>CAVQDY010000005.1:0-85200 GCA_963711365.1 Terriglobia bacterium | reverse complement strand
ATAGGAAGCGAATGTGTGCGCAGGAACGGCTCGATTCGTGGCGGCTTAGCGGCGGCTGATTCGATCGCTTGCCACAATTAACAACTATCGCGCTGGCAGGAGTTATGCGGAATTCCGCTATTGCTTTTCCAGCAATGCCTGCTTGTCTTTTGACAATCCCTGCTTGACGACTTCGAGCTTCTGAAATCCGTCTTTGAACACGGTCTGCTTGGCATTCTCTTCGGTAACGCAAACAGGCGTGAGCAGGATCGCCCTGGTCGTCAGGGTTCCGTTCGGCACGGACGAAGAAGACTCAACATCCTGGTGCCGGGCGAGTTTGACGGCGGCTTCCGCGGCGGTGCGGGCTTCGCTGCCCACGGGCTTGTAGACGGTCATGAGTTGGCTGCCCTCGAAAATACGCTCGATGGCCGCGAGATCGGCGTCCTGCCCGGACACGAACACTTTGCCGGACCAACCACGGTCTTCGAGGGCCTGGATGGCGCCGCCGGCAATCGCGTCATTGGAAGCGACGATGGCCGCGGGAGGCGCGTTGCGTTTCTGCAGTTCTTTCGCGGCCAGCATGTAGGCTTTGGTGGCACTCCACTCCGGCACCCAGGCGTCGGCGAAGATGCGGATGTCGCCGCGATCCACATAGGGCTGCAGCACTTTCATTTGTCCGGCGCGCACAACTTTGGAGTTGCTATCGAGCGTGGAGCCGCCGAGCAGAAAGTAATCTCCTTTGGGCGCGTGATCGATCAGACTTTGAGCTTGTTGCATACCGACGGAGAAAAGGTCGAATCCGACGTAGAGATCGACGGGCGCACTGGCCAGCCGATCGTAGGACACTACCGGGACGTGCCTGGCGTGCGCGGCTTCAACAATGCGCGCGGCCTTGCTGGTATCGTGGGGCAGAAAAACGAGGACTTCGATGCCGCTCTCGAGCAACTCCTTGACTTGGCGGAACTGGATGTCATCGTCGCCGTCGGCAGAGCGGGTGACGACGGCACCTCCGAGTTCATGGGCGCGCGCCTGAAATTCATCGAGATCGGTCTGCCAGCGCTCGCCCTTCAGATTTTCGATCGAAAATCCAATTTTGATTTCCTTGTTCTGTTCCTGAGCGAGGCTCAGGGTCAGGGCAAACGGAAGAATAAAGAGCAGAAGGAACAGACGGGGCGAGGTCCGCATGAGCATCTCCAGTAGGGCGAACCCTCCGGACGGCTAAACCATAAGGTATTTCCGGGGCGCGCTAGCGCGATGGTTTCACCGAGGGTAACCAGGGTCAATTTACCTTGGTAACGAGTTACGGTTAAAGACAAGGTGTTCGCCCCGTCCGGAACTTAATGCCGGACTTCATAGGCCAGTGCTACCCTTCCCGAGCGGTAGATCTTGCTTTCGGACAATCGTAGTTTGGTTGGATGGTACGGCGGAGGAAGCAGTGGAATGCCGGCGCCCAATAAGACGGGGATCATCGAAACCTCAATGGTATCGACATAGCCCGCATCCAGAAATGAGCGGAAGATCTGGCTGCCTCCCATCAACCAGATGTCTTTCCCGCTCTGATTCTTGAGCGCGTGCACCCAGTCACTGGTTAATTTCGAAATGATGGTCGCTCGCGGGTGATCGTTCTGTTTCATGGTTCGGGAAAAAACGACGGTGGTCACGCCTGCGAACGCTTTTTCGCCCAGCCGGGGGATCGCCGCTTCAAAGGTTCGACGGCCCATGATCAAAGTGTCGAATTGTGCCCAGATTGCAGCGAAATCGACATCGGCGTCGGCTTCAATCCAGCCAGCTTCGCCGTTCGGTCCGGCGATAAAGCCATCGAGGCTGGATGCCACGAGATAGCGGATTTTTCGCATCACTGATGCTCCCATTTGAAATGGCACGTAACCAACCTGGAGATCCGATTCTGGTGCCCATCACTAACGGCACCGATGTACTACAGGATCATCCTTATGATCGCACTCGACAGGCGCGTGCTACATTCGGCTACCCTAACAATGTTTTCCGATAAGAATCTTACTCAAAGATGCGCGCCCGGAACCTCGAAAAAGAAATCGCGAACCTCACCCAACGGCTGCTGGCGACGAACGACGTCGACAAATCGGCGGAGATTGCAGGAGAACTGATTGCCGTGATCCGCGATGGCGTCGAAAAGCTGCGGAATGCAAACTAAGAACTTAAAAGCTTGGAGGAGAGGAGTGTCCGTCCCCACGCGGATTGTTCACACGCTCTGGCGCGCAAACAATGAGGTAGAATAGAGGCGGGCATCGGAGGCAGGTGTCATGAAAACCTCTTGGCAATCGGAGACTGGACACTTAGCATGCCGCTGGTCCGAGGTCGGACAGCGAGACAAATACGATCCGCACTGGATGCGGGAGACTTCCGACGCTCAGAGCGGATACCTGCCGCCACTTCCGGACTTCTCCAGCCACAGCCCGTTCGGTGGAGTTGCGTGGTTCCAACCGAATCCGGCGGACCGCAAGTAGAGTGCGACGATCCTCACATGATTTGATTGTGCGCCTTGCCTGTGAATCCAGACCCCGGGCTACACAGGCACACTCTTCGAAGGCTCGGTGAAGCATGTAGGGTTCAGGCTTTATTCGCGGTAGAGAGGGCAAAGGACGCTGTACAGGTAGCGGATTCCGTGAAAAAAGTGCTGGGAGTGTCTCGTAAGGTGGAAGTCAGGCCAACCCAGCCACGACTCAGGATCAAGCCTTGCTGCCGGGACCGATAATTCCTGACGGCAATGGGGGAGTATTGGCTACATGGACAGTTTCGCCGTCCCACTCAGTACTGCCGTTCCCCTATCAAGCCGCCGATGTGACGAACTACGTCGTGGGCACGCCTTACAGCTTGCCTTTCAGCCCGCAGAGTGTGACTCCTTTCGTGTCGCCGACGCTTGTGCTTGGTGAAAATGGCGTTGCCTTCGCGAGCGGCACGACGACGGCCACCGTCAACGGCACGCCGACCCAGGTCAGCCAGATTGCGTCGTTTAACGTCACGTCAGGCGCACCGAACTGGACCTATCAAGCGGCAGCGGGTGACACATTGTCTATAGTTGAAGCCACTGCCGGGGGTGGGGTTACCGTGAACGATTCCAACACCGGCGTCTTCAGCCTTAATTCAAGCGGCACATCCAATACGAATCGGCAGGCACGGCGGTTACCTGGAACAGGCACCCCCGCTGCGTCATCGTTGCCGTCAGGTGCGGTGCCGTTCGACTTGAGCACATGGCTCTCCGCAGCGTCTGGGGCAGTAGCTGCACTCTGGAGTCCCAACGGCTCCAATGGAATCTCAACGCTTCTCGCTCAATCAGCGTATCCGCAGAGCAATGGAAACTCTCAGCGACAGAGTCAGCCACCTTTCTGCCACAGGAAGAATAACAACTGTGTTCTAGCTCCAAACACCGAATGGCAGAGTGTTAACGGCCCCGCTGTGCAGAGGAATGTAAAGTATGAACTATTTAATCTCCAGGGGGCGTATCTGAATCAGGTCGGTAGCAGCGCACAATCCAAAATAGTCTTAGTGGAACAGAATTCTACGAGCTCTTCCGCCCACATTTGCGATTGGCAGACTCCTGCGGGAAGGTGTTTTTCCCCAGACCCAGATCCAAACGACCCCGACAACCATGATTCGGGATTCCTCACCGATCACATGAGTTCGGGTGGAGGGCCGAGTTACTCGGTCAACGCGCTTTTCGCCGTGGACCGTGGTCAAGTCCAGGTCTTCTGGCCTCTGAAGTCTAACAATTACGACACTTGGTATGGTGCTTGGGACCAGACGGCAACTGATTCGGCGAATGCAGATACGATCGTTCAGGACAATCCTAACTTCAGTAATCCGGTATCCTGTGTCACGGGTTGCAGTCCGATTCAGCCGAACGGTACTCAATGATGAGAACTTTGCTACGTTTGTTTCAAGTTGCCGTGGCTCTTCTTGCCCTCGTCCTGATTTGTTATGGGCTCGCTCGAACGTTTTTGGCTCACGAGGTTGCAAGGGCTGACCAGATGCTCAACGACCTGGAGACAATCAAGGTAGGCGATAGTGAGGACGTGGCTCGTTCGGTATCGCAAAAGTACGAGGGGTATCGGCGCGACCAGGAGATCCTGAAAGGAATGTATGAAAAGCCTGACCATCAGTATGTAGTTCAGGTCGATCCCTGGCGCTTTTGGAATTTCAAGCTCGACAAACCGTTAAGTAAGTTTGACAGGATAATAGGCAACGCATCCACTACCATTGCGCCAAGTCACAGAAAGGCGATCGGCCTCCGTAGGTGGAGCTTGATTGGGATTGTAAGCGTTAGGCAACAACAGGTGGTGGCTGTCACCACTCAAGCAATCGTCGAAGGACGAAATGAGTGGTTGGGCGGAAGTTGGTACCTTTACGAGACGATACCTGATCACGAGATCGAGCAGCTTGTGACGCAGCCCCGCATTCCGTGGCCGCAGATGAATCGTTACCTGGTTGGATGGCGACGACTGGAGTTCAACACAATCGACGGCGGAGGCGAATCAGCTGAGACGTGGATCACTCCTTCTGCAACCGAAGAGGAAAAGCGGTCTGCATCGAGGTTCAACTTGCAGTGTTTTTCTTCACGTTCCGGATGCCAGACCATCTGTGACTTCGTACCGGGCGAGACACAATATGCGAGGCTTTTCAGCACGCAAACCCATACTATGGACATGTGCTCATCGCCGCGCCCAAACCCATATTGGTAACTGTGCGGGACGTGCAGGTCCCCCAAGCCAATGAAAAAGACACCGGCGCGATTTGTACTGGCAACAGCGGCAACTCTTGTTCTTGTGCTGATTTGCTATGGCTTAGCACGAGCCTATCTGTACTACGAAGCCGCTCGAGCAGAGCACATGATGAGAGAACTGGGGGATGTAAAGATCGGCGATAGCGAAGCTCAGGTGCTTCCGATCCTGGAACGATATGGAACCTGGCGACGCTTCCTAGAACCCTACACATACTCCGATAAGACCGACTATGAATACATGGTTGATATCGGCCCTTCAGGCATCTACTACTACTATGTCAATCCCGCTAACACCAGCATGTTCTATCGTATAACCAGAGCGGTTGTGGGTAACCTCAATCCCCGGCTGAGAAGAGCAATTGGCCTGCGACGGTGGAATGTGTACGGGCGCGTAGGATTCAAAGACAAACGGGTGAAGCTCGTCGTGGGCACAGCGATGGTCGAGGGCAGCCATGAATGGTTGAACGGCGGCTGGGCCCTAGAGCAGACGATACCACCGTCTGAAATCGACAGCTATGTAACTCGGTGGGGCGTTTCCTGGCCCCACGACGCGAATCACTACCTGGTGGGATGGAGCCGCCTGATAGGGATGGAGAAGCAGGACGGTGGAGGGGAAGACGCTAGTGTCAATATGACTCCTGATGCGACAGACCAAGAAACACGGTCCGCACATGAATTCCGGTGGAACTGCCTTACGTCACGTTCAGGATGCAAGACAGTTTGCGATCTCTATCCCGCCGCGGAGGAATACGCCAATAGCGAAACCTCAGAAGGAAAAAGGGAGCTGTGCGCAGCGCCAAGTGCTCGTAATAGCTACTGGTGATGCGACTAAAGTCCCCCAAGCCGATGAAAACACCGGCGCGATTTATACCGGCAACAGCGGCAACTTTTGTTCTTGTGCTGATTTGCTATGGCTTAGCGCGAGCCTATCTGTACTACGAAGCCGCTCTTCGAAGTTTCCCCTATTGAAGTTTCCCCTATTAACGACAGGTGGAGCCGCCCGTATAGTCGGACTTCCAGCGGCGCATGTTTTGACGCGGTATTTTGGCCCTGATAGACTTTTAGTTTGTCCAGCCATCGTTCATACCAGAAGGGAAGTCCGTGCGCGCAGAAACCCGCCATCAACTGAAGCAGGATGCATTTAGCCGTGTGACCATCGGGGCAGCCGAGAAAACCGCCGATTGGACGGTGGAGCATCGCCAAACTCTGATTATTTCCGTAATTGTCGCCGTGATTCTTGTGGGTGGCGTAATCGGCGGCTGGTACTACTTGAACGCCCAGGACGAGAAGGCGAGCTTCGATCTCGCGATCGCGGTGCGCACAATGGATACGCAGTTGCGACCGGCGGGCCAGCCCGAGCAGCCCGATTTTCCGACATTCACCTCGGCGAACGAGCGCGCACAAGCGGCCAAGAAACAGTTTCAGGCGATTGTAGACAAGTATCCACATACCCGGACTTCCGACATGGCGCACTACTTTCTGGGCGTGACCTCGGTGAGTTTGGGCGACTATACGACAGCCGAGAAAGATTTCAAAGCGGTAGAGACGGCCGGGAATCGCCAAGTTGCGTCGCTGTCGAAGGATGCCCTCGCGTCGCTCTATGGAGATACGAACCGTCCGAAAGATGCCGCCGCTCTGTATCAGGAACTGATCAACAAGCCCACAACGGCGGTAAGCAAGGTCACGGCGCAGTTGCAGCTCGCCGAGCTGTACCAGAATTCGAACCAGCCGCTCGATGCGAAGCGAATTTACGAGCAGATCAAGAAAGAAAATCCCGGCAATGAAGCCGGACAGATGGCCACGCAGAAGTTGGCGGAATTGAAGTAGGGCGAGCTTTTAGCTTTTAGCTTTCAGCTTTCAACTTTTAGCTTTTAGCTTTCAGCTCTTAGCTTTTAGCCTTTGCCGAAAGACGGCCATTCTTATTCTTTGGTCCTGTCGACGCGCTTCTGAAGCGCCCCTCTTTGACCTGAATTCAAGAGCTGATCAACAGCCGATTCCTCTTACTAGCTTGGCGAAGGTGCTGCGATAACGGCCTCGCGCACACCTTCTGATCTGCAGCCACACATCCAACCATTTCCCTTTTGGCTTGACTTGAGTACCATGTTGGCAGCTTTCAAACCCACATCCCCAGGGTAAACATGGCCGACATCACACTTCGCGTGAATGGAAGTGAAAAGAAAGTTACCGTCTCTCCTGAAACACCTCTTCTTTGGGTCCTTCGCGACACACTCGAATTAACCGGAACGAAGTTCGGCTGCGGAGCAGGGCTGTGCGGCGCCTGCACCGTGCACGTCGACGGCAAGGCTATTCGATCGTGCTCGACTCCCGTGTCGCAAGTAGCCGGCAAGAGCGTGACTACGATTGAAGGCCTCAGCGCAAATGGACTGCACGTGCTGCAGGAGGCGTGGATCGCGGAAGAAGTTCCGCAATGCGGCTACTGCCAGACGGGACAGATCATGCAGGCCGCGGAGTTGCTGGCAAAAACGCCGAATCCCACGGACGAGCAGATCACGCAGGCCATGAACGGCAACCTGTGCCGCTGCGGCACCTATGAGAGAATTCGCAAGGCGATTCATCGGGCCGCCGGCAACGGAGGTGCGCGATGAGTCCGCTCTCGCGCCGTGAATTCGTGGGCGCAGGCGTCGCGGCCGGCGCTGGGCTGGTGATCGGTTTCTATTTGCCGCATAAGGGTGCATCGGGGAAAGAATCGTTCTCGCCGAACGCGTATCTGCGGATTGCTCCTGACAATAAAATCACGATTGTCGTGGCTCGCTCGGAGATGGGACAGGGCGTGCGCACAGCTCTGCCGATGATTCTGGCCGAAGAACTGGAAGCGGACTGGAAGCAGATTGAGATTGAACAGGCGGGAGCGAGCACGCTATTTGGCGATCAGACGACGGGCGGAAGCGCAAGCATCCGGACAACCTGGGATCCGATGCGGAAGGCAGGAGCGACGGCGCGCGAGATGCTGATTTCGGCGGCGGCGCTGACGTGGGGCATACCGCGGTCGGGATGCACCGCCGAGAGCGGACACATCAAACATGCTGCTTCCAATCGCAGTTTGAGTTATGGCGATCTGGTCGGCAAAGCTTCGACGCTGCCCATTCCGAGCGATGTTCCGCTGAAGCAGAGCAAAGATTACAAGATTGTCGGACAGCGCCTGGCGCGCGTGGATTCTCCGGCAAAGGTAAAGGGCGAGGCCGTGTACGGCATCGACTTCCGCATGCCCGGAATGAAGTATGCGGTGCTCGGGCGCTGCCCGATTATTGGCGGAAAGGTTGCGAGCTACGACGATAAAGATTCGAAAAAGGTTGCGGGCGTGAGTTATGTGGGCAAGATCGGCGACTCGGCGGTCGCGGTTGTGGCGGATAGCGTTTGGGGTGCGATGGAAGGGCGGCGCGTGCTGAATGTGAATTGGAATGAAGGTCCGAACAAAGACCTGAACACGGCCGCGGTCATGGCGGCGATGAAGCAAGCGGCCTCGAAGAAGGGCGCAAACATGTATTCGCTGGGCGAGCCGGCGAAGGCTTCCGGGCGACATGTCTCCGCCGAATATATGTTGCCCTTCATGGCGCACGCGCCGATGGAACCGGGTAATTGCACGGCAAGTTATCAGGGATCGAAGTGCGAGATGTGGATTCCGACGCAGGTGCCGCAGGATTGCCGGGATTCGGTCGCGACCGCGATTGGACTGGATCCCGATCAAGTGAAGGTCAATGTCACTTTGATGGGCGGTGGGTTCGGACGGCGACTGGAGCACGATTATGCGGTCGAGGCCGCGCTGGTATCGAAAGCGATCCAGGCGCCGGTGAAAGTGATCTGGACGCGCGAAGACGATATGCGATTTTCGACCTATCGTCCGGCGAGTATTCATCAGCTATCGGCAATGCTCGATGGCTCGGGATATCCGGTGGGTTTGACCCATCGCATCATCGCTCCGTCAATCAGCGGGCAAAAGGGTCAGCCCGTGCCGAACGGCGTAGATCCGGATCTGCCGGATGAAGCCGGCCCGGTCTACGGAATTCCCAATTACCTGATTGAGTACGTGATGACGGAGACGCCGGTGCCGCTGGGCTGGATGCGCTCCGTGTATGCGCTGCAAGCGGCGTTTGCGCTGGAAAGCTTTGTCGATGAACTGGCGGTTGCGGCGGGAAAAGATCCGCTCAAGTACCGTTTGCAGATTCTGTCCAAGGATCAGGACCTGCCCTACTTTACGACGACTTGGCATACTCCTCGCATGCGCGGTGTGCTGCAGTTGGCGGGTGAAAAAGCTGGATGGGACAAGCCGCTGCCGGCTGGGCGATATCGCGGCGTGGCGTGCTTCGGATGCTTCGCTTCGTACATGGCGGAAGTAGTCGAGATCAGCATGGAGAACAACGAGCCGCGCGTGCATCGCGTGGTGGCTGTGGTCGACTGCGGGCAAGTCGTGAATCCGAGCATTCTGGAGCAGCAGATTCAGGGTGGGATCGTGTACGGGCTGGCGAATGCGCTGCGGGCCAAGATCACGATCGACAAGGGCCGTGTGGTGCAGGGAAATTTCGACGACTATCCGCCGCTGCGGATGGAGGAGACGCCGACCGTCGAAGTGTATGCAGTGCCAAGTGCAGAGGCGCCAACCGGGATCGGCGAGCCGTCGGTGCCGCCGGTCGCTCCGGCGCTGTGTAACGCGATTTATGCCGCGACGAAAAAGCGGATTCGAGCGTTGCCGATTCTAAGTTAGGGATGGTGAGGCGTTCGAGGTTCAGAAGCGCTTATGGGGTCTTCCACGATCCGCAAACGCGACCACGGGGGCTTCAAGCCCCCGTCTTAATCCGATTGCGTGGTCGCACTCAAGACTTTTCCCAACGCCTGCAACAACGCACGATTCTGCGCTGCCGTCCCGATACTTACTCGCAAACAGCTCGGCGCGCCCCACCCGCCCAGCGGACGCACGCCGATCCCCTGGCCGCGCAGCTTTTCCGCAACCTCGCCCGCCTCTCTTCCCAAGTCGCAGTACAGAAAATTCGCCCAGGTCGGCACCACGCGGAATCCCATCTCCGACAGCGCCACTCCCAGAATTTGCGCCTGCTCCGAATTGTTCGCGATCGTATGCGCCACATGCGTTCTGTCATCGAGCGCAGCGAACGCCGCTGCTTGCGCCATCGACGAAACCGAAAAGGTGCTGCGCATGCGCGTGCAGTAGCTCAGCAGCTCCGCCGGTCCCAACCCGTAGCCGATTCGCAGGCCGGCGAGTCCGTGCACCTTCGAAAATGTACGCAGCACGACCACGCTCGCTCCCTGCTTCACGTACTCCAGCGCTCGCGAATATTCGACCTTCCGCCGCGCCGCAAAATCCGCCGCAAATTCGTAATAGGCCTCGTCCAGAACAATGACAACATGCCCCGGCGCTTCGTTCAGAAATTTATCGATGGCCGCCGCATCGTGTAGCGTTCCTGTCGGATTATTCGGATTCGCTACGAAAACCAGGCGCGTGTCCTCATTGATCGCCCCCAGCATCGCGTCCAGGTCGAGGCCATCGTCTGGCGCTGGCACCGTTACCACTTGCGCCCCGGCCGCGTGTACTGCCATGCCGTAGACAATGAACGACCGTTCGCTGGTCACCGCATTCAATCCTGGGCCAAGCAGGGTCTGGCAGAGCAGGGAGAGCATTCCGGTTGAGCCTGCGGTAACCAGCACTTGCTCCGGCGGAATTTCGTGCAGGCCCGCCAGTTTCCGGCGCAGTTCCGTACAGTCATCATCCGGATACGCGTTGCTTAAAGCCAGCGCCCGGCGCATCGCTTCCACCGCTTTGGGCGATGGGCCAAATGGATTTTCGTTGGAATCCAGCCGGACCACTTGCCGCTGGCCGTTGACCCGCCCCGGTGGCGGGCTCTGCGCGTAGCCGCCCATTTCGCGCACCTGTCGGGAAACGAGATCAAAGAATCGGCTCATGCCTGCCGCGCCATTAATGAGGCTTTTTCTGGCCGCCTCGAATTGCGGATTTCAGCCGCTCGATCTCTTTCAGAGTCAGCGACCGGAATTCTCCCGGCGGAACATCGAGCGTCAGCGGACCATATTTTACCCGCTTGATCTTCTCCACATGATGTCCCACTGCTTCGAACATGCGCCGGATCTGGCGGTTCCTGCCCTCGATCAGCGTAATCTCGTACCACGGGTTCGCCGCTTGCTTGATCACCTTCACCGCGGCCGCTCCCGTTCTCACCCGCTTGCCATCGTCCGTCGCGATCGAAACTCCGGCCCGCAATTTCGCGATCGCCTCTTCTTTCGGACTCCCCGCCACTTTCACCAGATAGGTTTTCGCCACGTGCGACGCGGCCTTCATCAGCCGGTGCGCCAGATCGCCGTCGTTGGTCATCAGCAGCAATCCCTCGCTGGCGTAATCGAGCCTTCCCACCGGATAGACGCGCCCCTTCACGCCGCGCATCAGATCCATCACCGTCGGCCGCTTCTCCGGATCGCTCACCGTCGTCACATACCCCTTGGGCTTATTCAGAAGCAGATAGGTATGCCGCTGTTCGCCCTGCAAAAGCTTCCCATTGACCCGGACGTGGTCCACATCAGGATCAGCTTTGCTCCCGAGTTCCGTGATCACGGTCCCGTTCACCTGCACGTGCCCGGACGTGATCAGTTCCTCGGCTTTTCGCCGGGAAGCGATACCCGCCGCCGCGATTATTTTTTGCAGCCGTTCAAGCGCCATATTTGCCGACCGTGCAGTTTACAATCGTGCACGTTTTCATCGTGAAAGATCGAGCCCTTTCGGGCCGCGTTAACCGCTGGCAAACGATGCTTCGTATCATGGCATCGCTTCAGCGGTGCCGTATTAGTGCAGAATCAAGGTGGCCTTTAGACGCTGCGGTTGTCAGCAGGCTGTGAATCTGCTTCGAAGCGGCTTCAAGCCGCGCCGCTAATGCCCCAAAATCAACGCGGCTTTAGCCGCTGAGCGATACCCGCTAGCCCGCCTTCTCCGCTTCATGCACATTTTCCTTGGAAGGCTCCGACTGCACCACTTCCTCCGATGCAACAGACGCGCTCGCTTCCTGAGCCGGCGCCAAACTTTCTGCCGGAATCAATTCCGCCTGAAACGACTCGGCCACCAGCTTTTCAAATTCCTCCATGCTGGGCAACTCGTTCACATCCTTCAGCCCAAACCGCATCAGAAATTCTTTCGTCGTCTTATAAAGAATGGGACGCCCAATCACTTGCTTGCGCCCTGCAGTCGTGATCAGTTTCCGGTCGAGCAGCGTTCCAATCACGCCGCCCGAATCCACTCCGCGAATGTCGTTGATCTCCGGCACCGTCACCGGCTGCTTGTAAGCGATCACCGCCAGAGTCTCCAGCGCCGGCAGCGATAGCCGGATCGGCGGTTTGAGGCTCTTGGCGAATGCCCGCACCACTTCGTGCTGCTCCGGCTTGGTCGACATGCGATATCCGCCGGCCACCTCGCGAATCTCAATGCCATGATCCGGCGATCCGTACTCGCCGACCAGTTCCACCAGGCATGACCGCACGCGCGATTTGATCTCCGCCTCGTCCGACACTCCTTCGCCGACAACGGATTCCTTCACCAGCGCCGTCATCTGCTCCAGTGTGATCGGCGTCTCCGCCGCGTAAATGATTGCTTCGAGTTGAGCTTTTAAAGACATAGTGGTTTAGGGGTTAGCGCCTAGGGGCTAGTCGGATCGCAGTTGGTCCCTGATCTCTGGTCCCTGCCCCCTGACCCCTGGTTTTTATTTCCAGTCGTCCCTCACTGCCGCCCGCTCATTCATCACCTGTTCAAAATGGATGTGTTTGCGGACCGCAATCTCTCCAAACAACTTCTCTTGCCGCACCTGAATTGCCTGCAATCGCACCAGTTCCAGCAGCGCCAGGAACATGCACACCAGCGCTTGTCGCGACTCGACGCGCATCAAAACCTGCTTCAACCGGATCGGCCGATCTTCGAGCGACAGCCGCCGGTGCAGATAATCAATCATCTGCCCCACCGTCACCGTTTCTTCATCGACATCCAGCACCGGACGCGTCCGCACCCGCTCTAAAATCTGCTGGAACGTCTTCACCAGGTCGATCACGTCCGCCGCAAGTTCCGGCTCCGTTCCCTCCGCTTCCATAAACTCCTTCAGCGAAGGATTCGTCAGCACCGCGTCTTCGATCTGCTGTTTCTGCAGCAACATCTGCGCCGCTGACTTGAACTTTTCATGCTCCAGCAGCCGGTTCACCAACTCCGTCCGCGGATCTTCCGCTTCCTCTGCCGCGGCCATCGGATCGCGCGGCAGCAGCATCTTCGATTTGATGTGAATCAGCACTGCGGCCATGTAAATGAATTCGGCCGCGACGTTCACATCCAGTTCGCGAATCTTCTCCACGTACGCCAGATACTGCGCCGTAATCTTCGCGATCGGAATGTCATAGATATCGATATCCTGCTTGCGGATCAGGTCGAGCAGCAGGTCCAGCGGCCCTTCATAGACGTCGCTGACCGCGACCGAAAACGGGAAGTCGCTCTCTTCTTTCTTCGTCGCATCCTTTGCCAGTTTGTTAGCAACGATGCCTGCTGGCACGGCGTTCGAATTGTCAGCCACGAGTTTTACTTCTTCTGTCATCAGACCCCAAGGGTGCCCCACCCTACGCGCTTTTCGTAGGGTGGGGATGTTGACTTAACGTGTTTCCCTAATACTCCAGCGACATTCCCATCGCCGGGTGCCCCATTTCTCGCGCGCCGTTTGCGCGAGAAGTGGGGATTTTGATTCTACTTCCCCTCATAACCCCAACGGTTGCCCCATCCTTGTCGCGCTCTTTGCGACAGGATGGGAATTTTAACTCTACGTGTTCCCCTCATACTCCAGCGACATTCCCATCGCCGCGCGCACATCCTTCATCGTTTCTCCGGCGGTCTTCCGCGCCCGCTCCGTACCCGCCTCCAGAATATCCCACGCCAGCCGCGGATTCTCCTCGAATTTTCGCCGCCGCTCCTGCATCGGATTCAGCAACTGCACCAGCGCATCCGCCGCCCATCCTTTGCACTCGATGCACCCGATCGAAGCCGACCGGCAGCCTTCATACACCTTGGCCAACGTTTCTTTGCTGCTGAATATTTTGTGCAGATCGCCCACCGGACACACATCCGGATTCCCCGGGTCCGATCTCCGCACCCGCGCCGGATCCGTTACCATCGTCTTCAACTTCTGCCGCACCACCGGCTCCGGATCGGTCAGCATGATGGTGTTCCCGTACGACTTCGACATCTTCCGCCCATCGGTCCCCGGCAATTTCGCCGCCGGAGTCAGCAGCGCTTGCGGCTCAGGAAACACTCCGTAGTAAAAGACGTTGTCAGCGCCCCTAAAGGCTTGACGTCGCTTCCTTCGCTAGCCAGTCCCTTTGTTCCCCGGACAGCCGCGTCGTATCGACGACCTCGATTGAGTGATAGAAGCTGTTAAATCTCCGCGCAATCTCCCGCGTCAACTCAACGTGTGCTACCTGATCTTCACCCACCGGCACCGCATCACCTTTGTAGACCAGAATGTCCGCCGCTTGCAGCACGGGATATCCCAGAAATCCATACGTGCCCAGATCTTTGTCCTTAATATTGTCCCGCTGCTCTTTGTACGTCGGAACCCGCTCCAGCCATCCCAGCGGCGTGATCATCGAAAACAGCAAATGCAATTCCGCATGTGCCGGCACATGCGACTGAATAAACACCACCGACTTCTCCGGATCGATCCCCGCCGCCAGCCAGTCCAGCACCACCTCGATCGAATTCTCTTTGATCTTCGACGTGTCCGCGTAGTCGGTCGTCAGCGCATGCCAATCGGCGACCATAAAAAAGCACTCATACTCATCCTGCATGCGCACCCAGTTCTGCAGCGCGCCCACATAGTTTCCCAGGTGCAGCCTTCCAGTCGAGCGCATGCCACTGAGCACGCGCTTGCGGGTTTTCGACGAGACGTTCATTTTTTAGGAGGCCCCGGGACCACAGACACTGCGAACCGCGCAGTCGTGCCTGAGCCAATCGAACGTAGAAATGTCATGCAGGGCTGGACTCGATACTAACATGCAAAAAGCCCGAAATGTCAGGACAGCCGCCCTCGGCTGTCCGCCGGGCGCCGCCAGGTTCTCGGCAAGCGTGAAGCCGAAGCGGAAGCCGGAAGCCGGAAGCGGGAAAGCGAAGGTCCAAGCTAAAGCTCGAAGCTCAAAGCTGAAAGCCGAAAGCCTGAAAGCTGAAAGCTCAACAATGCTTTATAATTCGCGCCGCCCCTCAAACACTCGTCGCCGAACCCGTGACTACTCTCGCCCGCAAACTGCGCGCCACTGACTACTTCACTCTGGGATGGGGCACCATGGTCGGCGTCGGCTGGCTCGTCATCATGGACGACTGGCTGCTTCGCGGCGGCGCACTCGGCACTGTCCTCGGATTCGCCATCGGCGGCGCTCTTCTTCTTCCCATCGGTTGGGTCTACGGCAAACTCGTCGTTGCCATGCCTGACGCAGCCGGCGAGATCGCCTACACCTCCGCGGTCTTCCCTCGCTCCGTCAGCTTCGCCACCGGATGGATGATGACCCTCGCCTACTTCATCGTCTGCCCTTGGGAAGCCGTCGCCGTCGGCCGCATCGCCGCGTACATCTTCCCCAGTCTCGACACCATCGTGCTTTATCGGATCGCCGGCCGTCCCGTCTATCTCCCGCACTTGATCGTCGGACTCGCTCTCACCGCGTTGCTCACCGTCCTCAACTATCGCGGCGTCCGCCTCAGCGCGACCTTCCAGAACTGGACCACCTTCGGCACGCTCATACTGTTCGTCGTCTTCGTTGCTCTCGGCGTAAGCCGCGGCTCTCCAGCGAATTTTCCGCCGCTGTTCACTCACACCTCGCTGATTTCGATTGTCCTCGTGGTTCAGATCGTCCCCTACTTCATGACCGGATTCGAATCCGTCGGCAAGGCCGCAGAAGAAGCTGGCCCCGAATTCCGCGCCAACGGATTCTTCCGCGCGATCTGGATGGCGATCGTCATTGGCATCCTGTTCTACACCAGCATTGTGGCTGCAGTCGCGTTCGTAGCCCCATGGCGCCGCCTGACCGGCGAGAAGTTCATGACGGCCGTGGCGTTTCAGCAGGCAGTCGGCTCGCACGGCCTCGCCGGAAAATGGATCGTCAACATCATCCTCGCCGCCGCCTTGCTGTCGCTGGTGAAGTGCTTCAACGGAAATTTCATCGCCGCCAGCCGCCTCGTCTTTGCTTTGGGTCGCCGCGGGATGGTCCACTCCCGTGTCTCCGCAGTCCACGACCGTTTTCAGACTCCTTCGGTTGCCGTCCTCTGCGTCGGGCTCGCCACCGCGGGTTGCATGCTGCTTGGCGACGCCATCCTTGTTCCGATCACTGAAGTCGGCTCGGTGGCCTGCGCCTTTGGATGGTCCGCCGCCTGCGCCGCTTGCCTCGCGCTGGCACGCTCGCGGCCCGACCTCATTACGCTATCGTCGATCGAGAAGCTCGTCGCGAGTTTTGGCCTGCTGGTCGGAATCGCCATGGGACTGATGAAAGTCATTCCCGCGATTCCCGGCCACTTCACGATCTATGAATGGATCGCGCTCGCCACCTGGATTGCAGTCGGAGCCCTCGCAGCAGCGACCAGCACTCGCAAGACCAAGATCGAAGTGGTGACGCAAAGATGAACTTTGAAAGTGTACGAGCTCTGTCGTACCGTGAAAGATTTTGAAAAGTACGACTTCAGTCGTAACGCAAGCGATTTGGGAAATGCACGACGCAAGAGATTTGGGAAGGGCACGACTTTAGTCGTGCCGCTAACCCGCAACAATGTGTTCGCGCTTTAGCGCCTGAGGTACCACTTCGGACTACCAGAGGTTATCGAAATGACGAGAAACTCGAAACAACGCATCCTGTCCTTCTGCGCATTCTTGTTGACATCAATCTTCGCTTGCACCCTCGTCGCCCAGACTCCCACCCCCTTCGACACGGTCATCACCAACGGCCACATTATCGACGGCACCGGCTCCCCGTGGTATTCCGGAGACATCGGCATCCGCGACGGCAAAGTCGCCGCCATCGGCAACCTCTCTGCCGCCCCTCGCAAACGCACCATCGACGCCGGGGGCAAAGTCGTCGCGCCCGGCTTCATCGACATGCTGGGCCAGTCTGAAATGACGATCCTCGTGGACCCGCGGCTTCCCTCGAAGATCTATCAGGGCATCACCTCGGAGATCACTGGCGAAGGCAACTCCATCGCTCCACTGAATGACGCCATCATTCAGTCCGACCGCGACAGCTACGACCACTACAAGATCACTCCCGACTGGCGCACACTCCGCCAGTATTTCGCGCGCCTCGAGAAGCAGGGAATTGGCATCAACGTGGCCGACTATGTCGGCGCCACGCAGGTACGCCGCGTCGTTCTCGGCGACAATGACGTGCAGCCTACTCCCGATCAGCTCGACCAAATGCGATCTCTGGTGCGGGACGCCATGAAAGACGGCGCCGTCGGCGTTTCCACCGCGCTCGAATACGCGCCCGCCCCCTACGCCAAGACGCCGGAATTAATCGCGCTCGCCAGCGAAGCCTCTAAATTCGGCGGCATCTACGCCACTCACATGCGCAACGAGAGCGACTCCGTCCTCGAGGCCATCGACGAAGCCCTGCGCATCGGCCGCGAGGCCCACATCCCCGTCGAGATCTGGCATATCAAAGTCGCCGGCAAAAACAATTGGGGACGCATGCCGGAAGTCGTCTCCAAGATCAACGCTGCCCGCGCCGCCGGTGCCGACGTTACTGCTGACACCTATGCCTACACGGCCTGGTTCAACGATTTCTCTGCCTTCATTCCACCGTGGGCGCACGATGGCGGCACGCCCAAGCTGGTCGAGCGTCTCAAAGACCCGGTGACCCGCGCCCGCATCCGCAAAGACATGCTTACCCCGTCGAGAGATTGGGACAACGAGTGGCAAGAAATTCCCGGCCCCGATGCCATCATGATCGGCGCAGTGCAGAATCCCAAACTGCTGCCGCTTCAAGGCAAACGTCTTTCGGAAATTGCAAAGCTCTGGGGCAAAGATCCCATCGACACGCTCTGCGATTTCCTCATCCAGGATCCCTCCACCGGTGTCGCCGTCTTCGGCATGTCGCAACCCGACGTCACCCTCGCCCTGCAGCAGCCCTGGGTTTCCATCGACAATGATTCCGAGGGCACTTCGCCCGATGGCATTCTCGGCCAGGCGCATCCCCATCCCCGCGCCTATGGCACGTTTCCCCGCATCCTGAGCAAATACGTCCGCGAAGATAAAGCTCTCAGTCTCGAGGACGCGATCCGCAAATTCTCCGCTCTGCCCGCGCAGCGCATGCGCCTCACCGATCGCGGCGTCCTGAAAGCCGGCATGTGGGCCGACGTAGTTGTCTTTGATCCCGCGACCGTTCACGATCGCGCCACCTTCGACAATCCCAATCAGTTGTCGGAAGGAATGGAATACGTCCTGGTCAATGGAGTGCCAGTCATCGATCAGGGAAAGATGACGGGAAATTTACCAGGGAAGGTCCTGCGAGGTCCGGGCTATACGCCCTGATTATTTCGGACGGATGCCCACCCTTGTCGCGCTTTTTGCGACAGGGTGGGGATTTTGACTTTACTTCAGCGCCTCATCTCATCTCGGGCTACACGCCTGACAGGGTTATTTCGGCGGCAGCGGCTTCAGCCGCGCCTGCTCTGCATTCGACAGTGACGACACTCGCGGCGCTGCCAGCGTCCCTGTAATCTCATATCCGGATTTCGCGCCCTCCGCCGGTGCGCGCGTCAGCCGCAAGTCGAGTTCCCGCTTCAACGAAGCCGTTCCCCGGATCTCATACGTCCCACTCGGCGAATCCAACTTCGCAGAACCGATCTCAATCTTTCCTTCCCGCAGCCGAGCCTCTCCGTCGAGTCGCGTAATCGTCACTCCGGTATCCGTTCCCAGCAGCACGTGCGGCAATGCGCCGTCTCTCACATCCACCTGCAGCGTTCCCACCGCCGACTGCCAGAACTCTCCCGTGCAAGGACCCGTCACTTCGTAACTGCTCCTTGCCGTCCCTGCAATCCAGTCATCGCCCATCTGCTTCGCGACTTTCGCCAGCGAAACCCCCGTCAGCGCTCCGCTGCCCTTACACACAGATGGACTCACGCTGAAATCCGCCAGCCACTTGCCTTGATGCTTCCCGGCGAATATCTCGCCGCCCATACTCTTGATCTGCAATTTTCCCGCATCCATCGTTACATCAGCCGACAATGCCGTTGCCGCCACTCCGTGCACCAGGAAGCGACTCGCTGTGATATGCCCCGAAGCTTTTAATCTCCCCAGCAAAGATGTTCCCGTCTTCCCGCTTGCCTGCAAAACGTCATACCACGGACGCTTCTTCCCCGCGCCCGTCACCCATTCGTTCATGCGCCCGACCGCGATCTCGTCGGCGTTCAACATAAACTTCACGGCACATGCGCCCAGATTCCCGCATCCCCTCGGCAACTCCAGCGATCCACTCCACGTCGTCCCCGCGGCCTTCGCGCTCAGCTTCGTCACATGAACCGCGTCCGCTCGCAGTTGCATCTCCGCCGAAGATATCTGCAGCGCATCGCTGAAGCCCGCAGGCGTAACGTGAACATTCCGCAACTTTGCCGTTCCCTTGACCTGCGGACCAGTGAAGCCCATCCCCGCCGCGGTCTGCGTTCCGCTCCACATTCCCGCAATCTGCAGGTTGAGTTCCGCCGAACCTTCCGCACTGCTTGCTGCTGCCGGAATGCCAAGCATGCGTCCCAGCCGCAGCATTCTTGAGATCTCGCTCTCGCCGGCAATCGTGATGTCATAGCCGCTTCGACTGATCCATGCCCGCGCGCTCGCTCCCCCACGTGCCGGGCTCAGCGCCACCGGCCCGATTTCGATATGATCGCCCGCGAGCACCGCAAATCCGCTCTTATTTCCCGCACCAATCCCGCGCCGTCCCGCTTCTGCGCTCATCACAAACGGAACACTCGTCGGGCCAATCTCCCCTTTCGTCGTGGCCGAGCTCAAATGGAAATTCGTGATCTCACCCTGTCCGTCAAACCGGGGCGGAAATCCCGAGCCCGCGTCCTGCTGCAAGTTCAACTCCCCACGCAGCGTACCTTCGGCCGTAACATCGTCGGGCAAATTCTTTTTCGCGCGCTCCGCCAGCGCTACGGCCGCACTCGCCGGAATGTTTTCTGCCTTCACCGTCACCGCGTAATGCCCACTGCCGGGCAGGCCAATATCTCCTTCCAGCGTGATAAGCCCGTTTCCCACCGGAGCCCCGCATAGCACTTGATGGAATTCGTGATCTTCCGTGCTGTACTCGCCGTCGCAGTGCGCCGCCAGCCGCAACGCTTTGCCGCTCGTGAGGTCGTATCGCCGGAAATCGTCGATCGCAGCCGTGCTCGCAAACTTCAACTGCGCCGGACTTCCGCTCAAAGCCGCAACGAACTCGATTTCTCCCCGCCACCCCTTGTCGTTTCCCGACAGAAATTTCGTGACTTGCCCCAGTTGCGCGCGACTCCACTCCACATTGAATTTCAGCGGCGTCTCCTGGAAGCTTTCGGCACGTTGCCATGTCCCATCCACCCGCAGCTGTCCCACGTCATTCAGGTTCAGATCAGTGCGCAGCGGCTGCGCCTTCAACCGCACGCCCCACGAATTCTCCGACTCCTGCCACAAAGAAAAATCGGCATTGATAAATGCGTAGGGCTTTTTTTCCGGCCCGCTCTTGAAATTAATTCGTCCCGAGGAACCTTCGATGTAGGGAAAGCGCGGCCGCGGAGCAGATTTCGTATTTCCGGTTGGCGCGAGCGGAGTGTGTGCCGTGCGTTCCAGCAGCGCTTCCAGATTCCAGCGTCCGCCTGGCTCGTGCACCAGGTTCAAGCTGGGCTCGGTCAGATTGAGTCGCGCAATTTCAATCCGTCCCCGCAACAGGGACGTCAATCGAAGATCGGCGGTCACCTCGCTCGCCCGCAGCATGGGCTCGGGTCCGAACGCCTGGTCGTCGTATACCACCAGGTTTTCTAATTCGAATCCCGGACGCGGCAGCAACCGTACATGAACCGATCCCAGATCCACGGGCCGCCCTACACCCGCACTGATCGACGCAATAATCCGCGATTTCAGACGCGAAGCGCCCGGATGCAGCACAAACAGCACCAGCACAATCACCGCTGCCACTGCTGCCATCCGCCGCTTGGAAGAAAGGAGTTTCAACGCGACCTTACCCGGAATTCGAGGGGCCTCATCGGACAAACTTGAAGGTGCGTCTCCAGCGCGTTTCGTCGAAGAAGTGCAGCACCACTTTGCCCAGGAATAGGATGCGGTCGCTCCATGCCGTCTTCGTGTACTGATCGTCCGGAGTCTCGAACGACCAGTAGATAAACATCGGCCGCCCGATAACATTCTCTTTAGGGATGAATCCCCAATACCGGCTATCCAGACTCACCCCGCGATGATCGCCCATCGCGAAATAATGATTCGGCGGCACCACGATGTCGTCGCCTTGTATGTAACTCGGCAGATCCACCGCCCAATTCGTCCAGATGTTGGGATCGTCCGGCGGTGGCGGAATCGCCGGAAAATTGTTCCGGTACGGATCCAGCCTGTCCTGGTCGTGCAATACATACGGCTCATCCAGTGCCACGCCGTTCCGGTAGACCACGCCGTCCCGCAGGTGAATCCTGTCCCCGGGAATTCCGATCACCCGCTTCACCACGTACAGCCCGGGCGTCGAAGGCGATAAGAAAACCACAATGTCGCGGAAGTGCACATCGCGGTAGGGAAGCAGCGGCCCGATCCATTTGCTCGGAGGTGCGAACTGTATCCGGTTCACGAACACGTGATCCCCGATCAGCAGCGTGTTCTCCATCGAACTCGACGGAATCTCGAACGCCTGCACTACAAACGTGATAATAAAAAGTCCGGTCACCAGCACTGCGGCCAGCGACGAGAGAAATTCGACCGTCGTTTCCTTCGGCTTCTCGTCCACCGCCTCTTTTTCAACCACCAGTTCTTTCTTTCCCACGGTCGATGCTTTCCTTTTCGATCGATACACCAACCAAGCCCAAACAAAGTCCTCGGATCCTGTGTCACCCATGGCCGATTCCGCAAAGCCGTGCAAAGACGCCCTTCGAACCGCGTCCTCCCGCGATGCGCAAGAGCGACCACGCTCCATCCGTCCGCGATGTGAAAGAGCGGCCCTTTAGGGCCGCGTCTTGTCTGCCAAAACAAGGGGCTTTAGCCCCTGGCCACCCTCAGTGTATCAGCCGAAGTGTCCGGTTCCACCGCGTGATCTGAAACATGTGCGTAAACGCGTACGCCAGATGCTGCAAGCGCCCGCTGAAACTCGACTCCGAATTATGATCCCAATCCTTCACCGACCAGTAAATCACCAGCGGACGTCCGATAATATTCTCCCGCGGCACAAATCCCCAGTAGCGGCTGTCCTGGCTGTCGTCGCGGTTGTCGCCCATCACAAAATAATGTCCCTCCGGCACAATGAGCTCGCCATCCTCCACCAGCTTTCTCATCTGCAGCCACCACTTACCCTCCAGCCCGAAGGCCGGAATATCGACCCGCGGAAAATCGTCGCGGAACAGATTATTCGGAGGTTCAATAAATCGTGCGTAGGGCTCGTCCAGCGGCTTGCCGTTGATGAACACTTTCTTGTTCACCATCTTCAACCGGTCTCCCGGCAGTCCAATCACCCGCTTCACGAAATGCTGTTTCGGATCGACCGGGTAATGAAACACAATAATGTCTTTGCGCGCGATCTTCTGATACGGCATCACATGATCGCCCAGCCCATTTCCTCCATAGCAGAGCTTGTTCACCAGCAGGTAGTCCCCGACCAGCAGCGTATTTTCCATCGATTCCGAAGGAATCTGGAATGCCTGCACCACGAAGGTGATGACGAAGATCGCGATCACCACCGTTCCC
The DNA here is from genome assembly GCA_963711365.1 of Terriglobia bacterium. Classification (GTDB taxonomy): domain Bacteria; phylum Acidobacteriota; class Terriglobia; order Terriglobales; family Acidobacteriaceae; genus Sulfotelmatobacter. The sequence continues at coordinate 62,508 of CAVQDY010000005.1, read as the reverse complement.
GCCAGCGATTGGATCGAGCTGATCAGGTCACTCTCAAAACTTGTGACGACCCGCCGCCGCTGGGCAGCAACTGTCTGGCCAGTCGGAGCCGCTACATGCTCTTGCGCAATGTCTCCTTGTTCCCGCGCAACGCCATCTGCCTCCATGGGATTCGGCAAAGCCGCGGGTTCCGGGGTCGATACTGCGGGCTGGTTTGGAGAATCCATGATGACTACTTATTGACCGCCTGCGCCGAGCGCGCCGGCTTCGTTTCCCCGATCTTCGACCGCGTCGCCAGATACGTCAGCACTTGTCGGGCCGCGTCTTGTTCGGCGGTTTTCTTGGTGGACCCCTGCGCCCGTCCCACAAACTCCGCCGGCTTGCTGTCTCGTGGGTTTAAACGCGCTTCCACTGTGAATGTCTTGCTGTGTTCCGGACCCGATTCTTCCACCAGCACATACGCTGGCTGTGGCAGGCCCAGACTCTGTACCGCTTCCTGCAGCGCGGATTTGAAATCGGTAATCGGCAGCGTGCCCCCGCCGCGCTCCATGCGCTCCAGTTCCGGAGCGATCACATTGCGCAGCACGAACTCCCGCGCCACTTCCAGCCCGCCATCCAGATAAATCGCCGCCAGGATCGCTTCCAGCGCGTCAACCAGCAGCGCCGTCTTCCCGCGTCCGCCACTCTTCTCTTCGCCACGCCCCAGTCGCAGGTAATGGCCCAGCTCCAGGTGCTGCGCCACTTGGATTAGATGCCGTTCGCTGACCAGATGCGCCCGCAGTTTTGAAAGTTCGCCTTCGCGAAAATGCGGAAAACGCTGGAAAAGCTCCTCGCTCGTCACCAGCGCCAACACCGCATCCCCCAGAAACTCCAGCTGTTCGTTGTCGCTGACCTTGTACTTGCTGTCGCCCGCCTGCTGCGCTTCCATCTCCCGCGCCTGCGAACTGTGCGTCACTGCCTGCTCAATGACCGCCCGCCGCCGGAAGTGATACCCCAGCCCTTCCTCTAACGCCGTGATTTCCCGTTCCTTCATAAAGCCGTTCGGAAAAATTTAAAGCGGTTAAGGAAAAAGAGGCTGCCACTCGCGGTAAACTCCCCGCGATCAAGTCTCGCCTGCCGCCGTTTTGAAAAAGGAGCTATTTCGGAGGGGCGGTAGCCTGCCCCGGCGCCGTGCCGCCGCTCAATTGCCTCAAACGATCCTGCTCCGCCCGCGCCGCTTTGCCTACGGCCGTGTCCGCATGATCCTTGGTCAGATCCACCGCCTGATTGGCATACTTCAAAGCTTCCGGAGTCTTGTTTTGTTTATCCAGCGCGATCGCCAACCGCAATACCGCGACCGGATCGACCTGCTCTGGAAAGGCGTCAATCGATTTGCGCAGATCCGTCTCCGCCTCGGCATAGTTGTCACTGTTCGATGCCTGCGTACCCAAAATCGCATACGCCTCCGACTGCGTATAGCGCTTGAACATGTCGATCCTATCGGGCGGAAACCCTGCCGTCGGTACATCCGTATCCACCGTCACCAGCGCCCGCTCGGCATCCTTCTTTGCCTCCGCCAACTTCTGGTCCTTATCCAGGTCGCCGTCCCGCGTCCGCTCCGTCAGCACCTGCGACACGCCCACCAGCGCCTCCGGATCGTCCGGATCGAAACTCAACGCCTTCCGCCCCATTTCCAGCATCTTGTCGGCATTGTTGGCTGCCTGATATTTCTGCATCGCCGCCTTGTACAGGACCACGCGCAATTCACTTTCCGGAAACTTCGCCGCGAACTCATCCGCAGCTTTTTCCTGCGCCGCCGCGTCCGTTAACGCAATCGCCGCCTTGTATGCCTCAAACTCCGGCTGCGTCTTGGCCTGCGGTGGGCGCTTCCCCGGAGGAGTTGTCGCCGCCGCCTGCCCTGCTGCCGCCCCGCTCTGCGCCGCCGGTTTCGCCTGCCCGTAACTTCCAACGCACACTCCTAGCACTACCATCATGATCGCTATGCGCTTCATGCGTTCTCCTCGACCAACCCGCATCTTTATTTGGAATTTTGATTTCCGCAACCGAGCATTCTATCGTAGCGCCCGGAATTCGCCAGTCGCTTTTCTGCCCTCAGCTTCGCCGCTCACTGCGGCTTCGCCGGCGGCTCATACGCCGCCTGCAGCCCGCGTTCCGCCGCAGCCTTCACCTCCGGCAATTCCGCTCCCGCCGTCAGCGCCGCCCGGTACTCGTTCATCGCGCCTTCCCGGTCTTCTTTCATATCCAGAATTCGCCCCAGGTATACGTGCGACCACGCCACCACCTTGGGATCTTTCGTCGATTGAATCGCCTTCTGGAAATTCTCCGCCGCCCCATCCCGATTCTTGTTCGCCACCGCCACCTGCGCCAGGATGAACAGCGCCCGCCCTTCATCTCCGATCTTTCGCTCCAGCGCCTGCTGCGCCAGTTCCTGCGCTCCCTTCGGATCCCCCGCCGCCAGCCGCTTCTCGGCCGTGACCAGCATCCGCCGGTCTTCCAACCGCGACAGTTGCACCAGTTCCGGCGCCGATACACTCGCGTACTGGATCTCGTTCGCCGCCTTTTCCTGCTGCTTCAGATCGATCCCGTACAGCATGTCCGAATACGCCGCGCGCAGCCCAGCCGGATCCTTTTCAAACGCCACCATCGACGTATAAAAGTATTTTGTCAGGATGTATCCCTGCTTCACCGCATCGTCCACCGCCTGCAACCGCATCGCCTCGGCGGTCTGCTTGGTGCCCGTCGTCCGGATCTCGATTGCTCGAATCAGGCACTCCGTCACCAGCAACGAAATATCCGACTTGAAACTCTCCTCCAGCGGCGCCCGCTTCACCGACTGCAGCAGCGGTTCCAACCGCTTGATCGCCGTGAAATGCTTCTCCGCCATCGGATCCAGCAGGTAATGCAAATAGGTATGCCGGATCTGCGGCATCTTTAACGGATCGACCGCGTTCGGGTCCGGCGACGGAAATACCACCACGTAATAATCCGACCCATAGTTCCGCGCATTCGCCTGGTTCGGATCCCCCATGAAATCCAGATAAATCGTGAACGTCCGCCCCAGGTATCCGCCCGACTGCAGCTTCAGATAGATGTCGGTATCGAATACCATCTTCGCCAGCGGTATGTGATAACGCGCCACCAGCGCGGCATAGCTGGCGCGATGCTCTTCCCAGATGTTATGCAGTCCGGCCTTATCGTAGAATTTCTCCAGCTGCGCCCCAAAGCCCGAGATCGGCTCCGCATCCGGAGGCAAATCGTCCTCCTTCACTCGCGGCATAAAGTGCGGAGCCCCTTGCAGGTACAACGCCAGCGACACAAATTGCGAAAGATCGTGCTGCGGATCTCTTCCCCGATTTCCCACGTACCAGTCACACATCGACTTCAATACTGCTTCGCCTTCGCCCGAGCCTCGCAGGTTTCTCGTGACTTCCGCCCGGATGTTCAGCCGCTGCGCGTCAGATCCGTTCAGGTCCGCGTCGTACCCGCACGCGTTCATCGCCGTCAGCACGGCAAACAGCGTCTCGTTGGTGTCGAGCGTGATCGGACCGTTGTTATCGGCCGCGCACCATGGCGCCAGCAGCCCCAGTACCGCACTCACAACCCAAATTCGCAGTCCAAATCCGAAGAAACGACTCAGGAATCCCTCCCGCACATGACCATGACGACGGCCACCCGAAGGCCGCGGATCACTCATCCAAGATAGGCGGAGAACAGTCCTCAGTTTAAAGGCCTCCGCGCAGAGGGTCAAACTCGCCGAGCGGCATAGCTCAGCAGACGAGGGTGCCCCATTCAAGCCCGGTGTTGGCTTGAGTGGGGCTTTCCCTTCAAATCCAAAACGAGTCCTTCATAGCGAAAACTGTTCTTTTGCCAAATGCGCAAAGAACAAGCGCAGTCGAAGCATCCCGGCCCTCCACCGGGCTCCGTCCGAGCCCCGCCGCCTCCATTGCCGGGAGCTTAAACAGTCAACCGTCCTACGCCAGTCGTAACTAGCGTGCACTCCAAACTGCTTCTACTATCGCTTTGTACGTGGGGAGGTTCGCTTGCGTCGCTCGTCTGTCCACATCACCACGGGAATTCTCTGTCTTCTTTTCGCCATCGCTGCCTGGGTACTCGCACCGCACTCCAGCATCAGTCTTCGCCGCAGCGCAAACCGCTAAGCTCGCCAAACCGGCGCTTGCTTCGCCCAACGCTGCCAAGTTGCAACCGGCCAGCGTCACCTCGGCCAAGCTGTCTTCCCCGGCCCCCGCGTTGATCGCGGCCCCGGGCACCGAAATCTATACCGCCAAACGCGGAGAAGCGATCCCCACCATCGCCCATCGCTATCTCAGCAAGACTTCGTATCTGACCTCTTCCGAGTTGGCCGACGCCATCCGCGCCGTCAATCACAAATCCGACGCGTCCAACATCCTTAAGAACAACGAGCAGATCATCATTCCCGGCATCATTCCCGGCCCGGTCACCGAAAAGACCATCCCCATCGCCAGGGATTTCGAGGTTCGCGCCATCTACCTCACCGGATACATGGCGGGCAGCGATCACGGCATCCGCGTGATCAAGCACTGGCGGGAAGTCGGCGGCAACGCCGTCGTCTTCGACATCAAGGATTCCGACGGCAGCGTGACCATTCCTTTCGAGCACCCGCTGCTCGGCGAGCACCCGGCTTACATTCACGACGTGCCCAAACTCGTGCACTTCCTGCATAGCCAGAACATGCACGCCATCGCCCGCATCGCCATCTTCCGCGACGAGCGCCTGGTCGTGAAACATCCCGAACTCGCCGTCCAATCGCGCGCCAATCACACCGCGTGGCGTGAAAACGGCAAGCTGGTCTGGACCGATCCTTCCAACCCCATCGTGCAGGACTACGACATCGCTCTGGCCAAATATGTAGCCGGTCTCGGGGTCGATGAAATCCAGTTCGACTATGTCCGCTTTCCAGCCGAAGGCGACCAGAAAGATGCCCAGTTCGTCTTCCAGAAAGATCAGCCACAGCCGACAGCGGAAGTCACCAACGCGGAAGCCACAAACAAAGATGTCATCCTGACGTCGGCGAAAGCCGACGGAGGGACCGTACGAGAGCCGGCAGCGCCACCGCAGTCCAAGGGATCGCAACCCAAAGCCGTAACCAGGAATGCAAAGCTCAAAGCCCAAAGCCCGAAGCCCGAAACCCACGGCATCCAGCGCTCCGACGTCATCGCCGGATTCCTGAAAAAGGCTTACGGCGAACTTCACCCCACCGGCGTCCTGCTCTCGCTCGATGTCTTTGGCGTAATGGCATGGCAGCGTCCCGTCGACCTCTCGCATACCGGGCAAGACATCGTGCAGATGGCCCGCTACTGCGACGTGCTCTCGCCCATGATCTATCCTTCGCACTTCTTCGGCATGGACAACATCCCGCATCCCGGGGACGAGCCCGCGCACTTCATCGGCGAATCCATGGACCGCTTCGAGTTGATCACCAAGGGCAGCGGAGTCGTGATCCGTCCCTGGCTGCAGGCCTTCCACTGGCGCACGAAAACTTATTCACCCGAATACATAAAAATTCAGGTGGAAACCGCCCGCGAAAAAGGCGGCATCGGATTCTTGTTCTGGAACGCCGCCAACGACTACTCCAAGCCGTTTACGGCCATGCCCGAAATGAAGTCGGCAAACTCGAAAGAAGGATCGAAAGATCCACGCTACTTCCGCGGCGACGAACTGCCCACGGCCACGGTCCAGGCATCTCTGAGCCCGGTCCCGTCGCCGGCCGCTCACTGATGCTTGTCATGCTGAGCGCAGGGATGAGAGGCGCGTAGCGCCATTCATCCCGCAGTCGAAGCATCCCTACCCGCTCAACTTTAGTTTTGCCCCGCCCCTACCTTGGATGGGTGCCCCATTTCTGCCCGGTTTTGGCAGAGGTGGGGATTTCGTTTCCAGCGGCAAGAATTATGTGGTGACAGCCGCCTCGGCTGTCAGGCGGCCCAGTTTTTTGGGCCGCAGGTTCGTGTGGAGCGGGCGCTCTCAACCGCTGCCGTTCGGTTTGTCATGCAGAGCGAAGCGCCGGACAGCGCGAAGCGAAGTCCGCCGCTCACTCGAAGTTGAGGCGTTTGCACGGCGTCCGAGCCGCGCGCCGAAATCCTGAGCCTGTCGAAGGACCGCATCCTTACCGTCTTGGAAGGCGTCATCCCGACCGCAGCCGCCTTTCAGGCGGAGGGAGGGATCTCGCGTGCAGCGCACATGCCGAGTGCCCCATTTCTGCCCGATTTTGGCAGAAGTGGGGTTTTTGATTTGCTGTGTGGAGCGGGCACTCTCGACCGCTGCCGTTCGCAGTCGAAGCATCCCTACACCCGCGCTTAAACTTTTTTCCTTCTGGATCTGCACCCTTCGAAAGGCGCGAAGAGCTAAAATCGACATCCTGTCAGAGAAATGGACATCTACCTTTCTGGGAAAGGAAATCCCCATGGCAAACTCAAACCGCCGATCTGTGTTGCGACAGGCTTGTGCCGCTGTCGGAGCCACCCTCCTGCCTCTCCAATCCCCACAGCTGGCCAGAGCACAAAGCGAGTCCGCGGGCGTCTTTCACGTGTTCGCGTTTCAATGGAAGCCCGAGGCCACGGAAGCTCAGAAGGATCGGGCCCGGAAAGATATCAGCGCCTTCCAGGGCGTAATCCCCGGGCTCCTTCAAACTCATGTCGGACCGAATATCTCTCCGCGAGGAAAGGGCTACACCTTCGGAGGCATCATGCTGTTCAAGGACGAGGCCTCCCTGAACGCATATTTTCAGCATCCAGCCCATCAAGCCCTGCTGGCATGGCTCGTACCTTTGATCGATGCAGTCGAACTCGACCTTCACGCGTAAGTCGGATTGCAGTCCAAACGCATACAAGAACCTTGATTCGGCATCGCAATGCCCCTACCATGAGTCGTTCTCAGCGCGGATTGTCAACCGAAGCTAACTTCGGAGGCTTCACATGCTTTCGCTATCCGGTCAAGCTAATCCGACTCACCGATTGGTGATGTTGTTATTTTTCTTTGTACTTGCTAATCCATCCCTTTTTTCTCAAACATTGACTGTCCTCCACGCGTTCGATGGTTCGGATGGGCAATATCCACAAGCCGCTCTGACCCTCGATTCAGCAGGCAACTTGTATGGGACGACCTCTTATGGCGGAGCAGGTTACGGGACGATTTTCAAATTGGACCCTGAGGGGAACTACTCCGTGCTCTACCGCTTTGCTGGCGGCCCGAACGATGGCGCCTATCCGGGTGCGCTCGTTCGTGATACGGCGGGCAATCTATACGGGACAACCTCACAAGGCGGCACGGCGAGCGATGGCACCTTATTCAAACTCGACGCTAGCGGCAACGAAACGGTGCTTCACAACTTCGGCGCCAACTCATCTGACGGTATGGAGCCCAATAGCGGACTAATTCAAGACAGGGCGGGCAATTTGTACGGCACAACCGTGACTGGCGGACTCTACAACGGAGGAACCGCCTTTGAATGGACGGTCGCAGGCAAAGAAAAGGTACTCTTCAACTTCGACGGGCTCGGAAGTGGTGGAATGTGGCCCGGCGCCGGTAGCCTTTTGCCCGCCAAAATCGGAGTCCTCGGCACGACCGCCTTCGGCGGAACTTCAAATTTGGGCACTCTATTTTCTTTAGGTAAGTCGACTGTGCCGACAGTGATCAACTTCGCCGGAACGGCGGGAGAATTTCCGAACAACGGGCTGACAATGGACTCCAACGGATACGTTTATGGCACAACATTTTTCGGCGGTGATCTCACTTGCCACGCTGTGTCTTCAGGCTGCGGGGTCGTCTTCAAAGTCGACCCAGGTGGCAAGGAGAAAGTTCTTTACAGCTTCCAGGGCCCTCCCGATGGCGACCAGCCCGTGACAGGTCCCGTATTGGACCGCAATGGCAATATCTATGGCGCCACTGCCTACGGTGGAACCGGACAGTGCCAAAATCAGCCTTCCCAAGGCTGTGGGATGATTTACGAGATCAGTCCGACCGGCCAGGAAACTGTACTCTACAATTTCACCGGTGGCGCAGACGGCATGTTTCTCTTCGGCGGCCTCATCCGGGATTCCCAAGGCAACCTGTTCGGCACAGCGGCCGAGGGTGGCGGATCGGGTTGTTCGGAAGGTTGCGGTACCATTTTCAAGTTGACTCCATAGCTGGAAATCTGGGAAATAGCGGACGGGCGAGAGTATCCGAAGATAGATCGATCACTCCCCGATCCCCTGCACTTAAACTTTTCCACAGCTTTATTTTTTTCTTGTGACATCTGACCTTTACTGAGGAACCTCATCGTTCAGAATTGGGACTATGCCCGACCAAAGTCCCAACGACTCAGTAGCGCCGGACGACCTAGCCCCGTCCGGCCCTCAGGCGACCACACCGCCCCCCGAAACAACCGCAGCTCCCCTGTCCTCCTCGGCGCTCTCTGCGCCCTCGGCGGTAAATCCGACGCTCCCAAAACAGAAATTCCCCGACCATCCACACGCCTCCCCCAAGGCGTCATCCCGAACGCCCGCGTCTTCACCTGCGGGCGGGGGGATCTCCCCTGCAACACACACTCCTCGGTCCCCACTGCCGAGCCCTCCCGACCACGACCTCACCACCCTCCGCGCCAGCATTAAGTCCTTAGTTCTCAAGAATTTACTCGCAAGTCCTTTCCTTACAAGATTTTACGTCGATTCCGTCATCTCCGATTTCCCTAACTCCAATGCTGCCAAGATTTTAGCTCGTAACTACCAAAAAATCATGAACAGGATCTCTATGCCAAATCCAAAATCGTGCACTCATATAAAAGTCACCGGCGTCCGCTGCCAAGCCCCGGCTCTCCGCGGAGAGCAGTTCTGCTACTTTCACCAGCACGCCCACCGCGGCGTGCGCCGTCCGGCCCACTCCCGTCTGCATCCCATGGCGCTGATCGAAAGCCAGGAGTCGATTCAGGCCTCGCTGATGGAGGTCATCAACGGCCTGCTGCGCAACACCCTCGACGCCAAGCGCGCCGAACTGATCTTGCGCGCCCTGCACATCGCGGTAAAAAACGCGCGCAACGTGCGGTTCGACAGCGACGTTTATCCCAAGGTGAGAGAGGTCCCGGAATACGCTGACCCGCAAACCGACAATGTGGAGACGATGGACCATGTGGGGACGGGCGCGCTTGCCCTGAGCGAAGCCGAAGGGCCCATCCAGCGAGCAAAGCGAGCGTGGCAGTCACCGCCTCCGCCGACGAATACCTGCCGGCGGTAGCGGCCGTGCCGTACCAACCGGTGGACCCGCGCGACCCACACTTTTTGGAGCGCATGGAAGAGGGCGGACGCGGACTCGCCCGTCAGGCCGCCGAACGCCAAGCCGCCGCACTTCGTGATGACGAACGCCGCGCCGCGGAAGCAAAAGCCGCACAGGCCGTCATTACCCCTGCTGGCTCTGCTCATGTGGGGACAGCCGCCCCCGGCTGTCCCGGTCGCGAAGCGACCGCATCCATCGCCGAGGCACAGAGGCTGCCCCACCCTTCGCGCCCTTCGAAGGGTGGGAATCCCGAAGCAGCGCGGCCGCAACGCAAGCCGCCGGTAAGTGTGAAAACAAACGTCAAGGCAACAGCAGCTCCAAAGGAGCGGAAGAATGCAGCACAGCGCGCAAGCGCTGGCTAGAAAGCTAAAGGAGGACAAGCCCCGAAGGGGCGAAAGAAAACAACGTTGATCGGGTAGGGATGCTTCGACTGCATGACAACGCGAACGGCAGCGGGCGGGAGCGCCCGCTCCACACGAACCTGCATGTGTCACTTCACATTTGTGCACGGTCCAAGGTCGAAGGTCCAAGGTCCAAGGTCTGAGGTCCGCGGCGAGAAGCCGAACCTCCAAACCTGCTCGGCTATAATGGTCTGTAACGTGGGTTGGGTTCGCGCCTCAGTTGTCCCCTGCCGGAGGAATGGCTCCGCCTCGTTGCTACTTTCAAACTGACAGGAGTTTCGATGCCCATCCAGAAGACCGACAAGATCTGGCACAACGGAAAACTGATTGACTGGGATGACGCGACTTTGCACGTGATGTCGCACGTCGTCCATTACGGCTCTTCGGTTTTCGAAGGCATTCGCTGCTACGAACTGCCCAGCGGACCGGCCATTTTTCGCGCCGTCGAGCACATGCAGCGGCTGGTCGATTCGGCCAAGGTCTATCGCATGGAGCTGGGGTTCACGCGCGACGAACTGGTCCGCGGGATGCTGGAGACGGTCGGGCATAACGGGGCGTGGCCGTGCTACATCCGGCCGGTGGTGCTGCGTGGATACGGCGATGCGGGCGTGAATCCGCTGAACTGCCCGGTCGAGGTCTACATTTGCAATTATCCGTGGGGCAAATATCTGAGCGGGGACGGCGAAGGCGTCGACGTCTGCGTTTCGTCGTGGACGCGGCTGGCTCCGAACACGCTTCCTGCGATGGCGAAGGCCGGCGCGAATTACATGAACTCGCAGCTCATCAAGATGGAAGCGCTGGCCAACGGATACGTGGAAGGCATCGCGCTCGACAAGAATGGATTCGTCAGCGAAGGGTCGGGCGAGAACCTGTTTATCGTGCATCGCGACAAGCTGATCACGGCGCCGCTGGGCAACTCGGTGCTGCCGGGCATCACGCGCGACTCGATTCTGCAGATTGCGCGCGACCAGAATATTCCGATCGTGGAACAGATGATTCCGCGCGAGATGCTATATATCGCCGATGAAGTGTTCTTCACGGGCACGGCCGCCGAGGTGACGCCGATCCGCTCGATCGACAAGATCAAGGTGGGCAAGGGCGGCGGCATGGGTCCGATCACGAAGGCGTTGCAGAAGGAGTTCTACGCCATCGTGCGCGGCGAGAAGAGCGACCGCTATGGCTGGCTGACTCCGGTTCCGGTGCGCAGCAAGCAGCCGGTCGGCGTATAATTCGTGGGTCAATTCGAGTCCCAGGGGCGCGGCGTTTCTAGACGACCGGCGCCCCTTTGGCTTCTCTGCCCGGAAACAAACATAACGTCCGTTAAGAAGGAGAACAACTATGTCGCAAGGCATGAGTCCCGAGTTTGTCCTCGGCTATCGCGCGATGATGCTCGATGGCATTACGCGCGAAGCAGAATGCACGAAGAAGGTGATCGCAGCCGTGCCGGATGCGAGTTCGGACTATCGTCCGGATCCGAAGGCGCGCACCGCGAAAGAACTGGCGTGGCACATCGCGAACAGCGACATCCAGTTTCTGGATGGGGTTGCCAACATGAAGTTCAGCATGGAAACCCCGGAGCACAAACCGCAGACGTCGGCGGAAGTGGTGGCGTGGTATGACGAGAACATGAAGCGCGGGCTGGCTCGTATCGCGGAGATGTCGGCGGAGCAATTGATGACGCCCGTGGAATTTTTCGGTGTATTCAATCTGCCGGCGGTGATGTATCTGGCATTCCTGAACAATCACAGCATCCATCATCGCGGGGAGTTGACGACGTATCTGCGTCCGATGGGATCGAAGGTGCCATCGATTTACGGCGGCAGCTACGATGAGCCGTTCGTTCCGCCGGTGCCGGCGGAGGCTGCGGCGTAGGTTCGGTTCGGCGTTTTTGGGGAGCCGCCCTTTATGGGGCGGCTTTTTATTTTGATCCGAGGGACGCAGCCCGCCCTGTCGCAGAAAGCGCGACAAGGACGGGGCAACCGGCGTCTGTCCCCACTTGATCCCGTCACAATGCGGGCAATTGGCCAATTACTTAGGTCATCTTGGGGAAGGTGACGATTCGGGCGATGATGCTGGAGAACGTCCAGGTTGAGAAGCTTCGAAGCGAGGCTTCGGTTGGGAAGATCTCCGCATGAATATTGATGATCTGCTACGAATCGCGACGGAACGGAAAGCCAGCGACTTGCATTTGAAGGTGGGGAACTATCCGCACCTGCGCATCGACGGAGAACTGTTGCCGTTGACCGATCAGCCCAGAATCAGCGCGGAAGACATGCTGAATATGGCGTTCAGCATGATGTCGGCGCGGCAGAAACAGAAATTCAAAGAGACCACGGAAATCGATATGGCGTACGGCGTCGCCGGCCTGGGACGCTTCCGTGTGAACATTTTTCAGCAGCGCGGCAACGTAGGGCTGGTGCTTCGTGTCATTCCGACCAAGATCCGGGCGCTGGATGAGTTGTTCCTGCCCAAGGTGGTGGAACAGATCTGCGACATGCCTCGCGGGCTGGTGCTGGTGACGGGCGTGACGGGTTCCGGTAAGTCGACGACGCTGGCGGCGATGGTGGATCGCGTGAACTCATCGCGTGCGGAACATATCGTCACCATTGAGGACCCGATCGAATTTCTGCATCGCGACAAAAAAGGATATGTGAACCAGCGCGAAGTGGGCGTGGATACGCCTTCGTTCGGAGCGGCGCTGCGAGCCTCGTTGCGTCAGGATCCAGACGTGATCCTGGTGGGCGAAATGCGAGATCTGGAAACGATTCAGACGGCGTTGCACGCGGCTGAAACCGGCCACATGGTGTTCTCGACATTGCACACGCTGGATGCGGTGGAAACCGTCAACCGCGTGATCTCGATTTTTCCTCCGCCGGAGCAGAAGCAGATTCGTATGCAGTTGGCGGCGGTGCTGCGAGCGATCGTCAGTCAACGACTGGTACGGCGTTGCGACGCCGAAGGCCGCGTGCCCGCGGTGGAAGTGATGATCAATACGGCGTTCATCCGGGAGTGCGTGCTGGTGCCGGAAAAGACGCGATCGATCCGCGACGCGATTGCGGCAGGAACTTCGCAATACGGAATGCAGACGTTTGATCAGTCCTTGTGGGATCTGTTCCAGGCCGGGCTGGTGAATTACGAAACGGCTCTGGAAAACGCTTCGAATGCCGACGACTTCAAGCTGCGGATGGCTGGCATCGCGTCGACGGCGGATATTTCGCGGCAATCGATGCAGACGGCAGGGTTTGGGGGGAGATAGTCCCGAGTACCGAGTTGCGAGTCGCGAGTCGGTAGTACTTCGCGTTGGTTGTCGTTGACTAATTCACCTAGCACTGCATGGTGATCTGTCTCCCGTTTGCAACTGCTCTCCAGAGTGATGGTGGTCCTATCCTGCTGCTCCTGGGCGTGTTTCTTCTGCCTGACCGATTACTACGATCAGACGCGTCCGATGACTGTGGATGAAGCATCCGGACGAGTTTATGCCCTTAACTCACATGGGCATATCGTTTACATGAATGGACGGGAAGCATTTCTCCTGTGCGCGTCGGTGTTTTTCGGTCTTGCGTTCTTCCTGTCAGCTTTCCTAGCTGACAGAAAACTCAAGCGAGCGCTGGCCTCATCTGAATCATCCCGTTAATGCCGACTGCGGCGGGCTTTTGCTCGCAACTCGGGACTCGCCACTCGCAACTCATTGCGCTATCGTTAGCGCATGGCATTCTCTCGTCCGAAGCGGCGCAGCTATTCCGAAGAGGAGATGTACGAGTATGCCGTGGGAGCGTTGGCGCGGCGGATGCGGACGGTTGCGGAATTGAAGCGGCTGATGCGGGCGCGGGTCGAGGATCCGGAATCGGAGTATGCGGAGACGCTGGTGGAGTTGGTGATCCGGCGATTGAAGGATCAAGGATATCTGAACGATTCACAGTACGCGGCATATTACTCCTCGATGCGGCGGGACAATCAGAAGTTCGGGCGCGGACGAGTGATCACCGAGTTGAAGACGCGGGGCGTACACGGATCGGTCATCGAGAAGGCAGTCGATGCCGCGTATGAGGGAGTCAGCGAAGAGAAGCAGGCGCGCGAGTATCTCCACAAGAAGAGATTGAAGAAGCCGAAAGATCAGAAGGAGACGGCGCGGATTTTTCGGCAGATGGTTCGGGCGGGGTTCCGGATGAAGACGATCTTTGCGATTCTGAAGAAATGGGATGTGGATGAGGAGACGCTGGGGGCGCTGGAGGGGGAGACAGAGCAATGAACGGCGCAGAGCGACGCCGAGTACACCGAGAGAATCGGTAAGGTCTGACCTGCTGCTGCTTGCGAATTTCTGGAGATCCTTCTCTCCGCCTGAAAAGCGGCTACGCTCAGGATGACGTCCGTCCTTGAGATTTGCGTTCAACATCACACTTCGATTTGATTCGCTCTGGGGCGCTGGAGCATACTCAGGCTAACGCTGCAACTATTCAACAATCAGCAAGGAGGAATCCCATGAAAATGAAGTGGGCTGTGATGGTTGTGTTTGCTTTGATCTCGGCAACAACATTCGCTATTGGTCAGGATGCCAACAGCACAGAAAAGAAGTCGACTGGCACTGAAATGAAGAGTGCGGCCAAGACGGCCGGCAAGGATACAGAAAAAGGGGCCAACACCGCAGGTAAAGATACGAAGATGGCCGCAAAGAAGACGGGGCACGCCACCAAGACCGCAGCCAAGGACACAGAAAAGGGCACAAAGACTGCGGCCAAAGATACCGAAAAAGGCGCCAAGACCGCGGGCAGGGATACGAAAAAAGCCGCGGACAAAACCGGCAGCGCCACGAAAAAGGGCATCAAGGGAATGGGGCACGACATGAAGAAAGGTGCGGACAAGACGGCTGACGCGGTGAAGTAAAGCGAAGCGGCTTTCACCACAGAGGGCACAGAGGATCCCGGGGGAAATCCTGTGATCCCTGACTCTGTGGTTTATTTTTGGGGCGATAGTTCGGAAAGATCCATCCGCCAAAATTCCACACTGTCGCGCCCAAAGCGCGGCAGAAAACGAAGCACCTCTCCGGTTTCGTTTAAAATTAAAGTTCATGCTGACAGGCTCTGAAGTTCGCCGAAAATTCCTGGACTTCTTTGTGCAAAAGGGACACAAGGAAGTGCACTCGTCGTCCCTCGTCCCGGCTAATGATCCTACGCTGCTGTTCACCAATGCGGGGATGAACCAGTTCAAAGACGTATTTCTGGGACTGGAGAAGCGCGATTATGTGCGGGCAACAACGTCACAGAAATGCGTGCGGGCGGGCGGCAAGCATAACGATCTGGAGAACGTCGGGTTCACCAACCGGCATCACACGTTTTTCGAGATGCTGGGAAACTTTTCGTTCGGAGATTATTTCAAGAAAGATGCGATTGCGTACGCGTGGGAGTTGATCACTTCTCCGGCGTGGTTTGGGATTGCGAAAGAAAAGTTGTATGCCACGGTCTTTAACGGGGAAGGTGGCTTGCAGCGCGACGCTGAGGCGTATGACCTGTGGGCGGCGCAGGGTGTGCCCAAGGATCGCATCTTTGAGATGGGGCTGAAGGACAACTTCTGGCAGATGGGCGATACCGGGCCGTGCGGGCCGTGCAGCGAAATTTACTATGACATGGGAGCGGCGGCGTCCGATCAAGGACATGCGGACTGTGCCTTCCCGTGTGATTGTGGCCGCTATGTAGAAATCTGGAATCTGGTGTTCATGCAGTTTGACCGCGACGCGTCGGGCAAACTGACGCCGTTGCCCAAACCGTCGATTGACACCGGCATGGGGCTGGAGCGGACGACGGCGGCTCTGCAGGGAGTGATTTCGAATTATGATACGGATTTGTTTACGCCGCTGATCAAGCGGGCGGCGGAGTTGACGGGAACGGAGAGAGCCGAGCTTCGCTCGGCCGGACAGCCGGGGGCGGCTGTCCCCACAGAATCAAGTCATAAGTCGGCGGCATCGTTGCGGGTGATTGCGGATCACTCGCGGGCGGCTACGTTTCTCATTTCCGATGGCGTGCTGCCCTCGAATGAGGGGCGCGGGTATGTGTTGCGGAAGATTATCCGGCGCGCGATTACGCATGGACGGCTGCTGGGGCAGACGAAACCGTTTCTCTATCAGATGGTGTTCGCGGTGCGCGATCTGATGAACGATGCGTATCCGGAGTTGAATGAGACGGCAGAGAGAGTGTCGAAAGCGGTGTATGCCGAGGAGACGCGGTTTGCGCACACCATGAGCTTCGGTATGGCGCAGTTGGAACAGGAAGCAGATCGATCCCGAATGGACAAGATTTCAAGCCTTTTGGACGAACTGGACGAGGAAAGACCTGAGCACCACGAAAGAGTCCAAAACGCTTTCAAGAACGCGATCAATGCGGGTAATGACTTTGAACTGCTTTTTCGGGACATCGAGAGGTTTTTTGGCAGAGAGCGGTCAGAGTTATTTAGAAGGGACTGGCAAGAGGCCGAGAGAATCCCTAAGAAACTCACGGGAAGGCAGGCGTTCGATATTTTTCAGACGTTCGGGCTACCGAGGGATTTCATCGAAGATTTCGCCCGTGACTCGGGAATTCCGTTCGACGCGGACGGCTTCGAGTCGGCCCTAGCTGAAGAGAAGGGCCGTGCTCGGGCTTCATGGAAAGGCGCGGCAAGGCAGACCGCCAATCCCGTGCTCATAAATGCGCCTAAGACCGAGTTTGAGGGCTATCGCGCTTTCCGCTCAAAGGGATGCAAGATATTGTACGTTTTTCAAAACGGCATCAGCGTTCAAGGCATAAAAGCAGGTGAAGAAGGCGAGGTTATTCTCGACCGGACCCCGTTCTACGCAGAATCTGGAGGGCAGGTTGGCGACGTGGGCCTATTCCTCGGCGAGGACCACCAGACCTTGGTTGCAGACGTGGTCGGCTGCTACTTTCCGGTGCAAGGTATCCGCGCCCACAAGGTGATCGCGAGGGGACCGCTTATTCCAGGCAACCACGTTGATGCAATCGTTAATGATCAGTTCCGCGAGGCTACGATGCGGAATCATACGGCGACGCATTTGTTGCATGCGGGGCTTCGCGAGGTTCTAGGCAAGCACGTGAAGCAGGCGGGATCTCTGGTGTCGCCGGGCCATCTACGATTTGATTTCTCGCACTTCACGGCGGTGGCGGATGAGGAGCTGCAGGATATTGAAGACATCATTAATAAAGAGGTGCTGCGGAACCGGAAGGTGGATGTCATCGAGAACGTACCGATCGATGTTGCGGTGAACGAATATCATGCGATGGCGTTGTTCGGCGAGAAATACGGCGACAAGGTGCGGGTGATCAAGATCGGAGACTTCTCGACGGAGCTTTGCGGTGGCACGCATACGGGCGCAACCGGCGAGATTGGGCTGATCAAGATTCTGAAGGAAGGCAGCGTGTCGTCGGGTGTGCGGCGCGTGGAGGCGATCACTGGAGAAGGGTCGCTGAAACACTTTCGTAAAGATCACGAGTTGGAAAACGTGGTGTCCAGTTTTGTCTCTCCCACCCTTTCGCAAAAGGCGCGAAAGGATGGGGCACCCACTGCAGGTGATGGTGCACACGGCGAAGAGGCTACATTTTCGCCGGCAGAAGCGCTAAAGGCGGAACTGGAAAAGAAAGACGCGGAGATCAAGCGACTGGGGCGCGAGCTCGATTCGGCGCGGATGAAGTCGGCTTCGTCGTCAACCGCCCACGTCGGCGAAAAGATTAAAGAGATCAAGGGCGTGAAGGTGCTGGCGCACCGCGTGGACAACCTGGAGCGGGCGCAGTTGCGAACGCTGGTCGATCAATTGCGCGACAAGATCGGGTCGGGCGTGGTGGTGCTGGGATCGGCATCGAATGGGAATGTCGCGCTGATTGTGGGCGTGACGAAAGATTTGACTTCGCGCGTGCAGGCCGGGAAAGTTGTGGGTAAGGTGGCGGAGAAAGTGGGCGGCAAGGGCGGGGGGCGTCCGGATCTGGCGGAAGCTGGAGGGAAAGACGCGTCTGCGCTGGATGCGGCGCTGGACGGGGCATACGGCATAGTGGAGGGATTGCTGGCATGATGTCGGACGAGGACGTGAAAGAACGGCTGCGATTTTTGAAGCACAAAGGGCAGGCGATCTTTCTGATTGATTTCAGCCATTGTCAGGGGAAAGAGATGTTGTTGCTGCTCGACCAGGTGCAGGCGCAAATTGCGAGGCATGCGCCGGGATCGGTGCTGACGCTGGCCGATGTCAATGGCGCGAAGATCGATAAAGAGGTGGCCACCAAGATCAAGAAAGTGCTGGTGCTGGATCGTCCTTATGTGAAGCGGTCCGCGTGGGTGGGAGTCGAGAGCCTGCCGCACGTATTTTATGAAAACTTCAAGACCTTCTCGCAGCGCGACCTTCCCCCATTCAAGACGCGGGAAGAGGCCATGGACTGGCTGGTGAGCGAGTAGCTTGCCAATCGTCTTGGCCTTGTAGTGTGACAAAACCCTTTTCACCACAGAGACACAGAGAGAACCCAGATCTGGGTTCTTGTCTTCTCCGTGCCTCTAAACTTCTGTGGTGGGATAGGGAGCCAGGCTAATACAGGCTAGCTCCTCCATTTCAGGGTGACGGGGCCTTGCATCGGGTGCTTCATGGGCTGGCCGGTGCGTTTGGATTCGAGATGCGCGGCCTTCAGCTGGAAATACCATTTGGCGGGACGGTCGGCATCATCGATCAGCATGAGATGCGGATTGTGCTTCAGGCCTTCGGCCTGGAGTTCCATGGTGCGGCGGTCCTGCTCGACGAATTTTCCGAAAACAAATTTCAACAAATCAGGGACGAACGGGATCCAGCGGAAGAGATTCCACGCGGCCACTACGTCGATGCGGCATTGGTTGCGCGTAATCGGCGTGACCGTGGTCAGGCTGGAAAACCAGTATTTCCCCGCGCGAATGGTTTCGGTCCGGATGTTGGGAAGGATGAAGTCGATGGTGGTGGAGATCGAGTCAGCATCGGCATAGAGGCGCAGAAGCTTGTAGGGCGCGGAGTTTGAGCTAGGCGTGTGCGCGGCCATGCGAAAGCCATTGGGAATGGGCTCGAAGTTTTTCTTCTTCTCGTGGATGCTGTGCTGGGTGCGCCACCACCAGGCTTGGTGGACGAACGGTCCGTGGGCAGGGTCCATAAGGCCGATGATGCCGTGGTCGATGCTGACGGGCATTTCGGCCTGAAGGTAGGCGAGGTTGTATTTCTCGCTAAACTTCTCGATGGTGGGAGCGGGCTCGCAAGCTTCGGCTGGCTTGGTGAATCCGGCACCCGGCGGGACGGGATCGGGGAGGTAGACCCATATGAAATTATCCTGCTCTTCGCAGGGATAACTTCCGGCGTAAATTCGATCGACTTTCATGGTCTGATCCGATGTGAGCGACGGGATCAGCTGGCACTGGCCGTTGTGAACGTCGAATTGCCATCCGTGATAAGGGCATTCGAGGTTTTCGCCATCGAATTTTCCGGAATGGAGCGGCATGCCGCGATGCGGGCAGGAATCGCGCAGGGCGAAGGGATGTCCTTGACGATCGCGGCCGATGACGAGAGGAATCTCGAGCAGCGTGGCTCTATGCAGCTGGTTGCGATGGACGCGGTCGGTGGGCAAGGCACGATACCAGAAGCCGGTGAGCATCAGCGTGTCGGTGGCCTGGCGTTGCGGGAGATCGAGTTCGGGCATGGCAGCTTGATTGTTGATTGCTGATTTCTGATTGTTGATTGAACAGCCTATGCTAGCATCCGCTGGGCTTGGGAGTCCGTGAAGAAAGAGCTTTCACCACAGAGGACACGGGGTTCATAGGGGAAATCGAACGGCATGCAGATCATGGGGCGATTTCGGCGGTTGACGGCGGTGCAGCGGAATACGTTTATCGCGTGCTTCATGGGATGGTCGCTGGACGCATTCGATTTCTTCATCCTCATTTTTTGCGTGAGCGCGCTGGCCACGCAGTTTCACGCGAAAGTCTCGGAAGTTTCGGAGGGAATTTTCTGGACGCTGGCGATGCGTCCGGTGGGCGCGTTTTTGTTTGGGATGATGGCGGACAAATTTGGACGGCGTCCGACGTTGATGGTCGACATCATTGCGTACTCGGTATTTGAGCTGGCTTCGGCGTTCGCTCCGACGTTGAAAATATTTTTGATTACGCGGGCGCTGTTCGGAATCGCCATGGGCGGTGAGTGGGGCGTGGGGGCGGCGCTGGCCTTTGAGACATTGCCCGCCGAAGGGCGCGGATTCTTCTCGGGACTGCTACAGGAAGGATATGTGGTCGGGTATCTGTTCGCCGCGATGGTCTACGGAACTTTGTTTTCAGTTATCGGATGGCGGGGGATGTTTGTCATCGGGGCGTTGCCGGCCTTCTTAGTCATCTACATTCGAAGCAAGGTGGACGAATCTCCGGCATGGCTGCAGGGGAAGGTCGAGCGCGATACGGAACGAGGACTGGGTCAAGATATTTTGTCGCATGCCGGGATATTTATTTTTCTTGTGGTGCTGATGTTTGCCTTCAACTCATTCAGCCATGGGACACAGGATTTGTATCCGACATTCCTGCAGAAGAATTTGCGGTTTACGCCGAAGACGGTGAGCTTGATCGCGATTGTGTACAACTTGGGGGCACTGGCGGGAGGAATCCTGTTTGGATCGTTATCGGAGCGAATCGGACGGCGGCGCGCCATCGTGATCGCGGCACTGCTGGCGATTCCGGTGATCCCGTTGTGGGCCTATTCGAAAACTGTGCCCCTGCTGGCGCTGGGCGGATTCCTGATGCAGTTCATGGTGCAGGGGGCGTGGGGCGTGATCCCGGCACACTTGAATGAGTTGTCCCCGGCGGCGGTGCGAGGAACGCTGCCCGGGTTTGCGTATCAACTGGGGAATTTCATGGCTTCGCGCAACGCAGTGATTCAAGCGAAAGTAACGGAGAGCCGTTACGGAGGGCACTATCCGCCAGTGCTGGCGTGGACGGTGCTGCTGGTGGCGAGTCTGGTGGCATTGGTTACAGCAGTTGGGCGCGAACGGCGCGGGGCAGACTTATCGAAGACTGCATAAAGGCAAGTCCAGGATGCCGAAGAGTCACGGGAGAATCGATATTCTAGGGGTGTGCAAGAATCGGCATACTGTCGGTATGGCACAAAGGAAGCATTGTCAGAGAAAGATTGGTATGGTACGGTAATCGAAAAGCTCACGTCTTCGTTGATTCATACAATCGGGTCCCAGCGCCACTGGTTAGCTACGAATGCGTGTATCTGAGGTAGCGCCACAATGAAGGACACACTTATGACTCCCGTGCCAGCCGGGGAATCCGCTGATAGGGAAAACTTCGCAAACCGCAAGCTGATTCGTCCCACGCTGCCGCGGATAGAAAATAATGGCAATCATCATTCGTCGCCTGCGCCGATGCAGGAGCGACGAGAGCGTCCCGAGCGGCACGAGCGTCCGGAACGCGGAGAACGTCCGGATCGGGGAGAGCGTTCGATGGGAGCGCCGGGCGGAAAGAAGGCGGCGCCTCCGGAGCAGACGAACGCGGAGAACTTTTATTACCAGAAGCAGATGCAGTCGCGGACGCCGATGGTGATTGTGCTGCAGGATGGCGAAGAAGTTCACGGCATTATCGAGTGGTACGACCGCAACTGCATCAAGGTCAACCGCGAGAATGGCGATCCCAATCTGATGATTTACAAGCCTGCCATCAAGTACATGTTCAAAGAGGGCGAGAACCAGAAGTAGGGCGGATCGAACGCAAACCCACGCTGTAAGGCGTGGGTAACCCTTCGCGTTTTTCGCCAGATTTTCAAGAAGCGAATGCAAGCCCTTGCGTTTTTTGCCCCGCCAAGGGATAAATACAGGCACAATTATGAGAACCCGCTCGTTCTCCCTGGCACTTGGCGCAACTCTCTTGTATGTGATTGCCGGCCGCTCCCAAACCAAGCATCCGCAGAATGCGAAAGTGGAATATTCGGAGGAAGCCGCCATAATCGAACTGCAAGAGACAAAAATCAGTTTCGACAATGACGGCAAACGCAGCCACGAACAACTTACGCAGGTTCGAGTCAACAGTGATGCCGGAATCCAGCAATGGGGAATTCTGAGTCTGCCCTATCAATCGGCAACGGAAACCGTCGAAATCGGCTACGTACGGGTTCGAAAGCCAGATAACACGATCGTTGCCACTCCGGAAGACAACGTTCAAGATCTCGACTCGGAAATTACTCGCAGCGCTCCCTTCTACAGCGATCTTCGCGAGAAGCATATTGCGGTCAAAGGCTTGGCGAAAGGGGACACGCTTGAATTCCAGGTGTTTTGGCACCCTATCAAAGCGCTGATCCCTGGCCAATTCTGGTTCGAGTATAACTTTCATAAAACGGGAATCGTGATGAACGAACGGCTGGAAATTACCGTTCCAGCCGATCGCCCAGTTAAGTTCAAGGGACCTGGCGCAACCCAGAAAATCGAAACCGCGAATGGAGTGAGAAGTTTCTCCTGGAGTTACTCGAGGTTGCAGAATGAGAAAAACTCGGAGAACGATAAGGGCAGAATTGCGGCGGCGCGTGGCCTGGCATCGGCACCAGACGTTGAACTCAGCAGCTTTCAATCCTGGGAGGAAGTTGGTTCGTGGTATTGGAAATTGCAGAGTGACCGAGCGGCACCTTCGCCGGCAGTGAAAACGAAGGCCGCCGAACTAACCGCTGGAATGACCACTGATGCCGAGAAAATCCAGGCTCTTTATAACTTCGTGAGCACCAAATACCGCTACATCGGAATTGCGTTCGGAATAGGCCGCTATCAACCGCATGCCGCGGATGACGTTCTATCGAACAACTATGGCGATTGTAAAGACAAACACACATTGCTAGCGGCTCTGTTGCAGGCTTCGGGCATCAGGCTCTACCCCGCATTGATCAGCACTGCCCACGCCTTGGACCCCGATGTCCCGTCTCCGGGCCAATTTGATCACATCATTGGGTATATGCCGGAAGGGAAGGACGCGTTGTGGCTCGACACGACGCCCGAAGTCGCACCTCTCGGATTCTTGCTCGCCCCGTTGCGCGACAAACCTGCCTTGGTAATGAGAGGCGAGAACGCCTCAACGTTGATCAAGACGCCAACTGAACCGCCGTTTGCAAACGTTCAGAGCTTCAAAATTGAAGGCAAACTGAATGACGACGGATCTTTCGACGCCCACATTGAAGGCACCAGCCGCGGAGATATAGAGGTGTTATTACGGACCGCGTTTCGCCGCATTCCCCAGTCGCAGTGGCCGGAATTGGTCCAGCAGATTTCCTACGGCCTGGGGTATTCGGGCACGGTCAGTGAGGTAAGTGCAGGGGCTGCCGATGTCACGACTGACCCTTTCCATTTTTCCTATTCGTACAACCGAAAAGACTTTCCTGATTGGACGAATCATCAATTTTCCGTACCCGGACACCCGTTTCTCATGCCGCAGATCCGTGATGACACCAAGGAGGCGCTCTGGATTGGACCGCAAAGTGAAACAATCTCCGATTCCAAGGTCGAATTGCCGAAAGGATACACGCCGCAAATTCCCCCCGATGTCGACTTGAAGTACGACTTTGCGGAATACCACGCGAAGTATTCACTAGAGGGAGGCGCGCTTCGCGCGAAGCGGCGCATGATTTCGAAGCTGCATGAGGTTCCGGTGGCAGAACTGGATGACTACCGCAACTTCGTTAAATACGTTCGAAACGATGTTGACCAGTACGTACGGACGTCGTCCTCCGCCGCGGCGAGCCCGGTTCCAGTTACGGCCGGCCCTTTTAACCGATATGCAGCCGCCGTTCGCGACCTTCCGGACAGCGGGGTGGCGGATGCAAACGCGGCCGAGGTGGACGGACGAGCGTCTGCCGCGCGATTCGACTCTTCGAAAGCGATGGAGGCATTTCAGCGGGCCGTCGATTCTGATCCTAAGTTCACACGCGCCTGGCTTGAATTGGCAGCGGTCCAGCTTGCCGTTCGTCAAAATGAGGCCGCACTGGATTCACTCGTAAAGGCAGCCAGCGTGAATAACACCGCTGTTTTGCCACACAAACTGTACGCAGAGACGCTCAGCTTTCTGAAACGCAACGATGCGGCGCTGCAGGCATGGAGAGACATTCTGAAGGTAGCTCCCGAAGATCTCCAGGCAAACTCGTCAGTGGCATGGTACCTCGTACAGCAGAAACACTATGCCGATGCTCTGCCTTTTTTGGAGACGGCAGCAAGGCTTGATACCTCGGGCGTAGAGCAGTTTCGCTTGGGATCGGCATACATCAAAGCCGGTCAGGCCGACAAAGGGGAGGCGGCCCTGCAAGGCTTGGTCGACAAAGACGCGAACGCTATGAACCTCAACAATGTGGGGTATGAACTCGCAGATGCCAATGTAGATTTGCCCAAGGCGCAAGAATTTGCCGAGCGCGCCGTTTCTTTGGAAGAGAAGCGGTCGCATGACATCCAACTCTCCGGTCTAAGCAACGACGATCTGGCAACTACAAATAGCATCGGATCCTATTGGGATACGCTTGGATGGGTGGAGTTCCGCTTGGGACACCTGGAGCAGGCCGAGGCCAACCTTCGTGCAGCATGGGTTCTGACCCAGAATGCGGATGTGGCAGACCACCTTGGACAGGTTTACGAACGGGAGAAAAAGACGGACCAGGCGATTCATATCTACCAGTTAGCGGTAGCAACTCCTGAGGGAGATAGTTCCGACAGGGATGATGCTCGCGACCATCTCTCGCATCTGGGAGTCGAGCGGCCAACCAACGACTTTTTGAAGGGCCGCGCTAACTGGCCCGGCGACGAACTCAGCAAGATGCGAACGGTGAAGCTCAAGACTCTGGTGTCCGGCACAGCTACGGCGGAGTTCTTCCTGCTCATGACGCCGGGATCCAGAATCACAGATGTGCTGCTCATGAGCGGATCGGAAAGGCTCAAAGGAATGAGTGAAGCACTCAAAGCGGCGAAATTCGAGATGCCGTTTCCACCTGACAGTTCGGCCGTTCTGTTACGTCGCGCAATCGTGATGTGCTCGCCCGCTTCCGGATGCCAGGCAGTGCTCTATACGCCCAACTCGGTACGTTCAGTGAAGTAGGGATCGCATTGGCGCAATGAGTAGGCAGGCAATCACAAACTCGCGATGTAGGGTCGCCACCGCTCCGGCCAGTTTTCGATAGTCCATACACCGGTCCTTCGCAAGCTGCTCGGACTACACCGCGACGGCCGCTGCCTGGTATTCCTCATACGTGCCCTTGAAGTCGGTGATCTTGTGGTCGTTTTCGAAGTGCCAGACGCGGGTGGCGACTTCGTCGATCAGATCATGATCGTGGGTCACAAGCAGCACCGTTCCGTGATAACGCTGCAAGGCGATGTTCAAAGCGTTGATGGACTCAAGATCGAGGTGGTTCGTCGGTTCGTCGAGGATGAGCACGTTCGGCTTTTGCAGCATGAGCTTGCAGAAGAGCAGACGCGCCGCTTCACCGCCGGAGAGCACGTTGGTGGACTTGGTTGCTTCCTCGCGGACAAAGAGCATTTGGCCCAGCACTCCGCGAAGTTCTTCGGTTACGGCCGAGGGATCCCACTGATGCAGCCATTCAATGGCGGTGGTGCCGGTCTCGATCAGGCTACGATGATCCTGGGCGAAATAGCCGATCGAGGCTTCGTGTCCCCAGGTCACTTTGCCGGAGTCGACGAAGGGACCGTCGTACCCGCTGGTCTTGCGCAGTTCGGACTCGGGAGTGGTTGGAGAATTCGCGAGCAAGGCGTTCAACAGCGTGGTCTTCCCTGCCCCGTTGCGTCCCATGAGCGCGATCTTCTCGCCGCGGGTGATGCTGGCGGTGAAGTTGCGAAGGACATGGTTCTCGGCATAGGACTTGTCGAGATGCTCGATTTCGAGGATGTGCTTTCCCGAAGGACGCTTCTGCTCGAACTTGATGTAGGGACGAGCAATGTTGGACTTCGCCAGCTCTGTGACCTGCAGGCGTTCAACTTCCTTGCGACGGGATTGCACCTGGCTCGACCGTGTGCCGGCGGCAAACCGGGCGATGAATTCGTTCAACTGCGCGATCTTCTTCTCGCGCTGCGCGTTCTGGGATTCGATCTGCGAGCGCACCTGCGTCTTGGCCACAACCATGTCGTCGTAAGTGCCGGTATAGGTGATGATGGTCTGGTAATCGATATCGGCGATGTGGGTGCAGATGCTGTTCAGGAAGTGACGGTCGTGCGAGATGGTGATCACGATCCCGTCGTAGACGTTCAGGAATCCCTGCAGCCAGTGGATTGAGTCGAGATCGAGGTGGTTCGTGGGCTCGTCGAGCAGCAAGGCCTGCGGATGCCCGAACAAGGCCTGGGCGAGAAGAACGCGGACTTTCTGTCCGCCCTGGAGTTCGCCCATTTTGCGGCTGTGCAGCTCTTCATCGATGTCGAGACCTTGCAGCAGGATGGCCGCGTCGCTCTCGGCGGAGTATCCGTCTTCTTCGCCGACGATGCCTTCAAGTTCGCCAAGCTTCATGCCGTCTTCGTCGGTCATGTCGTGCTTGGCGTAGATGGCGTCGCGCTCCTGCATGGCGGCCCAGAGGCGTTTGTTGCCCATGATGACGGTGTCGATCACGGTGAAGGCGTCGAAGGCAAACTGGTCCTGGCTGAGGACGCCGAGCTTGCGGGGGCGGACCACGGTGCCTTTTTGCGGATCCATTTCGCCGCTGAGCAGCTTCATGAACGTCGACTTGCCGGCGCCGTTGGGGCCGGTCAGGCCGTAGCGCTTGCCGGGCGTAAAAGCTGTGGAAACTTCGTCAAACAGAACTTTGGCGCCGTAGCGCATCGATACATTGCTGACTGAAAGCATGGTTCGGGCTTCTCTCTTACAAACTGCTGAATTTCTTCAGGAACTGCGGGAAATTCCGCCAAGACGGTGCGCAGCTGGTATTACTAGGATATCACGGCAGTAAGGGAGCCATCGGCTTGGCGCGGGCAGCGGGAGGTGATAAAGGGCAGGCTTCCGTGGAAGCGCTGCCCTGATACAGCTGTTTCACTTCTGCAGAGTCGCTGCGGCCTGGACCAATTGCTCCACCGGCGCAGTCACCTGCAGCAAAAGTCCGGCTACGGGCTTTTTGGCCTGATCGATAACCGCGATTTGCTGAGTCTTCCAGAGATCGGGCTCGGGCTGTCCTTTGTAGAGGTAATCAAGCGCCTGCAATCCAGCAGCCCCGAGCATCGCGAGATTCTGCGAGATGGGAATGTCCTCGTGGAGCAAAGACGACTGCTGCAGCAGGGGCTCGAGTCTGGCATCGTTCGTGCGCCAGAGCATCAAGTGTGTGCGAATTTGCGCTTCGGCGGCCTGATCTTTGTAGCCACTCTGCACGAATTGCTGAACAAGAGTGGTGAAGTGGCGCGCCGTGTCACTCTCAGGATAGGCCGCGTCGATGAGCTGATTGAGCGGCGCGTGGAAATTGATCGGACCCTTCTCGTCGTTCCAGCGGTTGTAATCCTTGACGGGTTCAACGACGTTGGCGAGGACTCGCAGTCCGGTGATATCGGCGGTGCCTGCCATGCGCTGAAGCATTCGTTCGCGCGCGGAATTGTGAGTGAGCCCGAGCGATTCCAGTTCAAGACTCACGGCGTGCATGCGAGTGTACATCGAGTTCACATCGGTCACGTCTTGCGGCGACCATAGACGTTCGGCGATGGCAGCATTGCGCGGCCAGATGTGCGAATCGATATTTTCGGGAGTCACCCATTCGGCCCACTGGCAGGATTCTCCGCCGAGGATCAAAGCCTTTTGCTCGGGAGTCAGATTTGCCGCGGCGCCGCTCATGGGATCGACCTCATAGTGACGCGAGGTCGGCCACATCAAGTCAAGGTAGTAGCCATACGAGAGCAGGCCGCGATAGCCCTGCTGCGCGGCGAGAGCCAACGATGCCTGCCCGCGCCAGGATTGCACGACGATGGTCTTGGGCAGGTCGGGATGGAGAATTTCATCCCATCCCACCATGATTTTGTGATTCTTGGTCAAAATCTTCTCGAGGCGCTTATTGAAATAGGCTTGAAGATCCTGATTGTTCTTCATGCTGTGCGCATGAATGAATTCCTGAATTTTAGGATTGGCGTCCCACTGCTTGCCGTCGACCTCGTCTCCGCCGATGTGGAAGTAGGCATCGGGGAAAAGCTTCGCCATCTCGGCGATAAATTTGTCGAGGAATTTGTAAGTCTCTTCGCGCGTGGGATCGAGGATGGGATCGCCTTGCTCCAAAGTGAAGGGACCGGGACCGCTGGCCAGTTCGGGATATCCGATAACCCAGGAGCGGCTGTGGCCGGGCATATCGAACTCCGGCAGGACGCGGATACCGCGATCGTGGGCGTAGGCGATGAGGTCGCGAATTTCTTCCTGCGTGTAGAACAGTCCGTCGGAGCCCATGCCGGTGAGTTTGGGAAACACTTTGCTCTGAGCACGGAATCCCTGGTCGTCGGAGAGATGCCAATGCAAGACGTTCATCTTGACGGCAGCCATGCCATCGAGATTGCGCTTGAGCACATCGATGGGGATGAAGTGACGGCTCACGTCGATCATGGTGCCGCGCCACGGAAAACGGGGCTGGTCTTTGATGGTGACGGCGGGTGCAGCAAATCCCGTCGGAGTTATGCTGACGAGTTGCAGAAATGTCTGCAGGCCATGCATAGCGCCGAGAGCTGTGGGCGCGGTCAGTTGCGCTCCGGAATCAGTGACGGTGAGCTGGTAGGACTCGTCCTCGCCGAGCTTCTGGATGGGTTCGAGCCCCTTGTCGGCGTGGACAGTGAGCGTAGCAGTTGAGCCGTCTTTCGGACGGAACGGGATTCCGGTCTGCAGGGAAAGCTGATTGGTGAAGCGCTGCACCGCGGCATCGAGCGTGGCGTCATGCGCGCCGGTGACCGTCACCGAGAACGATTGAGTGATCGGCAATTGACCGCTGCCCTGCTGTACGCTGACGGGCATCGGCATGAGGTTGAGTTGAGGTGCAGATTGGCCTGAGGCGAAAAGAGATATTAGGACAACAGTAGCAATCAACCTGATGATGTTCTTCATAGAGACGTGTTTAGCCTATCTTCGCAAGTTGACCGGGCTGCAACGACTGAAGGATCCCGAGGATCACGGGCACCAGGGGCAGCAGATCGGCCAAGCGATTCGATTTTGTGTGGATCAACAAAACGGCGATGCGTCGCGGTTTCAGGTTCTGTTGATATTCAATTCCGCGATCGATAGTAAGAAATACCTGGAACCCAGAGTCTTCAGCAAGCGACAGCAGTTCCCCATTCTTTTTCCCAGCCCAACCTTCTTCGGACACACTTTTACATTGGTGGGAAGGTAGACTGTTCTTCAATTTTCTTGGGATGCATTCGTCGAGAAGCAGTCTCATTCCAATTCGCCGACGACCAATGCTTTCGCGTGCTCAAGAGCATGAACCGCGGCCTGGCGAGTCACAGTCGGGAAGTCGTCGAGGAATTCATCGAGCGTCTGCCCGCCTTCCAGGTAATCGAGCAAGGCCTGAAATGGAACCCGCGTCCCTCGGAAGACTGGGGTTCCGCCTAATACTTCTGGATCGCGCAAAATGATGCTATTCGAAGACATAGTCAACCCGAGTCAAACTAAGTTTACTCCGCGATTTTGATGACACCAAGACCTTGACTTTCCCGGCCGCCGCGATTCAGTGGCCGCCTAGTTCTTTCACGATTGAACCGACGAATTGCTTGGCATCGCCGAAGAGCATCAGCGTCTGGTTAAGGTAGTACAGCGGGTTGTCGATGCCCGCGAAGCCGGGATTCATGCTGCGCTTGATGACCATGACGGTGTGGGCTTTGTCGACATCGAGAATCGGCATGCCGAAGATGGGGCTCGACTGATCGGTGCGGGCAGCGGGATTGGTCACGTCATTGGCGCCGATGATCAGGGCGACATCGGTCTGTGGGAAGTCGCCGTTGATTTCGTCCATCTCGATGAGGCGATCGTAAGGGATGTCGGCCTCGGCGAGCAGCACGTTCATGTGACCGGGCATCCGTCCGGCGACGGGATGAATGGCGAAGCGGACGTCGACGCCTTTTTTCGTGAGCTGGTCGTAGAGTTCGCGGACCTTGTGCTGGGCCTGCGCGACCGCCATACCGTATCCGGGAACGATGACAACTTTATTCGCTGCGGCGAGAATCGAGGCTGCTTCTTCCGGAGTTGCGCTGCGGACAACTCGTTCTTCTTTCACTCCAGCCACGGATGCCTGCACTTGTCCGAAGGCTCCGAACATCACGTTGGTGAAGGAGCGATTCATGGCCTTGCACATGATCAGGGACAGAATGAAACCGGAAGATCCATCGAGCGCTCCGGCAACGACGAGCACTTTACTGTTCAAAACGAATCCCAGCAGGGCTGCAGAAAATCCGGCGTAGGAATTCAGCAGCGAGATAACGGTGGGCATATCGGCGCCGCCGATGGGCGTGACCAGTAAGACACCAAAAATCAAGGCCACAATCACCATGATGGGAAAGAGCACGGCGTGCGCGGGATTGACCACCAACGCAACCGCCAGGGCGAGCGCGGCTCCGAGCACAGAAAGGCTGACGATATTCTGTCCACGATAGACGATGGGACGCTGCGGCAATATTTCCTGCAGTTTCCCCGCGGCGATGACGCTGCCGGTAAAGGTGAGGCAGCCGATAATGACTTCCAGCCCGATCTCTCCCATCTGAAAGCGCGTGACCGGCGCGGTGCCCACGTAAAACTCCGCGATGCCGATCATGGCGGCGGAAAGCGCGCCGAAGGCATGGCTCAGGGCGGTCCGTTGCGGCACGGCGGTCATGTGTACCATGCCGAGGGGGATGCCGACTCCGGCGCCGATGATCAACGGAATGAGGACCCACTTGTACGCCACTACCTCAGGATTAAAGAGCGTGGCGGCAACCGCCAGCGCAGCGCCGATCTCGCCCGCCAGAACGCCCGCGCGCGCAGTCGTGGGGGAACTTAGAAACTTGAGGGAAAGAACGAAGAGAACGACGGCGGCGATATAGGCGAAATCGAGATACTGTTGCAGCGCGAGCTCGTTCATTGTTGTTTCGCCTTGCCGGATTTGAACATGCGCAGCATGCGGTCGGTAATCAGGAATCCGCCAACCATGTTGCTGAAGGAAGCCGCGACAGCAATCGCGCCCAGCACCAGTGTGAGCCGAGTCTCATGGCGCCCGGCGATGATGATGGCGGCTACCACCACGATCGCGTCGAGAGCGTTGGTCAGGGACATGAGCGGCGTGTGGAGCAGTGGCGAAACGCGCTTGATAACTTCGAACCCCACGAAGCCCGCGAGGATGAAGACATAGAGATTAGAAATAAAATCCGCTGGCATGATGACTCCTTAGCATTCCCTCAGCGCCCGGCTGTGGCCAGGCAATAGCAATCAGTCCATTTCGAAAACAAGATTACAAACTGCTTTTCGCCAATGCCGGCAGTTTGAAGAATTCCCGAACGCGGGCGTTCACGATCTCTCCACCATTGGTGATCATGGTCTCGCGGACGATTTCATCCTGCAAATTCATCTGGAGTTTGCCGTCTTTCACCATATAGGTCAGATAGGTGGTGAGGTTGCGGGCGTACATCTGGCTGGCATGATACGGAACGGTGCTGGCCAGATTGATGGCTCCGAGAATGGTGACGCCGTGCGCGACAATGGTTTCGCCCATACGCGTCAATTCGCAATTGCCGCCGCGCTCGGAGGCGAGGTCAACGATGACCGATCCCGGCGCCATGCCTTTCACCATATCGGCGGTAATCAACACAGGCGATTTCTTGCCGGGAATCACGGCGGCGGTGATGACGATGTCGCTCTCGGCGACGACCTTGGTCAGCAACTCGCGCTGGCGGGCATAGAAAGTTTCGTCCTGTGCGGTGCCGTAGCCGCGGGCATCCTGCGCGTTTTGCGCCTCGATGGGAAGTTCGACGAAGCGTCCACCCAAGCTCTGCACTTGCTCCTTAGCGGCGGGACGCATGTCATAAGCGGAGGCAACGGCTCCAAGGCGACGGGCGGTTGAGATCGCCTGCAGGCCCGCGACCCCGGCACCGATGACGAAGACACGCGCGGGAGTGATGGTGCCGGCGGCGGTGGTCATCATGGGAAAGATACGCGGAGAATTCTCAGCGGCCAGCAGCACCGCTTTATACCCGCAGACGGTCGCCATGGAGGAAAGCGCGTCCATGCTCTGGGCGCGGGTGGTGCGCGGCATCAGTTCGATGGAGAGCGCCGTGACTCCAGCCTGCGCGATTTGTTGAACGATTTCCGCGGAGCCAAATGGACGCAAGAATCCAATCAGCGTCTGGCCGCGCTTGAAGAGCGGCAAGTCAGCTTTGCCCGTGACGTCATTCGAGCCATAGCAGAGAACTTGCACAATGATATCGGCGGCACTGAAGACATCCGCACGGGCCGGCAGAATCTTGGCGCCCTTCTCTATGTATGCAGCATCGGGATATCCGGCCTGCTCGCCGGCACCGCTTTCAACGACGACCTCGAGTCCAGCTTTGGTAAGAGCGGGAAGAGCAACGGGAACAAGGGCAACGCGACGTTCCCCGGGATAGCTTTCTTTCGGAACTCCGACGATCACGAGGATCTAGTCCTTTCCGTGGCCGCTCGTGGTGCAAAGGCCTCGGTGACACACGTCACAAAATGCGATAAAGGCGAACTGAAAACAGTATCAGATTGGGAGGGTGGACTGGAAGCATTGCGCCTTAGTATTCCCTTAGTTTGATTTTATTTTCCAGGACGTGATCCCAAGCGTAGGTCTCCCTTCAGGCGAGGGCGATCTCCCATCGCAATGACCTTGTTCAGGGGAGATCCCTCGGCCCGCCGGTGAAAGCGCGGTGCTTCGGGATGACGCCGCCTGAAACTGGAGCTGCGTTATGAATTCTAGAAGGTGATGCGGACCGCGAACTGCAAGACGCGCGGCATGTGAGCGCCGGTCGAGTACATGAAATTCGTCGTGCTCACGTAAGGATTCAGCCCGTTCCACTCCGTGTGGTTGAAGACGTTGAACGCCTCGGCGCGGAACTGCACCGCAAGCTGCTCCTTGGGCTTGAATACCTTGTAGATGGACATGTCGAAGTTCGTGCGGCGCGGATTATTCAAGCTGTTGCGGCCTGAATTGCCGAACGTCAGACCCTGCGTCTGGACATAGGCCGCGCAATTGAACAGAGGAACCCCTTTTGTCCCTGCGGCGAGTGCCGGGCAATTTGGACTCGCGAATGGATTCCCCACGCGGTCCGCGTACGACCCGATGCCAGTCGTTCCATCGGCCACGCCAGCGCTATCCCCGTATACGCCGTTCACAACGGAAAATGGCGTGCCGCTCTGCGACGTCATGATGCCGGCATACTGCCAGCCACCGATGAAACTCCGCGAGAGTCCCTTGCCGCGGAACGGAATCTCGTAAGTCCAGGCCGTCGTCAGAATGTGCCGCTGATCGTAATTGGAGCTGGCATAGTTGGCATGAAGGTTGGCGGAGTTGACGAAATTGCTGTCGGTCGCGTCGGAGGAGTTATCGAGCGAATGGCTATAGGTATAAGCAACGTCGAGCGTGAGCGCGCCGGTGGTCTTGCGCAACGAAAATTGCAGTGCGTTGTAGTTCGAATTGGCCTCGGCCTCGACGCGCTGGATCGATCCCAGACCGGGATAGTTGATGCGGAACAGATCGGGATCATTTCCGCAAGCGACGGCCAGATTGATCGCCGGCTTTCCGGCTATATTTTGACCATTGACCGTGAATGCAGGTTGCAACGTTGTACCGCCCTGCGAATTGCAGACGTCATCGGTAATCGGCTGCCCCGGACGGAAAGGATTCCGGGAGGCAGGGACGGGCGCAAGCTCATTGAATTCGTGCTGCAGTGTAAGGTGTGTGCCCTTGGAGCCGACATACGCCAACGTGGCGACCGTGTTGTGGGGCAGATCGCGCTGCACGTCGATGTGCCACTGCTGCACATACGGCCAGATCGCATGATCGGGAATCGCGGTGGTGGACAGCGGAAAGAGCAATCCTTGGCCGCCGACACCGCTATAACCGCTGATGTTGTACTGCGTGGGAGTCTGGACGATCGGCGGGGTGCCCTCCAGGTTTTCAGCGTTGGCTTCCATCCCGTTGGTGTGCTCAAAGAAGATGCCGTATCCGCCGCGAATCGCCATCTTGCCATTGCCGAGGGGATCCCAGGAAAACCCTAGTCGCGGAGCGGGATTGAAGAGATGCCCGCTCAGACAACCGCGGGGAATGCCATTCAACCCGCAGGTCACCATGCCGTCAAACGGATTTCCGGTATTCGGAATGAGGGCGCCTTGCTGTCCGGTAACGGTGCCGTCGACGTCGAGTTGCGGCGCGGTTGCGGGGTTGTAGGCCGAAGGCCTCCAGTTCGAAATCAAGTGATTTCTCTCCCAGAACGTGCCATAGAGGCTCACGCGCAAGCCTAGATTCAGCGTCAGGTTCTTAAAGACGTGGTAGTCATCCTGGACATAGGGCTCGAAGATTTTGAAGTTGATGTGATATTTCGGCTGGGCATTGGCCTGCGAATAGTTGGCAATATTGCCCAGCAGCATGTCGGCAAATGCATTGCCCGTGGAAACGGGCGACGTGCTGTCGAAATACAAATCGCCGCTGAGATCGGTATAGGCCATCTCGTTCTTTTCGGCGGTCATGAAGTATCCGCCGAAAACGAGCTTGTGCTTACCCAGGCTCATGGTGACGTTGTCGCGATAAGTGAAGGTGGGATTTGAATTCTGCCAGGGGAAGGCCGTCGGACCTTCGCAGAAACCGCCGCCGTAGGCGCCGGAAGTGGAGAGACAGAAGTCGGGGAGCTTGCCGCCAAAATTCGAGAACAGGCCGGGCATGGTGAAGGCGGAAGTCAGCGTCCAGACCGACGGATTGGTATTGATCTGCTGAATGTGGTCGGTGGTATAGCTGGCGACAAATTCATTCAGCAATTTTGGGGACAGGGTCGAAGTCAGCCGGGCAACCATCTCCACGCCAGGGCCGATAAAGTGTGTGCCGATGGTGGGAAAGCTCTCGCTTCCCCAGGTTACGGTGGCTTTCGTCGTATCCCAGGAATCGTGGATGGCGCGGAAGGTAAGGCGCGTTTTGGCGTTGAAGTCGTGATCGACGCGGATCAGATCTTCGCGCCAGTGGGTGGGCTGGGCGATGGCTGCGGCATAAATCGAATTCGCGCCGGAGCCGAGGTTCGCCGCGGGAATCATGTTCATCAGGATCTGCGCATTCGGATCGATTGAAGGGATCGTGTTATTCGGATATGGATTTCCAGTGTTCGGGTCGACGGGACAATCGGTGGGACTGGAGACATTGCAGACATCATTAAAATTGCCGGCGCGATTCGCGGCGGATGGCACGAAGCTATAGAAATTGTAGGGAACATCTTCGCGCCGCCAGTTCTGCAGCCAAAAAAAGAAGGTGTGATTTTTCCAGACGGGACCGCCGATGCTGTAGCCGAAGTCGTGTTTCTTGTAGCCGGCTTTTGGAGTCCCGGGAACATCGAAGTAGTTGTGCGCGTTGAAGGCTTCGTTGCGGGCAAACTCCCACAACGATCCGTGAAATTTATTGGTACCGGACTTGGTTTCGACCTCGACGGTTCCGGATCCGTTCTTGCCGTACTGCGCGCCATAGTTCGAGGTCAAGACCTGCACCTCTTCGATGGCCTCTACGCTGGGATAGACGTTCAGGGAAAAGTTGCTCCCGTTGTCCATCATGTCGCCGCCGTCGACTTCCCAGTTGTTGTACTCGGTGCGGCCTCCGTTAACGCTGTAGCTGATACTGCCTTCGGCGCCGACGACGCCCTCATCCTGTCCGGTCTGATTGCTGACGCCGGGAACCAGCGTGATGAGCTGGGTAAAATTGCGTCCGTTGAGTTCCAGCTGCGTTAACTCTTTGCCGGTGATTGTGCCGCCGAGTTCGGAAGATTCGGTGTTTACCTGGGCGAGACCCTCGCCGTGAACCGTGACTTCTTCATGAAGACTCCCCACGGTCATCGCGATATCAATGCGAGCGTTCTGCGCAACCCGCAGGATCACGCCTTTCGCCAGATAGGTGCGGAATCCCGCGAGTGACACCGTGATGTTGTATTCTCCGGGCAGCAGGGCGGCGGCGACGTACTCACCGGCGGAATTTGTGGTGAACTCGTGAACAGTGCCGGTCGCGATGTGCTTCAACTCGACCTTGACGCCGGGGATCACAGCGCCGGTGCCATCGCGGACGGTACCGGTTAATGTGGCTGTGTCCTGGGCCTGAATGACTGCGCAGAAAAATAGAGAGACTGCAACGACCAGAAAGCTGACTTGCAGAATACGGTTCTGCATACGTCCTCCTGGCTTTCAGAAGTTGACCGACTCCGTCGACTTAGTACTCCGGCGTGATCGCCTTTGCTTCCTCCAACGTGATGCGCTTCTTGTTCCTGTAAGAAAGGTTCGACATGTGCACGGCGATGGCCGAGCGGTAGCCGACTTCGGCTGGAGCGTTCGGCGTGCCACGGCTGCGGATGCAGTCGATCCAGTTCTTCATGTGGTCCTGATCGTGGCTTTTTCCCTTGGTGGCCTCTCCGTCGGGACGGTTCGTCTTTTCCGGCCAATACTGGAGCGGTTCCTCAAAGTGATGTTCGAAAGTTCCGTCACTGCCAAGAATGCGGTCGCCCAGGTCGTAATGCTTGTTGCTGAAGGTGGATTGCCAGGTCACGACAATGTCGTTCGGGAAATCGAGGGTGACGGCAATCGTGTCAGGCACTTCGCGGCCATCTTTTTCTGAGAAAACTCCGCCGGACATATAGGCGGCCGATGGGAGTGGAAGGTCGAGCGCCGTCATGATCCAGGCAATCTGGTGGACAAAATTCTCGGCACAGTTTCCGCCGGAAAATTCCCAGAACAAGCGCCAGTTGATGAGTTTGAAACCGTCGAAAGGCCGGTCGGGGCGGCCGTTGAGGAAGGCGTTCCAGTCGACATTCTGCGCGTTGCAATCGGAAGGGACGGGACGCACCCACTGTCCGTGGCCATGGGGCGTGTTGCGGCCCATCCAGGATTCAACGTGCGTGACTTTGCCGACCCAACCGTCTTTGATCCACTGCCTGGCGTCGGTGAGGGATCCGGAACTCTCATGCTGCAATCCGATTTGCACCACGCGGTCGGAAGCTTTTGCGGCGGCCAGACATTGATCGGCTTCGGGGATCGACCAGGTCATCGTCTTTTCGGAGTAGAGATCTTTTCCGGCGGCGAGACTGTCGAGGAAATGGCGAGTATGGATATGCAGGGGACTGGCAACGATGACGCCATCGATGTCTTTCATATCGAGCAGGCGGCGATAGTCGTTGAAGGTCTGGATGCCGGGGACTTTACTTTTGGCCTGATCGCGGCGGCGGCTATAGATATCGGCCATGGCGACGAGTTCGACATTGGCGACACCGCGGACTTGCCCGAGCAAATCGTTGCCGCGATCGCCCACCCCGATCATGCCGACGCGCACGCGGTCGTTTGCGCCGAGTACCTTTGAAGATGGATAGGCGAGTACGGCTGCTCCGATCGCTGCCTGTTTTAGAAAAGTGCGCCTGGTCTGATCGGTCATAGTTTCTCCTCGTGCAAATGCTCTCTGGCGAAGTTAGAGCGCGTTGGCCTCTTGCAGCAACTTCTTCATGCCGGCCCAACTCGTGCGCGAACATTGCTCCGGCGTGCCTCCGCCGTCCCAGTGAGTTTCGAGACTGACGGCGAAGTGATAGCCATCGCGTTTCAGAGCTTTGAATTGTCCGGCCCAGTCGATGATGCCACCGCCCATCGGCGCCCAGTCGTAGTGATTGCCTTTCTTCACCGCGTCTTTGCAGTGGCAGTGGCCAATGCGGTCTTTGGGAAGCAGGTTGTAGCCGTTGGGATAGGGAATCTCTCCGCTGGCTGCGGCGTTGCCGGGATCCCAGTTCAACATGAAGTTCGGAGATGGAATGGCGCCGAGCACCTTGACCGCCTCGGCCGCTGTCGCGGTATTGCAGGCCGATTCATTTTCCAGCACCAGGATGATTCCCTTTTTCTCGGCTTTGGCAGCAGCTTCCCGCAGCTTGTCGTTAATGGCGGAGCGGTAGGGCGCCTGATCGTCGAGACGCCAGAAATCGAAGCAGCGCACGCGGTCGGTGCCGAAGGCCTTCGCCATATCCATGGCGCGGTCAAGCACATCGTCCTGCTGGCTGAGCGAGAAGTTGGCGTTGAAACTCTTTCCTTCGCTGAACTTTGATTTCGGCGCTCCCGGCCAGTCGACTTTGAAGAGCGGGCTGGCGATGTCGGTCACCTTCAGTTGATATTTCTCGAGCAGGCGGCGCGCCTCGGCGACTTCCTTCTCGTCGAGGTTGACGATGTTCTTTTTCCACATGCCGCGCAGTTCGATCCATCCCATACCGAAGTCCTGAGATGCGACCTGGCAAACATGGGCAAAGTCCTGCGAAATTTCATCGTTGATCACGGAGATGCGGAATGGCGAACTGGAATCGGGGAACGAGCGCAGTCCGCCCGCGCTCGCAGCGGTCATGGCGACCATTCCAGCAAGGAACTCTCGACGCGCGAAGGGGGCGGGCATGACAGGCTCCTCGGAGTGCAGCAGCAACACAGGATGAAAGTGGCCACAAATTTACCACCACAGGACGCGATGGCGTTAGGGAACGGTTCCCATCTGGTGGAAACCGCAGGGTGGACGGGGTGGGGCCAAAAAACGGGATTTTCAAGCGCAAAACAAAACGCCCTGGACTCTAATGAGTCTCAGGACGTCTGTTGATCAGCCCTCCCCCAAGTGCTGCTCAAACACAATGTAACTCCGGGCCACATACCGGTAAATGGCTCTTCAGTGCTATTTGTGGCACTTGAGTAAGAGTAACCAAGGAATTCGGAGGGGCGCAAAAACATGGGCAGAAAGTCGGTTTTGGGAGCAAAACAAAACGCCCCAGACTCGATTTGAGTCATGGGACGTCTGTTGATCAGCCCTCCCCCAAGTGCTGCTCAAGCACAATGTACCGCTGCTTCCCAGGCGGGTAAATGGCTCAGCCGTGCCAGTCGATGGCACGGGGGTAACCGCGAGTAGGAAGTTCGAATGGAGCGAGTGGAAAGCTCGAAGGTGGGAGCGAACGAAGGGGATGAACGATTTTGGCGCAAAACAAAACGCCCCAGACTCGGTTTGAGTCTCGGGACGTCTGTTGATCAGCCCTCCCCCAAGTGCTGCTCAAGAAGCAATGTACTGCTACCGCCAAATTGGGTAAATGGCTCACCCGTGCTACATATGGCACGAAAGTGGGGTATCGCCAATGCCTTGAAAATAAAGGAGGTCAGGCCTCGCTTCCGGAGAATGGCGGAGTTGTTCACAGAACTTTAACCCTGGAGAGCTTTGTAACTGATTGCGAGACGTGTGGCCGGGTAAATCACCGTGCGATTGATGTGAGCGTAGCGTTTGCCAGCCATAGCGACTACGACTCTGTTACATTTTCCTTCATCCGCAAATCGCGAGGAACCATGATTCGAAACCTTGGCACGCTCTGTGCGTTGCTCTGGACTCTTGCCCTCATTACTCCGTCGTTGGCGCAAGGCACGTTTCGAGCCGACAAGATGGACACCATCCTCTACGGCGTCGCCTATTACCCCGAGTACATGCCTTATGAGCGACTCGACAAAGATGTGGATCTGATGAAGCAGGCTGGAATCACGGTCGTGCGCATCGGTGAATCGAGCTGGGGGCTGTGGGAACCGGAAGATGGACGCTTCGAGTATGCCTGGATGGATCGCGTGGTCGACCGGCTGCACAAAGCCGGGATCAAGATCATCATGGGAACACCGACATACTCGATTCCGGCATGGATGTACAAAGAGCATCCGGAGATCGTCGTCACACGCCTGGACGGGAAGACGATCACGTTTGGCATGCGCCAGAATGCCGACTTGCTGAATCCAACCTACCGGTTCTACTGCGAGCGCGTCATCCGCAAAATCGCCGAACATTATAAAGACAACCCAGCGGTCGTTGGATGGCAAATCGACAATGAAACGTCCCCTGCAGGCGCTGCTAACCACGACGTGCAGGTAGGATTCGTCGAATATTTGCAGCACAAGTTCAAGACCGTCGACGAACTCAATAAGGACTGGGGATTGAATTACTGGGGCCAGCGCCTGAACGACTGGACCGAGATTCCCCCGGAAGGCGGCATTCTCAATCCAGGTTGGAAACTCGAATGGGAGCGTTACTCGCAGTCGATCGTCACGGATTTTCTTGCCTGGCAAGCCGGGATCGTGAATCAATACAAGCGTCCCGATCAATTCATCACGCACGATTTCGCCGGCGCGACGAGGCCTGAGGTCAATGAAAGCGATGTCGCCAAAAGCCTCGATGTCGTGGCCGTCAATCCGTATCACCCCACGCAGGATGAATACGACGGCGAGGTTAGCTCCTATCAAGGCGACTACAGCCGCTCTCTGAAGCACACCAACTATCTGGTAACCGAGACGAATGCCGATGCGATCGGGTGGGACTCGAAGGACCAGTATCCACCCTATGACGGCCAACTGCGGCTGGATGTCTTCACTCATGTCTCCGCAGGCGCGAACATGGTCGAATACTGGCACTGGCACTCGATTCACTACGGGCAGGAAACTTACTGGAAGGGAGTTTTAGGGCACGATCTCGAGCCTGGGCGTCCTTACAACGAGGTCAGCCGTACTGCGCACGAACTGCTACGCATCGGCTCTCAGATTGCCGACTACAAACGCGTGAATCCGGTCGCCATTCTCTACAGCGATGATTCGCACTATGGCATCGAGTTCATGAAGTTCAGCGACCATCAGAATTACAACACGATTCTTCGGCAGATGTATCACGCACTCTATCAAGACAATGTCGGGATTGATTTTGTGTTTCCCGAGGGCACAAACTTTTCGGATTACAAAGTCATAGTCGTTCCGCCGTTGTATGTGGCTAGCGACGCACTGCTCAACAAATTAGTCGATTACGTTCGCGGTGGTGGACACCTGCTTATGGCATTCAAGAGCGGCTTCACGAACGAGTACGACACCGTTCGGTGGATCACCATGCCGGGAATCCTGCGGGAAGCAGCGGGCGTCCATTATCAGGAGTTCTCTAACTTACGCCAGCCCCTTCCGCTCAAGGACGATCCTTTTCACGCTGGAGCCGAAAACAAAGTCTCGGACTGGGCGGAAATGCTGACACTGGATTCGGCCAGAGCGCTGGCGTATTACGACCATCCTTTTTTCGGGAAATATCCCGCTATCACAGAGAATCACTTCGGAAAAGGAAGCTTGACCTACGAGGGCACGGTCCTGTCCGATGCTCTGCAAAGCAAAGTGATGCTGCGAGTACTCCAGGGCGCTGGAATCACAGGGCCGGATCAAGAATTGCCTGCCAGCGTTCGAGTGAAGCACGGCACCAATCGTAGCGGAAAGACGGTGCATTTCTTCCTCAACTATTCCAGTGACAGTCAGACATTTAATTACGCGTATGGAGCGGGAACGGATTTGCTCTCCCAGTCCGCCGTGGGGCATGCGCAAAAGGTTACGGTCCAGCCCTGGAATCTGCTGCTGATTGAAGAGAAGTGATGATATCGGGGAAAAAGCTAAAAAATCAATGTCTCTTACGCGGAAAACTGCGTCAAAAGAGCTGACCCACAAGCTAAGTCCATGATGCCAGTCAAACGCTCCTTTTACGGCTCTCGAATTGCGCGCAAACTATTCTTTTTCGCCATGGCCGGATGCTTCCTGGTTGAAGTCATGGCAGGGGCGCAGAAAACCGATCAACCAAAAACTCCTCCGGTTCAAAAGCAGCAGAGCGCGCCCGCTCCTTCGAATTTGCCGCCGCTTCAGCTTGACGGCAATGCCGCGCTGCACCATCTGAATCAGGTCGTAAGCTGGTATCGCCATGTCACAACCGGAGTTCGCGATGTTGGTCTCCCCAGCGACACGATTTATGAGGACAATGCCAAAAACCTGGGCGCGCAGGTGGTGCGGTTGGCTTTTCAGTCCGCGAAAGCGGAGAGCGCTGTCCTCGCCGCACAACAAAAAAATGGCGCAAACCAGCCCGCGCAGTCCACGCAGCAGCAAACGCTGGAGCAGTTGAAATCTAAAACCTCATCACAGATCGATCAATTGCAGTCGCAGGTCGAGACCGTCACGGCGCAGTTAGCCAGGGCACGCGGGACGAAGCGCGAGACCTTGCTGTCGCAACGGGACGCGCTGGAGAGCGAGATCGGCCTGCAAAAGGCGCTGCTGGATGCCATTCAGAAGATGGAATCGTTCGTGGAAACCAACGGAGAAATGAGCCATGGACTGGAAGGCGACATTGACCGGCTGGCGCAATCGATTCCGGAGGTGCTGGGGCGTACAACGCCGCAAACTGCAACTCCCGCGAAGGCCCCGTCAAAGACAGGTCTGGCTGACTCTGGCGGTCTGATTGCGGAAGCCATGACGCTCTATGACTACTTGAGCGCCATGCACCAGATCGACAATATCGTAAAAGAGACGACTTACACGCAAGGAGTAGTCGATCACCTGCGCTCTCCGCTGCGGGACGCTCTACGAGCCACGATCGCCCGCAGCGAACAAATGGCGAGCCAGTCAGCGTCTACCGAGCCGCAACAACTGCAAACTCAGCGGCAGACGTTCCAGGAGCTGACGGATCGATTCAAGCAACTCTCCGCGGCGCTGCTCCCGCTCAGTCAGGAAGTGATCGTACTCAACGACAGCAAGTCGAATCTGGAGGAATGGCGCGAATCGATTTCCCGGGAATCCGAATATGTGCTTCGTTCGGTGCTGCTGCGGGTGCTCGGAATTTTCCTGGCGCTGGCAGCGATCCTGATTCTCTCCGAGATCTGGCGTCGCGTCACCTTCCGTTATATCGGCGATCCCCGGCGCAGGCGGCAATTCCTGGTGATGAGGCGTGTGGTCATCGGATTTCTCTTCGCGGTGGTTCTGGTCATGGGATTCGTCAGCCAGTTCAGTTCGCTGGCGACGTTTGCCGGATTCATCACCGCGGGCATTGCGGTTGGGCTGCAGGCGGTTCTGCTTTCGGTAGCAGCTTATTTCTTTATCATCGGGCGCTACGGAATCCGCGTGGGAGACCGCATCAGCGTGGCGGGCGTGACTGGCGACGTGGTCGATATCGGGCTGGTACGCCTTTACATCATGGAACTGGCGGGAACTGGTTTGGATTTCTATCCCACAGGCCGCATCGTTGTATTCTCGAACTCGGTGCTGTTTCAAACCGCGACGCCTCTGTTCAAGCAGATTCCGGGCACGGAATACGCGTGGCACGAGGTGGTGGTGACCATCGCTCCGAACGGGAATCACAAGATGGCGCAGGAGAAGCTGGTGGCCACGGTGAATGCGGTGTACTCAAAATACCGAGGCGAGATCGAACGCCAGCATACCGAGATTGAACGGCGCGTGGACATCCTGATCGCAGCCCCGCGTCCCGAGGCTCGAATTCAATTCGCGGATGCCGGCCTGGAGCTGCTGGTCCGCTATCCCGTCGAGATCCGACGAGCACCGGACATCGATGAAGAGATGACCCGGCGTGTGCTCGACCTGGTGGAATCGAATCCCGATCTGAAGGCTGCGATCGCTGGCACACCGAAAATTCGTACCGCGGTCAAAGGATAATTGGGACCAGCGCGAAGAAGTGTTCCTCCCGGTTAGATGAAATTTGGGTTCCGTATAATTGCGACATTTTATGAGCCAGGCCCCTCAATACTGGATCGGATGGCTCTTTGATGGGCAGCATGGCGCAAAAAACCGGCTGCTGCCCAGGTGGCTATTTCTCCGCGCTCTTGGCGGCATTTACTTCTCCGCATTCTATTCGCTGATCTTTCAGATCCGCGGGCTGATCGGGCCAAACGGGATTCTGCCGTCTGGAAGCTATCTTCATGCTGTCGCGCAGCAACTCGACAGCTGGCAAAGACTTTGGTATGCCCCCACGCTGCTCTGGTGGTCGAGTAGTTCGGCAACGTT
This sequence comes from Terriglobia bacterium, assembly GCA_963711365.1. Lineage (GTDB taxonomy): Bacteria > Acidobacteriota > Terriglobia > Terriglobales > Acidobacteriaceae > Sulfotelmatobacter. Next base: position 18,844 of record CAVQDY010000005.1, on the reverse strand, counting down.
GAACGCGCTGTGCTGGGCGGGCATGGTGGCGTCGCTACTGCTGCTACTCAACCTCTGGCCTCGCGGAATGCTGGCCATCTGCTTCGTATGTTTTCTGTCGTTTGTCAGCGCGGCGCAGGATTTCTCCAGCTACCAATCGGATGGCATGTTGCTGGAAGCCGGCTTCATCGCGCTGTTTTTCGCGCCGCCCGGATTGCGTCCGGGGATGGGCGGCGACCATCCGCCGTCGCGTGCCAGCCTGTTCCTGCTGCAGTGGGAGTGGTTTCGCATCTACTTCGAGTCGGGCGCAGTGAAGCTGCTGAGCGGAGATCCGCAGTGGCGTCATTTCACCGCGATGGATGAGTATTACCAGAACGGGCCTTTGCCGACATGGATTGGCTGGTACGTGGAGCACTTGCCGCACTGGTTTCACGCGGGCACAGTGGGTGCCACCCTGGCTCTCGAACTGGTTCTGGTGTGGATGTTATTTCTTCCCCGTCGCTGGCGGATCATTTGCTTCTTCATCGTGACTCCATGGCAGATCGGCGTGATCCTGACGGCGAACTACACATTCCTGAACTATCTCGTCCTCGTTATGGGCGTGCTTCTGTTGGATGATGAGTTCCTGCGCAGCATCCTGCCGGCCCGGTGGAAAGGCCGAGTCACTCAGGGACGGGCTTCGAATGCAACGTTGGCGACCGAGTTGGACAGTCGTAGCGATCGACTTCGCCATTCGTGGAGACTTCTGAAGCTGGCAACGAGTGCAGTAATCCTGTTCTGGATCGGCTATGCGACCACCGCAGAATTGATCTGGATGTTTACCAAGGTTCCGCTGCCAACTTCCCCCATAACGACTCTGGAGCCCTTCCGAATCGCCAATCAATACGGGCTGTTCGCAGTCATGACGCGCGGTCGATATGAAATTGAATTCCAGGGTTCGGCGGACGGAAAAAACTGGGTGGCTTATCCGTTTCGCTACAAGCCACAAGCATTGAATGAGCCGCCGCGAATCTACGCTCCTTATCAGCCGCGATTTGATTGGAACTTGTGGTTTGCTTCTTTGGGTTCGTGGCGCGAGTATCCTATTGTGCCGAACACGGAGGTGCGGCTGCTCGAGAATGACAAGGATGTGCTCGCGCTTTTTTCGGGGAATCCTTTCGACGGAACTCCGCCCCGCCAGATTCGCGTATTGATCTGGCAATACTGGTTCACGACGATGGCAGAAAAACGCGAAACCGGAAACTGGTGGAAGAGACAACTCCTGGGCTTATACGCGCCCACGCTCGAGCGGACGCCGGAGGGCCAGATTCGCGCGGTGGACTGGCCGACGGCGCCGCCCCGGGATTAACTCATGACCATGCATTTACATATCGAAAGAAGACGCGCAGGTGACTTGCGATGAACCGGAAAGCATGCGTCATCGGCGCTGGCCCCAATGGGCTGGCGGCGGCGATCGTGCTGGCACGGGCTGGGCTCCAGGTAGATGTGTTCGAGGCGGCGCCGACCCCGGGCGGCGCTGCCCGCAGCATGGAGTTAACACTGCCGGGCTTCGTGCATGATTTTGGATCCGCGGTGTATCCGCTGGGTGCGGGATCACCATTCTTTGCGTCGCTTCCTCTGCAAGATCACGGGCTGGAATGGATTCATCCCGCGGCTCCGCTCGCCCATCCCCTGGATGATGGCATGGCTGTTGTCCTGGAACGCGATCTCGAAGCGGCTAAGTCTTCTCTGGGTGCCGACGGAAATGCCTGGGGCAGGCTTGTGCAGCCGTTCGTGGAGCACTGGCGCGAGTTCGCGCCCGATGTGCTGCGACCGCTTCCCTCGATTCCAAGGCATCCCTGGCTCATGGCGCGTTTTGGAATGAACGCGCTCTTCTCGGCGGAGACGATCGCGCAGCGCTTTCACCGTGAGCGCACACGCGCCATGTTTGCAGGCCTCGCCGCCCATTCGTTTTTAAGTCTCGACGAGCCACTCAGTGGCGCGTTTGGTATGCTCTTCGCGGTTTCGGCGCATGCGGTTGGCTGGCCGATTCCGCGAGGAGGGGCACAGTCCCTGACAAATGCGCTGTGCCGCTATCTTTCGACGCTTGGCGCGAACGTGAGGACCTCTTCGCGGGTTGAGTCCCTGACGGAGCTGCCTGGCTATGACGCTGTTCTCTGCGATGTCACACCACGACAACTGCTCAGAATTGCCGGCGAACGTCTGTCCGACGGCTTCAAGCATCGCTTACAACGGTTTCGCTATGGCCCCGCCGCATTCAAAGTAGATTACGCCTTGAGCGGACCCATTCCATGGAAGGCTTCGGAGTGCTTGCGCGCCGCGAGCGTGCACTTGGGCGGTAGCTTTGAGGAGATTGCTGCGTCGGAAAAAGCCGTGCGGCATGGAGAGCATGCGGATCGGCCGTTCGTTCTGCTGGCTCAGCCCACGCTATTTGATGCCTCGCGCGCTCCTGCCGGGAAACATATTGCGTGGGCGTATTGCCATGTGCCGAACGGCTCGAAAGTGGACATGCTGGAACGATTGGAGGGTCAGATCGAGCGCTTCGCTCCGGGATTCCGCGAAACGGTTTTGGCCCGACGCGTTCTCTCTCCCACGCAACTCGAAGGTATGGACGCAAACCTTGTCGGCGGCGACATCGGTGGCGGAGTGATGGATCTCCGCCAGTTCCTCTTTCGGCCTACGTCGCGACACTACGCGACCTCCGCAAAAGATATCTACATCTGTTCTTCGTCCACTCCGCCGGGCGGTGGCGTGCACGGAATGTGTGGATATCACGCGGCGGTGCAGGCATTGGCGAATCTTCACGTCAATTGAGTCATTGTTTCGCACGGACGCGGGGGTACAAAGTGGCATATCAATGCCGCGGCAGCCAGCGGATGAAAAGTTCGTCCTAGTGAAGTAATAATTTAAAGAGGAAGGATGGAGCCGACGAGCGGACTTGAACCGCTGACCTGCCGATTACGAATCGGCTGCTCTACCAACTGAGCTACGTCGGCTTGGCTGAGACTGCGATTAGTTTACCAAATCGTGAGTTCAGCTTCGTCAGCCGCGCGCAGCGCTTGCGATGCTAGCGGCAGCCTACGCGGACCTGGCCGCGCCCAGCGCCGCATATTCCTGCTCCGATGAGGCTGGCAACAAAACCCACATCGTGTAGACGCCCATCGCCGTGCCGATCGGAATATTGAGGAACAGCGAGATAAACGCAAGCACCAACGCCCAGGTTCGAGCCCAGGACTCACGATGCAGCAATCCGCGGCCGACGATAAAGCCGAAGGTCGCCTTGGACAGCACGATAATCCCGAGCGTGTTGAAAAGTGCGCTCAAGAAACCGGCATGGGACGTCCGGCGGTACATTCTGCATTTCGTGTAGATGCGGGAAGAGAACGGTCCCGAGAAATACGCAGGAACAAGCCTCCCAACGTATTAAATGCCGAGTACGCCAGCCATAAAATGCCGAGCAAGTGAAGGTGACGCTCCACGCGACCCGGATAGTGGCGTACCGCAGGAATCGTACCTACGATCTGCTTGCCGCATTTACTGCAGAATACCTGGGCGGGTTGCAGTTCACTGCCACATCCATCGCAGAACATGATGCCTCCGGGTGAATCGGGATCGCCAGATCCACAAAACAAGTCAACCGATGATACGCATAAAGGACCACCACTGTTCCATCAACACGGCATGCGCAGCGTCGATTTAGTTCTATCCTGACAAATACCGCGCAAACGAAAAGGCCACCCGGCAACTGGGCGGCCTTCTCTTCAAGGGAGAATAGTTCCAACGGAGGCAATTGATTCCGTCAAAACTTTCTGCCGAAATCTTATGAGTCCAAAAACAGGGGTGTCAAGCGATTTTTGGGAAATAAATGCCTTTGGTTTCAATGACTTATGAAATGTGTTAACAGCCCTGAGGAATGTACCAAAATGAGACAAAATGCCCTGTGGAAGGGTCTAACCTGATCTTTTCAAGGCACTTACCGGACTCAGAAGCCCCCTAACTGGCCTTATTGGCTCCCTCAGAACCATCCGGCGCCACCTCTTCCACGACCGTCTCGGTCACCTCGGTTTCGGTCACCATATTGCCGTTCACTACCGTCTCGGTGAGGTGCAAGGAGATGAATTCCATCTGCTCGGGGCGGTCAAAAAGCTTGTCGGGATAGAACCGTTTCATAAAAATTCGAATTCCTCCGAAGGCCACACCGGCAACGATGGCCAGTCCCGCAAGAATCGCGCATAAGACCACGATGTTCAGGATCAGCATGTAGAGGTCGCGAACCTGCGCATTCTCGGTCGGAGTGTTCCAGGTGACGCTGGCCTCGTAGTTCACTCGTCCGAGCAACGACTTCGCATCGCTGTCGGAAATTCCTCCGGTTGCGATGGCGACGATCGGACCGGTGCGCTTGTCGAAGAAAGTTCCTGAACCATCGACCTGGGAAATTCCGGCCTGCGGCTGAGCCAGGTGATGGGCTGCATCGATACGCCGCAGATGATCGGCCGCAAGCTGTGGCGTCGGATAGGAAATCAGCATCAGCGTCGCTTCGCCGCTCGGAGTCGAGTAGTGGGCAAGCGTCGCCTCGGAGCTGGCGCCGAAGTCCACCAGGTCCGCCGAAACCGGGGATTGCAGCGACGCCAGCGCCACCGGGCCCATCACGTATTTTTGCGTATTCACTACGTAGTCTTTGCGGGGCAGAAACTCGATGAAACTCGGAAGATTTCCGGAACTGCCACCGGGACGCGGCAAGTCTCCGGCCAACTCGCGCAACTCTGCCGCCGACATGGCGGTTTCCTGGCTGAACTGCGCATCGACCAAGACCGATCCGCGATAGAAGAGAGCGCGCTCCCCGATGGAGACGCCCTGATCTCCGAAATCCTCTTTGGTCATGTCAGGACGCAGATAAAACGTGTACGCACCAAATGCGCCGGAAGCGTCGGCGAAGCGCGCAGCCCGGATTTTGAGCGTGCGGCCGTCATCCCGCGTGTAAGTCGCCGAGGCGAAGTCGGAAAAGCGATATTCGTTGAGCACCGCCGCATTGGCCGGATCAGCCGTCGCGGCATTACTGCTGCTCTGCGCGCTGCCCTGCATCTCCCATCCAGCAAACTGCTGCGGAAGGATCGGAACCGGCTGAGAGCCAGGCGTGGCCGCGAATACCGGCGTGCCCGCGAAACCTAAAATCAGAAAAACAAGGAAAAAACGGGGAAATTTCATGAATAGGCGGGTATTTCCCGCTTATTTATTAGACCACAGGAGAGTAGGAAAAGTTTCCTGGAAGATGGAGGGACGGTCAGGGGTCAGAGGTCAGGGGCCAGAGGTCAGGGGTCAGTGGCTTCGATACAGGCCGCTTGCGATCCCGGCCTTACTGGCCCCTAACCGCTATTCCCTGATCGAGTTCTGAGAAATGGTTACCGTCGTGCCTTTCCCCTACCCGACCGAGCCATTCCAACTTAACCCCTCCTGGTCCAAACTGTTCCTGGAGAAAAGAATGCAAACCGGCATGGTAGTAGGCAATAAGCGGCACGGAAGTCGCACCAAAGCGGTGCTGCCGGTTCGAATCAAAGGCAAAGACGCAGGGGGAGAAGCCTTCGACGAGATGGCGCATACCCTGGATGTGACGGCAACCGGAGTCCGTTTAGGTTCTGTGCGTCGCGAGCTGAACCTGCAGGACGAGGTCACCATCTTCTATCGTCAACGCAAGATGCAATGTCGCGTGGTCTGGACGAAGAAGCTGAAAGGCACGTCCGAATTTCATGTGGGGCTGCATGCCCTCACGCAAGAAAGAGAAGTCTGGGGTCTCAGGCTTGATCAGGACCGCCAAACCGTAGCGCCTGAGGTCAGTGGCGCACGAGCATCAGGGATCGCATAAAAAGGGGAGAATATGTCGAAACAAAAGAATCTGTCGTTCGCATGGATCAACCAAGACTGGATCAAACAGCTCTGGCAGGATGAAGAAGGCCAGGATATCGCCGAGTACTCTGTCATGCTGGCCGTGATCCTGGTGATCGTTGTGGGCACGGTCCGAATGATCGGATCGAACTCCAGCACCGTCTTCTCGCAAGTCGGCAGTTCGCTGCAGTAACCTGGCTGTTTTTTTACCGCAATCCTCTGTCCCTTCATGTGAGTGCGGCGACCGGCATCAGAGCTGGAATGTGCCGGTCGCTTGATTCTTCCGTCGCCGATAGCAAATCCCATTCATCTTGACGTCACGGTACTTTATCCGAAAGCGCTTAAGGTGAAGACACACCTATTCGTGTCTCAGAGTTCTCATGGGATCGATCCTGGTTGCGTGCCGGGCGGGAATGAAACTAGCGAGAAAGGTCACGGTCACGAGTAGCGACGAGACCAGGGTGATCGTCAGAAAATCGTGAGCCTTCACCCCGTAAAGGAAGTTGGCCAGCAAAGGCGTGGCGAGAAAAGAACCAGCGAGGCCGATCGCTACTCCGATCAGCGCGAGCAGCATTGCCTGCCGCAACACTAATCCCAGCACCTGTCTGCGCTGCGCACCCAAAGCCATCCGCAGGCCGAGTTCGTGAGTGCGTTCGCCGACGGAGTAGGAAATCACGCCATAGATCCCGATCACAGCAAGAATCAGCGCGATGGCTGCCACGAGTTCCATGATCTGACACAGAAAGCGCCACGGAGTCGCCGACTTCGACACCGTGTTCTCCACCATCGTGATTCCAAAAACAGCGGATTCAGGGGCAAGTTCCGAAATCGTGCGGCGCATGTTCTCCATCAAGGTCTTGGACGCGGAGTGCGTACGGATGATCAGGCTCTTGTGAATACGGGCTTCTGTCCAGCCGGAATAGAGACGCGATGGAACCTGCTGATAAGCGATGTATGCCTCGGGCTGCGCGGGTTGAGTCAGCGCAAACTGCTTTACGTTTCCCACAACGCCAACGATCAGTCGCGGCTTTTCCTGCGGGGAATCGTCGAACGTGATCGTGCGACCGATCGGGTCTTCATTTTGCCAGAACTTTCGCGCCATGGTCTGGTTGATCACCACGACCCAGGCACTGCTTTCCGTATCCTGCTCGGTGACGCCTCGGCCGCGCAATAGCGGAATGCCCATGAGCCGAAAATAGTCGGAACTGACCGCCTGCCTCATGAGCTTTGGCTTCTCCGTACCAGCCGACACGCCTTGCCCCGAAATCGTAAATCCCGGGAAAGCCGGTTGCGCCGTTTCGAGGAGCGGGAGCCAATCAACCAATGCGACGCCCTCGACACCCGGTATATTTCGGACGTGGTCCAACACTTGCCGGCAGAACTCTGCAACCGGCGGACGAATCAGGTTAAGGTTGGCGTCATCCGCCTGGAATGCGTCCACGTATTTATCTCCTGTTAAACGCACTTCTGCGGTCACCAGATGCGCTGGATTGAAGCCCGGTGTTGTCCTCAGAATTCGCGTCACTGTGTTGATCATCAGCCCCGCACAAATCAGCAGCACGAGTGCAAGTGCAATTTCAGTGACGACCAGGATGTTTCTCGTGCGATGACGGGAAACCGTTGCCGTGTTGCGTCCTCCTTCTCGCAAGCACTCGTTGATGTTATTGCTCACCGCGCGATAGGCAGGGATCAAGCCGAATGCGACGCCGGTCAGAACACAGGTCCCAAAGCTGAAAAGCAAGACGCGGGCATCCACCGGAAAACCCATCGCTCCCGGAAACCAGGATGGGGCCCACGCACTGAAAATTCTGACCCCCAAGAATGACAAACCCAGCCCAGCCACTCCTCCAATGATCGAAAGGAAAACGCTCTCAGTGAGGATCTGGCGGATTAAGCTCGTCTGGCTTGCCCCTAGGGCAACCCGCACGCCGATTTCTCTTCGGCGTCCATCTCCTCGAACCAGCAACAGATTGGCGACGTTGGCGCAAGCGATCATTAACACGAGCCCGACCGCTCCAAAAAGCATGTAAGAGACATTCCCCCACCAACCGAATAGGCGTTTCTGCAAGGGTTCGACTTTGACTCCAACGTCCTTGTAATTCTGGGGAAAAGCCTGCGCTAAATGCCTTGCCGTCACGTCCATTGCCGCTTGTGCCTGACGAACGGAAATGCCTCGTTTTAGCTTTCCCACGGCCACGAGCCATCTCACATCGCCCACGCCGGAGTCCCTCGCTTCTCCCATTCCCTCGATCACATAGACCTCCGGGACTCCGGTCCCGAACAGGTCAAAACCAGGCTCCAGCACAGCCAGAATCGGCCCCGAGAATGTGTCGACAAAAATGCTCTGGCCCACGACCTTGGGATCGCCTCCAAAATGGCGCTTCCAGAATTCGTAACTGATCAGCACGCCCGATGAGCCTAGTTTCTCGGTTACATCGTCGGTAGGGAGACTGCCCATGAAAGGTTTGATCCCGAGCAGTGGCAACAACCGCGCGCTCAGGTGTTGCACCCCAACACGTTCGCCTGATCCCGCGCCCGACATGGCCACGATGTCGGGCCCAGAGACGAACTCCAGCTTTTCGAACACCTCGTTGTCAGCCCTCCAATGGGCAACATCGGTCGCCGAGACGGATCCCCAGCTATCGGGGTGGCCGGGGAAGATGTTCGACAAGGCGACGAGCCGATCCTGATCAGGGTAAGGAAGCGGACGCAAAAGTAGTTGATTGATGACGCTGAAGACAGCGGTAGTGGCCCCGATGCCAATCGCCAGCGTAAGAACCGCGACTAGCGTGAAGCCAGGGCTCTTACGCAAGCCTCGAACCGCATAGCGGAGATCTTGACCCGAAGCTTCGATCCATCCGGACATGGCATCACCTCACGATGTGGTCCAGCCGGTCGCCGAACGCTTTTCATGGGAGAAACGGTTTACCACGGCCGCTTACTTCTTCAGTTCCGACGTCCAATTCGTCACCAGTGTAAGCGGTTCGGTTCCCGGTTTCGCACTTCCGCTATTTACCAGAAAGCGTTTGCCATCGTGGCTCGCGACATAGGTCCCTACCTGGCGCTGGACCCCGATCGCCTGAAATAGTGCGTGCGGCACGCCCAAGCGCGGAGTTGGCCCGCTTCCGTCCACGTCGACGGCCATCAGATTATCCGAGGGATCGAGAAAAAACATCTCCTTCGAATCGCCCCTCCAGCGGGCATCAGCGCCTCCGTTGCTGGAAACCTGCCACTTCGCCCCACCGCCGGGGAAGACGGTGATGTAGACCTCATTCCGTCCGGACTCGTTGTTGTGATATGCCATCCACTTTCCATCCGGGGAAAGGGCGGCATTCAGATCGTCGAAAGGAGTCTGCACAACGGGAAACGGCTTGCGGTCGCCGAACAAGGGCAGCGCCCAAATATCGGAATTCTTATGCGGATCGTTGGCCAGTTGCCGCGCATAGACCAGGTACTTGCCGTCCGGCGAGACATTATCCAAAAACTCGGACGAAGCTTCGGGACTGCTCAGCAGAACCTGCTCGGTTCCGCTTCCATCCGCCGCCCTTGAAAAAATGTGACGTCCTCCCGTGGTGTCCGAGGTGTAATAAATCGTCTTGCTATCCCGTGACCACTGCGAAGCGAGCTGGGTTCCACTGCCAAAGGTAAGGCGCGACTTCGTCCCGCGTTTCGTATCGAGAATCCATATATTTGCCGTGCCTTGCGAGCCGTTGAAGAGAGAAACAGCAACCCGGCTCTCGTCCGGCGAAAGCGACGGATAGTAGTAAGGCTCCTGCTGCGCGATCACCCCCAACTGCTTCCCCGCCCGATCAAACCACAGCAGATCCCACGCCCCTTTTGCATCTCCAGTTTGATAGACGAGTACACCGTTAGTCGAAGCGGAAAACTCCGGAACACTGGTCGCATCGTTGATCGCGATGTGCTCTGCGATGGGCGTTGCCGTTCCGCTCAGTTTGAGGTTATCCGGATCGAACGGCTGTGCCAGCAAAGTCTGATCGCGGAGAAAGAGCAGGTAACCGGATCCATAGGTTCCGGCAGTGACACCTTTCAACACGATCGTCGTTTCCAGCGATCCCACCTTGCCGGCATTCAGCGTCTGCTCCGCGGCTCCCAGCGAATTGCGGGACCAGAAGAGAAAGTGCTGGCCGTCGGGCAGAAAAAACGGCCAGCGGTGGCTGTTCTCGAAGCGCGCAGCATCGAACTTCGAGGCGGGCTCTGGCGTACCGCCGCTGTCGCGGACGCGAAAAATTGTTGACGATACCGAAGGTGTGAACAGGATGATGCCGTCTTTATTCCAGGCTCCGCCGCGGCCATTACTGGCATCGCAGATGACTTGCGCCGGGCCGCCGGCCGCGTCCACCTTCTTTAGCTTTCCTAACGCAAAGAATCCAATCTGCTTTCCGTCGGGCGACCAGAAGGGATACATCGGGTCGTCGGTACCGGGCAAAGCTTGGGCCGCTACTGAATTCAACGGCCGCACGTAAAGCACAACTTTTCCTTTGTCGTCGCGAGCGGAAAACACGAGCCGCGTGCCATCTGGCGATACGACGGACGGACCGGACACCGGGGCCATGGTCACAAACGACGTTCCCGGCGGCGGAAGAATCGACGCTCGCACTACCGGAGTCGAACGCGAGGCGACCTTGAGATAGGCAAGCCCGCAGGCCACGGCAAGCAGAATTGCGATGGCTGCGATCACCCACCCTAAGCGTGACGGTTTTGCCGCTGCAGTTGGCGCGCTGGCGGATGGCGTGCCGCCTCCGCCGGCAATCCACTTCAGTTGCAGCTTCACATCCTGCGCCGTCTGGAACCGCTCTTCCGGATTCTTCTCCAGACAGGTTTTGACTAAATAATCGAGTGCAGGAGGCAGGGTTGGCTGAATGTGGCTGACCGGCTCGGGATCTCTCTCGAGAATGGCCGTCATGACGCCGAGCTGGCTTTTGGCTTCGAACGCACGACGCCCGGTAAACATCTCATAGATCATGCATCCCAGGCCGAAGATGTCGCTGCGCGCGTCGCCTTCAACTCCCTGCAGCACTTCCGGAGCAATGTACTGAAACGTTCCGACCACAGTTCCCTGCCGGGTGAGCGGCTTCGCTGGAGAGGTCAACTCTGCCATTGTCATCGTCGGCGTCGAAGGAGTCAGGCCGCTCGCCGACGATCCTCCGCCCAACACCGGGCTCGATTTGGCCAGGCCAAAATCCAGCAACTTCGCCCCTTTCGCCGTCAGCATGACGTTCTGCGGCTTCAGATCGCGATGGAGAATACCCGCTCGGTGCGCTGTGGCAAGTGCCTCGGTAATTTGAATTGCAAAATCCAATGCCTGCTTTAGCGGCATCGGACCTTTGCGCAAGCGATCGGCCAGCGTCTCGCCGTCAAGGTACTCCATCACCAGAAATGCGGTACCGTCCTGCGTCCCGATATCGTAGAGATGGCAGATGTGCGGATGGTTCAGAGAAGAAACAGCCCGGGCTTCGCGCTCAAAGCGAGTGTTCAACTCGGCGTTGGAAGAGAGATGCGGCGGCAGAATCTTGATCGCGACCGTGCGGTCAAGCCGTGTGTCACGCGCCCGATACACTTCTCCCATTCCGCCCGCACCGAGCGCAGATTGAATTTCGTACGGACCCAGTTTGCTGCCGGAAGAGAGTGGCATTGGCGGGGGACATTATATCCCGCGTCCTACGCGAAGTCTGCGGCTCATTTATCGACACTCAACGCGGAGAACCCGCATCTTCAGTGCGGATGCGATAGATCAGGTACCCCACTACCGCGATGTTGAGGATCAGCACCAGAACCTTGCCGACACCTGGATGTCGGGAAATCTCATAGACTTCAACCGGGACCAGCGTTCCGGTGATCACGACCGTGACCCATTCGCCCCAGCGCCTCTGCATCCAGAGGCCAGTCCCCTCGACCAGGAACAACGCCGCATAGATCAGGCCCACGAGACCAAGTTTCTTGATCTGCTCCGGCGTCAGGTTCGAGGCTCGAGCCAGCAACATCGTGACATGGCGATTGCCTGGATCCAGCCGCATGGCGCGAATCCAACGGGCTAGCCGCTCGCCGAGGTTCTGGTGCATCAGTCGAAAAACTCCGACGGACAGCGCAATCAAAGACGCAGCTTTCAAAAATTTGAACACCGCGATCAGGCGCAGCAGATGTCCGCCGGCGACGCGCCGGCGAGAGACGCGTGGCTCACGAACGGAATTGGCGCGATCCGTCCTGGAATCCGGATTAAAGGGAGGTGCAGCCGCCATATCAGGGTTGGTACAGCGGCCACGCAGAAAGGTTGGCCGTTCTTGTTCTATCGCATTTCAGGCAATCGCGAAAGCGGCTCGGCGAAAGCTATCGCCCAGGGCAGGCAGGATCTCTTCCCTCTTGGCAATCGTATGGGCGCGGAGGAAGGCAATGCGGCTGGCGGTCTCGCAAATGCTGGCCCGAATCTCGAAAGCCTCGTCGCTGGTGCGCATATGATCGGCGGTAAAAGCAAAGCTGGCCGTGAGCCTGAGGGCTTCGTGAGAGGTCAACTGCGAAAGCATAGGAGGGAAATCCTTCTGAGCGGGTGCTTCCAGTGTAAACCAGAATGTCTCTTTTAGGTATACCCCCGACTCTCATGATTTAGCCCGTGTGGACTGTACTTTTGCCCGGTCTCCACCTGAGTTGTTATGACGGGAAGCGTTGTTATGACGGGGAAACAAGCCGCGGGCTAAATCCTTGGCGAAACCGGCGCTGCCATTTTTTCCTTCGTAGGGCGCCAACTCCCGCCGGGCATAAAACCCAAACTATTGTTGGCTCATCCCACCGTACAATAACTTCGACGAATGCGTGCCCTTCTCCTGACGCTTGCGATCGCCTGCACGGCTGCTGCGCAAACTGCGCCGGGGCCCACGATTGCAGTCGTCGATGAAAATGGAGTCGCGGTACCGCGCGCGCGGGTCTCTCTGCAAGCGCCGTCCGTAGCGGCAGCCCATTGCGAGACCGACCACACCGGACGCTGCGTGCTTCCCGGCATTTCCGCGGGCATGTACACGCTTCACGTCGAAAAAGAGGGCTTCTACGCTTTCGAGAGCGCTGCGGTGCAGGTTACGCCGGGATCTACGGTCGAAGTCGGTATCTCGCGTTTGCAGGAAGTCAAGGAAGTAGTCGACGTCCACGAATCGCCACCTGCGATCGATCCGGCGCAAGTCTCTTCGAGAGAAACGCTCAGCGGTCTCGATGTGGTCAACATGGTGTACCCCACGGCGCACGACTATCGCAACGCCATCAACTTCATTCCCGGCGTGGTGAGCGATCAAAGCGGACAGCCCCACGTCGCCGGAGCGCAGACCTACCAGACCGTCACGCTGCTCGACGGCTTCAATGTGACCCAGCCGGCGAACGGACAACTCTTGATCCGCGTCAGCACCGACGCCTTCCGCTCGATTCAGGTTGAGCCTTCGCGCGAACCTGCCGAAGCCGGCAAAGGATCGGGCGGCCTGCTCATGCTTAATACCGGCATTGGCGACGACCACTTCCGCTTCTGGGCGACGAACTTCATCCCTTCGGTCCAGAACAAGCACGGATGGCGCTTCGACCAGTTCCTTCCGCTCATCACATTTTCGGGCCCGATCATTAAGCACAAAATGTGGTTCTACAATTCATTCGACGGCGAATACGACAATCTCATATACACCGCCCTGCCCGTCGGGCAAGACAACGATCACATCATTCGTTTCGGAAACCTGACTAAGCTGCAAACCAATCTGACCAGCCGCAACATCCTGACCACCAGCTTCCTGGTGAATCATCTTCACGACCAGTACGCCTATCTTTCGCCGCAGAGCCCGCAGTTCTCCAATCCCAAAGACGTCGAATATTCGTATTTTCCCAGCATCAAAGACCAGCACTACTTCGCCAACGGATTGCTGGTCGAAACCGGCCTTGGTTTCGATCAGTACGACATCAATCTCACGCCGTACGGCACCAGTCCGTATTTTGTGAATACCGAGACCGCAGGCGGAAATTATTACCTGAATGCCGAAACCACGGCCACGCGCTGGCAGGGACTGGCGAATGTGTACCTGCCGCCACAGCAATGGCATGGCCGGCATGATTTCAAGGTCGGAGTCGATCTCGACAAAATTTCCTACGATGCACACTTCTTCCGTCAGCCGATCTCATACTTGAGCGATGACAACCCTTTGACGTCGGGCGATCTCTGCCTGACTGCGCCGCAGAACGCGAAATTTCCCTGCACACGCTATTCGACCTTCACGCCCTCGCCCCTGATTGAGCAATACAATTCCGAAGTCTCCGGTTACGCGGAAGACCGCTGGAGCGTCACCAACCGCCTGCTGATCGAGCCAGGAGTTCGTTTCGACTGGGACAGCCTGGTGCATCGCAAGAACTTCGCGCCGCGGCTCGCGGGCACTTATGTACTCGACAACTCGGGTACAACGAAACTCTCGGCGGGCATCGGCGTGATTTACGAGGCAACGCCGATCTTTCTGATTGCACGCCCCTTTGCGGGAGAGCGACAAGATACCTTTTTCACGACCAACCCGAATTGCACCACTCCAACCGGATGCGTCGCGGTCAGCGGTCCCGTCACCACCAGCTTCACGGCGAACACTGACAAGCTCGACGCTCCACGATTTCTGAACTGGAGCCTTGGCCTCGAAAAAAAACTGCCTGCGGCAATTTACATGAAAGCCGAATATTTTCAGCGCCGCGGCACGAATGGCTTCGTCTATGACGCGCGGGCGAATTCCACGACCGGAAATTTCGTCCTGCTCAATACAAGGGAGGACCATTACACCGCGTTCCAGATTACGCTGCGGCGCAACTTCCATGAGTTGTATTCGATCATGGGCGCCTACACGCGCTCCAGCGCGCGCTCGAATCAGGCGCTCGACTTCAATGTCGACAGCCCGATCCTCGCCCCGCAGCAACCCGGCCCTTATCCCTGGGACGCGCCCAACCGTTTTCTTTCCTGGGGATATCTGCGGTTTTTCTCGCTTCCCATTCTTCACCAGACGGAAGTTGCCTACTCCGTGGAAGCGCGCACCGGATTCCCTTTCAATGAAGTGAACGATCAGCAGCAACTGATTGGGAAACCCGGGGCGCAGCGATTCCCTGATTATTTTTCACTGAACCTGCAACTGGAAAAACGTTTTCACCTCTTTGGCTATTATCTTGCCCTGCGCGGTGGGTTCGACAATATTACCGGCCGGTGCGATCCCTATGTGGTGAACAGTGTCATCGACTCATCTCATCCCGAGCCAACATTTACGGCATGCCTGGGACGGGCGTTCACCTCGAGAATCCGCCTGCTGGGAAGGAAGTGAATGCTTGTATGGAAATTGTCATGCGAGCCGAGCTGCACGGAGAGCGTAGATGATCCTCTCGCCGAAGTCGAAGCATCCCTGCCGCGTCCACCGGCGCTATAATGATTTCCAACACTTGCATCGAAACCCCATTTTCCGTCATCTCAAAAGCCTGGAGGAACGATAAAAATGGCTCACGAACTACCCCCACTGCCGTATGCCTATGACGCACTCGAATCCACGATCGACAAGCAGACGATGACTCTGCACCACGATATGCACCACGGTGCCTATGTGAAGAATCTGAACGCCGCCATCGAGAAGCATCCCAATCTTGCCGGCAAGTCTGCCGAAGATCTCATCCGCGACCTCAACGCCATTCCCGAGGACATTCGCGGCGCCGTCCGCAACAATGGCGGAGGGCACGTTAACCACACCATGTTCTGGAAGATCATGAAACCACAGGGCGGAGGCGATCCCAGTGGCCCGATCGCTGAAGTAATTCAGAAAACGTTCGGCAACTTCAACGATTTCAAAACCAAGTTCAACGACGCGGGCGCCAAGCAATTCGGCTCCGGATGGGTCTGGCTCGCCGGCAAGTCCAGTGGCGAAGTGCAGATCATGTCGACGCCGAACCAGGACAACCCGATTTCGCAGGGGCTCTATCCCATTTTCGGCAACGATGTGTGGGAGCACGCCTACTACCTGAAATACAACAACCGCCGTCCCGAATATCTCGCAGCCTGGTGGAACGTTGTGAACTGGGACGAGATCAACAAGCGCTACGCCGCATTCAAGGCCGGCAAAAGCGCCCACGAACCGGCTCTGGCGCACCGGTAAAGTTTGTGTATCCCGGACGTTCTGTCCGCGGACACAATCAGACTTAAGAAAAGGCCCTTGCCGAAGCAAGGGCCGTTTTCTTTGCGCGACGTGAGAAAAATCAGGCTGCCGACTTGGCGTACTGCTCAGGTTTTTGATCGAACTTGTTCTTGCACTCCAGCGAACAGAAACTGTATTTCTCCCCGCCATACTGCGATTCGTATTGCGAGTTGCCCGGATCAACCTTCATGCCACAAACAGGATCGGTATTCATAGATTCACTCTCCCGATGATAAATTCGCGTTCGTTCTATCAATTGTCGTCCCGCGCCCGCAAACTTCCGCTCGGGTAGTTCCTGTAATTCGCGGGTTCAGGGCGTCGCAGGATCTGTGCTTTTTATTTGTTTCTCTGTGCCCTCCGTGGTGAGAGGCCGTTCGATATCAAACTGCAGACCTCCGTTTCTGCATTTCCTGTGCAAGCCCTGTGGACAATACGGCCAAGCCATCTCTCAAATTTTGCCGCGCACCTGCTGTGCGCGCAAAAAATCTCAGGATCAGGCCATTCTCGACAGCTCTCTCGCGTGGTTCTTCCGCCGCAAAAATTCGCGCAAATCTCTCGCTGCTATTTTCCTCAATTGCACCAAAAATACTGAATTGACCCGCGGCCCTTTCGCACTTACATTCTCCTTCGCCCTCACAAAAAAGAAAGCAGAACGTCCCAGCCGCGAAAGCCGCTTTGAGGACACTCAGCACAACGATTTACCAGTTTTTCTTGGGTCAGCGCGCCATGAAATCGATGGAATGGAAGACGTATCGCACGCGGTTCTTAATTCAAGCCAAACAACTCAGCTCGAGCCTCAGCTTCATCGACCATCTTGGCCGGCAGCACTGCGGACGGAAGGGCGACTACCTGGTCGAGTCCTTCGACGGAGTCCTCAGCATTGCTCCACGGCAGATTTTCGAAGACATCTACGTTGCCATGGGATTGGCTCCTGATCCCTCGGACACACAACCGCACAAGCATGACGTTGCTGCAGCGGCCGATTTTCGCTTCGAGCCGCTGCGCGTTGAAAAAATTAAAACGAATTTCCGCGATGAAGAAAGTCATCGCACCGGCGGCCCGGACAGAATGCCTCGCACGCGCAAGTCGCCACAACCGGTCCGCGTCTCCGCTTCGCGCCTGAGCTTGATGTAAGACCGGCAAAGGTTCGAGGTGGCGAGTCCAGAGTCTAGGGCAGAAGGTCCAAGGTCGAGGGGCCAAGCTCAAGGGTCGAAGGTCCAAGCTCTAAGGTCCAAGCTCTAAGGTCCAAGCTCTAAGGTCCAAGGTCGATGGTCCAAGATCTGATTCTTGGTAATTATCCCTTGACAACAAGTAAGCAATCTGGCATAGTGTGTGCATGAACCGCCGTCAGACCATTCCAAAAGAACTCCGATACACCTTCAACGACTTCAATCGTGACTTTCCAACCGATGATGCCTGCCTTGAGCAGATCAAAGAACAGCGCTTTCCGGGTGGGGTCACGTTCTGCGCGAAGTGCGATAAACCGCGCAAACACTACCGCGTGACGGGACGCACGGCGTATGCTTGCGACCATTGCGGCAATCACGTTTACCCACTGGCGGGAACGATCTTTGAGAAGTCGAGCACTTCGTTACGCATTTGGTTCCACGCTATGTATTTGATGGGCAGCACGCGATGCGGAATTTCGGCGAAGCAGATTCAGCGCGAGACGGGCGTCACGTACAAAACGGCGTGGCGCATGTTCAAGCAGATTCGATCTTTGCTCGGTGAAGATTTACGGCTCGGCGGACCGAGGAGCAGCGGCGTTGAGATGGACGAGATGTACCACGGCGGACGGCGCAAGAACGAAGCGGGACGAATGCTGCGCGGCAATAAGGGACAAAACACAATCGTACTCGGCGTTGTGGAGCGTAAGGGACGCATCGTGGCCCGTGCGACTGCCGACAAAAGTCTCGCCGTCTCGAATGCACTGGTAAAAGAATTTGTTCTGCCCGAAACTACGATCTTCACGGACGAAGCCCCGAACTTTAATTCTCTGCCACAGCTAGAGGGAATGGGCTATCAGCACAAGCGCATCAACCATAGCGCGAAAGTGTATGTTGCTGGCGAAGTTCACACCAACACGATTGAAGGATTTTGGAGTTTAGTGAAACGCGGAATCGGCGGCGTGTACCACTCTGTTTCCGCGAAGTACCTGCAAAGCTACCTGGACGAATACAGCTTTAGGTACAACCGCCGCGATTCCGGGAATCTGATTTTCCCCGCGATTTTGGCGCGGGTTTCTGAACTGGCGTCTTCGAAGCTTTCGCTACAAGACTGAAGAAGTTAGCACGAGTGAAAGGCGGCTGTTCGTCCTGATTCTTCTTGGCGGGAGACGCAGAGCGAGTAGCCATAGTGAACACGACCGTCGTGAAACTGCCCGACCCGAACACCATAGCATATCAGCGACTCATTGTCGCAATTTCTGCCTTGGTCGTGGCAGCTATCGGTGTTTTCTTTGGATTGCCAAATCTCCTCAAGTATCTCGCAGAGTGCAAACGAAAAAAACGACAGGACGGCGTGCGCGATGTGTTATTGAAATTCGGACAGGCAACAGTTGGGGACTTCATGTTGCATCTGCCGAAATTGAGTCAAGCGCAGATCGAGTGCGCAGTCCAAGAACTGCATCGGGCTAATGAAATCACTCCTCATGGTGACGTAACTGGGCAGCGCACAATCTGGATGTTCAAAATCCATCCTCACGTGACCCGTTCTAGATTCCCCAGTCGCTTTTGACTGATTTGTCTCCCTGTCGCGGCTGCAAAATTCTATCACTTGTTCTGAAGGGATACTTACCCTGA
>CAVQDY010000004.1:0-36046 GCA_963711365.1 Terriglobia bacterium | reverse complement strand
CCTTCGGCCACTGATTGATTTTCACCATGCCCTCTTCTTCCAGGGCGTAACTGCGATAACTGCTCCAAGGCCAGTTGGGCTCGCGCTCGCGTCGAGGAAAGCAGATTCCTCCCTTTGGTCGGAATGACAAAACAAAGCAGATTCCTCCCTTTGGTCGGAATGACAAAAGAAGGAGATTCTCTCTTTGCGGGAATGACGACGGCGGGAATGTTTCCACGCGAGATTCCTCGCTCCGCGAAGAAAAGCGCTACGCTCGGAATGACGCCTCGGGCTGGATGGTCGAGATCCGGGGATTCCCACTGTTCGAAAAGCACGAAAGATGGGAATCCCCACCCTTTCACAAAAGGCGCGAAAGGATGGGCAACCCGGAACTCTCCCACTCAAGCCAACACCGGGCTTGAATGGGCCAACCGCGATGGGCCGCCCGCCGTCGGAACTGAAGAAGTGGGCTCATGTAAACTTTCCTGCTATGAAAGCAGCCGTACTCTCCGCGCTCGACAAGCCACCGCGCTGCGAAGAATTCCCTGATCCGCAGGCGAGCGAGGGCGAAGTTGTCATTCGCGTTCGCGCGGCTGCACTCAAGCCCATTGATCGCCAACTGGCCAGCGGAGCGCACTACGCGTCGCAACACAATCTGCCGGCAGTCTGCGGCACCGATGGCGTCGGTACACTCGATGACGGAAGCAGAGTCTTTTTCGCTGCGCCTCGACCGCCCTACGGAGCGATCGCAGAACGCACCGTGGTGGCGGCGATGCGATGCTTCCCGCTTCCCGAAAACGTCGACGATGTGACTGCCGCTGCTATCTTCAATCCTGGTTTGTCGGCCTATGGTGCGCTGAAGTGGCGCGCGCAGATCGCGGCCGGAGAGACCGTGCTGGTTCTCGGGGCGACCGGAGTGACCGGGAAGCTGGCCATTCAAACCGCCAAGCTGCTGGGAGCGGGACGGGTCGTCGCCGCCGGGCGAAATGAAGAAGTGCTGAAGACTTTGGCCGGACTTGGCGCTGACGCCATGATTCGACTCGATGATGCGTCGAGTGAACTTTCCGAGACCTTTGCGCGCGAGGCGGACACACGGGGATTTGATGTCGTGACTGATTATCTCTGGGGACGTCCAACGGAGGCGCTACTCGGCGCCGTTGCCAGAAAAGATTTCAATGCGGCGGCCAATCGGGTGCGACTTGTCCAGGTCGGCGAGAGTGCCGGAGCCACGATTTCTTTGCCCGCTGCTGTGCTGCGCAGTTCGCGACTGGAAATTCTTGGTGCCGGAAGCGGCAGTGCGCCAGCTTCGCGCGAAGCGTGGGGCGAGGCAATTCGCTGGCTGCTCGGGAATGTGG
Source organism: Terriglobia bacterium (assembly GCA_963711365.1). Classification (GTDB taxonomy): domain Bacteria; phylum Acidobacteriota; class Terriglobia; order Terriglobales; family Acidobacteriaceae; genus Sulfotelmatobacter. Next base: position 34,712 of record CAVQDY010000004.1, on the reverse strand, counting down.
CTAGCGGCGCATTGAGAATTGATACTGAACCGGTGCCACTGTCCGACGTAGAGTCTGCGTGGTCCCGCGAGTGGCATGGACGGCGCCCAGTGATTATTCCCTGAAATGAAAAATCGTGGGTGCCCATTTCTCGCGCGTTCTTGCGCGGGGAGTGGGGATTTTCACGGATGGGCAGGTGCCCATCCTTTGCGGCTTTTGCAAAGGTGGGGATTCGAGCTCTAGTCTGTCGTGTTTCTTACAAGCGACTGTCCGAACAGCCGTTTTGGATGGTCCGAGATGTATGGAGCGTACACGATCTTAGGGACTGTATTGCCGGGTTGCATGCTTCGTAAGGTCCCTCAGAGGGCTATCGCCCTCTTCAGGATGACATCCGACCAGTGAGAAAGTCAGCTGGTCAGCCGCGGGTTTCCGCACTTTCGTAAAGGGCGCGAAAGGATGGGCCAGCCTCATCATTTCAGGCCATACACATCCAGCTCACCTCGTGGATTCAGCGTGTTCACGAGATCGTGGCCGGTCGAAATATAAACCTTCCCGTTGGCCGCAATTGGAGCCGTGAATTTGATTCCATATCCCGGGATATCTACTCCATTCGCCGCCATATTGCTGTCATAGAGCTCGCCGTTGGACAAGCTGTTGGGATCGTAGACGCGCAAGGTTGCGTTGGTTTGGGAGTTGCCGCTCTGCAGCGGATCGCCGTGATCGATCATCCAGAGAACAGCATTGGCACTGCCGTTGGCGGAGATGAAGGTCGTGGTGCCGTAACTGTTTCCCAGAATGTAGTCATTGGGCGTGTAGTTCGAGTTATAGGCCAAGGTGGTGGACGATCCGGGCGAATAGACGAACTGTCGAATAGGAGCGGGCACGGCGCCGGTCGGCGTCACGCCGAGATAAACCGATCCGTTGAAATAGGTGGCGGTGCCGAAGATTTCGTATGAGTTCACTTCGGCCGATCCCGACTCGCCTCCTGAACTGGTGCAAGTGTTTTCGTAGGGAGGAGAAATATCCGGTTCGAAAAATGTGGTGTAGGTCGCGCCGGTGTCATTATTCTGTTCTTGTCCGAGATCTTGCGTGTTCACCAGATAGAGTTTTCCGGTTTTCCCCCCGGCCAAAGCTTGTATTGGCGTCGCGCCGCTGGCGGGGATCAGCATAATTCCGCCGGACGCCAGATCCGCGTCGGCGCAGTCCATGTAGGCGTAGACGAACGGCGTGAAGTAGTCCTCTAACTGAAGGGTCTGGGAAAACTTGATGATGGAATCACTGAAAGCAGTCTGGCCATCCCACGGCCCATTCCCGGTAGAGATATAGACATTGCCTTGTCCATCAGCGGCAGGGCCGCCGCCACCCATCCATACGCCGCCGGCGCTGGCATACTTCCCCTCGCCGACAAGGTAAGGACTCGAATTGAAGACCCCGGTTTGCGCCAGAGAGGTTTTGTCATAGGCCAGCAACCATCCGCTGTGGCAGGAGCCAAAGCCGATGTAGACGGAACTGTAGGCCACCAACAGCGCGGCGCGTTGCAGGCAGGCCGTGGTCAGCGTGGTGCCATTGGTTCCTTGAACCTGAGCGGTGATCTGGACCGGGCTTCCGGTTTTTTGGCTGCCGGTGGTGATATCCAAGGCATTCAGGCGGAATGTTCCTCCGGCAGCGGATACCTGGGTGGAGACTACGTACATGGTGTTCGTCGCCAGATCAATCGCCGGCGTCGAAGTAATGCCTTCGACCGGCTGGATTGGCCCATTCGTAATCGGAGTTTCGCCCGGTTGCAACAGCGAAACCTTCCACAGAGGATTGGCGTTGGCGCCGGTATTGGTGTCGGCGTCAAAAGCGTAGACACTGTCATTCTCAGTGGCTGCGAACAGGACGTTGTGCAGGTTGCCGTCGGACATGGTCAGGTTCGACACGAGCAACGGCTGGCCGTAGACGTAGCCATCGACCAGTTGCGAAAACAATTTTCCGAAACTTTGCGGAGTGATGTTCGACGGAGTCAGAATCGTTTCCGTCAGATTCGCGCCGCTGCGGTTCTGGTCCATGTGAAACATCGGTACGTTGGCGCCGCTGCCGGACGATTGTGAAACATTGACGGTGGCGCTGCTATTGAATCCTCCGAATGATGCGGTCACACTGGTTGCCGATCCGGCACCAACGGCGATCGCGAAACCGCTTGAACTGACAGTCACCTCGCTGGTATTTCCCGAGGACCAGGTTGCCGATGAGGTGACGTTACCGGTCGTTCCGTTGGCAAAGGTCGCAGTGGCAATAAATTGCTGGGTTCCTCCGACAACGAGATCTACCGAGGTGGGGGTGACGGCGAGCGAAGTGACGGGTATAGCGGTGGAGGTGAGCGTTGCCGATCCGTTCTTTCCCTGATACGTGGCAGTCAAAGTCGCCTGTCCGGCGGCGAGAGCAGTTGCGAGGCCGGAAGAGTTAATCGTGGCGATGGAAGGAGCGGAACTGCTCCACGTGGCGCCGTTTGCAGTCACGTTGCCAGTCGTTCCGTCGGTGTAGGTTGCAGTCGCAGTGAACTGCTGGGTTGCGCCTACGGTGATGCCTGGGTTTGCGGGTGTAACGCTGACCGAGGTCACGGCCTTGGTAGCGGGTTGTACGGCGAGAGTCGCCGAGCCAATGATCCCATTGAGCGATGCCGTTACGGTTGTCGAGCCTGCGACGATTGCGGTGGTCAATCCAGAGTTGCTGACCGATGCGATCGATGGCGCACTCACCGTCCAGGTAACTGTCGCACTCACAGTAGCGGTCGAGCCGTCACTATATTTCGCGATGGCCGAGAATTGCTGCGTCTGTCCGGATTGGATGCTTGCGCTCGCCGGAGACACGGCTAGCGATGACAGAGTTTTTGACCCGGAGTTGGAGGTGCTTGGAATGCCCTGGCATCCTATTCCCGCAATAGTCAAGGCGATAGCAGAGATCGTGAAAACAGACGAGAGCAAGAAACGCGGAGTGGCATTCATCATGTTTTTGTTCGGGCGTATTTACTGGCGTGTTTACTTCAGATCGGACGTTGCTTTAGGAGCGTGGGGGCCTTGAGGGGTTGCCGAATTTCAAACGGATGGAAATTTCAATGCGGGCTAGTACCCTCTTTTCTCGGGCGGGATACAGGATTTCCAGTAATTCTTGGGCGGGGAATGGACATCGCAGCGGCGCAGCTATGGCTCACCGACAAGGACAGCTTGCGCGTAGGGATGTCGGACATTACTGCAGACTGTAGATTAGCAGCGTGAAAGTACCGGGCTTCATCTCGGGCCAGGGATGCGGATCCTTGGGAGTGGGCGCGGACGGCGGCAGGAACTCGCTGCTGACGGTATAGATATTGTGATTGGCGGTATCGAGAGACATAGTGCGCGCGCCTTTCATGGTCTGAATAGTCTGCACCACGGTGAACCTGTCCAGCGCATCTTCATGCGCGACCGTGATTGTTCCATCGCCTAAAGAAGCGAAGGCGAGACCGGTTCCAGGATCGAAGCGGTTGGAGTCAACTCCTTTGCCGATGGGCACGGTTCCGGAGACTTTGCTGTTCGCGTAATCCCAGAACTCCATCAGGCCGTTGTGGCAGCCGATGACGAGAAGAGAATGCGCTACATCGATCGCTTGTCCGGAAGGACTTTTGCAAGGGGCCAAGGGCCAGGTGTGCATCACCTGCAACGTCTTGGCATCGAATTCCGTGAGCTCGCTCTTGTCTTCGATGTTGACGTAGATGTGACCCTGGCCATCGGCTTGCGCAGTTTCAGGTTTGCCGCCCAGCGGAATCTTGCCAACCACTACGCCGTTCACGGCGTCGATCGCGGTGGCGTCGCTTCCCTTCCCGCCGTTAAAGGTAAAGACGCGCTTGGATGCCGGGTCGTACTCGATGTCGTCGGTATCGCGGCCGGCGATCTTTACTTCCTTTATGACTTTCAGCGTGTCTGGGTCGAAGATCGTTACCGAACCGCCTCCGCCATTGCTGGTGAAGGCGCGATGGAGATCGGGAGCGAGCGCCACGGCGTGCGCTTCGTTATTTTTACCCACATCGACCTTGCCGATCACGTTTCCCTCGGCGTCGAGCACCTGAACGTATTCACCGCGCCCGATGAAGAGGTGGTGCGTCGAGGGATCAACGGTGAAGTAGTCCCATCCACCCACGCCGCCGAGGACGATTTTTTTGACCAGGTGATATTGAGGAGCGCTGGAACTCTGCGCCCAGCCGCGCGGAAAAATACTGAGGATGGCCATGAGGAGAGCGAGCAAACGTAGGGCGGCCAAAAGCGAGCGGTGGATCCTCATAAGACACCTCCGACTGGAGTGAAAGTCGATGTTCAATGTAGCAGATGAGGCTGAAGGGATCCTGAAAAAGCAGATGGTGCGGGAGAAATGGGTTCTTGCTGCTGTTTACGCGGACTGCGCGGTTTTCGGAGTGTGAGGAGCGGGTAGGGATGCTTCGACTGCATCGCGAGGATCGCTTCGCTCTCCTCACGATTCCGCTCAGCACGACAGTCTGTTTGGAGACGATGGGAACGGGAAGACGCAACGGAGTGCGGGAAATCAGAATCGCAGCGTAACGGAATGGGGAGTCTTCGTAGCTTCTAGCTCGCCGCTCGTGGCTAAAAAGTAAGAGAGTTCCGAGGTGGTGTAGGGTCCATTCGTCTCGGCCAGTAGCTCGCTTAATGACCCTCGCTCGACCTGCTTGCGCTGCTTCCCTTGCGGGGCTTCTGCGCGCGATCGTCAGCTTGGGCTCCGGGCTCACCGCCAACCGGATAAACCTACCCTACGCCTCGGAACTCTATCCTGCCTTCAACATTTCTTCTTCGTTCTCCTCAACCAGCGCTTTGCTATAGACCCTTGCGCGCCCTCCATCCTAACCTTGCGATCAGAACAGTGACTACGCTCGAGCCCCGGACGCCGCACCAACCGGAAAAACTTAAGAAGCTGTCAAAGAACGATCTTGTTGTACTCCTTCTATTTTCCCAGTCAATGAAAAATTCGGCTTTGTAAGTACACGTGTTTTCAATCGAGTGCACGCCGTGCACAGCCCTCTGACCGGAATTGGTGCAGTCACGGAATCCATTTCTCCCAGAAGCCCCGTCGGACGCGGGTTTCCATGCGATGCATCGGTCGAAATCAATATTGAGAGTCAATCAGCGAATGAGTGCGACTGTGAAAATCCAGCACTTCCCGCGTCGGGCAAGGGACTCGGGGAATTTTGAGTAACGGGACAGAACCGTTTCTTTCGTCTCTCGGGGGCTTGTTCTTTGTTTATTTGTATCCCATGGCTTGTGAGGCGAGTCGAAAATTTCCTTGACATATAACGCATGACTTATATAAGTTATAACTTACAAATGCAAATGGCCACACTCCAACTCGATGCCTCGTTCGCGGCGCTTGCCGATCCTACGCGCCGGGCGATTCTAGGCCGTCTGGCGCTGGGAGAAGCGACGGTGATGGAACTGGCGAAGCCCTTCGAGATGACCCAGCCCGCGATCTCGCAGCATCTGAAGGTGCTGGAAGACGCGGGGTTGATTGTGCAGCGGGTGGACGGCAGCAAGCGTCCGCGCCGTCTGGCCAAGGCCGGTATCGAGGCCATGGACCAGTGGCTGGCGATGCTGCGCAAGGCTCTGGAGAAAAATTACGACCGGCTGGACGGGGTTCTGGCCGGAATGCAATCCGAGGAAGTTCGCAGAAACGAAAAGAGGAGAAGGCGATGAATAAATTAACGTTAAAGACGGAAGGCGATACACATGTGGTGGCGACGCGGCGTTTTGCGGCGTCGCCCGAGGCGGTGTACCGCGCGCATACGGATCCGAGGGTGATTCAGCAGTGGCTGCTAGGGCCTGAGGGTTGGAGCATGCCGGTGTGCATCAATGAAGCACGCCCTGGCGGAAAGATTCGTTATGAATGGAAACATCCGAAGCAAGGAGCTTTTCATTTGACTGGCGAATATATCGAACTGAAACCGTATAGCAGGATCGTGCACGTGGAGCGGATGTTCCTGCCTGATCAGACGCCCGACAATCGCGTCGAGACTACATTCGAACCCGACGGCAGCGGCACGCTGATGACGATGCGCATGACGTTGCCCGATGCGGAGACGCGGTCGATGATGCTGGCGACGGGCATGGAGAAAGGGATGGAAGCGAGCTATGTGCGCTTGGAGGAGATGATCGCCGAGGGAATGAACGCCAAGGGAATAAATAGCGAGAGGACGTTCCAGACGTCTCACTAAGTGAAGCAGGTCCTGCCACTGGAGCGATTACGCTCCGGTGGCTTTTTTCTTGATACCGCCGGAGGAGTGCTTGCCGCGGCCCGCTGCTTTTCGGCTCTTGCTGTTGGCAACCAGGTCGGCGACGGTCGTGTGCTCGAGAATCTTGGCGGCGGCGTCACGCACCGCGAGAAACACTTCGTAGAGGGCACGATGATCGGCGTCTTTGGCGATCAATCCGCGCAACTGCTCGGCGTCGCCCATGGGGGCCAGGGGGCCGTCCACGAGGCGAATGATGTCGCTGAGGGGAATCTCAGAAGGATCGCGGCGCAGCTGGTATCCGCCGCGGGCTCCGCGCACGCTGTCAACGATGCGGGCATTTTTCAATTCCAGCAGAATGAGTTCGAGAAATTTCTCCGGCAGGTCACTTTCGGCTGCAATTTCCCGAATCTTGATCGCTCCTTGCTGGTGCCGGCGCGCCAAGGTCATCATCGCCTGCAATGCATAGAGTCCTTTTTGCGAAATCTTCAAATCAGCCGTCCTCCGCCCCGCATGATTGTGCCCCATTTTCTTCTTTCTGCATAGACATAGTGCGGATCGGTTCAGGGGTCAGGGGTCAGGGGCTAGGCTCAGTGGTCAGTCGGAGTTGCGGCTTCGACACACCATTTTTGGACTGATCGATTGACTCAATGCAGATCGAAAAGGATGGCTAACTTGATGGATCACGAGCCACCGACAACTAGTCACTGATCGCTGCTTTTGGTGCCATCGAAGGGACTCGAACCCCCACACCGTTGCCGGTACATGGACCTGAACCATGCGCGTCTGCCAATTCCGCCACGATGGCAAGTGGACTTCAACTGTCGCGGCAGCCCGAAGGCTGCCGGAGAGGAAGACTGCGTATCTATTCTACAGGCGAGCCGTTTTGTGTCAAACCCATCGAAGAGCTGCCGCAGTTGCCGCAAGTGAATTCGCTTCGGGCAGCTTGGGCAGTCCCATTTACCGCGTCAAAGCCTTCGGTCGACGTACGGTCCCTCACGGCAGCTTCGCTGCCATTCAGGATGACATCGCCGTTCAAGATGACATCTTGTTACCTCGCCTGTCTCGCTACTCCAGTTTGGCGTTCATTGTGATCTTTGCGTTGAGCACTTTGGAGACGGGACATCCCTTTTCGGCGGCTTCGGCGAACTTCTGGAAAGTCGCCGCGTCAGCGCCGGGGACTTTGCCGACGACGTCAATGTGACTTGCAGTGATCGTCCATCCGGAATCCAGCTTGTCGAACGAGAGCGTAACGGTGGTCGAGATGCTTTCCGGCGTCAGATTTCCTGAGCCTAGCTGGGCCGAGAGGGCCATGGAGAAGCATCCGGCATGGGCCGCGGCGATGAGTTCCTCAGGATTCGTCCCGGGAGCATTTTCAAATCGCGTGGTAAAAGAATATTGCGTGTTGTTCAGCACTCCTCCGGGAGCCGTAAGACTTCCTTTGCCATCCTTCAGACCACCCTTCCAAACCGCGCTTGCCTTGCGTTGCATGACGTTCTCCTCACAAGTTTAGAAATAAAGTCGCACATGCCATTTTAGACGGAGTTCGCTATACGCGTCACGGCTATGGGAGAGCAATTGTTGATTTTATGATTGTTGATCGCTGATTGAAAAGCGGACGGGGGCTTTCTCCGGCAGGCTTGTGAGCGAGCAGACGGGTTTTAATCAGCAATCAGCAATCTTCATTTAGTAGAAATCCGAGCAGCTCAGATAGAACCCGCACTGCGGACACTTCAACTTGCAGCGGCTCTCGCGCAATTTCGCGGAGCAATTGGGGCAATACTGGCCGGGGTCGGCTTTGAGAGCGGGAGCATTGTCACGCGGAGGTGGAGCTGGCTGCTGCTGATTCATCGATTCTCGAAGCTACCGTTCGTGCTCATGGAACGCAAGTACCAGCGGCAATTCTGGCCGAATCCGGAGTTATCCGCGCGCTCTATGCGACGCGCTCACCGACAGCGAGGGCGGTGCGGCTCCAGCAATCGGCCGCCAGTTGCCAGGCGCCGACCCTGCGCCACACTCGGACATACTTTCCACGATCGGGGATTTTTGTTCCATCGGGCTTGCGGAGCACCATGGAAAAACGGCCGAGTTCCATCGCCATATCGCCGGAGTGATCGACGCGCATCGTCTCCAGGCGAAGGTCGCTGTAACCGGATTCCCCCAATCGCCGCAGCAGTTGCTCAATGGGCTTTTGTCCGGACGATCCCTCGTAGTGCGGGGCCATCAATGTTCCGTCGAGGGAAAACATCCTGGCTGCCTGATCGTAGTTGCCGGTGTTGAAAGCCATGGCAAAATCCTGGGTCAGCTCACGGAGTAAAGAATCCACATCCCGAAGCGGACGGGTATCCGCCGGGAAATTCGAGTAAGACCGATACATCTACTACCTCCTGGGGGAAGGCACATCAGAAACCGCACGCTAGCTAAAGGAACCTAGCAAAAGTTCTCAAATTCTAACTCAAAATATGGCGCGGAAGAATAAAAGATTTTCTGTAGCTCGCTAGGCCGAATTGCGAGGTAAAAGGCATTGGAGAAAAGCGGAACTAGCGCTCTAAGGGAACGGACCGGCTGGGCAACCGCAACCCAGCGTCACGGCTAATCTCCGCAAGGTTCGTCTTTGCGGTGGCCGCGGTATTTTGGACTCCACCGTCGCGATTGGCGATCTGCCGCTTGACGCGCTCCATGAGCAGTACCAGTTTCCTGGTCTCCTGATCCCTTTCGGCCTGCTTGCACATTTTTTGGAAATCCTGGGGTGCGTAGGTTACGCGATTAGTCATGGCGGAGGAGACCCCTTTTTTTAAGAAGGCATAGCCTAAACCATCCTCCTTGGGTCTGGCAATGGCTCAAAAAACGATATTCTGGCGAGGCTTAGGAGGGCCTAAACCGGCTGCGGACCGGTTATTGAAATCCGAGCCATGGAAGCGCGGCTGTGGAGAGAAAATACGGGCTTTTCTCCGCAGGTCCATGACCTTAGTTACCTTTGACGCAGTACCGTCTTCCACGACAATCAGCCAAGAAGGTTTTCCCCCGTCAGGGAGTGAGTGTGTTCTACCGTCGAATCATAAGTATCGCCTTATTCTTGCTGGCTGGACTCGCGCCGGCGTTCGCGCGCGACCTTGCGATCGTCTCCAACAAGGCGAATGGCGTCTCGGCGATCACACTGCCGGACCTGGTCAAGGTGTGCAAGGCGCAGACAAACCGCTGGCCTGACGGCAGACCGGTGACGCTGATCGTGCGTGCGCCGTCATCGCCGGAAATGAAAATCGTGCTGGAGAAGGTATTCGAACTTCCGGAAGCACAGGTGAAAGAGCTTATAGCAACCGCGAACCATGGACGCGTCGGGCATCCGGCCATCATGATTGCGGATAGCGACGAAGAGCTGGTAAACAAAGTCGCATCCATTCCCGGGGCAGTCGGTGTAGTGGATGTTTACTCGATCAACAGTAGCGTCTCGGTAGTAAAGCTCGCGGGCAAACTGCCGCTGGAGCCGGGATACTTGCTGCACGGTAACTAGTAGAGTCGCGGCGCCAAACTGGCCGATGAACCTTGCATGAGTAAAGATAAGAAAGCCCGAGCAGCGGCCGCCTCCGCCGAAGGAGGCAGGTCGTCACCGGACCCCGGTCCGACTCCAGCGCGTCCAACATTCACCCGGCGCTTTCCGCGTTTTGTGATCGATGTCCGCCTGCAGGTAAAGATGTTCCAGGCGGGGGAATTCCGTAACTGCTGGGGACGATCCACGGAAATGGGGCAGGACGGGATTGGCGCGACGCTGACCGGCAGCCTGGAACCTGGCGAAATCGTGACTTTGGAAATTCCGCTGCCGCTGACTCCTTATCCCATCAAAGTACGCGCCATCGTACGCTACCGGCAGGGACTGCGGTACGGCTTCGAATTCCTGACGCTAAACGATAATCAGCGCGACACCATCAAGCGCGTCTGCGACTACCTGGCGACCAGGGCATAGGCAGGGACAACCACAGAGGGCGCAGGAATTTCATTCTGCGGGGTTACTGAGGGAATTGTGCAGAGAACTACTGTCCGGCGGCTTTGTCGAGCTTGCTGGCCATCTTCACTCCGCTCAATCCATCCACATATTTCGCGATTCCACGATAGAGGGATTCGGCGATGCGCTGGCGGTATTCGCTGGTCTCGAGACGATGCTCATCGGTGGGATTCGAGACAAAAGAAATCTCGGCGAGAATGGACGGCATGTTGGCGCCAATCAGCACGATGAACGGCGCTTTCTTCACCCCGCGATCCCGAATCGCCGGACTTTTGGCCGCCAGCCCGCTATGCAGCGACTGCTGCACATCGCCGGCGAACTCACGCGATTCCTCGATCTTTTCTTTGAGTGCGATCTTTTTCACCAGGTCGCCAAGCTCGTAGATCGATTTTTCGGAGACGGCATTCTCACGCGCCGCCACTTCCAGAGCTTCGGGCGAAGAGGTGAAATTCAAATAGTAAGTCTCGACTCCGCGGGCGTCCGGATCATGGCTGGAATTGGCGTGAATCGAGATGAATAAATCGGCCCGCTGCTGGTTCGCGATCGCGGTGCGAGTTTCGAGGGGAATGAAGGTATCGTCTTTGCGGGTGTAGACAACTTCGGCGCCTAGGCGGGTCTCGAGAAGCTTTCCCAGTCGCCGGCCAACCTCAAGCACGAGATCTTTTTCCTCGAGGCCGTCGGGACCGATGGTGCCGGTATCGTGCCCGCCATGTCCGGGATCGATCACGATCTTTCCAATCTTCAGCCCCAGGGTGCGAATCAGGGAGCGGTCGCCGGAGGATGTGGGCTTGGCCACACGAATGTCGAGATCCTGCGATTTGCGATTGGCACTCAGTCGCGATTTGGATTTCGTGGGGGTCGGTGCGGTGTCATCGTCGTCGGCAGAGGCGTCGGAATCTGTGGAACTGTCGCTGTTGCTGGCGACGGTATCAGAGGCATGTGGCCGCTTCAGCGAGGCGCTGCGCTTGACCGTTTTCGATCTGGCGGCGGGGCTGGTTTCAGTAGGAGCAGGGTCATCGTCCGGGTCATTGTAGACAATGACCTTTTTGATCGGAGGCGTGGCTTTCGCTTGCAGGTCAGCCGGCTTTGAGGTCTCGGCGGCTGGTTCGGCGGACGAAGACGCCGAAGCATCGTCACTATCGGCGTCCTGGTTATCGTCATTGTGAATCTGTTCCTGTTTGGTCGCCGGCTTTCCGGCCAAAGCCTTCAAGTCAGCCTTCACTTCCGTCTTCGGCACATGAGCTTTGGCCGCTACCTGGGGCGGAGCCTCAAGATCCGCCAAACCTGACAATTCCTCTTTGGTTAATCTCGCTTGCGTGATCTTGTCGCCTTTGCCGTGAATGTCGATGATCAGCCGGTAGGGATTGGGCAGAAGAAAGGCTTCGTAGGTCGAGAGGCTATCCACTTCCAGGACAACGCGGGTGCGGCCCGGCTGAAACTGAGCGACGCGGATTTTCTTCAGGAAGCCATCATCGACGTCGAAGGTCTTGCCCACCAGCGTCGACGCCAGCTTGGTGTCGCGTAAATCGAAGAAGATGCGATCCGGGTGCGAAATCCGCTGCGAACCGAACTTGACTTCGTTCTCGAGGTCGATGGCGACCCGCGTGTAATCCGGCGTCGACCAGTGGCGGATGGCCGTAACTCGCGGGAAATGCCCGGAGTGCGGATCGTCCGGCTGCGCAGCCACCGATTCAATCTGTTTTTCAGCTTCCTTCGGCGCAGGAGCTGGCGTGTCGACATGAGCAACGGTCTTTGCTGCCTTATCGCCGATCCCGCCGCCGTTCCTGGCCTCAGATTTCTTTTCGGACTGCGCGTCTTTCTCCGCCTGAGCCTTGATTTCAGCGGACTGATGCTTGAGCTCAACAATGGCCTGCTGCGCATCCTCGGCCAGGCGATTGTGCGGATAACGATGCAGGAACTCTTGGAAGGTGGTACGAGCCTGATTGGGATCATTCAGGTCGTCTTTGTAGATTTCACCAATGGTGAACAACGCATCGCAGCGATACTTGCTGCCGGGATATTCCTTGCGCAGGAATTTGTACTGGTCGACGGCCTCCTGCAGGATTTTGTCATCGTCGAAGCGACGCCCCATTTCGACCAGAGTTTCCGCCACCGCGACCGCGCTGGGATCCGCCTTGGTGGAAGTGGGCGCGCCGTAGTAAACATTCCGGTACGCATTGATGACGCGCTGGTAATCGTGGCGGGTGCGCTCTGCCGGAGGGCGTCCATTGAGCGCTTCGCGCATGCGATCGGCGGCGGAATAGCGGTCTCGGGCCCAGGCTTCGCTGTGATGAGGACGGGCGTGCGCCTGCACTCCGGGAAGGGCTACTAACAAAAGCAGCACTCCCCAGCTCCAACCGCGCCGGTTCGATGTAATTTTCAAAGTCGCCGGTCCGTTACAGTCTCGATCCGTCGTTGCAGTTGAATTGCCTGGGTACCTGAGAGAATTCAAATAACCGCTTACTTAACAGATGCTGGCCAATTAATCCGTGTTGCTGATGTAAAGCACGCCGCGCGCATCTCGTTGAACGCGCACGGGATCGCGGCTCGCGCCGACGGGTGAAAAACCCGACCCGCCATAGTAAATATTGGTAATGCGCCGCACGTAATCCTGGGTTTCGGCAATATGCGGGACGCCTGCGCTTCGTCGCACCGCTCCCTCACCCGCGTTATAGGCAGCGAGCGTCAAGTTCACGTCGCCGTTGTAGCTTTCCAGCAGAGACTTAAGATGGCGCACACCGGCGTCGACGTTTTGCTCCGGGTCAAACGGATTCTTCACCTTCAACATACGAGCCGTCTTCGGCATGAGCTGCATCAAGCCCATCGCACCCTTGCGCGATATAGCGTTGGAATTAAAGTTCGACTCGACCTTTACTACGGCCCTAACCAAATTCGGGTCAACATTGTGGCGGGCCGCGGCCATCACGATCGACTGATCAATCTCTTCGGGCGATACCTGGCGAGCGTGCGAATTGGCCGCAACGATTTTGGCATTGGCGGATTGGGTCGAGTCGTGACCGTAATACTGATCCACTTCAGCGGCCGCCGATTGTGCGGCGCGCATCGAGGCTGTACCCGCCGAGGCTACCGGCTTCCACCGACTTTCTTTGCTGCTCCAATAGACCAGGCTCGAACGCTTCGGCTGGGGAGCAGGCGTCGCCCGCTCGCGCGCCGGACCATCTTCGTTGACGTAAATCATGCGTCCGTGATCTTCGGTGGCCGTAATGCCGTGTGTAAGGCCGTCGCCTTCGGCCGCCCAGGCGCTCGACGCGACGCCGGTTAAAGGAATGAAGGCTAAGGAGGTCGCGATTGCCGTCGTTCTCGTCAGCATGAGTGCGAGTTGCAGGCGCTTTCGCATATCCGGGTATGTCCCTTTCACCAATCCTTCGCTGAAGAGCTGCATGCAGACAGACTGCACCCTCCCGAGTTCTACCCGGAACCTGCCGGAGAAACATCTACCAGAGTAGGACGATTATAGGCGGGGCAACTGGACCGGGCAATCTCTCTGAAGGGAGTAGAACCACCGGAGTAATTCGCGCCAACCCCTTGAAAGCGAAGAACATTAGAACGATCTTCTTTCACTGGGAGGCAGTCGGAAGTAACCAATGAAGTGGTTACCCTCCCCCGTTAAGAGCTAGGGACATGCGCTGCCTTGTGTGGGGACAGCTGCCCTCCACTGTCCGGCGGGCAAAGCTTCACGGATTTGCGACCTGATCGGGTGGGAAACTCTTGGAGCAGCCGCTAGTTTTTCTTTCCTGCCGGTCCGGCAGAAAGCAATCCGAAGATCCGCAACTGCTTGTTACTGGCGACATAAACTCTTCCGTTCGCAATGGTCGGGACCTGGTTGGAGTTGCCTGTGAAATTGGGCCATTGGCCCGCTATCCCAATAAAAATCTGGTTCAATTTACCTTGGAGGTCGGGAGCGAAAGCATAGAGTGTCATGGCTGGCTGAGCCGTGGAAACCGGCCGCGACAAAGCCCAAATAATGTAATTCGCGTTCTGATTCGACGACACGCTGGTGAAAAACCCGTCGTGTTGACCGGTGCTGATGGACGCCGACGAGATCGCTTTGAGTGCGGGACTGGGTGAGGTAACGACCTCAAACAACTTTACTGTACTGCCGCCACTGGAGACCAAAAATCCAGTTCCACGGTAAGCGAAATATGATTCTCCACACCAACAGGGGCCAATATACTTCGTAGCCAAGACGTTGTTACCAGTGGGAGAGTATCCCCCGAGATCGTCTTCGTTCATGAAAAACATATTGCCCTGCTTGCCTGCTGCCACCGCCAGGTGCGGCATGGATCCAGGTTGATCGGGCAGAACCATCACGCCGCCAGAGCCAAAATCAAGGTCTTGTTGATCGAGACCGCTCCAATTGAATGGGGTAAATAAATCCACCACCGCCGTGAGATCTGAAGAAACTTCGATCACGCTCTCTTGAATATTGGTAATGCCGTCGTAGGTAGTTCCGGACGGGTCGGAATTACTGGTGATAAAAACGACATTCCCAGAATCATCCGCAGCAAGTCCGTAGCCCGACATCCAAATGGAGGACAGATAAAAGCGATCGACATCCGTCGCCTGGACATCGAAAAGCTGGTTGACGGCCAGCGGTGTCAGTGTTGCTGCTTCCCATCCCAACAGCCAGCCGCGAGAGGTGCTGCCCGCCTCATCGCAAAAGCTGCCAAATCCAGCATAGATATTCCCATTCGCTTCCAGCAGGGCTGGACGCTGCCGCTGAACTTTCGCATTAAATACGTAGCTGGTTCCGTCGGTGAGAGTGTGCGATGCGCTCACAATCATGGGGCTCAAGTTGTCCGTTAGATTCCCCAAATCCAGAGCATGCACCTGATAGGCCGGCCCGTTCGTTGTCTGGACGTACGCGATCAAGTAGAGATTGTTGCGAACGATGTCGATCACTGGGGTGGACGTAATGCCGACGTTTGGACCGTTGTTGTTGCAGCCGAGGGGCAAGTGGACGGGTGTTCCCAGGTGATTGCTGAGCAGCACCGTGCCGACATTGGCATCGATCGCGTAAACGGTATCATTGCCGGTGACGACGTAGACCACATCGTGTTTTCCCTGAAAGCTCCCAGCCGTAATGTTCACGTTCGGAACAACCAGCGGTTGGGCGTCCACCTGATCGTCCACTGGAACTGTGGTAAGCACTCCGAAACGCGAAGGGTTCACGTTTGCCGGTGTCAGCGTGGTTTCAGTCGAATTCCAGCCTGTGCGGTAGTTGTCACCGTGATAAGTCGTCACGGCTGTTTGAGCAGACAAGGTTGGACCGAAAACTATCAAGCTGGAAACAGCAAGCACACTGCAGAATCGACGAAGTGACATCGGTTCTTCCCCCCGGAAAAGTGGCACCACAATCTAGCTCGCACTACGAAGCGCGTTGCGGGTCGTTAGCGCGTAAATAGCAGAGCGTAAATAGCGTTTTGCGGCATAGAAATTCCCAGCATTGCCATGATAGATATCGGCTGCGGAGAGCCTTTGGGGGAGGGGTAATGGCAGGGCCATTGCGAGTAAGAACGATACAGATTTCACCGCACTAAGCCTAGGACGCCTATACCGGACTTTTAAGTTACAGTAGTCCTTGCCTTCGCGCAATAGTAACGATCTGAACAGCAGGGCTGGAAACCCGCGATTCGACGTGCTGTCCCGCGCCTTTCTACTACTTCTCAAGCGCCGCCGCGAACGCGTCCAGGGACAGCTACCGCAGCAGATTCCTTCGCATCCCGCGCTCGACTTCGGCCAAGCGATCCGAGGCCGCGGTGAGCCACGCAAAATCCGCCGATTCTGCCCAATCGCAAACCCCCAGGCAAGAACACACCAGTTCGTCCCTTGCAGCTGAGTCCCAGAGGACCACCGAAATCAATCTTTTTCAATATCTACGCGAAAGCACAGTGACAGCGACGCAAAGAACAGGCTGCAAGGCTTCGCGGGACGAGCGGAGGCTCAGTACCGCAATGACGGAATGAAGGAAGAGTATTCGCTCGGCATCGTGATGGCCTCCCCGTTGTCGGTAACCAGGCCAGTGCTTGGGTTAAAGACGTACACCGGCATAACGTACCGGCCGTTCCATGACAACACAGGGGAGCTGTAGATGAGCCGGTCATCGAGGCTGAAACTGACGATCGGATCGGCGAGGGGAATGCCGACCGGCTCGATCGTCTTCTTGTTCATGTTGACTCTTGTGACCTCAATGCCGCCGGTGTAAGTGTTGAAAAATATGAATCTGCCCGTACGGTCCGTCATTATTCCGTTCGAATAGCTGCATGCATCCAAGAGTGTGTAAGTGCATGAGAAATCCAGCGTGGCGTTCGGCCAATACACATAAAGTTCGTTCGCACTACCTTCATACCCCTGATTGTCGAAACTGAATATGGCGGTGGGCGTGAACGTCACTCTACTGTACTCGCCTTCGCTGCTTCCCGCGCCAACGGTGGCGACCTGGGGGCCTAGCGCCCCACTTTGCTGATTCACAGTTTGAGTGTAGTAGTAATATGCTGAGTCGTCATGGCCCTGACAGCCCCAAACATCAATAAGCTGTGTTGCGCCGAGATTGAATCCGACTAGAGAAAAACTTGGGTCGGCAAAGGTATTCCCGGGATTGCACAGCCCGTCGGTCGGCGGAGAAGTAACGGCGCTGAGGGAGGGGGATATAGTCACAATCCCTGTTTTCGGATTGAGTTCGAACGCTCGGATTCCGAACTCAGGCTTTTGCGAAGAGCCTGGCAGCAGTTGAGTGGCATACGCCAACGTTCCGTCCGGGTCGATTACGAAGGGAGAAAGACCCGCCTGAAACTGGACTGTCTGGATCGGGGGATCTTGCGGCGCTCCGTTCGAATCTGTTGCATAAACGTGCAAAACCATGCCTTCCGCGCCGCACGCACAGAAGAAATAGATGTAATGATCGTCCGCTCCCGGCACGAACATCTGATAGCTGCTCGCAGATGCGGGTACGGTCAGCGTGCCGTATAGAATGGCGTCGCCGTAACTGGGATCTACATTGTAAGTTTGGATCGTGGAAGTTTGAGTCGTGCGTTGGGTGACCAGATAGAGCACATCAATTGGCGATGTTTTCTGGTTCGCACCTTGCGCGAACGTTAAAGCTGGAACAATCAGGCAAATGGCTAGAGTAACGGTAACGGCCGTAAGGGACGAGTAGCGTGGCATAGTTCCTCCGGGGGCCGAATTGCGACGATTTAGAGTGCGATTTGGGGCCGGATGTTGCCGAGTTTGTTGACCGGAAAACCTTGGGTAAGCCGCGTGGAGATAACTTCAGGTGATAAATCCCGGTTACGGCCCGTGTCCCACGACGCTCTTCGCCCTATTTTTCCAGGGCGGCCGCGAACGCGTCCAGGGATAATGACCGCAGCAGATTCCGTCGCATCCCGCGCTCGACTTCGGCCAAGCGATCCGATGCCGCGGTGAGCCACGCAAAGTCTGCTGACTCGGCCATGCGCTTCAACTCCGTTGCGATGTCGGTATTCCGAATCAACTCCGGCGCTCCCGACTCCAGAAACATAAGATCGCGCAACAGAGAATAGAGCGTCTTGATGAGGGCCTCAATCTTCTCCCGACCCTCGGCCCCCGGACGGTACGACTCGGTGATCTTGAACAATTCCGTATGCTCGCCGCCGCGCAAGGCAGAGTTCAGAATCGCCAACGCATCTTGCCGCGCCGCCACATAAGCTTCGAGATCAAAACTGCGGGCGCGTCCCACCGCCCCTTCGCATAGCCGCGCTACCAGCGCGCGATGTGCCGGCTTCCACTCCGGATGCTGCTTCGCCAGATCGTCCTCAATCTCTTCGGCTGGCAGCGCGGCCAGCGTAAACACCATCGAACGCGAACGGATCGTGGGCAGCAGTTCGCCCGGATTTTCCGTCAGCAGAAAAATCGTCGCAAAGTCCGGAGGCTCCTCCAGCACCTTCAGCAGCGAATTCGCTGCCTCTTTCATGAACGCCGAGTCGGTGAAGATGTAGATCTTTTCCTTGCCATCCGCGGGACGGTAATAGATGGTCTCGATCACCCGCCGCACCTGATCGACTTTGATCATCATCTGCGGCGGATCGGGCGGGATAATCAGCACATCCGGATGAGTCTGCACCAGAATGCGCGTTTCTTTCTTGTCGGTCTCGCGCAGATTCTCCCGGGTCTCGACGGCCTCGGCGAAGCGCGCATCGAGATCGGCAGCCTGAGCGATGCGGGTGCAGTTGGCACATTTTCCGCAAAAATCCGGCAGGCCGTCGCTCTGCGGAGGGTTCAGGCAGTTCATTGTCTGCGCCAGCATCAGCGCCAGCGTGTACTTTCCCGATCCCGCGCCGCCCGCCAATACGACCGCATGAGGAAGATGGGCGCGCCCCAGCATCTCGCGCAAGCGATGGACAATCTCGGCATTTCCGTAAAAGTCAGAAAAACTCATTTCTTCTCTTCACCTTCGGAAGGGTCTTCCGACTTCATTCGAGACAGACTGCAGAACAGAATACCGACTACTGCGTACAGGATCACATTCGTCGCAACGCAGCACGCCCAAATAAAGACGACCGTCCTGAATGGCGGTTGATCATTCAACACCATCAGTCCAATGGCGCCAGGCCAAAAGATGAAGATGCCCTCACCAAGCGTGTAGCCCGTAGCTAGATAAATGGAGAGGTGTACGATAGGAGCGATCAGGCCAGCGAGACTCCAACCGATGATCCACTTCTTCATTTCGCAGATCCCGAGCGATTCGAACGACGTCTACAGAATAATCTCCCCAGCGGCAAACAATCCGACAATCGCCCCACCGACCAGGATTGGCACTCCCACCCCGAACGCGACAGCTCTCACACCGCTCACCCATCGCTCTTGAACCGCCCGTACAGCCAGAAAACTCATGACCGGCAGATTGACGAGAACTGCCGTTACCACTCCCGGCGCGTAAGACCGGAACAAAATCGCTGCCGACACATGAGGGACAAAAACATTGGCCAGCATGGTCACCACAGAGCCGAACAACAGATATGCCCAGAAACTTTGCGGACCGCGGCGCGCGCTGAGATACGTCACCACAAACCCTGCCACCGTCAACACTAGTAGTGCCAGCCGAATCTCCGGCGCCGCAGGAGCATGCAGCGGCAACCGGGACAGATGCCTCGCCGCCCATCCCGGCATCCAGATCGCCTCTTCTCCGTTATGCAGCGTGACGGCGATGGGGAACAGCCATTGCAATCGACTGAATTTCATTCGTCAGCTAATCTGCGCCTGATTGGGGCGCGTAGCTTCAGTAAATCGTCGTACTGAGCGGCGGCAAAGCCGTACTCCGTAAAGCTCTGTTGTAAAACCCCGGCCTTACAACTTCAACTTCCTTCGCACCAGCTCCAAAATCTTCTCATGCGTTTGCCCCGGCGTTCCCCGCGCATCCACGACCGCGACTCGCGCGGGCTCACGCTTCGCAATCGCGGTATATCCATCATGCACTCGGGCAAAGAAACTCCGCTTCTCTTGCTCAAATCGATTCTCGTCGTGCCCGCGTCCGGCGGTTTTCGAATCCCGTTGATTGCGGCGCCGCGCCCGGCTCACGCTCGCGTGCACATCGGAGTCCATCAGAATCGTCAAGTCCGGCTGCAAGTCGCGGCACAACACGCGATGGAGATCGAGCACAGCCGCACTGCCCAGCTTCCGGCCGCTGCCCTGATAAGCCTCCGTCGAATCGGTGAAGCGGTCGCACAAGAGGATCGCTCCCGCAGCCAGTCCCGGCTCAATCACTTCGGCAATATGCTGCGCCCGCGAAGCAAACATCAGCGCCATCTCCGCCAAAGGAGAAAGCCCGGCAGTTCCGGAGTCGAGCAGCACTTTGCGGATCTTCTCTCCCGTCGCCGTTCCGCCTGGCTCCCGTGTCTCGATGACTTCATGTCCCGCCTGACGCAGCACTGCCGCGAATTTGCGCATTTGCGTGCTCTTCCCGGTTCCGTCGAGCCCTTCAAACGTGATGAATTTTCCGCGTCGCGGCATGCAGCGGAATCATAGCAGTGCAGGGCAGAGGGCCCCTGTGAATTTTGCGCGGACCAGCCCAGAACCTCTGCTGCTTGGATATCTCAAACTCGCCGAAAGAGAAAAGCCGCGCCGAAAGGCGGCTTCGCAGTTCTTATCCGCAATGCGACTAACGCACTATGCGGAACGGCACATTGCTCCAAAGCGTGCCGCTGGGCGTACTTACTTCGATCATGCCCGTGGTTGCCCCTGTCGGAACGATTGCCTTGACCACAGTCTCTGACATGACGGTGAAGTTTGTTGCCGGAGTGCCATTGAAGCTGACGCTAGTTGTGCCCTTCAGATCGCTACCTAATATGCCGACGACCTGCTCCGGCGCTGCCGAAGCCAGGCAACGTTTCCACGAAAGGACCAAGACCGACTGATAAACGAAAGACGCTGCCACAGTAGCAACTGCCTCCCTCGCCGGTGGTCCCGTAGAGAATTCCCGTCTGTGGCCTGCATCAACCCCGCCTGAGGCCCCGCACCGTCACCGCAATTGCTTTGGGAGCAAAACTGGTGAAGCGTGGTAAGCGTCCCGTCGAGCTGATTTCAAAGATCGTTCCCCAGTTGCCGCTTAGGCCGCCCGTCGAAGTTGTCCCGTAAAAGTTTCCGTCGGTCGCTTGCATCAATCCATTGGGATACGAGCCATCAGCGCACGACGTTTGAGCGCAAAAACTGTACAGCGTTTGCAGCCTTCCCTTAGGAGTAATTTCGAAAACCGTCACCCGCTCGCAAGAATTTGCGCCACCCTGGTACGTAATACCGTAAAACGTTCCATCGGCAGCCTGTACCAGCGCGGTGGGCCG
The DNA here is from genome assembly GCA_963711365.1 of Terriglobia bacterium. Classification (GTDB taxonomy): domain Bacteria; phylum Acidobacteriota; class Terriglobia; order Terriglobales; family Acidobacteriaceae; genus Sulfotelmatobacter. Next base: position 13,654 of record CAVQDY010000004.1, on the reverse strand, counting down.
CTCGCCATCCATACAGTTGGTCTGCGAGCAGAAGCTGTAAAGCGTACTCAGTTTGCCGGCCGGCGTGATTTCGAAAATCTGTCCCTCCCTTGTGCGCTCCGCCCGCACCCGTTACCCCGTAGAAATTCCCGCTGCTGGCGAGCCCCAGAAGACCAGGGCCCGAGCCATCGTTACAGTTCGTCTGGGAGCAGAAGCTGTAAAGCGTAGTCAGGATCCCATTCGGTGTAATTTCGAAAACCGAGCCAGATTGATTGGCTCCGCCTCCGTACGTCGCACCATAAAAGTTCCCGTTCGCACCCAGCACCAGTCGGGACGTAGGATACCTCCCGTCAATGCAGTTGGTTTGAGAGCAAAAGTTGTAAAGCGTGGTCAGTTTGCCGGTCGAGCCGATTTTGAAGACCGTGCCATCGCCACTGGGGCACCGCCATAAAAGGCTGTCCCGAGAAGGCTCCCGTTGGTACCCTTGCACCAGCCCTCCAGGAACGGCGCCGTCGGTATCGTCAAAGCGATGTACGGCCGTCAGCGTGCCACGCGGGCGTAACTTCGAAAACTGTGCCGCAGCCGTAGGGTCCGCCGTCCACCTTCAACGAGTGGAGCTACCTCCGGCCAGCTGTCGTACCCAAAGAAATTGCCATTGACCCCCTCGACGAGCGGCGCATCGGGGTCCACTCCCTCCGAAATGGGAAGTCCGCTATGGTGGTCAATGTCTGCGCCGACGCCGCAATCGCCGTCGCGGCACAAAATAAAAGAACAACGAATATCTTTGAGCGGCCGAAATCGTTCACGCGTTCCCCTTTCCGGCTTTGCACCGGTGCGAAAGTCAGCAGTCTTGCGTCTTTGGTGTTTGGCTCATCGGAAGGTCCTTTGGATCGGAAGTCGTGGCGCGCAAAATGGTGACGGTGTTCAGCCGCATCAGACGCCTTGGGGGTAAGGCAGGCCGAGCGCGATAATTATTTGTTGGATTCCGGCTGTGTGTCAAAGACAAATTGTGCCGGAATCCCATTCGTCACTGCGATAGACTGAAGTTAGATAGAAATCTGTGGGATTCAGTTATCCAAAAAATATAGGAAGCTGAAAAATGAACCTCTCTCGCGCCCTGGGAGTCGCTTGTCTTGTTGTGTTGTCCGTTTCGAGTTGGGGTGCCAATGCGCCCACGGTGACCCTCTCCGTCGACGCAACCAATGCTCCGCGCAAAATTTTCCACGCCTCACTGAAGATTCCCGCCACACCCGGTGATCTGACACTCTACTATCCGAAATGGATTCCCGGGGAGCACGCGCCCGACGGACCGGTCGTCGACCTCGCCGGTCTATTCTTCCGGGCAAATGGACAGACCTTGAAATGGCGTCGCGACCTGCTCGACGGCTTTACCATTCATGTCGAGGTTCCCCAGGGTGTTAACGAAGTCGACGCCGAACTCGATTTCCTCTCTCCTGCCACATTCGAAGGTGGATTTTCGGCTGGCTCCTCCGCCACCGCAAAGCTCGCGGTGATCAGTTGGAATCAGGTCCTGCTTTATCCCAAAGGATGGAAAGCCGACGAGATCACCTATACAGCTTCCCTGAAGATTCCGGATGGATGGAAGTTCGGCACGCCGCTTCCCATCGCCAGCCAGAGCAGTAACGAAATCCATTTCGCGCCGGCGCCGCTGGCAACGCTCTGTCGACTCTCCCGTGATCACCGGAGAATTCCTGAAGGTCGTTCCCCTGGCGCAAGAGCCGCCGACCGAGATGGATATCGCTGCCGACAGCGCCGCCGCGCTCGACGCTCCCCAGGAGGTCTGGGATCACTACAAGAGCCTGGTCGATCAGGCGCAGAAGCTCTTTGGCGCGCATCATTATCGCGACTATCACTTTCTCTACACGCTCAGCGATCACGTCGCGCACTTCGGACTCGAGCATCACGAGTCGGACGACAGCCGCGTCGACGAGCGAGCGTTAGTCGATGATACCGTCCCGCAAACTGTCTGCCGGACTTCTGCCGCATGAATACGTTCACTCCTGGAACGGCAAGTACCGCCGTCCCGCCGATCTCGCCACGCCGGACTACCAGCAGCCCATGCAGGACGACTTGCTTTGGGTCTACGAAGGTCTGACGAACTATCTCGGCTTTGTGTTAACGGCTCGCAGCGGCCTGCTGACTGCCGATCAGGACCGCGACGATCTGGCGATCACCGCCGCCAGGCTCGACCATGAACCTGGCCGCACCTGGCGCAACCTTCAGGACACAGCCGACGCTGCACCTGAACTTTATTTCGCTCCTGAGGCATGGTACTCCTGGCGCCGCGGCACCGATTTCTACCCTGAGGGCACGCTGGATTGGCTGTGGGTCGACGCCATCATCCGCCAGCAGAGCAAGGGCAAGAAGTCGATCGACGACTTCTGCCACTTGTTCCATGGCGCCCCGAGCACTGGACCCGCGCTCAAGACGTACACGTTCGACGATGTAGTCAACGCGCTGAATCAGGTCGTCGCCTACGACTGGCGCGGCTTCTGGACGGAACGCCTCACCAATCACGGACCCGGCGCGCCGCTGGGCGGAATTGAAGGCAGTGGCTGGAAGCTTACCTATGACGAGAATCCGTCGGAGATGCTCAGTAGTTCCGCAGGCATGTACCACTTCGTTCCGGCTGGATTCGTGCTCGGCCTCAACCTGCGTGACGACGGCGGCATCGCCGACACCATCGAAGGCGACCTCGCCGCCAAAGCGGGCATCGGCCCGGGCATGAAACTGATTGCTGTCAATGGACGACGCTTCTCACCCGAAGTCCTGCGCGACGCCATCAAAGCCTCAAAGAATAGCAGTGCAACGATCGATCTGCTTGTCGAAAATGACGACTACTACAAAACGTACAAGCTCGACTATCACGGAGGAGAGATGTATCCGCACCTCGTGCGAGACAACTCCAAGCCGGACTTGCTGAGCGAGATACTGAAAGCAAAATAGATCGCAACCGTCGTTCCAAACTAGCGATGTCATCTTGAGGAGGGCGCAAGCCCTCCGACGGACCCTACGTCCGAATGCAGTGGCGATGCAGCATAGGAGATCATCGGCGCTGCATGCACCAAATGATTCCGCCCTCCACGGCATCAAATCTTCCCGCTGTCGTACGGTCCCTCACGCCGGCTGCGCCGCCGCTCAGGATGACATCAGAGCTTTTCCGTTTTCGGAAAACGGGTCGTCACAAGTGACAACCGTCACAGACCTCTACAACATCCGCTGAGATCCTCGAAGAATGCCCAAGCTCTACTACGTCTATATCCGCTCCAGCCAAACCCGCGTTCTCTACATCGGCATGACCGGCGGGATCGAGCATCGAGTCTCCCAGCACAAGACCCATGCATTCGCCGGATTCAGTGCAAAATACAACGTGGCCAGCCTCGTATATTTCGAACGCCATGAAGACGTCGTGACGGCCATCCACCGCGAAAAAGAAATGAAAGCTTGGCGCAGAGAAGAGAAACTCAAGCTGATCGAATCGACCAACCCAAAGTGGAAAGACCTAAGTTACGGCTGGTACCAACGCCACCGTTTCCAGCCTGACCGCAAAGAAAGTTAGCGATCCCGCAGCGCGGTGCATTGATCGCAACTGATGTCATCCTGAGGAGGGCGAAAGCCCTCCGAGGGACCCGACGAAGCGCATAGAGTGGCGATGCAGTAGACGAGATCATCGGCGCTGCATGCACCAAATGATTTCCCCCTCCACGACATCAAATCTTCCACCGTCGTACGATCCCTCACGCCGGCTGCGCCGCCGTTCAGGATGACATCGCATACTCCCAAGTCACAGCACCTGTTAGCATGTCTGCGGTCTACAGATCATGACCCGCAACCGAGCCGCTCTCTTCTCACTCATCGCTCTATCGCTTTGCACAATAGCACTTGCTCAATCGATCCGCGGCTTTACCCCCGCGTCGGCCGCTCATGAAACCGAGGTCGAGAACAAATTCAAATCCATCCCTAACCCCGACGAAGAACGCCGCCAGCATCGCATCTTCACGCAAGAGCCCCACGTCGCCGGATCCAGGCGCAACAACGAACTCGCGACCTACATCGCCGACGAATGGAAAAAACAGGGTCTCGAAGACGTCGTCATCCACCGCTACGACGTTTATGGCACGAATCCAAAATCAGCCTTGCTGGAAATGATCGCGCCCACGCACTATCGCGCCGTCCTGCGTGAAGCCCCCATCCCCGGGGATGATGATTCCAAGAATCCCGCAATCAGCGGGGCATGGCTCGGCATGTCGATCTCCGGAGAAGTTACCGCTCCCGTGATCTACGCCCACAGTGGCAATCCCGAAGACTACGACCTGCTTCGCAAGAATGGCATCAGCGTCAAAGGCAAAATCGTTCTGGTCCGCTACTCCAATCCTTACAGTTATCGCGGATTCAAAGCGCTCACCGCGCAGCGCGAAGGTGCGGCCGCTATGCTGGTTTACAGCGATCCGCAGGAAGACGGCTACAAAAAAGGTAAAGTCGATCCCGACGGCCCATGGGGACCGGAGTATCACATCCAGCGCGGATCCATCACCTACGACTTCATGGTTCCGGGCGATCCGCAAACGCCCGGCTGGGCGTCAGTGCCCGGGGCGAAACGGATTCCGATCGAGCAGGCTGTTTCCGCGCCGAAGATCATGGCGCTGCCTCTGTCCTGGCACGATGCCAGACCATTCCTCGAAAACATGGATGGCCCGCTCGCCCCAGCCGACTGGCAAGGCGGGCTGGGCTTCCAGTATCACCTCGGCAGCGATCGCGAGAAAGCTCACCTCAAGATCGAGATGGATAACGGCCTTCAACCTTATTACGTGGTCGAAGGCCGCATCCGCGGCGCGGAATTTCCCGACGAATGGATCGTGATGGGCAATCATCGTGACGCGTGGGTGTTCGGCGCCGTCGATCCCTCGAGCGGTACAGCCAGTATGATGGAACTGACCCGCGCTTTCGGCCAGCTCGTGAAAAACGGGATGCGCCCGCGGCGTACGCTCGTCGTTTGCAGTTGGGACGGCGAAGAAGTCGGCCTCACCGGCTCTACCGAATGGGGTGAGCAATTCGCTGACGAACTGCGCTCCAAAGCCGTCGCCTATATCAACGTGGACGAGGCCACCTCCGGCCCGGACTTTCACGGACAGGCCGTCGCCTCGCTCGCGCCCATGCTGGAAGAGGCCACGCGCAGCCTCGAGGATCCTTCGGGCAAGAGCCTATACGATGCCTGGAAGGCAACCGTCGAGCGCGAGAACGGGGGCCAGAAGTCGAGCCAATTCAGCTCGTCGGGAGTCGTGAGCCAGAGTCTTGCCGACACCCGTATCGGCAGCGGCTCCGATCACACCGTCTTCCTCAACTTCATCGGCGTGCCCGTGCTCGGGCTGGGGTTTGAGGGAGATTACGGCGTCTATCACTCCGCCTATGACGACTTCTTCTGGATGAATCACTTCGGAGATCCCGGCTACAAGTATCACACGCTGATGTCGCAACTCTGGGGAGTCACGGCGCTGCGCCTCGCGAATGCCGACCTGCTCCCATTCGACTTCGCGACCTATGCCAGGAACATCCGCCAGTTCGTGAATGACCTGAAAAAAAACAATCCTGTCATCTTGAGCGGCGACGACGCCGGCGCGAAGGACCATACGAGAGCCGAGACGACGCCTGCTGCATCTGGGCGTGAGTCCGACGCTGTAAACCCTTTCGCTGTTCTGAAAGCGATTGACAACTTCGAAGCCGCCGGTAAAAAGTTAAATGATTCCCTGGCTCGCAAACTCTCGAAAGGCTCGATAGACCCCAAGTTGGCTGCGACCCTTAACCGCGGCATGATGCAAGTCGAACGCAACTGGCTCAATCCCGACGGCATCCCCGGACGCCCCTGGTTCAAACATATCCTTTATGGCGCTCGCTTCACCTACGCCCACCTCGAACTTCCCGGCCTGACTGAAGCAGTCGAAAAGCAAGACTGGCCCACGGCAAAACAGCAAGCCGAAATCCTCGAGCGCGCGCTGGAAACCAACACAAAGCTTCTGAACGAACTTGACTCCAGCCTGAAGCAATAAGCATGAGTCGAGTAACCTCTGGTTGAATCTTTCGGGACTATTTCATCTCCCGCTCCATCACTTTCCGCAGAGCCTGGTTAATGCGCGTCTGATAACGCCGCCCGTCTTTCTTGAACCACGCGAGCACATCCGCGTCCAGGCGCAACGTCACCGGCTTCTTCAGCGGACGATAGAGATCGCCAATCTTCATGCTTTGCAGGTTCTGTTCCATGAAGCCCGCCATCCCCTGCGCCTTGCGCCGCCGCTGGCGGCTCGCACGCCTCCGCCGCACCGACTTTTTCTTAACGGGTGCCGATTGTGATCTGCGGTCACTCTTTACGTTTCTCATAAGCCGTTCTTCCCGTTCGACTTGCGGGCACTGCTGAGAATGTACATACAATACCGTAAAACAAATGTTCCTTCAGGAACACTGTGGAAAACTTCCCGAAGAAGCCTCCAACTGGTTCATACGCAATCACTTCGGAATATCATTCTCTTTCGCCGTGTCATCCCTATTCTTGCCGTTGTCATCCTGAGGAGGGCGAGGGCCGTCCGAAGGACCCTACGTGATCGGGCAGTTAAAATCCAGCCAACAAGCACATCAGGAACGCGAGCATCGCCTCAGCGCCACACCTTTTAAAGCGCCATCTCCGTGCTGCCCTCGATCAGCGCGTCCTCATCTTCCTCCATGAAGGCAAAGACCTCCTGCGGCACGGGGTTCTGCCAGACCGGCGCAAAGGACTGCCGGTGAAGCGGCGTTGGACCCAGCTCGCGCAACGCTGCCAGGTGCTTTGGCGTGCTGTAGCCCTTATGCGAAGCGAGACCATACGCGGGAAATACCGCGTCCCATTCACGCATCATGCGATCGCGCTCCACCTTGGCCAGAATCGACGCGGCCGCAATGGAAGCCGAGAGCGCATCACCGTGAATGATGGCCTGCTGCGGCACGTCATAATCAACCTTCATCGCGTCTATGAGCAGATAGTCAGCCGCTGGTGCGAGGCGCTGCACGGCCTCTAACATCGCGGCCCGCGAAGCGTGATAGATGTTGATCTGATCGATGCGCGCAGCATCCACGGCAGCCACGGTCCAGGCCACGGCATGCTCGCGAATCCTTTCCGCGAGAATCTCGCGCCGCTCCGGCAGCAGCAGCTTCGAATCGCGCAAACCGCGCACCCGGTATGCCGGATCAAGAATTACTGCCGCGGCCACCACGCATCCAAAGAGCGATCCGCGTCCGACCTCGTCTACGCCCGCGACCAGGCGCGCACCCGCTGCCCAGGCCTTCTTCTCGTACCGCAAGGTGCAATGCAGCCTCTTCAGGAGTTGCAGCTTTGCCGCGGAAGGTGACAGTGGACGCCCGGTGCGCGATTTGATGGCAAGAGACTTCATCACTACTTCAAGGAGGTTTCCCCCATCTTCACCGAGACGAGCAAATCCTGCAAGCGGATTATCTTGAGCGGTGCCGTCCCGCCGTTCGTGTGAGCGCTGTGGCTTCAGCTGCTGCGTTCCACTTACGTAATGCCGATCAGTAACCACTATTCTGATTACGCACGTACATTGCCCAGCCGGACATGTACTGCTAACGTTTGCTCAAGGACTAGAGCGGTGGGGAACAATTCCAACTTGCCCGAAGACGGCCTGCTTACACGCAAACTGGTACATCTGGCGCTGCCGGTCCGCTGGACCCTTGTGGGCCAGGAAGGGCGCGGCGCGGCCGAGGTGGCGTGCACATACGACATCCATCCGCATGGCGCGCGGCTCGTCAGTTCGCGGGATGTAAATATTGGTGACTTGCTCCTGCTTGAGCGCGGCCGCAACAAAGCGATCTGTCAGGTGATATGGTCCGCTGACCCCGGCTCTGTTTTGCGTGGACAGTTTACGGTTCAATGCGTCGAAGGGCGAACTCCATGGGACGATGAACTGCGCCAGATGGAAGAGCAATATCAACCGGTGCTTCTCGACGAACTTGAGCGCCGCGGGTCCAAGATGGTCATGACGCGTCCGGATGCGAACCGGCGCCGGCGTCCGCGCTTCTATGTGGAAGGTCAGGCGGAGGTGATTGAGGGGGTACAACGCGTGGCTGGCGAGGTGCAGCAGATTTCCGAGTGTGGCGCGCGCCTCGCCGCCATGGAGCAGATGCGCCCCGGGACAGACTTCCGCCTTATGCTCAACGTGTTCGATGTAAGCCTGGCGGTGAAAGCCCGCGTGAAATATCTGGTCGACGATCTGGGGATGGGCGTGGAGTTCGAGGAAATCCGCCGCGGTGACCGCCCATTACTCGGTTACGTGTTGAGCAAGCTGAAGATGCGAAGAGTCGAAGAGTTCGGCCGCAGTGCCGAAGCCTTGAAGCCAACTCTGACCGCAGTAACTGTTTAGCGTTCGCTCGATCACCAGCGCAAGAAAAAAGCCGCGCAACCATTGTTGCTGCGCGGCTGCCTTGTCATCTGCCGTTACGGAACCAGCTTAAAAATGGTTCCCTGATTTGAAGACCCGCCGATTGCCGTCGAGCCGTAAAGCGCACCGCTCTTCAACACGAGGCTGCCGATCTGAGGAATGGCTCCATCGGGCCCGTTGAACTGGTGCAGGACCTTGATGTTTGCGTTGCCGTTTCCAGTGGGCGTCAGCTGGAAAATCTGTCCGCACCCATTGGGTTCGCAGCTCGGATTTCCGCCCGATGCTACGCCATAGAGTGTTCCGTTGGGTCCGGGGATGACCCACTGCATGTACGCAGCGAAGTATCCATTGTAGGCACTTGAGAACTGACCGCTGGCATCGATCTTAAAGATGTCGTCAACTACGTTGCTTGCGCTTCTTGAAACGCCATAGAAGTTGCCGTGACCGTCTCCGACCAGTTCGTAGGGATTCTGCCCGTCCACTCCGCCGGTGAAGCTGTAGAGCACTTTCTCGCCGGCAGAAGACACGTCGAAAATCGAGCCGCACCCACCGTTATTACAGACGTTAGCGCCGCCCTGATTCGTCACTCCATAGAGTTTCTCGCCATAGCCAGCCAGTCCTCCATTCGGATGAGCACCATCGGGTGGATTGCCGAATGAATATAGGACCTTCTCGGCCCCTGGCGCCGTGATTTCGTAGACTGTCCCGTTGTAGTCTGTTCCTCCACCGAAGGTTGAACCGTAGAGTTTCCCGCCAGCCTCGATTTGCACCCCAACCGGACCCGCGCCGTCGTTTGGCGAATTAGTGAAATCGTGCAGGACTGCGTACTTTTTTGTCGAGAGATCGTAAGCAAATGCGAAGCCGCAGCCCAGCTGCGGACCGCCGCAGTTGTCCGTGTATAGCCCGCCATACTGCGTGGTCCCAAAGAGAACCTGGCTGTCTCCGCTCAGCAGAAGGCCTTGCGGAAAGTCAGCTTCATACCCGGGAGGTACGGCGAAGCGATGAAGCACAGTTTCGCTGCCGTTTGACAGACTGAAAATGAGATTGCAGGCGCAGTTGTTGTAGGCCGCTGCTCCGAAAATAGTCCCATCAGGAGCGACAATGATGTCAGATGGTCCATATCCCTGCGAACCACCGGGGAAGCTGTAGAGAGTTGTGAAAGTTTGTGCGCGCGCGGGTTCGGACGTGAAAGCGACGACGAAGAGAGCTAAAGCCAGCATTCCTGCGGCCAAGAGACACTTCGACGGGGATCGGCGGTCGGATTGGTGCTGCACTGGAAGACTCCTTGGAGGTAGGTCCCAAATCTCGGAGCGGAGTCCTGAGCGGCTTGCAGAGCGAGACAGGTGGGCCGCACAGTTTGTAGTCTGAATCGAAGAAAAGGTTGCCGCTTTGCCGGTGGGCATTTCGCAGCTTGCGATCTTTCTGCGAAGGCGCGGACTGTGCTTTCAGCGCCGTCTGCCCGCTGTCCGGTTGCAGCGGAGATGGATCGAGCTATAGGAAGTTTTGGGATATTAAAGCGCGAACAACTTGCGGATGCGATGGATGCAAAAAACCCGCCCGGCTTTTCAAACCGAGCGGGTCAGGTTCGCCGAGAATTGTCAGTTCTTCAACTTCTCTTTCTGTGCAGCGGGGACGACGGCGCTGGCCTCCAGCGGCTTTCCACGATCGACCAGAGCGACATAGTCCTTCGAATCGTATGGATAGTTCCGCGCCGACTGCTGTCCAGTCGTGGTGAGAGTTATGTCCACGCGGCGATTGTTAGCCAGCACAATCGTTTGGATTCTTGCCAGAGCCTTCTGGCGCTCTTCCGCCGTGAGATTCGTAGTCTGGTCCAGCAGTTGTTTCACTTCATCGGTCGTCAGGTTCTTCTCTTTGCCAAAGGCCTGGGTTTGGATGCTGGCTTCCGGCACTCCTTGCTCGACCAGAAAACGTTTGGCGAGTTCGGCCCGTCTTTCAGAGAGCGCCTGATTATAGCTGTTGGGTCCGCGCTGGTCCGCATAGCCGGCGAGTTCCAGGTGAGCGTCGGGCTTCTTGTTAAGAACCGCCTTGAAGGCATCTGCAATCGACTTCAAGGATTCCCTTTCACTGGGCAACAAAGCGGCTTCCGACTTTACGGACCTCGGCTTGTTGGTTGGGAAATAGACGCTGCGCATCGACAGCTTGATCACTTCGTCTTCGATCGAGCCAACAATGTGCAATGCCGCCGTCTTGGTTTCAGAGCCTCCGCAGCCATTCGACGCGGTGAGCGTGTAGGTGATGGTTTCGTCGACTGGTCCGGCACTGGTTTGCTTGGGAACAATCTGCAGCGTGCGGTTGCCGTTCGCGTCCACCGTGCCCAGCGGATCAATGGCGACGGTCGAGGCGTTGGCAGCCGACCAGTTCAACGCGGTGCTATCCCCTTCGACCACCTTGTCACCAACGCGCTTGTAATGAACCTCACCGGGTGCGAGGGCAAGGTTCGCCTGAATTGCATTATTGACGTTGACGGTCGCGGTCGAAGTAGCTGTGCCGCCAGGACCGGAAGCCGTGAGATTGTAAGTGGTGGTGTGCTTGGGCTGAACATTCTGATCACCCGTCGCGGATACGGGCCCGACATCGCTGATCTCGACATGCGGTGCATCGGAAGAGGACCACTTCAGTTGCGCGGGATCGCCGCAGTTGACCTGCGCCGTAGCGGTAGAAAGTTGCGCAGTCGGCTTGGCCACAGCCACAGTAGCACTGGCCGAACCGACGGTGAAACGCGGAATCGAGGTCAGTTTTTCGCCGCGCGTCCAATCAACGGTCTTACGAACGCCCTTCGGAATGTCAACGACCACTCGCTTATTGGCGGCAACTTCCACCGGCCCAGACCAGAGTTCCTTGTCTCTGCTCAGAGCGGTGAGTTGATAATTGCCTGGGGGAACCACCAGTTCCTGCTTCCATCCCCAATCGTGATTGAATTCGTCGCCATGCCCGACAAAGTAGTCAGGAGTTTTCCCGTTGAGCAGGATCGCATCGCGGTCAGCCCCCTCCACGGTAATGGCGCCGAATGGGCCGGAAACCTTATCCGACACCGGTTGCAGAGTCACATCGAGATCGGTGGATTTTCCGGCGGTGATCGTGACGTTGCGGGTCTCTGGCGCGTATCCATAATTGGCCAGCACGATCTTGTGGTCGCCGGCAGTCAAACTCAGAGTGTGATGCTTGCTGGCTTCGCTGATGGCACGTCCGTCGACAAAGATGTAAGCCTGCTTCGGGGTAACGTGGATTGCGACTTTTCCGTCAGCACCTTGTGCAAGGCATTGCGGGATCATACCCAACGCGAGAACTGATACCACCAATGGCAACAGTTGAATCTTAGATTTCATAAGTGGACTCCTTGCTGAGAGCCTCAGAGGGCAGTCTGGATGGGACTTCTGACTGGGACGAGGCTTCTGGCAGAAAAATTGAACGAAGCTATTGTACTCTAGCGCGGAGGATCGCGGTGGCCGCTCTGAGCGTACAGGCGACCACATTCACGGGGCGAACAGTAGACGAATCACTCTCTACGGCTTTGTCCGCTGAAGTGCGGACAGGAACGGCGCTGGAGCCTGGCTACGCAGCCGCGCTACCGCGCTTTGCGGACAAATGAAAGCCCTCGCTTCAGTTCAGAAGTAAGGTCGGTCTCATCGGTAATGATGTGCACCGGCTTGCCCGATTGTTGGCCGAGCCACTGGTTGAGGGCTTTGGTTGTGGTCGTGACGAACCGTCCCTCGCGATGCACCGGCATGCCGGTTGACGCCCAGCGCTGCACCACAGACGCAGGCTCGCCCAGGAACTCCGATATCTGCTTCCAGCCTTTGAGTACGTCAAGTTGCGGACTGGAAGCAGACTTGGTGGAAGAAGCCGGGGGCGTAGATGGATCTTTCGTTGGCGACGCATGCCTGGATGAAGCGCGCTTTGACGAACGGCTTTTGGGCGGAACTGGTTTGAACACGACCCTTCGCATGCTGATGCATATACGATGCCAGAACACAAGTTTTGGCTATACTGAATTCACCCACGGAATGGTGATGGGGGGCCCGTAGCTCAAGCGGATAGAGCATCGGATTTCTAATCCCTTCTGACACAACTAGCAACGAGAGACAAACGGAATCAAAAAAGGTCAAAGAGTGACAAGAAAAGCCGCTCATGCACCGCCGCCCAGATGGTTTCCGCTTTCCCCATGCGGGCCTCGGTCGTGCTGGTCGCGTCATCCACCATGTTCATCAGGCAACCGCGCGGACCGCGCTCTTCCAGCCAGTCATGGAAACCTCCGTCCAACTGCACCAACTCGCCAAAGTGCGGCTTGCGTTCGCGACGCTGGCAGTGTTTCTTCGCGCGGCGTCGCCGACTCCACAGCCCCGTTTCCAACATCCAGCGGCGCAGGGTCTCGTGATCGATCCCGATCCCGTCTTCTTCGGCCAGGTGCTCGGCCGCCAAAGTCGGACCGAAACGCTCGCCCTCGCTGCCGGAATACTTGCGCTGGATCAAGCTCAGCACGCGCCGTCGCAGCTTCGCGGGCTTGCCCCGATTCGACTCCCGCCCGGCATTGCCATGCTTCAGACCTTCTCCCCCGCGCTCCCGATACCGCCGCCACACCCGCTTCGTCTGCCGGTAGCTTAAACCCAACGGGCGTGGAGCAGCTATCGTAGTTACGCGCTGGGAGAAGAGGGGGTCGTGAAACTGAATCAGTGGCCGAAGGCCGAGATGAAAGTGCGGGACGTGGCGTAACGGCGCTCAGAGGGAGAGAGCATCGAATCCCCACCCTTTCGCAAAAGGCGCGAAAGGATTGATTGGATAAGAGCGAAGGCTCGATTGAACCCGTTAGTCTTGGTTTGAGGACGAAGACGCTGGGAAGAAAGGAGCCTTCGCAATGATGATTATAGGATGTGATTTCCATCCCAGCTGGCAGCAAGTTTCGTGGCTCGATACGGAGACGGGCGACTGCGGGGAACGTAAGCTGGTGCATGCCGACGGCGAGGCCCGGCAGTTTTATCAGCAGTGGGCAGAGCCGGTGTTGATCGGCATGGAGGCCACGGGAAACAGTCAGTGGTTCGTCGAGCTGGTCGAAGACTTGGGGCATGAGGTCTGGATCGGAGACGCGGCGCAGATCCGGGCCAGTTACGTGCGCAAGCAAAAGACGGACAAGCGGGATGCAGCCCACATTTTGAAGCTGATGCTGGAAAACCGCTTTCCACGGCTGTGGACTCCGGACCGGGAGCAGCACCCGCCGG
>CAVQDY010000003.1:0-169406 GCA_963711365.1 Terriglobia bacterium | reverse complement strand
TCTCCAGTTTTAAGCCCGGCGGGAGAATACCTTTCTCCAACCGCCAGTGCAGAATGGGCACGCCCCCGCCTGCGTGGAATCGATACTCATAGTCAGCATGCGGATACGTATCGGGTAACTGCTCATCATTTTGGATGAGCAGATCCGACGCGCTCTGACCCTGACTCGACTGGGCGGCCTCACCCGCCGCTTGAGCCCGCGCAAGGGCGCTTCCCACCCAACTCCATAGACCCATCAGGACCACCACACTCACCATTCGCCGCATCGTCGAGAGCTCCGTAACTCCAGTGCGTCGTTCTGCTTTCGTCTGGCCTTACTATCCCATGATTCGCCGTCCGACCATATAGGAATGATCCCCCAGCCTCATCTTGCGCCCCACCACACTGGAACACTGAGGTCACATTGACTAAAATTCAGAATTTCTGAAAAACTAACGTCTATACCATTGTGAGCGACGCCGGCCAAGCCGGCATCCAACCAATTGTCGTAGATGGAACTGCTACTCAATCTCGCATGGCTGCTTCTGGCGCTGCCCGCCTATTGGTTGTGGCGCGGTTCCCGAACGGCGCAGGGCGGCCGGAAGTTCACCGCTGCCCAATGTCTGCTGGCTCTGGGATGCCTGTTGGTTATGCTGTTCCCGGTCGTTTCCGCCACAGACGATCTTCGGGCCATGCGCGCCGAGATGGAAGAGTCGCCCACCAGCAAGCGCAGCATCGCACAATCCAGCAACGAGAATCCGTCTGCGACGCGATCGCAAGTTCAGCCTGCCTTGGCTGTCCACTCACCAACCCCAGCCTTACGCGAGCAAGGCCGGCACCTCGTTGTAGCGACTGTGCTTTCCACCCCGGAATCCTTCGCATTATTTCGCGCAGTCCGAGGCCCTCCTCGGTCCTTGATTGGGTAGGTAGTTCTTCCGGATCGCTCCGTCTCAGATGAAAACAGCAGCGATCCCGGTCCTCTTTACGCATTACTTACGCGGGAAACGAGACAGTAGCGTTGCCACGGCGTTTGTGGCGATATTCGTCCCGCTGCAACAGAACCCCCGCGAACTTCGCTTGCGGGAATGGAGTTGTTGGATGCGATTGCGATCATTCATCGCAGGAACCGTGGTTGCGCTCAGCGCCCTGAGTCTCTGCGCCCAGAATCCGCCGAAACTGCTGCCCGCGCCGCCCGCGGAAGTATGGACCTGGGATCAGGTCAAGGACCGCTTCGAACTGAACAATACGACGTTGATGGCCGCTAAGCTGAACATCGACGAACTCAAGGCTGAGGAAATCACCGCCCATCTTCGCCCCAACCCGGATTTCACCTTCACCGCCGACGGTACCCAGATCACTCCCAGCCACGGCGTCTGGCAGCCTTTCGCCGGGACCTTCGTTTCCCCCGGGATCAGCTATCTCTTCGAGCGGCGCAACAAGCGAAACCTTCGTTTCGAGGCCGCGCGGCAAGGCACGTCCATTGGAGCGGCGCAGGCTTCCGATACCGACCGCACCCTGCTGTTCAACGTGCGCAGTGCCTTTGTCGGCGTCCTGCAGGCCAAGGCTGTGCTCAAAGTCTCGCAGGATAATATCGAGTACTACGACCGCATCCTGAAGATCAGCCGCGACCGCTACCAGGCCGGCGACATTGCTCAGATCGACCTCGACCGTCTCGAGTTGCAGCGCCTGCAGTATGAATCCGATCTGCAGAACGCTCTGGTCAATTTGCGCACCACCAAAATCAACCTGCTGGCGCTGCTCGATGATCGACGTCCCATCGACAGCTTCGATGTCGACGGTACGTTCGACTTCAAAGACGACTTGCTCTCGATGGACGATTACCGCAAAGACGCCCTCGACAACCGCCCCGACCTGAAGGCTGCCGCATTGACCGTCCAGCAGGCGGAAACCAATTACAAACTCGCACAGGCGGACGGATCCACCGATCCAACCATCGGTGTATGGTTCACCCACAACGGATCGTTCAATAATCCGGACGCGTTTAACACGCTGGGCGCCAGCGTCAGCATTCCCTTGCGGATCTTCGACCGCAATCAGGGCGAAAAACTTCGCACCAGGATCGATATCAACCGCAGCGAGAAGCTGCGCCAGGGCGCCGAGACACAGGTATACAGCGATGTCGATTCCGCGTACGCAACCATCGCCGCCAACATCGCACTGCTCAAACCCTACAAAGAAAAATATCTGGCACAAGCCGTGCGCGTGCGCGACACGGTTCAGTTTTCCTATCAGCACGGCGGCGCCGCTCTGATCGACTTCTTAAACGCCGAAAACGACTACCGCGCCGTGCAATTGAGCTACGTCAATCTAATCGGAGCCTATCTCACCGCGGCCGCCCAGATGAACCAGGCCGTAGGACGTGAGGTCATCCCATGATGAAGAAGAGCGTTCATAACCCACGCAAGACTATCTTCCGTCGCTGTTTGCGATCATCGAAATGGCTTCCTCTCGCACTCCTGCTTGGCGCAATGGGCGGAAGCCTGGCTCGCTCCAATGAGACCCCGGTCGCTGCGAGCAAGCCCCCCGCCACATTGGATCCCGATGTTACGAAGCCGAAAATCCAGAACTTTTTAAGACCGCCAAAGCGGAGATACGTCCCCTCCCCACCACCGTCACGGCCAACGGCGTGGTGACACCTGACGTGAACCGCACTATCCACGTAACTTCGCTCGGCTCCGGACGGGTCGTCGATCTCAAGGTTAAGCTCGGCGACAATGTGGAGAAAGGTCAGACCCTGCTGGTGATCTCCAGCCCCGACCTGGCGGGCGCATTCTCCGATTATGAAAAAGCCAAGGCCGACGAACAATTGTCCCGCAAAGCACTCGAACGCGCCCAGATGCTGTATGACCGGGGAGCCATCGCCACAAAAGATCTTGAGGTCGCTCATGACATGGAGGACAAAGCCAAAGTCGACCTGGAGACCGCCGATCACCACATCCGCATTCTTGGCGCAGACCCTGATCATCCCAGCACTCTCATCCAACTAAAGGCTCCCGTCTCCGGAACCATCGTCGAACAGAATGTCGCCGGAGCCGAGGGGATCAAGAGCCTCGACAATACGCCCAACCTTTTCACGATCGCGAATCTATCCGAGGTCTGGGTCGTGTGCGACGTCTTCGAAAACGATCTCGGGGAAGTACACATGGGCGATTCCGCCGAGATCCGAATGAACGCATTTCCCGACCGCATCTTCAAAGGCAAGGTCGCTGACATCTCCCGCGTTCTCGACCCCAACACCCGCTCGGCAAAAGTTCGGATTGTTCTGGGGAACTCCGATGGCGCGCTCCGCAGCGGCATGTTCGCCGTCGCCACTTTCCGCTCTCGCAAGCTGACGGACCGCGTCGTCGTTCCCGGCACCGCGATCATGCGTCTGCATGATAAGGATTGGGTCTTTCAAAAGATCGCCCCCAATCGCTTCCGCAAAATCGTGGTTGAGGCTGACCGCCTGGCGCCCGACGGCATGCAGGAAATCCGATCGGGCGTGAAAGCCGGCGATGAAGTCGTCACCAATGCCCTCGAATTCTCCACCGAAGTCGCCGAAAAGAAAGCAGGGGAGTAGCGAATGATCCGCAAGGCCATCGACTTCGCCCTGGCAAACCCCCTGCTCGTACTCGGAGGAGCCATCGTCCTGTTTGCCTGGGGCGTCATCTCGTTTCATGCTCTTCCGATTGAGGCTTATCCCGACGTTGCTGATACCTACGCGCAGGTCATCACACAATGGCCAGGACACGCCGCCGAAGAAGTCGAACAGCAGATCACCGTTCCTCTGGAAGTCGAACTGAACGGCGTCGCGCATCTCACGCATCTGCGCTCCGTCTCGTTAATGGGACTCTCCGTCATCACCATCATCTATGACGATGACATCACCACCTTCAACGCTCGCCAGGAAGTTCTCGACCGCCTGCAAAACGTGACTCTTCCCCCGGGGGTAAACACAGGGATCGGGCCCGACTATAGCCCCATCGGCCAGATCATGTTCTACACGTTGACCAGCACCAATCCGAAGTACGACGTGATGGAATTGAAAGCGCTTAACGATTGGTTCGTGGTGAACCAGTTGAAGTCGGTGCCGAACATCGTCGATGTCAATCCCTTCGGCGGCCCCACGCGCGAGTATCAGGTTCAACTCGATCCCAACAAGCTGGTCTCCTATGGATTGTCGTTGCCGCAGGTGGAGCAGGCGCTCGTTGCCAACAATATCAATGCTGGGGGTGGATTCATCGAGCGTGGCCAGCAGGCATTGAATGTTCGCGCCGTCGGCCTGATGCAGACCACCGAGGACATCGGCGCGACCGTGGTGAAGGTGCAGAACGGAACGCCGGTGCGGGTGCGCGATCTTGGCAACGTCGTACAGGCTCCCAAAGTCCGTCTCGGGCAGCTCGGCAAAACCATCCGGAAAAAAGATGGGGCGATTATCAATAACGACGACGTGGTGGAAGGAATCGTTCTGCTGCGCAAGGGAGCAGTGGCCGAAACCACTCTGGCGGACCTGCACAAGAAAATCGATCAACTGAACGGAACCGACGGCAAGCCCGGGCTCCTCCCGATCGGCGTGAAGCTTGTCCCGCACCTCGATCGCAGCGAACTGATGCACCACACCACGCATACGGTTCTGCGCAATCTGACTGACGGTGTTTTGCTCGTCACTCTTGTGCTCTTCCTCTTCCTGGGAAACGTGCGCAGCGCTCTGATCGTCGCGGTCACGATTCCTTTCTCCTTGCTCTTCGCTGCGATTTTGCTTGATCTCGCTCACATCCCGGCGAACCTGCTGTCACTCGGCGCACTCGACTTCGGCATGGTCGTCGACGGCTCGGTGGTGATGGTTGAGAACATACTTCGCCATACCTCCTTCGGCGACCACAAAAAAACGTTCCGCGAGATTGTCAGCGTGGCTGCTCACGAAGTCCAGCGCCCCGTGTTCTTCGCCCGTATCATCATCATTGTTTCCTACTTGCCGATCTTCACCCTCCAGCGAGTCGAAGGCCGCCTTTTCAGGCCGATGGCGTGGACCGTTGCCTTCGCTTTGTTGGGCGCCTTGCTCTTCGCATTATTCATCGCACCCGTGCTGTGCAACTACCTATTCAGCCGCGAATTGAGAGAATGGCGCAATCCCGTTCTCGAATGGCTAAACCGCAGCTATGCCCGCTCGCTCGACTGGTGTTTCGAGCATATGAAGTTCACTCTGGCGATGGGACTGGTCGGCTTCGGCCTCATCCTTTTCTTTGGCCTGAGCGGAATCATTGGTTCGGAATTTTTGCCGCATCTCGACGAAGGTGCCATCTGGGTTCGTGGTACGCTTGCGCCCAGCACCGGTCCTTCCACCAGCATCGATATGGCGAATCGCGCCCGCATTGTGCTCGCGGACTTCCCGGAAGTGACGCAGGTCGTCAGCCAGGTCGGACGCCCCGATGACGGCAGCGATGCCAGCGGCTTCTACAACACCGAGTTCTTCGTCGATCTTCTTCCCCGCGAGCAGTGGCGCTCACAGTTTCACGGCAACAAGGACGAACTGATTGGCGCCATGGACAAAAAGCTCCAGCAGTTCCCCGGCGTCGACTGGAATTTCTCGCAACCGATTTCCGACAACGTGGAAGAAGCCGTAAGTGGCGTCAAAGGCGAGCTGGCCGTGAAGCTCTTCGGACGCGATTTGAAGACGCTCGAAGAAAAGGCCGACCAGATTCAAGGCGTCATGAGCCAGATTCCGGGCGTCGCTGATCTTGGCACATTCCAGGTGCGCGGCCAGCCCAACGTCAACATTAACGTGGACCGCGCCGCCGCCGACCGCTTCGGCATTAACGTCAGCGATATCCAGGACGCTGTCGAGACTGCCATCGGCGGTAAAGCCGTGAGCCAGATTCTGATTGGCGAGCAACGCTTCGATCTGACAGCCCGCTATCAGCCGCAATACCGCAAAACTGTCGATGATATCGCCAACATTCGTCTGCTCGCGCCTTCCGGGGAACGGGTTTCGCTCGGCCAGCTCAGCAATATCTCGCTCGATGATGGAGCGTCAACCATCTACCGCGAAGGCAACCAGCGCTACATCGCCATTAAATACAGCGTGCGCGGACGCGATCTGGGGAGCACCGTGCGTCAAGCGATCGAAGAGGTCGGGCAGAAGGTCAAGCTTCCCGAAGGCTACCATCTCGACTGGACGGGCGAATATGAGAGCCAGCAGCGGGCCAACCGTCGCTTGGCCATCATTGTGCCGGTCACTCTGCTGCTGATGGCCTTCATCCTTTACACCGCCTTCGGATCATGGAAGTGGGTCTTCCTGATCCTTGCGGTCGTAGCACTCTCGCCGCTCGGAGGATTTCTCAGTCTGTTGATGACGGGAACTCATTTCAGCGTGTCATCGGGACTTGGATTTCTGGCCCTCATCGGAGTTTCTGTCGAAATCGGCGTCATCATGATCGAGTACATCAACCAGCTCCGTACGCGCGGCCTGCCGATGCGCGACGCGGCGAAGGAAGGAGCAGCGCTACGTCTCCGTCCCATCATGATGACCATGCTCGTCGCGACCCTTGGCCTGCTACCGGCCGCCATGTCACACGACATCGGGTCTGATTCACAACGGCCCTTCGCCATCGTGATCGTCGGCGGCCTCATCGTCGAACTCCTGGTCAGCGTGATTTTATGGCCGACGTTGTACGTCTTCTGGGCGCGTCCCGGGGACCGTCTCCCACCCGCAGAGCAAAGCTTCATGTCGGAAGGTGAGCACGTCGACTAGGTGCTGAAAGACCAAGCCTTGATTACCTCAGAAGCCTGCGAAAAAGATCGGTTAACCCGAAGGCGAGGACAACAAAACCGACCACCGCAAATATTGGTTGCAGCCATGGTGCCACCTGCCATCGACGACCGCGCGTAGTGCCCCGGCCGGTTACGGCTGCTTCGAGAAGAGTGGCTGCGACGACTAATGACATGACGTCGAGCCACGGCACATCGAAGCTACGGGACAGTAGAGACATTTGATGCAATCATCCCACCAATCCATCCCGACTCCAAGCGTAACTTCCGCGCGCGCCGCTGCGTTATACTGCCAGAACCTGCACGTAACTTCTCCGGGGATCTCACACATGGCGGTTGGTGTTCGCACAGAAGATCTGCGCAAGGTGTACAACTCTGCGCCTCCGCTGGGAGCGACGGGCGGCTTCATCGCTCGCGGGGATGCGAAGGGTTCGAAGCAGCCGAAGGCGCAGGTCACCGCCCTGAATGGCCTGTCTCTCGAAGTCATGCCCGGCGAGATCTTCGGATTGCTTGGGCCGAACGGCGCGGGAAAATCGACGACGATCGGTATCGTTACGACGCGCGTGCGCGCCACCAGCGGCCATGCCTGGATCGGCGAACACGAAGTCTGGCAGGAACAGGCCAAGGTGAAGCGCCTCATCGGCGTGGTGCCGCAGCGTCCGAATCTCGATTTCTCTTTGACGGCGCGCGAGATTCTGATTTTCCATGCGGCGTACTTTGGCATTCCGCCGAAAGAAGGCGCGAAGCGCGCGGACGAATTGCTGGAGAAATTCAAACTGACCGATCGCGCGGCCCAGATGGTGCGCGGATTTTCCGGCGGGATGGCGCAGCGCCTGTCGATCGCGCGCGCCATGATGCATGATCCGCAAGTTCTTTTTCTCGATGAGCCAAGCGCCGGGCTCGATCCGCAGACGCGCATTCTGCTCTGGGAGATCATTCGCGAATACAACCAGATGGGAAAAACTGTCGTGCTGACCACGCACAACATGGAAGAGGCCGACGCGCTCTGCCAGCGGCTGGTCATCGTCGACCATGGTCGCGTCATCGCGCAAGGAACTCCGACGGAATTGAAGCGATCGATCCCCGGAGGATTTCTGTTACGGCTGCATTTCGGCAAGCCGACGCCCGAGTTGCTGCAACGGCTGCAAGCGCTGGCTGGAGTGCGCGAGGTGCGTCCGCTGGATTCCACGGGAGCCGATGTATATGCCGACCGCGGAGGATCTCTCATCCCCGAAGTTGCCACGATCGCGGCAGCGGCGGGCGCAGAATTGTCGGACGTCCACATCTCCGAGCCCAGTCTCGAAAACCTGTTCCTGCACCATACCGGAAGGAGTTTGCGCGATTGAACTGGAAAGCCTTTGGTGCGATGCTGGCTCGCGACGCCCACGTGGCACGGCGGAACATTGTTCAAATCATTTTTCAGACATTCCTGCAGCCGTTGCTGTTCGTCTTTATCTTCGGGAAAGTCATGGTGGGCAGCGGATACATGCCGGTCTCCTACAAGAGCCTGCTGCTGCCGGGCATCATCGCGATCAGCATGGTGTTCACCGGAATCTGGGCAGTGGCCATGCCGCTGATCGCCGAGTTCCAGTGGACGCGCGAGATTGAAGACCGCCTGCTCGCCCCCATCGACATCTCGTGGATCGCGATCGAGAAAGTCGTCGCGGGAATGCTGCAAGCGATTCTGGCCGGACTTGTGGTCCTTCCGATGGCTTGGCTCGTGCTGCGGCCGGGGGTCGACATCAGCATTCATAATCCGCTCAGGTTTGTTGTGATGCTCGTGCTGGTCGCCCTGTTCTCTGCCGCCGGAGGGCTGGCGCTCGGCTGCACCATGAACCAGCAGCACATTGGCCTGATGTTCAGCATGGTGATCACGCCGATGATCTTCTTCGGCTGCACGTACTATCCTTGGAGCGCGCTGAAGACATTTCCGATCCTGCAAAAAGTCGTGCTGGTAAACCCGCTGGTGTACGCCAGCGAAGGACTGCGCGCCGCCCTGGTGCCGCAGTTCCCGCATCTCTCGACCATCGCGATCCTGGTGGTGCTGTGCTTCTTTGACATCCTGCTGCTGGTGGTTGGCCTGCGGCAGTTTGAGAAGAAAGCGATCAGTTAGCGCTGTCAACAAGTGTGTTTTTCTAGCCTTTCCCGCAAAATCTTGATTTTGTTGATGTTAGCTCTGTAGATACCCATCTTCGGGCCGCAAATTATTGATTCTAAATAGTTTATAGGTAAAATATTGACTCTAAGGGACTTACTTGGCATTCTCTAAAGAAGCTATTTTTCGCCGTACCGCGCAAACTATTGATTTAAAGTGAGTTACGCAATTAAGAAAGTCCGCATGCCTCGCAAGATATTGTCAAAGAAGGACTTACTCGCAAAATCTTCTGGAATAAGCACTTAGCTGGTTCGATTTCTGGACCCGAACTATGCCGTTCCAGTCGGGTCGAATCTCCGGACGACTCTGGGGTGCAATGCGCAGGCTTTCATTCTGGGCTTTTGATTTCGAGGGTCAAGGTTGGATGTCACAAGGAATGCGATTTCGCTGTGGAAAAAACTCCAAGGCGAAGATCGGAGTCTTTACGGCGGCTACTTGACTTTGTGCGGCGCGATGAGATGTCGAGGTTCGTGGTTCCCAAGGTGCTCTTTGACGTACAGTTTCCAATCGTATTTATAACCACGCACGGTCGGGAATCGCTTGTTGGTTTTCACCCAAGGCAGGTATGTGTCACGCGAAAAAACATCAATGGTGAGTGCCGGGGTTGGGGCCCGTGAGCGCAGCTCCGCATGACGCAGATTGTTGATGGTTGAAAGTTGGGATTGGGCAAGCAACTCACGCTTCTTTGGATCAAGCACGGTGAGGTCGCACAGACGCTCGGTGACCTTGGTACGGTCACCCCCGTCACCGTCTTTGTAGTACCTGATGTAAAATCCGTCTGTGCGTTTAACAACAGAGCCGGTTTGCCTGCGGAACCTTTTGCGAGGTCCGGCAGGCTTTAGCAACGCAAGGACTTCGGTCCTGGTCATCACCAACACCAAATCCTTATCAGACTTATCGGACAAGAGCACTAAGGTGTTGATTGCAAGTTGTTGATTACACAGGGGGCCCGTAGCTCAAGCGGATAGAGCATCGGATTTCTAATCCGAGGGTTGCAGGTTCGACTCCTGCCGGGCCTACCAACTGATACGCAATCATCGATGGCTGGAGGTCCTTCCCCTTCCGCTCACGCCGGCAAACCGGCTCACAGTTACGCCTTGACGAACTGCACATCCAGGGTGATAGCAACCTCGTCGCCGACTAGGATCCCACCTGTTTCGAGCGCTGAGTTCCACGTCAAACCAAAATCCTTGCGGTTGAAGCGGGTGCTGGCCGAGAGTCCGAGCCGGATGTTGCCCCAGGGATCCTTCATGGGCGCGCTCGGTCCTTCCACTTCGAACACTACGGGGCGAGTCACGCCATGGATGGTCAGCTCTCCGGCAACCGCGAGTTCGCCATCCGCTTTTTTCGAAGTGCGAGTGGACTTGAAGGTTAGCGCGGGGAACTTTTCGACGTCGAAGAAGTCGGGACTCTTCAGGTGCGCATCGCGCTGCGCGTCGCGCGTGTTGATGCTTTTGGCATCGATCGAAGCCTCAACATAAGAATTGGCGATGGTCTCGCCGTCGTATTTCAGGCTGCCTGTGATGGAAGTGAACTCGCCCTTCACATTCGAGATCATCATGTGTTTGACCTTGAACTGAGCGCTGGAGTGGACGGAATCGATGTTCCAGATTGTGGTGCTGGCTGCGGGTGCGGTGGTACTCATGGGAAATCCTCCTTTGATTCAGATGTTATACAGATGATCGTGATAACGACCATCGATGCAAAAAAATTACATGGCCTTTTGCCGCGCCTTCTCCAGCAATTCCTGGAGCCTGCGCACGCCTTCACGCCCTAAATGGCCCAATTGCTGACGGTGAACCTCGGTGACCGGACCATCAAGCTCCTTCAGAAGACGCAGCCCCTCGGGAGTGATGCGGGTCTGCACTTGACGGCGGTCCCTGGTCTCGCGACAGCGGGAAATCAGGTTGCGTTTTTCCAGCCGGTCGAGCAAACGGGTGATGTCGGGATCGCGCGTGATCATTCGCTTCCCGATCTCATTGCAAGTCAATCCTTGGGGCGCGCCGCGTAAAATGCGCAGCACGTTGTATTGTGTCGGCGAGACATCGCCCGTTTTCAATACCTGTTCCACGTTGCGCGACAAAAGCTCTGCAGTTCGAAGCAGGCTGACGAAGAGATTCTCCTCGGGGCCGCCGAACCGGCGATTCGCGCTCATTTTGCCAGTCATTCGTCTGATATTACTCGTTGTAACGACTATCGTCAACACGTATAGCTGCCATGAAATTCAGCATTTTACGGGAGGAGCGCGACTCTCAACTCCACAGGCGGTCCCAAGAACGCTCCTGGTCCCAGTGAGGAGTAGGCTCGAAATATGTGGTGCCCGGCGCCAGGTGCTGCCGAACCACATCTTCATTCAAGGTCACGCCCAGGCCGGGACGCTCCGGCACCTCGATCCAGCCGTGGTTGACGATCGGGGCCTTTGTTCCCTCTTGCACCAGAGACGACCACCACGGCACATCCAGCGAGTGATTCTCGAGTGCCAGAAAATTCAGCGTCGCCGCCGCACAATGGACATTGGCCATGCAGGCGACGGGCGTTCCGGCAAAGTGCATCGCCATGGGCACGCCGAACTCTTCCGCCATGTCGCCGATCTTGTGGGTTTCGAGAATTCCTCCGGCCGTCGCCAGATCTGGCTGGATCTTCCCCACCGCATGTTTTTCGCAGAGCACGCGGAACGGCTCTTTCAGGTAGATATCTTCGCCAGTCAGAATCGGCGTAGGACTCTGGTCTGCAATCTGCTTCAGCAAATCCGTGTACATCCAGGGAATCACATCTTCCATCCACGACAAGTTGTACTTCTCGTAGGCCTTGCCGAGCCGGATGATCGACTTCACGCCCAGATGCCCGAGATGATCCATCGAGAGCGGAATGTCCATGCCGACGGCATCGCGCACCGCGGCTACGTACTCTTCCAGCATCGCGATGCCTTTGTCCGTCACCTCCATGGCCAGCAGCGGATGCGGGAGTTGGTTCTCCTGCCACTGATCAAGATCGGAGGCATTGGTTACTGTCCCGGGCGTATCGGCGACCATCTCGACCCCGAGATCCATCTTGAGCCAGGTCAGTCCCATGACTTCTTTGCGCTCTTTCATTCGCTGCGCGTAGATTTTTGGATCTTTCGACTCCGTGGTATCGGCATAAATCCGGATCTTGTCGCGGAACTTGCCGCCGCCGAGCAGGGTGTACACGGGGGCGTTGTACACCTTGCCCATGATGTCCCACAGCGCCATCTCGATGGCGCAAACTCCGCCGCCCTGGCGCGCATGGCCGCCGAATTGCTTGATCTTGCGGAAAATCTTGTCGAGCTGCAACGGATTCTCGCCGACGATGCGGCTCTTGAGAAATAGCGCGTAGGTCGGACTCGCTCCGTCGCGGACCTCGCCCAATCCGTACACTCCCTGATTGGTATCGATGCGGATAATCGGGCACGGGCTTGGTCCGGGCTTTACCACGGTCGCCACGCGCAGATCAGTGATCTTCAGGCTTGAAGGACCGGAGTTTGTATTTACCGCTTTCGGGTAAACATTCATGGGGTCTGCGAGTAGCGCTCCCCCGAGCGCTATCGCCGAGGTCTTCAATAGATCACGCCGATCGAATCTGCCCCAGTTCTTTTCAGTCATGATTCCGTCCTGTCGTGGCGATGCGCGTCGAGGATTCGAATCAGTGTTTTTCCCACTCCGCAGCGGCTAAAGCCGCGAACGTATAGCCGTTTAGGACGGCATGCCTGAAGGCATGCCCTGATACGAATCTTTGATCGAGTACCGGTCGCACACACAACGTGCCTCACACGACTTAGAATTGTATGCTCGCTGGCAACGGCGAGCTTCGAAAAACTCCGCGATGAGGAGACTTCCCCGATGAGAACGCCCCTGCGCATTTCGATCAGAACTTTCGGTCGTGTAATTTGCTTCGCCATGGTTCTTGCCTCGACATGCGCTTACGCCCAGTTGTTCACGTTTCCCAAGCAGGACTTGATCGACTACACGGCGAAATCGCCATTCGACCGGTTCCCCGATGGACGCCCCAAGATCCCCGACTCCATGCTGGAACGCGCTCGCGGCCTCTCTGCGGAAGAGGTCTGGTCCACGCTGCAGGAGAAGCATTACAACAATCAGTACGCAGATGGATTTCAGATCCTTCATCCCGGAAAGACCATGGTGGGACGGGCATTCACGGTGCAGTTCATGCCGCAGCGCGCCGACGTGGATGATGTGGCCGAAGCTAAGGCCAAGAAACAGGGACTGCCGGAACTCAGTAACCAGTTCGCCATCGACATGCTGCAGCCCGGAGATGTGCTGGTCGTCGATCTATTCGGCAAGAAAGTTGATGGCACGATCGTCGGCGACAATCTCTTTTATTACGTCATGAAAGCTACGCACGGCGGCGGGCTGGTTGTCGACGGCAGTATTCGCGACCTCGACGGCATCTCTGAGATCGACATGCCGGGCTATTTCCGCTATGCCGATCCCACTCCGATCGATAACGTCATGCTCACCGGCATCAACGTGCCAGTGCGAATCGGCGGCGTCACCGTCATGCCTGGCGACCTGGTCGTGGGCGATCGTGAAGGCGTGTATTTCGTGCCGCCGCAATTCGTCAAGGAGATGCTGGATCGCGCGGACGAAATTCACATCCACGACGAGTGGACGAAGAAAAAGTTCGATGAAGGAAAATACAAGTCCTCGGAAATCTACGGATCTCCCAAGGACCCGGAGCTCCAGAAGGAATACCGGGAATATTTAAAGAAAAGATTAGATGAGATTCACAAGCAGCAAGGCAAGGAATAGCGGGTCGAACTGCGTTCGACGGGCAGCCGGGCGCGGCTGTCCCCACATTGCGTTGCCACAATTCATCAGAACTGCAGGCCGAGCGCGCTGCTTAGAAAGCTTGCCAGCGGCGACATCTTCTTGCAGGCTGTCGCGAACGTCGTCATGAACCTGGGACTGCAGGCCTGTGCATCGGTAAACTCGATCGCGGTGCCGAGGTCGCGCAGCTTCAGGTCGTCCACAAATTCGTGATCGCATGGAAATCCTCGGGGCGGACGCGACAGCTTCGTGGCATCGTCCCAGTTCAGCAACTTGCGAACCGGCCGCCACTCATCGCATCGCTCGACTATTGCATTGCGTACTTTCAGCAAGGTCGGCGGCTCGGGATGCCACAGACCCGACGCTGCAAAGCATCCTCCCGGCTCCAGATGGAGATAGAAACCGGGAGAGTGCACATCTTTGCCGCGGTGCGAGAATCGCATGGCGACATGCGTCTTGTAGGGCTTCTTGTCGGCGGAAAACCGCGTGTCGCGGTAAATGCGAAATAAAGAACCTCGCGATATTCGTGGATCTGCCAGCAGATACGGAGTGATGTCATACAGCGGTCCGGCGAACTCGGTGATGAAATGCAGCGCGGGCTGATGCGCGACGGCCTCGTATTCGTCTTTGTGAGCTTGAAACCAGTCGCGATTATTGTTGCGCTTGAGGCGAGTCAGAAAACGGAAAAGTTCAGGAGTAAAGTAAGCGGGCATGGAATCAAGGTACGAGGGCGCGCCAGAAAAAGCAAAGCGGCTGCAGCTTAGGATCTGCGGTTGCGATGTTCGCAACTCTCCGTGTTCAGGCAAGTCTCTGCAAGACGAAGACGCTCGACCGGTTTCCCGCCAATGATGTGTGCGTCGATAATCTCATCGACATCAGCTTCGGTGACGTGGCCATACCAGACGGCCTCCGGATAGACGACCACGGTTGGACCGTGCTCGCATTGGTCGAGGCACCCTGATTGGTTGGCACGCACTTTATCTTTCAGCCCGAGCTGCGCCAGCTTCTGCTTGAAGAGCTTTTGCAACCGGGCTTCAGCGGAAGGATCGCAGCATCCCCGGGGATTCCCGGACGGACGCTGGTTTCCGCAAACAAAGATATGCTTTTCAAATTTCGGCATCAGCCACCGTTAACGGAATTATTCCCGCCGCAATTTCGTGATTACATCCGCATCTTACCAGTTTGGCCCAGCGCACTAGCCTCCGTTGCTATTCGCTATGGCGACACGTTAAGATAACTCGTACACGTCTTCTCCGCTCATATCCCAGTAATTTTGTGCAAGACATCCGCCGCGGGTAAGGAGTGTGCGAACCCGGGAGCGGCGTAGGCATGCGCCCGCCCGAATCATTTTTCTCGTGGGAGCTGGAATTGAAAAAAGGCAAGACTGCGGTGATCGTGGGGGCCCAGTGGGGCGATGAGGGTAAAGGCAAGATCGTCGACGTGTTGTCCCACAACTTCTCCGTCGTCGCCCGCTATGCCGGCGGACACAATGCCGGCCACACCGTAATCATCAACGGCAAGAAGTTCATTCTTCAACTCGTGCCTTGCGGCGTGCTGCGCACTGGATGCCGCAGCGTCATCGGGAATGGAGTCGTCCTCGACCCGCTTGCGTTTCTCAAGGAGGTTGGCGCTCTGCGAGAAGCAGGCGTGAAGGTCGACGGCAATCTCTACGTCTCGAACCGCGCCCACGTCATTCTTCCT
This sequence comes from Terriglobia bacterium, assembly GCA_963711365.1. Lineage (GTDB taxonomy): Bacteria > Acidobacteriota > Terriglobia > Terriglobales > Acidobacteriaceae > Sulfotelmatobacter. The sequence continues at coordinate 153,999 of CAVQDY010000003.1, read as the reverse complement.
TACCACCGCATGATCGAACTGGCGGCTGAGAATGCTCCCGGACGTGTGAAGATTGGCACCACTTCACGCGGGATTGGTCCCGCCTACGAAGACAAAATGGGCCGGCGCGGGCTGCGTGTCGCCGACCTGCTCGATTTGAAGCTGCTCAAGAAGCACATCGAAAATGCTGTGCGCGAAAAGAACATGATCGCGCACGCGCTGTTCAATACCGAACCGCTGGATCCCGACAAGATGTACACGGAGTACGCGCAAGCCGCCGAGAAGATCGCCCCTTTTGTGTGCGATACGGCCATGCTGCTGAACCAGGCGCTGAACCAGGGCGAGTCGATTCTGTTTGAAGGCGCGCAAGGCACGATGCTCGACATCGACCACGGCACCTATCCGTTTGTAACATCCTCCAGCGCGACTTCTGGCGGAGCCGTGATCGGAACTGGCGTGGCTCCGAATGCCATCAACACCGTTATCGGGATTACGAAGGCCTACTGCACGCGCGTCGGTGAGGGACCGTTCCCGAGCGAGGACATGGGAGAAGCCGGCGACAACCTGCGCAAGCGGGGCAACGAATATGGCGCTGTGACTGGACGTCCTCGGCGCACCGGCTGGCTTGATCTGCCGCTGCTGCGCTATTCGGGCATGATCAACGGCACGAACTGGCTTGTTGTCACCAAGCTCGACGTGCTGGATGAGCTGGCGGAGATTCCGGTTTGCGTGGGCTACAAGATCGACGGAAAGCCGACCGATGAAGCTCCTGCGCACGCCAGCGGCTACGAGAAGATTGAATGCGTTTACCAAAAGCTGCCCGGGTGGCGAACCTCGACGGAAGGCATCGTCCAGTACGACAAATTGCCGAAGGCCGCTCGCGAATACCTGGCCTTCGTTGAAAAAGAATCCGGGGCACGTGCCGGTATGATTTCGACCGGGCCGGATCGCGACCACACCATTCTGGTCGACGATTTCATTACGGAGTTGAAGGTCGCCGCAAAGAAAGCCTAGAATGTCCTCCCCGGCTTGGGTATTTCTCAAATCGGCTCGCTGAGCGAGCCGCGCGCCGAGGCGAAGGAGCAAGCAGATGGTGGTGTTGGCTGTCACCTGGATGGCGAAAGTTGGACACGAAGCTGAAGTTGCCGCACTCTTCGAAAAGCTGACCGAGCACTCCCGCAAAGAGCCCGGATGTGCCATGTACCAGGTGCACCGGCACAAAACCGAAGCGCGCCGGTTTTTTATCTACGAACAATATAAAGATGACGCGGCGCTCGAAGCCCACCGCGCCGCGCCACACTTTCTGCAACACGCAAAGAAGGAACTGCCCAGGATTGCCGAGCGCGTGGAAGGGCATTTGTTAGAGCCGCTAGGATAGCTGACAGGACGCTCGCTTCGCGACGCGGGGCGGACGAATGCGTCCGCGCCCCACACAACACGACTATTACTGCTTCTTCTCGTCCGAAGCCTTGGGCTGCGAGGCGACGCCGCGGCTGTACACGATGCTCTTCGTCCCGCCGTCGCAGCCGCCGACTACTTTCCCATCGCCTTTTTTGCCCTTGTCGACAACCTCGAGCGAATAACCGACAACATTCTTCGCGTCCAGTTTTTTCGTGATTTCAGCTTTCAAATCGTCGCAGGATTTTCTTGCCGTGGCGGCTGTGTCTGCCGTCTGGGAAAAACCGCATGTACTGACAAAAAGCAGTGCGGCGGCCACTGTCCAAGTTTTCATGATGGAACCTCGCTTTCGAGCGAAGTGTAAACAGCGGCAGGGTCGAAAGATGTATTACGAGGGTAATCCGGTGGGTCTGGCGGTAACTATTTCGGCGGCGCCTTATCGATCATCAACTCGCCGCCGGAAGCGTAACTTTCTTTCGACACCTCGTGAAATGCAACGACGACACCTTCGCGACGCGCTCCGGCCTCTTCTACCATGGCATCGGTGATGCGCTTGGCAAGCTTGCGTTTCTGATCGGCGGTGCGGCCCGCGAGCATTGTGATTTGAACGACAGGCATTTGGAGATCCTTCGACTTCGTCGCTACCGCCTTGCGGTCAGCGACTTCGCTCAGGATGACGGCTGCGGACTCCCCCCTTCGGCAAGCTCAGGGTCCGCCCGCAAAAACGCCGTCACTTCGCTAGTTCATATCCGGCGAAGAAGAAGCTCAACTCGAAGCGGGCCGTATCTTCCGCATCCGATCCATGAATCGCGTTGAACTCAATGTTGGTCGCCCACTTCTTCCGGATCGTACCTTCTTCGGCATTGGCAGGATTGGTAGCGCCCATCAGCTTGCGAAGATCGGCGATCGCATTCTCTTTCTCCAGCGCCAGCGCCACGATCGGACCGCTCGACATGAAATCCGTCAGCGAGTTGTAAAAAGGACGGCTGGCGTGTACCGCATAAAACTGCTCGGCCTGATGCTTGGAGATTTCCAGCATCTTCATGGCGAGAATGCGGAAGTGATTCTTCTCAAATTGTTCAATGATGTCGCCGACGCCGTTCTTGCGCACGGCGTCAGGCTTGATGATGGTAAGGGTTCTTTCCAAGGTCTTCATAAGTTCAGTTATCGGTCCTCAAGAATAGTCTTTTGTCGAGACGTTGCCAGCAACGTCTTCTCACAACGTGTAAGTCAAGACGTAATTATCTACGTCTTTACGAGCGGAACTAAGCGTTCACGCCCACAGCCGCGGCCAGCGTCTCTCCAATTTGAGCCGGCGATTTCGCAACTTTGATCCCGCAGGCTTCCAACGCTTTGATCTTCTCGGCTGCGGTTCCCTTCCCGCCCGAGATAATCGCGCCGGCGTGTCCCATGCGGCGTCCCGGAGGCGCCGTCTGTCCGGCGATGAATCCCACCACCGGTTTCTTCATGTGCGTTTTCACAAACTCGGCCGCCAGTTCCTCGGCATTCCCGCCGATCTCGCCGATCATAATCACGGCCTCGGTCTCTGGATCGCGGTTGAAGAGATCCAGCGCGTCGATGAAATTCGTTCCGATAATCGGATCGCCGCCAATGCCGATCGCGGTCGATTGACCAATGCCGCGCTGCGTCAACTGGTGCACGGCTTCATAGGTAAGCGTGCCGGAGCGCGAAACGATGCCGATATTTCCCTCTTTATGAATCGACGCGGGCATGATGCCGATCTTGCACTTGCCCGGCGAAATAATGCCGGGACAGTTCGGCCCGATCAGCCGCGAGCGCCGATCCTGCAGAAATTCCCACGCCTTCACCATATCAAGCGTCGGAATACCTTCCGTGATGCAGACGATCAGGTCGATCTCGGCATCGGCGGCTTCCATGATTGCGTCGGCCGCGAAAGGCGGCGGAACGAAGATCACAGTTGCATTCGCGCCGGTCTTATCGACCGCGTCGCGCACCGTATTAAAAATAGGCCAGCCCTCATGGGTGGTTCCGCCTTTTCCAGGAGTTATGCCACCCACAATCTTTGTCCCGTACGCCTGGCTCGCTTTGGCGTGAAACGTACCTTCGCGGCCGGTCAGGCCCTGCACTAAGACTCTCGTATCTTTATTAACCAAGATTGCCATATGAAATTACCTCGCTTCGACCACCCGGGCTAAAGCCCGTATGAATTTAACCTGGGACGCGGCCCTGAAGAGCCGCTCTTCCACCGACTTTCTATCGCCACTCTGTAACGCCCGCGGTCCCGCGGGCTGCGGCAACAACTTTATCCGCCGCGTCTTTCATGGTGTCGGTCACGGCGAAGTTGAATCCTGAATTCTGCAGGATCTTCTTGCCCTCGTCGACGTTGGTTCCTTCGAGCCGCAGCACGATCGGCAGCTTGATGTTTGTTTTGCGTGCCGCTTCGACCACGCCAGTTGCCAGCGTATCGACGCGCAGAATGCCGCCGAAAATATTGATCAAGACAGCTTTTACATTTTTATCGCTCAGCAGGATCTCGAACGCGTGCGCGACCTGCTCGGAACTGGCGCCTCCACCAACGTCAAGGAAGTTCGCCGGCATGCCGCCGGCGTACTTGATGATGTCCATGGTCGCCATCGCCAGGCCGGCGCCATTGACCATGCATCCCACGTTTCCGTCGAGCTTGATGTAATTCAGGCTGTACTTCGAGGCCTCGACTTCAAGCGGATCTTCTTCTGTAATGTCGCGCAGCTCGCGAAGATCGGCGTGCCGGAAGAGCGCGTTGTCGTCGAAGTTGATCTTAGCGTCGAGTGCGAACAGCCGCCCGTCGGTGGTCGTAATAAAAGGATTGATCTCCAGCAGCGAAGAGTCCGTATCGAGAAAAGCCTTATACAAGCTCGTCAGAAACTGGACCGCCGGACCGATCTGCTTCGCTCCCAGGCCCAGCTGAAATGCGATCTTGCGTGCCTGAAAAGCTTCCAGTCCCATGCCGGGATCAATATGCTGCTTGAGAATCGCATCGGGATTCTCCGCAGCAACCTGCTCGATCTCCATTCCGCCCGCCGCGGAAGCCATGAACACCGGCTTGCCTTCGGCGCGGTCGACCAGGATTCCCAGGTACAGTTCTTTCTCGATGGGCAGCGTTTCTTCAATCAGCAACCGGCGCACGATGCGGCCCTCGGGGCCTGTCTGGTGCGTGACCAGCTTCATGCCCAGCATCTTGCCGGCGAGATCGGCTGCCTCGTCCACGGATTTGGCGATCTTCACGCCTCCGCCCTTGCCGCGGCCTCCAGCATGGATCTGCGCCTTTACCACCACTCCGCTCGACCCGGAGTCGAGCAACTCTTTCGCGATCGTTTCTGCCTCTTCGCGCGAAGTGGCCATCGATCCACGCGGTACCGATACACCATACTTTTTAAGGATTGCCTTTGCCTGATACTCATGAATTTTCATAATGATGACTCTTCAGTTAAGACTCGGAAGGATCTGCTTGCGGCGTCGCACTGCGGGCAGCAAACCCTTGATTTTATAGAAGAAACCAAGACTTGGGCAAACGGCCAGCGCGCATATTCGCTTCCGTGGAGGAAGTTTTTCCTAAGATGGGCGCATCCTCAGCACAACGCCAACAATCCTGCGCCCTTTCTTCTGCGAAAACATCGAAAAACGAACAGAAAGATCAGAAGGGACGCCAGATCGTGAAGTTAATTTCTCTCAACGTTGGTCGCCCGAGCCTTATGGTCTATCAGGGCAGAACGATCGATACGGGCATCTTCAAGCGGCCGGTCAGCGGCCCGGTTCCGCTTCGCACGTTAAATCTTGATGGCGACCGCCAAGCCGATCTCAGCGTTCACGGGGGGCCAAACAAAGCTGTCTACGGATATCCTTCCGAACACTACCCGCTCTGGCGTGACGAACTCCCCGGCATGGATCTTCCGTGGGGCAAGAATTTTCCTTGGGGCTCGTTCGGTGAGAATTTCACTACCGAAGGACTCTTTGAATCCGATCTCCACATCGGAGACCGCCTGAACATAGGGTCCGCCATCCTCATGATCCGCCAGCCGCGCATGCCCTGCTACAAGCTGGCAGCCAAGTTTCAGCGCGACGACATGATCGACCTCTTTCTGCGCAGCGGCCGCAGCGGATTTTACTTCTCCGTGGAACAAGAAGGCGTGGTCGAGAATGGGCAGGCGTTGCAGTTCCTGAGCCATGAGCCCGACGCCATCACGATCTCCGAGATGAACCTCTTGTTTGTCAGGGACAGGTACAACCGCACGCTGCTGGAAAAAGCCATCGCCACTCCAGCGCTGCCAGAGGCTTGGCGTGAGTACCTGGCAAAACGCCTGACGGGAACAGTCTCTGCGGAACGATGATCGAGAAAAACGTTTTCTCCCGTGCCCTCCGTGCCCTCTGTGGTGAAGAAGTGTTGATGCCGTACAATGCCGCCAGCACACATGATCCTCGACGCCCTCCACCGTCTCGCGAATCCGGCCGTCGCTGAGCAGACGCAATCCCTCAGCCGCGACGAAGCGCGCGCCGTCATGACCGACGTCCTCGGCGGCAAGTGCACCGACGCCCAGATCGCCGCGCTGCTCATCGCGCTGCGCATTAAAGGCGAGACCGTCGAAGAGATCGTTGGCTTCGCCGAGGCGATCCGTAGCGCCGCGGCGCCGCTCCCGATCGAGCGCAACGGACTCGAACCTCTCGCCGTTAGCGGCACTGGTCGCGATGCCCTGCTCGAAGAGCCCGCCACAGATTCTCTGATCGACACCAGCGGCACCGGCGGCGATGCCAGCGGGACGTTCAACATTTCTACAGCCACCGCGCTGGTCACCGCCGGAGCAGGCGTCCGCGTCGCCAAGCATGGCAATCGCAGCATCAGTTCCAAGTGTGGCTCGGCCGATGTCGTCGAAGCGCTCGGCGTGAACATCCAGCTTTCGCCCCAGGACGCGGCTCGCTGCCTGCGCGAAGTTGGCATCTGCTTTCTCTACGCGCCGAATCTGCATCCCGCGATGAGGCAGGTGCAAGGTGTACGCCGGGAGTTGCGCATGCGCACGATGTTCAACTTGCTCGGCCCACTGACTAATCCGGCCCGCGCCTCCGGCCAAGTCGTCGGCGTCTATTCCCTCGATCTTGTCGAGAAACTTGCAGAGGCCTTAAGCATGTTGGGATTGCGCCGCGCACTCGTCGTCCACGGTCTTGATGGCCTCGACGAGATCACCATTACCGGCGTGACGCGGATTGCCGAAGCGCGTGCCGGTTCGGTGCGATCCTATGAAGTCGAGCCGGAAGAATTTGGCATGAAGCGCGCCAGGCTTCAGGAAATTGCCGGCGGAGACGCGAACGAAAATGCCGGAATCATTCGCGCCATTCTGAATGGAGAGAGGTCTGCACGCCGTGATGTCGTGTTGCTGAACTCTTCTGCCGCGCTCGTCGCTGCCGGTAAAGCCGATCACATCGCAGGTGCGATCCCGCTGGCGGCAAAGTCGATCGACTCCGGAGCCGCTGCAGAGAAACTTCAGGCGCTGATCCGGTTCAGCTCTGCGCCGTAGATATCAATCACTAAGGGCAATCAACCACCAAGGGCACGAAGGATCACGAAGGAAACCGTAGATTCCTGTTTGTGGTGTCCTGTGTGGTGAAGGATCAGACTTTGACCTTAACCCGATACTGCCTGCGAATTCCAACCGAATTATTTCTTCATCACATCGCCCAGTTGCCCGGACGCATGGGGCTCTTCGTGCAGCGGACCGTTGCCTTCCGCTTTCTGACTTTCTCGCCGCCGCAGTGCCTCCGTGGTGAAAGCTCACTCCTGCGGTGCGGGGACCTTGAACGTATTATTCGCTGTGTCGCTCTCCGGGACGCTGCCGTCATTCACCAGAATCTCCTGAGGAAGCCCGGGCATCTCGACGCGAACCGTCGTCTTGCTCTTCGCGCGCACTTCGATTCGCTTCCTGACTTCACCATGGGCTGACGTGACTATCACAGGAACTTCCGCGCCTGCAGTTCCAAGGTTCTCGAGCGTAATGGTCAGCGTGTACGCATCCCTCATCGTCTTTCGCGCGAATGCAGATTCAACACGGAAGTCGGGCAGGCCATGGTCGCGATAGACCCAGTCGTCGAAGAACCATTCCAGATCGCGCTGGGTCTGCGCGGTGATTAGTCGTGGCATGTACGAGGGATCCTTATCTTGCTCCGGTTTGTAGGACGCAATTGCCTTCTTCAACGCCGCGTCGCCGAGCATGTCGCGCAGCATCCACCAGACGCACATCGACTTGCTGCGATATAACACCTCGTTGAAGGTATTAATGAGCGAGCGGTTTGCCTCGTCATCCGGTTTTTGGAGTGCTTCCGGCGACTCCAACGCCTTCAGCGCCGAGCGATGGCCTCCCATATAATCCAGGGCGGCCTGCCGTCCCCTCTCCTGTTCCAGGTAAAGCACCTGCGCGAAGTGAGCGAGACCCTCTTCGATCCAGGGACGTGGAGACGAGAACGACGCATGCGTTAATTGGTGCGCGGCCGCCAAGCCAACAACTTTAGACTCGCCGCCGAGATGAGTGAACCGGAATGCGCCCGCTTCGAATGATGCCGCGTTCGCGTCCGGCAGATCGGCAGTAACTGCCTTTTCGCGCTCACGCCCAAACCAGTCGGAAATTAAAGGAGCAACTTTCCCCGCTGCCTCGGCATAAGCCTCTGCTGCCGTGGCGTGAGTCCGCAGATTATAGACTGTGATCGTCGGGCGATCGACTTGCCCGTACTCCCCCACAACGAACGATGGAACCAAGGCACCAAGAGATCGAAAATTGCAGTCGGATTGCAGCAGTTGAGCTTCGCCATTCTCCTTGAGAACCAGCACACAAGACGGCTCGTCTACGATCAGGCGCGCAGGCGCTGCTCCGTTGTCTCGCGAGACCTGAATCAACAGGTGGGTCGTCGCTCCTTGCTGTCGTTCCTTCCAGCGCGCGAGAACTTCGAACAAACTATCGCCCTCCGACAAATTCGCCACGTCGGTCGCAATCGGATACCACGCGACGTACCCCGCGCCTCGAACCCCAGTGAAATCCGGCCCAATCTGATCCCAGTCTGCACTCGTTGCGGCATCTTCGGGAGCGCCGATGCGCGTGAGTCGAGTCGAATCGAGCACGATCACGCCTTCATAAGCGATCTCCAGGTCGATGGTTGCGTGCGGCGCAACCTCGTGCGGCAGGGTGACGATTGCTTCCGACAGGCTTCCCGTATGATCGATGTCCGAGGTGAACGGCTGCCGGACGAACTGGAGCGCCGTGTCCCCTGCTTTGATCGAGCGCCAGTCGAGAGAGGAAGAAATCTGCAGCACCGCGACTTTCTGCGGAGCAGCAGTATCGTTGCGCAGCGTGATCTTGCCGCGCACGCCAAGACGATGTTGCTCAGGCTCGACCTGAGCGTTCAAATCATATTTGGAGATGGAGAAGGCCTCGCGGTTTAGGGAAAACGCATGCAACGCCGGACCACAGAGGACACAGAGGAGCCACAGGGTCGTTCGACAAGCTTTCGTGGAAACAGACTTCATTCTGAGTGGGATGCGCCTTCTTTCGTCCGGCGCTGCCGGACGATCTCATAAAGTACAACTCCGGCCGCGACCGATACGTTCAGCGAAGGAACCTTGCCGAGCATAGGGATCGAAACCAGGAAATCGCACTTGCGCTTGACCAGGTCGTGCAGGCCCTTGCCTTCTCCACCCAGCACCACTGCGCAATCCATGTTGTAGTCCAAAGCGTCGTAGGTTTTCGTGCCGCGCTCGTCGAGACCCACGGTCCAGATGTTGCTCTCCTTCAACTCTTCTACCGTGCGCGCAATGTTCGTGACCTTCGCAATCGGCAGATGTTCGCTTGCTCCTGCTGACGCCTTGGTCACGGTTCCGGTGACCGCAGCGGCGCGCCGCTCGGGAATCACGATTCCGTTTGCACCCGCGGCATCGGCCGTGCGCAAAATCGCGCCCAGGTTATGTGGGTCTTCCACTCCATCGAGAACGACCAGAAGCGAGTACTGGCCCCGCTTGGAGGCGATCACGTCGTTCAGATCGTTGTATTGCTTCGCCGAGGTAACGGCGACGACTCCCTGATGCGCCGCATTGCCTGCCATGCGATCGAGTTCGGTGCGCTGCAAGAATCGCACGGGCACGCCGATCTTGCGGCAGTCTTCAATGAGTCGTTGGAGCCTGATGTCGTGGCGTTCCTTCGCCATACCGACCCATTCGAACGCACGCCCGCGCGCCTTCAGCGCTTCGGTGACTGAATTGATCCCGTAGATGTAGTGCATGAATGATTAGTGTACAGGTTTGGGAACTGGGGCGATGTCGGTGTGAGTACACGATGTCAGTGTCATTATGCGATGTCATCCCTGAAGAGGCGAGAGCCCTCGGAGAAACCCTACGAGGGTGGAAGTCGCCACTGCTGTATGGCGGTGCAGCTACGCTGTCGACGCTTATACAGTCCCATCCACTGCAACGCGGCTTCCATTGTCGTACGGTCCCTCGTGTCGGCTTTGCCGCGCCTCAGGTTGAGAGACATTCGATAATGTCCGCATTGGTTCGGGCCGCTCCGTGTAATCCTCATTCGCCGAAGCGAACAGAATCGTTCCGTCCCGATCCACAATGAATGTAGCCGGTATCGGCAATTCCCAACTGTCGTCCCCATTGGTAAAGGGCAGATTGACGAATGCCCTGCGATAGATCGCCTGCTGTGCGGCGGGAACCCTATAGGTCAGCCCAAACTGCCGCGCGACTTTATTCCCCGCATCGGAGAGAAGCGGAAATCGTAGCTTGTGCTGATCGTGCATAAAGAATAACTGCTTCACCGTCTGGGGAGAAATCGCGATCAATGAAGCCCCTGCATCGGCAATCAACGGCGCGACCAGATTCATCGCTTCCATCTGCCCTACGCAAAACGGACACCATCGTCCGCGAATGAAGCAGAGCACGAACTTCCCGCGCTTAAGCAGATCCGCCGACCGCACGATCTTCCCATCGTGATCGGCCAGTTCGAAAGCTGGCGCTTGTGCGCCCATAGGCAGACTTTTCGCGGCGATGCCTTGGGCCTTCAACTCCGCCACTGCCTGCGCATGCACAGCCTGGGTCTCAGCAGGAACGTATTTCGCAATCAATTCCTTGCGCTCGGCATAGATCTCCCGCAGCGGACGCGCATCCACTTGCGACGACGACTCATCCAGCGATCGCCACTTCATCGTCTAATGATGACATACCCGGCTGCGCGCCTCTCGGCTTCCGGGAATCAACACATTCGCGCGCGGCAACGAACCGAATGCAGGCGCGTAGGATTGAACCAGGCAGGTGTGAACCGCAGAAAACGAAACTCAGAATTTAGAATGCCCACTTCCTGCAAGAAAAATGCGAGAAGTGGGCACATCGAAACGCAAAATGCTCCAGACTAAGGAACTTCGATCAGCTGCATCTTGCCGTCTCTGGCGCGATGCAGAACCATCACTTTTCCCTTGGGATCGCGGAAGATGAAGACGTCGCGGTCTTTGAAGTGAGCCTCTTTGATGGCTTCTTCAAGAGTCATGGGGCGCATAGCGACGGCTTCGTCCGAGCGAACGATATGAACCTCGGTCGTCTTGGCTACCGCGGGATATTTATGAACCAGGACTGGAACTGCCGTCTTTTCCGATAGACCGACGGCGGCGGTGATTTCCTCCTGGTCCGAGTGGCCGTTCCACTTGTTGGCTTCTTCAGTCTTACGAGCGGAACGCTTCTTCGCCTGCCAACGGGTCTTGTGCTTGATGGCCTGTTTCTCGAGGTGATCGAGAGCTTCGTTGACGGCGATGGTCATGTCCTTGGCTTGAGCGAGGCCGACCAGTGGACCATTGCGTGGAGTGATGGTGATTTCCGCTTTGTGACGGTGTTTTTCGACGGCAAGGATGACTTTCGTTTCAAATTTATCGCCCAGGATTTTGCGGATTTTGGTGAGGCCGGTTTCAACTTCGTGGCGGATGGCGTTAGTGACTTCGTACTGTCTTCCGGTGTACTCGACGTTCATGAGCGCCCCTCCATTTCAATTCGATGAGCTAAAACGGGCACTGCATTTAGAACACTTCACAGCGAACCTCAGGGGCTGAAGCCCCATTTTCCCGTAACCGGTTCGGCACGGCTAAAGCCGCGCCCTTCCACGTTTCGTACGCAGCGCTGAAAGCGCCGCTCTACTATTTCTTGACCCGGCGCTGGTGCGTGCTCGGGATGCGCATATCTTCGCGGTATTTGGCCACCGTGCGGCGGGTCACCTGAATGCCTTGCGATTGCAGGATGCGGGTGATCTGCTCGTCGGTCAACGGGCGACTGGGATCTTCTTCCTCAATGAGCTTTTTGACCCGGCGCTTCAGGATGAGCAGCGAAGTTCCGCCACCCTCCGGGCCCTGCACGCTCTCGCTGAAGAAGTAACGCAGTTCAAATACGCCTTGTGGTGTGTGGGCATATTTGCTGGCCACAGCACGGCTTACCGTCGAAGGATGCACGCCGATTTCTTCGGCCACCTCCTTGATCATCATGGGTTTGAGGAAGTCGATTCCTCGTTCCAAAAAGTCTTGCTGCCGCGCAACGATGGAATAGCAGACCTTGGTGATGGTCTGCTTGCGCTGCTCGATATTCTTGATGAGCTGAATGGCGCTCTTGTAGCGTTCCTTGACGTAATCGCGCGTATTTTTGTCGTTGGTGCCGTCGCGCGTCACCAGCTTCTTGTAGGCCGGGTTGAGTCGAAGCTGTGGCAGGTCTTCGTCGTTCATGATGACCAGCCACTCGTCTCCGTGCTTTACGAAAGCGACATCCGGTTCGATAAGGCGAGCCTGGACTTTGTTGTAGCGAAGTCCGGGCCGCGGATCGAGGGTGCGGATGTAGTCGAGCGCAGTCTGCACCGCTTCAATAGGACGGCCGATCGCCTTGCTGATTTCTTTGTGCTGCTTGTTTTGCAGGCCGCGAAGGTGCTGGTCGACGACAGCCATCGCATCCTGCAACACCTGCGCAGTGCCGTTGCCGTTTTTGTGCTGCTCCAATTGCACTTGATGGAAGTGAAGCTGGTTCAGCAGACATTGGCGCAGATCGCGGCAGCCGACGCCGGGAGGGTCCAGTTGCTGGACAACTTGCAAGGCTTCCTGCAGGTCGGCGGCGCTGAAATTGGGCTGAAAAGTTGATTTTGGCGAGACGGCGACTTCCGGCGCCGGAGCGACAGCGGCAGCACCGTTACCATTGCTCACAGAAAATGCCGGTTCACTCGTCGCCGTAATTTCCGCAGAAGGTGAAGGGCTCAGGTCAGGATCGGATGGGAAATCGGATGCTTCTGAAATCCCTCCAGTGTTCGAAAACTCTGGGGAATCCGCATGCGGCTCGGCATCGACGATACCTAACGCCTGCACTTCGCTGGCAATGCTCTTCGCAGTCTGGGCGTCCGCTTCCGGACTCGCCGGGGGAGCTACTCCCAGCAGTTCGTCATCGCTGGCAATCAGGTAACCATCTTCGTTCAGATTGCCGATAATCAGGTCGGCAGCTTCGCGAACTTCGGGGCGCAGGCTCAAAGCGCCAAGCTGCCAGGCAAGATGGTCCGTCAGATTCGATGGCTTGGACAGGAAGTTCTCGAACGAAGGACGCTCGATCTCTTCCATTTCGCTGTGGGTGCGGTATCCGGGATCGAGATAATCCTGAAAAAAGGAACCGAAATCGATCTCTTCGAAGGGATCTTTCTTCTCGACCGCGGTGATGGGATTCTCTTCGTTGGTGGCGGCAGCGGCGCGCTCGCGGTCTTCTTCCTTCTTGCCGACTTCGTCGAGCAGGGGAACAGACTCTTCCAGTTCTTCAAGGACCGGATTCTCGACCATCTCGGTGTTGATCATGTCCTTGAGCTCAAGCTTGTTGAGCGCGAGGACAGAGACCATCTGCACCAGGCCGGGGGTGAGGATCTGGCGTTGCGAGAGCTTTACGCTAAGTTTGTGTTGTAACAACACCATAGTTTCAAGTTTCGTGTTTCAAGTTTCGAGTTCACGAGTTTGCGTTTGAAACTCGAAACTTAAAACTCTGAAACAGCTTTGCTATACCAGCGAGAAACTCGCGCCCAGATAAACCTTTCTCACTTCCGGATCACCGGCCAACTGGCCGGGCTGTCCGTGGCGGAAGATGCGACCGTCGTCGATGATGTAAGCGCGATCGGTAACAGAAAGCGTCTCGCGCACGTTGTGATCGGTGATCAGGACTCCGATGCCGCTGGCTCGCAAACTGCTGATGATCTTCTGCAAGTCGAGCACGGCAATGGGATCGATCCCGGAAAACGGTTCGTCCAGCAAAATGAATGTGGGATTGATGCAGAGGCAGCGGGCAATTTCCACGCGCCTGCGCTCTCCCCCGGAAAGAGCATAGCCGCGGTTCTGGCGAATATGCTCAAGTCCCAGTTCGTCGATAAACTTTTCCATCTTCTCGCGGCGCTCGTGCCAGGAGATCGGCTGAGCTTCCAGTACCGCGAGGATGTTCTCTTCCACGGTTAATTTGCGAAAGACCGAAGCCTCTTGCGGGAGATAGCTGATGCCGTACTGACGGGCCCGAAGGTACATGGGAACGTCAGTGATATCCTGACCGTCATAAAGGACGCGGCCAGTGTCAGGGGGGATCAGGCCAACGATGGCATAGAAGGTGGTGGTCTTTCCAGCGCCGTTAGGTCCAAGTAATCCAACGACTTCGCCCTGTTGGACCTGGAGGCTCACACCATTTACAACGCGCCGGCCCCGGTACGTCTTCCCGATTTCTTCGGTGGCCAAGGTACGCATTTATCTTGCCAATTATCGGGCAATCCGCGTTTTCGTTACCACAGGACTGCTTGCTTCGCCTTCTACGAGCACCCTATCATCGTGTCTAAAGAAAGTCAACGAAACCCCGGTAATCTTGCCCTGTTCGGCATCAAAAATGCAGGGCGGTCCGCCGGTCAGGACGAACTTATCGTCAGCGAGCGGTATAAACCAGTTTTTGGCCCTCCGCCCGCCGGTTCGGCTGCTGGATCAAAACGTTGCCATCAGCCACCATACGGTCGAGTTGGCCGGGCGTGGCGACCGACGAGCTCGCAGTAGTCTGGCTCCTAGCCAGGAGATAAGCATCCGCAGTCTTGGCTGACGCCGTAAACTCGGTAGCTTTGGCTAGCACTCCGCCTTCGTAGTGGACGCGACGCTCCGAGTCCGCATAGGTGACCAGGCTAGACGTGATGGTGATCGGGCTCAGGCCTCTGGGCGTTGCACCTTCTTTAGTCGCCCGTTGAGTGGCTTGGGTCTCCTTCTTGGCTGGACGTTATTCGCTTGGACCTTATTTGCCCGGACCTTATTTGCTTGGAGCAGAATCGTCTGCACGGGCCGACTGGGCGAGCCCGCAGCGGTCACGAAGCGTTGATCGCGATCGAATTGGATGGAGGGCGCCTCAATCACATTCGCGTCTTGCCAAAGGCGTGCATTTCCTTTGTATAAAGCCACCGCCGGAGCATTGCGGGCGATCATGCTTTGCGAGGTGACGTGAATTGGGGAAGATGACGCCAACAGAGCTCCGTTCGGATCCTCTTTCACGTCACTGTACGTACTCTTTACGTTACCGTCGGCCAAGGCGTCCCCATTGCCGCGATTGATGCGAATCGTTTCGGCGGTGGTGGCCATCCCGCCGCTGGCAATGCGCGGATTTCCAGTCAAGGTCAGAATCTGGTTGGCCGGAGTGTAGCGGGCGGCGTTCGCCCAGGCTTGCATGCGCTTTTCCGGGCCTTGGCTGTCGGCATAGGCGACATGCCCCGTTTGGGTGACCGAATCAATGCCGCCAGACGGGAGAAAAATGGCGTCTACGGAGTCGCTGCTACTGACGCGGCCAGGCTGCCCCGGCGTAGAGTTTACGATGCGGGCATCCGGGGCTCCGTGGACGTTTGCCAGCCGGTTGCGTCCGTCGGATTGCGCGAAGTCGGCGACGAACTTCGCTGCCGTCACCACGGTTCGCTGCGCCGATGAACCTGGAGCGGACTGCTGATTGATAGTGATCTGCGCCGCACCTGAAGTTACCGCGCGTTGCAGGAGATGTCCCTTGAACACGTCGAAGTCGATTGCCGGGGCCGTGAGATCGAAATCCTGCTGGCTGCTGACGGCAGTTTGCTGCGAGGGCACAACGGCATCTGCCTGCTTCTGAACGAGATGCACACCCTCGCTTGCATGAGCCTTTTTCAGCACGTTCTGACCTGCGAAATCGAGGATGACGCGGCCGGCATCCCCCTGGAGCGGATGCAATCCGGTCTCTTCGAAGTGAACCTGCCCACTCAGGTTTGCCGTGTGCAGCAGATCTTCGCCCGGGACAAAGAGAAACTCGGCTTGATTGGCGCGGCTGCGGATGAATTGCGGACCAGCAGATCTGTGACCGCGGAATCAGTGTGCTGCAGACAGCTTTGGGGGAAGCGTTTGAGCGCGTGCGAGACTCTGAACGGACATTCCCAGTGGCGACGACTCGGTCGACATGGTTCTCGGGACCCAGATAGAAGACGGCCTGATCGGCCTGCATGCTTCCGGATTCGCGGTCGAGGTGAGGCTCCTCCAGCACGATTTGCCGCGGATCGTTGGTAATGATGCCGTGCTTGGCCTCGATCACTGCGGCTTCCGGTCCACTCAACTCGAGGTGAATCTGCGAAGACAGAATCAGCTGGTTGCTCTTTCCCTCGTACTTGATGCCTACAGCCCATCCAGAGGCTTGTGGAGATCGGAACTCGACGCGGGCATTGGTCGACGCGTTTCCCGTGTTCTTGTTGAAAACCAGATCGCGCGTTTTCAAGTGCAGCGGGTTCTTTAGTTCCTTCGGCATGGACTGATCAGGGCTCGACAGTCCTGCCGGGTTCGCCACAAGATCGATCTGCACGTCGCCCATCGCGGTCACGTCGCCGGTCTTCTGGTTGTAGGCGAAGTCGTCTCCAGAGATCTGGTCGTAGCGCGAGGAGTCGCGGCCATAGAGCACAATGTTCACGTTGTGCAGTTCAGCATTGCTGTTCAGCTTGAACTCTTTGACGTCACTGGCTTCGACGGTAAAGAGAGTGCGTTTGCCGTCGGATTTGGAAAACTGAAAGCCATGGGCAGTCTGCTTGATGTCATAGCCAATTTTGTTGGGAATCGATTTAGAACGTTCGTCGCCCGGGAGCGCGCATAGAAATACATTCCGGCGACCAGCAGTGTGATCAGCACTGCCGTCGCGGCGAGCAGGCGGCGCAAACGGTAGACCTGGAGCGGCATCTGGCTTCAGTGTAAATCAGTGCCCCGCACTCAGTACCCGGTACCCAGTTTTTGATACCTTTTAAATTCCTATGGAAGACGCCCCGAAGAATCCATTGCTTGCATTCCGGAATATTCAGGTCATGCGTGGACAGAAGATCGCCCTCGATGACTTCAGCCTGCGGATTGAGGCAGACGAGGACGTTGCGATTCTCGGTCCGAATGGTTGCGGGAAGTCGACGCTGATCAAGACCATTACGCGGGAGTGTTATCCCGTGGCGCGCGACGAGTCGTCGATGTCGATTATGGGGAAAGATTCATGGGATGTGTTCTCGCTGCGATCACAGCTTGGAATCGTCTCCAACGATTTGATGCTTTCGTGCACGGGTGATGCTTGCGGCAGAGATGTCGTTCTTTCGGGATTTTTCAGCAGCACGGCGATCTATCCGAACCATGCAGTTGATCCGACGCAGCGGGAAATCGCCGAGGCCGCGCTGGCTGATTTGAGAATTTCGCATTTGGCGGACCGGCCAGTCTGCGAAATGTCGTCGGGAGAGGCGCGGCGTGTGCTGATTGCGCGGGCACTGGTCCATAAGCCGCGGGCCTTGCTCTTCGACGAGCCATGCAACTCCCTGGATCTTGGCGCGCAGCAGAAGGTGCGCTACACAATGAGCGAGTTAGCTCGGTCCGGAACGGCAATCATCCTCGTGACTCATGAACTGGCCGATATTGTTCCGGAGATTCAGCGTGTGGTGTTGTTGAAGAACGGGCGAGTGGTCGCCGATGGAGCGAAAGAAGAGATCTTGCGAGTGGAGCGGCTGACGGAGCTGTTCGGCGTCACGGTGCAGATGGAACGACGAGATGGGCACTACCACCTGTGGTGATGATTACCGTCAAAAACTCTCGTCGATATTGACCTGCACAATCATGCGGTCGAGTTCGGCGGCAGCCGCATTTTGCTGGGCGGTCAGATCTACGACGTCCTTGCGAAGCGCGGCCAAGCGATTTTCCTGTCCATCGAGTTGCCCGACGTAGCGCTGGAGTAGAGCTTTTTCTTCTGAGCTGCCCTTGAGCGCCTTCATGTTCTCGCGAATGCGATTCTGGTCACTCGAAATCTGATCAGACTCCCGCTTGCGATCAGCAATCTGAGTCGAGATCGTGCCGATCTTTTCCTTTTGCTGGAGAATGCGATCAAATGTGGCTTGCAAGGCAGGCGTCATTCTTTTCTGCTGCACGATCAAATCGACTTTTTCGGAATCGAGATCGCTCAGTTCGAATCGCTCCTCCAGCGGATGGATGGATTCGATATTCAATTCAGCTGTCTTGTCAGGATCGACCTTCACGCGGAATCGGTGATAAGACTCGGTTGATTCTTCTGGTTGCGGGGTTGCCGGGGAAAGCTTCCAATTATCTTCCGCTGGATATTCCACAACCACTTGTCGAGGCTCAGTATCCGCATTTCGAATCGCGATCTTGCTGGTCTTGTGTTCCTCGCGAGTAATGAGGACCGTGCCCTTCGCGATGCGGATTCGGCTCATAGGCAGTTCGCTTGAGTCGTTTGTATACTTCACATGAACCGCGGAATCTCCCGCATAGGAGAGCAGGCGGCGTTCGTCCGGATGGATCGTTTCGAGTACGCCTTCTCCGGCGAATGTATCGGCTTCGAGTACATTGAACGATCCGGCATCAAGTACTTGCCCACTGGTGTTCCTTATCCACAGGGCGCGAAGTGGAGCCGAATCGGGGTTCCAGAGTGTAACTTTCTCGGCCTCAATGTGCGCTTGCAGAATTGGCACCAGGGCTGATTGGTTCTTCCCGATCGAAATCTTTTGCTTAATGTCGTATTCGAAGAAGTCTCCCGCATTTTTGGCTTCTGCTTCGGTTCCCTGCCTCTCGACCGAACTGGTCATCGCGGTCGTGGCTTCTATGGTGGGAGCTGCGCCCTGAACCTGCACCGTCTCAGTTGCCGCACCGACGTTGAGAGTGGCATCGATCTCGTTGTTCCTTCCGATGCCCAGATAGATGTTCGTCAGGTTGAAGGCCTGAAAACCCGTGGCCGAGACGAATAGAGCTGAATTCCCGGCCTGAATGTCATTGAAACTGTAACGCCCTTGCGCATTCGTCGTGGTCACTTGGGCCGCGCCAGTTTCTTCATTACGAACAGTCACGCGAGCGCCCGAAACAGTCGCGCCCGACGGATCTTTCACGAAACCGTAGAGGCTGGTCGTGGCGTGGGACACCGACGGGGGCGGGGGTTGTAGCTGAGCGTAGGTCTCCACCGTCGCTTCATGAGATTGCGGCGTCAGCATCACTGACTGAGGCAGCGGTACAACGGGACGACGAGCATAAAAAGGTTGCGAGATGTCCTGAATGAACGACTGGGGTGCACCGGCAACCAGGGAAAGCTGTACATCCTTCCAGTCTTCGCCGATTGTATTGTCCACGATCGCCCACCCTTGCAGCAGCGGCTTCTCATTTGCCGAATGTGGAAAGAGTATGCGGTAGGTACTTTTCCAAACGGGTACCTCGCTGATGTAACTGACAAAGACATCCCGATCGCCCTGTCCCGATGCGGTAAACGTCATTCGCCGCACATCGTGAGCGCGAGAGGAACCGATTAGCGCCAGATAGCGGGCAACTTCATCGGATAATTCGCGCTCTGCAATGCGCACAGAAGTGCCGGCATTCAATTCGAAGTTCCTCATTTCGCCAGCATCAGTGACGATGGAAAAGGCGGTTACATCTTCGAAATCTTCTTTGCTTCTCTGCCGGTGGGTCTTTTCAACACTGAGGAGCCTACCGCTGGCTGTCGCGGAAGCGCTTCGTACTTCCACCCTGGCTCCGCGCAGTGCTGCGAGGTATTCGGCTTGCGTGATCTGTTCACCAAAAGGCAGGCGCAACGATCTGAGTCTCTCATCCAACGGTGCAATGGAGTTATAGCGTAAAGAGGAAACCTGGCCTTCTCCGAGGTCGACAGCGGTCAGCGACTTCAGAACGTCATTCAACTGGGCAGTCGTGAAGTCGATGTTGAGGTCTTGCGTACCGTGTACACGAGCAGTGTGCTCAAAGTATCCGACACCGTTCTTATAGAGCACCACACGCTCCACGGGGATGCGGGATAGGTTCGTTGGTCCCCCGTTTGTGGAAGAAGGGCTTGGGGTGCTCGCCGACCTAGAAGTGTTCGCCCTGGTTTGCGCTAAGAGGCAAGAAGAGAGAAACAGAAAGGCAAGGGGCAGAATCGAGTGACGCACGTGCACCTCCGATTCCGAGAAAAATGATCATACGGAAGCCGAAGTTTAACACCTTGTGTGGCGAATTTTTGGTTACTCTCGTGCGCCCCCTGTGCGCGCCTTGAAGTCCTTCAGCGTGAGTTCCAGGCCGCCATATTCCGGATGGTCGTTGTGTCCGATGCAAAAGGCGATGTCGATAGAATCACCTGCCAGCAGCGGCGATTGCTGGAGGCGCTCTGCCATGTGCCACCCGAGGGCATCAAAAGCGATCTTCGACCGAAAATCATTTCTTAGTGAAATGCCCTGGCTCTCAGCTACCGCCCCAGCCTTGTCGCTGCGGCGGATAGCCGCTCCATCCGGATGGCAGCGCGGAGTAGCCAGGATGGCGGCTGCGGTGAGTTCTTCGGAATCCGCACATTGCAGCTGCCGTTCGCCCGCTCTCAGTTTCAGCTTCACGTGCTTTTCTTTCAGAACCTTGGGCGGAGCGACGAGTTGTACGCCTCTGGCTGCAAATACAGGTTCGGAATTTCCCATCCCGAAGGGCTCCAGCAATTGCAGAGCGTGAAACAACTCGGGCGTAACTTCGGTCAAATCCAATTCGTCATCGAACTCCAGCACAGGATCGAAATCGGCCAGCTTCAGCTTGGTCCGAGCGAACTGGTCAAGCCGCACGCGCAACTCGGGCACGTTCGCTGCCGGCATGGCAAAACCGCAGGCGTGGGAATGTCCGCCGTAGCGAGTGAACAAAGTTCCGCACGACTCGATTGCCTCAAGCAGATGGAACGCTCGGATGGAGCGCCCCGAGCCAAAAGCTTCGTCGCCTTCACGCGAGATGACGACGGTGGGACGGTTGTAGCGCTCGACAATGCGTGTCGCAGTAATGCCGATGACGCCGCGATGCCATCCATCGCCATCGACGACGATGCAATAGGCGTCGCACAACGCGGACTCGGCGGCAAAGCGCTCGTCGACGGATCGCAGGATACGACGTTCCTCTTCCTGACGATCGGAATTGAGCTGGTCGAGTTTGGCGGCAAGTTCGCGGGCTCGTGCCGGGTCTTTCACGCTGAACAGTTCGATCACGTCGCGAGCGATGTCCATGCGTCCGGCAGCATTGATGCGCGGAGCGATGCGGAATCCAACTTCCCCTGAGGTCGGCGGACGATTGGCGGAGATATGTGCGGTTTCCAACAGAGCTTTCAATCCGGGATTGACCGCTTTGCGCAGGGCGTCGAGTCCGAGGGAAGCAAACACGCGATTCTCTCCAGTCAGCGGCACTGCATCGGCGATGGTCGCGATGGCGACGACTTTCATGAACGACAGCAGAAGTTTGTTCTGATCTCTCGCCTCAAGGCGGCGCTGCATGAGTCCCTGCGCCAGTTTGAACGCTACTCCGGCCCCGCAGAGCTGTTTGCAGGGATAATCGCAGCCCTGCTGATTGGGATTCATGACTGCGAGGGCATGCGGGATGCCATCGGGACCGGGAAGGTGATGATCGGTAACGATCAGGTCGACGCCGAGTCGCTGCGCAGTTTCCGCCGGACCAAAGGCGCGAATGCCCATATCTACGCTGATAATCAGGCGAATGCCGGCGGCAGCCGCGCGCTCGATCACATCGTCCCGCATGTCATAGCCTTCGCGAATTCGATGCGGGACGTGAAAGTCGGCGGTTCCTCCGCAGAGTTCAATCGCAGTCTTGAGAATGATTACGGCCATCGTGCCGTCGACATCGTAGTCACCGTAAATCAGCATGGGCTCTTTGCGCTCGATGGCAGCGTCGAGACGATTGACAGCGGCCCGGAGCCCCATCATCTGTTCGGGGGCATGCAGGTCGGAAAGGGATGGCTTCAGGAATCTTTGCGCCGATTCTGGATCGGTGATGCCTCGGCGCACGAGTAAAGGGGCGAGGATGGAAGCGGTGCGAACGCTGGCGGTGCCGCGAAACGAAGAGTCAGATCGAAGAGACGCGGTCAGGGACTCTGCGAGGTCTCCATTTGAGGGCTTTTGAATCCACTGCATGCTGATGCTGCAGTGTACTCCAGAAGGGATTGTGCAGAGATGCTGGAAATGCAGCCAGCGGACGGGTGAGGTGGTCGCCCCATATCAGCTCTTTATAGTCCCAGGCGCGTTGTACTAGTTTTCTTCGTCCTGATCGGGTTCGTCCAGCGTGAGTCCGCCGAATTCGTCCGAGACTTCGAGCAGGTGCTGGTAGCGCTCGTACCACTCGGTGCTCACCTCGCAAAGGAACATGGACCCTTGAAAAGGCCAGCCCAGTTGCAGATATCCGATCTTGCCGACGTGGGCACGCAGCCAGCGCGCATCTTCGACGTCGTCGCCATCCGTAAATTCGGAATTGGTGAGGCGCTCGACCATCTCGTCGAGTTCGGTCCGCTCGAAAGTCCAGGAATGCATGGTCAGGAACGGTGCGCCAGCAGCCTTGGCCAGTTCGACAAAGTCCTTCCAGCCGTCGGGATTGTCTCCCATGTCCCACATGACGCACTGAACCTCTTCGTAATCGACAAAGCCGTGGAAGCGGCGCATGCCGTGGCCTTCGATGAAGGCAATCATGTCGTCTTTTACTGTGGTGAGATCGTCTGGAATGGGAGACATAGAATGCAAACAGCCGCAACTTTATTGTATGCTGTTCGCGCTTTGGGTGCCAGCGGGAGGCCGAATTCAGTGTGGGGTCGGGGCAGTCATCAGGCCGACGAACATGCGGTAAAACCTCTTCGGGTCGAGATCGAATTGAATTTCGACCTTCCGTGAATTCAGGTGCGGGCCGGCGGCTTCTGGCCAAGTCAGGGTATCGCCATAGGTCGGGCCGTGATCGAGATCAACCGTCATGAAGCGGGTCTCGCTCTTGGTGATAATGCTGGGATCGATCCAAGCGGCTGCGGCGAGTTCGTCCCACATGATGTCGGCGCCCGGGGTCAGCATGGCGAATCTTGCGATGTAGCGGGCGACGGGCGTTCCTGCGGCCTCGATTTGTTTTACAAGTTCTGCCGTCATGTGGGTTTTGACCGAGATGTCCGTCGGTGTGCAGACAATCTTTTTCCACGGAGCGCGTAAGACGATTGCGGCGGCCTCGGGATCAAACCAGAAATTGAATTCGTGCCGCGGGTTATTCACAAACTCGGGATTATCGCTCTTCGGATTCAGGCTTCCGCCCATAAAGACGAGTTCCTGCGCCAGTTCCGGAAATTGGGGATCGATCGAGATGGCAATCGCAAGATTCGTCATAGGCCCGCCTTCATAAATCGTCACTTCGTGCGGATACTTGCGTACCATATGGATCAGAAAGTGCGGCGCATCTTCGTCAGAAGGCTTGATCGTGGGCTGCCCCTCGGGCAGCGGAGGGATGACCGAGGCTTCATGCCACCAGCGATCGTCCCAGGCGCCAGCATAAGCGACCTTGCCGTAGCGCTGCTGCCAGGCCTGTGCCTCAACACGAGTGCGAACCAGCGGGTACTCCGCTCCCGGAACGACGGGAATATCGGTGCGGCCGATGATTTCGAGAAGTCTTAACGTGTGCGCGACTTCTTCGTCGCGCCATTGATCCCCGCTGACCACGGTTATGCCGAGTACTTCGACCTTGGGGGATTGGATTAACGTCAGCAAAGTCTGCATGTTGCTGCCGCCCGGACCGGAGCAGTCTTCGTTGATGATGACCTTGCGGCGAGGCTGCGCCAGAGCAGCGGAGACGAGCAGCATCAGCAGGGCAAATCGGCCGCGGCACCCGAATCGCATGCGAACTCCGTTCACTAGCTACACAAAAATAAGGCAGACCGGATAAAACCGATCTGCCGGGATGCACTCTTCTTCCAACCGGCCTAGAACTTCAGCTTCAGGGCGAATTGAATCAGGCGTGGATTATTTACCGTATTGCTGATGACCCCGAAACTCGACGGCGTGTTGATATCTTGCATTCCGCTGTTTCCGATACCGGGCAGGAAGAACTGCGGATGGTTGAATAAGTTGAAGAACTCAGCCCGGAATTGCAGGTTCATGCCTTCGCGGAAGGTGAACGGGAAGTCCTTGATAAGGGAAAAATCGGTGTTCACGAAACGGGGACCATAGACTGGGGCGCGGGCCGCGGTGCCGAGTTCACCGACCGTAAACTGTTGGGGTGTTCCAGAATTAAATGTGAACGCTGCCGAGGCGAAGGCACAGGGGTTGAACCAATTCTGGATGGTATGGATTTGAGACGGAGCACTGCAACCGGGGTTCCCGGCGACCGGACCGGACTTGTTTGGATCTCCTAACTGATTCGGACGCTCTAAAGTGAAGCCGTTGTACGAGAAGAAAATACCCGACGGGTTGCTGCTATCCACAACATATAGCGGGAACCCCGAGGTAGCTCTCTCGATGAGATCGACCTGCCAGTTTCCAAAGACAGCATTGGCAGCACCATTCCAATTGCTACCAAATTGTTTGCCTTTGCCGAACGGCAAATCATAGAGCACGCTGGCGGTGAAACTGTGGTTCAGATTGAGAGATGAAAGCCCCCAATCTAGCTTCTGGGTTCCAGGAAGGGGATAGTAGATCCCCCCCGGATTTGTACCCAAACCATCGGGCATGCCGGAATCGAACGTTCGGGAGTAGGTGTAGCCCAGTAGCGCATACAATCCGTGCCGCGTACTCTTCGTCTCTGCCTTCGCCTGGAATGAGTCGTACCGAGCAGACCCCACGCTGTTATTGGCCGCCACGATCTGAAATGGAGCTGCATAGGGCCAATTATTTATGCCGCAGCCCAACTTATAGACACCGTAAAGTGGATTGGGTTGCGAGTTACCGGAAACGTCAGTTGCGGTTGGGAAGCATGCTGAGGGCGATTCGATGTTCTCGTTCGACTGACCGATAAGAATGTGCGCACTTCGCGAGCCCGCGTAGCCCATGGTCAAAACTACACTGCCGGGGATCAGCCGCTCCACGTTCAGCGTAAATTGTTGGATGGTGCCTTGGCGGAAATTGAGATTCTGGGACTGAATGGTTCCGGTGTAAGTACTCGGATTCACAGGCGCATTGTAGATGGCGCCGCCCGGAACGTTCAGTGCCGATGGCGTGTTGGCCGGCAGAAGGAAACCACCTGAAAGCGATCCCGCTGTGCTGCCGTAACCAAAGAGATAGGTTGGCGGATCGACCTCCGCGTAGTACGGCGGATTCTGCCACAGTCCCTGTCCGCCTTGGTTCCACGCGGAATCGTGGTAGATCGCATAGCCGGCGCGGATCGCCGTTTTATCACTCCCCATCGGTTTCCACGAGAGTCCGATTCGGGGCTCCAATGCTTTCTTATCAAACTGAATGCCAACGCGGCCATCCGTCGTGATGCAGCTCGTGCAGGTGCTGATGGCAGGGCTGCCCTTAGGAACGTACCACTTCAGGTTCTGAATGTTAAAGTCTGCCTGGCGATTTTGCACTTCGGTTTCGGGTGTGGCCAGAGCCCAGGCAAGTCCAAGGTTGACGGTGAGATTGTTGGTGATGCGCCAGTCATCCTGAACGAACGGGCGAATGAGTTTCCAGCGGCGGCCAGTGGTGCCTCCGAGGAAAGTCTGATCGTGTGCGGCGAAAACTCCCATGCTCCCCAAGAGCAGATCGGCGATATTGTCGCCGGTCGCGAGGCCGTTGTTCACGACATAACCGTCTTGAAACGCATTGTTCCGAACGTTCATTTCTTCGGCGCGATAAGTAGCGCCGAAGCGGATATTGTGTTTGCCGCGGATAACATCCAGCACGTCGGATACGGAGTAGACGTTCGTCCCGCCCTGGTACGGAGCGTATCCGCGATCGCCGACGGACAGGTACGCTGACATCTGGAACGAAGTCATGCCACAACTAATGCAGTCTTTATTTGACTGGTTCAGGCTCGCAGGATACCCAGTGATCGAACCGCACTTCGCTCCGAGATCGGCGCCGGGAATGCCGATATTCGCAGCCAAGCAACTGCCGGTACCGAACGAAAGAATGTGATTGAAGATGCGGTTGTAGCCGACGTTCAGCTGGTTAATGAGATTCGGGGAGAAAATGTGGGTCTCGGAGAGGGCAACGTTACGCCCGTGGTTGTCGATGTACTGGTTACTGCCGAAGGCGTTCGTTTCAGACCACGTCGGAGATCCACCAGGGACGAAGTTAGTCGCTTGATCGTAGCTGAAGCGACCAAAGGCGGAATCCTTGTTGGAAAAATTGTGATCGACCCGGATGTCGGCTGTGCCTTCATTCAATTTCCGCACAGGCTCGTTCACATAGTTGTAGCCAGTAGCACTCGCATTGGGTGTGGGATAAAGCTGAGCCACTTTCGCGCCGAGGGGATTGATCAGTGCGGCCGGAATGATGTTGCAGGCCTTTCCCGCGGGCTGGCTTCCATTCGCAAGATCTACCGGCTCGGGAGTTGTCGTGCCGGGCACGCACTGAAACGATGTGCCGCCGAAAGGATTGTTCAGTTGAACAGCGAGAGGATCGTTGCTGAAATCGTAATTGCCGCTTGCGTTGGGCGTCACCATGGAACTGGTCGGGACATATCCCGTAAACGGAATCCCGCGTCGCTGCATTTTGGCCTGGTAGTCCAAGAAGAAAAACGTCTTGTCTTTCTTGATGGGTCCACCGAACGATCCGCCAAACTGATTGAGATTGAACTTCTCCACCGACGACGCGAAATAGCTGCGAGCATCCAGCTTCGTGTTGCGGAAGAACTCAAATAACGAACCGTGATACTGATTGCTCCCTGATTTCGTCGTGACCAGCACGGTCGGGCCGGCGCGTTCCCCATACTCAGCTGAGTAGTTGTAAGTGAGAACCTTGAATTCCTGAATGTCGTCGATGGAAGAGAAGATAGCGATTCCACCTTCGTCCAACTGGTTGTTGTCATTGCCGTCGAGCAGCCAGTCGGTGCTCTGTTCACGGGAGCCTCCGACGGAAAGGGAGAACGATCCGCGAGTCGCGGCTTCGCTGCTGGCTGCACTGGTGAAGAAACTCACCGGACTGGTAGAAGCTGTGGTTCCTGGAGTCAGGGTCGCGAGCTGCACAAAGTTGCGGCCGTTGAGCGGAAGTTCGGAAACTTCCTCAGAAGTAATAACCTGCCCGAGGCTTGGGCTGGTTGTCTCCACGGCAACCTCTGTCGCATTCACTTCAACGCTCGTGCTTACTGACGCAGGTTGGAGACTGAAGTCCAGTTCGCGTTGCTCGTCAACTTGCAGTCGAACGTCCTTTTGCTCGGCGGGACC
This sequence comes from Terriglobia bacterium, assembly GCA_963711365.1. Lineage (GTDB taxonomy): Bacteria > Acidobacteriota > Terriglobia > Terriglobales > Acidobacteriaceae > Sulfotelmatobacter. The sequence goes on along the minus strand of CAVQDY010000003.1, from coordinate 126,956 downwards.
GAAACCTTGCGCGTCCACATGGATGGTGTAGAAGCCAACGGGGAGCAATGGCACGATGTAGTGTCCGGAATCGTCGGTCTTAACGTCGCGCGTTAATCCGGTCGCTTGGGACGAAACTTTTATATTGGCTCCGGAAATGACCGCGCCAGCCTTATCGGAAATGGTGCCAGAGAAACTGGCCGTAGCCTGACCATGAAGGAACGGAGTAGAAAGGGCAACGAATGCGAAACACAACACAACGTGGAGCATTCTCTTGCTCGACATTTCTTTTCACCTTTCAGCGGCCGCCCCAAAGAAAGACAGACCACCCCCTTCCCCGTGAAGTTGGAAGTCCGCTTAGACCGCAGACTGGGCTTATAAATTGCCTCTTGGCGGTTAGTCAAGAAGTTTCGGTCTGTGAATAACTTCGCGGGAAATTAGAGGTGGTGTTTTTACATGCGGGCGGACCACTCAGCGTCGAAGTTCGAGCGCTGGTAAAACGATTTTTGCGTTCCGACGCCCGTGGTCGAGAGCGCCGCATACAGATTCGCGCGGCGCACCGCTTCTTTTTCCGGCAAGCCTTCTCCGAGAAACACGGCGAAGCTTCCGATGAACGCGTCCCCCGCACCGGTGCTGTCGATGCTTTTGACGGCGAAGGGAGCGATGTGTTCGATCTCGTCTCGGCTGGCGAGCAGGGATCCGTTCGCCCCAAGCGTGATGATTACGCGGTTGATCCCGCCGTCAACTAGTTTCTCGGCGCACTTCCTGGCATCCTCGACCGTTTTTACGGGCTGGCCGGTAATGGTTTCGGCCTCACTCTCGTTGGGGACAAAATAGTCAAGATCCTTCAGCGCCATCATGTCGACTGGTTGCGCCGGGGCAGGATTCACGATGCAGCGAATTCCATGCTTGCGCGCGAATGCAACGGTGTAATAAACGGTCTCGACCGGAATCTCGAATTGCAGCACGATGCAATCAGCCGACTTGAGCACATCGGATGCGGCGTCGACGTCAGCAGGTTTCAGTGCGTCATTTGCGCCCTTCACGACAAGAATCCGATTCTGGCCGCTGGGCTCGACAAAAATCGGGGCGACGCCGCTCGATAGTCCTTCGACTTGTTTGACGTGGGTTGGATCAATCCCCTGCTTGCGAAAATTCTCGATGGTTGCGGGCCCGAAGAGATCGCTGCCGACACGCGCGACCATGAAGACCTCGCCGCCGCAGAGACGCGCAGCAACCGCCTGATTTGCCCCTTTGCCGCCGAATCCCAAGTCGAAGCTCTGCCCAAAGATAGTTTCCCCTGGTCGCGGAAACTGGTTGGTGAATGTCGTGAGGTCGATGTTGGCGCTGCCGACTACCGCGATCCGAGGACGCTTAGCCATTCTGTCTGGTCCCGTTCGTAAGTTCGAGGAAGGCAGAGTCTACCACGGGCACGCCCGCCACGCCTCGGCTACGGCTATGCGCAAACCGAGTCGGACGAATTGTAGGTTGGCGAAAAGAGGAGTATCGTTACACGTTTTCTAAGGGAGAACCATGTTCACACCGCCAAGTCTCACCGTTGCGCTGTTCATGATGATTGTCAGCGCCATCTGCTGGGGTTCATGGGCCAACACCTTCAAAGGTGTAAAAAATTATCGTTTCGAACTTTTTTATTGGGATTATGCCATCGGCATTTTTATGATCTCCCTTGTGCTTGCACTGACCATGGGAAGCACAGGCCATGATTCCTCGAGCTTTCTAAATAACATTCACTCCGCGGACACCTCCAACATCGTTTCCACCATGGTGGGCGGGGCCATTTTCAATTTAGCGAATCTGCTGCTGGTGGCGGCAATCGACATGGCAGGACTCGCGGTTGCGTTTCCGGTCTCGATCGGAATTGCGCTCGTGGTTGGAACGATATTGAGCTACGTGCTCCAACCCAAGGGCAATGGTCTGTTCCTGGCGATTGGCGTTGCGTGTGCGTTGATTGCCGTTATCCTCGACGGCAAAGCTTACGGAAGCCTTGGCAGCGCGGGCCGTGCGGTGTCGCGTAAGAGCATAGTTATTTGCGTGGTTTCGGGAGTATTGATGGGCCTCTGGAACCCCTTCGTTGCGTACGGGGCGACCCGCGGAAACGCCTTGACCCCGTATAGTTCCGTGGTTTTTCTCACTCTCGGGGCGCTGCTCTCGTGCTTCATCTGGAATATTTATTTTATGAAGAAGCCGCTGGTTGGTGAACCAGTGAGCTTCGGCGGTTTCTTCAGCGGGCCGCCTTCGGGCCATCTTCTGGGATTGGCCGGCGGTTTCATCTGGGGCTTGGGCACCGTATTCAATGTCGTTGCGGGAAAAGCTACGAGCTATGCGATTTCGTATGCGATCGGCCAATCCGCGCCCATGGTTGCAGCTCTCTGGGGAGTGTTGGCATGGAAGGAGTTTGCCGGATCGGGCTCACGCGCGAAGGCTTATCTTGCAATGATGTTCGTCTTTTATTTGCTCGCCATCCTGCTGGTTGCGCATGCGAACGGCTGATCTTTTCCTCGTCAGGTACAGTGAGATCGCCGGTACAAAAAAATCTGCTTGTGATCTCGACACTATCGGCGCGGAAGCTTGTTCTTTGCTATTTGCCCTTGATTCTGCCGATGAACAGCTTCAGGAACCGGTCTGCGTCCGAAGCTAAACAGACTCGCGCATTTGGCTTCAGCTCGATCACTCCGTCGATTTCGTAATGGTCTCCGTGCAGTACATTCTTCTCGTCCGAGCCCATGCGATTGGCTACTGTTTCTCCGCGAGTGAATTCGCCTTTGGTTTCGACGTCCACGTGCATATCTTTCAGCGTCACCAAACTGGGATCGATGACAGTCGCCACTGCCAGCGGGTCGTACATCGCAGCGCCTTGATATCCACTCTTCTCGGAACGGGTGAGATACCAGTCCGCAAGTTTCGCGATGAAATCGCTTTCCGGTCCATGCAGCGACTGCAGATCGGCTAAATACTTGCGGGTGATGATAGTTCGTTCGCCAACATCGGAACCAATCATGGTCACCATCCATCCGGCATTGAAGACGATTGATGCAGCCTCAGGATCCCCATAGATGTTCGCTTCGGCGGCGCCGTCCACATTGCCTCCGCTGATCGATCCGCCCATGATCACGATGTCTTTTACCAGCGGAACGATGGAAGGATCCTTCGAAACAGCCAGCGCGATGTTGGTCAACGGGCCGACAGGAATGAGTGTGATCTCGTGCGGATATTTGTGCACCAACTCGATGATGAGATCAGGACCGAATCGTGAATCAGCCTTACACTTGCTGGCAGGCAACTCGACATTGGCCAAACCGTTCTTGCCGTGCCAGTATTGCGCGGTAATCAGCTTCTGATTAAGCGGATGTTGTGCCCCTGCGGCGACGGGCAAGTCGCAACGACCGGCAAGAGAGGCGATCTTCAGAGCATTCTCCATCCCTTGCCACGATTCCACATTTCCGGGAACAACCGTCAGCGCCTCCACTTTTAATTCGGGCGAGTTCAGCGCGAGCAGAATCGCCATGGCATCGTCGATGCCGGGATCCGTATCGATGATGACTCGACGAGCCGTCTGGGCGGCGGCGCTCAGAGCAAGCACCAGAGATGAAAAGAAAACACAACTCGACTTGATGAATGTCCTCACGAAAGAATCCTCTCTGATTATGGTCAAGACAGAATTTATAGCAGCATGCCGGCAATCGATGCTGACATCAGGTTCGCCATGGTGCCCGCCAGCATGGCACGGACTCCAAGCTTCGCCAGTTCGCCGCGCTTGTTTGGGGCCAGAGCACCGATTCCGCCAATTTGAATTCCGATGGAACTGAGATTCGCGAATCCGCACAGGGCAAAGGTCGCGATGGTAAACGAGCGCGGATCAAGCGCGGCCCTCTGGGGCCCAAGCATGGAAAAGGCAACCAGTTCATTGAGCACCATGCGGGTGCCCAGCAAGTTGCCGATCGCCGGGCAATCACGCCAGGGAACTCCAATCACCCACGCGACAGGTGAGAAGAGTACGCCCAGAATGCTCTCCATGCTCGCCGGGAACCAGGCAATGTGGTGGTGAATGCCGCCCATGATGCCATCCAACAGCGCGACCAGAGCGAGGAAGGCAATCAACATCGCTCCGATATTGAGCGCCATATGGAGTCCATCGCCGGTGCCGCGGGCGATGGCGCCCAGCAGGTTTTCGTGACCTTCTTTTTCAGTCTCTTCGTCGCTCATAACTACGCGTCCCGCTGTTTTGGGTTCTTCGGTTTCGGGAACGAGCATCTTCGACACAAGAATGGTGCCTGGAGCAGTCATGATGACGGCGCTGAGCACGTGGCGAGGTTCGGCGCCGAACGCGAAGTAGGCCGCCATGATGGAACCGGAGACGTGGGCCATGCCGCTGGTCATCACGGTCATCAGTTCCGAGCGAGTCAGTTCGGGCAGAAACGGGCGTATGGTCACCGGCGCTTCGGTTTGTCCCATGAAGATGCTGGCAGCGACGTTCAGCGACTCGGCGCCGCTCGTGCCCATGATGCGCGTCATCGCCCAAGCCGCGAAGCGGATGACGATCTGCATGATGCCGTAGTGATAAAGAATTGCGAACAACGCGCAGATGAAGATAACCGTGGGCAGCACCTGAAAAGCAAAGATAAAACCGACATTCGAACCCTGTTTGCCCAGCGGTCCGAAAACGAATTCCGATCCAACAAAAGCGTAGCTGAGCACGCGATTGGCGGCGTCACCGACAACCTGAAACATGCGACGGCCATAGTCGACGCGCAGCACGAAGATGGCGAAGACAATCTGCAACCCCAGTCCCCACGCCACGGTTTTCACCCGAATGGCGCGGCGGTTCGTCGAGAAAATGTAGGCCAGTGCCAGCATGGTCAAGAGTCCAAGAATTCCCGTGAACCTTCCCATTACGCGTTCTCCCCGGCCTTGCCGATAACTCTGTGGATAAGCGGCCGCCTGTGCGAAGCAGGCGTCTCAGCCACTTCGCAGCTCTGCGCGATGAGCTGTTTCGCGCGATCCGCTCTGGACTCTTCGTTGTAATGGACCGTGGCGATTGGTTCTCCGGCTGCGATGCGATCTCCAACTTTCTTGTGGAGCACGATTCCAACGGCCGGATCAACTGAATCTTCCTTGCGTTCGCGGCCGCCGCCCAGAATCACGCAGGCGGTGCCGATTTGTTCGCACTGCATCGACGCGATGTATCCCTCACTTGCGCTGAGGACAGTCGTGGTGTATCGCGCTTGCGCAAGTTTCTTTGGATCGTCGATCGATCGAACGTCGCCGCCTTGCAATTCCACCATTTTCCGGAATCGCTCCAGCGCTTTTCCCGACGAAATCAGCTGCGCACTAATCTGTTTGCCCTCGGCAACACTTTTGGAGGCACCGCCAAGGTATAGCATCCATCCCGCCAGGTGCAGGCAAAGCTCGCGCAGATCTTCGGGTCCAGCGCCGCGCAAAATCTCGACGACCTCAACCACCTCCAGCGCATTGCCGATCATATTGCCCAGAGGCTGATCCATGTCAGTGATCAGCGCGATCACGTGCTTGCCCATGCGCTCGCCCGTCTCGACCATTAATTCGGCGAGGAACTCGGCGTCTTTTTCGCTCTTCATGAACGCGCCAGAACCAGTCTTTACGTCGAGCACGAGGGCATCGATTCCCTCCGCCAACTTCTTGCTCATGATGGAAGCGCAAATCAGATACGGACTTTCCACCGTGCCGGTCACATCTCGTAGCGCATAGAGCTTGCGGTCAGCGGGAGCTATCTCAGCCGTCTGGCCGATCATGGCGCAGCCGCAAGTTTCGAGAACACGGCGGAAGTCGGTCACAGACAAGTTAACGTTGAACCCTGGAATGGCTTCCAGCTTGTCGAGCGTTCCACCGGTATGGCCCAGACCGCGGCCGCTGATCATCGGAACCGCAACGCCGGCGGCCGCCGCAAGCGGAGCCAGCACGAGCGAGGTCTTGTCCCCCACGCCGCCAGTCGAATGCTTATCGACTTTTTTCGCAGGCAGCGACGAGAAATTCAGAACTTCACCCGAGCGCAGCATGGCATCCGTGAGCGCCGCGGTCTCGGGGCGAGTCATCCCCCGCAAAACCACAGCCATCAGCCAAGCCGAAACCTGATAATCGGGAACATCGCCTGCTGTATACGCGTTGACGAGTGCCTCAATTTCATGCCGCGTCATTTCAACGCCATCCCTCTTTTTGCGGATGACGTCGATGGCGCGAAAACTCTGCGCTGCAGAATTCGGCTGGCTCACTTGAGGCGGAATCCTTCCGGTAAAAGTTCTGTGATGTGGGCCTGCTTGGGTCCACTGGCGCTCTGAAAAAAAATGGTCGCATCAGGACCGAATTCGAAAATCACTTGACGGCAGGCCCCACAAGGCGAGCAAGCAACCCCATGGTCGTTGGTTACAGCGACGGCCTCGATTTCAATCTTCGGACCCAACTCGGCAACGGCAGAAAATATGGCGGTGCGCTCGGCGCAGTTGGTCATTCCATAAGATGCGTTTTCCACGTTGCAACCGGTGAAGATCTTTCCATTGGTAAGAAGGATGGCCGCTCCTACGTGGAAATTTGAATAGGGAGCGTGCGCATTCTTCATGACCTTCCTGGCCGCCTGCTCGAGCTTTGCCCGGACTATGGACGACTTCTTCTTATGTTTCGGCAAAAGAGTCCTCAAAACATTCTTTCATCGCGCAACACACTGTGTGGAATCGTGCGCCATTGTAAACCCTGGATCGCTGTTGCGGCTCTTGCTTCGAAGCCCCCGATATCCCTTCCCGAACTCGCCTTGGAAGACTGCGTGCCGTACAATTCAACTCAATACGGCAACTCAAACGTGGCCTGCGAGCCAGGGCCGATCATCGAAGGCTGAGTTTCATGTCAGGCGATCGACACTCTCAACATCTGGAGCACAACTCTCGGAGCCAGATCGCGGCACGCGATTCTCATGCTTCCGCATCGATTGCATCCCTGAATGGCCGTTCGCTTCTGTCTAATAGCGGCATTCCGCTTGATCTGCATTGGCTTCAACAGGTCCGGGTCAACACCAGCGCAGTCGAGCGGCGCACGCAATCTCAGGTTGCGCGGCGCACCGTAAAGAAGGAATGGCAGGCGGCATGGCTTCTGCGCGCGATCTCGTGCATGGACCTGACCACGCTTTCGGGAGATGACACGGACGAGCGAGTGCGCCGCCTGTGCGCCAAGGCCAAACAGCCGATCCAGCAAGAACTAGTGGAAAAACTTGGGATTGCCGATCTTGATGTGAAGGTTGCTGCCGTTTGCGTGTATCACACATTCATCGAAACTGCGCTGAGCGCGCTGGAAGGAAGTGGTGTTCGCGTTGCGGCCGTTTCCACCGGATTTCCCGCGGGCCTTTCTCCACTCGCCGAGCGTGTCGCCGAGATTCGCCGGTCGGCCGAAGCCGGAGCGCATGAAATTGATGTGGTCATCACCCGCGGACATGTTTTCGGCGGACGCTGGCAGGCTCTGTATGACGAAGTCGCGGCGTTCAAGCAAGCTTGCGGCGCGGCTCACATGAAAGTCATCCTGGGAACAGGTGATCTCTTGACTTTCCGCAATGTCGCGCGCGCCAGCTTTGTGGCCATGATGGCTGGAGCAGATTTCATCAAGACTTCGACCGGCAAAGAACCGACCAACGCGACTCTGCCGGTTAGCCTTGTGATGGTTCGGGCGATCCGCGAGTACGCGCAGCAAACAGGAATGGCGGTTGGATTCAAGCCCGCCGGCGGTATCCGTACCGCGAAACAGTCTCTCGACTGGCTCGCCATGATCAAAGAAGAACTCGGACCGTCATGGCTGCGAGCGGAAATGTTTCGCTTTGGTGCAAGCGGTATGTTGGGAGATATCGAGCGGCAGCTCGAACATTACGCAACGGGACGGTACTCCGCGGAATATCGTCATCCGATTGCGTAGAGCGTTTCAACGAAGCAACGATCTGAGGCCGAATGAGCATAGCCGACAAATTTCTCACGATGGAGTACGGACCTGCTCCGGAAGATCCCAAAGAAGCGATCTCCTGGTTGGAGCGACACAACCGCCGCTTTGAACACTTCATCGATGGTGGCTGGAAGGCACCGGAGCGCGGAGAATATTTCGATACCCACGATCCATCGAACGGCGAGAAGTTGGCCAGCGTTGCACAAGGCAGCGCGGCAGACATCGACGCGGCTGTCAAGGCGGCGCGGGCCGCTTCGGGCAAGTGGCGTGCGCTGACTCCGCATGTGCGTGCGCGCTATCTTTATGCTCTTGCCCGATTGGTGCAGAAGCATTCACGGCTGCTCGCCGTCCTGGAAACAATGGACAATGGCAAGCCGATCCGGGAAAGCCGTGACATCGATATACCGTTAGTCGCGCGTCACTTTTATTACCACGCGGGCTGGGCGCAGATTCTGCCGCAGGAGTTTCCCAATCACGAACCCTGTGGCGTAGTTGGTCAGATTATTCCCTGGAATTTTCCGCTACTGATGTTGGCATGGAAGATTGCCCCGGCCCTCGCCACGGGAAATACTATCGTTTTGAAACCGGCTGAGTTCACTCCGCTGACTGCGCTGCTGTTTGCGGAACTCTGTCAGGAAGCAGGACTGCCAGCCGGAGTCGTGAACATTGTCACGGGGGACGGCTCGACCGGGGAAGCATTAGTCAAGCATCCGGATATCGACAAGATCGCATTCACCGGATCCACTGAGGTCGGTCGCACGATCCGCGGCGCGACAGCCGCCAGTCACAAGCGTTTGTCTCTCGAACTCGGCGGCAAATCTCCGTTCATCATCTTCGAGGATGCAGACCTTGATAGCGCGGTCGAAGGCCTGGTGGATGGCATCTGGTTCAATCAGGGACAAGTCTGCTGCGCCGGATCACGCCTCCTGATGCAGGAGAGCATTGCTGAAGCGCTGATCTCCAGGATTCGCGATCGCATGGCTACGCTGCGTGTCGGTCCGCCGCTCGACAAAGCAATCGATATTGGAGCGATTGTGGCGCGAGTGCAGCTCGAGCGCATTCAGCGCATGGTGGCGCAAGGGATCGCTGACGGCGCAACGTGCTGGCAACCCGAGATGGTATTGCCTTCCCGCGGGTTCTATTTCCCGCCAACGCTGCTCAGCAACGTGCATCCGACGTCGATTGTGGCGCAGCAGGAAATTTTTGGACCGGTCCTTGCCGCTATGACTTTCCGCACCCCTCGCGAAGCTGTGGAACTGGCGAACAATACCGTGTACGGGCTCGCTTCGTGCGTATGGAGCGAGAGCATCAACGTCGCGCTGCATGTTGCCGCGCAACTGAAGGCAGGAGTGGTGTGGGTGAACTGCACGAATCTGTTCGACGCAGCTTGCGGATTTGGAGGATACCGCGAGAGTGGTTACGGCCGCGAGGGTGGTCGAGAGGGCTTGCTCGAATACTTGGAGCCGAGATGGTTGAAACAAGCTCCGAAGCTGCCGGCCGCAAGTAACAACCAACGTCCGGAAGGCGAAGAAACTGAAATCGAAGGATCGACCGACACAAGTACGCCATCGATCGATCGCACAATCAAACTTTATATCGGCGGCAAACAATCTCGACCGGACTCAGGCTACAGCATTGAGGTACGCTCGCCGGATGGCCGCTTGCTCGGCGAAGCTCCTCTCGGCAATCGCAAGGATATTCGTAATGCCGTTGAAGCTGCCCGCAAGGCTGAGGGTTGGGCCAAAACGACGGCGCACAATCGCGCTCAGGTGCTGTATTACTGTGCCGAGAATCTGAGCTTACGCCGAACCGAAATCATCGGACGCCTTGCCGCCAGTGTCGGTGAGCAGCAGGCGGCGAAAGAGGTCGATCTCGGAATCGAGCGGATATTCTCTTACGCCGCATGGGCCGACAAATTCGACGGCGCAGTCCACAATCCTCCATTCCGCAACATCGCCATCGCAATGAACGAGCCCATTGGAACGGTTGGGGTCATCTGCCCGTCCGAGGCACCACTTCTGGGTTTTCTTTCGTTGGTGATGCCTTTGCTGGCGGTTGGAAATACCGTAGTCGCGGTTCCGTCCGAAAAGTATCCGCTCATCACCGGCGATCTCTATCAACTCTTCGACACGAGCGACCTGCCCGGCGGAGCGGTCAACATCGTCACGGGTTACGTCCAGCAGTTGCTGAAGACGATCGCCGAGCACGACGACATCGACGCGATCTGGTGCTATGGAGATGATGAAACCGTGGCCAGCGCCAAAGCGATGTCAGTTGGAAACCTGAAACAAGTCTGGACCAATGAAGGACGGGTCATCGACTGGTTTAATCCCTCGATTGCGGAAGGCCGCTGGTATCTCGAGCACGCGACCCAAGTGAAAAATATCTGGGTTCCGTACGGAGAGTAATTCATGGGATTGCTTTTTCTCCCCGACCGGGGCTAGCATACCCGAAGTTTTCGTTTCTCATTTCGCCCGGCTTCATTCTCTGCTAGTCCAAGTTGACCAAGGAGGGCCTATGGGCATCGCAGTTTCTCCGCAAATCCATCCGCAAGTCGCGGAGTTCATCGATAAACCGAGACAAATGCTGATTAACGGACGATGGGTAGACGCCACGTCCGGCAAGACTTTCCCCACATATAATCCCGCGACCGGCGAAGTTCTGGCTCAAGTGGCCGAAGGAGATCGCGCGGACATTGATCACGCCGTCAAAGCCGCCCGTCATGCCTTCGATCACGGTCCATGGCGCCGCATGACCGCTTCAGAACGCGGACGCTTGATCTGGAAATTAGCCGACCTTCTCGAGCAGCACACCGAAGAGTTCGGCTATATCGAAAGCCTGGATAACGGGAAGCCGCTCGCCATTGCCAAAGCAGCCGACGTTCCACTCGCCGTGGATTTATTCCGCTACATGGCAGGATGGGCCACCAAAATCGAGGGCAACACGATTCCTCTGTCGGTGCCCTACACGCCCGGAGCAAAATATCTCGCATATACATTGCGTGAACCGGTCGGCGTGGTCGGACAGATTATTCCATGGAATTTCCCGCTGCTCATGGCGGCATGGAAACTCGGGCCCGCGCTAGCCACGGGCTGCACCGTCGTATTAAAACCAGCCGAGCAGACGCCGCTCTCTGCACTGCGTCTGGGCGAGTTGATCATGGAAGCCGGATTCCCAGAGGGCGTCGTCAATGTGGTTCCGGGCTACGGAGAGACGGCCGGAGCAGCGCTCGCCGCGCATCCCGACGTTGACAAAGTTGCATTCACTGGCTCGACCGAAGTTGGGAAACTGATCGTCCACGCCGCCGCCGGCAATCTGAAAAAAGTATCGCTGGAACTCGGCGGCAAATCTCCGAATGTCGTATTCAAAGATGCTGATCTCGAGACAGCAATCCCCGGTTCGGCAAGCGCCATCTTCTTCAACCACGGCCAGTGCTGCTGCGCGGGCTCCCGTCTGTACGTGGAAAAGTCCGTCTACGACCAGGTCGTCGAGGGCGTTGCGGACTATGCCAAGAAGATCAAGGTTGGCTCTGGCCTTGAACCGGACACGCAGATGGGTCCGCTTGTTTCGGAAGAACAACTGAGACGTGTCTGCGGATATCTTGAAGCGGGATTCTCAGAAGGCGCGAAGGCGGTTGTAGGCGGAAAGAAAGCAAGTGATCGCGGATATTTCGTCGAACCTACAGTCCTCGTCGATACCCGGGAGAACATGAAAGTCGTGCAGGAGGAAATCTTTGGCCCAGTGGTGGCGGCGATGCCATTCACTGATCCGGAAGAGATCATCCCGCGCGCCAACAACAGCGATTACGGACTCGCCGCAGCCGTATGGACGCGCGACATCGGCAAGGCGCATCGCATGGCCGAGCAGCTTCGCGCCGGCACGGTCTGGATCAACTGCTACAACATCTTCGACGCGGCCCTTCCGTTCGGAGGGTATAAGCAGTCAGGGTGGGGCCGTGAGATGGGCCACGACGTCCTGAATCTTTACACGCAAACGAAAGCGGTCTGCACCAAGATCGCCTGAGAATTGCGGAAAGCAATAAAGACGGTGGCTTCGGCCACCGTCTTTTTTCCCATCAGCAGGGAAGTTACTATTTTTCCATCAATAGAACTTTTTCGGCGTCATCTACTTCTGTCAGCTTTACTTCGATCACTTCGTTGAGAGTGGTTTGCACATTGCGGCCGACGAACGTTGCTTCCACAGGGATCTCGCGATGCCCGCGATCGATAAGCACACACAGTTGAACGCGGCGTGGCCGTCCATGGGAGAAAAGAGCGTCCAATGCCGCTCGCGTGGTGCGGCCAGTGAAGAGCACGTCATCGACCAGCACAATGTTCTTATCTTCAATCTCAAATCCAATTTCCTTATCGTTTACCACCGGCTTGGGCCCCACGGTCGACAAATCGTCGCGGTAGAACGTGATGTCGAGTGTCCCGACCGGAACTTTTGCGTTTTCGATGCGAGTCACGATTTTCCCCAGACGCTCGGCAATCGGAACTCCACGGCGACGGATACCGACCAGCCCCAAGGCTTCGACGCCGCCATTCTTTTCCACGATTTCATAAGCCAGACGCACCAGTGTGCGCTCGATTTCAGAAGCAGACATAAGTTGCGCCTTCTGACGAAGGCCGGTCTTTCGCGAAGTTGTTTTCATCAGGTATTGAGCCTCTCGGCGCTGCGGCCGGTTCTTCAATGTAGTCAACGCGGCGCGTGAAGGTCAAGCGCTGAGCGGCTTGCGCCGCCAGCTTTCCGGGAGAAACTTCGACTAAGAAATGGACTTGTTGACCCCTGCCGTCATTCCGATGCCGTTGCCGCAGAGGCGGCCGATTTGAAGGGCGGACATGGAGTTTCGATCGTTCGGATCAGTGGGCAGTTTTCGTCGCGCAACGAATGCAGATCGATGGCTTTCGAATGAAGACTCGCCTCGCTGTTTGCGACAATGCCGATCCCCTGGTTTCTTCCGTGCGACTTGGCGCGATAGAGGGCGACGTCGGCGAGCGCGATGCACTCCTCGGCGCAAATCGCTTCATACGCGCTGCGACACCACGGATACGCCGCCCATCCCACCGAGCACGTCTTCTGCACGATGATCCCGTCGCCCAGATTGAATGGCTCTGACGATATTACTTCGAGTACGCGGCTGCAGAAGGCAGGCGTTCCCGAAGGATCGGTGGAGCGGCTCATGATAAGGAATTCTTCACCGCCCCACCTTACGAGCACGTCTGATTTACGAACCACGGTAGAAAGCCTCTGCGCCACCAGCTGCAGCAGGCGATCTCCCGCCGGGTGACCGTGCACATCGTTCACCTGCTTGAAGAAATCGACATCCACCATAATGAAGACGAGGTCGCGATGATCCATCTTGCGGATATCGCCGCCGTGAGCGCGCTCGTAATTTCGCATGACCTGGCCGGCCTCTGCCGTCAGGATCTCTTCCAGGTAGCGGCGATTCCAAACACCGGTCAGGACGTCGGTAAAGGAAATTTCCTGCAGTTCGAGATTTTTCCTTTGCAATTCCAGACTATGCCACCGCAGGGACTGCTCCTTATTTTCGAGTTCATCTTTCAAATGGCACATCTCGTCAAGGTTTTGGCGAGACAGACGCAGCAGACTTAACAGTTCCTGGTCAAGCAAATGCTGCTTCAAGAAAACCAAGACACCCATCAGTACCATGACAGCAACCGTGAGTAACAATCGGTACATGCGCACGCGCTGCGGCGCAGCTCCGCCGAATTGGGCCCAACCGAGCATCAAGGGTGTAACGAAGACTGCCAGCATGGCCACGCGAGCTTTCCAGATGCCGAAACCGCGAGCAGGAGCCTCTCGCCCCGGAACGTAAGTCCCCGTCTTGCGCCCCATGAAACCGATGCGAACAAACCACGCCATCGACGCCACTAATGGCACGTCGTACAAACTGCCGGTGTAATACAGATGCATGTCAATGGCTTCGCTGGCAAGGAACGACGCTCCGCAATAGAGCAATGTCGCGCCAAATAATTGAAGGTAAATGCTGCGCCAAGGGTCCTGGCTTCGTCGGCGCACCAGAAGCAAAGCAGCTGCCATCACTAGTTCTTCGCTGAAATAGAGCAGGTCGAAACTGCTGCCATAAATCTGTTCCGAGAGATGCACGTACTGCCACGGAATCACGACAAACAGATACAGAAAGAGCCACCACGTCAGCAGCAGAGCAAAATCGAGGGTACCCGCACGACTCGAGCGCCCTTCCTGCTGCAGGTGCGGCTGGACCGCAACAGCCGCCATCATGGGCACGACGTGTAGGAAGAGGACTACATCTCCGACGAAGGGATTGGGTGCTTCATGCCGCAACAATACTTCGAAATAGGTCCACAATATTTGCGACACCAGCCAGATGGTCAGCCCAAAACCCATCAAGGCCCAGAATAGGCGCGGTTTACGTGAGTCGGTGCGAACGTTCGACAAGAAGGCAACTGCTGCAGCCGCGAGAACGACATTTTGCAGGAGGTCGCCAAATGCGGTGAGGAAAAATCCGCGAGGAACCGCTATCGAGACAATAACGTGCAGGCACACTAAGGCGAGAATTCCGACCGTCCACCGCCGTGCGTCCTGAGACGTAGAGATCCCCACGGGTCGATTGTATGTTTCGCGAATGTGACTTCGGTATTACGGAGGTAATCGCCGCCAACAGTCGAAGGTGGAGTATTTCTCGTTACCGAAGAGCCGCTGCGAATCGTTGCACGAAACGATAAACGTCTCTGTACGAGTTATATAAGGGGACTGCAGCGACGCGGAAAATGTCAGGCTCGCGCCAATCGCCAATTGCTCCTCGGGCGGCTAGCTTGTCACAAATTCCGCGGCCCTCCCCTAAGACCCTGATCGAAAGTTGCGCGCCGCGCTGTGCCGGATCAGACGGAGTGATGATCGAGAACCAGTCGGATTTCAGTTCGCGGAGCAGGAATTCCATGTAGCCGGTTAGGGCGACGCTCTTGGTGCGCAAGCGCTCGATCCCGGCTTCGGCAAAAATCTCCATCGAAGCACGCAGAGGTGCCAGTCCCAAAATTGGTGGGTTGCTCAGCTGCCATCCTTCCGCTCCCTTCATGGGATGAAATTTCGATCCCATCTGGAAACGCGTCTTCTCATCATGGCCCCACCATCCGGCGAAACGTGGCAGATTCCAAGCCTCGGAGTGCCGCTGATGTACGAAGCAGCCTGCTACACAACCGGGCCCACCGTTGAGATACTTATAGCTGCACCACACCGCAAAGTCCGGACCCCAGTCGTGCAGTTGCAGCGGTATATTTCCTATGGCATGAGCGAGATCAAATGCGACGATGCATCCTTGGCGATGTCCTGCGCGGGTGATGCCAGCCATGTCAAAAATCTGACCGGTGGCGTAATTCACTGCTCCAAGCAGAATCAGACTGATCGATTCTCCTTCCTTCTCGATGACCTGCTCAATATCTTCTCCGCGTAAACAGGATTCGCCCTCTCGCGGCGTCAATTCCAGCAGTCCCGCCTCAGGATCGAATCCGTGAAAACCGAGCTGCGATTTCACCGCGTATTGATCGGAAGGAAATGCTCCGCGCTCAATGAGAATCTTGAATCTTTGCGCCGTGGGCCGGTAGAACGATGCCATCATCAGATGCAGATTCACTGTCAGTGAATTCATGACTACGACTTCAGCGGGTTGCGCTCCAGTGATTGTGGCGGTTTGATCTCTTAGCAGCCGGTGGTACGGCATCCACGGGTTCTTCGCATGGAAATGTCCCTCCACACCGAGTTCCGCCCAGTCGTCTAACTCTTGATCGATATAATTCTTCGCCGACTGCGGCTGCAGCCCCAGAGAGTGGCCGCACAGGTAAATACAATCTTCCCCAGACCTCGTTTTTGGAAGACAGAAGCGTTCGCGGAAGTGCGCGAGAGGGTCCGAAGCATCCATCTGCGCCGCGAACTCCGCGCCCGAACGATAGAGGCTCGCGCTCAAGACAACTCCAGTGGAGTGAGTTGCGAGTGGATTAAACGGTCGGCGAGTTTCCAGTCAAGATCTTCTACACGCTGAATTCCCTGGCACAATTCCGAGAGCATGGCGTCCTGCACCTGGCCCCGCTGCAGCGCCATGGAGTAAGGAACGCGATGGAAAGTGACCATCGAGTATTTGGGAATGAAACGCCGAGGATATTTCTGCTCGAGTGCAAGCTCAATTTTCTTTCGCAATAGAAATCTGGGATCCGCCACCCGATCTCTCATTTCAACAAAGTTTTCGACTGCCAAGTCTGCGATCGCATCTGTGTTGGTTTTTCTCGCCTGCTCGAATTCTGAGAAGACGCGTGCCCAGTCTGGGCCGTGGCGATCGAGCAACTCCAGCAAAACTGTACAATCTTCGAACCCACAGTTAATCCCCTGCCCGAAGAAGGGAACGATGGCGTGCGCCGCATCCCCCAGTAACAGGGTCTCTCCGCCTACGTGCCACGGCGAGCACTTCACGGTCACCATCGCGCCCGTGGGATTCGCAAAGAAGTTGTCCGCCAGGTTGGGCATGATGGCAAAAGCGTCCGGGAAATTCAACTGGAAAAACTCTTGCACGGTCGCGTGAGTCGTCAGTCGCTCAAAGCTGTCGGGACCTTCAAATGGAAGGAAAAGGATGCAGGCGAAGGTTCCGTCAATATTCGGGAGCGCGATCAGCATGTAATTCCCGCGCGGCCAGATGTGCAGGGCATTGATCTCAAGCAGATGGCTGCCGCCGGGGCTGGCAGGAATGGTGAGCTCTTTGTAACCGTAGTCCAGATAATGCTGCGAGAAGTTGAAACGTGGCATCTTCATCATCTGGTTGCGAATTGCCGACGCCGAGCCATCGCACCCGATCACAACCTCAGCCTCGACCGCATGATGCGCGCCATTCGCCTCGTCCTGCAGCCGAACATTGGAGGTCTTCCCATCGATTCCAAGACAACGTTGTTGAAAGAAGATTTTTACTCCGCCAGCCTCCGCGGCATTCATCAGGGCAATGTTGAGTTCGGCTCGTGATATGGAATTGATGACTTCAGACTCGTCTTTGCCGTACCGCTGAAACGTCAGTTCCGAATTTACGGAGTGCATCATTCGCCCCTTCATTGGGATGATGATGCTTTGCATCTGCTTCCACAAATTTGCCTGAGTCAGCGCATGAATGCCGCGAGTGGAGAGTGCCAGGTTAATCGAACGGCCGGCACTGATGCTTACGCGGCGCATGTCCGGCCGCCGCTCGTAGATTTCTACCTGATATCCGCGTTCCACCAGACCAAGGGCCAGGAGCGGTCCGTTGAGGCCGGCGCCGATCAGAGTAATTCGTTGGGCTTTCTGAGTCATTGCGGAATTCGAAAGACATATTTCGTACTGGGCATTTCCTACTCAGTGAGTAGAGTTCTGGCCTCCCACAATTCCGGAAAAAACTTCTTATCCAGTGTCAGCTTAAGATACGACGACCCGGCGCTCCCGCCAGTTCCCATCCGAGCACCGATAACCCGCTCCACCAGTTGAATGTGGCGCAGCCGCCAACTCACCACGAGCTCATCGAACTCGGTGAGCCGCTCGCAAACGTCGATCCAGTCGCGATGGCTAGGCTCGTCACGATAGAGCGCCAGTACTGCTCGCGCGCGCGCGTCCGCTCGCTCGCGTTCTGTCTGCCCTTCACTATCGGTGAGTTTTCCCATCGCGCGTAATGCGTCAAAAAACACGTCACGCAGCGAGGGCTCGCGCAACCGCCGCTCAAGTTGTGCGTGCGCCTCTGGGGTTGGCCGATGGTAGCGCAGCATCTTTTCGTCTTTGAGGCCACACAAGAATTCCAGTTCACGAAACTGTTCGGATTGGAATCCGCTAGCGGGCTCCAGTTTTCCGCGGAAGGCCAGAAAGTGCGTCGGCAACATCGTCTCTAAAATGGTGAACTGCTCGACCAGCACACGCGTGATCTCGGTGCAACGGCGAAGCAGACGGGCGGCCTCATATACGTAATCGTGGGATTCAGGATTCGCTGCCGAAGCTTGCAGACTGGCAACCACTCCATCCAGATCGTGCAGTAATTCCTTGAACCACAATTCATATGTCTGATGAACGATGATAAAGAGCAATTCATCGTGATGTTGCGGCACGGACTGCGGGTGCTGCAATTCCAGCAACTCTGGGACTCTCAGATAGGAACTGTACGTGAGTTGATCGCCACGCGCTTCGATCGGGGCCACCGGCTTCGGACTGTCTTCATTCTCAGCCTCTTTATGCAGACCGAGAAACTTGCTGGCGTTCCGCTCCTAGCAAAAGGGCCTTCTCTGCAAGACCCAACCGGCTGCCTCGAATCAGCGAGCCGATGCCATGTTCTCCCAGTGGAAACGGATAATCCGACCCCAGCATGACCCGCTCTGCCCCCATCGTCTCGACGAGGAAGTGCAACGCGCGCTGATCAAAAACTGCTGAATCGACGTAAAAGCGATCCAGATATTCTTTCGGCCGCAGTTCGCAATTTCCGTGCGCGGCCGGATGATGCTCCCATGCGTTCTCGAGACGACCGAGCAGGAATGCGAAGCTTCCTCCACCGTGGGCGAAGCAGATGCGCAGATTCCGGGGCAGCCTGTCGAATGCTCCGCTCAGAATCAAGGCCACGATCCCCAGCTGGGTTTCCGCCGGCATGCCAACCGTCCACGGCATCATGTATTTCGGCATACGCGATTGGGCCAACATGTCCCAGGGATGAACGAAAACAGCCGCGCCTTGGTCGGCACAGTGATGAAGGAAGGTAACGATGCCGGGATCGTCCAGGTTCCTTTCTCCAACATGATTACCGATCTGCACTCCCAGATGCCCGGCACGCATGCATCGGCTCAGCTCTTTGCAGGATGCATCGATGTCTTGCAACGGGACCTGACAGAAAGACTTCAAACGTCCTTTCCCACGAGAGCACAACTCAAGCGCGGCGTCATTGAACAACCGAGCACAATCCAGTGCATGCTCCGCCGGTCTGTCATAGGCAAAGAGTACCGGCGTCGCCGAGATGATCTGCATCTCGATGCCATCGCGATCCATTTCTTCGAGACGCACTTCAGGATCCCAACAGGCGGAATAAATGTGCCGAAAGAGCCGGTCGCCCACCATGATTTCAGCTTTGCCCGGTTCGGTATGTTTGATCGACGGCCAGTTGGGCGTGCCAAACCGTGCCGCGAGATCAGGCCACGTCTGCGGAAAGAAGTGATTGTGGATATCGATGACTGACATTTCTACTGTTTGCCGGGATGTATCGTTCCGCAGTGTTTGCACTTGCGGAGATTTTCGTCGCCGTAGAACTTTTCAAAAAGCGGGGGCAAGTCGCGCACAATGCTCTTGAGTTTCACCTCCGCCCGGTGCACGAGTTGATGACAATTCTGACAATACCACTCGAAGCCATCCAGCGCGCCTTCTGGACGCGGCATCTCGACTACTACGCCCACCGTGCCCGGCTGCAGCCTTTGCGGTGAGTGGCGCATGTGTTTCGGCAGCAAAAAGATCTCTCCTTCTCTAATTGGCACCTCAATCGGAGGCTTGCCTGGCGTCTCCATCAGCCGTAGAAAGATGTCCCCCTTCAGCTGGTAAAAGAATTCCTCGGTAGGGTCATCGTGATAATCACGGCGGTGATTCGGACCTCCAACCACTGTGACCATCATCTCGCCATCCTCCCACACCTGAGCGTTGCCGACCGGAGGCCTGAGCTTCTCTCTATTCTGATCGATCCACTGCTGGAAATTGAATGCCTTGAGTTCTTTGATAGAGGGCATAGTAACTCCTAGTTCTCCGGCTTGTACGCAACAGCACGGATTTCGATCAGTAAGTGCGGATGCGGCAACTGATGCACAGCGACCGTGGTGCGCGCTGGCCCGTCCTGATTGAAAAACTCTCCATATACTT
This sequence comes from Terriglobia bacterium, assembly GCA_963711365.1. Lineage (GTDB taxonomy): Bacteria > Acidobacteriota > Terriglobia > Terriglobales > Acidobacteriaceae > Sulfotelmatobacter. Next base: position 107,126 of record CAVQDY010000003.1, on the reverse strand, counting down.
CGTTGTATCCCGCGAAATGATTCATGTTGACGAGATAGGAAGTAACTTCGACCAAATCGTTCAGATCCGCGCCCACACTGCGCAGGATATCTCGAATATTTTCGATTACAGCGCGCGTCTGCGTCCGGATGTCGAGATGGGTCGTCCCAAAATCGTCACTTTCCGCTCCCGCGATGCTGTTATCGCCACGACGGGAGCTTGTTCCCGAAATAATGTAAAAATCTCCGGCGCGCTTCACGTGCGGATATTTCCCGCGCGGCTTCGCCTTGCCCTCAATCACTTTGCTTTCGATTTTCCCCATTGCGCTTTCCCACACGCACTCGGTCCGTTTCAGAGCCTAATACAGATGTTATTGAGTTCCGAATAAAAATTCAGCGAATGCACCCCGCCTTCACGTCCGATTCCTGATAATCCCATCCCACCAAATGGGGTTCTCAGATCGCGCAGGAACCAGCAATTCACCCACGTGATGCCAACATTCATTTGCTGCGCTACACGATGTCCGCGCTTTAAATTTGTCGTCCAGATCGATGCGGCGAGGCCGTACTTGGTGTCATTGGCCATCTGGATAGCTTGTTCTTCCGAATCGAAAGCAGCGATGTGGCATACGGGACCAAATATCTCTTCCTTCACACATCGCGCAGACTCCGGCAGCCCGGTCAAGATCGTGGGCTGAATATAAAAACCATGGTCGAGAGAGTTGCCAAACTCTGGAACACCTCCGCCAGCGACAATGGTCGCACCTTCTTCCTTCGCCAGTCGATAATAGGAAAGCACTTTGTTGCGATGCTGCGCTGAGATCAGCGGTCCCAGATTCGTCTCCACATCGAGTGGCGATCCCAAACGCAAACTCTCAGCCTTTTGTCTCAGCGCATTCACGAAGCGGTCGAATATTGCGCGCTCGACATAGACGCGCTCGGCGCACAGGCAAACCTGGCCGGTATTCAGGAATGCGGCATCGCTGATACCGTTGACGGCTTCTTCAAATTCGCAGTCCGCGAAGATGATCGCCGCGTTTTTGCCGCCAAGTTCAAATGACACAGGCTTCACGCTGGTGGCTACGGATTTCATGATGGCAGCGCCAGTCTGCGATTCACCGGTGAAGGTCACCGCATTTACATCCGGATGTCGCGTCAGGAATTCCCCGGCGGAATTTTCACCGAACCCGTGTACAACGTTATAAACGCCGTCCGAAATTCCAGCCTCTTGCATCACCTCAGCCAGCAGCGTTGCAGTCGCAGGAGTCTCCTCGGAAGGCTTTACGACGACAGTATTGCCACACGCCAACGCCGGTGCCACTTTCCAGGTGAGCAACAGCAGCGGCAAATTCCAAGGTGTAATGATTCCCACCACGCCTAGCGGCTTGCGAACCGCATAATTTAACGCGATTTTCCCGTCGGGCATTTCGGTTTGAAAGGATTCCATGCCCGCCGTTTTGATCAGGTCAGCGAAGGCGCGGAAGTTCGCAGCCGCCCGCGGCACATCCAGTCGCTTTGCCAGCGAGATGGGCTTTCCGGTGTCTGCCACCTCTGCCGCGACGAAGCAATCGAATCGAGTCTCGATCGTATCTGCGACTTGATACAGTCGCGCGGCACGTTCGCGCACTCCCAAACGTCCCCATTCTCCATGCAACGCTTTCTGCGCGGCGGCGACGGCAGCATCCACAACACACTGATCGGCCTCGGTGACTTGCGCGATCACAGTCCCGTCTGCCGGATTCACGTCGGGAAATTGCCGCGATCCTTTTACAAACTTCCCGTCAATGTAGTTTTGGATGACCTTCATCAGGCGTGAACCCCGCCGCATCGTATCAGTGTCACATTTGGAGAGGCAACCTACGTCGCGGTCGTGCGTTCTTTCAGGTACCGCCGCAAGGCGTCCTGCCACCCTGGCATTACGATGCCATATTGACCGAGACTCGTTGCCGATAAGACTGAGTACGCCGGACGGGGCGCTGGACGGGCCATCTGCTGGCTACTAACTGGGCGGACGTCGGTTGTGAGTCCCGCATTCTTTACAATTTCCTGCGCAAACTCGAACCAGGTACAGTCGCCAGCGTTGGTGACGTGAACGATCCCGCTCGCATTCTTTCGGCAAAGCGCAATCATCGCGCGCGCCAAATCGACGGTATAGGTTGGACATCCGCGTTGATCATTCACTACATCGATCGCCGGCCGGCTCGCCGCCAATTTCAAAATCGTATCCGGGAAGCACTTGCCGCCAATTCCATACAACCACGAGGTTCGCGCGATGCAGCAATCAGGGAGTATCCGCAGCAATTCGAGCTCCGCTTCCGCCTTTGTACGGCCGTAAATACTGCGCGGATTCCGCTCGTCCCCAATCTCATACGGAGAAGTTTTCGTTCCATCGAAGACGTAATCTGAACTGACGAAGAGCACCTTCGTATTCGCGCTTTGCGCCGCACGAGCCACGTTCACCGCACCATCGCGATTCACGGCAAATGCGAGATCCTGATGGCTCTCACAGCCATCCACGTCGGTGTAGGCTGCCGCGAGAATAATCCAGTCCGGCCGAGCGTTCCGAACGACTTCGCGCACACGAGCTTCGTCGCGAATATCAACGTCGCGAGACCCTAACCCAATCACCTCATCCCCATGCCACTCGCGCAGGAGAGGCTTCCCGAGAAGTCCAGTTGCTCCAAGAATTAAGATTTTCATTGTCTACGCTTGAACAGGTTTGTAAGGGAACAGCTTCCGAACCAATTCGCCGAGAAGTTCACCCGCACTAAAACACGCGGTCCCGCAGCAACTGCAGCAAATACGCTCCATACCCGCTATTTTGCATGGAGTTTCCTACCTTCTCCACCTGCCCAGCCGTGATGTAGCCGGAACGGTATGCAATCTCTTCGGGACAGGCCACCATCAGTCCTTGCCGCTTTTCGATAGCCTGAATATACATGGCTGCATCCATAAGCGATTCGTGGGTTCCCGTGTCGAGCCAGGCCATGCCGCGGCCCATCACCACTACTTCCAATTTTCCTTGCGCCAGATACGCCTTGTTGACGTCAGTAATCTCCAGTTCGCCGCGGGCGCTGGGTTTGAGCGACTTGGTGATCTCCACCACCCGGCTATCGTAGAAGTACAGTCCAGTTACTGCGTATCTCGACTTTGGCTTCTTTGGTTTCTCTTCAATACTCAAAGCCCTGCCACTCGCATCGAACTCAACCACTCCGTAGCGCTCGGGGTCGTGCACGGGATAAGCAAACACCCTAGCCCCATCAATCTTTTTCGCGGACTGCTGCAGATCTTTCGCCAGGTCGTGTCCGTAAAAAATATTGTCGCCGAGCACCAGCGCGCATGGATTTCCACCGATGAATTTCTCGCCCAAAAGGAACGCCTGCGCAATTCCTTCAGGCTTTGCCTGAACCTGATATTGCAGATGGATGCCGAACTGGCTGCCGTCACGAAGCAGCGTCTGGAATTTCGGAACATCGTCCGGCGTAGAGATCACAAGGATGTCGCGAATACCCGCCAACATCAGAGTACAGAGCGGGTAATAAACCATCGGCTTGTTGTACACAGGAAGCAGGCTTTTGCCCATGGCCTGCGTCACCGGGTAGAGCCGCGTTCCCGACCCGCCGGCCAGAATGATTCCTTTGTATTCGTTTTTATCGTTCATGTTTATTGGAAAGTCGACAATCCCGCTCAATCCGCATAATGCGTAGTGATCCACTGCCGGTAGCTGCCGCTAGTCACATCGCGCACCCACTCGTCATGTTCGAGATACCAGCGAACCGTTTTGCGGATCCCGCTCTCGAAAGTCTCTTTCGGCTTCCAGCCCAATTCGCGTTGGATCTTGCTTGCGTCCATCGCATAGCGGCGGTCATGCCCGGGACGGTCCTTCACGAATGTAATCAAATCCTTCCTCGGAGCGCTCAATCGAGGCGCAAGTCCATCCACCAGATCGCAAATCAACTCGACAATTTCGATGTTCGGCTTTTCGTTCCACCCACCAACGTTATACGTCTGCCCGATTATCCCCCGCCGCAGCACAGTCGCGATGGCTTCGCAGTGATCTTCTACGTAGAGCCAGTCGCGCACATTTTTTCCGTCGCCATAAACCGGGAGTGCCTTTCCCTCTCGTGCGTTCAGAATCACCAGCGGAATCAATTTCTCGGGAAATTGAAAGCGACCGTAATTGTTCGAACAATTGGTCGTCAGAACCGGCAGCCCATAGGTATGGTGATAGGCCCGAACCAAATGATCCGACGCAGCTTTCGAAGCGGCATATGGACTGTTCGGCGCATACGGAGTCAGCTCTGAAAAAGCAGGATCCTTAGGACCGAGAGACCCGAAGACTTCGTCGGTCGAGACGTGCAGGAACCGAAAATGGTCGCGCTCTTCGCCAGAGAGGCCAGCCCAGTACGCCCGTGTTTCTTCCAGCAGCGCGAAGGTGCCATTGATGTTGGTGGAAATGAAATCTTCCGGTCCGCGGATGGAACGGTCAACATGGCTTTCGGCCGCAAAGTGAACGATTGCCGACGGTGCCTGCTCTTCGAACACTCGCCGCACTAACGCACGATCCGCGATATCACCGCGCACGAATGTGTACCGCTTGTGGTCGGTCAGGGAATCAAGATTCCGCAGATTGCCGGCGTAGGTTAGCTTATCGAGATTAACGATGGAGGTTGACTCGTCCTGGATCTGCTGCAAGATGAAATTCGATCCGATGAATCCTGCTCCGCCGGTAACGATAATTTTCATATGGAAAGCCGTTCCGGTGCGCCATTGCCACTTCCGACTCGGGACGGTCAGGCTTTTGATTGTAATAAAAAAAGACGGGTTCGGCCCGTCTTTGCTCATTCTGATTACCGTTATTCCTAAATGACCAGGGTGGCCAGAGTTGTCATCTCTGCTTCGAGGACAGTTACAAGGCTATGTATAAACGCCCGATGCCCATCGCGGCTGTGCCAGTTCTAGGCTCCGCCACGAATCGAATGAGTCGGATTTCACCGCCTTCAACTGGCGCGCTGTTCCTGATTGACGGCGCCTACTGCAGCCACCCGGGCGATCGGCTTCTTCAGCGCGGCATCGGGCAACTCTCGTCCCAGGATTTTGAAGTACGCCGTTTCGATCTCTCCCGCAATCGTTGGCCACTGATATTCCTGTTCAATCCTCTTTCTTGCAGTCCTGCCGGCAGCTTCACGAACTGCCGGGTGGGCGATCAGGAACCGAAGTCTCTCCGCCAGGTCCTCGACGCTGCCCCGTAAGAACGTGAACCCCGCGCCCTCGACCGCCTCGCGATTTTCAGGAACGTCGCTCGCTAACACGCAAAGTCCCGCTCCCATGGCGTCGAGGAGCGCCAACGAGAGCCCTTCCATATCCGACGGCAACACGAAGATCATGGCATTCGTTAGGAGTTCGTCAAGCGTATCACCCGACACCCAATCCAGAATGCGAATGCGCTCGCAGGCGTGTGCGCGTAACTCGCGGCTGTACGCGTCACAATAACTCGACGCGCCGGCCATTACGAGCTTGACGTCCGTCTCGATCTGCTCAAAAGCATTCACCAGTAGATGGCACCCTTTTTCAGGCGAAAATCGTCCCAGAAATAATACGTACTTGCCCGGTCGCAATCCCCATTCAAAAATCTGACGCGCCTCGCGACGATCGCGTAAGAATCCTCCGTTCGGAATATAGATCGTTTCCGACCTGTGGGTTTCCCGATAGTGCTGTTGCAGCACCCGCGAGACGACCATAGTCCCGTTCGGAAACCGGGCTGACGCCTTCTCTCCCAAGCGCAATACCGTTGAGGCCAATCGCCCCCACTTTTGGCGTTGCCAATCCAATCCCTGCACCGTCACGACCGTCTTGATTCCGAAGAGCCGTGGGATAAACGAGAATAGCGCCGGTCCCAGCGCATGGTAGTGCACGAGATCGTAGTCCTGCGTGATAGCGTGCGCGGTGCTGAGCGCCGTGTGGATCAATGTCTCCAGGTGCTTCGATCGAATGGTTGGCAGGCGCATGAGCTTCATCCCATTGTGTTCGGATAGCGCAGGCGTGAAGTAGTTGCGGCAATAGACAGTTACGTCATTTCCTCGTTCCACCAGTCGTTTTCCTACTTCCTCGTAGTAGGTTTCAATGCCGCTGTACTTTGAGATCACGCCGCGCGCGCCGATAAATGCGACCCGGAGATATGGACTTTCCGGCACGGGCAGCGTCCAAAGAGTATTGAAGTTTTTCCTCTTCTCCACGCTCTTCTTCTCGATCAATCTGGTGTAGAGCTTCGAGAGCTTTTGATAGTGAGACTCGGGCGTATACGCTTCACGCATCCATTCGCGCCCGGCCTGCCCCATTCTTTCGGCCGCCGCGGAATTCTCGGCCAGCCACTGAATAGCCTTGGCAAGCTCATCTATAGCGCCGCATGGGTACAGGAGCCCTGTCTCGCCGTGCCGAACCAACTCGCGCCTGGAACCAATATCGGAAGCGACCACCGGCCGGCCGAGGGCATACGACTCGAGGATCGTTTTCCCCAATGTCTCGTAGGCATGCGAAGGCAGCACCGTGAATTGCGACGCGGAAATCAGAGCGTCTCGTCTTGACGGAGAGACTTGTCCGACGAATTCCACATTTTCCAGATCGAGCGAGCTCGCCAATTGCTCAAGAGCGGCGCGTTGTGGGCCATCTCCGGCGACTACCAGACGCAGATGCGGTACCAGTCGCATTGCGCGTACTAGATCGTCAACGCCTTTTTCTTCAGAGAGTCTCCCCACGTAAAGCAAAGGCGCGCCGGCTGCAGGCGTCTCACCCGGCAAGACTCGTTGAAAATGCGGCAGGACTTCGAACCGGCTCGCATCCCAGCCATGCTCGACGAATTTATCGCGAACAAACGCACTGGGTGCCAGGAAGAGATCAACGCATTTGCGGTACGTGCCCAGCCATCGATGAACGGAAGCCTCGGCCGCAAGCGTGGCCCGATTTCCCAGCCCCGGATAGCATTCCGTGGTCAACGCCTTCCAGAACTTCCCTCCTTTGCAGACCTCGCAGGCTCGTCCCTGCGAAACCATGTTGTAGCTCGGACACAGCAACTTGAAGTCATTGAGGTGATAGAGGACTGGCACACCCTGCTGCTTTAACTCCCACAAAATGGATGGAGAAAGATGATGATAGATGTTGCGGACGTGCGCCACGTCAGGCTGGAAATCACCAATCATGGCCCGCAGTCTACGTCGAGCCTCTGTCGAATACACGACATGCGCCGCGCCTCTGATTTTCGCTATGAATTGTGACCGATTTTTGAAATCAATGTGTGGGACGAAGTGGCGATCATAGTCCGTCGCTTCACCCCTCGGATCGGCCATGGAAAACAGGGCGACCTGATGTCCGCGCGCGCGCATCAGGTCCATCAATTCAAATAGGTAGACCTCAGTGCCGCTGAACCGAAAGTTATATTTGTTGCAGAACAAAATTCTCATCGTGCGTCTGCTCTCTCTGTGACGAAATCCTTTTCAGAAACAGATTGGAAAAACACCGCAGGTTTTTTGTGCGGTTGAAATTGTGCAGAACCTGCACGCGGGCAGCATGGCGGATCCAATCCAGAGTCGCGTTTGCCGAATCAGAGCTACGACTTCGAGCCGGCTCGGTGGCCAAAATCATCGAGCGAATAAACAGAAGTTGACCCAGAAAATCGCTGATCGATCCGGGCCCGTATAGAAATCCCGTCTTGCCGGGAATAACGAGCTCTGGAATTCCCGTAATTGCAGGCGCGAGTACGATTTTGCCGCGGGCCATGGCCTCCATCAGGACAATTGGAATTCCTTCGCTCCGGCTAGTCAGTGTTACAACATCGGCCGAGTCGTACATTGGCCCAAGTTGCGCGCTGTCGATATGGCCCAGCAGAGTAACAAACGTGGCCGAGCCCGCATTCCATAATCAAGTTTTCCAGCGAGCTGCGTTCCGAACCCTCGCCTGCAATGGAGCACGCGAACTCCACTCCCATCGCAGCGAGCTGACCGCAAGCTCTTATCAGAAATGCGTGGTCTTTTACCGGATGCAATCTCCCCACCGCGAGCAGCTTCAATTTGGACCCGCTGTCTCGTGCCCGAACGTTCGCCATAAAAATCGTGGGGACATCCGTCCCCATCCGGCTCACAACGATCTTTTCGCTCGAGATATTGGGATACTGCGCCAGGATGTAATCGCGGTTGTAGTCCGAGATGGTCAGGCAGAATTTGCAGGCGTCGAGCTTCACGTCCAGATATGCCGCATGCAGTAACAAGTCGGACCCGTGAAGGGTCATGCTAAAGCCGATACCGAGCAGGCGCGCCGCGGTCAACGCTACCCAGGAACCGAAGTATCCGTGATGGACGTGAATGTGCTCAACTCCCCGACCCTGCAATCGCACCGCGTAGCAGGCCCCGAGCAACGTATGCGCCACTGCCTTGATCCGCTGCAGCGGTCCTTCCCTACCGTGAGCCAATATACGGAGGATCAGCGGGCCGATCCGCATCCACTTAAGGGCACACAGGAATACGGCTTGCCCCAACACTGGCAGCGAAAGGGACTGCAGAACAATTTGCGGATGCGGAGTATTCTTAATGCGCCCCACGGATCGACTTCTTCGCACGCTGCCCGTAACAATTTCAATGCCCTTCCGCTCCAGTTCTGCAATCTCCTCCATCACGTAAGGTTCCACCGGAGAGGGAAACTCATTGGCCAGGTACGCAATCGTCGTCATGCAGCCAAGGCCTCCGCTCGCCGCCGCTGTGCAGCCAGCATTCCCGCCAGCGTGAAAACCAGCCCGTTCACAAACTGGTAGCTCATCACAACCAGAGCGGCATTCACCCAATAGGCGGCGAGTACGATTAGCCACATCCGGTGAAAGTCTCGATTAAGAAATCCTCCTCTCTCGCCAGCCGGAATCATCCCTCGTCCCAACCGCCAGAGTTCCCACATCATCCACAGGTAGAGGGCGAGACCAACCACGCCGTGCTCGACCAGCAACTCCAGATAAGTGTTATGCGGGTATAGAACCTTCTCATCATAGCCACTCACGAAGCGCGGCAACTCGGCCGGCATCTGGTGAAACCCCCAGCCCGTTAGAGGACGTTCCAAGAACATCTCCCAGCCCCCCGCATATACGGCTTTGCGGAAATCAACCGGGCCTTGTTCCTGAAAGCGGTCATTCAGCGATCCAGCAAAGTCATGGGAGCTCACTACGACACCGCAACCCAGGACGACGGCACCGAATAGGCCGAAACACGCTCGACGGCGCCAGCGTGCATTGTCGGAAAGAAAGATCAATGCCACCACAGTCCCCGCGAAGGAGAGCCATACGGCTCGCGTCATGGTTGCGAGTATCGCGACCGGCACCGAGGCCAGTAAAACAACGATCACCGCCCCACGCGTCCTGCCGCGTTTGTAAGCGTGCCACGCCAGGACCCCCAATATGTTCAGGGAAACGCCATTGGCAACAGCTTGCAACAGCGGACCTCGCGCCCGGTCCGCGTGAAACCCAATGTTTTCATCCAAGATGAAACGGGGGAAGATCAGCGAATGGGCTCCGACCAAGAAAGCAATCGCTGTAAAACTCAGATAGGCGAGCACAATCAGGGTGAACATCTCGAACCGGCGAAAGCTCCTTTCTTCCGCAAACACCAACGCTGCCAAATGAAACAGCGCGAACGGCACAATGAGCTTTGAGGCGAACAGGCTCCAGATTTCAGCATCGAACGGTTGCCCCGCCACGCTCAGCAGCGCGAGCAGCGTTAAGCCCAGCATGGGCCAACTGATTCGCTGAACCAAAAGAAGGGGCTGGCGAAGTACCACGGCGCGGCCTACGACTCCGGTGACCAGCAGCACGAACGCAACCCGATCGATCTGATAAAACTGCACATCGGGATGACGCAGGAGCATCGCTGTGAGCGCCGCCAGAAACAGAACCGAAGGCGCAGAGATCAATAACTGAATCGGCTTCAGCAGAAACTCGACGATGCTACCCTCGGCACCCCACAGTCTTGTTCCCCCTGAGAAAGGAGGCGACGATTCCTGGATCATTCCCCGCTCCCGTCGAGCACAGCCATCACAGTGCGCAGCAGGATTTTGAGATCCAGCCCTAGACTCCACGTCCGGATGTACTCCCGGTCCAATTCCATGCCTCGTTGAAACGACGGATCTCGCCTCGCCGTAACCTGCCACAATCCCGTGATACCGGGGGTAACATCCAACCTGGCCATATGTTCGAGTGCGTATCCCGCTACGTCGTCCAGCGGATGGGGCCTGGGACCCACAAGGCTCATCTCGCCTTTGAGCACATTGATAAGCTGAGGCAGTTCGTCCAGGCTGTAGCGCCGCAGAAGATGACCAACTCGTGTGACTCGGGGATCACAATTGATCTTGAAGAATGGTCCGGATCTTCGATTGTCTTGCCGCAATGAGTCTTTCAATGCGTCCGCGTTGCTTACCATGGTGCGGAACTTGTGACATCGGAAGAGGCGCCCTTTGCGGCCTACCCGCGGTGCGCTGTAGAGAACCCGCCCCGGAGAATCAAGCTTGATCAGAAGCGCAATCAGGGCAATAAGGGGCGACAGGAAAACCAGGAATGCCCCGGCCCCCAGAATGTCCGCGATCCTCTTTAGAATTAGATCTACAGCCGGTAACCGCTCGAAATGCAGGCCGATCACCGGCAACCCGCCGACTCGCTCTACGTCGTGATCTGCCGGGCTGCAGCCAAATAGCTCAGGGACGATTGCGAGATCCAAACGCAAACGCCGGGCCTCACGAAGCATCCGTCGAGCCAACTCCTCGTCTTTCGGCGCTGCAAGAATGACCTCATCTACAAAATCCTTTCGAGCTACCTGCGCCAGCTCGGCAACCCGGCCGATCACTCCATTCCCGGGCAGATGGTTGTCATCCAGGAATCCGCATACTCGCCGTCCTGTTCCGGGATGCTGCTCGATGTAAGCCGCCAGGCGTTTCCCCGCTTCGCCGGAGCCGACGATAAGCACATTCCGTAAATCTGTACGTCCTTCGCCTAGATTGTCGCTTTCACGTCTCCACAATCCCAGAGCGACGAAGTGCAATGCACCTGCGCAGCAAAACAAAAAACTGAGAGTCCACGGAGCCCCTTGTAGCCGGTACGCGAGGCACATGAGCGCAGTCGCTAGCAGGACCGCTTTGGCAACAATTTTCCGCTGGCGTACCAAATCGCATGCGGGGCAGTGCAGACCTTCCGTATATCCGACGAGCGTAATCAGCGCAGCATGCAAAATCGCGAATCCCAGCAGCGAGACCGGCGCTCCGGCGGCGAACTCGAACAATCGTCGATGCGGGAAGACAACCCGCAATGGCACTAATGCAGCTCCCACCACTAGCCAATTCAGAACAACGAGCGCACAGTCGATCCCCATGGTTTGGATCCACTGCGCGGCCATTCGTCCCTGCAACGGTCTGGGCGTCAAGAAACTGAAAACCGTCTCAGATTTGTCACCCTCCAGCGTGTCGACCTGGTGCAACTGAAACTGCACCGAACGCGGTGGTTTTTTCTGCGGTGGATGAAAGGCTTTTTGCCCTCCAGGAATAAGACGGGCCCACTCAACTGGTGTGGACTTCTGTGTTTGCGCATTGAGCGAAAGAGACGACACTACAGCTCCCTCGCGGCTCCGGTAGCCGCGACCACTCGACATCTCTGAGTCTTGTTAGAGCCTTCGATAGATTGTCGCCGGAATGGGAAATTCCCGATCCGTCAACACAGTTCCCAGTACGCGTAGCTGAGCCAGTGCGTCGCAAAATCGGAGAGCTCCTGCGCGCCTGCTTTTCATCGCCGATAACACAAGAACGATTCCGTCGGCAGCCTGGCCCAGGGCGAGCGCTTCGTTCGGCGCTCCCGCCGAGGCCACCACGATGGAGTACTCGAATTCGCGTCGGATTTCTTCCATGTACGCTTTCAACAATCGTGTAGTGATCTCAGTGCCCTCGCTCGGAAGCTGCAACGACCACAGATTTTTCTTTACCTGCCGCACCCTTGTTCGCACAAGCTCCCGTGGATCCAGTTCACGATACAAGTCCGGTCGCGGATTGCTCGTCACCACCGCCACATCGTTCGTGGCCTCCGCCGCGAGAGCCTCGCCTACCCGGCCACAGATCCCACCGATATCGGCACCAGCCTCGATTCCGCTAAAAACGACGTGGCGCACTGGCGGAGTTACTCCCGAAATAAAAACTTGCCGCACCAGACCACAAATCTGTTCGCGCGCAAATCGTTCCGCAGAAAAATCCGGAGTGGACTTTATCGAACTTTTGTCCGCAACCAGGAAACTGCGTTCCGATCTTTCAGAGCGCCGCCCCAAGCCGTACCACACCGATGTCATGGCTCCGGCCCTCATGCCGAAAGTCTCCCGGGAAATTCACGAGGCAGCGATGCCAGCACGGGCACGTGTAATGACGCTAGTACGTCTTCTGCATCTCGGAATGCCGGATCCAGATAATCCGCCAAAAATGCAGCACTGGTACCCGCGGCCCCAGCCGTGCAGAAGCCCACCATAAGGATCATCGCGGATGACCAAATCGGTAATGCAGGTGCGACCGGCTGCTCTGCAATAGCTACATTGACGATTCCGCGCTCATCGAGCGCGTCATCCATGCGCGCTTCCTCCTGCTTTTTCACGTAGAGCAGGTAGTTGTCGAGCGCAGCTTTCTCATTGCTCAGCAGATCATCCTGCGTCACAGCATCTTCTCCGAGCCGCTGGGCGATCGATTGATAAGCGAACTTTTGTGAATGAGTGGCCGCAACCCGCGCCTCCAGAGCTGTTAACTGCACCTCCGATTTCTCCAGCTCCGATTTGGCCCATTCGTACTGAGCATCTTTGTCCGTAGTTTCATCGCGGACGGGCGCGGCATTCTCGGTGGTGATCGCTGCCTGAGACTGAGCAATCTGCTGCTCGACCTCCTGCACCAACCGGTGGTTCGGTTCGAACTTGGTCAACAGCTGCGTGCGTTTCAACTGCAGCTCCAGCAAACTCGACTTGAGCGCCTTGAGCAGTTCGGGATTATCCGCGGTCCGCACCTGTGTGGTGGTGCGCTCCGGAGTCGTCGTCAATAGAGCTCGCAGCTCGGCAATGCGTTGCTGCGTCTCTGCCAGGTCGATTCGCGCCTGGCGCTGGTTTGCATCCATCTCGCTCATCTTCTGGACGGCCAAATCGCGCTGCAGTCCGGCGGCCACCGAGCCACGCGTCGCCTCGAAGCGCAACAACCGCAGCTTCGATTCGTCCAGCGATCTTCTCGATTCGTCGATCTGCTGCTCGAAGAAGTGCATCTGCCCTGCGGGACGATGCACCGCCATATGCTTCTCCAGATAGGCGCGAGCCAGCGACTGCAGGACGCGCTGCGCCGTCTGCGGATCGTCGGACGCGTAGCTGATCGCAATCAGATTGGTCTTCTTGAGCGGCTCTATCTTCACCTTCTTTGCCAGCCGTCGCGCCGCGCGTTCCTCCCTCTGAGCCGGTCCATCGTCCCAACGTAGGAAATGCAGCCAGTCACGCTGGCCTATTCCCGTTTCTTCCACGACCTTTCGCAGAATGTCTTCGCCCTGGAGCAGTTCGACCTCCGAATTCAGATCCTCCTCCGTAACCGCCATCCTCGTCAGATCGAGCGGAGCATTCTCGCCTGCGCTCAGGGGAGCGTCCGCGCGTCCCCGCCGCACCAGAATCTTCATATTGGCCTGGTATTTCGTCCCGAACCCGGCGTACAGAATCGAAATCGCGAACACCGCTGCGGAGACCCACACAAAGACGCGCCGGCGCCGAAACAGCACCACTGCCAGCTCTCGCGTGGTCGGCGCGGGCCTTTCTATCCGAGAGCGATTTGTGTCTCCGTCCAGCATGATGATCTGCAACTCGTCAAAATTGAGACGAATTCATGTACATACTCACCGACGGCTTACTCATGAACCGGGCAATCTTCGAAATCGTATTCTGCGGGACAAACACCAGGTCTCCGGGCCGCAGGTGGGCATCTTCCTTCAAGCTCGTTTGCTTCAGCATCTTCTTCAGATCGAGGACTCGCGTTTCCATCAGATCATCATTGACCCGCCGAAACAACACCACTTGCGAGTGCTTCGCCTCAGGTGTGAAGCCCCCCGCAATCTGGACCGCTTCGGCTACTGTCGTGTCCGACCGCAGTTCGTATTTGCCCGGCTTCCCTACTTGCCCTCCCACAATAAAATACGGCCGCTCGAAATCCTTCAGTACCACGGCAGCTTCCGGATCGTGCAGGTATCCCCGGTACGCCTTCTGTACCGCCTCGGCGAACTCGGGCATCGTCAGCCCTTCCGCCTCTACCGCCCCGACATCCTTCAACATCACGTACCCGTCAGGCTGCACTATCAAAATCTGGTTGAACTCCGGCGCCACCGTGAATGTCACCTCGGCTACGTCACTGGGACGCAACCGGTACAGCGGACGGCGTTCACCTCCGAGCATGGGGTTTCTACGTCCGTCCGCTTTCCCGGGTTTTGCGGCCGTTAACTCATCGTCTCCCACGCCAGCTCCGGTTAAACTGAGGTGAGAGTTTCGCTCTCCGCCGAGGTCTTTCGTCTGCTCCTGCGCGAATACGGCCGAACCACATCCAAACATCCACAACACAATTGCAATAAAACTGACGAATTGATAGGCCCGTTTCATTGACCCTGCAGCCGCTCTTGATGCCGGCTCGCGTTCAACCGATGACGGTGTGAACGTCGCAAACTTACCTTTCCCTGCCGGACGCAACAAGTCATGAGAAGTTCCGTCTACGAAAGTGGAATGCTGAGGACGTTATCGAATCTGGAGGGCAATTCAAGGCAATCGTCTTGAATCAACGGCTTGTGGAAACTTAATCAAATGCGCGGCAAATCGCGCAGTTGAGATGGCTGCCTTCTTTTGGAGCGTCCACAAAAGTGGACTTGCATGTTCACCAGATCACATGCCCGCCCCCGCAATAACCTGAGTATTCCCATGTTGACACCGTCATTGTGACGCCAGTCACGAAAAGATTGTTCCCAGGCCTGATCCATCGCTCCAAAGTCACCGCCTTGCACAGCACAACCTGAAACCACCATCGCCACTTGTCACACGAGATGTTTTATTCCCGAAATGAAAACCGATACCAACTTTTCTGACAACTTTCCTTGTGACTCGTTTTCCACATTTCTACAATCACAGTGTCGTCTCTTTGCTTGGGGACTTCGTCTCTATGAGTTCGTCCGCCGCCACTTCCGAAGTCATCCGTGTGCTCGTCGCCGATTCCAACCGCATGCAATCTCAGTTATTGATCGGCGCTCTTCGCAGACATGCTGAATTCCACATCACCGCCTGCGAGATGGAGACCGTTTCCATTCTCCGGTCGGTGGCCGAGAAATACCCGCACGTCGCACTACTCTCCATCAATTCCACCGCCAACGTGGCTGAAACGGTCATGACCTTGCGCCGGTTTCATCTCTCCCATTCTGAAATTCCCAAAGTCCTTCTTGTCGAATCCGCGGACCGGGACTTGGTCATCAGCGCCTTTCGGTCGGGCGCACGCGGTATTTTTTCCATCGCCGACGCCAATCTGCGCCTGCTCTGCAAATGCCTGCTGCGCGTGGCCACAGGACAGATTTGGGCTAGCACCCAGCAACTCAGTTACCTCATCGATCTGATCTCAGAAGTCCCTTCATTACGCGTTCTGAACTCCAACGGCGAACGTCTGCTCACCCCCCGAGAGGAGCAAGTCGTCGCTCTGGTTGCTGAAGGATTGGGCAACCGCCACATCGCCCGCGAACTCAATCTGAGCGAACACACCATCAAGAAATATCTTTTTCGGATATTCGAGAAGCTCGGCATTTCCACACGTGTGGAACTCGTCCTCTACGCGGTAAACAACGGAGACCCACGTCGGGCCGAGTGGCTCGGAGGCGCGGCTCGCATCCCCCCAGCGCGTAACTTGCAGCGCCAGTCCTGAAGCACTCAAGATTTGAAACTCCGCGCCCTGCCCTGTATAACTTGGAGCGGAACCCGTTGCCCGCCGCCGCGCCCAACCCGTCCCCAGCACCACGTCCTCGTCGCTGGAGCATTATTGCTGCAGGACTGCTCTTGCTGGCACTTGCGTTCGTCGTCATTTATACGACTCGCCGCGCATTCCTGAGTCCGCTGGCTCTCGTCGTCGTCGCCTCGATCGGCCTGGCCGCACTGCTATTAAGGCTTCGCCTCCGCAAGGACGTCAGCACGCGCATCCGTGCGCCGCTTTGGCTGAATGCTCTCGGACTCGTCTGTGCCATCGGCGCGGTCTTCGCCGACTTGCTTCATCTAAAAGCAAGTTTCTTGCTGGTAGCTGCGCTTGGCGCTGTCGTCTGCTTCGCCATAAGCGGCGTCACCGTTCTGCAGGCATTGCGCAAGCAGAATAGGTAGCAATCGGCGACCAGCGTACGACGCCGGCCGTCTTCGGAACTCTGCCTTTTACCGAATCGCACAGGAATCTACTGCAAAGAGTGTTTTCCGGAAGCCCAAAGCCGCAAGACGCACGCCTTATCGTTTAAATTCCACCGCGACCCGCGACTCGACTACCGCGGGCTCCCCGTTGACGCGGTAGGGTTCAAATTTCCACCAGCGCAGCGCGTCCATCGCCGCCCTCGCCAGCACGTCCGGGCCATTCAACGGATGCATCGCCCTCACTCCCCCGTCTCGCCCGACGACGATATCAATCGCAATAATCCCTTGCAGACCTTGCTTTCGTGCTTCCGCGGGATAGATCGGCTCGACTCGATGCACCAGCAACTTCTCCATGACTTCGGCAGGAACTTGCGCGCGTGGCGCCTCCGCCGAGGCCCTCTCTGAAGCTTGCAAATCCAATTCCAGCTCCCGCCAGCCACGATTCCATTTCCACCAGTAGGACGCGCCCGCAATCCCCAGCAGTATCAGAAAAGCCAGCCACAGACGTCTGCGTCTAGCACGCCTTCTGGGATTTGGACCAGTCGGGAGCGCATCTTCTTTTTCGTTCCCGCTCGTTTTGGTCGTCGATACCTCGGGCCGAACCGCGCTCGCCTCGATGCCTAACTTCGCTTCTTTCACCCATTCCCAGATCACGGCCCTCTGCTCCGCCGTCATCGCGTTGAACTCCAACCCGCACCGCAATTCATGCTGGTATTTCACCGTGGCCCGTGTCCGCAGCGGCTCCAGTCCAGCAGACAAGCTGATCTCAACGCCGACGGTTTCTCCCGGAAGCAGTTCGCCCGCGATCACCGCCGCGATCCCGCGCTCGCCAAGGTTCAGCGATCGTCCGGGCACCGTATCCGGATTCCCCGACCGCAGCACCGTCACATCCAGAGGTGCCTGCACCGCGTACCGCGGCACACGCCGTCGCGATGGTCCGTCCCACCCGATCATTTGCGTCTCTGTTGACATGCCAGGATGTTCGTTGGATTTGCTCATCGAGCGGCCAGATCTTTCATCATCCCTGCGAAGCGAGCAACCTGCTGCTCTCGATGTCATTCACGCATCCCGCCCTGACCGCGGTCGAATGGAGCACCCGTGGAAGAACGGCGCTTTACTGCCACGAACCGGGCAAAAAAAAGAGGCTTTAGCCTCTCCGCTCCAACTCCACAATCTCATTCCCGCGCGCGAACAAAACCACGCTGGCCATGCCGATAAACAATCCGTGCTCGACCACTCCCGGCATCTCGCTCAATGTGCGCGCGAGCCCGTCGGCATCCCGAATCTCCCCGAACCGGCAATCGAGAATGTGATTGTTCTCGTCGGTGAGATATGGTTTCCCGTCGGGTCCAGGCCGGAGCTGCACATGCGCGCCCAGCGCCGTGATCCGCTTGGCTACAAGTGCCTGCGCGAACCGGATCACTTCCACTGGAAGCGGGAACTTTCCCAGCCGCTCGACTTGCTTCGTAGCGTCGGCCACGATCACCAGCTTTTCTGTCGCCGACGCCACAATCTTTTCGCGCAGCATCGCCCCGCCCCCGCCTTTGATCAATCGCAGTTGCGGATCGACTTCATCCGCCCCATCTACTGTCACCGCGATTTCCTGGCATTCATCGAGCGTGGTCAGAGGGATTCCCAGGCTCATCGCAAGTTCGCGCGAGCGGATCGAAGTCGGGATCCCGCGAATGCGCAGTCCTTGTTTTACCTTCTCGCCCAGCAGCTTGATGAAGTAAGCCGCCGTCGATCCCGTGCCGAGCCCTACCACCTGCCCATCTTTCACATACTGCAGACTTGCCCGTGCCGCCGCTTCTTTCTCTTGATCGTTCGCCATAGCTAATTTAGATTCCTGACCTTAACCCCTTGCATGAAAGCCGTATTTTTGAGTGCGGTGCCCGACCCTCTCATCAGCGTGGAAGAGCGGCGCTTCAGCGCCGCGTAATCCGAGGGGAAACTCGGGCTTCAGCCCCCGTCCATCAGCCCACCGTGTTCTCGATGTATATCAAATACGCGGCCAACACCAACCCGAACAACACCGTCAGAATCGTAACCAGATCCAGCACAAATCCCGCCGGCTCAAATGTCCCCTCATCCAGTCGCAGACGCGTTTTCCGGTATCGAAATAACCCCGCCACCACGAGCACGACTCCCAACACAATCGACGTGGCTCCCATCCAAACGGAAAGTCCACTGCGGTGCAACGGATGGCCCTGAAGCGCCGTCAACTGCCGCAACGCAATCGAGAATCGTCCGATCGCGAATCCGAACACGACGATCGCCGCACCCGTCCGCACCCACGCAAGAAACGTGCGCTCATTCGCGAGATGATCGCGAGCTCGGTTCGGATTTGTATTTTCCGTCACAGCCTCTACGGGTGCCCCATTTCTAGCGCGTTCTTTGTGCGAGAAGTGGGGGGTTCATTATTCCACAGCCTTCGCGATCAGCGTGCCTGCACCAGCGAGATTCTTGATCAAATCTGCAGGCACCCCATGCCGTTGCCGAAGATATTCCGGATCGTTATACGTTACACTCGCCTTGCCATCGGCAGCCTCTGCCACCAGCGCCTTCAAAGGCAGATCAATCGCCAGGCTCGGAGCCGCCACCATCAACGGCGTCCCAGCCTTCGGGTTTCCAAAGAGAATCACTTTCGTCGGCGCCATCTTCAACCCAACCTTCTCGGCCTCCCCGCTATGATCGATTACGGCAAACACCTGCATGCCTTTTCCGCGAAATGCCTCTACTAACCGAATCACGATCTCATCCACGGAATGTTTGCTCTGAATCACAATCAACCCATTCGCTGCCATACCTTCACCTCGTACCCTATCTTGCCACGGAGCTGAGAATTCCTTCGACGACAGAATTGCCATCAGGCCCCTTTTTGGTCCGCGGCGGGCGATACCGGCACATCAGGGTAACAGCCAGCAACAAGTTTAGGATGCCGCTATTTTGGCGTGAGGAACAGTCTCTGCCCGCTCACTTTGCGATCCATCCCGACAGTTGGTTGTGGTAAGGTTCTGGTTCAAGAAGGTCTTATGGCTCCACGCCGCGTTATCTTACTTCTTGCGCTTCTCATATCTATTCCATGGGCTGGTGCTTCGATTCACGCCCAAACCGGAGCTAACAACCCCACCACTCTCAAAACCAAGTCCCAACTCGTCCTAGTCGACGTCGTGGTGACGAATGACAAGGGAGCGCCGATCTCCGGACTGCAGAAAAAAGATTTCGCCGTTCTCGAAGACGGCAAGCCACAGACCATCTCCTCTTTCGAGGAGCACCACGGTGCACCGATCACGCAGATCCAGTTACCGCCGCTCCCACCGCATGTGTACACAAACTTCCCGCTGGTTCAGGCGGCGGATTCCGTCAACATTATTCTGCTCGATGCCTTGAATACTCCGGCGCGCGATCAGGTCTATGTCCGATCGCAGATGCTCCAATATCTCAAGACGATTCCTCGCGGCACGCGCGTGGCCATTTTCACACTCGCATCACAATTGCGTATGTTGCAGGGACTGACTACGGATTCGACAGAATTGCTCGCCGCCCTCGACAGCACCAAGGCAGCACAACAGTCTGCGCTACTTCCCTCCGACGCCGAAAACGACGCCAACCAGCGCAGGATCGATTTCCTCATCCAGGAAGAACAGGGACCGCCGCCCAAAACTCTCGGCGCCTCCGCAGTTGATCCCGTCCAGGCCGCCAAGCAGTTCCTAGCCGATACAGCTGCCTTTGAGACCACCCAGCGTATCGAAATCACTCTCCAAGCCATGCAGCAATTGGCTCGTTATCTGACGGGCGTGCCCGGCCGCAAGAACGTGATCTGGTTTTCCGGGTCATTCCCTACCGCGATTTTTGGTGATCCCGATCTGCCCGATCCCTTTAACATCGCGGCCAGCTTTCAGGACGAAATCCGCAAGACCACTGATTTGCTTTCCTCCGCTCAACTCGCTCTGTATCCCATCGCTGCCGAAGGCCTGGCCTCCGATGCCATCTTTCAGGCCAATGGCAGTGAGATCGGACAGAAGCGGCCAACGCTGGCCATGCGGGATCAGGTCAAGCAAATGAACGCGGGACAGGCGAGTCGCGATCTGAATCACTCGGCCATGGAAGACTTGGCCAAGGACACCGGCGGCGAAGCCTACTACAACACCAACGGACTGAGCGGCGCTCTGGCTCGTGTGATCAACAACGGCACACGTTATTACTCGCTCGCCTACTCACCCACCAATGCCGCAATGGATGGCAAATTCCGCCGCATCCAAGTGAAGCTGGTCAATAGCAAGGGCACTCTTGCCTACCGTCGCGGATATTATGCCGACGACCTTGCCACCGCCCTCTCTGCAGGACAGAAGCCGGCCTCCGATCCCCTGCTATCCCTTATGGGCCGCAACCTGCCCGATTACACTCAGATTCTGTACAAGGTCCTGGTGCAACCCTCCAATCCGCAACCCGCGGCGGACGCACCTCACATCGGCAGCAATACGGAACTGAAGGGGCCGTTCACGCGCTATAGCGTTGACTTCGCCATCTCGTTGGGCGACTTGAAGCTTGATCCCGCTCCCGATGGCGCTCGTCACGGCAGCATCGAAGTCGTACTCCTTGCCTACAGTCGCGAGGGTAAACCGTTGAACTTCGTAGTCACGCAGGGCAATGTCGCGCTGCAAGCCAAAGAATATGAAAGCGTGCGAAAAGGTGGCTTGCAGATTCACAAGGAAATCGACGTGCCGAAAGGCTATGCTTACTTGCGGACCGGCGTTTATGATTTCAAATCGAGCAACGCAGGCACCCTCGGACTTCCTTTGACCGACACCGTGACCACCGCTGCGAAGTAATTGCCGATCTATCTATTACGGCACACAAAATCATGATTAAAACTTTGCTGTCTCGTTTGACCCGATACTGCCAGATCGTAATTCTAATGCTGGGCGTTCTCGGCCCTGACCGAACCTTTGCCCAGAACGCCTACCAGCCGTCGCCCGAAAATCTCCAGGCCCGCCGCGAATTTCAAGACATGAAATTCGGCATGTTCATTCACTGGGGCGTCTACAGCGTCCTCGGCGACGGCGAATGGGTCTTCCATAACCGCAAGCTCACGGTCGACGAATACAACCGCCTGCCGATGTTTTTCGACCCCGAGAAGTTCGACGCCCACACCTGGGTCTCGCTCGCCAAAGCCGCCGGCATGAAGTACATCACTATTACTTCCCGCCATCACGACGGCTTTGCCATGTTCGATTCCAAAATCTCTGACTGGAATATCGTCCAGCGCACTCCATACAAGAAAGATCCGCTAAAGATGCTCGCTGACGAGTGTCACAAGCAGGGCATCAAGCTCTTCTTCTATTATTCGCAGCTCGACTGGCACAATCCGGACTACTATCCGCGCGGCGCTACGGACTGGCCGAACGGCCGCCCCGATCACGGCGACTTCAACGCCTACCTCGACAACTACATGGACGGCCAGCTCACCGAACTCCTCACCAATTACGGCCCCATCGGCGGAATCTGGTTCGACGGCATGTGGGACAAGCCAAACGCCGACTGGCATCTCGACAAGACCTATGCACTCATTCATCGCCTGCAACCAGCGGCGCTGATCATTCCGAATCACCATCAGACTCCGCGTCCCGGCGAAGACGTCCAAACCTTCGAGCGCGATCTCCCCGGCCAGAATTCCGCCGGATTCAACACCACCTACATCAGCACCCAGCTTCCTCTCGAAAGCTCCGACACTCTCAATGACAATTGGGGATTCAACATCGGCGACAGCAACTATAAGAGCGCCGAAGAAGTGGAACGCCGCCTGGTTCGCGCTGCCGGGAACAATTCCAATCTATTGATGAATATCGGCCCGTATCCGGATGGAGAGATTGATCCGCAGTTCGTCACCCGCCTCCGCGCCGTCGGCGAGTGGCTCTCAAAATATGGAGATTCGATTTATGGGACCCGCGGCGGCCCGCTCGCTCCTGCAGATTGGGGAGTCACCACCCAGAAGGGAAACAACGTTTACGTTCACGTCTTGAACTGGGCCGCTCCCCTGCTGGCTCTACCCCCGATCCAGGGCAAGATCGCTTCGGCCCACGTTCTACTCGACAACCAACCAATCACCTTCACGCAAAATGCAGACGGTGTAGTTCTGAAACTGCCTCCGCCCACCCAGAACGAAACCGATCGCATCATCGTGCTGACGGCGGCCACAGCGAACTAACCCAGATTCGCCGGATGAAAGAAACTGTTTCGCATCGACCTGATCGTGATTGAACGCGCGAGCCTGACGGCCGTGAGACTCAAGCGGTCGCTTGTCGCGATCTGAACCGGCCTCAGAAGCGTTCCCACAACTGAAATCGCATTCCTCGTGACATCCAACCTTGACCCTCGCCAGAAAAAGCCCACAATGGAAGCGTGCGAACGGGGATCGAATAACATAAGTCCTTGCGTTGGAATACGTTGAGAGATTCATCCAGAATTCTTGCACCGGGCTTTCGCCGGCTGTGTCAGCCACAGAGAGAAGAAATTCGAAAAGCTGAGCTGGCTCTAACCACGTCCGAAGCGCTCAAACAACGGGAAATGAAACCTCCCGATGCTTATCGCAAAGAAAAAGTTGCAATTTCAGCCATGCCCAAAGTAATATGGGTCTAGGAAGCGCGACAGTAAGGCGTTTCCGGGTTGCTAGCCCAGTACCGCCCGGTTCTTACTTCCAAACTCGCATTTACAGCTTTGGCATAAAACTCGACGCAAGAAGCGGATACGTCCGCCTCATCCCGGTTCGGAGAGTTCAACATGGCGTGGTACGCGTATTGTCTTACCGAGCATCAAACCCTCCCAAATGGAACCCGCACTCGGCGCCCCTTCCTGCTAGAAGGTGTACAGGGAGTTAACGGCGCTGCGGTTCTCAGCTATCCCAGTGGCGAATTTGCCGTGATTGTCAGCGAATACGACCACGCAGCCGGCGAGCTCGATCAGAAAGCCGCTATCGAACATGCACGGGTAGTTAGTAACTGCTTCCGCAACTCCACCGTCCTGCCGTTTAAGTTTGGAACAATATTCGATAGCGACGACGCCCTCCGGCAAGCCGTCCGGGTCAATCGACGCGCCTTCGGCCTGAGCGTTGCCAAACTACGCGGCAAGTCCGAAATGCACATCAAATTGGTCGTTCGCGACGGTTCCCTGCGCGAAGCCATGATCGACATTCAACTCCCCGATACCGTCGGTGGCGATTATCTGTCCAAACTCAAGGTAAAGGCCTCCCGCGAACGCGAACGCCAGACCAAGGCCCGTGCCCTGTCCGTGCAAGTCCACAAGCTCTTTAATCCCCTCGAGGAAGAAGTCAGCTGCAAGAAAGTCGCCCCCGAAGGCATGCTGATCGACATCGCCCATCTGATCGATACCAAGAGTGTCGAGAAATACCAGAACCGCTATTCGACCGCTGCCAAGCAATTGAAGAACTGCGAGGTCTCGGTCAGCGGTCCTTGGCCACCGTACCATTTCTTGCCCGGGAAGCTTCGAACGGTCGCCGGCAACAGCTAACTCCCAACATTTCCAAAGAGCCCATGGCAGCCAGCCATGGGCCCTTGCCATTAGTGCGCTTGGCATGCCCCTGCACCGAATATGCATTGTTCTGCACTTGGGTAGAGCCCTCGTTGCTCGATGTGGCCTTATCCATTCGAGAAGCGCTTCTGTAACCGTCTAGCTGGCAAAGGGTTACAGCCGGACGTGATGTTGATCAGGGGTTCCTGACGCTTTGGCGCGGCAAATGCTTGTATCCGCTATAACTAAGAGGCCGCAAACTCTTGTATGACCTTCACTCTCTGTGACATGAGCGTCACTTTTCCGAATCGCCGTTCTGGCTTGCGGGACGGCATCTCACTTTGCCTTTCCTGAAATTGCCCACCAAATTCGCCTCTTGAACGTGGCCCCGTAAGGGGCCATTTTTATTGATCCGAGAAAACCCCCGGCGAAGAGAATCATCCGCCACTTCCAAACGCACCACTTTCCGGTATCATGACCCCGTCCAGTGCCACCCCGCGCCAAATCCGTTCGCGATTCGCGTCGCCGTGCCCTGCGCGACATCCTCATTTACGGAGCCGGCGGTGGCGTTCTCATCACCATCCTCAAACTCACCGAATACCGGTTCCTGGTTGTTGAACATTCTCTAGAAATCTACGGAGGGCTTATCGCGGCGCTGTTTGCTGGTCTCGGCATCTGGCTCGGACTCACCCTGACCCGAAAGCAGGTTCAGGTCGTCCACCTAGCCGCCGCGACCGAGCCTTTTACTCCTGATGGCCAACGCTTGGCCGAACTCACCATCACGCCGCGCGAACTCGAAATCCTCGGACTCATCGCCGCCGGGCTCAGTAACCGCGAAATCGCCGAACGCCTGTTCGTCAGCGAGAACACGGTCAAGACCCACTCCAGCCGCCTGTTCGATAAGTTGGGCGCCAAGCGCCGCACCCAAGCGGTCCAGTTCGGGAAAGAAGCGCGCCTGATTCCCTGAAATGCCTCCTCCAAAAGTAAGTTTTCCCCGCTGCCACGGCAAAATCACCCGAAGGTATGACGACAATTTCCGGTGCCCCCGGCACAATCCGACCCGTGCGGCCCACAAATTCGAAAGCGAGGAATTGCAATGAGAAAGACCGTTCTGACCTTCGGAGTGATCTCCGGACTGATCTCTGCCGTAGCCATGCTCGCCACGGTTCCCTTTCTGCACAAACTCAGCGGCGACAAGGGACTGATTCTTGGCTATACCACCATAGTGCTGTCCGGACTGCTCGTCTTCTTCGGCATCCGCTCCTACCGCGACAACGTATCCGACGGGAAGCTGACGTTCGCCCGAGCACTCGCCGTGGGAATCCTAATCTCCGTTCTCTCCAACTGCTTCTACGTCGCGACGTGGGAAGTCGTCTCCTACAAATTCATGCCTGACTTCGCCGAAAAGTATGCCTCCCAGATGGTGGAGCACGCCAAGTCGAGCGGCGCAAGCCAGCAAAAAATCGACGAGACCGCGCGCCAAGCCGCAGACTTCGTGCGCAACTACCACCACCCTCTCTACAACATCTCCATGACGTTCCTGGAACCCTTTCCCGTATTCCTGGTCATCACACTCATCTCCGCCGCAGTCCTCAGGAAGAAAACAGCAACCTCCCCGGCATAGCCAACTGGCTCAAAACAAATCTGTCATGCTGAGCGCAGAACGAGTATCGCGATAGCGCTGCTCGTTCGCAGTCGAAGCATCCCTGCCCAACCCTTACCAAGCATGGGAGGGCGGTCATCCTGAAACCGGCTGCCCGGCCCTTGCGATTTTCGACTGCCGGAAATTCGCTACTCAGCAGCCCCTCGCTAGTAGCGTGCCACCTTCCTCAGCTACACTTGTCGTCCGACCATGACTCGACTCCACCTCACGATTCTGCTGTTTCTCCTTTGTCCATTGATTGCGGCCCAAACTCAGCAGCCGAATGCCGCACCGCCTCCATTCTTCGCGCAGCCGCAAATGTCCCCCGCACAGCAGGAGAACTTCTCCCCGCAGTTGCTCAACGAACTCGAATCCATCAAGCTCTCTGCACTGGCAGACGACTACGCTTACCAGCGTGTCGCGCACTTGACCGAAAACATCGGACCGCGAATCAGCGGCTCGCTGCAGGCGAAGGCCGCGGTCGATTACGTCGCCGGTGAACTCCGCAAGCTCGGTCTCGACGTTCAACTCGAAGAAGTCAAGGTCCCGCACTGGGTTCGCGGAGCGGAAACCGCGGAACTGGTTGAGTATTCCGGACAGGTCCCGGGCACGACGCAGAAGATTGTCCTTACGGCGCTCGGCGGAAGCACTTCCACCCCCGTCGAAGGACTTAACGCCGACGTAGTGGTGGTGAACAACTTCGACGAACTGCGCGCGCTCGGACGCGACAAGGTCGCCGGCAAGATCGTTCTGTTCAATGAAATCTTTGACAAGCAAAAAGCCGCTGCTGGACTATCGTTTGTCGCCTACGGCGAAGCCGTTCGCTATCGCGGTGCCGGACCCAAAGCCGCAGCTGAACTCGGCGCCGTGGCTGCGCTCGTCCGCTCCGTAGGCAACGCCGACTACCGCTTGCCGCACACGGGCTACAGTGCACCCGCAGGCATTCCCGCCGGAGCCGTCACCGCAGAAGACGCCGACCTGATCGCCAAGCTTTTCGTGCAAGGCAAAGTTCGCATGCACCTCACGCTCACCCCGCAGAAGCTGCCGGACGCGACGAGCTACAACGTCATCGGTGATCTCAAAGGCACCGAGCACCCTGAGCAGATCGTCGTAGTCTCCGGACATTTGGACTCATGGGATCTGGGCACCGGAGCCATTGATGACGCCGCGGGAATCGCGGTCGCGATGGAGGCGGCCGAAGTCTTGCATCAACTCGGCCTGCACCCCAAGCGCACGCTCCGCGTGATTGCCTGGATGGACGAAGAGAGCGGCGGAGCCGGCAGCCGAGCCTATACCGCGGAACACACCAATGATTTCCCCCGTCACGTCGCCGCCATCGAGTGCGATACAGGCGCAGCTCATCCACTCGGATTTGACTCCCGCATCAGCCCTGCTGCCGGCGATCTGCTAAGGCCGGTGCTCAACGTCCTGCAAAGTTTCGGAGCCAACGCCCTGCAGCCCAGCAGCTATCCTCCCGGTGCTGATATCGCTGCCATGTCGGAAGCTGGCGTGCCCGCATTCGGCATCCTGCAAGACGGACGCAGATACTTTGATTATCACCACACCGCCGCCGACACGCTGGACAAGATCGTTCCCAATGAACTCCGCGAGAACGCCGCTGCGATGGCCGTGATGGGCTACGCGCTGGCCAGCATGAAGAATCCGCTGCCAAGGTAGCATCAGCCCGAAAGAACGCGAAGCCCGACAAGTCCTGAAAACATTCGGAGGGCACGGATTGATTAAAGAAATTTTCACGGCAATTCGTAAAACCCCTCAGCCGCGACCGCTGCGAATGCACCAACGGGCTGTGATGCTCATCCTAGGCCTTTGTATATCGCTGCTTTCCGGTTGGTTAGTTCTAGGATTAATTCGCGGAAGGCATTACGTAATTCTCCTCCTACTCCTCTTTCCGGTTTTTGTCGCTCTCAAGATTGGTGGACTTTTATTGCGCGGTGCTCTAATGCCGTGTCCACACGATTAGTCTTACCTCTGTAATCAAACTGACCCCTAGCAAAGCTGGGCAACTGTCTTGCGTCATTTGAGCTGCCGCCGAAACCCTGGCAGTGTCCTATTTAAGACACCACCGAAACCCTTGGCCCGGTTGACGCATCATAATTGCCGGTCTTATGATAGCCGTTTGGCTTTTAGGGCCAGGACGCCTTGGCAACGGGGCGTCCTAAAATTTCATACGCTATTTTGATCGAAGTGAGCTATGGATAAGAAGAAGCTGGAAGCCTTCAAAAAACGACTGGAAACGCGGCAGCAGGAACTGCGCCGCACCGTGAACCGCAATCAGGCGGATGGACGTTCTGCGGACGAAGATACTGCGCAGGACATCGCCGACCGTGCGGCCAGCTCCTACACTAAGGAATTCCTGTTCAGCCAGAGCAACAACGACCGCCAGTTGCTGATGATGGTCGACGGCGCCCTCGCTCGCATCCGGGAAGGCAGCTTCGGCGAGTGCATCAGCTGCGGCAAAGAGATCAATTCCAAACGCCTGGAAGCTGTGCCGTGGACGCGCCATTGCATCGAGTGCCAGGAAAAGCTCGAACAGGGCGTACTCGAAGAAGCTCCGCAGTAAAAACATTCAGGCTGTGAACAACGCCGCCAGTGAATGGCGGCGTTTGTATTTTGTGAGTGTTTAAGAGCAGGTGCTCCCTATTGAGTTTTGCGCGAATACTCTCCACGGAATACGGTCTTCCACGTAGCGCCGTTGTCGGTGGATTTCTCCCATATTTGTTCCACCTTGTCTGCGTTGACGCGCACGATCTTAACTCGATTTAGAAAAGACTCGCCGTTCGGACCGCGACTCGGTCCACGGAACTCAGCGGATCCCGACGTTACTGTTCCATCGGTGAAAATGTGGGCGCGACCTTCATTGTCGGCGAACAGTGCGCGCCACGTCTTATCGTCGGCGCTGTACGCAAATACGTTTTCACCGGCGTGGCCCTTCCCGTTTTCCCAGTTCTCGATGAACAAGCACTTATCGAGCGAAAGGGATATCTTGCTCGTCCCGCCACCTGAAGATCCGGGGTTCGCGACGCTCCAATCGCCAAGCCAGTAATCGAGTTGCCGGCTTTCCGCGCTTGCAGAACATCCACTTGGCTCGGTCGCACCGTACGCAGTGTGCGTCGTGATTCCAAACCATGCTGCAATCGCAAGAAGAAGAATTACTATTTTCTGCGGTCTCACCTTTAGAACAACCGAGTCCGACTTCATGATCGAATGCCTCCTGAGTTGGTGCAGGGCGGTTGTCTTTCCCCGCTTCGATTCGCACCCAGCCCAGAGTAGCCATTTTCCGCATATGCGCACTTTCGATATTGTGCCAATTAATATCGTGAAAGCGTCACGGACTAATTTTCGGTCATCTCAGGGGGCCGTGCGGAATGGGCAGGCAGGGTGGGAAGGCCTCGCGCACCGTTCTAAAGCGAGCTAAGGCTGGTCCGCTGTCCTGGTCTCGACCTTCAGAGAAACTCCATGAACGACTCAGGCGCGATACTGGCGCGGACCATCACTCACGAGCAGCTATCAGAGATCTCTCATGCGCGCTGCAGTTGGAATGGCATCTTGCGCAAGCGTTGTCCGCAAGCCGCAAAGATGGCATTCGCCACAGCAGGTGCGGCCGGCGGCAGACGCAGGCTCTCCCATCCCACCCGGATCGTCCTTGCTGGCAGTTAAATGCACTTCGATATGCGGTGCCTCGTTGATCCGAATCGGATCATAGCCATCGAAATTTGTCTGCTCGACTGCGCCATTTTTGATCGTGATCTCATTCTTCAATGCCGCACTGAGTCCATAAATGATCGCGCCCTCGGTTTGCGAGCGTACCGACTCCGGATTCACAATCTGCCCACAATCCACAGCCGCCACGATGCGGTCGATCTTGAAGTCGTTTCCCGTAACCGTCACTTCCGCGACTTCAGCGAAGTAACTTCCGAATGAACAGAACGCTGCAATGCCGCGGCCGCGTCCTTTTGGCAGGGGCGTGCCCCATCCGGCTTTCTGAGCCGCCAACTCCAGTACGCTTCGCAGCCGCGCCGGATTCACATCGTCTTCATCCTTCGCCTTCCAGGTCGCCGATGCCACCAGCAACCCGCGCCGGAACTCAAATGGGTCCTTTCCCGCGGCCACGGCGAGCTCATCGATAAAACTCTCAACCACAAATCCGTTGAATGAATTCTCCACTGACCGCCACCACGCCCGTGGAACCGCGCTCGACACGGGATTAAACTCGAGCCGCACATTCGGAATCGCATAGGGCATCTGCTTCGCGCCGCCGGATTCGTCCTCCGCCGCATCGGCCTTCGGATCCCAAAATCCCTTAATCGAAGTCGACGCCATCGTGTGAAACCATGCCACCGGACGACCGTTTGCATCCACCGCTCCCTGCATGCGATGGCACGTCGCCGGATCGATAAAAGTCGTGCGTCATATCATCTTCTCGCGACCACACGAGCTGCACCGGCTTGCCGATGACTTTTGCGATCTGCGCTGCCTCTGCCGGAAAATCCGCCATGTAGCGCCGCCCGAATCCGCCGCCCATAAAAGTTGTATGTACAACGACTTTATCGGGCTTGAGCCCGAGCACTTGCGCCACCGTGCCCTGCACCCAATCCGGAGACTGCGTGGGCGCCCATACCTCCGCCCCACTGCCACGCGCATGCACCGTGATGTTCATCGGCTCCATCGTGGCGTGCGCCAGCAGCGGCATTTCGTAGACCGCTTCGATTTTCTTCGCGCCGTTCGAGAGCACCTTGTCCACATCGCCATCGTTGCGCACGCGCTTCCCTGGTTTATGCGCTGCGGAGCGCAGTGCCGCATCCATGCCCTCAGTCGATTCCGCAGCGGCCGGGCCGCGATCCCAGGAAACGCCGAGCGCATCGCGTCCCTTCATCGCCGCCCACGTCGAGTCGGCAACCACGACAACGCCGCCGGCCGTGAACCGGTCTGCGGCGAATGCCGGAATTTCAAACACGTCTCGCACGCCGGGCACAGCCTTCGCCTTCGCCGCTTCAAACTTCGCAGCCTTGCCGCCGAAAGTCGGACACCGCGCCACCACCGCGAACAACATCTCAGGCACGCGCACGTCGATTCCGAACTGCGCACTGCCGTTCACCTTCGAAGGAATATCGACTCTCGGTGTCGCATGCCCAATCAGTTCGAACTCAGACTCATCTTTCAATTCAACCTTTTCGGGATCGGGCAGCGGCAGCTTTTTCGCAGCTTCAATCAGCTCGCCGTAAGTCGCCCTACGTCCGGAATCTTCGTGCACGACCGTGCTCTTCTTCGCCTCGCAGTCTTTCTTCGATACGTTCCATTTTGTCGCCGCCGCGGTGATCATCACATCGCGCACAGTCGCGCCCGCACGCCGCAATGGCATAAAGTTTTCCCTCGTGCTGCCGCTCCCGCCTGTACCCATGTGCTCGTAGAGATCGGGACGCGTCTCAGCCTGCTCCACGCTGACCGAGTTGAAATCGACGCACGCTTCTTCGGCGAGAATCATCGCCAACCCGGTTTTGATCCCCTGCCCCATCTCGGACTTCGCCACGATCAGCGAGATCGTATCCGTCCGGCTTGACATGGATATACGCATCGAACGGGTTCGGCGCCTTCTTCTGCTTCGCTTTGTCCGATTCCTGTCCCTGAAGCAGCGCGCCTGAGAAGCGCACGCCAATTACAAGTCCGGCGCCCGCGACTGCCGATCCTGCAATAAACTTTCGCCGGCTGATCGTCATGGTTATGCTCCTTCCCCGGCGGCGCGATGAATGGCCCGCCGAATCCGGCCATACATGCCGCAGCGGCACAAGTTCCCAATCATGGCCGAATCAATCTGCTCATCGGTGGGCTTTGGCGTCTTCGCCAGAAGAGCTGCCGCGGACATGATCTGTCCCGGCTGGCAGTAGCCGCACTGCGGCACCTGCTCCGCAACCCAAGCCCGTTGCACGGGATGTGAGTTGTCCGCCGACAGACCTTCAATGGTCGTGATCTTCTTCGATCCCACCGACGATATTGCTGTCTGACAAGCGCGGACAGCCTCGCCATCCATATGGACGGTACAAGCGCCGCACAGTCCCATGCCGCAACCATACTTGGTGCCAGTCATGTTCAGGGAATCGCGCAGAACCCAAAGCAGAGGCGTATCAGGAGAGACGTCAACGTCGTGTGAACGATCGTTGATCGTCAGATGAAAAGCAGACATGGTGGAACTCCCCAGATCAGTTTAGAGCTTTAGACGAGGCTACTCCACAAACGTCTAGGGCGGCAAATGGGCCGGAAATCCTCCTTCCGCCCAATGAAAATCATCACCCAATTTTCTAGAATCTGAAACCAACCGACTGCCCCATCCTTCGCGATTTTCGAAGGGCAGGAACTCCAGATATAGCGGATCTGCGGGCGCACGAGTTCATCGCCCTAAATCGCTACTCGACTAATACCTATACTCCCGGCTTCTTCTCGTCTTCTGACGGCTTCTCCGCCCCGGGCATTACATTCTTCAGCGGAGCATTCTTCTGCTCGTTCAGTTCCGGATGCGGCAACGGCTTTCGCGGCAGCATCTGGTCGCGCATCGCCGTGTTGTAGACAAAGATTGCCTCCACAGTAGCCGCCTGCGCCAGATCGTCCGGCTGCAACCGCTCGTACACATCCTGATTGGAGTGATGCGTCCGTGATCCGTAATCCAGCATGTCCTGAATAAACTGGAATCCCGGGATGCCGACCGAATCAAACGCCTCGTGATCCGTCCCGCCCGTATCGCGCATGGTAATGGTGCTGACACCGAGATCGCCCAGAGGCGCAATCCACTGCTCGAAGATCGGAGCGATGGCCGAGTTTTGTTGAAGGTACACACCGCGAATTTTTCCCGTTCCGTTATCCAGGTTGAAGTATGCGGAGATCTTCGCCTGCTCCGGCTTGATCACCACCGGCCCTGCCGGCTTGCGCAGGAAATCCGGCAGCTTCAACTGATCGGGAGCTTCCGACAGCGGCACGTAGCCAAAATGCTGGCGGACATATCCATATGATCCAAACTCGCCCTGCTCTTCGCCGGTCCACAACCCGATGCGAATCGTGCGTCGTGGCTGGACTTTCAGCGCATTCAGAATGCGCATCACTTCCATGGCGACGATCGTTCCCGCGCCATTGTCCGTCGCCCCCGTGCCCGACGCCCATGAGTCGAGGTGTCCGCCGACCATTACGACTTCGTCTTTCAGCTTTGGATCACTTCCTGGAATCTCGGCAATAGTGTCGAACCCGTGCTCGTGATCGCCGGTGAACTCAGTCTCGACATCCATCTCGACCGTGACCGGGACGTTCGCCTTCAACAGTCGGTAGACGCGCCCGTAACTCTCGATCGCCATGACCACGACTGGCAGCTGCTCCGCATGCTGGCGCTGATAGGTGAACCAACCCATGCCCGATCCGCCGTCGTCGAAAATTGTTCCGCCGGATCCTCCATTGTTGCGACCATCGCGGCTCGGCACTACGACTCCAGCAGCGTGCTCCTCGGCAAAGAATCTTCCAGCCTTCTCGCGGAATTCCAGCCTCTTGATAAATGTCGCGAAGAAGTCCTCATGCTGGCCCACGTGCACCGGATATTCCACCTGGCTCTTCAGATTTGCGTCGTCGCGCCGCTCCCATAGCGGCTTGTCGACGGGCTTTACGTCCCGCATCTCGCCGAAGAAAACGATCTTCCCCTCCAGCTTCCCCTTGTATTTCTCGAGGTCCTTTTCGTCCTTGGCGTCGACCCAAATCGCCTGGCCGCTCTTCGCCCCGTTGGTCGCCGGGGACCACGGCAGCGCCTGCGCGATAAACACGGCGGTGTCTGGCGAGGACATGCGGACCCAGGTATTCAGTTGCCGCCATCCGATGCCGAACTCGCCCCAGTCTTCGAGGTGCGCATTCGCGCAGCCCATCGCCGTCAACTGATCGCGTGTCCAATCATTCGCCTTCTTCAGATTCGGGGAGCCGGTCAGCCGCGGCCCAACGCCATCCACCAGCCCCGACGCGTACTCCATGATGTGTGAATGTTCCAGCCCTTCTTGGCGGATGCGCAGGTACATGTTGAGATCGAGATTCTCAACCGTCGGCTGCGTCATCTCGTACGAAGGCTTCGAGGCGTCGTCCGGCTTTGCGTCTTTGTTCTTTCTATCAGCCGCAGAAAGTGAAAATGCAAAACAGAACAGAGCAGCGATGACGACAAACAACCGATTCTTCGATTGCATCTTGAGTATTTCCCTCCAGAACGGAAAGCGCAGATTAGCAGAATGCCTGGGAAATGGGAAAGCTCAAATCGAAAGTGGAGGAGGACAACAGGGCTTTGTCAGGTGGATTGAACAATCTCCCGTGATCGCTTTAACGCTGTTAAAACATAACAGCCGGCAGTTGTAGTGCGGAATGACTGAATCGCAGCGGCTGACGCTATCCTTAGTTCTTGCATTGGCCTCCCACAATCAAGCTGCTGGGCCCGGGCAGATTGATGCGGCTTACTTCGGCAAATCCTGCGCCTTTCATCCACCCGGTATATTCGGACTCGCTATAACTCGCGCCCGATTCGGTCGATACCAGCATGTTCAGCGAAAATAACGCCGCCTGTGTCGGTCCCGTTTTCTGCGGATTGAGCACGAAGTCTTGCATGACCAATCTTCCATTCGGGCGCCAGCGCCTTTCGCGCTCGCCGGAAAAGGTGCCGGTTTTGCTCTTCAGAAAACATGTGACAGATCGCATTCAGCATCACCAGGTCATATCCCGTGCCCAAATCGTCAAGCAGCATATCTGCAGCACGCACGGTGACTTGTGCCGACACTCCCGCTTTTTGGATGTAGTCCGAAGTTAGCGGAACAACCTCCGCAAGATCGAGAATCTCGCACCGCACTTCTGGAGACGCTTTGGCAAATGCGATCGAGTACGCACCCGAACCTCCGCCGAGATCTAAAATCCGACGTACTCCGTTCGTGCCAATCGCTTTCACGACCAGAGGCGCGCGATCCTTTGCGTTGCGCTGCATGCCGGCGATGAAGTTGTGCGTCCAGTCTCCGTTTGCCCCGCGCTCGATCGGAACCCGCATGCCCCTGCGCACAGCATCGGTCAACGTGCTCCAGCGATGCCAGATGTTCGTAGTGTGCAACAGGCCATCGCGGTGATTATCTTTCGATCCTTGCACAAAGAAGCGCGCCGCCTCCGGAGTGTTCTTGAACTCGTCGCCGTTTTTCGCGAGCACTCCAAGAGCAACCAGCGCGTTGAGCAGCGTCGCCGTCGCTCGCGCGTTCGCGTCAATCGTCTTTGCCACCTGCTCCGCTGTGGCACCCGCGCCAACTGCGGTAAAGATGTCGAGTTCCAGCGCTGTGAGCATGCAGCGGCTGGGCTGATAGCCGCGGATCATCTGCTCCAGTCGGTCGGGCAACATGCCTGCTTGATCGCGGGCAGCCATGGCCGCTCGAAACTTCTGCGTATGCTCGACCGCCATCGCCTTCATCGCCAAGGCATCGTTCCAGACCAGACGCTCAACGGCCTTGCCGCTCTGCAAGTGCGACGTGACGATCTCCGCTACATCCGATTTCTGAACCCGCCGGTACCAGACTCCTTCGGGATACACGACCATCACCGGGCCCTCGTCACACAGCCCTATGCATCCGCTGGTCGTGAGTTGCACCTCGCCCTCCATGCCGCGGGCCTGCAGTTCGCGATCCAGACCATCGAGCACGGCAAACGATCCGCTAGCCGCGCATGAGGTCGCTCCCTCCGGCTTTTGCTGCGTACAAACAAAGATATGAATGCGAAACGGCTCCATAACACTCCTCCGAAAATCTCAGTGTAGCGCTCACCGGAAAGCCGTTTCTGTGATTTGAAACGCACCTGCTTGCGATTGGAATCGCAGACGATTCGAATCGCAAAAGGTTGACCCAAAAAAACAGGCAGCGGGATGTTCCGCTGCCTGCTGGGAAGAATCTGGTTCAGATGAGAGCTACGGCAGTTCGCGCACCCAGATGTTGCGGAAGCTGAGCGGTTCGCTCTTGTCTCCGTGCGCCTGCAGCTTGATCGGCGCGCCATCGAACTTCTTGTAAAACGGTTGACCGATATAGCGCGTCTCGCCCTTCAGTTCGAAATGGTTCTCCACCAGCACGCCATTCAGCAGGACCGTGGCATAAGCGGGAGTCTTGAGCGACCCATCGTCGTTAAACTTTGGAGCGGTCCAGACAACGTCATAGACCTGCCATTCCCCGGGCTTGCGCATCGGATTGGCCAGTGGGATGGATTGCTTATAAAGGCTTCCCACCATGCCATTCACATAGGTCTTATTGTTGTAGGAATCCAGGATTTGCAGTTCGTATCCGGCATCCTCGGGGCCTGTCGAAGCCAGAAATAACCCGCTGTTCCCGCGCAGTTGTCCCGATCCTGTGATGTTCTCTGGAACCTTCCACTCCATATGGAACTGGTAATTCTTGAAAGGTGCGCCTGGTCTCGATATTGCCCGTGCCTTTGCTCACGGTCATCACGCCATTGTTGACGATCCACTTCGCGGGAGCAGACCTGTCTTGCGCCGAAACCCATTGATCCAGATTCTTGCCATCGAACAAGATGATGGCATCCGATGGAGGCGCGCCGCATTCGGCTCCCGGAGTCACAACTTTCGGCTCCGGCGACCACACTTCTGTGTCTTCCGGCTTCGGTGCGGGTTGTTGTGCGAAGAGGGGAACGGCCATTGCAAAGAAAATCGCGAACGCGACGAACTTGGATATTTGGATGCGCATAATGCTCAAGAGCATACACCCAAAATCATTCTGATTCGCACTCGACCTTGCGTCCGTTCTGAATCTTGATACCATCATCCCGCACCA
Source organism: Terriglobia bacterium (assembly GCA_963711365.1). Taxonomy (GTDB): domain Bacteria; phylum Acidobacteriota; class Terriglobia; order Terriglobales; family Acidobacteriaceae; genus Sulfotelmatobacter. Next base: position 70,723 of record CAVQDY010000003.1, on the reverse strand, counting down.
CGGAGGCCTCTTCATGATCACTCGCCGCAGCTTCATCATTGCCAGCGGAATGACCGCTCTCGCTTCCACCCGCGTCTTCGGCGCCAACGACACGCTGCGCATCGGCGTCATCGGCGCGGGACAACGTATGAAAGGCCTGCTCAGCGCAGCCGACAAAGCGGCGCCATACCAGATCGTTGCCGTCTCCGACGTTTATGCGCCATATCGGGATGCCGTCAAAGAACGGTCGAACGGCCTCGCCACCACGCATCTGGACTATCGCGAGGTGCTCGACAACAAAGAGGTCGATGCCGTGATCATCGCTTCGCCGGATCACTGGCACGTGACCATGGCGGTAGATGCGCTCAAGGCGGGCAAAGACGTCTACCTCGAAAAACCCGTGACCCACACCATGGAAGAAGGCGACACGCTCACCAAAGCCGTCCGTTCCGGCAAGCAGATACTGCAGTGCGGTATGCAGCAGCGCAGCTGGACTCACTTCCGCGACGCCGTCGATCTAATTCAGGCGGGCAGTCTGGGCCGCGTTGTCCAGGTGCGAACCTACTGGTGGCAGAACTATCAGCGGAATTGGCCGTCGAAGCCGATTGATCAGCAAGGGCTTGACTGGAAGCGTTGGCTCGGATCGGCTCCCGACCAGCCCTTCAGCGACGAGAAGTTCAGCCATTGGCGCTGGTATTGGAATTTCGGCGGCGGCGCGATGACCGACTTGTTTACTCACTGGATCGATGTCGTTCATTGGGCGATGAAAGCCGATCAGCCGAAGCAGGCCTGCATGATCGGCGATAAATACGTCTTCGAGCAGTGGGATTGTCCCGACACTGTCCAGGCCTCATTCCGCTATCCGGGATTCGATGTTGTCTACGAAGGCATGATGAGTTCGTCGATCGATGACGGAGGACTGGAGTTCCGCGGGACGGAGGCTACGCTGAAAATCGACCGAGGAGAATTCACCGTTTACCGCGAAGGCGTTCCCCGCGAGCAGAATCCTGTACTGACGGAACACAGCTTTCGCGATGGCACGATCGATCACATGGCAAACTTCTTCGACTGCATCAAGAGCCGACAGGAACCAAACGCTCCCGTAGAAGCTGGAGTGGCTGCCGCGCGTGCCGGCCACGTTGGCAACCTTGCGTACCATCACGGCGGACTCGCAGGGTCAAAGTCGTGATGAGGTGGACGAACCGCTTAGATAGCTGCAGAGAAGAGAATGCTCGGGCAAACGCCGCGCGTCTTTGGCGATCAGGATAGTGCTCAGCTGCATGCGCTTGGAGGGGGGACTCGTCTTTTCGACAATTTGTTGAAGGGATTCACCGGGGATCGAGACCAAAAAAATGCGGGGCTGAAAGCAGTGACCCTAATCGCCACTCTCAACCCCGTCTCCCAGGTTCTGTGGTAGGTGAAGCGAGTATGCGGCAGGTCAACCGCAGGCAACAAGATTACGAAGGTAAGTGGTCCGAAGTTACGGCTGAGTTGTGAGCAACAAGCTATGAATCCCGTGATTTCAGCTGCTTTGCCCTCATTCAAAAGACGTCTCCGAGCGGTTTGCCCGAAGCTCATAGCTCGCAGCTCAATACTCAGCCCTACTTCGTTGTTACCAGCGAATGCGTGATGGCATGCACCGAAAGCGCAATCCGGTTCTGCACCCCGACTTTGCGCATCAGTTTGGCCACGTGCGCCTTCACGGTGCGCTCTTCGATTCCCAACTGAGATCCGATCTCTTTGTTCGAGCGCCCGGCCACCAACATCTCCAGCACTTCTTTTTCGCGATCGGTGAAGGTCACGCGGCCGGCCGGGAATATCCGCCCCGGCGACGACGACACTCGTTCGATGAACATTGAGAGCACCCGCCGTGGCGCCCAAACCGAGCCTTGATTCACCACGCGAATCGCCTGCGCAAACTCGGCCGGCGTTGCTGCCTCATCTACATATCCTTTGGCTCCCGAGGCAATCGCCTTCAGAATGGTTTCTTCGTCGATGCCCGAACCGGTCACAATGATCCGCAGATCCGGTCGTGTCGCCTTCAGGCTGGCCATCACGTCGAAAAGGTTTTGCCCGGAACGGTTGCCGAGCAGGATGAGATCGACGCCCTGCAGCGTGCTGATCTCAGGCAGCGCCGCGGAGACGAGCTCAAACTCCGGCTCGGCATCGAACAACGCGCGGAAACCGACAAAGCGTAAAGGATCGCTTTCCACCACCGCGATTTTGATTACTGGTTTTCTGGCGACTGCTGCTTTCATAGTTTTCCTGTGGGCCGAAATTCTTATACTCAGGATAGTAATAATTCGTCGCGATGCAAAGAGAAGGTGACTGAAGGGAAATTACGGGAGTAACATGGTTTGGCGCGTGAAAAACCTTAAGATCGGCCCTTTCGTGCTGTGGCCCATACGGAATGAAGAAGCCTCAAAGCCGCATTACTCCGCGTTCATGCTCCGACGACATGCTTTCGCTGACATGCAGTTCCTGAATCCCCGACAGTTACTATCTCTGGAGAACCGATGAAATTCGCCCTCATACTTCCCCTGCTGGCCCTGGCAATGACCGCACTCGCGCAACTTCCAGCCGATTATTCCCGTCCCGAACAAGAAGCGCCAGGAATACCGCCCGCAAGCTATACCCCCAAATACAAAGGCGATGCGGCGCGCTCAAATTCCGAATTTGACGCCATAGCCTACGTGCGTGTCGTTGTCCGGGCCGAGAAGCAATTCAACAAGCAATACGGCCACTACGCGCTCACCCTCAACCAACTGGTGCACACCGGCAACTTCACCAAGCGCATGGTCGACCCCAACCGCGGAGACTATACCGCGACCTACAAGGGAAAAAACGATAGCTACGCACTCACCATGACGCCAAAAACCCCGGACGCGGATCATCGGTATTTCTACGCCGACGACGACGGCAAAATCCGCGTCGACGATGCCAAGCCCGCCGACGCCGATTCGCCAATCTTGAAATAGTTCCGAATACAGCCGCTGCACACGCGACAAAAAAGGCGCGCTGGCGCGCGCCTCGTCTCAGCGTCTTTGCCGTTAGCGGTGTCCGCCTCCACCGCCATGGAATCCACCGCCACCGCTGAACCCGCCGGCTCGCATTCCTCCGCCATGGAAGCCGCCACCACCCATCTGGCCGTAGCCTCCGTGGAACGCGGTCACCGCGTGATTGCGAAATCCATGTCCGATCGCGACCGGACGTGAGCCGTCAAAGTGATGGTAGAAACCTCCGCCAATCATCGCCGGCGCTCTCCAGACCATCAGCGGAGAATAGAAGCCCCAGCCAAACGGGTTGTAGAAAAATCCGCTACCCGGTAGAAACGTGAACCCGTCGAACCACGGATCCCAGTACCATCCCGGACCCCACCAGCCTGGACCGTACCAGCCGTTCGCATAGTACATCTGCGCTGCATTCACATTCGCGTCCGAGAGATACTCCGAACGCAGGCTGCTCCAGCGATAGAGATCGTCGTTCTGCGTGACTTCCTTCTTGTCGAACCCCTTCGCCTTCAGCTTCGCGTTGTTGAGTGCCAGTTCGTGATTCTTTTTAACCGTTACGTTCTTGTCGTCCGCGGTTACTACAGCCTTTCCGTCGAAAACGCGAACCTCACCATTGGTCGCATCGAAATCATACAGACCAGTCTTGGTGATTCGCGTGTCGGCGCCCGGTTGGCTGATGCGCAAGTTGTTCTCGTGATAGAGCTCATCGACTTCAAGCATCGCTTCGCCGTCGCGAACCGTTACTTCGGTATCGGTAAGCGAATTCGAAATCATCTTCACCGAACTGTTGCTGCCCAGCCGCAGATACACGCCAGGCGTCAGCAAAATCTCTGTCTTGCCATTTCCTGTCTGCAGAATCTGGCCGTCCTGCAGATTGGCCGTTCCAACTTCTTTCGAAGTAAGCGTTTGATCTCCGATCGACGCCTGCCCTTCCACGTAGTTCAGCGTTCCGGGCACCGCCGTATGTCTGTTGTCCGTATCAAGACTCCATGCGGGCACAGACAGTAGCGCTGCCAGAAAACAGCTTCCGGCTACCGTTTTCCATCTCGCCAGCCTCATAAAATCGCCCTCCTGACTTACAAAACCCTTCAATTCAATTGGATGTCCGTCAGGTGGGGCAAGATGCAGCTAACACATTGATACTAGGAGGTTTGTAGTAGAGCTATGTTTATGGAGCGGTAGGGGATAGCGTTGCCTTCCGTCCTCGTCACAGCGCATACCTGCGCCGAATGAGAGTCTCGGTCAGTGCTGGTCGTTGGTTGCGATCGTGGGTTGAATCAGACGCATTCCTCCCGACGGGCACACATTGGGAAACTCGGTGTACGAAAACTCTTTCCCGTTCTTCGGCTGGAAATTCTGCAGCCAGTTCACGACCTTCGCGATCGAGTCCGGGAATGGAGCGGCATCATCGGCATTCAGCCATTCCAGACGCCATGCTTCGCTTGGAGGGAAGAATGTAAGTACCGTCCGCACGTTTCTGGAGCGGGATCGGCATTTCGGCTCGGAAGCTCTCCGAATCCTGCCGAATGAGGCCTGCCCAGATTTCCGGACTGCGAACGAAATTCTTTCGAAGAAAGCAAGCTCTTCAATTGCTGAAAATGATCCTTTGACATCTGCCCGCGCAAATACTGAGTTGGCTCTTCGTTGGTCGAGCGCATGATCTGGTACCCGCCGTCGCGGGTGATCGCGAGGCATACGTGGGTTAGATCTCCGCGCTGTGTCACGGCGGTGGTGTCATACGCCAGACGAGCCAGCGGCTCGGAATCACTCGGTTTCTCCACTTGTTGACCCCACAGTACAGCTTGCGGGCAGAAGGATTGACAAGGCCAGGAGCAGTCGAGCAAAGCGTCGCATAGAGACCTCCGCTGGTCATACATAATTAATACGCATGTTAATACGACGCAGTCGAAGGCAAAAGGTTAGATTCTGATTTCTCGGCTTCAGGGTTGCTGTTCCGCATCCGGGATCACATGCAGCTCCAGGCTTTTGTGCTCGCCCTCGGAAACATGCAAAGCGCTTCCCTGCCCTTCGAAATTCCTAAGAAACTCCGGATTGAAGTAAGCCTCGCCCTCGACGCTCTCCCACGCATAAACGGTATAGTCGCCGGGACGCAAGCCGCGCAGGCTGAAACGTCCCGTCTGGTCGCTGACGGTTTTGCGGAAATGATCGATGCGGCCCCGCAGGCGTTGCTCTGGTACGGCCACCACGATTGCATTGGCAAACGGCTCGCCCTTGCTGTTAACGGCAACTCCTTCGGCCATTCCGCCATTCGCGCTGGCGACCAAGTCGAGCACGACGTCGCCGCCATTGACAGCGATACCGGAATCGTTCACCTCGCGGCCGCCGCTGAGAACCGACTTCATGTACCAATCGCCATCGGCCGCTCCATCACCCATAAGATGCACGTAGTAATTCCCGGCAGGAACATCGGTCCACTGAAAGCTGCCGTCGGCGGCGACGTGCGTGATGTTTGAAAAGTTTTCGCGGAACACCGGCGCAGTCTCGTTCTCCTCCGCGGCATCGACCATTTGCAGCGTAAGAAATATGCGCTCCGGATCAAAGCGCACGGGATTCTTGCTCTCAAACCGCAGCCGTCCATGCACGGTTGCGCCCGGCTGGGGCGAGAGGCGCAATCCATCGACGTTTGCCGACCCCACCTGCAAAGACTGCCGAGCGGTCATCGGCACGGACGATCCCTCGACCGATGCCAGGATCGTGTAATTTCCCGGAGAGACATCGCGAATCACGAAGCTGCCATCTTTGTGGATCTCCGCGCCGTTCAGCATCAGGCTGAAATCGCGCGATTGCAGCATGATCGATGCCGCGGTGTGCGGCGGCAGATTCACCACCGAACCGCGAATCATCACGCTCGGACTCGGCGTCAGGGAAAAGTCGGCGGGAAAATCATCTGCCGGATGCAACGTAATCGCCGAGGCCTGGCTGCGATCGGTGGTGCCGGGATAGTACGTGGTCTGATAGGTTGGCGGCGCCGGTTTTTCCGGCGCGCTCGCATCGTGGGCTGCAGCTCCTGCCGATTCGATCAGCGCCTTGAAATCCGGCGGCGGACTCACCGAAAGAAATATGTTTCCTGCGGGAAGATTGGCAATCCGATATTCGCCTAGATCGTTGGTGCGCTCGGCTCCGGCTTGCTCCCAATGCTTGTGTCCGGCGACGAATGTCTGCCGCAGCGCCGTGACTTCCGCGTTCGGCAATGGATCTCCATCTTCATCCGTCACGCGACCGCGAATGACCGCAGCAGCCAGCAGGCGAATGTGAATGTCCTTTACTTCCTGTCCGGATGTAAGTGTCAGAATGCGCCCTTCGTTGCGCCCGCGCTGCTTGTCGGCATCGAGCAGGCCGCTGCGTTCGGCGAACAGGTGGTAGCGTCCGGGGATGACGTTCTCGATGCGGAAGAGGCCATCGGCTCCAGTGACGGCTGTGTAGTCTCCCGCTTCAGCCTGGTTTTCGCCGATCAGCTCGATCAGCGCCTTCTTGACCGGCTGGCCGTCGGGATCGCGCGTAACCGTGCCTTCGATCGCGGCGCTCGGAGCCGGTTTGGCCGGCATCTGCGCGGGCGCACTCGCGCCCAGCAGAATCAACATCAGGAATCGGGAGATCAGCTTCATCGAACGATCAGGAATGCCGGGAGAGAATCACGGCCTGAAATCTCATTCTAGCGTCTAGCCTCGAGCTTCGAGTTGCGAGCGTCGAGTTTCCTGCGCCCGCACGAAGAAAGAACTTGCGCTCGCGGACCTAACAAGTTCCCTGAGATTTCAGGTACCCCCCTCCCCCACCATCTAACGGAATCATCGACTTGGGGGAAAATCGCGAAATAATCTCTTAGCATCAGCGACTTAGGGGCAAAATCCTGAGCCGCCAGGACTTAAGCTTGCCGGTCCCGCTCCAGCAGTCCGTGCCAGAAGACAATTCGAGCAATTGGTGAGCCATCCAGTTGCAAGACGGGCGGTTTCCCAAAACAGGAACCGGGAAATTGGCCTTCAGATCACGAAGCGTATGGCTATATTTAGACTAACATCTAATTACATAACTATCTAACTATGGCCGCATCCTCCAACGAAGCCTTCAAAGCGATCTCTGACCCGACGCGCCGCGAGATTTTGCGTCTGCTGCGCAAAGGAGAGATGACTGCGGGCGATCTGGCCGAGCGCTTCGATATGACGAAGCCGACGATGTCGCATCATTTCTCGGTCTTAAAAGAGGCCGACCTGCTCACCAGCCGCCGCGAAGGGCAGACGATCTGGTATGGGCTCAACACCACCGTTGTGCAGGATCTGCTGGCCTGGGCCTTGGATTTGATGGGCGGCGAGGAAGAAAACAAAGCCAAAGACGCCTCTGAGCGGAAGACGGAAAAGTGAGCGTGAATGCAATGACGATCAACCAAAAATATTACTGGGGCGCGATTGCGGTGATCCTGGCCATGCTGGCCGGCACGATTGTCGCTTATCCGAAACTGCCGACGAGTGTGCCCATCCATTGGAACGCCGCGGGACGGGCAGACGACTGGGGTCCGAAGTGGTCGCTCTTCCTCTGGGGTCCAGGAATGATGACGATCATCGTCGTATTATTCCGGGCTTTGCCCTGGCTCTCGCCCAGGAAATTTGAGATCGATTCGTTTCGCGCCACGTATCTCTACATCATGAGCGTCGTGGTCGCGATGATCGGCTACATATACTTGCTCATGCTTCTCAATAGCCTGGGAGTGCACTGGGACATCACGCGCGCCATTTCGGGCGGAGTGTGCATGATGATCGCACTGCTGGGCAACGTAATGGGTAAGGTTCGGCGGAATTTCTACGTGGGCATCCGCACACCCTGGACAATCGCCGATGAACGCGTGTGGAATAAAACGCACCGCCTCGGCGCCAAAACTTTTTTCGTGGCCGGTTGGCTGGGGCTACTCGCGGTACTATCGGGCGCACCGTTCTGGCTCCGATTTCCATGTTCGGCCGGCACTTCATCCCAGCCATCTCACTCGTCTTCTACAAATAACTCGAACGCCGGGGAGAACTGAACATAAAGAGGGACTCGGGGATAACACCAACGGCACGAGATCGAGGGTCAGGAGCTGAAAACGATGTGTAAGAAAGTTCTCGACAAATTGACTACCTAGATATGAGCGCGATCAGGACTATCCCGATTAGGCGCTCCGCCCAAGGAGGGGCGCATCGCATGAAACGCGTTTTCATCTTAGTCATCCTGCTGATCTCGGCGAGTTTTGTCCGGGCCCAAGACATCGCGGGCGACTGGCAAGGCACGCTCGATACCGGCATGGGACAGCTTCGTCTCGTGCTTCACATCACCAAGGCTGCGGACGGGGCTCTCAAAGCCATGCTCGACAGCATTGATCAGAATGCCAATGGCATTCCTGTCGAGTCGGCAACACTGAAAGGCTCGAAGCTGAACCTCGACGTCGAAGCCGTCCATGGGACCTACGACGGAACGGTCGCTCCTGACGGTAAAACCATCTCCGGCACCTGGAATCAAGGCAAAGCTCTCCCTCTGGAGTTCAAACGGGCGAGTGCCCCGATCAAGTCCGAGCACAAGCCCGCCAAGCCTTCGGACATCGATGGCAGTTGGATGGGCACGCTTGATCTCGGAGCGGCGAAGTTGCGCGTCGTTTTCCACATCATGAATACCGAAGACGGTTTAATCGCCACCATGGACAGTCCTGATCAGGGAGCCAAAGGAATCCCCACAACGTCCTGCACTCGCGACGGCATGACCCTGAAGATCGAGGCCAAGAACATCAATGGAGTCTTCGAAGGGAAAATCGCCACCGACCTGCAGTCGATCGATGGCACCTTCACACAGATGGGGGCGCCGCATCCCTTGCTGCTGAAAAAAGCGAAGGACCAGGCTGAACTGGAGATCAAGCGGCCGCAGCTTCCGGTGAAACCGTACCCGTATCGCGAAGAAGAAGTCAGCTACGAAAACAAGGTGCAGAACGTAACGCTGGCGGCAACGTTCACCATTCCGCAAGGGACGGGGCCGTTCCCAGCGGTTCTCCTGATTACCGGTTCAGGCCCGCAGGATCGCGACGAAACGTTGCTCGGGCACAAGCCGTTCCTGATTCTTGCTGATTATCTGACGCGCCACGGAATCGCGGTGCTGCGCGCCGACGATCGCGGCACCGGTAAATCGACTGGAGATTTTTCCAAAGCAACGACCGCGGACTTCGCCACCGATGTGGAGGCTGGCGTGGCCTATTTGAAAACGCGGCGCGAGGTGAGTCAGAAGAAGATCGGGTTGATCGGCCACAGCGAAGGCGCCGTGATCGCGCCCATGGTTGCGGTCCGCGATAAGGATGTGGCTTACATTGTGATGATGGCTGGCACCGGTGTGCCGGGAGATCAAGTGATTGTGGCGCAGGGCGAGGCGATAAGGATTGCGAATGGAGCAAAACCCGAAGAAGCTGCGAAAGATGCGGCCAAATCACGAGAGATTATGAAGCTGGTCGAGAGCGAAAACGATCAAGCTGTGCTTGAAAGAGAATTGCGCGAGAAGATGAAAGGCGATGTTCCGGACGCGCAGATCGGCATGCAGATCAGCCAGATCACTTCGCCATGGTTCCGCTACTTCCTGACCTATGATCCGGCGAGCGCATTGCGGAAGTTAACCTGCCCGGTGCTGGTGTTGGATGGATCGCTCGACAAGCAGGTGCTGCCCGATCAGAACCTGCCGGTAATACGCAAGGCGCTGGAGGAAGCAGGCAATAAACATTTTGAGATCGATGAACTTCCTGGTCTCAATCATCTGTTCCAGACGGCAAAGACGGGATCTCCGATGGAATATGCACAGATCGAAGAGACGATGTCGCCGGTGGCGCTGGAGAAGATTTCCAGCTGGATTCTGAAGCAATAAGCGTGGGGGCGCATTCGTCCGGGGCTAAAAAGCCCCGAGGAGCAAGCGATTTGGCGCGGCGCTAAAGCGCCGCTCCTCCACGGCGCTGGCAGCGGCTGTGTTCTTCAGAGAAATATTCAGGCTTAAGAAAAAGTCGATAGACTCGCGCTGCCCGCCTCAGCTGTCCTTGCGATACAGCAGATTCTTCATGGCCTCGCGGCGAGCGGCATTCGCGCCCTTGTCGGTCTTCAACGGGCCGGCGGACTTGGCGGAATCCGCGGAGTCTTCTTCGCTGCACGATGGACAACGATTGGCGAAACCAGGTTTACCTGGCTTCAGTTCAAACTCTTCACCACACACTGCACAGACTTTGATCGGAAATGCCATGACGCATCCATTTGATTTGGCTCGCCTGCGTTTTCGTGGCCCGAACTCAAGAAAACGCCACCACAGGGGTCACGGAGGAACACAGAGAAAGCCTTCGGATTTAGTTCAAGAAATACTGCCGGTACAACGTGTCTCTCTGCGCGGGCTTGAATCCGGCGTCGCGAATGATTCTGCGCAACTCTTCTTCGGTGGTGCAGTTGTTCACGCCGGCGGCGCGCACGACGTTCTCTTCCAGCATCACCGAGCCGACGTCATTGCCTCCGAAGCGCAGCCCCATCTGGCAGACCTTCAAACCCTGGGTCACCCAGCTCGACTGCACGTTGAGGAAGTTGGAGAGATACAAGCGCGAAATGGCCAGCACTTTGAGATATTCAACGGCGGTCGCCTCGTCCCAGTGGCGGCCGCCCAGCGCGGTATTCTGCGGCTGAAAGCTCCACGGGATGAAGGCGGTGAATCCGCCAGTCTCTTCCTGCAACTCGTAAAGTTTCTGGAAGTGATTGATGCGATTCTCGTAATTCTCGCCAACACCGAACATCATCGTGGCGGTGGTCCGCATGCCGATTTGATGTGCGGTGCGATGGACATTGATCCAATCTTCGGTCAGGCACTTCAGACGCGCAATCTTATAGCGCACTTCGTCGTCGAGAATTTCCGCGCCGCCGCCGGGGATCGAATCGAGCCCGGCATCCTGCAGGCGAAGAATCGTGTCGCGGATCGAGAGCCCGCTGTACTCGGCGATGGCGATAATTTCTGAGGCGGAGTAGCAATGCAGATGCACGCTTCGGGAACCGCTCCTTGATTCCGCGCAGCATCTTCTCGTGCCAGTCGATCTTCAGGTCCGGATGCAATCCGCCTTGCATCAGCACTCCCGTGCCGCCGAGTTCGACGGTCTCGCGGATCTTCTCGTAGATGGTATCGAAGTCGAGAATGTAGCCTTCCTTCGCCGCGGGTCCTTTCAGCGGCCGGTAGAAGGCGCAGAAGGTGCAGTACTCGGTGCAGTAGTTTGTGTAATTGATATTGCGGTCGATGATATAGGTGACCACACCTTCCGGATGCAGCCTGCGGCGCACCGCGTCGGCCTCCATCCCAATGCCGATCAGGTCATCGGATTCAAACATCTCCAGCGCTTGCTGCTTGGTTAAGGACATGAGGGTTCCACAGAACTGTTTATTTTAGCGGACGAACGCACTCTGATCCAAACCCAGAACGGCCTCAGAATGCCTTGCCGGACGGCCTTCTGTTGGTCGTCTGCCACGGGAATTGCCCTTGTTGGACTACAACCCTCGGAGCCGAACTTTCATCTATTGTGGCGCATTACCCGGCCAGATTGTGGCTTAACCAACGAAAGCTTAGCCAGCGCACCTGCTATATACCTGTGCGCAACGACGGAGAGTCAATCGTTGTATGAGAACGCCTGGATGCTCTCTTACCAAATTTATTCTCGTCTTGTCGGTCGTTCTTCCGGTTGCCGGTTGCGGCGGCGGGAAGGCGGGGTCATCTTCGACTCAACAGGTCAGCATTCAGCTGAATCAAGCGACTGCAACTCTGGCGCCGGGTGGGACACAGCAGTTCACCGCCACGGTCTCCGGCTCTGACAATACGGCCGTAACCTGGACCGTCGACAAAGTTGGCGGAGGCAATTCGACGGTCGGTACGATCACGAGCGCAGGCCTGTACACCGCTCCACAGGCTTCAGGAACGCACGTCGTCACCGCAACTGCGGTGGCAGACACCACGAAGTCGGCAAGCGCGACCGTCACCGTGAAAGGAACCCTGGCGATCAGTCCGGCGACATCAACGGTCTTCCCCGGCGCGACACAGCAATTCCAGGCCACGCTGAATGGAGGCGCCGCATCCGGCGTTACATGGGCGGTGGATGGCGTCAATGGCGGGAATTCTACGGTCGGCATGATCAGCAGCGCCGGGCTTTATACGGCTCCCTTACAGGCGGGCAATCACACCATCAGCGCCACCATTGGCACGGGTGCCGGCAACAGCGCGACTGCGAGCGTGACCGTCACTGGCATGGTCGCGATTTCTCCTACCACGGCAACATTGATGAACGGTACTATGCAGCAGTTCACTGCAAGTGCGCCGGGTGTTACGAATCCAACCTTCACCTGGTCGGTGGATGGCGTGACTGGAGGAAACTCCACCAGCGGCACAATCAGCAACAGCGGGCTTTACGTGGCTCCATCGGCGGCGGGAAATCATACCGTCACCGCCAGCGACGGAACGGGCACGAGCGATAGCGCGAGCGCGCAAGTCACGGTCTTCTCCTTCACCATTTCGCCGACCGGAGCGACTCTTGCACCCGGCGGGACGCAGCAGTTCACCACAACCATCGCCGGAATCACCAACACCAGCGTGACCTGGTCGGTGGATGGAATTGCTGGCGGGAACACTTCCGTGGGAATGGTCAGCACCACGGGACTTTATACTGCTCCGACCGCGACCGGAGCTCACAACGTGACTGCGACCAGCGTTGCGTATCCGTCAGACAGCGTCACCGCCCAGGTCACCGTGGTCAACGTCGCGGCGGCCGCAGTATTGACCTATCACAACGACGATGCTCGCGACGGTGCGTACCTCGACGAAGTTACACTTACTCCGGCGAACGTGAATCCCACTCAGTTCGGCAAGGTCATGACCTATCCCGTGGATGGACAGATTTACGCGCAGCCGCTCTACATTCCGCAGTTGACAATCAACGGCGGCGTACACGATGTGGTATTCATCGCTACGCAGAACAACAGCCTCTACGCCTTTGACGCCGACGCAACTACGGGCGCGGGCACGACATTCTGGCACTCGAATTTTGGCACGCCGGCGAACGCTTACGATGCGGGCGGACCGTGGCCGGTCGTGGGGATTCTCTCCACGCCCGTCATCGATGCCACGAGCAAGACGATCTACATCGTGGCTCATGTCGAGGGAGGCCATCCGGAATACATGCTGCATGCTCTGGATGTGACCACCGGCAAAGACAGAGTCACCCCGGCTGGGATCTCGGGCACCGTTCAGGGCGATTCGTTGGGCAGCGGCTGCTATCAACGCATGGGGCTGGCGCTCGATCCGGTCTCGAATGCGGTTTATGCCGCCATCGGCAGCTGTCCGAGCGGATGGGTATTTGCTTACGACAAGACCACGTCTGCAGCAACTAGCAATTTTTGACGCCACTCCCGGCGCGGGCGGCGGCGGTTTCTGGGCAAGCGGTGGCGCTCCGGCGATCGACGATTCAACCGGCGACCTGTACATCATGAATGGCACTGACTCTGGCGACCAGCAATGGATCTACCCCACGTCGATGGACGGCTACAACGATTCTTTCCTGCGCATGAAGGCAAGCGATTTGTCGGTGCCCGACTACTTCGCGCCCGACGATAACGCATATCTCGCCACCAACGACGCTGATCTGGGTAGCGGCGCCAACATTCTGGTTCCCGGATCGTCGACGTATCCGCACGAAGTGCTGGGCGGCGGCAAAGACGGTAACATCTTCGTCGTGAATCGCGACAGCATGGGTGGCTACAACAACCAGTCGAACAATGTGATCGAGACCGTACACACGGGCACTTCGCAGTTCGACAACATTTTCTCCACTCCTGTGTATTGGAATGGCATGGTCTACTTCCACTCCAACGGCGACGTGCTGCGGGCCTTCAGTTGGACTGCGGGAGCGGCCGGGGGGCAGCAGCTTTCGTCCCACTCGGTGGCGAATAGCAATACGGTCTTCAACCAGCACGGCGCTACCCCGTCGCTCTCAGCAAACGGTACCAGCAACGGCATCATCTGGGACATCGACAACTCCGCTTACAAGAACACCAATCCTACTGCCAGCGGGCCGGCGGTGCTGCATGCGTACGATGCCAGCAACGTCGCGAACGAACTCTACAACAGTGCGGACGCGGGCAGCCGTGACACGGCGGGGCTGGCGCTTAAAATGACCTCGCCTACGATCGCCAACGGAAGAGTCTTTGTTCCGACCGGATCGGAGCTGGATATCTACGGCCTGTTGAATCCGTAGATAAAGAGGACCTTAGACCCTGGACCTTAGACCTCGGGCCTTGGATCTCCGGGGGCCCGCCCGCTGCCGTTCGGACTGTCATGCAGAGCGTAGCAGCGGACAGAGCGAAGCGAGGTCCACTGCGCAGTCGAAGCATCCCTGCCGCCAAAAACGCTGTCTTCTCTTTACGTTTTCTACAACCGGGAAGGGCACGAGTTCACTCGTGCCAATTAGGCATCCTCAGAACAAACGGCTTCACAGCCGCTGCGGAGCCGGGTGGTCCCATTTCTCGCGCGCGCCCCTTGCGCGATCATCTCGAAACTGCCGAATTCCGGCGTCATCCTGAGCGGAGCCGTTTTTCAGGCGAAGCGAAGGATCTCGGTCTCTCCTGGCATCGCGCGTAAGCCAGATAAGGACAGCCGCCCCGGCTCCCCAGCGGCCCAGGCTTCTCGGGCCGCAGCGTTTGTGTGGAGCAGCCGCTCTCGCCCGCTGCTTCTTGCGCTGTCATGCAGAGCGGAGCAGCGGACAGAGCGCAGCGAGGTCCACTGCGCAGTCGAAGCATCCCTACCCGCGAGAACGCTGTCTTCATCTTTGCCTTTTCCACGACCTTGCAGGAGAGCTACAACTATGATGCCGTCGGCAATCTGCTGTCGAAGACCGACCGCAAGAACCACACGATTCAATATGGCTACGATGCCGTGTCGCGCCTGCTTAAAGTGTTGCACCAGGCAGGAGTGAACACGCTGGACGGCGCGAGCTACACCTACGATTCGGCGGGCAATCGCACGGCGAAGACGAACTACCTGAACGGGGTAACCTCGAACTATGGTTACGACCCCTTGTATGAACTGACGCAAGTCACGCAGGGCGGTAGTACCACGGAGAGTTACAGCTACGACTTTGTTGGGAATAGACTATCGTCATCCGGAGTGCCCAACTACAGCTACAACTCGTCGAATGAGCTGACGTCGAATTCGAGCGGCAGCTACAGCTACGACGCAAACGGCAATACCCTCTCCGACCCCTCCGGCAAATGCTACACCTGGGACTTCGAGAACCGCCTGACGCAAGCTGTTGTTCCCGGCACCAACGGCGGCACCACAACCTTCAAGTACGATCCCTTCGGACGAAGGATCCAGAAGTCCGGCCCGCTTGGAACCACCAACTACCTCTACGACGGGATCGGAGTAGTTGAGACGCTCAACGGCGTCGGCAGCCTAGTTTCCCGGTATGCGGGCATAGGAATCGACCAAGAGCTGGCGACCGCACAGTCTGGTACCAACTACTACTATGATTCGGATGGTCTACTGTCGACCACTTCGCTCACTAACCAATCAGGCGGCATAGCGAACACCTACAACTACGACAATTTTGGGAATGTGCTCTCACAGACGGGCTCGTTAACGAATCCGTTCCAGTACACCGGACGCGAGCTTGATTCCGAAGTCGGACTCTTCTACTACCGGGCCCGGCATTACGACGCTAACACGGGGCGGTTTGTTGCCGAAGACCCCACGGGTTTCGGAAGTGGCGATCCCAACTTCTATAGATACGTAATGAACAATCCGGTGATTCTAATCGACCCAAGCGGACGAAAGTGTGCGTGTGCCTATGCAATATCCACCGGCCACTTTGTCTGCTTTGGGCCAGGAGACACTGAACCTCGGATAGATACCTATGGCTACTCGGGGTATCCACCATATACTAACAATCCCTCCGCAACAGCGATTCCAGGGAATGCTCCGGGCACCGGTGGGCCAATTCCCGTGGGGCTGTGGAACATCGGTCCAGGATTCACAGGTCCCAAAGGAGATCCAGAGTTCCACTTGGAGCCTATTGATGTAGCAATGCCCCCTGGTCGTGACCCGAACTCATTCCTAATTCATGGAGAGAACAATAAGCATCCGGGAGAATCGTCGAATGGGTGCATAGTTCTTCCTGACCGAAACAGCAGGAAAAAGCTCGCTGACTGCGGCGGCGGCCCATTACAGGTGATCCCATGAGTGCGAAACCACGCATTTCCACCAAACTCCTTCAGCCGATTGTGATAGCGGTTGCACTCTGCGTTGTTGAAGTGGCCTATGCCCAGGCACCGAAACTCGACCCAGGCAACTTCGAGATACTAGGCATTCGGCTTGGCACCAGTACGATACAAGACTTGAAACAGACTCTAGGACAAGCTCCAGCGATGAAAGCAAAGGACCCAGAAAATAGCCTAATGTGTTATGCGTCGCCTGGTCCCGATAGGACAGTGCTACAGTTTGAGAACTGGACCGACCCCATTGAATTTCGGCTCTTCAAAGGCTCGCCCGAGTTGGTCACAAAATGCTTGCCTACTGACCACGTGTCAGCATCGATCTCTACTATGAGTGGATTGAGGCTTGGACTCGGACGCGACGCAGTTGTAGCACTCCTCGGCCAGCCTCAAAAGATCCACGCCGGTCGTTGGTCGTATGAGTCGTCGTCGGTTCGTCCTCTAACTACGGACGAGAAAGCCCGCGCCTCGAAGCTTAAATCGCCCCCGAGTTCCGTAGAAGTCTACGAAAAAATCGATCTTGAGTTGGCAAACTCAGTGGTGACAAAGATCGACGTAGTCCGGAGCGAGAGCTGGTAGCTGTGGGCCATTTGCGCAGTACAGATGACGCAAACGGCAATACCCTCTCCGATCCCTCCGGCAAATCCTACTCCTGGGACTTCGAGAATCGGCTGGTGCAGGCCGTAGTTCCCGGCACTAACGGCGGGACCACGACCTTCAGGTACGATCCCTTCGGTCGCCGCATTCAGAAATCCGGCCCCCTCGGCACGACCAACTACCTCTATGACGGGTTCAATCTGCTGGAAGAGGCGGATCAAAGTGGCAGCGTCCTTGCGCGATATACGCAAGACGACGGGATCGACAATTTCTTGGCCATGTTACGGTCTGGAACCACTACGTACTTCCACGCCGATGCGCTGGGATCAGTCACTTCGCTGAGCAACACTGCGGGGTCGCTCGCCAAAACCTATACCTACGACTCCTTCGGAAAGCTGACCGCTTCCACCGGCACGCTCACCAATCCGGTGCAGTACACGGCCCGCGAGTTCGACTCGGAAACCGGGCTGAATTACTACCGGACCAGATACTACGATCCCAACACGGGCAGGTTCCTCAGCGAAGACCCAGTCTCGTTCGATAGCGGCATCAATTTCTACAGATATGTAACAAACAGTCCGGTCAACGCCACCGACCCGAGCGGTGAGGGGTCGGAGGCGGTCCTGCCCTGGGTTGTTCCTAATCTCGAGATACCAGTTTGGGGCCAAGTGGTGGGAGCGGGTGCTGCGGGATGGATGATTGGCCGGGGATCGGCCACATTCCGATCGGCGACGGGCAAACCGTAGATGATGCCGTAACTGACGCGATGGCATCGGCGATCACCTGGTCCCGCAGCAGAGGAAACAGTGATCCAATCCCGTATCCTGGTACTTCCAATCCAGGGCGTGAACCTTGTGACAAGGGAAAGGGACCATGCAAGCCTTGTCCACCGGATACTCCGGCCTGGTCGCAGCCGGGCAATCAGCATGGGGGAACGACTGGAGTTCACTATCATTGGTACCACTGGAACCAGAATCCAGAAACCTGTGAGTGTTTCCCCGTGAGAATGTCTGGAGGAACTCCGCCATGACCGATATCACGATTCTAATGAACGCCTATCGAGAGTGTTCGCGAAATCTGTGGAACGTTTATTTCGCGAAGCGGGAGAATGTCGGTGGTTCTCTGGATGCCTTTGAACAGATACGAGAATTGCTTTTTGACTCACTCGTCGTGAGTGAGCTTTCCTATGAGGGAGAAGCTGAAGGTGAGGATATACCTCCGCCTACTCTGAAGGTGGTCCCACAGACACGGTCGGTGATTCTAATCAAGCGATTAAGTGGACCGGGAGAGGCAGGATACTGGGATCAAGAAAAGGACATGGTCGTTGGGCCGGACGATATCACGCTGGCATTTGTTGACTATTTCGACTTTTCCCAAGTCCCAGTAAAGGATTTTCGCTACTGTCTTTGCAAGGTGCTTAGCTTCCCGAGCCATGTCGGGTACGAAGGGAGAGAGGCGCTCCTTGAGGCAACCAGTGCTAAGGTTTTTCACGATGAGTCCGCCGACCAGAAGTAGGCAGGCGACTATCGCCGGGGCTGAGCCGAACTGAGGGCTGGCCCTTGCTTTTTGCGCTGGCGATCCCGCTCCTCGAAATATGGGGACAGACGGGACGTTTACCGGTTCTTCGGGGATATGCTGGACACAAAAACGGGGGTACGTCCCGTCTGTCCCCAGTTCGGTCGCATCTATCGAGGTGTGAACGCGAATTGGATGTACCAACTCGGCGGGAACAATCCCTGGGGAAATAGGGTGAGGTCATGTTTGCTATGCATGTACAGCCACGGAGTAGGAGCCCAAGAGGCGCACGCTTTCTGCTATTCGAATGCTTCCAGCCAAGTGCCGCCGTGGGATGTGGCTGAAGGATACACGGCCGCATATTTCTCTGCGATTACATTCTTTTTCCAGAACAACCAGGGCCTTCCTCACGGCCATTGAGGTGACAAGTAATGATGCGCCGCGCAGTCAGCATTGCTGGGGGGGTGTTGTCGCTGCTGCTCACGTCTGCTGTAGTTGGAGCAGGTGCTGGATTGTTCCAAGGAGAGATCGCGGCGCGCAGTTGGGCACGGCCTGAACAAATCGCTTTTGCTGAGGGTGCAGCTTTTCTAGGGTCAATAGTGGCTCTGTTTGTCGGCCCCCTTTTGTACGTCTTCCTGAGCCGCCGGATGTCAGTCGGAGAGCTCTCCGGAATCGTTGCCTGCTCTGCGATCGGAGGTGGGCTGGCGGCGTTAGCACGATGGGAAGTTCTCATTCCGATTGCGAATGTTTTGGTGTGCGCGGCAGCTGCCATCACAGTCAGGGCATTGCGTGGAGAGCACTAGGCTTTCGAATGGCCTGCTTCTTGACCGAGACATGCAAGAAAAGAGCACTCAATCCAGCAAATAATTATTACCGGGGTTTCAGCTACACGGGCAAGTACACTACTCAGCTTCTGCTCAGTCGCGGATACGGGGTCCGCACCCTGACGTACCATCCTGAACGCGAGAATCCTTTCAAAATATGGGGACAGACGGGACGTTCACCGGTTCTTCGGGGATATGCTGGACACAAAAACGGGCTGGTGGCCCATTCAAGCCGTCCTTTGGCTTGAGTGGGCATCGCCATCCATCGTAGGGAAGATATGTTGCGTAAAGAAGATGGGGACAGACGCGACGTTCACCGGTTCTTCGGGGATATGCTGGACACAAAAACGGGGGTACGTCCCGTCTGTCCCCAGTTCGGTCGAACACCAGTGTTGTAGGACAGGACGCATCCCTCGGCGCAGTTGGGGAGCTCCGTAACAGCACGTTTCTCTTCCAACCACCCCAGCGGACGGCGACACTCAAAAAGATCGTGCCATTTGCCATAACTCCCGCCGGAAGCGGTGGCACGTAGGCATTCCCGAGGGCGTCAGCCGTCAAGCCTGTGTACGGGTACATGCCGTCGCCTTTGTAGCTGGCAAAGCGATGCATGACATGGTAGATCTGCAGGGAGGGCGGCGGGGTAGGTCAGCGGTTTAGATTTACTCCGTGATCTCGAAAGCTACTCCGCTGTTATAGGTGCCGCCTGCCTCGGTCGTACCGAAAAGATGGCCTCGGTCATCCACTGCAATACCTATTGGAAAGTTGCCATCTGGGCCGCTGAATTTATGAATGACGTTGTACTTCCAGCATCCATTTGGCAGGGGTGCCAATCGGAACACTACGCCGCACGTGTACGGACCACACCCGTTGTTCCCTCCTCCAGCCACTCCATACAGATTCCCCGCGTTGTCGAATACGAGTGTGCTGTTCGGCAAAGCACCGATGCGCCAGTCTGGAAAGTTGTAGAGCACGGTTTTTTTCCAGCGGCCATTCACGAAGCCAAACTTGAAGATAGTCCCCTGATTGTAAATGCCGCCATACTCGGTCGTTCCATACAGATTGCCCGAACTATCCATTACCAGCCCGCCGTATGGACTCTGTCCGTCTGTCGGGCTGGACGCAAAATGATGGAGAATGTCGTAAGTCCAGGTGCCATTGCCATTCCGAGTCATCTTGAAAATTACCCCACAACCAAAGGCGGTCCAGCACTTAGGGAAACTCTGAACAAGTAGTGTCCGCATCCAAGCGAAGGACAGAAACACTTGGGTAGCCGGCGGTTTGGTTCTCCCCAGCAGGGCTTCCGTTTGCTTTTGCCCTTCCGGAGGATGGTTCGGCAGCTTCCTGCGGCACTACCCCGCCGTCATGCACAGCAGTCGTTTGCGGACCAGAAACAGATTCACCAGAGCGCAGGTCACAAACAGGCGGTTCGCGTTCTTGTCCAGCCCGCGATAGCGCACCTTGACGAACCCGAACTGGAGTTTCAGCACGGCAAACACATGTTCCACTTTCGAGCGCACGCGGGACTTGGTTTGGTTCTTCGCCCGTTCCACCTCGTCGATGCGGTCCTTATAGCGATAGCGCCGCTGGGTGAAGTCCTGGGCCTGCGGCGCGTGTTCGCGCAGCACCGCGGCCTGCCCGCGATACGCCTGGTCGCCCCACACCCGCGTCTCCGCGCCGTGAAGCAGGTGGGGCAGCATCGTGCCATCGGCCGCGTTCGCTGCCGTCGCCACCACCGAGTGAATGAGCTTCGTTTGGCTGTCCACCCCCACGTGCGCTTTCATCCCGAAATACCACTGCTTGCCCTTGCGGGTCTGATGCATCTCCGGATCCCGCTCCTGCCGCGCATTCTTGGTCGAACTCGGGGCGTTGATGATCGTCGCATCCACGATCGTCCCGGTGCTCAGGCGTAGTCCTTTCTGTTGCAAATGCTCGCCCACCCGCTCGAACAGCCGCTCCCCTAGCTCGTGCTGCTCGAGCAGATGGCGAAACTTGCACACCGTCGTCTCGTCCGGCACCGGCTCGCTCCCCAGGTCGATGCCCGCAAACTGGCGCATCACCGCCGAGTCGTACAGCGCTTCCTCCACCGCTGGGTCCGATAGGTTGAACCACTGCTGCAAACAATAAATCCGCAGCATGCGCTCCGCTCCCACCGGTTGCCGCCCGTTCCCCGCCTTTGGATACACGGGCTCGATCAGCGCGCACAACTCCGCCCACGGCACCACCTGCTCCATCTCCTCCAGAAATGCCGCGCGCCGCGTCTTCTTGCTGTACCGCTCGAAGCCATTCATCATCGCCAGTGTCCTCTGCTTCATCTTCTATTTGTCCTCCGCCACCCACTCTATCTTCAACACCGGTGGATATCAGAGGAGAAATATGGGGACAGACGGGACGTTCACCGGTTCTTCGGGGATATGCTGGACACAAAAACGGGGGTACGTCCCGTCTGTCCCCAGTTCGGTCTCTAACGGGTAACCTCGAACTATGGTTACGACCCTCAATGCAGTGAATTAACGCAATCCCGCAGGGCGGTAGTACCACCAGAGTTACAGCTACGACTCTGTTGGGAATATACTATCGTCATCCGGAGTGCCCAAATCCAGCCACAACTCCGTCCAGTTTAGCTGACGTCGAATTCCAGCGGGCAGCTACAGCTACGACGTTAACGGCAATACCCGTTCCGACCCTCCGGCAAATCCTATACTGGGACTTCGAGAACCGGAAGTGCCGCGGTCGCTTCCGGCACTAACGGCGGCACAACAACCTTCAAGTACGACCCCTTCGGCAGAAGAATCCACAATCCAGGGCCCCTGGGTAATACGAATTACCTCTTTGACGGCTAGAATGGCATCAAGGAAGTGGGACCGGCGGAAATCTGCTCGCTAGGTACACAAAGGAACCTAGATGGGACGGCCCCTTGTCCACGTCGGCGGCACCCTACTTCCTACTATGCTCAGGATGGACTACTTGGTTGCGTTGCTCGTCACGAATTCCAGCAGTGGAGGCACCTGCCCAGTCCTGCACCCACCACTTGACGGCAAGATCACTGCTTCCACCTGGGACGCCGCTCCACCAACCGATTCCAGTGCACGGGGCGTGCGAGTTCCATCCCGATGAGTTACGCGCCTTCTACCGTGCGCGGTACTACTACACAGGTCTTAGTGAGTTTTTTTGCAGTTTGCAGGTGGCAGTGTGGATTTTCTTGACCACGCCGCTGGAACAATCCTAGCCAATATGAGGGACCGAAGAGGAGATATCACTCCGACTTGGGGCGGCGTAATCGCATCGTTTGCAATGGAGGGGGGATCAATACCTACACCTTCTTCCAAGGTGGTGACTACGTATCACAAGCCGTGGGGGGTGATACCGATTTGTGTGTATGTATCATGACATCGTGTACTACGAATGTTTAGATCATCCTTGTAGCAAGGGAGATCGAGCTGTCTACATCTTAGTGGGAGTTTTTCCCACGTCAGCGGCTCCCTACCCAACCCTGGGGCAACACTGGTTCATGGTGGGTATGGGAGCGCTAACAAGAACCCTGACACAGGTGATTAGTGCTCAACTGTCCTGGCGCCGCCAATCAAGTTCTTCGCCTCCGCCTCCCCCCTCAGAAGCCCTGCCATGGATGGGGATGCGTGGATAACAGATCACTGGGTTTAGGGGAGCTATGCAACGCACCGGACGTCAACATCTGTTTTATGGCTACCGCTTATTCATCTAGCAATTTGCTTTATTGCCTCGTCTCGCTATTTTCTGCTAAGTTACAGTTTGAGGAAGCCACTGGAGCGGTGTGAGTGCTGACATGCCCGTCGACGGTGACGCACTGGACAGGCTCTTTAGAAAGCACGACGTCACGGTGCCAGCTGGAGTATGGGGGCAATGGAGTGGGAGGATACTTCGTGGTGGTATTTATTGAGTCGGCAGCTGACGGCGAATTCGTCGGCTCAGAGCGTAATAGAGCACGCAGCCCGGCGGATGCATCTCTGCAGACTCAGGTGCTCACCACGCGCGGTGATTCCTTATGCTCTTTTGCCGTCCCGTGACCCTCGGGAGCACATCCGTCGAGAACCAGGGCGATCACTGTACATTTTAATTTACGCCCGGTCGGAAATGCTGCCGGTGGACTCGGGCTTCTTCCTAGTCCTGCCATTGTAAATAGTAGTGACGAGGTGCGTCTTACCATAAGTGATTGGGGTTTTTGATTCTGGTTTCTCTATGGCTTTAGGCTGGCGCATTGCTTGTCTGCTAGCGATGGACAAGCTACTGACGTTCGACAGCATCCTAAACCCTTTCCCGGATATCACTTGTTGACGTTGCAGAACGCTATCCGAATGAAGGTGGCCTTTTGTGGTTCGGCATTCCAAAGGACAATCCGAGCCCCTCGTGCTGATTTTACGGCGATGTTAACCTGCACTACGCGGTGTTGCCGAGACGACAAATTGAGGAGCCACAAAACGAGCGGCTGGTGGCCCATTCAAGCCGTCCTTTGGCTCGAGTGGGCATCGCCATCCATCGTAGGGAAGATATGTTGCGTAAAGAAGATGGGGACAGACGCGACGTTCGCCATTTTCGCAGCTTGCTTTCAACACCTGGGCTGAGCAGAGTCGGTCGGCGGGTAACGATCCGAACCCCCTCAGAACTTTTCCACAGCCAAATCGCATTCCTTGTGACATCCAACCTTGACCCTCGAAATGAAAAGCGAATAATGGAAGCGTGCGCATTGCACCGCAGCGTCGTCCGGAGATTCGGCCCAGCTTCAGGAACCAGCCAAGGCCCACAACCCGGTTCAGCTAAGTCCTTATTCTGGAGGATTTTGCGCGTAAGTCCTTCTTTGACAATATTTTGCCAGCCATGCGAATGATCTCCATCGCGTAACTCGCTTGAAATCTATGTTTTGCGTGTTTCGGTCGAAAATATTATCTCGACTCGACACGCCCAATGAGGTGCTAAGTCCTTCAAATGCAAGATTTTACCAGTAAGGTGCTTAGAATCAAGATTTTGCGGGTTAAAAACCGGTATCTGCGAAGCTAAATCTAACGAAATCAAGATTTTGCGAAAAGCACCCGAAAAAACGAATCTTCTGCGTTCCGGGCTTGCCGCTGATGAAGCCGCTGCTCAAAGCCGCGCTGGAACTGGTGGACACCGCAAGCGGGTATCCGCAAAACTCACATGTAGCGGTGAATCCGTTCGCCGATCACGGCCGTCAGCCGTAAGGGAAGGAAACGCCAGCTCTGACGAGCCAGCGAAATCAGGCGGAGTGGCTTCGCATGATGCCCATCCACCCGGGCAGGATAGTAGTAGCGGTAGAGCGGCTGGGCTTCGGTTCCCCATTTGCCTTTGAATTGCGCGAGGCCATCGTCATCGGTGGCTTCGCCAAAGTCATACCAGCGGTAGCCGTCTCTGCAGGAATTGCGAATGGACTCCAGTTGAATGATGTCGTGGGGATGAAGGTGGAAATCGCGGTGGGCGCAGCCGGTGAATGCATAAAACACGGTCTGCCCGAAGCGCAGGAAGATGGATCCGGCGACCATTCGCTTGGAGCCGTTCTCCTCGCGTTCGGCGACCAGCAGTTTCATCTGTCCGAGGGGACGAAGGTTTTTCCAGAGACTTTCGAAGAAGCGCCTGGGACGCGGCGGAAAGGCGTGATGCCGCATCGCGTCAAGATATAACCAGTACCACTCCGCTATGTCGGATTCGCGTTCCGCTTCACGCACTTGCAATCCGAGTTTGGTCGCCTTGTTGACCGCCCAATTCACGCGATGCTGCTTTTTCGCATTCCCGAAGCGCAGCCGCTTGCATTCCTTGCAATCGCCGCATTCCCGCGGCAGGCGCACGTTTTCACAGAAATCTTCCCATGGCGAAACGTCCGCCTGCGCCGGCAATTCCTGTACGTACATGGAGCGCCAGGGCGCACAAGAGAGCTCTGGAACCAGCTTCTCCAGCCCACGCAGGCGAGAACGAATCTCCAACTGCACGCCCGGTTCGGCGCGGACGAGATCGACGGCGTGCCGAAGCACAACCGTCAAGGCTTCTTCATCCAGAGCTAACGGTCCCGCCACCGGAGTGCGGGGAGCCGACGAATAGCGCGCGTGCGTCGCACTGCGCCCGGCTTTGAATGGCAGCGGCTTACTGAAAAACAAAGGCAGGATGGCATGCAGACGCCCATCGCTGTCTTCGCAGGCGAGCCCGCGGCACTTCTGCCCGTATTCCGCTTCGATGGCGGCCAGCCAACTGGGATGGTGATAGATCAGCGCATCCGGATGATGGGTGACAAATTCAACCCAGCGCTGATCCGTTTGAACGTCGAGTTCGATGGGCCGCAGAGCTAACGCGACACTCATGAGAGGTGGCCGACATCATAACAGCCGGTACGTCGCTACCCTATGGCACAGGTGGGTGGCTCCCGAGTAGTCGGTGGTGGTGGAAGACGGACCCAAATCCAGCGCCTAAAGGCGAATTGACTTTACGGTCTTGCGGCACGCATGAATGCGTGCCCTGTTACGAGTCGCACTATACGGCAGGCATGAATGCGTGCGATGCGAGTCGCATTTGGGCCGCGGAACTGCCGGCTGCCTGACGGTTCGGGAACGTTTTGCCGTATCGATGACGTCAAGGGAGTTTGTTAGTTCGAGTTTGTCGAAAATGGAGGTCTCCGCATAGGATTGGGATTCCAAAAATATCACTGCCACAGAACTGGCGAGTGGAACTGACAAAGGAAGGTTGCAGCAACGTCCCGAGATGCGTTTCAGAGCTGAGATTGTGCTGGTCGTCCTGAGCCTGCTGGCTCTGGTCCGCATTGTTGCCGGATATTCCAGCACCTCGCAGGCATTTGACGAACCAGCACACGTCGCTGCTGGGATGGAATGGCTGGATCGTGGAACGTACGTAATCGATCCTTTACATCCTCCGCTAGCGCGAGTCGCGATCGCGCTGCCGCTCTACGTTGCCGGCCTTCGCCTGCCGAAGCTCGAAGCACAAGATACATATTTCGATATCGGCAATCGCATCCTTTATCAAGGCGGCCTTTACTGGCGAAATCTGACACTCGCGCGGATCGGGATGCTGCCCTTTTTCCTGTTCGGCGTCTGGGTCGTTTTTTATTGGGCAGCTAGAGAGTTTGGGACCGCGGGTGGAATTCTGGCGGCCTTTTGCTTTACGACGCTGCCTGGGATTTTGACGTTCGCGGGTTTGGCCTACACCGACCTGCCAGCCGCAGTGATGCAGTTCGCGCTGATCGTCGCTTTCACATTCTGGCTCGAAGCACCAAACGTACGCTCGACGCTGCGACTCGGCATAGCCGCGGGACTGGCATTCCTCACCAAGTTCACGATCCTGATCTTCTTTCCTGCCGCGGCGGTTTGCATTCTGTTGGTGTGGATGCTGCAAACACGAAAAGAGAAACTGCAGGTTTCCAGACTTTTTCGACAAGCCGGTTTCGCACTTCTGCTTTTTACATTCATCGTCTGGGCGGGATACAGATTTTCTTTGAAGCCGGCGATCGAAGGGATGAATCTGCAGCGCCAGTCGTTACCGACCTTTCAGCATCTTCCTTCGGCGGCTCAACCCATCGCCCGCGACCTGGTAGCGCACGACACGAGAATTCCGGCGCCGGAATTACTGATGGGAATTACGGCATCGTATGTTCTGACGCACTCGGGCGCCAACTCGACGTACATTTTCGGAAAAGTGCGGCCGGGAGGCGTCTGGTACTTTTTTCCAGCCGGTTTGTTTTTCAAGAATCCACTGCCCTTTCTGATCCTGGCTGGCATAGGAGTAGTCGTAAGCTGCCGAAGGGGCCTGCGATGGTCAGCAAGGGCACCTTTCGCCGCTGCCCTGGGGATTCTCGCGGTCGCTTTGCTGCAGAAATATAACGCCGGACAACGGCACGTGCTCGTTCTATATCCGCTGCTGTCCGTTCTGGCGGGAGCCGGCGGCGCTTATCTTTGGGAAACACGGCGGGAGACACGGCGCGGAACACGGCACAGGGGATTGCGCTATCTACTGGTGGCGCTGATCGTATGGCAAGGCATCGAGACTGGGAGAGCCGGGCTGGATCCGATGTCGTATTTCAACGAAACAGCCGGAAGTGATCCCAGCAAAATTCTAGTTACTGGTTGCGATCTCGATTGCGGACAGGACGTGGCCCGGTTGGGAGAGGCACTCAAGAAGAGAAATGTTGAAACCATCCACGCGGCGCTCTTCACGTCGGCTAACGTGGATGAGATGCACCTCGCTCCCGTGGTCGATCCTCTACTGCCGAACCAGCCGGTGAGTGGTTGGGTTGCCGTGTCGATACGGACCTTGCGACTGGGGACGCGGGACACAAAACCTATCCTCGGGACGCCTTCTGGTGGCTGGATTCGTACAAACCGGCAGCCGATGTGGGAGGCACGATCCGGATCTACTGCATTCCTTCCGCAGCGTCGAGTTCGAAAGTGGAAGAGAACTGTCCTCAGTGAGTCCTGTTCGGCGTGTCAGACTTCCTGCGAAATAGTCTGAGCTCGTGCCCGTACCAGTAGCGGCGAATCTGCTGGCTGTCGATCAGATCCAGCCCGGCCTCTCTGGCCCATTGCTCGACGTTCTCGATGGGAAGATAGTGGATCCATTGTTGCGTCAGCAGCAGATCGTGAGCGCGGTTGGCCGTCGCCAGAGCCCAGGGAGCATCGCACATATCTTTGTAGAGCAGCAGACCTCCGGGTTTCACATGGAGGAGAGCTTCGCGCAGGACATCCAACTGTTTTGCCGGCGCCACGTGATGAAGCACATCGACCAGCGAAACCACATCGAAGCTATCGACCGGCCAGGGCTTGGTGGCATCCATGTGCAGGAAGGAAAGGCGCGACTGGAGATCGGAAGAGCAGGCCAGCAAAGTACGCCGCGCGAATCCGACGGAAGATGGTGAAACGTCGATTCCTGTTCCGTGCGCGGACGGGTCTAGGCCGTCAACAGAAACAGGAGCAGGCCGCCACCGCATCCGACGTCGAGAAGGCTTGCGCCACGCGGTATCAAGGGCAGAATCTGTTCAAACGGGCAGATGTAAGGACGCCACCGCTGCATGGCCCGCAGAGGCCAACTGCCCCTCTGGTAGAGATCGCGCGCGAGGCCGCTGAGTTCGGATGGAGTCATCGAAAGATTTCAGCGCAGAAAAACAGCCATCAGCAACAGGGCGGCACACGAGACCGCAACCAGGTAGCTGATGCGGTCCTTGAGAGCAAACAGAATCGGATCATCCGGAATGGCGGCGCGGCTGGCAAAGATCCACATGCGGCTGATCCAGTACGCAACCAGGGGGCAGATGCTCCAAAGAAGCCAGGGATGGCGGTACAGTGGCGTAACTTCGGGCGAGTGAATGTAGAGCGCCAATACCAGTACGGAAATGTATCCCGAGGCGGTGCCGAGCGATCCCAACATTGACAAGTCCGAGCGGTAATAATTTCGGCGTGGCAGCGCGAAGCTCGCATTGGCAGTCGTCATCAGTTCTGAATATCGCTTTAGCATTGCAAGACTCAGGAACATGAACATGGAAAACGCGAGGGTCCATGGGGAGATTACGATTCCGGTGGCGCTACCTCCAGCCAGCACGCGTAACGTGTACAGACCTGCCAGCAAAAAGACATCCACCAGCAGCTTTTCTTTCAGGAATAAGGTGTAAGTCAGAGTCGCAATCAGGTAACCGGCAAGCCACAGGCGCGCGCTGACGGGAAGAGCGGTGCTGAGACCGGCAGCACACACCAGTAAGAACGGGATGAACCAGAAGGTGAACGACAAACTCAACAAACCTGACGCAATGGGCCGCTTCCGCTTTTCCTTGTGAGAGCGGTCGGCGTCAAGATCGAAAACATCATTCACCAGATATGCGGCCGAAGCGCACAGACACATTGCAAGAAAGAGGACGGATGCGTTGCGCCACGCCCGCAGATCCAGAAACCTATGGCTGAGCAGAATTGCAACGAACACCAGCAGATTCTTTGACCACTGATGCACTCGCAAGGTACGAAAGAGTTCGCGAGGCATTAGCCGGTTTCTTGGGAATTCGGCGAGGATGGGCACTCCGGATGCGGCCACTCGACGCGCCAAGCCGGGTGTTGCGTCCACAATCACCGCGCCAGCCGATTTCTCCCACACGGGAAGGTCGCGGTCGGAATTTCCGGCGTAATAAAAATGCTTGTCGCCGAACTGGTTTGCCAGTCTGCGGGCCTTTTCGCTCCCTGCACAATTGGACTGCTCGTCAGTGCTGATGACAGCGCGGAAATTTCCTACGTGCTGGGCTACTGCGGTGGCGATCGGTTCGGCAGCGCCGGTTGCGAGCACAACGACTCTGCCGCCGGACGCCTCACGGGCAACGAGTTCCAGGATTTCGGTACGGTAGGGCAGTTGATCGATCCGAGGAATCGCCAATTTCGCCAGTGCGCACTTGAAGTGGTTACGCCCCCGCAAGAGCTTGAATGAAGCAGCCACGCACGCCAGCGGACTGCGCCGGAATGCGATGAGCCATGTCTCAAGAAGTGAATCGGTACGAATCAGCGTGCCGTCCAGGTCCACACAGAGGGGATAGGCATCGGGGAAGTGCGGAGCGGCTATGTCGCGTGAGGGCTCGAGATTAACCTGAGTGGCCACGGTCCAGCTTCGATTCGTTGGGATACGGTTTGGTCATGATAGCAGCAACGGCACCAGTTTTTTGGTGTGGGAGGCGGCCTGTGACGGAAATCTGGAACAGCAGGAGCGTCTGCCCACGCACGCGGTCACACCGCGATTGACACAGGTTCCTGCCTTACCTAGACTTCAGGGTACGACTTGAGCAAGCACCACTGACGAGGTTCATGCATGGGCTGGCTGCAAAACAAGTTCGAAAAGAATTTCATGATCTCGACGGTTGACTACGTGTTCAACTGGGCGCGTAAGTCGGCGGTCTGGCCGATGACATTTGGCCTGGCGTGCTGCGCCATCGAGATGATCGCGTCGTCCACCTCGCGCTTTGATATCGCGCGCTTTGGATCGGAAGTGTTCCGTCCCAGCCCGCGGCAGAGCGATCTGATGATCGTGGCCGGAACCGTGACGCTGAAGATGGCGCCGGTGGTGAAGCGCATCTACGATCAGATGCCGGATCCGAAGTGGGTGATCTCGATGGGCGCCTGCTCGTCAGTGGGCGGCCCGTTCAATACCTACGCAGTGCTGCAGGGTGTGGACAAGATTGTTCCGGTGGATGTGTATGTCACGGGATGCCCACCGCGTCCGGAGAACCTGTTCTACGCGTTGCTCAAGCTGCAGGACAAGATCGACACAATGACGCTGGCCAAGAAGCCGACTGCAGTGCGGCTGGATCAGAATATGGTGGAGAACTTCAAGCGCCAGGTCATGATCGCGCAGACCCTGCAGCCGAAATAGTGGTCAGGGGTCAGGGGCCAGGGGCCAGCAAAATCATGTGGGGAAAGCCGCCTCGGCTGTCCAGCCAGCTAACGCCAGGCAGCATTCCTGACGACCAAAGCCATGCCTACATTCGTCAAACTCGCCACCCAAGCCGATCTACCGCAGGGCAATCAAGCAAAAGAATTTCGCTGCGGCGACAAAGAGATCTGCGTCGCTAATGTAGACGGCGAGTACTCCGCTATGGATAACATCTGCCTGCATCGCGGCGGCCCCCTCGGCGACGGAGTCATCCTCAATGGCAAGGTTATTTGCCCGTGGCACGGGTGGGAGTGGGATCCACAGACCGGCGTGCACGACGCGAGCAACAAAGTCGCGGTCTATCCGTTGAAGATCGAGAACGGCGACGTGTTGATTGAAATCTGAACCGGGACCACCAATTGCCGCTCACATCTCAGATGTTCCTGTCGTCGGCATTTCAGGGCTCAACTTATCGTTCGGTCCCTCACGACGGCTGCGCCGCCGTTCAGGATGACATCAGTTTGGGCTTTAACGTTAACCGAGGAAACGCAGGAATTTCCCTGGCTGGTCGTCATAGCCCGGGAAGACCTGCGCCAAATTCTTGTTGCCCATATGGCGGGCGACGGCTTCTCCGATCACTTGACGGAAGTCGGTGGTGAGCGCGAGATCGCGTCCTTCATAAAGCTGCGATTGATCGAGACCCGGCCAGCGGCCATAGACCTTGCCACCTTTCACCGGGCCGCCGAGAACAAACATTACGTTGGCATGGCCGTGGTCGGTACCGCGATTGCCATTTTCGCGGGCGGTGCGGCCGAATTCCGACATGGTCACGATCACCGTGTCCTCGCCGAGATCACCGAGGTCGGTCCAGAATGCCGCGAGCGATTGCGAGAAATCGCTGAGCACGTTAGCAAGCTGGCCTTCGGTTGCGCCTTCGTTGACGTGGTGATCCCATCCTCCAATATCAGCGAAGGCAACCTGCACGCCCAGATTCGCTTTGATGAGCTGGGCAAGCTGGCGGAGGCTGTCGCCGAAGCGTCCTTTAGGATAGTCGGCGCCGGGCGCGGGCGAGTACTTGCCGGGGTCTGCAGCCTTTAGCATCTTGACCGCGTCAAACGTCTCTTCGCCTGTGCCATGCAAAACGCTGTCGGAAGAATGATCGTACATGGCTTCAAAAGCGCTGGCAGCGCGTGAAGCCTTGGGATTGCGTCCTCCAACAGAAAAGTCGTTGATGTTGTTCATGGCGACCGCAGGCTCGGTGCCGCTCAGGATGCGAGGCAATGACGGGCCGAGCGCGATCGCACGGAAGGGCGAATCCTGAGGAGTATGCGCCATGTTGCGCAACGAGCGGTTGAGCCAGCCATCTTCGGTGATCTTCACGCCGGGAGTGCCGGTTTCCATGAAATCCTGTGCGTCGAAGTGAGAGCGGGTCGAGTCCGGCGATCCGGCGGCGTGAACGATGGCCAGATGGCGCTGCTGCCAGAGCGGCTGGAAGGCGGAGAGCGCGGGATGCAATCCGAAGAAGCCGTCGAGATCGAGCACTGCCTTCTTCGGAATATTGATGGTGGGCCGCATCGCGTAATACTGCGACTCGGCGTGAGGAACGACGATGTTCAGTCCGTCGGCGGCGCCGCGCTGAAAGATTACGACGAGACGTTTGGTTCGGACGCCGTTCTCGACTGCGCCCAAGGCGGCACGAGTGAGAAAGCTGGGCACGGCTGCCGTGCCGACCACGGCGAGAGCGCTGTTGCGAAGGAATACGCGGCGAGTGATGGACATAAAAAACAGCTCCTAGCTTCTAGCTGCTAGCTTCTAGCAATGGCTAGGAGCTAGCAGCTAGTCGCTTACCTTCTTTGAAACTCTGGCGACCCTAACAGCAGGCCCGCGATGGTGCTTGCGTCCGGCGGACGATTGCGCGTCCTGCTTTGCCGGCTTTGCATCCAGTTGCATTTTGCCGAGGACTACTCTTCGCCGGTGATGCGAGCTGCGCCACGATCGAATCGTGTGTCTGCTTGGAAACGTCAGAGTCGAGTAACGTAGCTTCCATGGTGGATAGCGTAGTGCTCGGATCGGGCGGTGGTGGCGGACCTCCGGCGAGTTGCACTGCGTCCACAGTAACGCCGCGCACTTTGCCGGCGGTCAGCGCAAGCGCGAAATTCATGCGCGTGAGCAGCGCCGACGAACTCACCCAGGTATCCGCTTTCATGGAATAGCCGGTCGGTGGTTGCGCACCGTAGAGCGGCATGCCCATGCTGTTGAGGCGCTGGACCAGAGGCAGGGCGTCTTGAACGTCGGCTCCCGTGGCACGCACCGCCGAGGCGACGAACTCGAGCGGCGTTTTCACTTTCGCCCGATAGGTTGTGTCAGCCCACAATTCCGGCGAATGGAACAACGTCAAGAGCACCTCGCGAACGTCGCCCTTCTTTTTCTCGAAGGTCTTGGCCATGCGATCGACCAGCGCGGGCGGTGGATCGTCGGAGACGAAGCGCTGCGCCAATTTCAGCGAGATGAAGTGCGCGGTCTGCGGGCTGGTGGCCAGCATGTGAATCACTTCCCTGCCCTCGTCTTCGCCCTTGGGCTTGATGCGATGGCCGAGCACAAATTTCGGTCCGGGCTCGTGCATGCGCGGATCGTAGCGAAATGCGGCGCCGTCGGCGAGCTTCTCGATGGTCCAGCCGGTAAATACCTTCGCAACTTCAGTCACGTCCCGTTGCGAGTAACCGCCATTGACGCTCAGGGTATGCAGTTCGAGCAACTCGCGCCCGTAATTCTCATTCAAGCCTCTGGCCTGCTTGCGCCGGGGGTTTCCACCTGGAACAACGTGCGGACGTCCGTAAGGGCCATAGCGCACCACTGGAGCGCGGAGCCCCTGAGGCGAATCTGGTCCCACGCTCATCCAGTTATCGAGATAAAACAGCATGGCCGGACTCTGCGCGGTGGCGAGCAGCAAGTCCTCGAACTTTCCGAGCGCATGCGGGCGAATGACGTCCTGCTCATAATTCGTGAGCAGCAGGCGTTCGGGACCTTTTCCGGCAAAGACATTGAAGTGATTGAACCAGAAGTCAGTCATCACCTGTTCAAGCTGGCGATCGCTATAAATGGCACGCAGCAGCTTGGCCTGACCCAATTCCTGGACAACCACCTGCTGCGGGTTGTTCATGGCCAGCAAAGTCTCTTTTTGAGTGGGGTTGAGGCCGCCGAGAATTTCCTGAACCGGGCCCTTGCCTCCGCGAAACGATTCGACCAAAGTGAATTGCTCGTCCGCCGACATGGCCAAGATTTTCTTGTAGCGCTGGTTTGGAGGAAGAGCGATAAGATCGGAAACAGTGCTGGTGGTTTTCAGGTCGGCGTAGAGCTGCTCTTCACGCGCGCGGGCCTCGGCTTCTTCTTCGGGAGAAAGTTTCTTCTCGGCTGCAGGAGCCATGGTGGCGTCGTCTGCTGAAGACGATGTGGCATCGCCGCCCCCGTTTTTCGGGCCATCCATCGTTCCGATGTCGGGCGGGGGCATAGTTTCAGGAGTGGCGGCCGCAGCTGCAGCTAATTCTTCGGCGGTCTTGGCGCCTTCGGCAGCCGCAGGTTCGTCCGGCGCGGATGCGGGAGCTGGCACAGGCGCGGCTGACGCCGATTGCTTCTCGGCTAATTTTTGCTCGTAACGGGCGATCTGTGCCTGATAGATCGCGCGCTGAGCAGGATCGGAAGGCATGGGACGCTTGCCTTCGTAGACCTGCTTGATCATCTGATTGTCAGGAAAATTTTCCGCAAGTTGCCGGGAGTTCATGTGCAACGTGCGTAGCGGCTCAAGGCGTGCCTGCAGCGCGTCGTCGGAAATTTTATCGGGATGAAGCTGCAAGTCGATCCAGCGATCGACGCCCATGGCCATGACTTGCTGCACATCTCCGGGGCGAGGTCCAAAGGTGAGCCGGTTCAAGGCATGCACGGCGCGCTTCTGAGCGTCAGGACCGGAGTCGGAACTAGCATCCTTCTTTTTTGCCAGCAGTTGCGGCACGATCGAGGCAACACTTAGGCAAAGCAGCAGGGCCAAAAGTCGCGAAATGCTGGATTTCATGAAGACTCCCGGAGAAAACGATGCCTTGATTATGAACCCAAACGACAAAACAAAGTTGCTGCCAGCGCTGGTGCGCTGGGCGACGGAAATCACTGTGGAATCGACAGTTACGGGAAGGATCCGAGCTGCGGGCTGGGGCCTGAATGCGGCTGGTTAGCGGTCTAGGTGAGATACTCCTTGCCGCGTGTGACTTTGTATCGCAAAGTGGCAGCCAGGTGGTCGATGTCGGTGGCCGCGATATTGACCGCGTTGTTCTCAAGTAACGGTATTCGACTGCTGCCGACGGCTTCGCGACGCACTTGAATCAGCAAAGCCTGCACCACATTGGGATCGAATTTTTCGGGGGCCAGGCGCACCAGATCGCTCAGCGCATTTCCCACGGTCATGGGCGCGCGGTAGGGGCGCGCACTGATCATGGCGTCGAAGGAGTCGGCCAGGCCGATGATGCGCACCTGCATGGGCAAATCAGACTCACCGATATGGTCGGGATATCCCGAACCATCGCTGCGTTCATGGTGCCAGCGCACGGACTCGGGTATCTTGGGCCAGGGGAATTGGACGCTACTGACGATCTGATGTCCGACGGTGGTGTGGTCGGCCATTTCGCGGAATTCGTCGGGATCGAGGGCTCCCGCCTTACCGAAGAGGCGGCGATCGACAGCGACTTTGCCGATGTCGTGAAGATATCCGGCGCTGCGCAGGGCGGCAATATCGGTGGGGTCCATACCCATGGCATCTCCGATGGCCGCCGCATAACGGCCTACGCGCAGAGAATGTCCATGGATGTTGACGTGCTTGACGTCAATGGCGGTAGCAAAAGCTTCGAGAGCGTTATCGTAAAAGCCGTGCAGCGAGGCCATCAGGCGCAGATTTTCAGAGACGCGCTGCGCGATGGTCTGAGTGAGCGCATGATTCTGCACCGCGAGCGCAACATAGCTGCACAACAGCTCGAGAGCGTCGAGTTCGCTGTCTTCATAGAGCGCGTCACCTGGGCGGCGGCCAAGCGCAATGACGCCGGCGAGGCGGCCTCCGGCTTTGAGAGGCGCCAGACATTTGAATAGTTCGGGCGCGACATTGCCGTTGGAACTGAGAAACACAGGATAGGTCGAGGAGTTGAGAACGATGGGACCGCGGGTTGCGGTGAGCGCATGAACATGTTTCGGGAGGAGAGGAACGAAGGCGGGATCGGGCATGAGCGCGAATCCCAAGGCGGTCGCGGAAGTCAGCACGGCGGGCTTGTCGTTAAAAAGAAAAAGCACGCCTTCGCGGGCGCCCGCGGCTTCCATGACGGCAGACAGCATCAGACGCGAGGTTTCCGAGAACTCGCGCTCAGCCGTGAGCGCAGGCCCGAGCTCGGACAAAGCCTCGACCGTATGCAGCAACCGTCTTAAATTGTTAGTCTGAATCGCCACCGACGAAGTGGGAGCCAGATCGCAGAGCAGAATGAGGGTACCACGCGGGAAATATCGGCGCGAGAGCCGCTTGTTGGTTAGTTAGATGCGGTATTGCCGAGAATGAAAACACAGTGACCGCGCTGGTTCCCCTTTAAACACCATGCACCCGCAGCAAAACAACTCGGTATTGGTAACAGGCGGGCGCGGATTTGTGGGCCGCGCCGTGGTGAAACTTTTACAGCGTTCAGGAATTAAAGTCGTTTCGCTCGACCGGAACGCTTTGAGCGGGGAAACAGAGCTTGAGGGATGCGAAGAGGTCGCTTGCGATCTCAGCGACGCGGCGCAGCTGCGAGCCGTGTTTGAAAAAGCGCGGATCGAGGGGATTATTCACCTGGCGGCGATCCTGCCGACGGCTGCACAGAGGAATCCGCTGCTCGCAACCCAGGTCAATGTTAAGGGAGGCGCAAACGTTCTTGAGATGGCGCGCGAGTTTCAGGTGCGCCGCGTGGTTTTCGGCAGTTCCCTGAGCATCTATGGAACCTATTCGGCGGAGCACACGGTATCGGAATTGGACCGGGCGGCACCGGAGGATTTGTATGCGGCCGCAAAGTTGTACATCGAGCAACTCGGGACAGCGTATCGCGAGCGTCACGGCATCGAATTTGTCAGTCTTCGGATAGGACGCGTGGTCGGCCCGGGTGCACAGTCGGTGACGTCGGCGTGGCGAAGCGAGATGTTCGAACTTCTGAAGGTCAGTTATCCGGCTGAGATTCTGTTGCCGTATCGAGCTTCGGAAAAGATATTGGTGTTGCACATCGAAGATGTGGCGGCGATGCTGTTGACCCTGCTGCAAGCTTCGCAGACCGAGCACATGATTTATAACGCGCCCTGCCGGTCCATTCTGGTTGGCGATTTGAAGCGCGTGGTCGAGGACTTGAACTCGAATATCACCGTCAGGCTTGGGGATGGGATTCCGGCGGGAAATCCGCAGGTTCTGGATTTCAGCCGATTTCAAAGTGAATTCAACTTCGAGACCGTATCGATCTTTGATCGCCTGAGAAGAGCTGCAGGAAAATAAATCTAGAAATGCTCGCGGAGTTCGGCAAAGCGTCCGACGATCAGCAGTTTCTGTCCTTCCGGCGCGGGATTGACTTCTTCGTGCTCCAAGATCCAGGTATCGCCGTGCGGGACGAAGACCGCGTTCAGGCCTGCGGCCATTGCCGGGTTGATATCAGACTTGGGACTATTGCCAACCATCCACGTGGAGCGGTGGGTGCAATCGTATTTGTCGGCGAGATGGGCGTAGACATCGGGCTTCTTCTCGGCCACGATCTCCACTGCAGCAAAGTGCTTCTTCAATCCCGAGCGCTCGACTTTGCCGGACTGCTCGGCGATGTCGCCCTTGGTCACAAGGATCAGGCGGTGCTTCTGGGATAGATAGTCGAGAGTCTCAGGAACTTCAGACAAAAATTCGATGTCGTGATTCTGGATGGCATGCGTAAAGCTCATGACTTGCGCATGCAGTTCCGGGGTGACAGGCGTAGGGCTGAGTTTCTCGAAGGTGTCGACGAGAGCGTGGGCGAAGCTGTGCAGGCCGTATCCATGCTTCACGATGCATTCACGCTCGACATCGTTGAGCACTTCGCGAACCTGCTCGGCGGAGAATTCGTGATGATTGAGGAAAGAAATGAAGCGAGCGATGGCGCGCTCGAAGTAGACATTGTTCTCCCAGAGCGTGTCGTCGGCGTCGATGAGGAGGGTTTGGGGGGACAAGCTTCTAGCTCCTAGCTGCTAGCTAACAAAATTGTTTAGAGGCAACTTTCACATTGAAGTATGCAGCGATCGGAGAAAGCCAAGACTCTTGAAACCAACATAATCTTCTCGTTTTACGTTCCGATAATAACAGTCCCAATAGCTCGTTATTCTCTGCTCCGTCCGATCAAGGAACGCCGGATTTGAGCAAAGAAACTCCTTGTAAAGAGCCGTATCGAGCAGTGGGAGACTCTGGCAAATAACGTCCAGTATCTCCACAACGTATTCGCCGGCGAGTTGGACAACAAACGGCGGAATCCAATTGCGACTCAGACCAACAATACGTGCCAGATGCCGTTGACGCGTGAATCCGTTGCTGTGCCTCGTCAGCAGGCAATCGATGATCTCTTTTTGAAGCGAGGTCAGGAAGTCGACGTGAATGAAAGTGGTGTCGAGGTGCAACCGGTACGGAATGCGGACAACTCCATCACGCAGCCGAATGGAAAAATCCCGTCCCAGTGCTCGAACGGCTGGAAGAGTAGTACACGCTTCGAGAACATCCTGCCGAAGACTAGCGGGAAAAGCACTGGCAAGCTCGACAGCGCTTAAGTACGTTTTGACCATCGCGACGTAATGTGCTCAGACTAGCTAGCAGCTAGAAGCTAAAAGCTACCTAGACCCAATCCACTTTTGCTTCTGGCCCGATGATGCCTGCTTTGTGTCCCATATCGAGCAGGCGGCGGACGGCTTCGCGCCCGTCGGAGCCGTAGTCGAGAGTGCGCTCGTTGACGTACATTCCGACGAATTTGTCAGCCGATGCCGTGTCCAGATCGCGGGCAAACTGCATGGCGTAGGACAACGCCTCTTCACGGTGATCGAGTCCATACTGAATGCTTTCCCGAAGAGCTTGCGTCACCGTTGACATAAGCTGCGGTCCGAGAGCGCGGCGGATCGCGTTGCCTCCCAGCGGAAGGGGCAATCCGGTCACTTTTTGCCACCATTTTCCAAGATCGACAATGCGATGCAGGCCGGACTTGTCGTAGGTCAGCTGGCCTTCATGAATAATCAATCCAGCCTCGTACTTGCCTTCGAGCACCTGCGGAATGATCTGATCGAAGGGAACGACTTCGGTCTCGACTCCGGGCGCAAACAGATTCAGGGCAAGATAGGCAGTCGTCAGTTTGCCGGGAACCGCGATCTTCTTGGTCTTGATTTCGCTGGTGCTGAAGGGCCGCGGCGAGACAATCATGGGGCCGTAGCCTTCGCCAACGCTGCCGCCGCAAGCCATCAGAGCGTACTTGTCCTGGAGGTAGGGATACGCATGGAAGGAGATCGCGGTAACGTCATAGACACCTTCGCGCGCCTTCTGGTTGAGCGTTTCGATGTCACAAAGCGTGTGCGTGAAACGAAGGCCGGGCGTGCGCACCTTGTGGGTCGCAAGACCGTAAAACATGAAGGCGTCGTCGGAGTCGGGGCTGTGGGCCACGGCGATCTCGCGAACATCAGTCGTGGTACTCGTCGGAATTTTTTCGGATTCAGATACAGCCATTGGTTGTGAACCTCTAGATTTACTCCACCATGCGACCGGTGCGGCGCCAACGAACCGCAATTCCGGCGGCAAGCATCACCTTCAAGACTTCAGCGGCCACGAACCAATACAAGCCGAAATAAGCGGCCTTTGCAAGCGAGTGAGTAAAGACATAAAGCCAGCTCAATCCGCCGAGGAAAAGCATGATTTCTGCGAGCAGGCTGGCGATGGCTGCTCGGGCAAAACTCTTGGCTCCCCGCTCAAACAAATAACCCGCAATGAATGCAACCAAAGGGTACGCCAACAAGAATCCACCGGTGGCTCCGAATAATTGTGCGACTCCGCCGGGCCCGGTGGGATTAAACACCGGCAGTCCCACCATTCCTTCGATGAGATAGAGCATCATGGCGGCAAAGCCTTTGCGGCTTCCGAGCAGCAGTCCGACAAGAAGCACACCGAAATTCTGAACCGTCAAAGGAACCGGCGTGAGCGGCATCAATGGAATCGTGATGTGCGCACAGAGCGTCACAAACAGGGTTGCTCCTACAACCAAGGCAATCTGCCGCGAGGCTTCGGAGAGGTGCTCCTGCCGAGGGTTCAAAACGTCAATCGCCGATTTCGCCATAGTTGTCTCCAAACTGGGGATCAATCTCTCAAGGTTCGGGCTTATCATCGTGCGAAGCGTGAGCCTTCTGGAGATGTCTGCGCAAATGCACGAGCAGACCAATCGCCACGCACACGATGACCAGCGTACTGACGCCCAGAATCAGGAACCACCAGATCATCCGCACAGCCGATTAGGATAACAGAAGCGAACGAGCTTCGAGCCGTGAGCTGCGAGCCGCCAAGGGAAAGCTACGGTCTGGCTTTGCGCTTCTCGCGCATGGTTTCGACGCGCTTGATCGTGAACGTAAGCCTCTCGCGGCTGAATTTGGAGCTGTTGATGAGCTTCTCGATATTGAGAAACAGGTTCGGGTCCCCGATCTTTTCGCGGAGCTCCTTGAGAAAAGGATGAACCTTCGCGAGGATGAAGTACATCTCGCCGCTGTGGGTGGGTTGCAGAAACAATTCGGCATTCAGGGTTCCATGGAGAACGAGCGAGGCAGCCATGCTCCAGTAGCTGCTAGCCTGCCGCAGCCAGGCATTCTCCTGCGTACCCGTGGCGCCTGAGACCTTGATAAAGTCGTCGGCATTGGCGGGCCAAAACTCGGTCAGCCACCAGCTGCGCGCCTTGCGTAGTTCAGATTCGCGGCGCAAATCGTAGAGTTGAAGAATCATCTGGGCATCAGCGACGGTCGGCTTCTTTGGCATGGATTCTTCTCCGTCTAGTAGTGGGTAATTGAGAAATTCTGCACTTGGGTAACTTAGACAGCTGGTAATTTAACTTCTGATGACGACAAATAACGTATACCAATTTCAGAATTTTCTCAAGCGAATACGGGTTGGCCGGGGCCGAAGCTCCCGCGGTTTCGGGCGGCGGAGCCGGGCGTTCGTAGTCGCACTCTTTATTCGGGCAAGCGATGACCGGACCAGCTTTCAGATTCTTTTCGACCAGGTACTCGCTGCCGCAGCTTGGGCATTTCTCCGCAATCGGTTTGTGCGCCGAAGTGAATTTGCACTTCGGATAATTGCCGCATCCGTAGAACGTATTGCCTTTGCGGGCGCGTTTTTCGACCAGGTCGCCGTCTTTGCAATCGGGGCACTTCACCCCAATGTAATTCTGCTTGACGTACTTGCACTCGGGATATCCGCTGCAAGTGGTGAACTCGCCATAACGCCCGTGGCGGATCATCATATTGCGTCCGCACTTGGGGCAGAGCTCGTCGAGCGGGATATCAGGAACTTTCTTGCCCTGATCGAGACGGCGCGTGGTCTTGCAATCCGGATAGCCGGTGCAGGCCATGAACTGGCCGAAGCGCCCGCGCTTGAGGACCATAACGCGGCCGCAGTTTTCGCAGTATTCTTCGGCTGCTCCGGTCTCCTGCATATCGGCGGAGTCAAGATCGGGCAGATTAATCGGATTCTCTTTGGTGAACGTGCAGGTATTTGGATCTTCTTTATCGTAA
The DNA here is from genome assembly GCA_963711365.1 of Terriglobia bacterium. Lineage (GTDB taxonomy): Bacteria > Acidobacteriota > Terriglobia > Terriglobales > Acidobacteriaceae > Sulfotelmatobacter. The sequence continues at coordinate 29,317 of CAVQDY010000003.1, read as the reverse complement.
GTGCTGCAGGCGTAGAACGACCCGTGCTTGCCCCACTTGATCACCAGCGGAGAGCCACACTTTTCGCACTTCTCGTCGGTGGGCTTCTCCATCCGCTTGATATTCTCCATATGCTTTTCGGCATATTTGAGATCTTTCTGGAATTTCTTATAGAAGTCGGACATCGCGTCCTGCCACTTCTCTTTGCCCTCTTCGATCTCGTCGAGCTCTTCTTCCAGACGCGCGGTATATTGCAGATCGAAAATATCGCGGAAGTTTTCCACCAGCAGGTCGGTGACGACCAGTCCAATCTCGGTGGGAACGAACTTACCGCCGATCTTTTGGACGTACTGCCGCTCCTGAATGGTGGTGAGAATGGCGGCGTAGGTGGACGGACGCCCGATGCCGCGTTCTTCGAGTTCCTTCACCAACGATGCCTCGTTGAAGCGCGGTGGAGGCTCGGTGAAATGCTGCTCCGGCTTCAGTTCTTTCAGCGTGAGTTTCTGTCCGGCTTCGAGCGCGGGCAGTTTGTGTTTGAGTTCCTCGTCCTCTTCGTCTTTACCTTCCTTCGATTCTTCGTAAACTCTCAGGAAGCCGTCGAACTTCAGGACTGATCCGGTGACGCGGAACCAGAAAACCTCGTTGCCGCTTTTTGCGTCGATGTCGACCGTAGTCTGATCGAAGACGGCAGGATTAATTTGCGAAGCCACAAAACGCTGCCAGATCAGCTTGTAGACCTTGAATTCGTCTTCTTTTAAATACTGCTTGATCTGATCAGGATGGCGCATCGCCGAAGTGGGGCGAATGGCCTCGTGCGCGCCCTGCGCGTCCTTCTTCTCTTTAAATGTATTTGGGGATTCGGGGAGATAGCTGGGACCGTATTCCTTCCCGACGTACTCACGAACTTCGGTGATGGCCTCAGGCGCGACTCGAGTGGAATCGGTACGCATGTAGGTGATGAGGCCGACCGAACCCTCTTCGCCGAGTTCCACGCCTTCATAGAGACGCTGGGCGATCATCATGGTGCGCTTCACGCTGAAACGCAGCTTGCGCGAAGAATCCTGCTGCAGTTTGCTGGTTGTGAATGGCGGCGCGGCGTTGCGGCGGCGTTCTTTCTTATCGACCGAGCGAACGATCCAGTCGGCTTTTTCCAGAGCGGCCCGGATCTTTTCCGCTTCTTCGCCATTGGTGACTTCGACCTTTTCTTCACCCTTGCCGACAAACCGCGCGTCGAAGGCCGGAGGCTTGCTGGCGGCGAGATGAGCGTCGATCGTCCAATATTCTTTTTTCTCGAACGCCTTGATTTCGCGTTCGCGCTCGACGATCAGGCGAAGAGCGACGGTCTGCACACGTCCGGCGGAAAGACCGCGGCGAACTTTATCCCAAAGAAGAGGAGAGACCTGATATCCGACCAGACGGTCGAGGACGCGGCGAGCTTGCTGGGCGTCTACAAGATTTTGATCAATCGCTCGCGGATGCTCGAAGGCGGCCTGGACGGCCCGCTTGGTGATTTCGTTGAAAGTCACGCGCTGAATGCGCGGAGGAGCTTCGGGCTCGCCCTTCTTGGCTTTTGCTTTCTTGGCAGCTTTCTTCTTTTTGGAGCCGTTCTCGTCGAGTTCAAACGCCAGATGCGCGGCGATGGCTTCGCCTTCGCGGTCCGGGTCAGGCGCCAGGTAGATGGAGTCGGCCGAGGCCGCGAGCTTCTTCAGCTTGGCAACAACTTTCTCTTTGCCGGGGATGACGATGTAATCGGTCTCGAAGTCGTTATTAACATCGACACCGAGAGTGCTCTTGGGCAGATCTTTCACGTGCCCGAGCGAGGCTTCGACAGAGAAGCCCTTTCCCAGATATTTCTGGATGGTCTTCGCCTTGGCCGGCGATTCGACAATGACTAAACCTTTTGACAATGGATCCTCAGTTCTGGTTATGTTTCGTTTTCGAAGCTAGCACGAATGGCAAGCGGGGAACAAGTTACGGGACGGAAGCTACTAGCTTTTAGCTCCTAGCTTCTAGCTAGAACCGGCGGCTGTAAACGGTGGGCCAGAGCTGCCAGCATCCGCTCGACCTCCAGCGTTCTCTCGTTCAGATCAGCAAAATCTAGTTCTGATAAATAGTGCAAATCGTTCGCGAGCAGAAGATGGTACTCCAATTCGCTGGCTGATCCGCGAGCGATCTGAACAAAGCGCTTCATCTCGGGATCTGATCTCCTACCGCAACCCTCGGCGATGTTGGCTCCGATGGAACCTGAAGCTCGCCGCATTTGACTGGTGAGGCCGTACATCTCCTCTTTCGGGAAGCTGCGGGTGTGCCGATATATGCGCAGAGTCAATTCGTGAGCCTTGAACCAAACTTTCAACTGCTTGAAGTCTTCCATCGAACCTTACCGTCCTTCTCTGCTCGCAGCTGGTAGCTAGTAGCTGGTAGCTAGCAGCTCGAAGCTCAGAAGCTTTTTACAAAATTCTTCCCCGGCATCTGGCGAATTTTGCCGTTGAGCTCCAGCTCGAACAGGGCGGCGAAAATTTCTGAGGAGGAAAGTTCGGACTCCAGCTTTTCCACGATCTCGTCGATGTGGGTGGCTTCGTCCGCCTTCAACAGGCTCAGAATGCGCCTTTCGTGAGGAGGGAGGCCTTGTTCTGGAAATAGAGATGCCGACGAGGCGGTCGAAGATTCAGGGGAGGCGGGCGGGGTCAAGGCAAGTCGTACTTCTGCCGGCAGATCTTCCCACACGTCTTCCCACGTGGCGACCAGCTTGGCTCCCTGTTTGATGAGAGTGTTGGGTCCCCAGGAATTCTTGTTGGTGACGTTGCCGGGTACGGCGAATACGTCGCGATTTTGTTCGAGAGCAAGGCGAGCGGTGATGCGCGTGCCGGAATATTCGGCGGCTTCGACCACGAGCACCCCAACCGACATTCCGCTGAGAATGCGATTGCGGATGGGAAAATTTTGAGGAGCGGCGAATGTGCCCAGCGCAAACTCCGAAATCAGCGCGCCGCCGGTTGAGAGGATCTGCTCCGAGAGCCGGGAATTCTCCTTCGGATAAATCACGTCGACGCCAGTGCCGAAAACCGCGAGGGTCTTGCCCTTGGCGGAGATCGCTCCACGATGGCTGGATGTATCGACGCCACGCGCCATGCCGCTGATGATGACGAGCCCCTGAGCTGCCAGGTCGCAGCCCAGACGCTCGGCCATGCCTGAACCGTAGGGGGTGGGATGACGCGTTCCGACCATCGCGATCCCGGGCTGGTTCAGCAGTTCGGCGTTGCCGCGTACATAAAGGATGACAGCTGGATCGTAGATCTCTTTGAGCCGACGCGGGTAAAGGACATCGTCCATGGAGAGAACGGTGATACCAGCGTCGGCAGCACGAGCCAGTTCCTCCCGCGCCAACTCAGCGGACTTGCCGGTGGCCAGAGACTGCGCGGAGACGGCCTTAATTCCGGTGGCCTCCAGTTCCGTAAGGGACGCGCGAAATACGGCGGCAGACGATCCGAAATGTTGAACTACCTTTCGCGCTTTTGTTGGCCCCAGACCGGGGGTAAGGGAAAGCGCAAGCCAGTCGAGGGCGCTGGTTAAGGAGGGAGAAACGACAGTATCCGACACATGGGGCTCCGAGCGGACTGTAATTTTCTACGGAAAGCGGTGTCAAGGTCAGATGTCACAATCGTTTGTTAATATTGTGGAAAGCATGCGAAGTCTGCGTATTTCCGCCATTTCTTACCTGAATACCGCTCCACTGATGTGGGATTTCGAGCATCCTGACCACCCTTTGGCCAAAAATGCGAAAGGATGGGGCACCCAACGGCACTTTGAAATCTCATATACGTTGCCGTCGGCGTGCGCCCGGGCACTGGCCGAGGGCAGTGCCGATATAGGAATCATCCCCGCGGCGGGGTATGCGCAGATTCCCGGGCTGCAGATCTTACCGGACGTTGCGATTGCCTCGCGGAGGGCGGTGCGCTCGATTTTGCTGGTCAGCCAGATTCCGGTCGAACTGGTCCGAACGGTGGCGCTGGACACCTCGTCGATGACGTCGGTTGCTTTGACGAGGATCTTGTTTGAGAAATGGCTAGGGGGCGGAAGAAGCTTCCAGCCGATGGAGCCTGACATCGAGAAAATGCTGGCGGAATGCGATGCCGGGTTGCTGATTGGAGATCCGGCTCTGCAGGTCGATCGTAGGAAATATCACACGCTCGATCTGGCGGAGGAATGGATCCGCTACACGGGCAAGCCGTTTGTATTTGCATTCTGGGCGGTGCGAGGAGAGGCGCTACGGGAGGCCGACCCTTCGCTGGATCTAGCGACTGTGTTTCGTGAGTCGCGCGATCATGGCTTGCTGCCAGAGAGTTTGAGCCAGATTGTGCGGGAATGGTCGCCGCGGCTCGGTCTGAATGCAACCGACGTGCGCAGCTATCTGACCGAAAATATCCACTATCAACTTGACCGCGGATGCCTGGAAGGACTGCAGTTGTTCTATCGGTATGCTGCGGAAATCGGTCCTTTCCCGCCTGCTCCCGATCTAAAATTCGTAGAGCCGATTCGAGAAGCCGTCTAGCCTGTCTTATTCAAGTTTCGTGAGCCTGTTTCAGTCCATGCCGAATGCGGGCGGCGCCGCCGACACAACGCGGCCTCTGGCGGACCGCATGCGTCCGCGGACGCTGGATGAGTACGCAGGGCAGGAACATCTGATTGGTCCGGGCAAGCCGCTGCGAGTGCAAATCGAGCGCGATGATTCCGGATCGCTGATTTTCTGGGGACCGCCAGGCACCGGAAAAACTACTCTCGCGAAGATCATCGCGAAGATGACCAAGGCGGAGTTCATTGAGTTCTCCGCGGTGCTGGCCGGGATTAAAGAGATCAAGCAGGTCATGGCCGACGCCGAACGGGCGAAGCAGTACGGCACGCGAACGATTGTCTTCATCGACGAGATTCATCGCTTCAACAAGGCGCAGCAGGACGCGTTCCTTCCGCACGTGGAAAAAGGGAATATCCGGCTCATTGGCGCCACGACGGAAAATCCTTCGTTCGAGATCAACTCCGCTCTGCTTTCGCGTTGTCGCGTTTACGTGCTGCAACCGTTGAGTGAAGAACAGATTGTGCTTTTACTGAGGCGGGCCCTTAGCGATCGTGAGCGTGGGCTGGGCGAGATGGGTGTGACCGCGGCTGACGAGGTTCTACAGAAGATCGCCAGTTACACCAGTGGGGACGCACGCAGCGCCTACAACGTGCTGGAAGTTGCGGCTGGCTTGGCAAAATCCCCACTTCTCGCAAAAGAGGCGAGAAATGGGGCACCCGAACAAAAAGATTCGCGAGAGATTACGGATGAGATTGTCCGTGACGCGCTGCAGAAGCGCATCCTGCTTTACGACAAGACGGGTGAAGAACATTACAACCTGATTTCAGCGCTGCATAAATCAGTGCGTAACAGCGATCCAGATGCCGCGCTGTATTGGCTGGGGCGAATGCTCGAAGCGGGAGAAGATCCGCTGTACGTGGCGCGGCGAGTCGTACGCATGGCGGTGGAAGACATTGGTCTGGCCGATCCAAATGCTCTCTCGCTGTGCATGGCCGCCCGCGACGCGGTGGATTTCATCGGCATGCCCGAGGGCAATCTGGCACTGGCGCAAGCTGTGGTTTACCTTTCGGTCGCGCCGAAGTCCAATGCGCTGTACACGGCCTATGGCAACGTGCAAGCCGATGTCGAACGCACTGCGGCGGAGGCCGTCCCGTTGCACCTGCGGAATGCGCCTACCAAATTAATGAAGGGGCTGGGTTACGGGCAGGGATATCAGTACGCCCATGATCTCGAATCGAAGGTCGCGGATATGCAATGCCTGCCGGACAACTTGCGCGGCCGGGTGTATTACCAACCCACGAACGAAGGGATAGAAAAGCGTATCCGCGAGCGCATGGAAGAGATCAAAAAACAGCGTGTCCATGCAGCCGAGAGCCCTTCCCAACCGAAAAAGAAAGAGTCGTAGGCGCTCCCCGAGCATCTTTCCTATAAGTGAAATCGCTCGTCTAGCCTTCCTATGAGGCAAGTCTGAAATGGCCGCAGCACCCAGTTTTACGGGCAATGAACTCGTTCCTAGGCGGATATCCGCTGACGTTGTGGAAGACCTGCAGCGGGTGCAAAAAACTGCGCAAAAAATCTCCTCCATTCTTGATCTGGACCAACTCATCGAGAGCGTAGTCCACGAAGTGACGCAATCGTTTGGCTGCGTGGAAGCTGGGATCTACCTGCACGACGAGGAACGCAGCGAGCTGGAGTTGGCCGGCGTCCACGGATGCACGCTGCATCACAAGGGTCATCGTCTCAAGATTGGCGTACAAGGAATGGTTGGACACGTGGCTTCAACCCGGCAGATGCACTACGCTCCCGACGTTCGGCGCGACCCGTACTACATTCGTTGCGAGCATGACGTCGCGTCGGAAGTTGCAATTCCCCTGCTGGTGGGCGAGCGGCTGGTAGGAGTATTTACTGCATCGCATCCAGAAGTGGATGGATTTCCACGCCAGCAGATTCGGTTGCTGCAGGCTTTATGCGATCATGTTGCCATCGCGGTACACAACGCACGGCGATTCCAATCGGAACGCGCCGAGCGAGCGGCGCTTGACCGCGAGGCGTTAGAAGCGCGGACTATTCAGCAGGCGCTTCTGCCCAAGAGCTCCCCTTACATTCCCGGGTTTGCAATTTCAGGGCACAGCGTGCCGGCGCGTGCGGTGGGCGGCGACTGGTATGACTTCATCCCGTTTCCTGACGGACGCTGGGGCATCGTTCTGGCTGACGTTTCAGGCAAAGGAACGGCTGCCGCCCTGCTGGCATCTGCGACGCGAGGCATGTTTCGCTCGCTTGCCGAGGCCTGCTGCAGTCCTGGTGAAGTGCTGACCAAGCTCAATCGGCTGATGGTCGATGACTTCCCTGCCGGAAAATTCGTGACCATGGTATACGCGGTGCTCGATCCTGCGTCGCGCAAGGTTGTATTCGCGAATGCCGGCCATTTGCGGCCGCTTTTCATCGACGATCTGGGCGAGCACTTTTTGGATGTTGAGCGCGGGCTGCCGCTGGGCCTAAGCTGCGGAGATTATTCGGAGACGCAGATTCAACTGTCGGCGGGATCGAAGCTGGTCTTCTACAGTGACGGGATTACGGAGGCGGTTGACGCGCACGAAGAAGAGTACGGATTGTGTCGCCTGGCCGAGCATGCGATTCGTCCTGATGCATCTGCGGTAAGCGTCATCGACGAAGTGCGCGCCTATGCGAATGGGACGGGCGTGCGCGACGACGCGAGCGTGGTCTTTGTAGGAGTGGGAAACTGAGTTATCGCCCCCGCCCCCTGCAATAGCCCTTCGCCCTTATAATGCGGCGATGAATCCACGCTTGTCCCTTCGAGTCCTAATCGTACCTGGGCGGCTCCTAATCCTCTTCTGGTTATTGGTTAGTTCTGCGGTGTCACAAACGGCGACCCTAGGAAGAAACTGTGATCTCGCTATGCTTGGTGCAAAGGAGACCAAGAGTTTCCTTCAATTCGACCGCGAGTTCCGGAACGCGCTCTCGAATCAAGACGCTGGGATGATGGCGCTTCTAGTCAAGCCGTCACTTCGCGTGAGTGACGATCGTGGAAGTTATTACATAGACGACGCGCGCTCCCTGCAATTGCACTTTCACGATATCTTCACCTCAAAGATTCACGAAATCGTATCAAGGCAGCGCCCGGAAGACCTCACTTGCCTTTCCGTCGGGGTCATGTACGGTGCTGGCACGGTCTGGGTCACCATCAGCGGTGAGCGTTATGCTATATTTTCCGTAAACATTCCTAGCGAAGGGTATGCACCGAAGTCCGAGCAAAAGACCGTCGAGTTCGTGTGTAACGCGGATAAGCATCGAATCATCGTGGATGCGTTTGGGGATGGCGCACCGCGCTATCGGGCATGGACCAAACCACACTCACTAATCGACAAACCGGATATTGAGATCCCGGACGGAAAACGGGAATTCGAGGGCAGTGGAACGTGCGTTTATACATCGTGGACGTTCACCAAGGCGGGCGCAACCTATTCTCTGCATGGCCCGGGCGGTTGTTACGAAGATTCACATCAGCCGCCAGCCGACTCGAACGGTTCGCTCGATGTGTCGGTCACTGGCAAGACGGAGGTTAGCTGGTGGTGTCGGTAGCTGATCCTAGCGGAAGCGGTCGCGGTGTTCCTTCAGAATGCAGCGGTCCATCACCACGAAAATTCCTGCTTTGCGCGCTTTTTCAGCCGCTTTCTCGTGAATGACATCTTCCTGCATCCAGATGGCAGGAACCTTCAGTTGAATGGCCTGATCCACGACCTCTTCCACAAATTCCGGCCGGCGAAAAATGTTGACGATGTCGATTTTCTCGGGCACGTCAGGCAGCGAGGCATACGCCTTTTCGCCCAGACATTCCTTGATTTGCGGATTGACGGGGATGATGCGATATCCGTGGCTTTGCATATAAGCCGAGACGCCATGACTGGGGCGCAGAGGATTCGAGGAAAGCCCGACGACGGCGATGGTCTTAGAATGTTGGAGCAGGTCGGCGATGGGGTCAGGTTGCGGCATGGAAGCGACGTTCTCTCTGAGCTATTTCTTATTCGCCTCGTCCACCTTCTGTTTGTACATCTTCAGTGCCAGCTTGCGAATGGTTTCCGACACTTCTTTATTCGCCGAAATGTTCTTCAGATCCTGGATCAGGAGATTCTTCATTAGCCCCAGGCCAAGGTCGAGCGGCGTCCGTGGATTCGCGCATAGATTGCGCACGACGATGTAATTCTTCATGAAGCGCCGCTTCAGTGGAATCTGGCGCAGCACTGACTCGAGAACATTTTTCTGGCTGGCAAATTTTTCCACTTCTCCATCGGAAAGCTTGGGAGCCTCGAGGACTGCGAGCGCCACGACCTTGGTGCCGTCGCGAATCAGGATGGAGCGCTCCTCTTTGTTTCCCTTGAGCGCCAACTGGATGCGTCCTTTGACGTCGAGATGGTTGATCTTCTGCAGCGTGTTTTCACGTTTCGGTTCCGCGGGCTTGCCATGCGCGGGATGTTTCGCAGCCGCAGGTTTTGCCGCGGAGGCTGTGGGAGGAGAAGTGGCGGATGCTGCTGGCGTGGCCGCTGGTGCGGAGATTGCTGCGGTTTCGATGACCGGGAAGTAATCGTTGCCCAGCAACTCGACGACCCCACCAATTGCCTGAAACGGCTTTTCACCCTCGGCCGCGATGGCGGCAGCATGTTCTTGCATATACGCAGCGACCGCCTCTTCATGTTCGGCATCGGCAGGCGCAGAAGGAATGACTTCCGTGGTCGCCGATGCGGCAGCCGCCGCGACCGAACCCCCAGAATTAGAAGACGCGGGCGCCGCAAATTGCGGCGAGGTTGCATTTAGCTTCTCCGCAGATTCAGCAGTGCTCGCCGGCGCAGTTGCCGTTTCGCTCGCATCGCCAGCCCGCTTGCGCAGATCTTCCAGTTCTTCTTTCTTCACGTATGGATTCGACTTCAGGGCCTCGATTACGCTCGCGAACGACAACGGTCGTTTGCTCTTCAGGATGGCGTCGACGGTGTCGCGCATCGCAGAAGAAGCGAGCTTCTTAAACTGCGCTTCAGAAATCGAGGGATTCTCCAGCAATCCGGGAAGTAACCTGGGGCGGAGATTATCGGGAGCGATGAAATAGTTCAGCACCTCGGCTGGCGTCTGTGGATCAGAAGCGGCGACGATCGAGGCTTTCTCATCCCATCCGGCCAGCGTCATGCGCGCAAGTTCACCGAAAACTTTGTTATGTAGCGCGAGGTAAACGAGGATCTCGATATTTTCCGCGGCCGGCACCTGGAGAGCCCCACGCGCGGCAAACTGCATCATGTTCGACGGCAGCTTCGAGGCGCGGATTTGATCAATCGTGCGCGGCATGCTTCATTCCTCTGATTGCGGCGTGGAGCGTGCTTTTCCCCGAGTCAGAGACTCAAGCTCCTGCACCGCAAGATCGAAATCGCGGGTAACGCGGTTCGGTTTGCTGCGAAGAAATTCGTCCCGCAAAGTCCGATAGTACCAAAGAGTGCCGTCGCGTCCACCGTTGAATCGTGACCAAACAGATTCGCCGATAGCACGATAGTCACTAAGAATGGAGCGCACGTTGTTCAGTTTGTCGGCGGCGGAGACCAGCCGCGTCTCGGCGTTTTCTTTCTTCAGCCGGTTGATGTAGCTCACTTTGCGCTCATACCACGGCGGCTTGGGAATGGCGTAGGCGTCGGTACATCCATCGACAATTTTCGCCACCCGGCTGCCGAAACGCCGGCGCACTTCCCGCAGCATGGGAGTGCCGCCGCAGTCCTCGACCACATCGTGCAGCAAGGCAGCGATGGCGAGATCCTCGTCGCCGCCGGCTTCGAGCACCAGAGACGCGACGCCCATCAGGTGGGCGATATAGGGGATGGTGGACGCTTTGCGGGTCTGGCCTGCATGCTTCTTCGCCGCGAACTGAACAGCTCGCAAGAAGCGGGGACCGAGCTTGATTTTCTTCTGTGACCGTTGTGCTCTTCGTCGTCGCGAAGGTTTCCGTGGGCCTTTTTTCACTGCTTCTCTCCGCGCCGCGCCAGCAAATACGCGCGAATGAACGGCTGCAAGTCACCGTCGATCACGCGATCGACGTCGCCGACTTCCATCTTGGTGCGATGGTCTTTGATCATGCGATAGGGCTGCAACACGTACGAGCGAATTTGCGATCCGAATTCGATGTCGAGTTTGGAGTCCTCGATCTTTTTCGTCGCGGCTCGCTTTTTCTCCATCTCGAATTCGTAGAGCTTCGAGCGCAGCATGCTCATGGCCCGGTCTTTGTTCTTGTGCTGCGAGCGCTCATTCTGGCAATTGGCGACCAGTCCGGTAGCAATGTGCGTAATGCGCACGGCGGAATCGGTAGTGTTGACGTGCTGTCCGCCCTTGCCACTCGATCGGTAAGTATCGATGCGGATATCCTCGGGCTTGATGACAATTTCGATGCTGTCATCGATTTCCGGAGAGACGAACACGCTGGCGAAAGAAGTATGACGGCGCTTGGCCTGATCGAATGGCGAGATGCGAACCAGGCGGTGCACGCCGATCTCACCCTGCAGCAGGCCGAAGGCATACTCGCCATTGACGGCGAATGTCGCGGACTTCAGGCCTGCTTCTTCCCCCGGCTGGTAGTCATACAGAATCGTCTCAAACCCTTGCCGCTCGGCCCATCTCAGGTACATGCGCAGGAGCATGTCGGCCCAGTCCTGAGACTCGGTGCCTCCCGCACCGGGATGGATGGTGACGATGGCATTGCGTGCGTCGTTCTCTCCCGAGAGCAGGGTTTCGGTTTCGAGTTTGTCGATGAGATCGCGGAGAGAAGTGATTTCTCGTTGCAGGTCGGCGTCAACATTTTCGCCCTCTTTGGCAAGATCGAAATAAGCGGCGATGTCGCCGCCGCGGCGAGCCAGATCGGCATCGATTGCGAGAGCATGCTCCAGCCGCTTTTTCTCGCGCATGACCTGCTGCGAGCGCTGCGGATTCGACCACAGATTCGGATCGGAGGCCTGCTTGTCGATTTCGGCTAGTTGCGGACGGACCTTCTCCGCGTCAAAGATACTCCCGGAGATCGTGGGATTTCTTGCTCAGCTTTTCGTATTCCTGTTCGAGCTCTTGATTCATGAAGAGGTTTTGGCCTTCTGTAATTTTCTGAATGTGAAGCGCGCGAGCAGCGCGCCTGCAGAAATTATCGCACAGACATAAGCGAACCAGTCTCCATGACGGGTGTAGAAGGTGGTAACGGATGTGAGGGCGTAGGGCGCTACCAGTGCAGTTCGCTGCTTGCGCGGAATACGCGCGGCGATGCGTCCCCAGGGATCGATGGACGCGGTTACGCCGGTGTCGGTGGCACTCAATATCCAGCGGTTATTCTCGATGGCCCGCATTCGCGTTTGATTCAGGTGCTGGGCATAGGCTCCGCTGTCGCCGTACCAGCCGTCATTGGAAATGTTGACGAAGACCTCTGCGCCCTGATCTGCGGATTGCCGGACTTCGTCCGGGAAGATCGACTCGTAACAGATGAATAAGCCGAGGGACTCGCCCCCGGCAGGCAGTGGACGATGGGATGTACCGTGCTCGAATTGTCCGACTTCTTTCGTTAGGCCGCCGGCAAAGAAGAACAGGCTCGGGAACGGCAGGTACTCGCCGAAGGGAACAAGGTGGACCTTGTCATAGCGCGATATCCACTGGCCGCTGGGGCTGACGAGGACAGCCGAATTGAAGATCGGACCTTCGGCATTGGGCTGAGGGGCGTCGCTGCCGATCGCTCCGACGACAATCCATGCGTTGGTGTCGCGTGCCAGTTGACTGATCGCATCGCGAAACTTGGCGTCGTTGGTGAAAAACGGCGCCGGCGATTCGGGCCAGACAATGAGATCGGGTTTGTGGCCCTTGGCGGAGTTCACTGTGAGCTCCGTCAGTTGGCTCAGTGTTTGCTGGAAATAGGCGGGCGTCCACTCGGCCTGCACCGGAACATTCTGCTGGACCAGCAAGGCAGCGCGATCGGCTTTTGCCGGAGGTGCATCGACCAACCGGCCCGCCTGGAGCACTGCTGCGGCTGCCAAGGCCGCGACGAGCATCGCCGTGCGCTTGGCACGTGGAATCAGGAAGGCTGCGGCGAAAGCGACATTGACCAGCGCGATCTCGAAAGAGATTCCGTAAACTCCCGTCCAACCGGCGATACGAGACAAGGCGACGTTGTCCACTTGCGCAATGCCGAGCAGATTCCAGGGAAATCCGGTGATGCGGGTGCGGGCCAACTCGACGGCGACCCAGAGAAATGGCGCGATAACGAGTGCACGTCGCAAATCACGCGGACGCGCCAGCAAAGTCAGCAGCAATCCGAACAAGCCGTGATACAAGCCCAGGTAGCAGCAGAAAAAGAATAGAACCATCAGCGCCATGGGCGCATTCAGGCCGCCGTAAAGGCGCATGGTATCGAAGATCCAGTAGCAGGTGCCGGCGTACCAGACAATTCCACAGACGAAACCCAGAAGAAATCCCTGCCAGGGTGTGGCGGGCTGAAGGTTGGATGCTCCGATGACTTCGAGTGCACCCGCGGGCCGCGCGCGCAACAACGCCACAATCAGCGGTGTGAGCGCAAACCAGGAGAATATGTACAGCCCCGGCAGTGGGAAGATGAGAATCTGCAGAACCGCCGAAAGCAGAACCAGAAGCCAGGCGCTGGGATGAATTTGCCTCACCGGGCAAGGATAGCAAAGGCAGCTCTCAGCTCTCAGCTTTTAGCTTTTAGCTTTTAGCTTTTAGTCTCGCGTTCTGCGAAGGTTGTCGGACCAGGCATGAACGAACGAAAACTATGATCTCGGGAGTAACGTAATCCGGTGGCGTGACTCGAAATATCGGACGCCCAGCGATCGGCTTCAGCGAAACCGATTCCCACTTTGCATTTCCGTCCGCCTCATGCAGGATGACCGCATCGGCACGGTCGAGAAATTCGCGCGCCGAAGTTTTGAAGTCCGGAGTCGCTGGATCGAGTACCGTCAGGTAGAGATCGGGACGCACAAACTTCATGACGCTATTGGATTCGATGATCACATTCTTTGCGCTCTCTATACGCTGACGGAAAACCGGCATGGCCTCCGCGAGATGTCCCTGTTCCGTGCGAACCCAGAACACGCGCGTCGCGCCCGCTGCCAGGAATCGGGACGTATCGGAATCGCCACGCCGGTCGCGTTCCTCGGAAATCGCCCACGAATGATCGCCTGTGGCGCAATCGCACGCCTCTCCATTGGCCGAGCAGATACCGTGTCCGTATTGCGTGATCTTCGCTGCGGTCCACTCGAACTCAGGCAGTGCGGCAATGAGGCCTGCAACGACGCTGGTCTTGCCTACACTGCGCGAATGTCCGCCGATGACGACCAGAGCCACGACTCAATCCTTTTTCGCCAGCCGCGCCAGAGTGGCCAACTGCTTCAGATACTCGCGCAGCGGCTGGGCCGGAGTTCCCCAGAAGGCCTGGCCTTTGCCGCGCAAAACTTTGTTGGGCAGAACGCCGCCCTGACCTCCGAGCATCACGCCCTCGCCGATGCGGGCGTGCTCGCCGATGCCGACTTGTCCACCGAGTACGGCGCCTTTCTCGATTGTGATGCTTCCCGAAAGGCCCGTTTGAGCCGCGATCACGACGTCTTCCCCGATCTGGCAGTTGTGGCCGATGTGGACCAGATTATCGATCTTTGCTCCGCGATGAATTCGGGTCTCGTCGAGCGCGCCGCGATCGATGGTGGCATTGGCTCCGATCTCGACATCGTCTTCAATCACTAACCGACCGACTTGGGGGAATTTTTCATAGTGCCCAGTTTTGCGGTCACGGACGTAGCCAAAACCATCGCTGCCAAGAACGGCGCCAGCATGCACCATGACGCGGCCGCCTAGAGTAGTTCCGGGATAAATTGTCACGTTCGGATAGATCTGGCAGGCACGGCCGATCTTGACAGCTGCCCCGATCGCGCAGCCCGGTCCGATGCGCGTGTGATCGCCGATCGCGGCATCTTGATTGATTACGGCTCTGGCTTCGATCCGGACGTCATGTCCAAGTCTTGCCGAGCTGTGAACGACAGCCGTAGGATGAATTCGTTCCTGGCCTGCACCGGCCCCATCGCCGGAGTCTTCGCTCAAAAATCGGGCAGCACGGGCAAACGCCAGCTTCGGCTGTTCACTGATTAACATAGGCCGATCGCCCGGGACAGAAGCGGCGAACGCGCCCGCGATGATGGCGCCGGCTTGAGATTTCAGCGCCGCCGGCAGATGCTTCTCATCTTCGACGAAAACCAGATGTTCGTTTGAGGCAGACTCGATGCTGGCGACCCCGCTGATCTCACCATGGACCTCTCCGATCAGGCGCGCCCCCACGGCGTCAGCGATCTGCTTTAACGGCCGCTTCATGCCTCTCACTTTATAGCAGCGGGGCAAGAAGAAGGAAGAACCAGCTTGCCGTCAGATTTTTCAGGGAAGCGAGGTAGTGCTGCAGGTGGCTGCGCCCTGGCACATCACGAAGGTCCCAGTCTGTTTAGATGAACCGTCCGTACAGCTGGAGTCTGAACTGGTGAGGGTCCAATTCCCAATGACGACACCGTTACTGAGCGTACCCGTGGTGGTCGTCGTTCCGTTGGAAGTCCCCGTAAGAGTACCTGTCAGCTGCAGGGCGTTGCTGCTGGTAGTAGATTTCACCAGCATTTTAAACGGTCCGGTTACGACGCCGTTGTTGGCTGTGCTCAAGGTGGTCGTGCCTGAAATGGTTTCACTATTCGCTATGGTCGCGAAGCATGCACCCTGGTTGAAGAAGGAGAATCCGGTGACATCGATGGGGCCCGTGGTGTTCACCGAAAACGAGACGTTGAAATTCAGCAGGCTCGCCTGCCCGGTTCCGCCAGTGAGCTGAGCCTCCCAAAATCCCCCATTCGCGGTAGTGGCAATGGCGGACGTCTGGTTGGTGTTATTCGTGGCGCAGCCGCAAGCGGCAATTTCCAATGCCACCGCAAGCAGGATTGCAAGCTTCTTCATGGACCTTCCTGGTTTTAGGATCACTAAGAGAATAGAGAGATGCGGGCAGGTGAGTCAATGGATGTAAGGAACCGTCTAGTATCCGGCTTTCGGGTCGAGGAAACGTCCGCCCCTCTCCGTCGGTCCGAAAGCCGGGATCTGTGTAGAAGGCGATTTACACCTTCGTCATGGTGAAGGTGCCGGAGCCGGTACAGCTTGAGCTGCCGGTCAACGTCCAGGTTCCGGTGATCGTGTTCCCGTTCACGGCTCCCACGAGAACCAATGCATTGCCGGAGGGTGTTCCGGATTGCACATTCATGCCAAATTTGCCGTTCACATTGCCATTGAAATCCCCGCTCAGGGTGAACGAACCGGTTTCGGTTTCGCCTGACGTAAAGCACGGCGAGTTGGTGGTGAAACTGAAATTCGTGAAGACCAACGACCCGTTACTGTTGGCGGTCATGGTGGTCCCAAACGCAAATACAGGCGAATTCCCTCCGCTCACCAGACTGGCGTTCCAGTTTCCATTGACGTTGTTGGAATTGGAGCTGTTGTTCGAACCGCATCCGATCAGTGCCAGACTCATTACAAACAGAACTGCGACCGCAAACTGCTTCATCAGGATCCCCCCGGGTTAAAGTCCGAAAGCGCGCCTAGGGTAGATGCCAAAATGCGCAAGGACGGTGGCTTTCGATGACCCTGAGGTGACACCCGAGGGGGTAGCCTAAAGCCAAGGAAGTTACTGTATGTGGCCCATGTGCCGGTAACCGGACCCGTTTGCACTCTAATACCGGTCTCCGTTCGCAGTTCCGCGCCACAACTACGCCCCGCGCTTGGCCTTCAGCTCCATCAGTAGCTGTTCGATGCGATCTTCTTTCTCGAGAGCGGCAAGACGGTCCTCGATATTGTCAGAGGCAATCTCCGACTTGGCCTGGCTCATTGCCTCTGAGCGCGCCACCTTGCGCTTCATACGATCAAAGGCAGCAGCTTTCGACCCGTCGCCGGACGCCATGCGGGCGTCGCTGGCCTTGCCGACGGCACGAGCGCGGCGATGTTGGGCGATCAACAAGTCGGCTTTGGCTTGCGCTTCGGTCAGCTTCTGTTCGAGCTGCCGCAGCGCCGACTTGAGATTTTCCACCTGCGCCTTCTGATCGACGACCTGCTGCGTGAAGTTGTCGCTCAGCTCGCGATAGCTTTCCACGCGCTGCAGGGATGCGCGCGCCAGATCGTCTTCTTTCTTGTCGACGGCCAGTTCAGCTTTGCGCATCCATTCGGCCACTTTCTCTTCATTCTCTTTTTGCTTTTTTTCCAGCAGATGCTGGTCGGCGATGGCGATGGCCACCTGCGTCTTCACCTGCAGAAGCTGGTTCTGCATGTCGAGAATGACCTGCTTGATCATCTTTTCGGGATCCTCGGCCTTATCGATCAGGTCGTTGAGATTTGCCCGAACTAAGGTTGCAACCCGCTCCAGTAGTGCCATGACGAACTCCCTTCTTTAGCTATGAGCTATGAGCTACGAGCCCGGCGAACTCTGACCACATCTAAGCTGCTCCGACCGCGATCATGACCGTAATTGCGGCTCGGATTTTTCCGTTTGCTGCCACGACTGGCTCCTTGCTTCGTGCACCCGATGCATGGCCGCGCATTCCGGGCATCCCGGTTCTTTGCGGCGCGAGGACATCCCGATCACCAATCCGATGGCGATGCCAATGGCGAGCCACACGCCCATATTGCCTGCTATCACTCCAAACACCGCGCCCAGCGCCGCTCCCAGCGCAATGCCCAATCCCGCGAATTTTGGTTTGCTGGTCATAACCTTGCTCCTGAAACACCGAGCGTCGCTCGGCCTGACGATATCAAAGTACCGATCTTCGTTCGCGCGGGAACGAGCCCCGGCTCGTTCCCGCAACCCCTCGCTAGGCTTTCGGCAACTCGGGCGGCTTTGGGCCCCTGTCGCCGATCTGCCGTACTTTGCCCAACAGTTCCGATAGCGGCATGCCGGAGAGCGTCTCGAACAATGCCGGCACTTGCGCCGCCATCTTGGTGATGTCGCCGGTGATCTTGTTCATTCCCGACGCATCGCCGTTTCCAGTCGAAACGATTGTGATCTTGTCGACATTCGCCAGCGGACTGGCCAGAGCTTTCACGACCTCTGGCATGGTGGCGAACAGGCGGTCGATAACCGCGGCCTGGTTGTACTCCTGGAACGCCTCTGCCTTCACATTCATCGCTCTGGCTTCGGCATCCCCCTTCTTGAAGATGATTTCGGCTTCCGCCTCGCCTTGTGCGCGAATCGAAGACGCCTGGCCTTCGGCTTCCGCGATCAAGCGCTGCTTTTCGGCGGCGGCGAGCGTCTCAATGCGCTGACGCTCGATCTCAGCGCCTTTCAGCACGGTCGCGATCAATTCTTTCTCGCGGCGGTTGATTTCTGCTTCCTGCACTTTGACCTGCTGCTCCTTCTCGATCTGCTGCACCTTCACCTGCTCGGCGATGACCTGCTGCTGCATGATGTTGGTCTGGATGTCGTACGCCTTGTCGGCTTGGGCCTGCTGGCGTTTCGTGACTTCGAGGAATTGCGCCCTCTTCACCTCGAGATCGCGCTGCGCCTCAGCCTGCTTGGCTAGGGACAGGGTCTCAGCCAGAACGCGCTCCTGATCAGCCTGGGCCTTAGCCACTGCTGATTCTCGCGTTGCCAGCGCCCGCTTGATGGCCGTATCGCGGTCGGCTTCGGCCGCAGCCACATCGGCGTCACGCTTGATGCGCGCTACGTCCGGCCGCCCCATATTGGTGATGTACTCGTTCTTGTCACGAACTTCCTTGATGGTGAACGAGATGACTTCCAGCCCCATCTTGTTCATGTCATCGGCGCAGGTCCCACGCATGCGGTCGGAGACCATCTCCGGCTGCTTCACGATTTCTTCGACCGTCAGTTGGCCGATGATGCCGCGCAGATGCCCTTCCATGACCAGGCGGATCAAACCTTGGCGCTCGTCGTCGGTCTTAGTAAGGAACTGCTCCGATGCGGTCAAAATCGATTCCGTGTCGGACTTCACCTTGATCTGAGCGACGGCCTCGACGGTGACCGCAACGCCCTGCTTGGTGTACAGATCTTGCTGCGGAGCAACATCGAACGACATCAACTCGAGTGAAAGTTCGCGACAGACCTGCACCATCGGGAGGACCATGGTGCCGTGTCCCTTTACCACGCGGGTTCCACCCAAGCCATACACGATCAGCGCTTCGTGCGGTCCAGCCTTGCGATAGATCCGCGCCATTCCGCTGATCAGAAAGAGAATGACCATCACGCCAAGTGAGACGAAGATCCAGATCACAGCCATATGGGAAAGTCCTTCGAACATAACGCCTCCTGTTACCAGTGCAATTAAGAAAAGGTTCGATCGAACGAGTCACGCAACGCGGGGGAACTCGCGCCCACCAACTCGGAATGGGGCGGCAACGCTTTTAAATTGAATTCGACAATCGAATAATTGCCATACCAGCAAAAACCCAAAACGACATATGCAATGGCAAGCGCTGCCCAGGAAGCGACAGGCTTAGCCTGATGAAGAATTAAACTCACCGCCGTGAAGACCACGAGGATCAAGAGCATGATTCCGAGACCCGTTTCTACTGCTCCTTCACGAGCAGCGAAGCCGTTGGCCTGTCCCCTGCCGTTGAAATGCACGGCCATCCGCGCGGGCAACTGATCCCAAACACTCCAGTAATTCCAGGCCGCAGCCGGAAGCGTAAGCCACATCAGCAAGACTGCCGGTTTGTAGAAATCGCGAGCCATAGCGAACTCCGTGTGAGTTATTTACTCAGTGCTCTTTGCAGTTCTGTTGGCCTCATCCAGTTCGCCCGACATCTCACTCCACAAGCGAACGTAGGCGATTCCCTTCTCGTAACGCGTGACGACGACTTCCGTTCCTTTCGCGACCGCGATGCCCTCTTCGCTGCGGGCGCCGCATACGCGGCGAGTTCCCATTTGCGAGTAGATCAACTCCCCCGTCCCGCCTTCGCGGATCGGACAGGAGAGTTTGCCTAGCACGCCAACCATGTAGAAGTCCGCCGGATCGAGATATTCCTGATCCGACATCAGGATCTTCGTCAGGAACAGAAAAATGATGGTTCCTCCGGCCAGCCCCGCGATGACGGACAAACTCAACGCCAGGCCGACCCACAGCGCAGAGAAGCGCGTGAGTAGGTAGCCAGCTCCACCAAACCACGCCAGGAATGCGGCGATTGACGGCGGGTTGAATGGCGAAACGCTGGCACCGCGAGCATGATTTCCTGCTCCCGCTTCTGTAGCCGGAGCATGGCCGCCGGTGGCTGGCGCGTGCGCCACGGTTGCGTGAGCCACAGGCAAGTGGCCGCCCGCGTGTCCATGAAAGTGCGGCAGGTGTAGGCGGCCGAACCGCGATCCGCCAAACACAAACGAAAAGAAGCTGAAGCAAAAACCGATCGCGAAACAGATTAAGTAAAAGTCTGACCAGGTCATCGCACTCGCCTCCCTTCCCCATTTGTCCCACGTCGTTGGATTGCGGCCAACTCCGGACGCAACGCATCCAGCAGGCGGTCCGCCAATCCGGGTGTATCAAGAATCGCGCCCAACAGCAGGAAGCAACGGCGCGTGTCTTTCTCCCGCGCAGCCTTGATCAGCACGTTGCTGACTTCCGGGTCGCTCGCAAAGCGCTCTGAGCCTTGCAGCAGCCAGACATCAAGCTGGCCCTCGGTGGTACGCAAGTCCGAGGTCAGCTCTGCGTGGTAACCGTCGGGGTCATCCACCAGAAATCCGGGATGCACTTTGAAAAACTTTGCCAGCAACGCGCGCGAGGACTGTGTCATATGCGGACGACTTCCGCCCTCGATCTGCGAGAGATACGACTGGCTGATGCCTTTCGTCTTTGGCATCTCTGCGCGGATGGCGCGAACCAGTTCCAGTTGCGTCATCGGACGCCCCAGACCGCGGAGCGATCCTTCGACTTCCCGCAGGTAACGGATTTTTTCGCCGAGCTTCATGTCGCGCCGCGCTAATTTAGTTATATTTCAAATCGAGATATTTATATTGCAATTTGCGATTAATGTCAAGATTTGTATATGCCATCTTTTCAGCTGCTTGCAAGTCTCTTTTGGGAAGCGGAATCCGTCGAAGCCCTTACAGCCCTGCTTCGATTCGGGAGCGGGGGTCCAGATAGTCGCGCAAGGCGTCGCCGATGAAATTGAAGCTGAGGACTGCGAGCATCACCGCCATTGCGGGGAAGAGGACGAGGTGTGGTGCATCGAACAGGTGCGCCCGGCCATCGTTGAGCATGGTTCCCCAACTCGCGGTTGGCGGAGGAACGCCGAGGCCGAGGAAACTCATAGTGGCTTCGGCGAGAATCGCTCCGGCCATTCCAATTGCGGCCTGAACGATGACTGGTTGAATAATATTGGGAAGAATGTGGCGCACCACGATGCGGAGGTCGCTGGCGCCGATGGCGCGAGCAGCTTCGACGAACTCGCGTTCTCGGGCCGCGAGGACTTGTCCGCGAACCAGACGAGCGTACCCTACCCATCCACCGAGCGAAAGTGCGAGGACGAGATTGAAAATGCCAGGCCCACGAAAGGCGACGAAGGCGATAGCCAGCAGAATTCCAGGAAAAGACAGAAACGCATTCATCAGGACGACATTGACGAAGCGGTCGACGCTGCCGCCGTAATATCCGGCAATGGAACCGATGATGAGTCCGAGGCCGAGCGCGATCAGGACGACGCAGCCGCCGACGAACATGGAAATGCGGGAACCGTAGATGATGCGGGAGAGGATGTCGCGTCCGAGTTCGTCGGTTCCGAACCAGTGCGCGTGCGATGGCGGACTGAGGCGATCGGGAAGATGGATTCCGGCAGGATCTTGTGGCGCGATCCAGGGCGCGAATATCGCGCACAAGACGAAGAGGATTACCAGCACGACTCCGATCGCTGCCAGCGGATTATGGCGGGCATTGCTGCTGATACGGCTAGCGATCGGGATGGCAGACGTCGACACTGCGCACTATCTTAACCGCAGCTCAGCCGGATTTCGAGATCACTCCAATAGAGCGATCACGCGGCGCGGGGCATTTCGATGGGCTCCCCGCGTACGGAAGGCGGACGCACCATCAGCGGAATCACCGCGCTGCACAGCATTACGATCGCAATCACCGTGAGAGCGTGCGAGTAGTGACCGGTGCCCTGGCGAATGTTGGCAATGAGCATGGGACCGAAAACCCCGGCAAATCCCCAGGCTGTGAGCATGAGTCCGTAAATCGAGCCCACGTTTTCTGCTCCAAAGTAGTCGGCGGCGAAGGCGGGCATGGTGCCAAAGCCTCCTCCATAGCAAAGCAACACGATGAAACACATCGCGGTGAAGGCAGGAAAGCTCGAGATACGCGGCAGGAAAAAGAAGACGATCGCCTGAACGACGAACATCGAGAGGAATACCCAGCGTCGCCCGATCAGGTCAGAGAACCATGCCCACAAGAAGCGTCCCGAGCCGTTCGCGATGGAGATGATGCCGACCAGTCCGGCCGCGACGGCGGCGGTAACGCCGGTGATCTCCTGAGCCATCGGCGCGGCCTGCGAGATGATAGAAATTCCTGCGGAGGTATTCAGGAACAACAGGGTCCACAATCCGTACCATTGCCAGGTGCGCATGGCTTCGGAAAGAGTGTAGGTTTTTGCAGAACGCTGCTTCTGTTGGGTGGCGCTCGGACTCCATCCGGCTGGACGATAGTTCGGTGGCGGATCTTTCATGAAGAATGCGGGAATGGTCACAGCGACGAAGTAGACGACGCCCAGAATGGCGAATGTCTTCAACACTCCGACGCTGACGATGAGCCGGCTTGCGAGGGGAGCGGTGATGAGGGCTCCGGCGCCGAATCCTGCGACAGCGATACCGGTGATCATGCCGCGTTTATCGGGGAACCACTTGACCAGAGTTGCCACCGGGACGATGTATCCGAGGCCGATGCCGAAGCCGCCGAGAATTCCGTAGGTGAAATACAACCAGTAAAGATGGTGGGCGGAAAAACTGGCCAGGAAGACGCCTCCGCCGTAAAGCACTCCCGCGGCAAGCGCAACGTTGCGAGGGCCGGAGCGTCGCATCCACAATCCGCCAACGAAAGCCGCGAATCCCAGGGTGAAGATCGCGATGGTGAAGGTCAGCGTGACTTCGGAGATCGTCCAGCCAAACGCCTTGGTCAGCGGAATGCGGAAAACGCTCCAGGCATAGACGGCGCCTAACGCGACTTGGATGATGACGCCAGCGATTGCGATTGACCAGCGATTGAGGTGCGAAGTGGATGGGTTCGGCATAGGAGTGAGATTCGATCTTCGTGTCCCACGTTGCAGCGGTTGCTGCGTTTGGGCGTTTCCCGTTTCGGGAAAGACCGATATACCCCCCCGGTGGGCGATGTCATGAAATCATGAACTTAGCGGGCGACATCCAAATCAGCGGAACTCTGTTGTCCAAGGTCGTGACAGTTCCCACGTTAGATTTTGACAGAAGAAGCCCACTGGATTATGGGATCGCTGTGAATATTCCTGTAAGCGCGGTGGTTGTTCTGGACGGAGTTTCGTTGGCTGACGTGCGCCGTCAACAAATCGGTCTGGATGGGCTGCGAATTTACGCGGTGGACGGTTTCAGCAATGGCTATTCGATCCCAATCGCAGAAGGCGAGACAGTTTGGGTCTATTGAGCCGATGAAATCTGAATACATAGAAGGGCCGAGGGCGCAAGAGAACTTTGAACGTGGCATGAAGGCACTGTTCAAAGTTCCCAAGACCGAGGTCGTAAAACGTGAGAAGACGAAGCGGCAAAGGGCCGCTAGCGTCCGCAAAACCAAAAGCTCCGACAAGGACTAGAAGGGGACTTCCGTTTCCCTCGCCCCTGTCGATACGTGGCGCGGCGATTCGTCTTTGCCTGTGAGTTCGGTATAGGTGAGGCGTCGGCCAGCAACTTGGCTCATCGCCAGTTTGAAGCGGTCCGCGTCGTTCATCGGAGACTTATCGGCTCTCTTGCGATTGTTGTAACGGAAAACTTGCTCATCGACGTAGCGAAACAAATGGAACGGCTCAACAGCAACGTACGTTCCGCGAAGGCCGCGCTTCAACAGCGACCAGAAGTTTTCCAAGCCATTCGTATGGACGCGACCGTTGACGTACCGCTCCGCGTGATTCACTACGCCGTGGATGAAGTTATAGCTCACCTTGTCATAGCCGATTGCGTCGTCCGTGTAGACCTTCGACCCGTGCTTGATGTTCTTGAGCAGCACGGCCTGCAACGTTTCGCGCGTGACGTTCGGCACAACCTGAGCGCGAACCTCGCGCAGATCCCGGGCGAGGATTCCCTGCACGACAGTCTTGCCGCCATGCATTCCGCCCTGCTTTACGAGGCGAAGCTTGCGGTCCTTGTGCATGTTCTTCGTGAGTCCGCCGACGAACAAATCCAGAAAAAATCTTAGGGCTAGAAGGACTTAGGAGCAAAATCTTCAAAACAAAGGGCTTAGGATCGACATCCATCCAACTTTTCAGTGCCGATCAGCTTTAGCGTCAAACATAAATGCGAGGAAGTCAAGGACATTTCCGATGAACTTCGTCGATCATTCCCATTTTGGAACTTCATTTTTCATTCGGTCGTCGAGCGGACATCGCGGCAACGGCACGATGGGACGCTGCACCTAAGAATCAAGTGGCCGGGAAGAAGACGCGAATTGTTTTAACACCCATCTGGCCAGGAGAAAGATTTCAATGACGAAGCAAAAATCACCTCATACCAATAGCCAGCAGAATATGAAACCCGAGCAGAGCGATTTAGAAGCGGACGAGCAGGAATACGAGACGGACTCGCCAGAGGATCAGGCGCTGTATGAACGAGCGGACGGTGCGGAGACGGGGACGAATCGCAGTCCGCGGGAGATTGCGACCCGTTCCGTCGAACACCGGACCGAACCGGAGAAAGAAGCGCATGAAGGCTCCGTCACGACGCGGACTCCGAAGCGTCCGGGGCAAGGGATCACATCGAGATCTGCTGAGGAAGAAAGCCAGCGGCAGGAAAAGGTAGTCAGTATCCGTCCCGACGCCAGGGCGGGAGTGAACCGGTCGAGAAAGAAAAAAACCTCGTAGGACGCGGGTTCGGAAAACTGCCGGGTGCCGGAGTGCGCGGGGGATTAGTGCGCGTGCTGCGGGAGAGGATTTTCTGCGAAGAACTTCCATGCGTCGTCATTGACCTGGTCGGCGACGGCGTAGTAGTTGTGATCGTGATTTCTCAACTCGACGTAGCGGACGGGAAATCCAGCTTTGCGGAGCAGATCACGGGTTTTGCGAACATCTTCTTCCTTGAAGAATTGATCGCGGTCGCCAATGTATATCGAGATTGGCGTCTTGCGGGTGGCTCGATCGACTATCCCGACATAGTCGTCAGCGATGCGCATAGCGTGGACAGCGACGGCCGCAAAATACTGCGACTCGAACATCGCCGCGTCGTAGGCGAGGTATCCGCCCATGGAGTTGCCGAAGATGTAGACGCGGGATGGATCGATAGCAAGGGATTTTCGCGCATCCTCGACCACGCAGCGAAAGACATGGGGAGCGGAATCCTCGAACTTCAAATCGCGGGGAAGCCGAGGCGCAAGGAGCACAATCTGCTTCTCCGCAGCGAACTTCTTCCAAGCGGCAATCATGTTTTCTGGGACATCTCCGGCGCCATGCAGAAGTAAAACGGCGGGTAACGGCGTGGCTAGTTTTCTTTCTTCTTTATTTTGACCGGGATTATTTTGATTCGGCGCGTAATAAACGTACTGCTGCCTGATGCCATCGCAAAGAACGGTTTTGTTTTCCCCGGCGGCGATGGCGTGAGGTACAGAGGACACGAGCAGAAGCAACGCCGCGACCGCGCTCCAACGATGATTCTTTCCATTTGCCACAAGGGTCATTCGTTATCCTCGGTTTTTTTCGCCGTTAACACTTGCCGCAAAAATGCAGCCCGGTGGGAGGCCCGGTGGTGGCGCAGCGAGATATCGGCAGGGGGCATAGTCCAAAAAAATCAGCATGATTGGCTTGAGGTCGAAACTTGATTGTGTTCTCATAGAGGAAACAGCGGATCGCAAGATCGCTTCCGCGAGCGCGCGCCGAAACTTCCACCGCAAGAATTACATTCCAAGGAGGAAGATCATGAACAAAGTCTCCTACATTCCAAAAGATTACAACACCATCACACCATACCTGATCGTCAAAAACGCCGGGCAAGCGATTGAGTACTACAAGAAAGTTTTCGGCGCGGCGGAGCTGTTTCGCATGAATGGTCCGGACGGGAAAGTCGGTCACGCCGAGTTGAAGATTGGCAACTCGCATATCATGCTGGCCGACGAGAATCCCGCCATGGGCCAGGGGCACACCAGTGCGACAACGATTGGCCAAAGCCCGGTGAGCCTCTATGTGTATCTACCCGACGTTGACACCGTAGTGAAGCGCGCGGCGTCGGAAGGCGCGAAAATCCTGAAACCGGTTGAGGATCAGTTCTACGGGGACCGCTCCGGCTTCATTCAGGATCCGTTCGGACATCTCTGGGGCATCGCAACGCACGTGGAAGATGTATCGCCCAAAGAACTGGAAGAACGGATGAAGAAGATGAAACCGGTCGCGGCATAGTCAGATCGGATAGTTCGATCACGCGAGGCGGAGCGGAACGGCTCCGCCTTTCTTGTGTTCCGAGAAAGCTAAAAGAGCAGATCACAATGCCGGCCTGCGCCGTCGTTCACCGGAGCCGCGCCGGCCCTGCCGAGCCCACTAAAGGAACGATCTTGCTGTCGCGGTAGTCGAGTGACAGAAATTTCTGATCGTGAATACAAGCCACGTCGTAGGCGCGTATGTCGCCGGGGAGTTCGAAGCGGCGCAGGATGGTACCGTCGTTCCGGCTGAATTCATAAATGTTCTCCTTAGAGGAGTCTCGTTCCACGCTAGCGCCGATCACCGCGTACAGATTGCGGTCGCTTGGGATGAGCGATTTGATTTGCATACCTTGGGGCAACTTGGCACGAATGGCCTGAATGGCGCCGCCATCACTCACATCGAGTAATGGGAAATCGCTGTCGCTCTGAACGATGAGAATTGAGCGGCCATCTGGCACAAACTGCGCCGGTAAAACAACTTTGGGACGTGCAGGGTCTTTTCCAAGGATTGATTCCGGCACGTCATTCTTTGCGGGCTGTAGCGGTTTCAGAAGCGTACCGTCTTCTTTCAGCATCGCCAGTTTTGGCGAATCGTCTTTCTCGTCGTACCCAAACGCGAGAAACGCTCCGGAAGGAAAAACGCCGAGCTGCTGAATTTGAAACGGATCTTCGATTTGGACGGAACGATGATAGGTGCCGTCCCGTTTGAAAGTCACGATGAATCGATGCTGTTCCGCCGCATTGATGCTGTATTCATGTTGGCTACCATCGGCCATACTGAAACGGCGCTTGCCTGCCTCGTATTGCTTTGAGGCGTTGACCAGGAAAGCGACCTGTGAATCAGCGGCAAAACGATCGATCTGGCTCGAAATGTAGAGCTCGGGAACCTTGTCGAGGTCGAAGGTTTGGCCCTGACCTGATGTAGAAACCGAGACCAATCGAACCGATGGAGGTTCTGGTGGTGGAACAACACCGATGCCGGCTGGCACCGACGCGACAAAACTCATAAACATGGTGCCGTCGCTTGCGCATTGAAGGGGCAATTCAATGACTGGCGAAGAGCTCACGCCGGACACGGCGTCGTGACGATCGAAGGAGACGCGATACACCGGTATGGTGGCGGGAGTATTCTCCGGCGCGGCGGTCTTGGACCCTGCTTGCGCTCGCGATTGTGAAGGTACCGCAAGCGTAAGCGATAACATCAGGGTGAAAACTCGATTCCGCATGGCCGCTATTGCCTTATTCGTGGGTTCGCCACCGAGTACAGCACATCCGTTAGAAAATTTACTGCAACGTAGGTCAGGCCGATGGCGAGGATGCAGCCCTGGACCAGGTAGTAATCGCGGTTGGAGATGGCCTGGATGGTGAGGCGTCCGATGCCGGGCCAGGAGAAGATGGTTTCGGTCACGATGGCGCCGGCGAGAAGAGCGCCGAACTGCAGACCCAGCACGGTCAAGATCGGGATCATGGCGTTACGCAGAGCGTGACGGTAAACGACGGTGCGCTCGGGAAGTCCTTTGGCGCGGGCCGTGCGGATGTAGTCCTGGCTGAGTTCTTCGAGCATGGAGGTGCGGACCATGCGAGTGAGGATCGCAGCGAGGGCGCTCCCCATAGTGATCGCGGGGAGGACAAGATTAGCCAATGATCCTGCGCCGGACACGGGAAGCCAGCCGAGTTTGATGGCGAAGAGAAGAATGAGGATGGGGCCGAGAGCGAAGTTCGGAAATGAAAGACCGAACAGGCTGACGACCGAGAGCAGGCGATCGTCCCAACGGTTGCGGCGGCGGGCGGAATGAACTCCGGCCGGGATAGAAAGCATGATTGCGACGAAAAGGCTCGCCAGCGTAAGACGCAGCGTGTACGGATAGCGCTGGGCGAGAAGTTTTGTGACGGTCTGGTTATAGCGGATGGAGCGGCCGAGATCTCCGTGAAGTACGCCTTTCCAGTAGCGAATGTATTGTTCGCCGAGAGGGGCGTCGAGGCCGAAAGCGTGGCGGGTGGCGGCGATGTCGGCGGGCGGCGCGCCTTCCCCGAGCATCTGCTCGATGGGATCTCCGGGAACCAGGTGGATCATCAGGAAAACCAGCGAGACGACCAGCCAGATGACTGGAAGGGTGTAAAGAACGCGCTGGGTTACGGTTCTCAGTTGTCAGTTCTCGGTGGTCCGTGATGCCCGGGGAGATGCCGTGGTCATTCCCCAAGTTTCGGTGCGATACGGCAGCAAGCTATTTCGCGGCTTCCTGCGCCCACTTCGCGAGGCTGGTCAGGAATGCGTTCGCATTCGCCGGCGGTTCCACTTCCCCGGTCAGCGATGCCTTGGAAGTTACCATGTGACCGTAGAACTGGCGCGTGGAATTCTTGTCGAAACTGATACGCGCGCCGTTCAGGCTGACGCCAGCAAACACGCCGCGCGCCCGGGAGTAGGTGAGTACCTGCGCCCGCAGTTTCCAGTCCGTGTTGCCCTCGGCATGCCGTCCGACCGGTCCCGCGGCGACGGAGGCGTCGGCGCCCAGGGCAAACTGGCTCGACAACAGATGCTGCATGCCATCGTTATTCATGATCAGCATGACGAGATCCACGGCCTGCCCGCCAATCTGAAATCCAAAGCTTCCGCCTCCGATCATAAAGAAAGCCGGGGCGCTCCATCCCTTCGGAGTGCGGCAACTTGCCAATCCGCGGCCATACTTTCCGCCAAAAATAAACCCGGCTTTCAGCATCGACGGCACCACGGCGATACAGTCGGCGCTGCCCAGGACGTTTGTGGGAATTCCGGAATCCGGGGCGGACTGGATCTGGTCCAGCACGTCGGCGGCGGCCTGCACACGATCCACAGCCTTCGAATCCTTTTGCTCATCGGCCGCGAAGGCAACTCCGCAAAGCGACACGAACAGAATCAGCACCGCAAGTCTTTTCATGGTCCTCACCGCATAGCTTTTTAGGAAACTGTTACCTGAGATTGTAAACGAGCTGTACGGGGTTGCACTGGGAGCCGACGCAATGATTATCGCTATGGAACATGGCGATCAATCGAGCGCGCTGAGATCTGGAGCGGCGATCCTCGAAGGCGGGCTCGGTTTCGCACAATTTTTCTGGG
>CAVQDY010000002.1:0-362829 GCA_963711365.1 Terriglobia bacterium | reverse complement strand
CGGGATTCGACGCTCCTTATGTACCGGGCTGGGACTGTCACGGACTTCCGATCGAGATTAAAGTCGACAAGGAACTGGGCGGAAAGAAGTTGCAAATGGCTCCGACTGCGGTGCGTGCGGAGTGCCGCAAGTACGCCGAGAAGTATCTCGATTTGCAGCGGACGCAGTTCAAACGCATTGGGGTCTTCGGACGATTTGACCGGCCCTACGCCACCATGACTCCGCAGTACGAATCGGTCGTCCTGTCGACGTTCTTCTCCTTCTACGAGAATGGTTTCGTCTATAAGGGCCTGCGCGCGGTCTATTGGTGCATGCACGACGAGACTGCGCTCGCCGAAGCCGAGGTTGAATACGAGAACCACACCAGCCACACGGTGTTCGTGAAGTATGCATTGATTGACGATCCCACGCGGATTGATCCTGCGCTGGCCGGGAAAAAAGTTTCAACCATCATCTGGACCACGACTCCATGGACGCTGCCTGCGTCGATGGCGGTAGCGTTTCATCCGGATGAGGAATACGTCGCGCTGGAGTCCGGCGGCGAGGTCTACATCGTTGCGTCGAAGCTGGCGAGCGAAGTGGCATCGAAGTGCAATCTTGCCGATCCCAAGCCCCTGGCGAACTTTGCAGGACGCAAGCTCGAGCGCCTGACTTTCCAGCACCCGTTTCTCGATCGCAAAGTTCTGGGTGTACTCGCGGACTACGTCACCATGGATACCGGAACCGGCGTGGTGCATACGGCACCGTCACATGGCGCTGAGGACTTCATCACGGGGATGAAGTACGGGCTCGACGCCACGAGCAACGTCGACGAAAAAGGGATTCTGCGGAACGGCTTGCCGGAGTACACGGGAAAGCGCGTGTGGGATGCGAATCAGCCCATCATCGATCTGGTGCGCAGCCGCGGTGCGCTGCTCCATACAGAAAAAACTGAGCACTCGTACCCGCACTGCTGGCGCTGCCACAATCCGGTGATCTTCCGCGCCACCGAACAGTGGTTTATCTCGATGGAAACGCCGATGCCCGGCGGCACGGGCGGGGAGCGAGGTTCAGAGCGGGAGCGAGGTTCAGGAAATGACACGCTGCGCTCGCGCACGCTGGCCGAGATCAAGAAAGTGAAGTGGGATCCGGCGTGGGGCGAAGAGCGCCTCTCGAACATGATCGAGACGCGCCCCGATTGGTGCATTTCGCGGCAACGCGTGTGGGGCGTGCCCATCGCGGTGTTTCTTTGCGAAGGATGCGGCAAGCCGCTCAACGACAAAGGGATCAACCAGAAAGTTGTCGATCTGTTTCGCAAGTCCGGCGCCGATGCGTGGTTCACGGACGCGCCTAACAGCATCGTTCCTTCGGAGACAAAGTGTCCGCACTGCGGCGGAACGAAATTCGAAAAAGAGACCGACATCTTCGACGTGTGGCTCGAATCGGGCACAAGCTATCTCGCGCTTGTCGACGATGAACCAACTTATCCGTGGCCTTCTGATCTTTATCTCGAAGGCGGGGATCAGTATCGCGGATGGTTCCAGTCTTCCCTGCTCTGCGCCATGGGCACGCACCAGACGCCTCCGTATAAAGGCGTGGTCACGCCGGGATGGACGCTCGATGAAAAAGGCCAGGCGATGTCGAAATCGCGCGGCAACGACGTCGACCCGGTCGACATCTCCAGCCGACTCGGCGGAGAAGTTGTACGACTGTGGGTCGCTTCGGTCGACTTCCGCGAAGACGTAGTCGGCTCGGAAGCGCTCATGCAGCGCGTGGGCGAGAACTACAAGAAGATCCGCAACACTTTCCGCTACATCCTCGGCAACATCGGGGATTTCGATCCGTCCAAAGATGCAGTTCCGTTCGATCAGATGGAAGCGCTCGATCAATACATGCTGCGGCAGACAGTGGCTTTCGCTGATGATGTTT
Source organism: Terriglobia bacterium (assembly GCA_963711365.1). GTDB lineage: Bacteria > Acidobacteriota > Terriglobia > Terriglobales > Acidobacteriaceae > Sulfotelmatobacter. Next base: position 360,921 of record CAVQDY010000002.1, on the reverse strand, counting down.
GCAAGGCGTATGACGATTTTGCCTTCCACCGGATCTATCACCGGCTGAATCATTTCTGCATCGTCGATCTAAGCGCGTTTTATTTCGACGTGTTGAAGGATCGGCTTTACATCTTTGCTCCGAAATCGCAGGCGCGCCGGAGTGCGCAAACCGCCATTTGGCGCATCGGCGAAGCGCTGGCGCGCTTGCTGGCCCCGATCATGAGTTTCACCTGTGAAGAAATCTGGCAATACTTGCCCAAAGTCGAGGGACGCACGGACAGCGTACATGTGGCACAGTTTCCGGCCGCCGTCGATATTCTGGGGAGTTCGGCTGTGAGTGCGACGGATGCAAAGTCTAACGAAGACTGGAAGATTTTGCGCTCGGTTCGCGATGAAGTGCTGAAGGCTCTTGAAGAAGCGCGCAACGACAAGCTGATCGGAACCGGGCTCGAAGCGCAGGTGGCGACCACCGCAGCCGATCCGGTGTATTCGGTCCTGCAGCGCAATGCCGAGCAGTTGCGCTATCTCTTCATCGTCTCGCACGTGTCCCTGGCGCAGGGCTCCGGCAACGGCACGAGCGGGGTCAAGGTCGAAGTGAAGAAAGCGGACGGCGCCAAGTGCGATCGCTGCTGGAATTACTCGACGCATGTGGGCGAGGACAAGAACTATCCCACGGTTTGCGAGCGCTGTAGTGCGGTGCTACAGGAACTGGAACACAGCGGGCATCAATCCTAACCCCGATGAAGACCTCTTCCGTGCGCACCCTTCATTTTCTGATCGCCCTGATCGTTGTGCTGCTCGACCGCTGGTCGAAGCGGCTGGTGGCGGCTCGCATCCAGATGTACACCCATATCCAGATCATCCCGGGATTCTTCCGCATTACTCACACTGAAAATACCGGGGCGGCATTCAGTCTCTTCGCGGATTCGCCATCACACTGGAAGACCGCGGCGCTGATCAGCTTTTCGGTGATCGCAATGATCGTGGTGTCGATTTTGCTTTGGAGGCAGTCGCGGTCGCTGACTCTTACCGGGATTGCCCTCTCGCTGATTCTCGGCGGTGCGGTGGGCAATCTGTGGGACCGCGTAGCCAAAGGACGCGTAGTCGATTTTCTGCTGTTCTACGTGAAGCAATATCAGTGGCCGGTCTTCAACCTCGCCGATAGCGCAATCGTAGTTGGGGCGAGCCTGCTGGTGCTGGAGATTGTCTTCGGAAATCCCAAGCACGCCACGAATTTGTAATTCGCCCGCGTAAATCCGATTCTTAGATTCGTTGTCATTCCGAGCAAAGCGAGGAATCCCTACCGCAAATCCACCTGTCCGGCTCCCACGTGAGCGTGCAGCCGAAATTTTCCCGGCCCATCGTGATCGAAAGAACGGAACAGGCCCCCTTTGTGTACATCGAAGGGATCTGCGTCGATAGCCCCACTGCTCACCGATGCATCAACGTGGCCATAATTGTCGGGCTTGCCGACATCCAGGTTGAGCTGTCCGAAGGTGAGTTCGACATCCTTGTCACCGGTAATGTCGCGCACGTCGAGCTGGCCGGCCATCATGCGGACGTAGAGCGCCGATGACTTGGGAATCTCGATTTTTATCTGGAAATTGTTGTGGGCAATCGGAGACCCGAATGTCGGCGCGGTCGCCGGACACCTGAAATCGAACCCGCACGTCGTCGCGCTCGGGACGGAACGATACGCGCAGCATCGAGTCATCCCGACCGATCAATTCGCTCTTACTGGGGCATAAATCGAGGCGGACCCGGCCGCCGGGCGCGAACTCGGTTTCAACCGGACTCTTGCCAATTTCTTCAATTTTGTCGTCCTGAGCGAACGTCTGTTGAGCAGACAAGAGTGCGGAGCTTAGGGCGAGCAGCGCAAGCAAAGTTCGCATGAGCACACCTCCGTCGTAAAGAAGCTGTCGTCAAATGGTACGTGCGTCGTTGCCGGACGGTTCCCGGAATTCTACGAGATAGGAAGTTCGTAAACTCCGACCGGCTCGCCGACAGCGATGCCCTTTGGAGAGCGTGGGAACCTATCCCATAGGGATTCGAGGTCGAGACAATGGGGATGTTCGCAGCTCAGCCAAGGACCTGTATCGGCAAGTTGAAACGCTTTAACCGTTATGTCTATACGATTGATTCCGGGGGCTTTACTGTGCATCCAGGAATTATATGAAGGGCTTGTTCAGTGGAAGATGGGATTCCTGTCAGTCATCGGGAATCGCCTTCCTGCCAATCATCAGGCACAAGAGACACTCCCCAAATGTTTTGCGGTTTCTCTAGTGCGATTCCACAGTGCTGAGGACAGTCAGGATCGACGTAGACCACTTGGGCTAAAGCACGTTTATCCGTCAGAATGACATGAATTTGGATTTTCATCCCAATCCGCAAAGGCACAGTCGTCGACATCCGTGCTCCATGTAGGTTGACGACGAGGGTCTCGCCTTCACAATTCAGAGGTTCAGTAACACCCGTGGCCTCAATCAATACCTTTAAGGGAACTCGCGTGCTTCTTCGAGACTCACGAGCCCCGTGCTCAATGGACATTTATGCGACCTGCCTTTTCATCATTAAGGTAAAGAGAATCTGGAAAACAACTCAGGGAGCGAGCCGGACCGGCGGCGTGCCGGTCAAGCATACACGAGAAAAAGAGCGCCGAATAAAGATTAGCGCTCATGTGCTCGATGCTCGTTGCTCTGGAGCAACAAATCTGGTTTAGCCTTCGACAGTTGGTCCGGTGATTGGAGGGCTTTGGCCTTGCGCACGTGGCGGTGGATTCCACGGGCCATGATCGAAAGTATTCCGCGATCCTCTATTGCACCGGGAGCCCAACAAACACCGGGTTCGTGACCGGTGTATTGAGCAGATCGATCACCGTCCCGGGAATATTTCCCGCGGCATCCAGTTCCGCCGGGGGGCCAAATCCTAATTGCTCCGAGCTGGCCGAGTGAATCACGCCGTTCACCGACGTGAAGTCGCTCAACCCCGCCACTTCGCTCAGTGCTGGCACAATGGAATCACTTTGCTGGTTGAAGACTTCAGGCCAACCTGTAGACGTGAGATGCTTGGCCAGATAGTCCGTGAAGCAAAGTAGCCGGATCGACTTCGCTACGGAGGAAGAATCGAGGCCAGCCAACTGTTCCTGCGACTCCAATCCCTGAATCAGCGCGGTTGGCAGCGGATGCGGGATCGGATTCTGCAGCTTCTGTAGCGCCGGACTCAATCCAGCACCGAATCCATCGCCTTGCAGGTCTCCCACTCCACCGGTCGTGGTGCCGCCGCCTTTGAACGTCACGGAACTGAAACTCGGGCTCCCCGACAAAGCCAGAACGCCACGGACGCACTGATTGTCATTGTCCAGGAGATGCGTAGCCAGCGGCGAACCCCAGTGCGGCGTTCCAATCGTGATCACTTTATGTACATAGCCCAGAGCAAACGTAGTGTTGTTATAAAACTGACTGAACAGGGGGAAGGTCCGCGTGATGTCGCCTCCCATGCTGTGCGCCACGATGTCGGCCTGCACCGCCGCCACGGCAATGGCTTCCGGATTCGCGCCCATTTTGAACTGGTTGATGAACGTTGCGAGTTGTTTACCTACGATGGGCGCGTTGTAGGCGAAGCCCAGCGAATTCTGCTGTGCATTTTGCAGGCTGCTTACCGCCCACGACGGGTAGGAGGGCTTATAAGATGCGATCTGCGGACCGATCACCGCCGAATAATTCGCGCGGACGATGCTGAAGCGCGTGTCACTGATCAGCGGCGTGAAATCGTCCCATGACGCCGGACTGCCCCACAGTCCGTGAATCAGGGCTAGCGGGGGTCGCAAAATCGTCACCGGCACACTGGACGAGAGACCCGTGTCTACTGCCAGAACGGTGAGCGTAATCATCCGCTCTGTGGATTCCGCATCTTGGCCCTCGGGTCTCGGAAAATCGACAGGCACGCCATAGATGGCAAATGCCATCGGTCCCTTCGACGTGCTTACCGCGGAGACGGTCAGTTGGCTCAGTGTGAACGCTGTCGCTCCAATCGCACCCAGACCGCCATCCTCGGCGGAGGAAGTGCTTTGCTGGCCCTGATCGTTGATGACGGTAAAGTTAAACTGCTCTCCGACCGATTTTGCGGGAACGCGCAACACCAGTTCGGCGACCGCGTCCGCCGCAACTCCCTGCACTGCTCGGCCCTTCGTCGCCAGCACGCTGGCGTTAGTCGTCACCATCGGACCGCTGAGCAGTGCAGGCACCGGATCGAGCAATGTCAGCTGTGGAGATCCACCGAGTTGCTGGGCAAGCAGCAGCCCAGGAAACAGCGTGACTGCTATTACCACCGCCAGCTTGGAAAAATAGTCGCGAAATTTGGCACCCAAGGGAATATCCAGATCAAGGCTCATGGCGGCACCTGCGAGGAGGTTTGGGACTCAGCGGGCTGACGGCCATGAAGAGCAGGCTCTTACCCCTTCTGAATCGTCCACCCGGTTTATCACAGATCGCAGGTTGCGGCAATTACTAGTAGTGAAGGTCAGTCTCCGGGACGAGATGCGGTGCACGCTCCCGAGTTGTCGACGTGTTCAGGGCACAGTTAAAACGACCTGAGTGTGGGAAAGAAGAATTCTCATCGCCGGACTTTCACTCATGCCCGACAGCGATGAGAAGTTTCTAGCGCCGCGTGAAGACGACGAGAAGAAGTCCTACGGTGTCCCGTAGAGCTGGCGGTAAACGCTAGCATTCCGCAAGATCGCCTGCACGTATTCGCGAGTCTCAGTGAACGGAATTGACTCGACGAACTCGGCGGAATCCCGATACGTGCCCTGTCCCATCCATTCGAGGACGCGGTCGGAGCCGGCATTGTAGGCGGCCAGCGCCTGCTCGAACGAGCCCCCAAACTGATCGACCATACCGCGAAAGTAGCGCGTGCCGAGTTCGAGATTGACCCCGGGCGTGTAGAGCTGGCTTGGGTTGTAATGCTTCAGCGCAACCTGATGGGCGACGAGTTTTCCGGTCCGCGGTAGTAACTGCATCAGCCCCACGGCATTTGCGCGGGAGACGGCTACCGGGTTGAACTCCGATTCCTGGCGAATCAACGATGCCACCAGGTAAGGATCAAGCCCGTTGGCCACGGAGAAGCGTTTCAAGTCCGACCAGTAGGGACGCGGAAAAAGCGCCTCCCAGTACTCACGCGGCAGCGTGGGAATATCGACCGCGAAATAACTAGGGACGGACCGTTTCATCACTTCGATGGCGCGATCGAAGTGTCCGGTATCGATGTAAAGTTGTGCCGTTTCAGCCGGGGCCCAGCTTCTATCGGTGTCATCATTGGCCGCGGCATCGAGCTCGCGCACCGCCATATCCACCAATCCTCCGTTGCCCAGCAGCTTGGCTTTCTGCAAGTGGAGATCGTCGGCCGGTGGCTCCGCCAGCGTGATCTTGTCGCCGTGCTCCAGCGGCGGAACGTGGTCAAGGATTGTGTACTGACCAGGAGGATCCGGCGCCTGGGGCAACTTCTTCAAGCGCTGGCGACCTAACTCCGCGTAATAGTAATTGCGGTAACGATCCGAGAGCTTTTGATAGAACGCGCGAGCCATGGCTGGCTGGTTTTCTTCCTCGGCAAGGCGCGCTCGCCAGTAAAGAGCAGCCGAAGTTTCGTTCCCCGTCGGATAAGCGGCGATTTGCTCTTCGAAAAGCTTTCGCGCTTCGTCGTTGCGTCCTTGACGCAGCGTGAGCCACGCTGTCTTCCAATGTGCGTAAGAAGCCTTCGCGCCTTTCGGAAAACGCTGTTGCAGTTCGCGGAAAGCGTCGAGTGCCTGATCGTACTCGTGATGGACCAGATGCAGGTTCGCGGCCGAGAGCAGCGCTGACTCCAGCCATGCACTCGTTGGCGCAGTTTCGCGAAGCTGATCGACCGTGTGATAAAACTCGTCATTCTCGTCCAAAGCCCAGGCCACTTCGCCCAGGATATAGAGCCGCTGCGCGCTCTGATCGGGAGTTGCGCCCGGAAGAGTTGTCAGTTCAGCTTTCGCCTCGCGATTGCGTCCACTGCGATGCATAGCGTCGGCGAGGGCAAGCAGTGCCGCGGGGCGATCGGCCGCACCCGCGTGAATGGCGAGCTCGCGATATTCGTCCGCCGCATCCGCATAACGGCGCGCCTTCATCAGCAGATCGGCTCTGGTCCTGCGCATGGCTATACCGGGCTGCGCGGCGATCGAAAGCTTCTTCAACTCCGTGTTTGCGGCGTCGGCTTCGGGCGAAGTCGGCATTCTGTAATAGACGTTCGACAGCGCCTCCGAAGCTTTGGCCTCATCGTGGAGAGCGGCGTACGCCTTTCCGATCGCAAGTTCAATGTCGGAGCGGGCGGGCAGGCGATCTTTTTCCAGAAGCTGGGCGGCTTCCGCAGCTCGTCCTTCGGTCAGCAGCGCGTTGGCGTAGCTCAGGTGAGCGTCGCGGATGAGTAACGAATCGGGATAGTTGGTTTCAAAATTGGCCAGCGCGGCGAGACCTTCCGCCTGGCGGCCAGTCTGCAGGTAGCAGGTTCCAAGATAGTAGGAGATGTAATCGCCGAGATCTCCTGCCATGGGTTTGGCGCGATTCAGCGGTTCGATGGCCTTGGCATAATCGTGATCGATGAAATGTGCGTAGCCCACGACCAGCCAGGCGAGCGCGCCGGCATCTTCTTTCGAGTGAGTCCGGGCGTACGCTTCGACTCCCGCGTATCCTGCGGGCGTGCGGTCCTGAATTAACTGCTGCGCCATCGGACGCAACGTCGTCGAAGCCACGAACGCCTGCCGGATGCGGCGAACACGAGGAGACATTGGACGCTTTTTTCTTTTGGCGGCAGTGCTGTGGGATGCGACCGGCTTCTTTCTGGAGCTGGCAGATTTATGCGGAGTAGCTTTGGCCCCGGATTGATCGGGCTCGGCTTTGGGTGGCGGAGTCTTGGGCGCTTTCGGAGACTGCTTGTCTGGAGAATCCTCAGCCGCGGGATTTGTTGCTTGTTGCGGACGCGACGAGATTAACGGGCGAGCCTCGCCTGACAACTCGAACACGCCGGCCAGAGCGAGTACACACCACCACTTGAGACCCAATTGAACCAATTTAAATTTCTTCGCGCGGAGACGCGAATCCAGAACCTGTTTTGCCGTACAACGTCTGAGAGCAATTTCACGGGGGCCAAAGCCCCTGATCACTTGGATGCCTTAAGCGGCACGAATAAAGTCGTGCCCTACCCACTTTCTACTTCTTAAAGTTCGCACCCATCACTGACAAATCATCCTCGGCTAGGCTGCGGACGACTTCTTTCTGGAAATAATCACCGCTGGCCGCTGCCGTGCTGCCGTAACGCTTCTGAAACGTGGCACGGCTCTTGTCGATATCCTCTTTCAGGCGATCGTAAAGGTCTTTATTGCGGCGGCCTTCATTGACCTTGGCCTGATTGTAGAGCTTTATTTCATCCACCAGAAGTCGGGCAAAACGCTGGGCTTTGCGGTGGGTGTCGGCATCTTCCGCGGAAAGCCCGGCAAACGGGTCCGCTGCCGGAGCGGCGGCTGCGCTGGCCGTGGCCGCGCTCGATGCTACTTCCACGACCTCAGCGGCAGGCTCTGGTTCGGGCTCAGGAGCAGCCTTCTCCGTGTGCTTTGGTGTATGGGCCGCAAAGGGGTCGTTGAAGGCGCTGATGCTATGCACGGGGGCGGGAGCGGGCGGAACGCGGAACCGATGGCTCCATTGCCGGTGCGCTCTCGATTTCGCGCTGAGCCGCCTGTTTGCGTAGAGACGTAACTTCCAGCCAAGCGCTGGTGGACATCACCAGAACTTCGAGCGATCCGGGATCAAGTCGATTCTCGGATCCTCCATCCGCATAAAGAAGCGCCGCGACCTTATCCTTCAATACCAGAGGCAACACCAGGATTTGTTCATTCTCCGGTCCGCCAAACTGTTTAACGAACCGGCGGTCCATCTCGGCGATATTTGCCGGGGTCACAATGCGATTCTGATACGCGTGGGAAGCAGGTCCAGCCGCCATATCGAGCGGAAAATCTTTGATGGCTTCGTCGTCCCCGAATCCTCGAGCTTGCCATCCGCTTGCAGCACCGGCCTTGACCACGAAGAGCGCAACGCGGGAGGCATAGGCGATGCCGGTTTCGAGCAAAGACTTCAGAATCTCTTTTTGGGTTGTGCCGGCGTGAATAGTCGAGATCGCTTGTACGAGCCCGTCAGACGAGGGTCCCGTGGCGACAGATTCTCCGCCAGTCGAGGCCGCGGGCAATTCCGCCAGAACGCGCTCGACTAACTCTGCCTGCAGATTCGGCAGATGGCGATCAAGAACCTGCGCGACTGCTCGCTCAACAATTTGCTTGATTTCCTTGCTCTCCGCCATGCTCAGAAAACCATCTCAGTCCGGCGCTCCATACCTGCTCGATCCTCGCCACCGCCAAAAGGACATTGCCCTAACTGCAGATTATAGGAGTACTTCTAAACCGGCAGCAGGGTACCGAAGTACCCTGTTCCACCGGGGTACGGAAAACCGAATTCCGATTCTATAGCAGTTTGAGAATGAACACGGAGAGATGATTTCCCCAGGATTGTTCATCTTGACACCGGGGCAAGTCTGGATGGCGTTGTAAACGTAGATGATCGCCCAGCCGGGATTTTGAGCCGCAATCGCTGACAGCGGCAGACAGCTTCTCGTTTAAGAAATTTTCGAGACACAGATCTTTCGGGAAACAAAAGCGCTGTCTGGTCATTCGCTGATGATGCGGTCAGCCCATTCCACTAACGAAACGTAGATTGGCACGCCGCCCCATTTGGCACCCCAGTTCGCTAAGTCTGCGTCCGTGACCCCACGGGCCCGGGAGCATGCTCCTCAAGCGAAAACGGGGATGTGTTTGGCGACAATCTTAGCCATTGTCTCGGCGAGCGGCGGCCAGCCCACGGGTTTGACGACATCCACGGTTTCTTTGCGCATCAGGTATGTCGCGTCAGCAGTAAGGAAGATCTGCACGTTATGACCGGCATCGGACAACGCAAGCCCATGGGAAAAAGCAAACGATGCTCGAGTGGGGTCATCTGTTCCCCAAGAACTTCTCATGAGGATGTTCAGTTTCTTCGCAGGTGCTGGTGGCTGCGGAGACTGGGCCTCGCTGGACGACGCGGCCACCGTACCGGCGGCGAGAGCGCAGGCGGCGAACTGTGTGGATTTTTCCAGAAATTTCCGACGGGTTGGCATCTCCCACCTCTTGAACGACGTTAATCTACAGCGCACCAACCCAGAAAACAAGAGGCTTTCTGTGGCGCAGCAAGAAGAACAAATCAGCGGCTATCAAGTTACTGGTTTCTTAGTTGACGGATGACAGGGATCGGCTGCATGGAGTCCATGCCGGATCGCTCAACCCCATGAAACGTCGAGTTCGGGTAGTGCATCGGGGCTCGTCAGAAGGTATTCATGACGATCCAGTTTCGTGCCGTCAATGCAACGTGTCGCCGCGTTGTGGGCTACGCCTAATCTCTCGAATCCCAATTTCTCCACGATGCGCCGGCTCGGCTCGTTCCCGTCGAAGTACCCGATGCTGATTGCCTTCGCGCCAAGGTGGCCGAATGCGTACCGAATCGCTGCGTTTGCTGCCTCTGTGGCCATGCCCCGTCCGGCGTATTTAGGCGCGACCCAGTATCCGGTTTCATAGACGTCTTGCTCACGAGTAAGATCCAAGGCGGTTCGAACGACGAAGTCCCCGTTGATGCGATGGAATCCGGCCAATGCGATTCCCGCATGATTCTGGTAATCCATCACTCGCCGAATAGAATCTTCCATCGCTTGCCGCGACCGTTGGTTCTCGAACGCCCAGCTCATCCAACGCTGCAAATCGGGCCACGCTTCCTCCTTGGCGGCCTGGATGGAATCCAAATCGCCCAGCGTTGGTGGACGCAAGATCAGGCGCGGCGTAACGATCGGCATCAAATGGCGCATAGAGTGCCACGGAGGGGCAGCTGGTTCGATGTTGTTTTATTGTACGAGCTGTGTCGTTGCGGAAAATCCCGATTACGCGCATTGACCTTTTGCATCGGCTGTTTCCCGTGGTGCTGACAGACACCGTGCCAGAACGATCGAGGACAGAAGCGCGGAGAGGCCGCGGCCCGAGCAGCATGAATCGCACAGGCTAGTCGGGGATGACATACGAGTCGGCGATGCTCTCATCCAGCGTAGCCAGAATCGCGCCATTGGCTTTGGCGAGTTCGCTAAGATGGCCGTCGATGATCTGCTTTGGCGTCTTGACCCAGGCGGGGAGGTTCGAGACGTCGTGCGCGTCGGAAATGAAAGTAAACGCAGCACCACGCGCGCGCTTGAGCCGAAGCAACAATGTGCGTGCCTGGGCAATACTGAATCCATATGCCGAAGCCTGGGACAGAACACGAACGAAACCTATCTCCGTAATCGAGCAACTGGCCAGTTGCAGAGAACCTGAGGAACCGACCCACCGAGCTACTCGACTGTGAAACTGATGATTCAGCAGTCCGAGAGCGACAAGAGCATTCACATCGAGCAGGTAGATCATGGCTGGTAGATCATGGAAAGTTCGTCAGTATGTCCTCTATGTCTTTGCGGGTCAGAATGGGCGCGTCCGGACCTGCGCTCAGAACTGGTAGGCCCGTAACAGGATCGACCATCAGCTTGGCACGATGCATGCGCTTGCGTCGAGGGGTTAAAACAATGCGCCCGTTTTCGACATTAGCGTCTAGCGGGTCTCCGGGTCGTAAATCTAAGCGCTTGCGAATCGGGCTAGGCAAAACTACTTGCCCTTTGGTGGAAACTCGGGTTTGCATGGTAAGACCATCTTACTCGCTATCCCTCGTTCCGGCAATGTAGCGGCTTCCATCGATTCGCATGGATAATACCCGGCACAGCCTTCTAGCGCCGTCCGGTATGATCTCTGCCGTCGAATGCCGTGCCTCACGCCGGAGGCCGCAGCAAGGCAGGAGGATTTCCCCGCGATTCGCCAGATTCCCATGGGAACAAGTAAAATAAGATCTACTTTGACGGAGATGATCGCTGCAAAATACTGCATCGCCTGACACATGGGAGCCATCCAAAACAAAGTAGTAGGACCTGTTAGCGAGGAACTGGCGCTCGTACAGGCAGCCAAGCGGGGCGACGATTCAGCCTTTGAAGAGCTGGTCCGCCGTTACGACCGCAATGTTTTCAGGATCGCGCAGCACATCACGCAAAACCGTGAAGACGCGGAAGACGTGGTGCAGGAAGCGTTCCTGAAAGCTTATGGCAACCTGGCACAGTTCCAGGAGCAGTCCAAGTTTTATACGTGGCTGGTGCGCATCGCCGTCAACGAAGCGTTGATGAAGTTGCGGCGCCGCAAGCCTGAGCGAACAGTATCGCTCGACGAAGACATTAAGACGGAAGACGATTCCCTTCCGCGTGAAATCGCGGACTGGAGCCCAAATCCGGAACAGCAGTACACGCAAGCGGAATTACGAGAAATTTTGAGCAAGACCATCCAGGGCCTTCCCCCAGGCTTCCGGACGGTGTTTGTGCTGAGAGACGTGGAAGGTCTCTCGACCGAAGAGACGGCAGCGGCGCTTGAATTGAGCGTCCCTGCGGTAAAGTCCCGGCTGTTGCGGGCGCGCCTGCAATTGCGCGAGCGGCTGGGACGGTACTTCCAGCGGCGCGAACCGGGCAACGGCAAGAGCAAGGATTCCAAAGACGGAGATGTTAAAAATGATGTGGCGAGCGGAGATGGCGACCTGTGAAATGCTCTGAATTCCTCAATGAGCTGACCAGCTATCTGGACGGCGTTCTCGACGAAAAAACCAAAGTCGAGTTGGAAAACCATCTTTCCTGGTGCCACAACTGCTACGTTGTTTGCGATACCACCAAGAAGACCATCGAGATTTATCGCGATTCGCAGCTCTACGAACTGCCCGAAGACCTGCGCAGTCGGCTGCGCTCGGCCATCATGACGAAGTGCCAGCAGCACAAGAAGCGCGGCCCGCAGAGCGTGTAATATCGTGAGCAGTCTTGGCTGCTGACCACACGATCCCTTTCCATAAAACTCATCGGTCGTCCGCGTCGACGGCGCAGCTTTGCAGCAGAATTGCAGGCCGCCGCTATCGCTGAGCTTGCATGCACGACTCGTTCGCGAGTTTCTAAAGGCAGTGTGACGCTGCGGCCAAATTTCAGACTGATTATGAATTCCCGCTTAAAATCGGGCTTTTGCCTGCCTCGGAGGTATCTGGAGAGATAACCCGCAAGCCTGAAAGCTGTGCAAAATTTTGCCTCCCGCGCTCTAACTCCCGCGTCCTCATGGAATTGCAACCACTGGGCCTCAAGACCCACGCCGGTTTGAAAACCTAAACCTTTTTGCCAATCGGTGAATCTAAGTAGGTGAGTGACCAAGAGTACAGATTGTCATGGAGGGGGAGTCACTCTCAGTAAGAATTCCCAGGGCTTTGCATACACGCTCAGGTATGGAAGGTGGGTCTATGATCGCCAAACTAGTGGATGCGTTCTTTGGATGCAGGCATGCTCGCTACAGCTTTCCTGTAACTATTCGTCGGGCATCGCGCCGCCCCCCGGCCGCTGATCTGACTGGAACCTACGTTGTCTGCCTCGACTGCGGCAAAGAGTTTGCCTACGACTGGCAGCAGATGAAGGTCATCACTTCCCCCGAGCGTCATCGCCAACAGGTGGCCCAACTGGCCAAAGACGCCGCTTAAAGCGGCTGTCTTACTTAGCAAGCTATATAGCGAGAGGTCGTCTCCCGTTTGTGCGTAGTTGTGTTCCATTTTCACAGTCGCGGACCTCGGCCTGCGGCTTTTGAACCCTTGCCCGAGGCCCTACTTCTTTTCGGACAAGAAGCCAGCGATGTTCGTAATTTCCTGCGCGCGGTGTCGGCCGCTCTCCCGTTGTTTCTTCATTCAGGAAGGCACGGAACTCCTTGTCTGCTTCGGCAACGGGAAATGTCCCATATTGGTCGGAACGCAAGTAACGTCCCCTCCCATTGGCGCTCCATTGCGCGGCAATCAGCGGCACAATAGGGGAGCATGCAGTTACGCCGCATGCCTCATGGCCCTATCGAATGACGGATCAACCAACCACGCATTTACAGTTCAGTCAGCCCGCTTCAGAAAATGCTGTCCTGCAGAAAGCATTCCAGGGCCGTCACGATCTGCTCAAATCCATTCCGAGTGTTCCAGCGATCTTGCAAAGTCTGCTGGCCGAAGTTTCTCAGGTTCCGGAAAAGGTTGACCTGAACCGCGTCGCGGAGCTTATTGGCCGTGATAAATCCATCGCCGCTCAGTGTCTTCGTCTGGCAAATTCTCCGCTATTCGGGCGCGGCACCAGCACCGATTCAGTTCGCGGGGCGGTGCGCACCCTGGGTATTTCCCATATCCGCGATATTGCCGTCTCCACGATGATGATGCAGATCAGCGGTTCGCAGAAGACGATGGAGCCGGAGGTCTTCTGGGAGCACTCTCTGGGATGCGCGATTGTCAGCCGAAAACTGGCGCGAGCCGTCGGCTTTGCGGATCCCGAGAAAGCCTATCTCGCCGGGCTGTTGCATGACCTGGGGTACATCGTGAACATGGTACTTTTTCCGCAACAGGAAAAGACAGCTTTGGAAAATGCCCTGAAGACGGGCGAGTTTCTAGGGCTTGTGGAGTACGAGACGCTGGGATTCACGCATTGCCAGAGCGGCGAAGTTCTCGCACGCTTCTGGAATTTTTCGAGCGACCTGGTCGAGGTAATACTGTGCCATCACGACCCTGCCGCCGCGACCATCAATGCTCCTCTGGTCGCAATCGTTGCGCTCGCCGATCGTTTGTGCCGCTCAGCCACGCTGGGCGTAGGCTATGTCGAAGCCAACGATCCATCCCTGGCTTGGGAAGCCGACTGGACGATCCTGCAGGAAAAAACGCCCTATGCGTCGCAGATGAAGTGGCAGGATTTTGTAAAGGACTCGCAGAGCTATCTGCCCGAGGTGAAAGACCTGGTCAAAGCGATGTGTCAGAACCCGGCCCATTGACTTGCGGACCGGTGGCGCAAAAAAGCCTCGTCCGCAGACGAGGCTTTTTTCGTTTCCAGAAAATTAACGCGAGGGATATTCCGCTGGAATCGGCACCGGCACGCGCTTGTCGATGGGGACAAATTCCCGCTCCCCATGTCCGGTGTAGATCTGCCGCGGGCGTGCGATCTTCTGCTCTGGATCTTTCATCAACTCTTCCCATTGGGCCAGCCACCCAGCCGTCCGCGGAATCGCAAACAGAACCGTGAACATCTCGGGCCGGAAGCCCATGGCCTGGTACATAATTCCCGAGTAGAAGTCGACGTTGGGATAGAGCTTGCGCTTCACGAAATAGTCGTCTTCCAGCGCAATCCGCTCCAGTTCCAACGCAATATCGAGTTTGGAGCTTCGTCCAGTGACCTCGAAGACTTGTTCCGCGCTCCAGCGGATGATTTTCGCCCTGGGATCGTAGTTCTTGTAGATGCGGTGTCCAAACCCCATCAGCTTCAGATGGCCATCCTTCACCTTCTTCATATACGCCGGCACGTTCTCTTTCGATCCGATCTCGTCGAGCATCTTCAGCACTTCTTCGTTAGCGCCACCATGTAGGACGCCAGCCAGTGCCGAGGCTCCCGACGCGACCGCCAGGTACGGATCGGTTTCAGAGCTGCCCACCGCACGCACCGCGCTCGTGCTGCAGTTCTGTTCATGATCGGCATGCAGAATGAAAAGAATGTCGAGGGCGCGCGCGATCGCGGGATGCGCCACGTACTTGGGCTCGACCATCTTCCACAACATGTTCATGAAATTTTCGGTATAGCTCAGATCATTGTCGGGATATACGTACGGAAAGCCGACATTGTGCCGGTACGACATTGCGGCGATCGAAGGCACTTTACCGATGAGACGGACGATCTGATGCATTCGATCTTTCGGACTGCGAACCAACTTGGCATCGGGATAGACACTCGACAGCGCTGCGATCGTGCTGACGAACATGGACATGGGATGAGCCGAGTAGCGGAATCCCTCCATGAATTTCTTCGTGGTTTCGTGCAGCATGGTGTGGTGTGTGATGTCATACACCCACTGGTTCAGCTCCTTTTCCGTGGGGAGTTCACCGAACATCAGCAGATACGCGACTTCCAGAAATGTGCAACGCTCGGCGAGCACTTCGATGGGATATCCGCGATAACGCAGGATGCCCTTGTCGCCATCGATGAAGGTGATGGCGCTTTTGCAAGACGCCGTGTTGATGTAGGCCGGATCATAGGTCATCAGCCCGAAATCTTCGGGTCCGGTCTTGATTTGCCGCAGGTCCATGGCTCGGATGGTGCCGTTCTCCACCGGGACCGTGTAAGTTCTATTTGTGCGATTGTCGGTAATTGAAAGTGTGTTTTCTGGCATGGGACGCTCCGCGGGACGCTGCGCGTAAATTCCAACGTAGCCGAGGCTAGGCTGCTTAGCAAGTTCTATCTGTGATTTAAATCACGGCTTCCTGTGAGTCCACGTCTCTTTGGATGCAGAACCGGACGTCCAAATCAGGCACGACCTCCTCCCGTTCGTACTCTTCCCTCACCTTGCCGGTTGGGTGCCCTACCTCCATCTTCCACGCCCAGAACCTGCCTGGCAGGGTTACCGTGCATAGAGAATGCGACGGTAAACAAATGAAAACACAGATCATGCACCTCCGCCGCAAAACAAAACCGGCGGCACAAGGCCGCCGGAGAGTGTTTCATACCTGAAGGCTAGTTCGTCGAATCGTCACGGCGTTTGAGCGTGGGACGATCATCGTCGGTCTTACCATCCCCCGATGTGTCACTGGGATTCGATGTCCGGCGCAAGCTGGGCTTATTGGAATCCTTCTGATCCAGCAGTTTGTGCTTGTTCTCGATCGCAGCCAAGCGGGCCTTCACTTCGTCGAACTCGGAAGTCGTCACAATATACTCCGCCTTAGCCGGCAGGATTTTGCGAATCTCCTGCTGCGAAGCTTCGATCCGGTCCTGGAGTGGGCGGGTGAGTCTCGAAGGCTTTGGCCAGCGTTCCGGGTTTCTTTTTCTCCATGGCTTGAATCTTTTCGAAGAAGGAGACGAAGGCCGAGGGATCGTATCCGGCGCGATACATATATTGGATACCCAGATAATCGGCCTGCGCCTCGAATCCGCGCGAAAACTTCAAGAGGCCGAACATGCCACCAATTCCAGCAGCTTCGTAGCCGGCGTAGCCAATTCCCCCACCAACGAAGATGAAAGGAATGGACGCCATTTGCAGCAGGGATGCGCGTGTCTGTTCTCGCGCGGCATGGCAAGCCGCCACGTGCGAGATTTCATGCGCCATCACCCCCGCCAGCTCGGCTTCTTCGTCCGCCGCCAGAATCAGTCCGGAATTCACATAGAAGAATCCGCCCGGCAACGCCATGGCATTGACTACATCGGAGTCGATGACTTTGATGGTGAACGGAACCTGCGCATCGGAGTTGCGGACCAGATTCTGTCCAATCCGGTTCACATATTCCGTGACGACGGGATCGGTCACCAGCTTGACTTGCGACTCAATCTGCTGGGCAAACTGCCGTCCCATGGCTACCTGGCGTTCCACGGAGTACCAGTTTCCCACTCCTCGTCCGCAACCCACGTTCCGGTTGCCTACGGCATCAACGTCCGTCTTGCCGCCATCGTGCTTGATCTGGCTATCGTCTTGGGTCGGTAGACTGCCGGGATCTTTCTTGGGAGCGTTCTGCATATCGCCGGCTTTGGGCTGGCCGGCATCCGGATCGGAGGTCGGTACCTGGCTCGGGGCCTGCTGGGGAGGCTGGGTCTGCGGGCTCGGTGTGGGTGCGCTCTGTGGATCCTTGCCCGCGTTTGGGTCCTGTCCAGGCGCTGTCTGCGCCATAGTCCACGGCGCTGCAGCGAAAGCGGCCAGAGCGAGAGAGCTTGCCAGCCATCTGAGCTTCATAGGAGTACTCCTTGAGCCTGATTATACGCCCGGTCCAGAGACACCAAGCCCCTTAATCATGAGCTCATCTTTTAGACGCTGTGACGGGCGGGCGGGTTATCCGGATGTACGATCTTTCGCTCCCGGGCCATGCCTACTTCTGTTCAGCCTTCAGTTTAGCGATCTTGTCCTGTGCGACTTTCTCCAGTTGGGCTTTGTATTGCGCGTTGTTCGGATCGCCCGGCAACAGTTCGAGGCATTTCTCTTCCGCCGCCAGCGCGAGATTTTTCTCCCCTGCGGCAAGGTACCCATCGCTCAAACTGTCCTGGGCATTGGCCGAATTCGGATACGTCTCCGCATTGAGCTTAAAGAGTTCGATGGCTTCCTGGTTGTGACCCGCCTGCAGCTTGGCATAGGCCAGCAGATTCACGGGAAATTCCTGAATGACCACCGCGTTCGGATCGCGCTTGCGGGCTTCATGAAAGAACTGAACAGCCTTCTCCGCGCCCCCGGGTTGATTTGCTAGATTCCAAAACTCGGAAGCGGGCGTCTTTCGCGCAACCGGAACCTTCAAATCCACCGGCGAGGTAACCAGTGTGTCGACCAAAAAGGCCCCGATCTGCTGCACCAACTCCGGATGTGGGCCGAAAATCTCTGTCCCATGCCGCCCATCTTTGAATCCGGAAAACTTTGTCCGCGGATTGCCCGATAGTTCGCTGAACCACTGCATGAGTTGCAGCGTCATGGAACCGTATTCATCATCGGCCGCCGCAGCCGTGAAGATCGGCCGCTCGGGATGATCTGCAACAAAGTTGATGCCCTTCGCATCCGTCGTCCCGGCAAGCAGTACCAGAGCTTTCACATCGGGATGACTCTCGGCCAGCTTGACTGCATTGCCGACACCGCAACTTCCGCCGCCGAATGCAATTCGACTCTTATCGACATCCGGCTGCGAAACCAGAAATTGATAGGCGGCCTCAAAGTCGCCGGGCCACTTCTCATTCAACTGCTGCCTGATCTCAGGCGTCCCCCCTTCAAACCGAGGCCCGCCGCTCTCTCCAAAGCCTCGGTTATCGATGGTGAGCGTATTGATTCCAGATCGGCTCAGTCCTAGCGCGACAGGTTCCCACGATTTCCTGCGCGGTATTGCACATGTGCAGCAGAAGGACCCAGGGGCCGGGCTTCGATGCGGCGATGTTCGATGCAGCGAAGAAAGTCGCTCGCAATTTAATACCGTCGGGAGCCGTGATATCGACGTCACTCGGGGCGGGAGTCCCGGCAAACGCAAACGCCAGACTTGTGAGTAACAGTAGAACCGAGAATAGGACTGGGTAAAAGATAGACCGAGGCATACGATTGCACCTCCGAATCAACCGGATATCCGCCGCTACAAAACTCCAATAAAGAATAATCGAGAGCAGGCCGGGATTTGAGTGCAATCAGGAATTTTTCACCAACCAAGCGCAGAACGCGATTTTTGTGCGCGGTTTCGATTCCACCAAATCCAAGGCCCCGTAACAGCGAGCGCTGCAACAGCCAAGCTGAATATGGAAGCCAAAATGCGCGTTGGCCAGCCGAAGATGTCGCCGGTGTGGATCTCTTGGTTCCACATGCGCGCGTACTTCAGCGCCACCGGCATGGCGCGTGTGCTATCGAATCGAAGCACGTCACCAGTGTAGCGATCCAAAATCACCCACGTTCGTCCGAGTTGGTCCTCGGGGAATTTCATGATCACAAGCGCTGGATCGCTGGGACTATCAAAATCGAGGCCTATGGGTCGCGCACCTGGTGCGATGCTCTCGGCCTTTGTCAACAGTTCATCCGGCGATAGCGGGCGAACGCCAGGTGCAGGCGGCTTGGGCGTCGGCCAAGCCGCAGCCTGCATATGCGAGACCGCAAGCGCCCACCGGTTCACCTGATCTTCGAGTCCGATAGCGATTCCGGTCAGCGCAAACAGCAGAACACAAGCGCTCGACCACAGGCCCAGCGTCTGGTGCAGATTGAACACCACGTTGTGCGACCCGCCGCGCAACTTAAAAATCTTGCGCGGCCACCAGAGCACTATCCCAGTTATGGCAAGACCGAGCAAACAGCACGCCGCGATAGTCAGAATCATATGGCCGCTGCGACGCCGGATCAGCAAGTGCGTATGAAAATTACGAATCATTAGCATTGGCCGCAATTGCTGATCGATGTGTCTTCCGACAATCTCACCAGTGTACGGATTCACGCCAATGACTACCTTGCGGCCATTCGACTGCAGGGCAACGATTTTGACGGTGTCATCCGGCTTCTGCGGCAACACCAATTCTTCAAGCGTGCTTTGCGGAAACGCTTGACGTATCGCCTGCGTGATCTGCGTCAGCTTCAACGGCGTGCCCTGCGGCTTCACATACCAGGCACTGGCGTTCAAAGCAGGGTCGATTATGTCCTCGAAGGTCAACAACGCGCCGCTCAGGCCAAGCGCAAAAAGGAACAGCGCCGCAACCATTCCGACCCACAGGTGAACCTTCAACAGCATCGCTCTCAAACCCGTCCCTACCATGGCGTCTCCGCTCATTCTCGCGGGCTTCTTCCTGTTCTGCGCTAAGAACGCACGTTTCTCGTAAACTTGCGTTTCGATTGAACTGGTCGGTAGTAGATTGGCGAAATCAGGAATGTTACGCCAATTGGCGTTCCATTTGGGCAACGGATGTTTACGAGCGTAGAATCCAGACGGCCTCGCGCTCCAAAGCATTCAATTAGGGGTGCCTTATGAAAGCCACGTCCCTTCTACTTCTGGCACTGTGTCTCTTTTCCAGTGATGCTCGTTCGCAAAGCCCCTTTGACGGTACTTGGATTATTGATACCGGCAAAAACGAAAACCTCGCCTCCGAAAAACCGAGGGTACTCTCTGTCGCGCATGGAGTGTTTCGCGAAGGTGATAGGCAAATCAAGGCCGATGGATCTGATCAAAAGGTTCCTGCCACTGGGTATTGGGATACCGTGAGTGTCCGCATCGTGGACGATCGTACGGTTGACGTGATTTCCAAAAAGGCCGGGAAACCGATGTTCACCGAGACGGACACCGTTTCAGCGGACGGCAACACCTTGAGGCAGGTGATGAAAGACACAACTGAGGCCGAGGCGGTTACCTTCGAGAGCAATTTTAGACGTATCGCGCCTGCTCCTGCGGGTGCCCACGCCATATCAGGCTCGTGGCAGGCCTTCAAGCGGAGCCGATCGGAGAACAGTACGATCATCAAATACAAATGCACGTCGAAGGGATTCAGCGCCGAGACACCTCTGGGAGAAAAGCTCGAAGCCAAGTTTGACGGCAAGCTATATGAAATGCAAGACGACCCTGGTCATACGATGGTGTCGGTGAAATTGATAAACCCTTACACTGTCGAGCAGACCAATGTGCGTGATGGCAAAATTGTTTTTATCGTCACGCTAGAGGTCACGCCCGATGGTAAGGCCATTCACGCAACGTCGAAAAGCAAGGAAGGCGGAAGCGTTAAAACTTGGACACTGCACAAGCAGTCTAAGTAGTTCACCACGCAGTTACAGAACCTACGAACCTTGCCCGTTCACTCTCACTTGTAGATCAAGTACTTCTCTCTGATCTTCCCAAACTTCTCCAACCCTTCCATCCAGTCTTGCTGGATGCGGCGCGGATCTTCGCCCGCGGTCAACGCATCGTACACACTCTGGTTGACCAGCAAGCCTTGCATCTTCTCCATCTTGAATTCCGCCGGATAGAGTTTGTGCAGCGCCGCCGCCAGTTCGATTCCTAACTCTGGCGCGTCGAACCCGTTCCGCTCCGTCAGAACAATGTTCACTCCCTGGCATTCCTGTCCGCTGTAGTTGCTCGACGTCGGAGTGAACGTCCCCGGCACGAAGCGCACCCCCGCGATGCCGCGAGTATTCATGTAGGTGGCCAGTTCCCTGCTCTTCATCCAGGGCGCGCCGACCAGTTCAAACGGAGTGTCGGTACCGCGTCCCACAGAGACATTGGTGCCTTCAATCAACGCCACTCCCGGATACAGCGCCGCCTCGGTCACGCTGCGCAGATTGGGCGACGGATTCACCCATTCCAGCCCGGTCGAATCGAACCAGTCTCCGCGTTCCCAGCCTTCCATGTCGATGACTGTGAGCTTCGCATTGATATTGCGCTCGGCGTTGAACATCTTTGCCAGTTCGCCCATGGTCATCCCATGGCGCACCGGGACGGTCCAGTAATTCGTGAAACTCTCTTTGCCCTCGTCTGTGCCCGGACCTTGCACAAACGATCCGGTAATCGGGTCCGGACGGTCGAGCACAATCATTTCAATTCCGGCTTTGGCTGCCGCTTCCAGAAAATATCCTAAGGTCGTTTCGTAGGTGTAGAAGCGCACACCCGCATCCTGAATATCAAAAATGATCGCATCGAGGGTGCGCAGTACCTCCGGCGGCGGACGCCGCGCGGCATCGCTACCTCCGTACACGCTGTACACCGGAACACCCGTCGCCGCATCTTTCGAATTGTTGATGTCGGTAGTGTCGAGCGTGCCCGTCACCCCATGCTCCGGACTGAAGATCGCATCCAGCGAAACTCCCGCGGCCTGTGCCAGTACATCGATTGTTCTCTTCCCCGCGCCGTCGATCCCGGTCTGGTTCGTTACCAGTCCGATATGCTTCTTGCCCTCGACTGCTTTCAATCCTTCGAAATTGCGCTCCTCGAGTACATCGATTCCGGTCCTTACCGTGCCATTCCGCGCATTCATTCGCCGTGCCGCGCTGTAGGCCTCGTTGTAACCGGTAAGGCTCTTCGAGCGCAGAGCCTCTTTTTCGTCCGGCGTCAGCGACAGCGCCGCTGCCACTTCGGTCGCGACCTTCACACGCAGGCCGATCGCATTGCCCTTGCCGCGCGGATGCACCGCATTCGTCAGCAGGATGATGTAGGTCTCGGTCGTCGGATCGATCCAGATCGATGTTCCCGTGAAGCCAGTGTGGCCGAACGATCCGATGGGCAGCAGATCGCCGCGATTGGTAGAAAAAGGAGAATCGATATCCCATCCGAACCCGCGTAACACCGATGCCGAGGGCGGCGTCTCCGGCTGCGTCATTTTCGCCACGGTCATGGCTGACAAAATTCCATCCCCGCCGTCGAGCAGCACCTGCGCAAACTTCGCCAGATCGTCCGCGGTTGAGAACAGGCCCGCATGTCCCGCCACGCCGCCCATTCGCCGCGCCCGCGGATCGTGCACTACCCCGCGCAGCATGTGTTCTTTCTCGTCATACTGGGTTGGCGCAATCTTTGCGCGCCATGCGGCAGGCGGATTAAACCGAGTATGCGTCATCTTCAGCGGACGGAAGATGTGCCGCTCAACATAATCATCGAGCGTCTCGCCTGAAACCTTTTCCACCACCTCCGCCAGCACGATAAAATTTGTATCGCTGTAGACGAATCCTGATCCCGGCGCCTGGGCCGGAGTTTCTGCATCCGCCAATCGGTAGGCCGACTCCTTCGAGTCAAACGCCGGAGTGAGATCGATGTCCGGCGCCAGGCCCGAGTAATGCGTCAGCAACTGCCGGATCGTGATGTCCTCTTTTCCGTTCTGCGCAAAATCAGGCAGATATTTCGCCACCGGATCATTCAGCCGGATCTTGCCCTGTTCGACGAGTTGCATGACCGCCGTCGTCGTGGCAATGACCTTGGTCAGCGAAGCCATGTCGAATATGGTGTCGACCGTCATCGGCTCGCGTTTTGGCTCGAGCGCGCGATATCCATATGCCTTGCGATAGACCACCTTGCCGTTATGCCCAACCAGCAGCACCGCGCCCGGAATATTTCCCTCCGCGATCGACTGATTGATGATCGAATCGACATTCCCGAGTTGTACATCAGCTTTTGGCGTTGAACTTTTCGGCGTTGGCGCGGCAACCGCCGTCCCGCTGGCCAAAATTGACAAGAGGAAAACGAAAGAAAAGCACCGCACGCGGCGGAGAAGGATTTCCATAGACGAGTTCAACAAGATGTGAACGATGTACAGACTCTACACAACGCAGCCACTGAGACTCAAGCAACGAAAGTGAAAAGCCGGAATATCTCCCCGCAGAACTCGCAGTGAACGCCGCATGCCCTGTGCTGCTCCGTGTCCCCTGTGGTGAAGACTCTCGCGTAAAGATGCTTTACCCTCACCGCTCGAGTCTGCTATAACCCGCGAATACCATAATTCTTGAGAGCTCCGATATTCCTAGCGAAGCCCCAACCCTGATCTCAGCCTTCGACCACCAGGACGAAGTGTTTTCGTCTGCGTTCGCGATACTCCGCGACGCCATTGCCCATCGCGCCTTCCCGGCGGTCTCAATCGCGGTTACCTATCAGGGAACGCTAATCGCCCTGAAAGCACTTGGAAACTTCGTCTATCAAGAGGATATTGGGGCTTCCACCTTGTTGCGCGGTGGGCCACAGAGCGCCGATGTTGCTTTTCAAAACCCGCCAGTCACTCCCGCAACCCTCTTCGACCTCGCCTCCGTGACCAAGGCCGTCGCCACCACCACGATGGCCATGATTCTCTACGAACGAGGCCTGCTTGTACTCGACGCCCCTATCATCGGAACGCTTCCTGAGTTTCTTCTCGACTCCACGGGCAGCACCGATCCGCGCCGCCACGAAGTCACCTTCCATATGCTGCTGGCCCACTCGTCGGGCCTGCCCGCGTATGAAAAACTATTCTTGCAAGCCCGCTCCCGCGAAGAACTTCTCACTGCGGCATTGACTATTCCCCTCTCCGCAGATCCCGGCAGCCGTGCCGAATACAGCGACATCGGATTTATCATCCTCGGCGTCGCTCTCGAACGCCTCGCCCAGGAATCCCTCGACTCCTTCTGCCGCCGCGAAATCTTCGGCCTGCTGGCCATGTCAAGTACAACATTCAATCCGCCCGCAGAACTCCGCCCAACAATCCCGCCGACTGCTGACGAACGCAGCGAGCGTGGCGCGGACACTCTTGTCCGCGCACTGCCGAAATCGAAATCACAGCCGGGTGTAAGCCTTCCCTCTCGGAGCACCTTCCGCAACCGCATCGTTCAAGGCGAAGTTCAGGACGAAAATGCTTTTGTCCTCGGCGGCGTCGCCGCGCATGCCGGCTTATTCTCCACCGCCGAAGATGTCGCTAAGTTCGCCCATGCGATGCTCCAAGGTGGCGCGGACACTCCTGTCCGCGCACTGCATAAATCTGAATCGCAATCGAGCGCAAGCATCAAGCTCGTCCCCATCCTCCGCTCGAAAACCATCACTCTCTTTACTCACCGCGACTCAACTCCGGGAACCTCACGCGCTCTCGGCTGGGACACCCCGTCAAGTCCCTCGCAATCAGGAAAGTACTTCGGCCCCAATTCCTACGGCCATCTCGGCTACACCGGCACGTCACTCTGGATTGATCCCGACCGCCAGCTTTCGATTACGCTCTTGACCAACCGGACATGGCCCGACTGCTCAAATAAGGGCATAAAGCAGGTCCGCCCGAAATTCCACAATGCAGTCATCGAGTCGCTCGAAAAATTGTGATCGCAACTGCGTCGCGATTAAAGCCAGAGGCTGGCGAATTTCGTTTACTTCCCCCGACGCACCCTGCTAAGTACCATTGCGTGTTCTTTTTATTAAATCGTTAAACTACATTGGACTAAAACTCCGTAGAATGTTCAGTCGGCCCATCGAATCGAAAGGCGCATCACTTGATCCGAACCAGCACTCCCCAATCCGACCTCAGGCAACTTACGACCGAACAGATTCTCACTACGGCGTCGAATCTCGACCAGATGTCCGCCCTCGAAATCGCCCAGTTGATGAACGACGAGGACGCGACCGTTGCCGCCGCCGTGCGCCGCGCCCTGCCCCAGGTCGCGCGAGCGATTGAGGTCGTTGCCGACGGTCTCAGCCATGGCGGACGCCTGATCTACGTTGGCGCCGGCACCAGCGGACGCCTCGGTGCCCTCGATGCCTCTGAGATTCCGCCCACCTTCAATACCAGCGCGCGCACCGTGCAGTACATCATGGCCGGTGGGTCCAGAGCTCTAGGCGCCTCCACCGAAGCCAGCGAGGATGACATTGCTCCCGCGATCAAAGAGATCAAGAAGCGCAAGCCCACGGCGCATGACATCGTTCTCGGCATCGCCACCAGCGGACGCACTCCCTTCACCATCGCCGCCGTCGAATACGCCCGCAGTCACCGCGCGCACACCATCGCCCTCACGTGTAATCGCGACTCGCCTCTCGAACGCGTTGCCGACTTCGCTATCGTCACTGAAGTTGGTCCGGAGGTTCTTGCCGGATCCTCGCGCATGAAGGCTGGCACGGCCCACAAGATGGTCCTGAACATGATTTCAACTGGAGCCATGGCGCGACTCGGCTATGTCTACGGCAACCTGATGGTCAATGTCTGGACGAAAAACGAGAAACTCGTGCAGCGTGCCATTCGCATCCTTGAGCAGGCCACAGGCGCCGATCACGAGGCTGCCGCAAATGCGCTCGAAGCCAGCGGCAACCGAACTCCAGTCGCGGTCGTCATGCTCGCCGCCGGCGTGCCACGATCGAAAGCCGCTGCTGCGCTCAAGAAGTCCAAAGGCCACGTCCGCGAAGCCATCGAATTGGCTCGCTCCTAGCGCAACGTATTCTCTGTGTCCTCTGTGGTGAAGGACTGTAGCCTTGCTGCGCCGTAGTCCTAATCCTCCCGTTCCATTTCAGTCAATCCGGCGCTGCTGCAACTCCCGTTACAATCGATTGAAAGGACTCGTTCATGGATAAGTTCGTCATCCGCGGCGGAGAGCCGCTGCTCGGCACCGTCCGCGTCAGCGGCGCGAAAAATGCCGCCCTTCCTTGCATGGCTGCTGCCCTGCTCACCGATCAGCCTGTCATTCTCGAAAACATTCCACAGGTCCGTGATATCCAGACCACACGCAACCTGCTTGCGGCCATGGGCGCCGAAGTTGAACTCGGCTACGGGCGCGCCCATCACCGCACCACCATCCACTGCGAGAACTTGGCTGCACCCGAGGCGTCCTATGAACTCGTGAAAACCATGCGTGCCTCTACTCTGGTTCTAGGCCCGCTTGTCGCCCGCTGCGGACGCGCCCGCGTCTCTCTTCCCGGCGGCTGCGCCATCGGAGCTCGTCCTATCGATCTGCACATCAAAGGTCTCGAGCAACTCGGCGCCAAGATCACGCAAGAACATGGCTACATTGAAGCATCCGCAACCAGACTCAAAGGCGCGGAGATTGTCTTCGATAAAATCACGGTCACCGGCACGGAAGACCTGCTGATGGCGGCCACGCTCGCGGAAGGCGAGAGCGTTTTGCAGAATTGCGCGCGCGAACCCGAGGTGGCCGATCTCGCCGATCTTCTCAACAAGATGGGAGCCAAAATCGAAGGCGCCGGTACGCCCACGATTCGCGTGAAAGGCGTCAGCAAACTCAAAGGCGCGAAGCATCGTATCATTCCCGACCGCATCGAGGCCGGAACCTTCATCATCGCCGGAGCCATGACCGGAGGCGATCTCAACATCGCAGGATGCGATCCATCTCACCTCCAGGCGCTGCTCAGCAAGTTGCACGAAACTGGCGTGAAAACCAAATCCTCCGCCGACGCTGTCCGGGTGATGGGCGACAATCCACTCACCGCCGCCGACATGAGCACCGAAGAGCATCCCGGATTCCCCACCGACTGCCAGGCGCAGTACATGGCGCTCGCCACCCAGGCCGAAGGCACGTCGATCATCACCGAAAACATTTTCGAGAACCGCTTCATGCACGCGCAGGAACTGGTGCGCATGGGCGCCAACATCAAGATTGAAGGACGCCGCGCCGTGGTTCGCGGCAGGTCCCCCCTCAGCGCGGCCGCCGTTCTGGCCAGCGATCTGCGCGCCTCGGCGTCGCTGGTGCTCGCTGCACTCGTTGCCGACGGAGAGACCATCATCGACCGCGTCTATCACATCGATCGCGGCTATGAACACATCGAAGAGAAGTTAAAGGGAGTCGGTGCCCAAATTCGACGCATCGGCGAGATGTTCCCCAGGAAAGCCGTCGCCGCAAAGTGAAGTATCCATACTGTACGTAGCTGCCCTCAGTGACAGTCGACGGCCCCCTGCGAGAATGTCAATGAGTGATATCGAGATGTTTCGACACCTCGGACCAGAACTGGCGGAACGTCCGAAACTGTAATAAAGTAACGCGCATAAGCGAAGCAATCAGGCAACCGGGGTTTTCGCTACGCGCAGTGGTTCACGATGGCACATTGGGTGGCTGTTTTTCTCTTGCTGAGTATCGTCCAAAGCCACGAAGGCGGTCAGGCCCCCCCAACACCAAACACCTTTCCCGACAAAGACACAAATCCTCAAAGCTACTACGCGAACGCACATCCGTACTCAGAGGAGTCCATTGGAACGGCTTCGCGAACTGGTTCCAGAACTGAAGGGGCTTCAGCCTAGCCTGGATCAGAACGGGCTACCTATGATCTTGCAACACGCGGGGCAGCGGGTGGACAGTTTCTTTCGCGATACCCCGAATCTGATCGCTGACGAATATGTCAGAGAGCAAGAAATACGTAGCATCGGCCCCGACTATAGCATTGGCGCCGACTATAGCACTAGCGCCGACCATAGCATTGCCGTCGACTATCTAGCTCAAGAGATCAGAGACGAATATCTCATTCTTCTTCATGGCGATAGAAATGAGGCGAAATTCGATGAATACCGTATGGACAAAAAGGGCAAACGCATTAATGAATTGAGTACAGGGAGCCCCTTCAGGTCACGATTTTTTGTTACTCACGGCTTTGCCTTGAGCTGCGTTTATTTTTCGACGGCGTTCCAATCGGAGTCGACTTTCCGCTACCTTGGCGAACAGCGGATTGGCAGCCAAAACACTTATGTCGTGGCGTTCGCCCAGCGACCTGGGCATGCCACCATGACTGAGACGGTGAGAGGAGCGGGACATTCCGTCGTGCAGATGCTCGTGCAGGGAGTCGCATGGGTGGACAAAAGCAATTTCCAAATCATTAAAATACAGACCGATCTTCTCGCTCCCCGTCGCGAGGTTGGGCTTGATCGGCAAACGACTGAGGTCACTCTGAGCGAAGTTCGCCTTCGCGGCATTGCATCACCGTTGTGGCTACCTAAAGTAGTGAAGGTGGACATCAGATTTGACGGGTTAAATTTTAGGAACGAGCATCACTATGCCAATTATCGACAGTATCGTGTGTCCTCCAAGATGATTTTCCCGCACTAACTTCCAGCAGCCGTTGCCCTAGAATACGCGTGCGAACAGGCCACTGGCACACTCGCTCATTTTCATCCCACCCCGGACAACACTGATTGTCGAAATCAGGCGATAGCGCTCTGTGATGTTTGGGGCGATCCGGTGCCAGGCCGCATCCAATCCATTGGAGGATTAGAATTGTGGTTGGAGTCTCGTTGCTTCTGCCCAGTGCGGAAACTTTGAGGAGGTGAGAATATGGCGCTCGCAGTTCGCCGCTCGATCCTCAAGAATTACTTTCCTGTCGGTTGCTGCCTGTTTGTTCTGGTTTGCACCCTCATCCCCCGGCCTTGGCACAGCACCCACGGCGGCCGAGTTGCGCGGAGCTACCCCCGCCCCACCAGTGATGCATGCTCCCGGTTTATCGCGCACCGACGTACCAGATCCCGATTTACCGCGCACCAAGCTATGCGCCGGTTTACGCCCCTCGGACCTCAACGGGGTCAGCGGCCCGCGCATTCGGCCTGGTCACGACTCGACCTCCGTTCCGCCCGATTCGCCCGTTCCCGCCGGTCGTCCGATATTATATTTTTCCTGGGAACAGTGCATTTTGGCCCTCGAACTTTTGCTGGTGGGCTACATGTGAACAGTTCTGGACCTCTGCACTGCTCTACAACTCGATGCCGAACGACTTATGGAATCCCGCGAATTCTTTTCTTCCGCCGCCGACCCAGACTCCCGCGTATGTCTATGGCGAAGAAAGGCCGGACAATCCGCAGCTTTTCCTGAAAGACGGAACGAGTCTCTACGTCACGGACTACTGGGTCGTCGATGACCAGCTTCATTTCATGATTAGCCAAGAAGAAGGGATGAATCCGGAAGAGCAGACAATCCCCTTCGATGAACTGGATTTGCAGAAGACGGTCGATGTGAATACGAACAGAGGATTCCGGTTCATGCTGCGCAACGAGCCATTCGAGCAGTACGTCCGCGATCACCCCGAGGGACCGCCTGCAACTCTAGAACCTCGGCCCCAGTAACACAGAAAGCAGCCGATCTGGAACTGCGCTACTCCCGCGTCAACCTCTCTATGATTTCCCGATCCTGCGCGTACTTCCTCACCAACTCCTCCCGTTTCCCCATCTCAAAATCTTCAAACTCAAATCCCGGAGCGACCGTGCATCCCACCAGCGCCCACGACTTCCAGTCCGCCACGTGCGATGCGAACCAGCAACCCGCACGCACCACAGCCTGAAACATTTGCCCAGCCTCCGGATCATCGCCCAGCAGAATCGCAGCGCGCGAACCCGAGGGCTCAATCACCTCCACATTCAGCGGCGATCCCGCATAGAAGTGCCACACCTCATCCGATCGCAGTCGATGAAAGGCCGAGAAGTTCTTACCTTCCAGTAAAAAGTAAATTGCTGTCGAAGCCGCCCGAGCGCCGCTAAATCCGGCCGGCAGAGCCCCGCGAGCAATCGTCAAATCAGCCTTATACGTCTGCCGAAAATATCCGCCCTCCGGATGCGCCTCCAACCGCAGCTTCTCAATCCAGTACTTGCTAGTCTTCTCGATCATTTGACCCTGATGAAACGTTTCGCCGTTCCCGCTCACTATTCCCATGAGACCACACGAATGGCAATTTTCTAGACGCGGACAAAGCCCACCAACATCATCGCCGAATCGCAGCCTGAAAAGTGCGGTGAATTCCTGCCTTCCAGGTACACCAGCCTCGTTGCGGCCAGCCCCGCCCTTGCATCCTCTGCAAGGGTGGGGATTGTTCTGGTACACGCCAGCATACTGAGACACGACTCCTCTCACCGCATGAAACGAAACGCATCTTCAATTCACTACTAATTGACAGAGGCGTAGTCAGCATCGGAGGACAGATTTACCCTTCGCCACGCGAACCACTGCGATCTCTTCGCCGGAAAGTCCAACTCAAACCACAAGGAGTACTCTTATGTCCGCCAGAAACGTTGCTACCGCCAGGAAAGCGTCCCAACCCGGAACCGTCATCGCATTTCCCGAGAACCTTATGGCATCAGGCACGGAACTCGGGCTAACCCCTGCCCAACAGCGCACCATGGCGATTGCCGCCGGAGATCTCCACATCGCCGTTCGGCAGGAAGTAATCCGTCTGCTGGAGGAACACAAAAACAATCCTCTCAGCGTTGCCAAGTACGGACTCGAGAGGTTGCGCGCTGAAGGCCAACTCACCGAGCAGGAATTTATTTCCATGTCTCAAATATGCGACGCCGTCTTTGCGGCGCAACGCGGCAAGATCGATTCGGGAACCGCGTACGCCACAGTTCGCCGGGTCTATGACCAACTCCTGGTCGACGGTGGCTCGAGCCCCATGGCTCTGGCGATCGCCAGTGTGGCTTCCGGCGCTCTGGCTTCCAATCCGGGAGATCCACGACCGGCCGCTGCACTTGCCGCTTCCAGATCAAACGGCGACATTGGATTAGTCGGCGGCGTGATTGTCGGCGGAATCATCGGTGGAGTGATTGGCGGTGCCGGAGGAGCCATCATCGGCGGTGTGATCGGCGGAATCGTCGGTGGTGTTGCCGGCGCATGCACGAAGTCGTAACTTGCCCCGTGTTGCTCGATCGAGGGACGTCGAGACGCATCCTTTTCAGAAATGCTCGGGCCAGGGATGGCGTCCCTCGCCGATTCTCGCGGTCCTCTTGACGCCCATGCTATCCTTCTTCCCGTACCTCGCGGGCCCCGCGCGCTCGAATCCCAGCGCCACGAAAAATGAGGCGGCCCTACCTGCGTTCCACTCGCAAGGAGCGTGGATGGAGGCGTTGCGAACACACAACCTCGGTGTGCGTCGCGCCTCCCGAAGATGTCGGTCGCGCCCACCCACCACCACATCAAGAGGAGACACGCCATGAAAGTTCAGAAGCTCACGCCCAATCTCATCGTCCGTGACGTCGCCGCCAGCATGGCCTTCTATCAGACGGTCCTTGGCCTTCAACCCGCCATCAAGGTTCCGGACGAACCGCCCTACGTTTTCGGATCGGTCAGCAACGGCAGCGTTGAAATCTTTTTCAACGAGCAGAAATCGGTCGCGGCAGATTATCCACCGCTCGGCACGCACCCGATCGGAGGCAGCCTGACTCAGTTCATCGAAGTCGAAGGCATCCAGGAAGTCATGGCAGGCGTCCAAAAGGCTGGAGCGAAGATTGTCATGCCCGTTAAGGACCAGTTTTACGGCATGCGTGAATTCGCCTTCGAAGACCCCGAAGGCTGGATCATCACCATCGCCGAACGAATCAAGTAAGCAACGGAAAATCGGGTGCCCCATTTCTGCCCGTTTTTGGCAGAAGTGGGGATTTTCCTTCCCACTGATCCATTCGGAGGATCTGGCAAGAACTTCAGCGAAATAGGCAAGTACCCTATACCGCAACAAGCTATTCTTACCTTTTAATGAATGCAGACAGAATTCGCTTGATAGGAGCCACAATGCAAAAACGCAGACTTGGAAAAAGTAACCTGGAAGTATCCGCCCTGGGATTGGGTTGCATGGGAATGAGTTTTGGCTACGGTCCAGCCGGAGACAAGCAGGAAATGATCGCGGTCATTCGCGCTGCCGTCGATCGTGGAGTCACTTTCTTTGACACCGCCGAAGTCTACGGTCCCTTCACCAACGAAGAACTCGTCGGCGAAGCGCTCGCGCCATTCCGCAGCCAGGTGGTAATCGCCACCAAGTTCGGATTCAAACTTGATCCAACCACCGGGAAACAGGCCGGGCTCGATAGTAGTCCCGAGCACATCAAGCAAGTCGCCGAGGCTTCACTCAAGCGTCTGAAGACCGATGTCATCGATCTCTTTTATCAGCACCGCGTCGATGCAAACGTGCCGATCGAAGAGACGGCTGGTGCGGTGAAGGACCTGATTCAGCAAGGCAAGGTGAAACATTTCGGTCTGTCGGAAGCGGGGGCGAAGACGATCCGCCGCGCCCACGCGGTTCAGCCCGTCACTGCGCTGCAGAGCGAATACTCGCTGTGGTGGAGGGAACCTGAAATCGAGGTGATCCCCACGCTTGAGGAACTCGGCATCGGATTCGTACCCTTCAGTCCTCTCGGCAAAGGCTTCCTCACCGGCAAGATCAGCGAAGACACAAAGTTCGACAAGAGCGATTTCCGTAATATCGTACCTCGCTTCTCGCCGGAGAACCGAAAAGCCAATCAGGCCGTTGTGGGCCTGGTGGAGTCCCTCGCCGCGCGGAAAAAGGTGACTCCGGCGCAGATTGCGCTGGCTTGGCTGCTGGCGCAGAAACCTTGGATCGTTCCCATCCCCGGCACCACCAAACTGCATCGCCTCGAAGAAAACATCGGAGCCGTCAACCTCCAACTGACGCCTGAAGATCTCCGTCAAATCGACGTGGCCACTTCAAAAATCACGGTCCAGGGGGCGCGCTACCCAGAAGAGCTGCAGAAACTCGTCGGCCGCTGAAAGGGGACTAAGCAACATGAGTGAGCAACCTTCAGCAGCTCAGAAACTGATTGGCGATATCGCGCCTGCATTGGCCGATCTAACCGACCGCGTGCTTTTTGGCGAAGTCTGGGAGCGCCCGCAGCTCTCCAAGCGCGACCGCAGCCTGGTCACGGTGGCCGCATTAGTCGCGATGAATCGTCCGGATCAGTTGCGATTTCACTTACGTTTCGCCGTCGAGAATGGAGTCAAGAAAGAAGAATTGATTGAGCTCATCACGCATCTGGCCTTTTATTCAGGCTGGCCGAATGCGATGAGCGCCATGATGGTCGCAAAAGAGATGCTCTCTGGAATCTGAAAACTGAGAAACCTCTTTCGCAATCCCGCTACTAATCAGGCAGAGGTATACATGCCAGAACAGAAAAATTCCCTACAAGACAAGATTTCCCGCTCCAGCGAAATTACCATCACCGTGACTGGCAGAAAGTCTGGGCGTTCGATCTCCAACCCGGTCTGGTTCGCGCTCGACGGCGACAAACTTTACCTCTTGCCTGTGCATGGGTCCGATACGGAGTGGTACAAGAACGCGCTCAAACACCCCACTATTCGGATCAAGGCGGGCGACATCGAGGGCGAATTTCGGGTCGTCCCCATCACCGACCCAAGACAGGTGACGTCGGTGGTCGAGAAATTTCGTGGGAAATACGGGCCGGGCGACGTGAAGAAGTATTATTCCAAGCTTGACGTCGCCATCTTGGCCCAGGTGAATTGATCGTACATCTTCACGATCGGCGAGTTAAGATGTTCGACACAAGCCAAACGAACGGTTGAGTCAGTGTCCCTGGGGTTTACGAAACACAATAACTAGGATCATCCGCTTTCGCTGACTGCGATGGGAGGAAGTTCTCTATGGTCACACTGAACGTGAATGGAATTCGGCGCGAAGTGCAGGCGCCGGACGATACTCCGCTGCTCTACGTCTTGCGTAACGATCTCCAACTGATCGGTCCACAGTTCGGCTGCGGACTTGCGCAATGCGGAGCTTGCGCTGTTCTGGTCGACGGCAAAGAAGCACGCTCCTGCGTAACTCCCGTCGCCAGCGTCGCCAACCAGGAGATCACCACGCTCGAAGGTCTGCCCGCGCGCTGGGCCAAGCAGAAGGGCCTGTCGCTGGAGCAGGCAAAAAACACGCTTCATCCCGTCCAGCAGGCATGGATCGAAGAGCAAACTCCACAGTGCGGATTTTGTCAGAACGGCATGATGATCAAGGCCACCGAACTCCTCGAAAGCAATCCCAATCCCAGCCTTGCGCAAATCAAGGACGCTTTCACCAACTCCGGCCCGTCGCCCAATCTTTGCCGCTGCGGAACTTACGTCGCAATCATGGAAGCCGTTCAACACGCCGCCACGATCATGGCGAAGAGGAGCTAAACCATGGCGATCATGGATGAACAAATCAAGCGCGACAAGCCAGCAAGCATTCTCGGCCCGACACTCTCCCGCCGCGGATTCATCAAAGCGGGCGGTATCCTCGTCGTTGGATTCAGTTTCGCCGCACCCGAACTCCTGAAGGGCGATACTGCAAAGCCCACTCTATTCAAGAACTCGCTCGATCCCACTCTTCCCGGTTCCTGGATCGAGATCCATCCGGACAACACCGTCCTGATTCGCACCGGCAAGAGCGATTTCGGACAGGGCTCAACCTTTACCGCTTATCGCCAAATCGTCGCCGAAGAGTTGAGCGTTCCCTTCGAAGCCATCACCACGGTCATCGCGGGAGATACCGATCGCACTCCTGACGGTAGCGGCGCCTTCGATTTCCTCGGACACGGAACGCCCAACATCCGCAAGGCCGCCGCCTACACCTATCAGGCGATGCTCGATCTCGCCTCAGAAAAACTCGGCGTTCCGAAAGACAAGCTTTCGGTCAAGGACGGCATATTCTCCGGAGGCGGCAAGAGCAACTCGTATGGCGACCTCGTCAAGAACCAGCAACTGAAACTCACGATCCCCGTTACGGGAGATCTCACCAGCATCTTTGGATTGACCATCGAGGGCAATCCGCCGATGAAGCCAGTCAGCGAGTACAGCGTCATCGGCAAGTCGTTCAAGAATTCCATCATCACTTCGAAAGTGCAGGCAAAAGAAACCTGGGCGACCGATGTCCGCCTGCCCGGCATGTTGCACGCGCGCGTAATTCATCCCAAGACGCTGGGCTCGACCCTCGTCTCTGCGGCTCAACTCGACAAGGCGAAGTTCCCGAATTCGCAAGTCATCGTGAAAGGGAATCTGGTTGCAGTCGTCGCGCCCACCGAATGGGAAGCGATTCAGGCCGCCGAGCAGCTCGCCAGCGCAACGAAGTGGTCGGACTGGAAGGGCCTCCCCGGCAACGCGAAGCTCTACCAGCACCTTCGCGAAGAAGCTGATTGGAAATCCGCGCCCGTCGAGAAGAGCAAAACGTCGAAGGGCGATGTCGAACCCGTTCTCGCATCGGCTCACAAGAAACATTCGGCCACCTACCATTTGTCGTACATGAAGCACGCGCCCATCGGCCCCACCATGGCCGTCGCCGACGTCAAATCTGATGGCACGGTGCACATCTATGTGCACAACCAGAATCCGCAGGCGCTGCGTGGCGAAATTGCAGCCATGCTCGGCACTACGCCCGATCACGTGATCGTGCATTCCTATCCCGGACCCGGCCACTACGGCCGGTCCAATGGAGGAAACTCAGGCGCGGAAGACGAAGCGGTTCTATTGTCTAAGGCCGTCGGCAAGCCAGTCCGCGTGCAGTGGATGCGCCCCGACGACATGCAGTGGTCCACGCAAGCTGCGGCTGCTTTCTCCGACGTGCAGATTGCCATCGACGAAAAAGGCAAAATCGCCGCCTATCAAATCGACCACTACATGCCCGCTATGCAGGACGATCGGCCCGTCGGTGCGATCCTCGCAGGCCTGCCCACCATGTCCGCGCCCGATGTTCATTCCGGTGGCGTAACGTCCACCGTCAATGGCCTTGAGGACCCGTGGATTTACGCTCCTGTTCCCAACGTGATGGAACGCGGTCATGGCACTTTCCAGGTGGGACAGAAAGCCTCCCCGCTCGCCGTCGGCCTGCGCGACCACAGCATGCGCACTCCGGGACAGTTCCAGCAGAACTATCCGCGCGAACTCGCGATCAACGAGGCTGCGGCGCTCGCCGGCGCCGACCCCATCCAGTTCCGCATCGACCATGCCACCGAGGACCGCGTCATCAATGTGCTCAAGTCAGTCCGCGATGCTTCCAGCTGGGACACGCGTCCCTCACCTCGCCCCGATGCCACATCGACCGGATCTTCACCGGTGCGCGGCCGCGGAGTCTCATTAATGTTGCGCAGCGGAAGCTATTGGGCGTGTGTTTGCCAGATCGCCGTAACTCCCAGCACCGGCAAGATCGCGGTTGAGAAGTACACGATTGCGGTTGATCCCGGCATCGTCGTCAATCCGATGCAGTTGAAGCGCAATGTCGAAGGCGGCGCGGTGATGGGCATCAGCCATGCCCTCTTTGAAGAGGTAACGTTCGACGAAAGCGGCATCACTACCGAAGACTGGAATTCTTATCCGATCCCGTCCATGTCCGATATCCCTGAGATCAAGGTCGTGCTGCTCCACAATCCGAAAGTCGGCGCGTACGGCGGAGGCTCGGAGGCGGCCAACGCACTTGCCGCGCCAGCCATCGCAGCGGCCCTCTATGATGCCACGGGAAAGATCATGCGCCGGCTGCCCATGAAACCGGCCTACGTGGAAGCACTCCTGAAAGCTTAAGCGTGCGGGGCTAGAGAATGGGAATGCATTCAGATCAAGACCTGCTGCATGCTCTGCTTGACTCTTGGGACCGGAATAATATTATCCTCACGAACCTGTTGCGCGCCCTTCCCGATGGCGGTCTCGAGGCTAGGGTGGCCCAGGGGAGCCCCTCCGTCGCGGAGTTGTTCACCCACATCCACTACGTTCGCTTAGTATTCGTTCTCGAGGACGCTCCTGAGTTCTCCAGAGAAATGGCGAAGGACGAATGGACTGCTGAGCGTGATCGTGCCCGCATAGCGGAGATGCTGTTCGACAGCGCCAAGGCAGTACGAGGCGCCGTACACGACAGAGTAAAGATGGGCCAAGAAATGAAAATTCATTACGATCACCCCATTCTGTTTCTGCAGCACATGATCTGGCACGAAGGCTACCATCACGGTCAAATCAAGCTGGCACTCAAGGCCGC
This sequence comes from Terriglobia bacterium, assembly GCA_963711365.1. Classification (GTDB taxonomy): domain Bacteria; phylum Acidobacteriota; class Terriglobia; order Terriglobales; family Acidobacteriaceae; genus Sulfotelmatobacter. The sequence goes on along the minus strand of CAVQDY010000002.1, from coordinate 324,092 downwards.
AGGACTCCCGCTTTCGGATGAGCAGGCAGGGCCGCTTACTTGGGGCGTGTGGATGCGGAAAAGCAATAAAGGTAAGCGCAATGATCACGCATGATCGGAAACGCGGTATCCTCGAAATCGTGAAAACGAATGGCAAAATCGCGCCTTTTCCATTCCCTGCGCAGGAGCTGGCGGGCCGAGCCAGCCAGACCTTACAAAATTGGGACGCTTGATTGCCGCCTACGCGCCGCACGATGGCAGTTTCGAGCTGCGCATCCCTGGAGTGCACGCCATCCGTCTCTCGCGGGTCAACAAGGAGTGCGTGCATGCCGTTCGCTTACCCTCATTGTGTATCGCCGCACAAGGTGCAAAGATCATGATCGTGGGCCAGGAAATATATGAATACGACTCCACCCGCATGATCGTGTTTTCGGTGGCTCTACCGGTTGCTGGCCAGGTCACGCGGGCCAGCCAGTCCGAGCCGTACCTCGCCCTCAAGCTCGACCTCGAGCCGCACAAGATCGCCGAACTGGTGTTGAAAGTTTTTCCTCATGGCCTGCCTTCCGATCAGGAGCGAAGCGGAGTTTACGTCACCTCGCTCGAGGACAGCGTCGTCAACGCTGCCACCAGACTGATGGAGTGTCTTGCGCAGCCCGGCGATGCTGAGCTCCTGGCTCCGCTCGTGATGGATGAGATTCTAATCCGTCTGCTCCGCAGCCCCATCGGTGTGCGCGTGGCCCAAATGGGATTTGCCGAGTCCAGCGTGCAGCGCATTGCCAAGGCAATTTCCTGGCTGCGCGCCAACTACTCCCAACCCGTTGCGGTCCAAGAACTGGCCGAGTTAGTACACATGAGCGCCTCGTCTTTCCATGAACACTTTAAGGCAGTCACTTCCATGAGTCCGCTGCAGTATCAAAAAACGCTTCGCCTGCAAGAGGCACGGCGTCTCATGCTCTCCACCCTGATGGACGCCGGAGCGGCCAGCCAGCGCGTCGGCTATCTCAGTGCTTCCCAGTTCAGCCGCGAGTACAGCCGCTTCTTCGGATACGCCCCCACCAAAGACATCGCTCGGCTCCGCCAGGAAAGCCGGCAATGGGCATAGTCGATTCCTGGTAACCGCATGAACGCACTCTCCAGTTGGGCAAATTTTTACGTGATCGTCGGATCGTCTGCCGGTGCACTCATTGGCATTCATAATGCCTGGGACGCTGCTGCCTACCACGTCTTCGAAAAGAGGCGCCAGGACGCATCTGAACCCCAAGGCTAGAACCTTCACCATGGGTGCCCCATTTCTGCCTGCTTTTGGCAGAAGTGGGGATTTTGATTTGTATGGGTGGACTGTTGGAGAGGACTGTCAAATACGGATCGGGCCCAGTCTTTAACGTCCCGGCACAAATGCAGCGGCAACCGTCCCGTCCGACCACACGCCCACCGGAATCAGAAACACGGTCAAGCGGTCCTCTTTGGCTTCGGCCGCAATAATGGGTGAACCGGGAAGATTCGCGCCCCAAGCGGCCGCATCGGCGAGTGGAGTGAAAAACATCAGGTGCGGATGCCAATTCTTGGCGCGATCATTCAAGTACCCCTGCTTCGACATCATGTAGCACATCGCGCCGCGCTCGGGCGTCGGCAACTCCTTCTTGTCGATTGCAGCGGTGACCGTCTCAAACATCTTCGCTTTCGGAACCCCCGCAAGAATCATCTTCGTCTTCTTGATCACGACTGGAAGATACGATCGCGCCGCGGACGCGTTGAAACAGATCGGCGACGCGCAGCTTCGGATTCCAAAAGTCGGGATCGTCGATTCCGGCAGTCCACGACCGCAGCACCATGCACACGAAACCATTCTTCCCCTTGGCGGCAGTTTCGTAACCGTGACGAGCCAGCACCATCACCTCAGCATCGCCCGAGATGGCCTCCGGGGCCGCGCTCCGCGCCAGCGCTATTTCGGCATTCGTCTCCATCAGATATTGATCGAGCGCCGCCATATTCGGATAAGGCGTTTTCGCTTCCTGCCCTCGCGCCGTCCACCCCGCACCCAGCATCACAATCACAGTGACGCTGTTCAATACCCCCATCCATTTCCTCATGCCATCTCTCCGTAGACACAGAGTAAGGATTTTGACTTTACTACAATTGCATTTCCCCCAGGTAATCGCTCAATTCTGAAAGCGGCGTGCCCCATTTCTGCCCGACGTTGGCAGAAGTGGGGATTTTGACTTGTGTTGCGGGGGGAACTGCGCGGGCCTGCGACTTCACCTAAAGGATTAAGACGCCACTTCGAGAAGACCTGCTCCAAAAAAGAAGAAAGCACAGAGGCCGTCGGAGCGGTCGACCCTCTGTGCCCTTCTTTCTTTCTTGCTCGCCGAAATGACTACTTCACCATAATCTTGTTGGTTGCCGGATCAAGTGTGCCCTGCACCCGAACTCTTTTGCCTTCGAACTTCTTCACTTCATCCTGATGGTCGATGTCATACGTGTGACCCGCGTCATCCTTCAGCACATACTTGTCACCTTGTTTCGTAACCGTTCCCGAGAAGGTCTGACTTTCACCAGTACCCGCCGCACTCGATGCGGACCCTGTCGCAGAAGATGATCCGGACGGGCTTGCGCTTTGCGATCCCGATTGCGGCATGCGGCTGTTCGGAGTCGTGGTATTCGGAGTCTGCGATGAGTCTGGCGTCCGCGAAGACGGCGAATTCGCATCCGGGCTCTGTGACGACGGCGACTGCGCTGGCGATGACGGTGTCGTCTCCGGCGTCGATGGCGCCGGGGTCGGCGAAGTCTGCGGTGTCTGCTGCGCAGGCGTGCTATCCGGCGACGATGACGGTTGCTGTGCCTGACGGTCCGGCATGGTGGATGGTGTCGTGTTTTGTGCTTGGAGCGCGCTACCCCAGGAGATCATTCCAATTGCAATCGACAGGGTGGCGAGAAACGATAGCCTCTGAATCTTCTTCACAAATCCTCCAGGAGCCCTGCGGCTCTTCCGCAGGATCTTGCACGCTCCATGCCAACACATCAGTCGCGAAACATCGAGAAAGTTCCGCGCGTTGCAGGCACATAACTTAGTTCCCCGTACTGACGAACCATAATTCCCCATCTCAGGGAAGATTCTTCCCGACATACCTGAAACGTTGTACTGGGAGCGGACACTCCTGAAGCCGTGGTGCCAGGATGAAAGAGCATTTCCTGCTCGCTGCACAGAAAACTATTCTCGCCTCATACAAAACTCGATAAGAACTCGCGCAAAGAAAAAAGCTGCAGCCGAAGCCGCAGCTCTTTCCTTATTTGTTTTCTTGTAAAGATCCGCGCAAATCGCGGATGAATGGTTCTAAGCCCTAGTGGCGCCCGCTGCCACCGTGCCCGCCATGGCCACCACCGCCGTGCCGGCCACCGCCGCCGCCTCCACCACGACCGCCCCGGCCGCGTCCACGTCCGCCGCCTCCTGGACGTCCTCCGCGCCCGCCACGATCTCCGCTGCGCGGCGGACGGTCCCCGCCACCAGCAGCAGGCGGTGAACCGCCTTCACGATTGAAGTTCGGCTCACTCTCCGGCTCATCCGGAAAATCCCCGCCGCCTTCGATCACCAGCGTTCCACCAGGCACTGGCTCGCTCTCGATCGCCGGAGCGATGCCGCCGCCTTCGACTCCGCCGCCCGATGCCGCCATCTTCGCGCGCTGCTCTTTCAGAATCGCCTTGCGCGACAGCCGGATCCGGTTGCCTTCCACCGCCAGCACCTTCACCAGTACCTGGTCGCCTTCTTTCAATTCGTCGCGGACATCGGCAATCCGATGCTCCGCCACTTCGCTGATGTGCAGCAGACCTTCGGTTCCCGGAATGATCTCGACGAACGCGCCGAAATCCGCCAGCCGCGTGACTTTCCCGAGATAAGTCTTCCCTACCTCGGCCGTCGCGGTGATGTCTCCGATGATCTGCAGCGCCTTCGCTGCCGACGCCTGATCGCTCGACGCGACTTTTACCAGACCGGAGTCTTCCACATCGATCTTCACTCCAGTCTGTTCCACGATCGACCGGATCATCTTGCCGCCCGGCCCAATCAGATCCCGAATCTTGTCGGTCGGAATCTGCACGGTGTAGAAGCGCGGCGCGAAATCGGAAATCTTCGCGCGCCCTTCTGAGATGACCTCTTCCATCTTGCCGAGGATGTGCAACCGTCCCCGCTGTGCCTGTGCCATCGCCTCCCGCATGATGCTCGCGGTGATGCCGGCCACCTTAATATCCATCTGCAGCGCGGTAATGCCTTCTCGCGTCCCCGCAACTTTGAAGTCCATATCGCCGTAATGATCTTCCGCGCCCGCGATATCTGTCAGGATGGCATATTCATCGCCCTCCTTCACCAAACCCATCGCTACTCCGGCCACCGGAGCCTTCAAAGGAACGCCCGCATCCATCAGCGACAGTGAGGCCCCGCAGACCGTCGCCATCGACGACGATCCGTTCGATTCCAGAATGTCTGACACCACGCGCATCGCGTAGGGCCACTTCTCTTCCGTCGGCAGCACCCCCGAAATCGCCCGCTCCGCCAGCGCTCCATGCCCAATCTCGCGCCGTCCCGCCCCGCGCAAAAATGCCACTTCTCCAACCGAAAATGGCGGGAAATTATAGTGAAGCATGAAGCGTTTTTTGGCTTCGCCTTCGAAACCTTCAAGGCGCTGCATGTCGTCGCTGGTGCCCAGAGTGGTCGTGACCAGCGCCTGGGTCTCGCCGCGGGTGAAGATCGCGCTCCCGTGGGTGCGCGGCAGAACTCCCGCTTCGATCCAGATTTCGCGGATCTCGTCGAACGCGCGTCCATCCGGACGCCTCTTCTGCTCGATCACCTGCTCGCGGAAAATCCGCTCGCGCAGCGTCTCGTAATAATGATCGAGTTTCTTCTTCGCGTCCTCGTCATCCTCCGGCAGGGCCTCCGCCAGCTTCTTCTTGATCTCCTTGACCAGCGTGTAGCTCTCAGCCTTGGGGTGTTTCTTGGTATCGAGCGCGTCTGCCAGCTGGCTGCCGATCCGCTTCTTCAGGTCGTTGTAATACGCGTCGTCAAACACCGGAGGCTCGACCTTGCGCTTGGGCTTGCCCGCCTTGTCGCGCAGTTCGTTGATTGCCGTGACGATCTTCTTGATTTCGGTGTGCCCGAACTCGATGGCATCGACGACGGTCTCTTCTTTTACTTCCTTCGCGCCCGACTCGATCATCACGATGCCGTCGGCCGTGCCGACCACCATGATGTTGACCAGGCTCTCGCGCATCTCGTTATATGTCGGGTTGACGATGAACTGTCCGTTGACCAGTCCCACGCGCACGGCGCCAATCGGGCCGAGGAATGGAATATCCGATACATGCAGCGCCGCCGACGCCCCATTAATTCCGCTGACGTCGGGATCGTTCTCGCTGTCGGCGGAGAGTACAAACGCAATCACCTGCGTCTCGCACTTGAATCCTTCCGCAAACATCGGACGGATCGGCCGATCGATCTGCCGGCTGGTCAGCACTTCTTTCTCGCTCATGCGCCCTTCGCGCTTGATGAAGCCGCCGGGGAAACGTCCGCCGGCATAGGTGTATTCGCGGTAATCCACGGTGAGCGGGAAGAAATCAATTCCTTCGCGAGGGTCGGGATTGGCCGTCGCGGTGGCCAGTACGACGTTTTCTCCGAGTCGTACCACCACGGCTCCATGAGCCTGCTTGGCTAATTTTCCGGTTTCAAACGATATGCTTTTGCCGCCCGCAAGATGAGCGGTAACTGTCGTTGGTTCTGGTTTCATTGAATGTCCTTTGGAGAGCTGCGCGCAGTGAAGGTTAAGCCAAGAGATGTGGGTGCCGATCCCGCGCACTGGGTGGCCCATTCTAACGACGCGTTTTGTGCGGCGTTAGAGTGGCGGATTTTCCCGATGTCGAGATGGGACAGTTCACCTTCATTACGAATGAAGGAGTCTGTTGCGCTTTGAGAACGCACGTGTGGAGAGTTCCTCGATGCTGACCGCCTCACCAGAGACGGATGCTCAGAAATAGCCCGCACAACCAAACAAATATGGATGCCCCATTTCTCACGCGTTCTGTGCGGAAGAAGAGGGAAATCTCCGGGCCAAGAAACTTACTTACGGATGCCGAGCTTGCCGATCACGGTCTTATAGCGCTCGGTGTCGTATTTCTTGAGGTAGTCGAGCAAGCTACGCCGCTTGCTGACCAGCATGAGAAGCCCGCGGCGTGAGCCGTGGTCTTTCTGGTGCGTCTTGAAGTGCTCCGTCAACTGGCCAATCCGTTCACTCAGCAAAGCGATTTGGACTTCTGGGCTTCCCGTATCGCTCGCGTGGGTCCCGTACTGGTCAATGAGGGATTTCTTTTGCTCTCTGGCTAACACTAAACTGGTGCACTCCTGTCTTTAATCGATTGTCTTTGTGACGTTTAGAGAATATCACGTGTCGCTGCAGACGGCAAAGGAGACGCGTGACGCGAAACGCAATCATGTGGGGACGGCCGCCCTCGGCCATCCAGTCGAGCGAAGCTCGACAGCAATTGCTTAAGCCTTCCACCGCTGAGTCATCACGAAACCGGCTGCCCAGCCTTCGCGGTGTTCGAAGGCTGGGCACCACCGCAGCCGAAATCAGGAGATTTTTCTCACCCTCAACTCTGCTCTCTGATGCTCGTTCACCAAGAGTGGCCCAGTCTCGTCATATGCATAATGTCGATAGCTGCTCCACGCCCAATCCTCCGGTGCCAGCACAATCCGCGCTTGATCGGGTTCCGATGCATGTAGCGTAATTTCTCTACCCATTTTTTATCCGAGAACACCACGATATCGTTGAACCGCGCCTGCCAGACGTGGCCTGCCTCCACCGGCCCGCTCGAAAGCGAAAGCCAATCAGGATGTTCCTTCTGGCGCAAACGCGCCAGCAGCCGCCGTGCGAATCCCTGCTTGATCGCCTGCATCACCACGGACGTTGCCCCGCTCTGGCTCGCTGATCAGCAGATTCTCGTGCTCGGGCATCATTACGTATCCCACCAGCACGAATCGATAACGCCGCCGCACCTGCTCCAAGACATGTACCAGGAGGTCGCGGCTCCGCGGCGTGCCTAACAGCGGCAGGCGCTGATAACACTGGTGGTGATGAAGTGCGAGTAGCCTGCGCCATAGTAACGATGCAAACGATTGGGCACGGCTCTGGTGTAGCACAGGTGCCCGAGTTTTGGCTGTGACGAATGAACATCGCATCGGCGTTCGTGGTGCCCAGCTTTCGAAAATCACGAAAGCTGGGGCAGCCGATGTTGTTGTTAGAGTCCGCAGGGTCAAACCCGGGCCAGCCCCCAAAGTCCGCGAAAGGATGGGGCACCCGGCTTAAAGGACTCACCTTCGCGGTGACCTATTCCCATCGTTTTCGAAGCTCTTGGATCCTGGATAACCGCAGGCATTCCACAGGAGGTCGAAAAGGGGCCTCACAATCTTTGCAGCTGGTTCCGCGAAGCTCTCCACTACCACCTCTGGAAACACCAACTCGTTCTCCACTATCGGGGATCCCCGCTCAAAGGTCATCGGATCCGAAGCCATTTCTAAACCACTGGTGTCGGTCAGAGTCAGCGCGACTGCAATGGGGGGACTCGCACCGAGAGACTTCTGTACGTCGAGCATGGAGGCGACGTATCCAATGATCCCTTGTTCGAACGCAATGTACGGAATCTTTCGAGCCTCCCCGCGTGGGGCGACGCTAAGCCAGTAGGCCTCAACGCCTTCAATTGCACCATTCCGGAACAGCTGCGTATAGGACAGGAAGGTGTTTCCCGACGGGTTAAACGTTACTACCCCATCGAAGTTTATACGAGACAGGCCGGAAGTCCCGCCAAGTGGCGGCAACCGCTGTATTTCGCGCGAAAACCTGAGAACATCGTATTGCGCCGGGCCGACGAATGACTCCAGAGGTATGCAATGGAGGATCGTTCGGCTGGTGCCTCTGAACCAGCGGGATTGGAGTTTGATTGTTCCGAATCCTCCCGATTCGATCGATTCGGAACTGGCGGGCTCGATCCGTCACAGTGCTTGCGAGGGTGAATGCGGATCGAAGTTCAGACACGTCCATGGGATATTTCCCCCCGGAGTTTCTTGCGTAGAACTTATCATGCGCTTTAAAGATAACCCTATGAGGGCCAATCCAGCTGCGCTCGGTCCTCACGATCAGTACCGGGGGCTTAGCGCCTCGTTGAATCCCCCGAATCGCCCATTTGACCCGCGGGTCTAGGCCATCCGGAATGATGCTCTCCAGCCGACGAAGCTCAGCGTCGAGGTCTGAAATAGTCAATCCTGCAGTTTCTGACGGTAGTCCCTGCGCCTCCACGATTCCGAAAATCAGATCGCCGCCCGCGGTGTTAGCGAATGAGGAGCCGTCAGCGAGAAATTCCTTCCTGTCATCATCCGTATTCGCGGGAAGTGACTGTTTGTAGTCAATGGTCTTCCCTTCAGCCACGCTGTTGGCCTGCAGGCTCTCTATATCCGATTCGACAATCTCATCCAGTCTTTTGGGGATCATCTTCTTACGAACACCGTCCGCCCTCGGTCCTCGCCGTTTGTCCCTACTCTCGGTCGGCTAGGTCCAAGGCAAAAAAAGAAGGCCCCGCTAAACCGGGGCGTGTTTTTAAGGAGCCTCTCAGAGAAGGAACTACTTTTCAGAGCCCGGCGATTCAATAGCGCAGCCTTCCTTTTCGCACGCTGTACTAGCGGCGCCTCTAGCCGAATTGGATTTAGCCATTTCCGTTGATCGGCGCAGTTGCGACGTTTGCTCCCTGTCCTGCTGATTGAGTCGCCTGAGCACTGCTACCGCGTCCATCGTCTTTTGCTGCTTCTCCATTAGGCGTCTCCTCCGGTGCTTTTCCAGTACCCTCTCCATTTGCTGAACCTGTGTTCTCCGCAATGGTATTAGGTGCCGCTGATGAGGGCTGCGTTGCTTGATTTTCTGGTGTCTGAGCGAGTGGGCTGCAATAACCTGCGCCGCAGAGGCCTTCGCCGCATCCGCAGCACGTTTTTCTTCCATCTTGCGGATGTGCTCGATTATCGTGCTCACGTCACAGACGTCAGGACTGTCTTTGGGCCAGCGCACGTATTCATCAAAATCACTTAAGGAACTCGGCTAAGCTCATCTCGTCGGGCGTTAGATCGTCGACCTTAGTGCAATACTGAATCGCCTCCCCTTCACCGATGACAAACCCATGCGACGATAATCCTGCACCAACCGGTCCAATGCACCTGATTTCAGCAGATTCGATTTCAGACGTTCGCCATCTTCCGGAGCGATTCGCATCGAGCGCTGCGCCTCCCCCATCCGGAGTGGGTCCATCTGGGCAGTTATCGGTTGGAACACATCGGCGGTAACGCTGCTAGCTATCTCAGCGGCGGTCTTCGTCGAAATTGATCCTCCGCTCTTCTTGATCAGCTCCATCATGTTGTCGAAACAGTTCTCAAAAGCTTTGACGTGACAACGCTCAGTGCCTGCAGAATGTCCAGACCCGAGCTCATGAAGAGTATCTCGTCCTGCTTTGTCAGTTGTGTGTCTAGCGGGCCGAGCTCTCCTCGCGGGCCAAAAGCGATTTCATCCACCCCAAGCGCGATCATCGCTCCCGCGCTCTTGCATGGCCCGTCGATCAGGAGGCGAATTTTACCGCCCTCATAGTGCTTCTTAAGGTAACGCACCATCCTGAAGCGCTATGCGGATCGCATCCGTTAGGTGTACATAGTTCGGGCGGCGTTCACGAGTGCCGCTTCGGCGAAAACGGCATCTACGAACTCCTGGCAGAGCACGGTTGGATACGGCCGTTGAAACAGTACAATTCTGTCTCCTGCGTCGACGTGTTCGCTCGAAAATTTCCCGTATGGGGCTACGTATAACCTGCGTAGACAGCCCTAATAATAGCCCGTTCGGATCGGCATGCCGCCGTCGATGTCGCTGCTCCCTTCGGCGTTCTTCTCATCGATCAACAGGCCGGCGCGCCTTGATGCCCCGTCCTTTCGCGCCCTTGCGGAGAGCTAACCACGGCCCCCACATCTCACGCGCGCCGCATCTCCTGCAGCATGCGTTCCCGCAGGATGCGGTTGGCGCGGGTCTGGTATCCCTTGCCGCGCTTCTTCAGCCACGCGATCAGATCGCCCGCGCTCACGGCAAGCCGCGTCGGACCCTACATTTTTCGCGAGCGGGTGCGCCAACCGTCCGTTTGACACTCACGCCATATAAGACTAGGCTTGTAACTGAGGTGGTCAACACCTTCCCCTCATTTCAGGTTCTCTGAACTAAGTCAGCCCATCTGAAGCAGTCTTTCTTAGCAACTCCAACCTAGGGAATCTCTGAACAAGTAATCTTCGCAGCGAAGCGAAGAGCAAAGATCGGGGTATCCGGTGGTTTTGTTCTCCCCCGAGGCATAGCCTTGTTACCCTTCGCGAGAGCGGTTCAGCGGCATCGTTCGGTACTCGCGGCCGTTGCGCACAACAGTCGCTTGCGCGCCAGGAACAGATTCACCAGCGCGCAAGTCACAAACAGGCGGTGCGCATTCTTCTCCAGCCCGCGATAGCGCACCTTCACGAAGCCGAACTTGAGCTTCATTACGGCGAACACGTGTTCCACCTTGGATCGCACTTTGGACTTGGTCCGGTTCTTCTCCCGTTCCACCTCGTCAATGCGGTCCTTGTAGCGATAACGCTGGTGGGTAGAGTCTGGACGTCCGCGCGTGACGCGCAGCACCTCAGCCATGGCCTCGACAATCTTGATCGCCCAACACCCGCGTCTCCTCGCCCTGCAGCAGATGCGTCAGATCGCGAGTATCTCCCAGCTTCGCCGCCGTCGCCACCACCGAGTGAATCAGCTTGGTCTGGCTGTCCACTCCCACGTGCGCTTTCATCCCGAAGTACCACTGCTTGCCCTTGCGCGTCTGATGCATCTCCGGATACCGCTCCTGGCGGGCGTTCTTGGTCGAACTCGGTGCGTTGATAATCGTCGCATCCACGATCGTCCCGGTACTCAGACGTAGCCCCTTCTGCTGCAAGTGCTCGCCCACCCGCTCAAACAGCCGCTCCCCCAACTCGTATTCCTCCAGCAGATGCCGGAACTTGCACACCGTGGTCTCGTCCGGCACCGGCTCTCGCCCCAGATCGATGCCCACAAACTGCCGCATCCCCGCCGAATCGTACAGCGCTTCTTCCACCCCAGGGTCCGACAGATTGAACCACTGCTGCAAAAAATAAATCCGCAGCATCCGCTCCGCTCCCACCGGAGGCCGCCCATTCCCCACCTTGGCATACACCGGTTCGACCAGCGCACACAACTCTGCCCACGGCACCACTTGCTCCATCTCCTCCAAAAACAACGTCCGTCGAGTCTTCTTCGTGTAGCGCTCAAACCCGCTCGCCATCGCCAAGGTCTGCTGTTTCATCTTCTATTTGTCCTCCGCCACCCACTCTATCTTCAACACCGGTGGATATCAGAGAACTTATTCAGAGTCTCCCTAGGAGGTTGCCCATGTTTGCACGTAATCTATCCATCCATCTGAAATCGAATATGTTATCCGACTACACGCGGACCTTTGAAAAAGACGTCCTGCCTTTGCTTCGCAAGCAGCATGGCTTTAAGGACGAAATCACTTTCGCCGTTCCGGGCGGAATAGATGTGACCGCGATCAGTCTGTGGGACAACAAGAATGACGCCGACAACTACAACACGAACACCTATCCCCAAGTGTTGAAGACGCTGGCCCGATTTATCGAGGGGACACCCCAAGTCCACACCTACGACGTGGTCAGCTCGACCTTCCAGAAGCACAACGTTGCCGTAGCAGCGTAAGCCGTTCCGGGTCCCCATCCTTTCGCGCCCTTTCTGCGAAAGGGCGGGAACCACGGACCCCGACATCCTACCGCCGCCGCATCTCCTGCAGCATGCGCTCCCGCAGGATGCGGTTGGCGCGGGTCTGATATCCCTTGCCACGTTTCTTGAGCCAAGCGATGACATCGGCATCGAGCCGCATCGACACCGCCTGCTTCACCGGACGGTAAAACCGTCCCCGCACCGCCTCTTTCCACGCGGCCAGTGGCAGTTCTGGAATGTCGGTGGTGTCGATTGCCGCGTCCGCCACGGTGGACAACGCCGCCAGTTCCCTCTTTTGCCTGGAGGTCAGATCCTTGCCCGCCCGTTTTGCTCCAGCTCTAGATACCTTGCTCATAGATACTCCGTTCCCGGCGCGTCGCCTTGCGCGCGGAGATAATTCGAATTAACTCCGCTTCGTCATCCACGGTATGAGTCACCAGCAGTACGTGGGCACCGCCCACCATCCCTATCGTTTGCCAGCGCGTCTCCCCTTCGAGCTCGCGCTCGGGAACCGAGATGTGGAACGGATCGTCGAATACCAGCATGGCCGTCTCGAAGCTGACGCGATGCTTCTTCTGGTTGGCCCTGTTCTTCCGCGCGTCCCACGTAAATTCCAGATCAGGCTCCGGTAGATACTAATATGTATATACACTCCCCGCGACCCGGGATGCAAACGGTCGAATGCCCAATCCTCGCATACCTATTGTGAAAGGGTGGGAACCACCACCCTTGGACGTTCGGCGCCCGCGCCTGAGACTTGGATCCCTTGCGTTAGCGCTTCCCGGACCGCCGCGGGATTTCCACAGAAGAATCTTCTTCTTTGTGACATCCAACCTTGACCCTCGATACAGACGGATCACACTTGTGGATGTGCGCAGAACATCCCTCAGCGAGTTCAGCGGAAGACAGAGTGCCCGGAACGGCGACCCTAAGTCCTTTATCCACAAGAATTTGCGCGTAAGTTCTTTCAGCTCAAGATTTTGCGAGGAATTGAGCGACACCCCGGAGCGTAAGTGCTTTGAAAACAAGATTTTGGCCCAAGTGATCCGAAAAATGAAACCTATACCCGGGTGCAATACCAGCGCGCACCGTTCTGTCTTCGATCAAAAGACCGGAATCCGCTTATGCGGCCTCAACGCTGGCGCGGTCCCACTTCCCTGTCATTGCTCCGGCTTCGTAGGTGCTCTGGAGAAAATCCAGCAGAGCGGCTGTCGGCGATTTCGCCAGCCGCACATCGTCGTACATCAGGACGAACTCGCCGAGGCCAGAGTGATAGAACGCCTCGCGCGGGCGCACCGGTTGCTCCGCGAACCCGGCGGGGGTGGGCGCGGCATAGCAATAGAAGGCGGCTTCTTTGATGTCGCCGCCGCCCGGCCACCATCCGGCGCTGATGACTTCGTGCGAGTACGCTTCCTGCATGATCTTGCGCATCACGGGATCGTTGCGTGCGGGAGCACGGCGTCCGGAAAATCGCGTGACCGCCAGATCGAAGCTGCCCCAGAAAAAATGGACTGGACTGGATTTTCCGACGAAGCGGGAACGAAAGACTTTGAACACGGCGTCGATCGACAACAGGATTCGCCACAGGCGCTGCGCCTGCCCGGCGTCGTAGGCGGCATGAACCGTGTCCTGATCGAACGGGATGGGATTCGCGACTTCGACCGGCATCTTCCAGATGTGTACGTCGATGCCCAGCGAGCGCAGCGCGGACATGACTTCTTTATAGAAATCGGCGGTCGAACGGGGCGCGAGTGCGACCGACGCGGTCTTGGGATCCGACGTGCGAATCACAAGATTGTGATCGACGAAGTCGAATTCCATTTCGAAATGGCGGTCGCCATAAGGCATCATCGACGTATTCAGCCCCCGCGAACTGAGATAGAACGGTACGTTCCACCAATGGTTGACCAGCGGCGTCAGTTCCATGCGGATCTTTCCCACGATCTGCGTCCACATGTGGAGTGTGGCGTAGGTGTCCTGCCAATCCGCGAGGCGAATTGCCGGCCAGCATTCCGCGGCGTCAGAGATAGCAGCGGTGGGTGGTTGCGTCATCGGTCCCTCCGAGTGATTCGAACGATGTTTGTCATCTCGCCCACTCGCTTTATTTGCGGGGGCAAGGAGAACATCTGTATGTCCATTCTAAGACGGCAACCAGCTCGTCTACAGCTTAGCGTGACGCAGACGCAGCGCGTTAGTGATCACGGAGACAGAACTAAAGCTCATGGCCGCGGCGGCGAGGATTGGGCTCAGGAGAATGCCGAAGAACGGATATAGAATGCCGGCCGCGATGGGCACTCCGACGGCGTTGTAGACGAAAGCGAAGAAAAGATTCTGGCGGATGTTGCGCATCGTGGCCTGGCTGAGGCGACGGGCGCGGAGGATTCCGGTGAGGTCCCCTTTGACCAGCGTGATGCCGCCGCTTTCCATCGCGACGTCGGTACCGGTTCCCATGGCAATGCCGACATTGGCTTGCGCGAGCGCGGGAGCGTCGTTGATGCCGTCCCCGGCCATGGCGACAACTCTTCCCTGCTCTTGCAGCTTCTTGACGACCTCGGATTTTCTCTCGGGCAAAACTTCGGCTTCGAATTCCGTGATGTTTAGCGAGTGGGCTACCGCTTCCGCTGTCGCGCGATTGTCTCCGGTCAGCATTACGATGCGCAGACCTGCTTGTACTAATTCATCAATCACGTCGTGCAGGCCGAATTTGATAGGGTCGCCGGCGGAGATCCAGCCTGCGAATTCACCGTCGATAGCGACTGTGACAACCGTTGATCCTGGGCGGAAGGCATATTTCGATTTGTCCGGTACCGATACTCTCTCGTCACGCATGAGTTGCTCATTGCCAGCGGTTATGTATTTTCCCTCGACGATCCCAGTGATGCCTCGTCCCGCGTACGAATGGAAATCGGTCACATTGGCCAGCTTCAGATCCCTTTCCTTGGCCGCAGCGAGGATTGAAGCCGCCAGAGGGTGTTCGCTTGCGCGCTCTAGGCTTGCGACGAATCGCAGCAGGTCATCTTCGCGCATTGCTTTGCGCGGCGTGATGCCTACCACTCGCGGTTTGCCTTCGGTCAGCGTGCCGGTCTTGTCGACTACGAGTGTGTCGACTTTTTCCAAGGTCTCGAGAGCCTCGGCGTTCTTGATGAGAACGCCGGCGTGAGCGCCGCGGCCCGTGCCGACCATGATCGCCATCGGAGTGGCGAGCCCAAGAGCGCAGGGGCAGGCAATGATCAGTACCGCGACTGCATTGACCACCGCATTCGCGAGACGCGGCTGCGGACCGAAGAAGAACCAAGCAACGAACGCGATCACGGCAACAGCCACGACGGTGGGAACGAACCAGGCGGCAACCCGATCGGCGAGGCGCTGGATGGGAGCGCGGCTGCGCTGTGCCTGCCCGACAAGTTGGACGATGCGCGCGAGCAAAGTTTCGGATCCGACACGCTCGGCTTGCATGATGAACGATCCGGTGGCGTTGATCGTCGCTCCGATCACTTTGCTGTTGGGTTCTTTTTCGACCGGGATGGATTCCCCGGTGATCATGGACTCGTCGACGGAACTGCGCCCTTCGAGGACAACGCCATCGACCGGAACTTTCTCTCCGGGGCGGACGCGGAGTTTATCTCCGGGCTTCACCTGCTCGAGCGGAATGTCTTTTTCTACAACCTCGCCGGCGGAACTTTGCGTGATCAAGCGTGCGGTCTTTGGACTCAGGTCGAGTAGGGCGCGAATGGCGGCGCTGGTATGGCTGCGGGCGCGCAATTCCATCACTTGGCCGAGCAGGACGAGGGTCGTGATCGCGGCAGAGGCTTCGAAGTAAACGTCGGGGTATCCGCCCATGCGTCGCAGGGAGTTTGGAAAAATTCTGCGGTGCGAGTGTAGCGACGACGCTGTAGACATAGGCAACTCCCGTCCCCAGTCCGATCAGCGTGAACATGTTCGGGCTGCGGTTGACGAGCGACGTCCAGAAGCGTTGAAAGAACGGAAAGCCGCACCAGAGGACGACCGGAGTGGCGAGAATAAATTCGAGCCAGGGCAAGCGCGAGCCGTGGAGAATGTCCACGAATGCGTGCGGCCAGATCATGCCGCCCATGGCAATCGCGAGCAGAGGTGCCGTGAGTACCACGCCGATCCAGAACCGCCGGGTCATGTCGCGGAGTTCGGGATTTTCTTCCTGCTTCGTTGTAATCGTGCGCGGCTCGAGAGCCATGCCGCAGATCGGGCACGATCCGGGCTCGGAGCGCACGATCTCCGGATGCATGGGGCAGGTATATTCAGTGCGGGTTGCGGGTAGAGGATTTTCTGGCTCTAGAGCCATGCCGCAGGAAGGGCACGGGACGGGCTTCGTCTCGCGAACCTCGGGGCACATGGGGCAGACGTAATAAACCGGGCTCCCGGCTTCGGGCTTCCGGCTTCGGACCTCAGTGGCCCCAGCAGTTTTCCCTGATGCCGTGCTATCGAGCATCGCCAGGCTTGCTGGTTTCCCGAGGTATCTCGCAGGATCGGCTTCAAATTTCTCCTGACAGCCACGTCCGCAGAAGTAATGCTTCTTCCCTTCTCGCTCCGAGACGAATTTGGCGGTTGCTGGATTGACGTTCATGCCGCAGACCGGATCGCGTGCGAGATCGGGCTTGGGCGCGAGCTTCTGGGCCGCGGGCATGCCGAGCGTAACCAGGCTGCTGGTTGCCGGTTTGTTCAAGTATTCCTGCGGATTGGACTTGAATTTCTCAAGGCATCGACCGCAGCAGAAGTAGTAATCCTCGCCGGCATGCGGATAGACATGTTTCGCGGTAGCAGGATTGACGCTCATCCCACAGACGGGATCACGAGCGAGACTCGAAGTTGTATCCGAAGAGTTCTTTCTGGATTCGTTCATCGACCAGGTTTCTCAGCTTGCGTATTTTAGATGTAATCTCGGCCCAAAAGTCGCGCCCTGCGGCGCGGTGGAACGTCTGCCAATCTACAAACCTACTCATTTCAGCATATCTCGCAAATAGAACTTGATAGTTGTGACTAGGATCACAGCGGGCAAGACTGTGTACCGTAATCTAGTTCATACGACCTTTGCCGCCTTAATCTTTTGTGGAATAGGAGCGAAGGCGGGCCCAGGAGGAATGATTTCAGTTCTGGAGTAATCCATGTCATTGGTAGAGAGTCCTCTGGATTTATTCATAGAAGATGCACCTGTAGCACTAGCAATCTTTGATCACCAGATGCGTTACGTCCACGCCAGCCATGGCTGGCGCCGAGACTTCGGACTGGGCAGTCGCGAACTGCGAGGCCTTTCTCATTACGAAGTATTCCCTGAAATTCCAGATCGGTGGAAAGAGATCCATTGTCGCGGGCTGGCGGGCGAAGTTGTGCACGATGATCGAGACCAATTCCAACGCGGAGACGGAACGGTTCAATGGCTGCGTTGGAAGGTGCGGCCCTGGTACGAGTCCAAGGGATCCATTGCCGGCATCATCATTTTTACTGAGGACATTACTGCCCGCGTCCGCGCGGAAGAAGAATTTCGACTTAGCGAAGAGCGGTATCGTTGCCTGGTCGAAGCTACATCGGACATCGTCTGGAATGGCAAGAAAACCGGAGATGTCCTGGATGTACCGCAATGGCGCGAGTTGACCGGCCAAACTCTGGAGCAGGTCCGCGACCAGTGGGCCGAGTGCATTCACCCGGCAGATCGCGATGCAGTGGTGTCGTCATGGGTGGAATTCACTGAAAAGGGCGGGATTTTCAAGAAACGATACCGGCTGCGGTGCCGGGACGGGCAATATCACTGGATCGCGGTGAACGGAGTCTCGCTGCATCAAAAAGACGGAACCATCCGCGAATGGGTCGGCACGTTCAATGACATTACAGAGCGGCTGCGGGCAGAAGAAGCGTTATGTGGAAGCGAACAGAGACTGCGGCTCGCGCAAGAAGTCGCCCAGATTGGATCCTTTGACCGCAACATGGTCACGGGGGAAGCGAACTGGTCCTCGACACTTGCTGCGATCTACGGTCTGCGACCCGGCCAGTTTCCGAGGAATGACCAGGAATATCTGCAACTGATCCATCCCGAAGACCGCGCGTACGTTTCCGATCGGCTGGCGGAGTCGCGCAAAACCGGCGAGGGCGCGGGAGAGTGGCGCACACTCTGGCCGGACGGCACGGTGCGATGGATCACCAGCAAATGGCGAGTTTCGAAAGACGATGCGGGAAATCCGGTGCGCTCGATTGGCTGTCATTACGACATCACGGATCGCAAACTGATTGAAGCAGAACTGCAAAAGGCAAAAGAGCGACTCACCGAAGAAAAGCTTTACCTGGAACAGGAAATCGACAGCCAGCTGGGCGCAAGGGAGATCATTGGTGCGACGAGCGGCCTGCAACATGTAATGGAAGATGTGGCCGCGGTCGCGCCCACCGACTCGAATGTTTTGTTGCTGGGAGAGACGGGCACCGGCAAGGAAGTGATCGCTCGAACCTATTCTCCTCCCACTTCACATCATACAGCAGCACAGTGGTGTTCAGCTACGTGAACGCGGAGCAGCGGATCGCGGGGTCATCCTCTGCGGCGGATTCGGGCGATGACGGATGCGCGCTGCACGAAGTTTCCGGGGAGTTCGACCGTTTGTATGCGGCGGGCGGGCGGCCGTCGCGCGCCGGAGAGACTGCTGCGAGCCTTGCTGCTGCAGGTATTGTACGGGCGGCGGAGCGAGCGTTTGCTGATGGAAGAGATGAACTACAACCTGCTGTTCCGCTGGTTCGTGGGTTGGAGATGGATGATGAGGTGTGGGATGTAACCGTATTTACCAAGAACCGGGAGCGACTGCTTGGGGGAGAAGTGGCGCAGAAGTTTCTGGCAGCTGTGATACAGCAGGCACGCAGGCGGGGCTGTTGAGTGACGAACACTTCACGGTGGATGGAACGCTGTCGAGGCTTGGGCCACCGGCGAAGCTTGTGCCAGACGGAGCCTCCTCGACGGGGGAGGGAGTGCGGGGACGGAGTGCTGCGGGACACGCACGAGTCCAAGACGGATGGCGAAGCCCGACTGTATAAGCGCAGGCGGCCGCCGAGCGCGGCCGAGTTATCTGGGGCAGTGATACCAGAATCGGAACGGACTGGTGGTGGCAGCCTGCGTGACGCTATCGAGCACAGGCAGAGCGGGCAGCGCTGGCCATGCTGGCGCAAGTGAATCGAGCGAACGCATCACGTTGGAGCGACAAGCCTACCAGGAAGGAAGCTTCATGCCGGTGCGTCGCGACAGGTGGTCCCGCACGTCCGAGCATGCGATGCAATCCCGCAATCGAACTGTGCGCAACACATCCGTCCAAGCCACACACAGCATATTCTCTACACCCATCCACATCACACCTTAATTCCCCTCCTGCCGCCCTCAATCTCACCCCGTCTCCCCAAAACAAAACCCACTCCCACACACAACACTACCCAACAACTCCCCCCAAACCGCTCGCCCCCAGCGATCCACGAGAACAGCAAACGGGCCGGCAGGTCATTCATCAAAGTGAATTGCGCGGCGATTCCCTCGGGACTTCTGGAAAGTGAGCTGTTTGGAGCGGAACGCGGCGCGTTCACCGGGGCCATCAGCAAAAAGATTGGGCGAATCGAACTGGCGGACGGAGGAACTCTCTTCCTCGATGAGATTGGCGAAATCCTACCGTCTTTGCAGCCCAAGCTGCTCAGAGTACTTCAGGAACAGGAGTTCGAAAGGTTGGGTGGAACGCGTACGCTCAAGGTGGATTTCCGCCTGATCGCGGCGACCAATCGGGATCTGCCAAGTGAAGTTCGCAGCCATCATTTTCGCAGTGACCTCTACTACCGGATTTCGGTTTTCCCCATTTCCCTACCCGCTCTGCGCGAGCGAGTGGATGACATTCCGGCGCTGGTGGAGCATTTCGTGCAGAAATATGCCAGCCGCATGGGCAAGACCATCAACAGCATTCCAAAGAGTACGTTGGATAAGCTGCTGGGATGGAGTTGGCCGGGAAACATACGAGAGCTGGAAAATTTCGTCGAGCGCTCCGTGATTTTGACCAGCGGCTCGGTTCTGGCCGCGCC
The DNA here is from genome assembly GCA_963711365.1 of Terriglobia bacterium. Lineage (GTDB taxonomy): Bacteria > Acidobacteriota > Terriglobia > Terriglobales > Acidobacteriaceae > Sulfotelmatobacter. The sequence continues at coordinate 304,209 of CAVQDY010000002.1, read as the reverse complement.
CCTGGGGATGCTGCAAGAGCCTCCTGCTCAGCAGGAAGACGCAGAAACAGCGCCGGCAACTGAAACCCTTGCGAGTGTACAGCGCGAACATATCGTGGAAGCACTGCGCAAATCGAAAGGGCGCATCAGTGGGCCGCGGGGCGCTGCGGCATGGCTGGGGCTAAAACGAACTACGCTGCAATCAAAAATGAAGCAAATGGGGATTAATCCCCACGACATTAATCCTCGAGATGGGGGCGCCGGATACTGACTTTCCCGCGGCGCCCATCATCATAGACCGCGAGACGCATAAACATATAAGGACGGGACTTACGCCAGCCCAGCTGTTTTGAGCCGCTCGGATGGCAGGAAGAGGTCAGGTATATTGGGTGTATCCGGCGCTTCGGTCCGGGATCCGAAATTCAGTTCGAAAAGGGTTTGATCGAATGACCTATCTCGACGTGGTTTTCAGTTACGGTTCGCTGCCGGGAGAGAACGAGTTGCGGGCAATCGACAGCATGCGGGAAGTGTACGGGATTCGCTCGGTGCGGTTTAATCAGAAAGAGCTAACGGTGCGAGTGGAGTTTGACGCGTCCCGCATGAAGCAGGACGCCGTGGCCAAGCTATTGCGCAACGCGGGAGTCGATATCAAGGAACCGATGGCGCTCGCGTAGAGGATTCTACCGGCCTGACGGGCCATAGCTGCTGTAACGAGGGTGGGGAGGGCCGCCGAAGGGTTAAAGCAAGGGGTGCTCACAGAAAACCTCTGGCCGAAGTTATTCTCTGAAGCACCCCGTTGCGCGCCACTTCGTCTGTTCTTACATAAAGCAAGCTCCATGCCGTTCGTAAGCCACTGAAAACACACATCAGACAAACCAAGACACCTGTAGGAATTTCTCTTCACGGGGAAAGAATTACTTCGCCGGAAGGAGGCAACAATGGGGCCATATGCATTGTTGAAAATGGCAAGACCCGCATTGGGGCGAAAGCCCTAGCCGTCGGAGAAACGCTGTCCCTTTTGTGCATCTCTTTTTTATGTTTTTATGCGTCACTTTGGATACGCGTCACTTGGAGGGCAGAATTCGCCGTTCAAATGAGGGGAAAAATAAGAGTAAAAAATTCGATAAGCACGAGCCGGTCGATCAAAAGGATTCATCGTTACTGACCTGCTGAGTCCCGTTCCGTCGCGCAAGACTCTTGCTATAATCAAAAACGGTTTCATCCTTTTCCATCAGATCTGCGCCCTTAGCTCAGTTGGATAGAGCGTCTGGCTACGAACCAGAAGGTCGGGAGTTCGAATCTCTCAGGGCGCACCATTAACAACTTGCGCGGATTTTCCTCCAAATTGAGGCGCTGTATTGGCGGATGCCTGCTGCCATGGGCGTGCCCTCCGGGTTAGCAAGGTGCGCGACCCGTGGACCCACATCTGACGCTCCGCCAAACTTTTCCGATTTACTTTGAATAGCCAGCGTCTTGTAAATGGCACGGTGCGCACGCACTGCCCTGCCTGGGACGAATGGTTGCGTTCCGTGTGATTCAGAATACGAATTTGGCTGTGAGTTGGACCTGTCTTGGCGAGTTGGCGCTGACGATCTGGCCGAAGCCTGCGCTGCTGATATTGCCGTTCACCGCGGCGGCTCCGAAGAATTGCGCATGATTGAAGACATTGAAGGTTTCCAGTCGGAACTGCAGCATTTTGGCTTCCGTGATCGGCACTTCTTTTTGAAGAGCGATGTCGAAGTTGTTCAATCCCGGCCCATAAAAGAAGCGTCGCCGCGCATTCCCGAGCTCCCCTAGGTAAGGCGTTACGTTCGACGGGAAGAGCGACGTATTGAATGCGGGCCGTCGGTTTCGCGGATCGGTATTGACTTCGAGGTTGCCTCGAACGTAGTACGCGTGTCCACGCCATTGTTGTTGATCCCATTCGGCATGCTCCCGAGCAATGAGCTGTCGGTATTGTTGTACAAGGTGACTGGCAAACCCGTGGCAAAGCGTGTAATTCCCGAAACCGCCCAGCCCGTGGTCCAGCGATTCTGCGCGTGCATCAAGGCAGCGAACGGAATCTGATAGCGGTAGCTCGCCACGAAGTTCTGCCGCAGATCGAAGGCGGAAATCGCTTTAGTCAGGTTGGCAGCCATGGGATAGACGGGCTCAGAGAGACTGGAAGAATCGTCGAGTGACTTGCCATAGGTGTAGCCCGCCATTAGCTCGAACGATTTCCCGCTGTGACGGAGCGAAACTTCGAATGCATTGTAGTTAGAAGAGCCCATAGTTTTCTGATACGTGATTACATCGAACGAAGAGTCGAACGTCCGCGGACCTCGACTGTAGATCCGTCGTTTTGTAAACAGTCCGCCTTCGCTGAATAGACCGCAGGTCGGCGTCCCGGCAGCACCTGGAAGATCGCTGAGGCTCAGGCATAGAGCAGCATTACCCGATCGCCGAGGTTAGAACCAGCAAGTGATAGCCTGAGCCGACATAGCTCAGTCGCAGGAAAGTTGCTCCGAAGCTCGCGTTCCCAAGGAGGTTGTAGGTTTCTAATACGTGACGTATTGCGTAGTAGAAGCCAGTCACCGTGATCGCGTGTACCTCACCAATCCACGTAGTGTTCGATACTCCCATACCCAATTTCAACCAAATAAAATTTATCCATTCACAATCCGTATAGCTACATAATACTCTCAAAGCACATCCACCAATGCTATCATATCATATCCATACACACTCAACACTCATATACACACCAAAACCTTCCAATACCATATAAATATCCAACCCCACTTATCTCTCTTACCAACCACCAAACAACTCCAACTACACCATAAATTCAATAACCAACCTACACAACAAATACACTCACTTCTTAACAAAATATACATCTAAAACAAACCACAACACACATAACAACATACTAAAAAAAATTACAACTATATATATTCATCACATAACATCCAACACAACATAATTTATAATAAAAAACACCACTATCTATACAATATATAATATATAAAAAAAAAATTCCTATCAATAAGCATACTAACAATAAAACTAAATCTACAACTACACAACAAACAAAAAAAAAACTACAAAAACTCCAAAAAAAAACACACACACACAATTATATCTCCCTCCCTACTCACCCATCAATCTAACACATCTCAATACCTCACCTCCTTAACCAATAACGACTTCCACAAAACCCTGAACGCCAGCGATGCCCACTCCACCCACCGTTGTCCATCAAGTTGCTAGCCATGTAACTGAAATAGCTCATATCGTATTCGCGCCATAGGATCGGCTGAGACTGAGGCTGAAAAACTCGGCACGCCATCGGAGACGCATTGAAGCCAGGCACGTTGCGCCCCCTTGTGCCGTAGGGTAGGGATTGTTCATGCGTACTGGTCAAAGAAATAATAGCCGCGAGATCCCCGAAGTCGTATGTACGTCCACGCGAGCAGCTGCCTTGTTGTCGCTCAATGTTTCATTCTCTGAGAATTCGAAAAATGGTTGAGACCAACATTTGGTTGAGGAATATACGGCAGAAGATTCCTGCCGGGGAGACCATGCCGACGACGGCACTATGCGTTGGGGAAGACGCATTGACTGTTACTGGAACAGCCCGGCATGGAGTTCGAAGCAGCGATATAGTACGGTTCCCCGCCCACACGTTATAGCCGAGCTTATTGGATAGTCGTTGCCCAATAGGATGAGTTCACCTTTCCGTGAGCTCACTCGCAAGGTCGAGTAGATTGCCGGTTCGATCCGCGCGCTGGCAGGAGATATTCCCTGTCTCCTGCCCCTGCGTCATCTGGGTTCCCTGGTAGTCGAGAAAAAAAATGCCTGGTCTTTGCGGATGCGCCGCCGAGAGATCCACCGTATTGACTGCGGTCGTAAACCGCACGTTCGGCAGCAAAGTAGTTGCGAGCATCGAGCCCTGTATTCCGCAGGAATTCGAAGGCGCTTCCGTGAATCGCATTGCCGCCGGACTTGGTCGTGACCTGAACCTGTCCGCCACTGAAGTTGCCGTATTCGGCATCGAAGTTGTTTGTGAGCACGCGGAGGTTGTCGATCGAATCGAGATTGGGAACAACCGCCGTGCCGTTATTGAAATCCTCTTCGACAAGACTCCCATTGACGGAAAATCCGTTCGCCGTTTCCCGCTGACCGCTAACCGACAGGCTGCCGGCATCGAGATCACCCGAAGGTGGCGTGTTGGTGCAGCCAGACATGACAACGGCGTTGGGCTGGGCGGAACTGGCTGGAATGACTCCCGGCTGCGTCGCGAGCAAATCGGTAAAGCTGCGGCCATTCAACGGAACGCTGCTCATCTTGCTGGCCGAAAGCGACTGCCCGACCTGCGTGTTCGACAGATCAATCGAAGGTGCGTCGGCGGAGACTTCGACGATCGTACTTGCAGAATCGACTTCCAAGGCAGCAGCAATCTTCACATCAGCGCCCTCGGAGATCTCAATGGGGCCCTGTCGAAACACCTTGAATCCCGCGCTCGTGACCTCGATCTGGTAGCGTCCCGGCGCGAGGGGAAAAGAATAAGATCCACTGCCGTCGGAGACAGAGGTATCGTGCCGGCCGGTAGCAAGGTCTTGAAGAACGACCTTTGCTCCAGGGATGGTGGCACCGGTCGAGTCCACGACTGTGCCTGAGAGGAACGAGGGCTGGTTCGCCCAAGCCGCTGAGGATGCAAACATGAGCGCGACAAGAATGATTGCAGTTTGAGCCAGAAAAGCTGGCGTATTGACTGAGTTAAATCGGAAAGGTTGATGAATGTATTGAAGGAGGCTTGTAGCAGGTTGCATGGAGTTTGCGTCCGTGTCCATAATTATGAAAATGAAATTCATTTTCAGAATGCCGAAAGAGACGCAGGTCTCGCTGTGATTCCAATCACAGGTTGCTGTGCGCGAAGTGCAGAAGCGGCCGGGCAGGCACTGCTCATTCGGATAGCACAAAATCGACCGGCTCAGAAGCTGATCTTCGGCGCAGCGTGCAGAACGCGATCCGGAGACCCTACCTGCCTGCGAGGTACGGTTGAAGGAAGATATCAGCAGCACCGATTCGGAAAGTCATCCTGCTCTCGAGAGGGATTCAGCGCGAGAAGGAATTCCATTGGAGGTCGATCTTATGCCACTCGCTCCAGTTTATTGACCGACGACGGATTCGCGTTGACAAAAGTAGGCCAACGAAATTTTAATGAGGCTCTCTTAGGGAGACTCTGAATAAGTTCTCTGATATCCACCGGTGTTGAAGATAGAGTGGGTGGCGGAGGACAAATAGAAGATGAAACAGCAGACCTTGGCGATGGCGAGCGGGTTTGAGCGCTACACGAAGAAGACTCGACGGACGTTGTTTTTGGAGGAGATGGAGCAAGTGGTGCCGTGGGCAGAGTTGTGTGCGCTGGTCGAACCGGTGTATGCCAAGGTGGGGAATGGGCGGCCTCCGGTGGGAGCGGAGCGGATGCTGCGGATTTATTTTTTGCAGCAGTGGTTCTATCTGTCGGACCCTGGGGTGGAAGAAGCGCTGTACTATTCGGCGGGGATGCGGCAGTTTGTGGGCATCGATCTGGGGCGAGAGCCGGTGCCGGACGAGACCACGGTGTGCAAGTTCCGGCATCTGCTGGAGGAATACGAGTTGGGGGAGCGGCTGTTTGAGCGGGTGGGCGAGCACTTGCAGCAGAAGGGGCTACGTCTGAGTACCGGGACGATCGTGGATGCGACGATTATCAACGCACCGAGTTCGACCAAGAACGCCCGCCAGGAGCGGGATCCGGAGATGCATCAGACGCGCAAGGGCAAGCAGTGGTACTTCGGGATGGAAGCGCACGTGGGAGTGGACAGCCAGACCAAGCTGATTCACTCGGTGGTGGCGACGGCGGCGAACCTGGCAGATTCTCGCGCTCTGCCGCATCTGCTGCACAGCGAGGAGACGCGGGTGTGGGGCGATCAAGCCTATCGCGGGCAAAGCGAGGTGCTGCGCGAACACGCGCCGCACGCCCAAGACTTTACCCACCAGCGTTATCGCTACAAGGACCGCATTGACGAGGTGGAACGGGAGAAGAACCGGACCAAGTCCAAAGTGCGATCCAAGGTGGAACACGTGTTCGCCGTAATGAAGCTCAAGTTCGGCTTCGTGAAGGTGCGCTATCGCGGGCTGGACAAGAATGCGCACCGCCTGTTTGTGACTTGCGCGCTGGTGAATCTGTTCCTGGCGCGCAAGCGACTGTTGTGCGCTACGGCGGCGTAGTACCGCACGAAGCCGCTGAACCGCCCTCGCGAAGGGCAACCCAAAGGCTATGCCTCGCGGGGAGAACCAAAACCACCGGCTACCCCGGTCTTTGCTCTTCGCTTCGCTGCGAAGATTACTTGTTCAGAGATTCCTTAGTTCAGCATTGCAACCGGGTTACTCTTTTCAGATCCCCAACATTTTTGTGAGGGAGAATTCGTGAATACTCTTAGAAGCGCAATTGTTGCAACTGAGTCGCAACTAGGTCGCGCTGTCAATCATCCAGAGGTCACACGTTCCTCCCTCATGCAGGAATTGACGGCACGGGGTGTGCGCATTACGGGGCAGCGCCGTTTGATTATCGGCCTCATCCAAGATTCACCACGGCATTTGGATGCAGCTACATTACTGGAGCTTGCGAGAAAGAAAGATCCGGGAATCGATCGTTCGACCGTCTATCGCACGCTCGGCATGTTAAAACGCCGCGGCCTCATCGATGAACTTGACCTGATGCACATCGACGGGGAGAAGCATTATTACGAGGTCAAGACAAACCACGATCACTGCCATATGGCTTGCTTCAAATGCGGAGGCATCATGGAGTACACCAGCGCATCTTTTGAAAAACTGAAGGAAGAAATCGCTCGAACCAGCGGCTTCGACATCCGGGTCATTCGCCTGGAGGCTGGCGGGGTCTGCAAAAAGTGCCGCGCAGCCTCGCCGAAAGCGTGAAGACGCGCCTGTTTTTTTTGATCTTCAGTTACGACTGAGTTGCAACTAACTGAGACGTTTGGATTGCAGAGTAGCGTGCAGCTTCCGACCATCACTCAGTAAGGGCTTTGCCCGCATAGAGAGAAACCGAGAGAACAGGCAATAAATCATGTCGAGCAGAGCCATCCTTACCATCCTCCGGATTACGGGCGCGATCTTGCCAATTCCGATCTTGCTTACGGCGACGCTCTGGGCGAGCGTGAGCGGCAGCATCTCCGGTACGGTGAAAGATCCGTCCGAAAGCGTCGTGGTAAACGCGCATGTCACCGTTCGGGAATCCAATACCGGCCTGATCTACGAAACTCACACGGATAGCAAGGGCTATTACACGTTTCCGGTTCTTCCGGTTGGCCGCTACGTGCTCGGCGTCGAGGCGACTGGATTCGGCAAGTACGAGCGCAAAGAGATTGTGCTTGATACAAATGCGGCGCTGACGCTGGATGCTTCGCTGGCAATCGGCGGCGGATTGCAGAGTGTGACCGTTACCGACGATACGCTGCATGTCGAAACCACCAGCACGCAACTGGGCCAGGTCATTACCGGGAGGCAGATGACCGCGGTTCCCCTTGATGGCCGCAGCTATACCGATCTTCTCTCGCTACAGCCGGGCGTTGCGCCTCAGACAACGATCAGCAACAGCACCGTGCAAGACGTCGGCGCCACCGTCCTCAATCCTTCGGGCACGCTCGACCCCGGCAATCTCTCGGTCAACGGACAACGGGAGACGGCGAACTATTTCAGCGTAGACGGCAGTGACGTAGAAGAGGATGTGAACGCCGGAACCGCCGTGATCCCGAACCTCGACGCCATCTCGGAGTTTCGCATCATTACGAGCAACTTCGACGCTGAATACGGCGAGTACAGCGGTGGGCAGATCAGCGTGGTGACGAAATCAGGCACCAACAACTTTCATGGCAGTGCCTTCGACTTCTTGCGCAATACCGATCTGGATGCGCGGAACTATTTTTCTCCTGCGCGCGGCGCATTCCGGCAGAATCAGTTTGGAGGGACATTTGGCGGACCAGTTCGCAAAGACAAGCTCTTCTTCTTCCTCGATTATCAGGGCACGCGCCAGACCCAAGGGATTGATACTCCCAACATCGCCGTGCCCTCCGATGCCGACCGTAGCGGCGACCTTTCCGATTTCACTGCCGGCGCCAGCGGCAACCAACTCACCGGCCTCGTCAGTGGTCCCAACTTTGCGAACATTCTCACGGATAAGATTGGCTATCCGGTCGTGGCAGGCGAACCTTACTATCGGCCTGGATGCGTAACGTCCGCGACCTGCGTCTTTCCCAACGCGTTGGTTCCCCGGTTTGCCTGGTCGGCTCCGGCGCGGAGAATGTTACAGTACATCCCGGCCCCGAACACTCCTCAGGGCACCTTCGCGACTTCCTCTTACAACCAGACCGTGCGTGACGACAAGGCGGGGGCGCGTATCGATGGAAATACCGGTTGGGGACTGATGTCGGCTTATTACTTCATCGACGATTTCTATCTGGTCAATCCTTACCCGGTGGCGCAGAGCGGTGCGAGCGTTCCCGGCTTTTCCGCGGCCACCGGCGGGCGCGCACAGCTGCTCACCTTCGCAGATACGAAAGTGTTCAGCGCGACCATGGTCAACGAATTTCATCTGAGCTTCATGCGCGACCATACCAACCTGGGCCAGCCTATTGGCGGACTCGGAGTCAGCCTTGCCTCGCAGGGCTTCGTGAACCCGGATGGAAGTGACAGCATCGTGCCGCTCGACCCCAAAGGACAGAGCGTCGAGAATTTGAATTTCAACGCCTATTCGACGGGGGCTGCAGCCAATCAGCTCATCCAGGTCAATAACACTTACCAGATCTTCGACACCTTCTCGAAAGTGCGGGGTAAACACACCATGAAATTCGGCGCCGAGTTTCACGCCGATCAAGTCAACGCGGCGCCGATCGCGCAGTTCAACGGCAGCTTCGTCTTCGCGGGGCAAGAAACCGGATTAGATTTCGCGGACTTCCTGATCGGCGTGCCGAGCCAGTACAACCAGAGCCAGCTGAACCCCTTTTACGCGCGTAACAAATACGCTGGCATATTTGCCCAGGATAGCTGGCACGTGCTGGCGAATCTCACGCTCAACTATGGGCTGCGCTGGGACCGCATCGCACCCTGGACGGAGAAGTACAACCAGATCTCGACTTTTGTTCCGGGGGCACAGTCTGTTGTATTTCCCGGCGCACCTCCGGGCATTCTCTATCCGGGCGATCCGGGCATTCCGAACACGCTCGCTGCGATCGATAAGCGGGACTTTTCCCCACGCGTGGGTGTGGCATGGTCGCCGCAAGCAGAGAATGGCAGTCTCTTGGGAAAGCTTCTGGGCAAACCGGGGTCGAGCAGTATCCGCGCCAGTTTCGGAATGTTCTATACCGCCATCGATGCAACTTCGATCGGAGTTCTGGCGGCCAACGCGCCTTATGGAACGACGTACAGTAGCCCGGAGCCACCGCTTTTCGCAACCCCATTCGTGGGAGCAGCCGATGGAACTAGCAACGGCCAACCCTTTCCCTATACCTTTGCGCCACTCGATTCCTCGCGCAGGAATCCCGACCCGAACATGGACTGGGCCACGTACAAGCCCATCAGTGGCATCCCCGGATATGACATTCACAATCGCACGCCCTATACCGAGGAATGGTCGCTTTCGCTCGAGCGTCAGGCTGGTCCCAAGACTGTCTTCGACACAACCTATATTGGTTCTTCCACGCACCGCCAGCGTGTGCTGGTTGCAGAAAACCCCGGCAACCCTGCTCTTTGTCTAAGCCTGAGCCAGCCGAAGGAGGTGCTGTTGGGAACGCTCACCTGCGGCCCGTTCGGCGAGGGCACTGTTTATTATCCGGCGGCTGGCGGCGTCGTGAACGGCACACGGCAACAACTGGGGCCGAACTTCGGCAGCAACGCGCTTCAGTCCAACATCGGCCGTGCCAACTATAACGCGCTACAGGTAAGCGCGCGTCACACCGCCGGACGCTTCGAGTTCGACGCTTCCTACACCTATAGCAAGTCCCTTGATCTCTCCTCCAGCATCGGGGAGGAGGTCAATCCTTTTAATCCCGCTCTCAGCTATGCGATTTCTTCTTTCGACATCAAGCATAACTTTGTCGTCAGCTACGATTATCAGCTGCCCTTCGATCAAATCTTTCATCCCAGCCGCCTGACAAGTGGTTGGTCTCTTTCGGGGATCACGCATTTCGCGACCGGCTTCCCGGTTACGATGATCAACAATGGCGACAATTCTCTAATCGGGACGAATCCAAACGGAGTGAACAACTCGAGTATTGACGAGCCGGACTACGACGGTGGATCACTTCATCTGAGCAAGAACCCTCGCAACAATGGGAACGACTACTTCGAGAGAACAGCATTCGGCATGAATGCATTGGGACAAGCCGGTACTTCCAAGCGTCGGTTTTTCTACGGGCCCGGCGAGGACAACTACGACATGGCGATAACCAAGAACCTGCCGCTCAGTGAGTCTAAAAGCCTGCTGTTTCGCGTGGAGGCATTTAACATCTTCAATCACGCCCAGTTCTTTGGTCCACAGGCAGTCGACGGCAACATTGGCAGTTCGACATTCGGCCGGGTGATCAGCGCGGCCTCGCCACGCATTCTGCAGGGAGCGCTTAAGTTCTCCTTCTAAAGAGCGCAACAGAGAAGGTCCTAACAAAGAGACTTTGGCGAAATACATTCGCTGGTGAAGAGGACTAGAGCGAAGTTGCGCCACACGAGCGGCGCGATTCGTCAACTGCTGGTCGCTGAGCGGGTTAATTGGTGGCAGTCAAAGCGGCACCTATCACGCCGCCAAGCACGGAACTACGGATTCTTGAAGATCGTCGTCTTCAACACCCGAGGGATTGCCCCCGAGGATAGAGTTACGCTCCAGACGCCCCCAGAAAAAGTAATGCCACCAGCGTTCACAAGCCCGGTAATCTGGCTGGTGCCCATCAGTTGCGAACCGCCGTTGGGGTCGATCATAAACAGTGCGCTGCCTCCGCCCGTTTCGTCGTGCACCAGGAGAATGCCGGAATTGGCGGTCGTTCCAACAATCGTCGTTGGAGTTTCGAGCGCTTTCACGGTCGTGGTCAGAGCGGTAGAGACGGGGGCGGAAACGACAGTGGTGCCTTTGTAATATTCGGTCTCACCGGGGCAACTGTTGGCAAGCGCCGAACCTCCAGATTTGGTATAGAGGTAAGCTACGGTTGCCGTCACGGGTCCCGAGCAGGTCATGAACGGGTTGGCGTAGAACTTTGGGTTGTCGGCCGGTTGAACATTAAAGCTTGAAGCTTGGACTGCGCCGAGTTGGATCGCGGGAGAGCCGGGGTCAGCAACGGGAGCAAACTTGGCATGGATGTCGGCCTCGTCCAACTCGTTTGTGAATTTCATAAACGGAGCGATCCCGACTGGACCTTGGGGTTCGTCGCGCAGTCCAATCACCGTAAACCCTCGAATACCGCCGGCTGAGCCGGGCTTATCTCCGAACAGGGCGATCGTATCTTCGATGGTTTGCGCATACCCTCCAAAAATGTTGACGTCTTCCACGGATCCACCTCTGCCGGGATCAAACATGAGGCCAAAGCCGCCCCCGACATCGGAGCCGAAAAAGGGCGCGAAGAACTGGACATTGGTCATGGACACATTCTTGGGCGGACAGGTGAAGGGCGGCTTGAGAAAGCGCGAGGGGACATCTCCACAATTGGCCGCCGCCGATAGCACCACTGGATATCTGCATCCTTCAAAGACATCGCCGAAAGACTGCCAAATTTCACCTCCGTTGTTGTAGACCCCATAGCCAGAGCCGTAGCATTCCACATCCAGATTGCGGGTGTGAATGAAATCGCTGGTGCCCGCGGTAGTTCTACCCATACGGACGACCGCTTTGGGAGGATTTGAGCCATGCCCGAAGCGAAGGTTTTCCAGGGTGACATAGTTAGATCCGGTAAAGTCGATACAGACTCCCGTTCCCGGAGAAGCTTCCTGACATTTAATTACCGAGATGAACTGAACTCCTCCATTGTCTCCAGCAATCGTCACGCGGTTGCTGATGTTGGTTGCGTTGATCTCAGAAACAACACAGCCCAATCCAGTATTGGGCACATAGACCCTTTGCTCACTGTATGTCGGAGGGCCCGTTGCGGCGATGGCGGCATTGAAGGCATCCGTGTCGTCGGTCTTGCCGTCGCATTTCGCCCCATAATTTCTGACATCGGCTGTGCCCGAGGGGTTGGTCGCGACTTGCCAAGTGTTCGGGCGGACACAGACAAAGGGAACAGATTGGTTGTGCGCACCAATCAGCATTACGTAGTCGGTGGCAACTCCGGGAGTGCCTCCATTGCAGGTGGCCGGAAGCGAGGTTACGGTGGATATCTGCGTGGGTGTCTGGCCGCGACAAGAAGCTGCGCACAAAAGGAGGACTGCTGAAATCCGGCTAGCCGTAAACCAATTCGCCTTGGTCCGATGACTCATAAGCGCTCCTTGAAGTTTGATGCATTGATGGTGATGGAAAGAAATAGGATATTCAGATGAAGCCCAAAAGTTTGGTCTTAAAATAGTGAATGACCCGACAGGCTGCTTTCTCGATCGCCGGCAGCGTCCGAACCAGCGTGGAGGTTTCTTCGTGACTTTGTTGGTTCGGCAGGGGATTTCGCTCTCGCGGAAGTTCTGCTAGTCTTGCGGTCAGCCCTGTTGTTTCGAACCGTTACGATTTCTTCCGGTTATCGGGCAAAGCGCGCCATGCCGAAGCCAAGCCAAACGCAGGATTTGTCTGTTCTCGCGTCCGCCAAGAACGGACTGGTATATCTCACGGCCAATGACTGGGCGCTCATTGTGGACAAGGGCAACCCGGCGGCAGTTTAAGCCCAGCGAGTCGCTGGTCCAGCAGGGACGCCGGACCCACGGTGTTTTCATCCTGCTGAATGGCACCGCCTCTGTAGAAATTCCCGGGCAAACGCGAGCCACCGAGATCGGACCGGGAGAAGTCTGCGGAGAGATTTCGTTCGTTGATGAGCTCCCAGCTACGGCTGAGGTTGTTGCCCGAGACACCATCGAAGCCTACTATCTGGACCGTCCGACCCTGCAGTCTCTGTTCGAATTGTTTCCTCACCTCGGTTCTCGTTTCTACCGGTCCCTCGCATCGATCTTGTCGCGCAGGCTACGGGAAGTGATCGGACGTCAGGCTCCAGTGCAACCCTCCAAGAAGGATCCTGCCTGAAGACGGTTTAAACCAGCAAATGTGCTAGCCTAAAAGTTCTCGACTGTGGATGGTCTGAATTTAGATCTCGGCATCCCCTATCTCAGGCCTGCAGCTTTATGGTTGATCCTGTCAATCTGCGTCTAGCGCTAGTGTCGGCGGGTGTGCTCGGCTTCCGGCACGGCCTCGATTACGACCACATCGCAGCCATCTCTGACATCAGCAGTGTGCAGTCCCGGCCCCGCGATGCGATGCGCTATGGGCTGCTCTACGTTGCGGGACACGCGACCACTGTGGCCGTGTTGGGATCCGCCGCCGTGGCTTTCCGTATCGCGCTGCCTCCAGCCAGCGATCGATGGGCAGAGCGGCTGGTGGGGATCACTCTGCTGGTGCTGGGCTTTTATGTGCTCGGCACTTTCTTTCGTCCATCGAGCCATACCCACGCGCCGAAAACCCGGATCACGTTGCTGATCAATGGCGCGCTCTGGCTCTATTGGCAGCTGACTCGCTTGTTTGGCGCCACGCGAGTCGAGGCCCCACAGGTCTTTAAAGATGGATACGGGACCACTTCGACGTTCCTGGTCGGAGTTATTCACGGATTGGGGGCGGAAACTCCGACGCAGATCTTACTGTTTCTGATGGCGGCGAATCTGGGCGGAACCGGTGCGGGACTCCTCGGCTTATTTGCTTTTATCGTCGGCCTGATTGCAATGAATACGCTCATGTGCGCGTCGGCGGCAGGACTATTTTCGGCAACCCTGGCTCGTCCTAATGCGTTGAAAGCTCTCACCCTTGCGACTTCGGCCTATAGCATCATTGTCGGGGCTATTTTCCTCATCGGCTCGGCGAGCAAGTTGCCCTCGCTCACAAGTTAAGGCCCACCCACACTCCCATCGCACCAAGGTGCCGGGGCTGGGGTCTTTGGATGCAGTGAACCCCAAACGATCTGGCGCCCGAACGCCGTTACCCCAGTAATCTGCATACGGGGATTACCGTTGACCCGCCGCGCCTACCCTTCTTAAATTGCCAACAGGGGGTTGTATGAAAGATATCCATGAGGTCCTGCGGCAAAAGCAGGCGAAATACGCCCAACTAGGCAAGCAGATCGAGATGCTCCAGCAGGCCGCCGAAAAGCTGCGCGAAGTGGCGCCATTGCTGGCCGAAAGCGACGAAGAAGATAACGTCGTTTTAGCCGATGTTGATGAAGCCGTAGCGGCAACCGATGCAATGGCCGCGAAGGCATCCGCCGGCGCAAGCGCGGCGAGTGGTTCCAAGGCATCGCGGCCTTCCGCTCCTCGCTGGCCGTAAACCCTGTCCCCTGACGACAGGAACGATCGAATATGAATCTTCAAGCGCTACTGGTCTCGAGCGACGATTCCGCAGCTGACGTACTGGGCAGAGTTCTGTCCGGGTTCGGCATTGCTACGGACCGATCCAGCGATCCTGAAACCACCATGGAGCGCATTCAGCACCAGAAGTTCGACGCGCTGGTGGTGGACTTCGACGATCCGAATGCGGCCGAGGAGGTTCTGCGCCAGGCGAAAACGCTTGGTTCAGCACCCTTGAGCATTGCCCTGGTCGCCGACACTACGAAAGTCCGCCAAATTCTCACGGGCGGAGCGCACTTTGTGCTGTACAAGCCGATCTCCGAGGAAGCTGCGAAAGCTGGATTACGAGCTGTCGCCGCATTGCTGAGCCGGGAGCGGCGCAAGGCGTTTCGCGTTCCGGTGCAGGCTCCGGTGGAAATTGCTCTTCCGGATACCCGCAAGATGGATGGCATTTTGCTGGATCTTTCCGAAACTGGCATGGACGTTCTCACTGCGGAGCCACAGGTTGCGGGTGCTTTGCTCGCCTTCCACTTTAAGCTGCCCGATGGAGCGGTGGAAGTCGAAGGCCACGGGCAAGTGGCTTGGGCGAATCCCAACGGACAAACCGGGGTGCATTTTATTGATCTGCCCGAGAACAAGGCGACGGAGTTAAAAGACTGGTTGAAGGCCGCAGCCGTAGCCGTTGGGACGATTCCCGACGAATCCGTGCCCCATTGCAAGCTCACAGACCTAAGCCTGGGCGGATGCTACGTCCAGACCGATGCGCCCTTCCCTGAAGGTGCGCTCATTGACTTTTGCCTGAAGACGACGGAACTCGAAGTCCATACCGATGGCATGGTACGGGTAGCCCACCCGGGTCACGGAATGGGAGTGGAGTTCCCTTCCCGCACGGCGGAACAGCGCGCTCAGGTGGAGAATGTTATCAACTTCCTGCGCAGTTGCCCGGGCACGATGCCTGATCTAAGCATTTCTCCAAAAGCGTTGGTGGCTGATCTCACCCAATTCGAATCCGGAGAGAAGAAGATTGAACCTGAAGAAGAATGGGAAGATCCGCTCCTCGAATTGCTGCGCCGCGGCGCCTCTCTGCACCAAGAAGAATTCTTAGCCGAACTGCAGCACCAGCGAAATCCGGAAGCAACCGCTTCCGTCTGAATTTCGGCTTTCTTAACTATCAGGTTTCAGCTCTTAGCTCTGGGCTAGGGGCCTCTATCTTCATCCTCACTAGGCCCGCGATCCCCTCAGAAAAGAAAAGCCTCTCACGGCAGGTTATCAGCGAAGATTGTTTGGGCAGGAAATCAATGGCAGCGGCAGTGTGAGAGCGCGTGTGGAAGCGAGAGGCTTTTCGGTGGCTTTGTCCGAAGAATTGAAGTACCCGAACCCCGTCTCTGGCGCGAGTCCCTCAATTCCTCGTGGGCTGTTCCACCCCAATGCGAGTACGTTAGCGCGCCAGCATTGCGGAATGATTTCAGCAATATTAAATCTAGGTTAAATTGGGAGCGTCTGTTTTCCGATTTGCCGGTGTTGAATTTCTCTATGCAAGAGGAATATCTGGAACGATCTGGCGCGACCTCGAATTCGCGGCGTACGCCCGGGATATCTCCACGGCTGCTTTGGACGCCGCTTCTGGCCATAGGAGCGGCGGTATTTGCCGTGGAAATCCCCTTTTTCTTTCTCGGTACGCCGTCCGGGCATGACGTCGAGTTTCACTTGTATTCCTGGCTGGAAGTGCTTTCGCAATGGAAGCACGGTATTCTCTACCCGCGGTGGGCGGCGCTCGCTCATTTTGCCTATGGGGAGCCGAGATTTGTTTTTTATCCACCAGCTTCGTGGACTCTGGGCGCGGTGATCGGCGCCATTTTTCCCTGGACGCTCGCATCCCCAATCTACATCTGGATCGCGCTGGTGCTGGCAGGCGCATCGATGTTTCTCTTGGCGCGCCGCTGGTTCGACCGGCGCGATGCTACGTTCGCGGCCGTGCTTTACGCGGTGAATCCATATCATCTGGTAATTGTTTACTGGCGCAGCGCCTTTGCCGAACTGCTGGCGAGTTGTCTCGTCCCGCTGCTTCTGCTGCTTGTCTTGCGACTTGCCGAGGGCGATCGCCGGGCGGTGGTGCCACTCGGCTTTCTGTTGGCAGCGTCATGGCTCACCAATGCACCCGCGGCGGTGATGATTCATTATTCACTGGCCTTGTTAGTTGTGTTCTTCGCGTGGAAGCGGAAATCGCCCTCGCTATTGCTGACTTGTGGCGGCGCGGTTCTGTTGGGCGCGTGCCTCGCCGCTTTCTATCTTCTCCCCGCAATCTACGAACAACGTTGGGTTGAAATTGCGAATGCCGTCTCGCAGGGATCTCGGCCGGTCGACAACTTTCTCTTTATCCATACAACCGATCCGGATCACGATGCTTTTAACAAGATCATCTCTTGGGTAGCGATGCTGGAGATGATTATCGTCGCGGTGAGTGCCGTCGCGGCCAGGCGCTGGCGGCAAACGCAGCGCGAGTTGTGGATCGCGCTGGCAGGCTGGGCAATTGCCTGCTGCCTGCTGATGTTTCATTATTCCTCGCTGCTATGGAACACCCTGCCGAAGATGGAGTTTATGCAGTTCCCGTGGCGATGGCTGCTCTGCCTCAGCATGATTTTTGTGCTCTTTGTGACGGCAGGTCTGCGGCGTGCGCCGATGCGCGCGGCCGTGTGCGTTCTATCGCTCGCCGTCGTCTCTGCAGGTTGGTATCGCGCGCAGGCCCCTTGGTGGGATACACCCGGCGATCTGCGTGAGATGCAAGACAATATGTATATCGGAGCTGGATACGAGGGAACGGACGAGTACACGCCCTTGGGTGCGGATCCGGCGGCGATCGATAAGGATGCGCGAAAAGTAACGGTCGAAGGCCCGGCACACGCCGACATTCGCGTGCAGCGTTGGGACGCGGAGATCAAGACATTCACCGCCCAGATGTCGGCTCCAGACCAACTCGCGTTGCGGCTTTTTTCCTATCCGGCGTGGAAGGCGGAGGTGAATGGGCATGCCGTGGAAACGACTTCGCTGGCGAAGACTAGACAGATGCTGGTACCCGTCGAGGCTGGCATGAATCGCGTGGAGATCAAATTTGTACGAACTTGGGATCGAAGGCTGGGAGGATGGATTTCCGTGTTCAGCGCGTTGTGCGTGAGTCTATGGCGAGTCAGGGTGAGACTCGGAAGACTCGACGCAAGGTGAGAGCGGCGTCATCCCGAAGCCCCGCGCTTTCACCAGCGGGGCGAGGGATCTCGCGTGGAGCTTTGCGGCCTCAACTTTGATGCGCGCAAGATCCTTCGCTCCGCCTGAAAAACGGCTGCGCTCAGGATGACGCCGCTCCCGAAATGATGACAAAACGAATTCTGATCGCGACTTCGAATCCCGGCAAGCTGCGCGACTTCGCCGGAGCCGCCGCACCTCATAGAATCGAAATTGCCGGTCTTCCGAATTTTGCCTCCTTACCGCTGGTTGTCGAAGACGGACAAACCTTCGAAGAGAACGCCCGCAAGAAGGCTGAAGAGTACAGTCAATACGCTGCGGGAGAGATTGTGCTGGCGGACGATTCCGGCCTGGAGATCGATGCCCTAAACGGCGCTCCGGGGGTTCACTCGGCGAGGTATGCCGCGGACCAGCCTCATCTTGCCGACGAAAATACCGACGACGAGGCGAATAACGCGCGGGTCTTGCGAGAGCTGCGGCACGTGCCTCCGGAAAAGCGTACAGGTCGCTTTGTGTGCGTGCTCGCCGCCGCGCGCGATGGCAAGACTCTGGCAACATTTCGAGGAACTGCAGAGGGCGTTATCTTAGACGCGCCGCGTGGAACGAACGGGTTCGGATATGATCCGCTCTTCTACTTTCCGCAAATTCAAAAAACGTTCGCCGAGCTGTCTGCCGAGGAGAAAGCGAATTACAGCCATCGCGGTGCAGCCTTCCGACAGTTCCTGGAATGGTGTGCGAAGCAATTTCCTGACGATTCCATCAAAAATCGCGTGACGCTCAAAGCACTTCAGCCTCCCAAGGCGCTCATCTTCGACATGGACGGAGTTCTGATCGACTCCGAACCGCTGCACAAGCGCGCCAAAGAAATGGCCTTCGGAGAAATCGGACTCGTGCTGCCCGAATCGGTTTATGACAGCTACAAGGGGCGACCGGATGCGACGGTAATTCCGGCGATGCTCGATGAGAAAGGCCTATCCGCCGACCAGATTGCTGAAGTGTTGCACCGCAAGCACAAGATCTTCGAAAAGATCGAGCACGAAATAAAGCCGGTTCCGGGCGCTGCCGAATTTGTGATGTGGGCGAAGTCGCGCTTCCGGATAGCGCTGGCGACCTCAGCTACGGCTCAGAAATCGTGAAGCCGCGTTAAAGACTATTGGGGATTGGAAATCCGTTCGAGGCCATCGTCGACGCCGGAAGAAAACACCGCCCCAAGCCCGATCCCGAAGTATTCCAGATCGCGATGCGCGATCTGGGATTAGGGGCCGAAGATTGCTGGATCATCGAAGACTCGACGAACGGCCTACGCGCGGCGAAAGCGGCTGGGTGCTTTGCCGTTGGCATCACGACCACTTTCGATTCCGAGACGCTGCGGCAGGCAGGGGCAGACGTGGTCGTCCATTCATTCGCAGAACTGCGCACGTTGCTGGGATCGCAATGAAAGGGTCTTCTTCGTTTCGTTCTTGCCCTATTGCGAGTCAGATCGAACGCGCTGGCAGATCACGAGAGCCGCTACGCCGCTTGGAAAACTGTCTCAAGGTTCGCCGAGTCTTGGGGGGCGGCACCGTTGCGTACATTGCTGGAATCGGTGTGAAAGCTTGGTTTCCTTGACTTCACTTCTCCCGGCACACGATAATGAAAAGTTCTTTTCTCATAGCGGAACTTATAAGGAGCCTCTGTGGCGTCAGCCAGTTCTTCTGCTCCCGGAGTAAGTAAAGAAGGGGGTAAGTATGTTGCGCATGGTGGGGTCGCTCCGTTGCGGGCGGGTGAAGGAACGTCGTTTCTTCTGCGTCGCCTGCATTCCTTAACTGGGATCATTCCCGTTGGCGCGTTCCTGTTCGAGCACATTCTGATCTCGAACTCGACGGCGATCAGCGGACCCTCCGCCTACGCCCGCCAGGTCAGTTTTCTGGCGAACCTTCCTCTGGTGTTCTTCCTCGAGTTGTTCGGCATCTGGATTCCAATCGCGTTCCACGCGCTTTATGGCTTCTACATCTGGTATCGCGGCGAAGCGAATACGGCGGCGTATCCGTGGAGCGGCAACTGGATGTACACCATGCAGCGCTGGACCGGCGGCATCGCGTTCTTCTACATCGTGTGGCACACCTACACCATGCGTTTCACCGGCGTCGATCTGCATGACAGTCCCATGTCCTCGTTTGGCAAGGTCGCGAATGAAGTGCACAACCCCTGGCTGCTGGCGTTTTACATCATCGGATTGATCGCCGCATCATGGCACTTCGCCTACGGGATCTGGCTGTTCTGCGCGAAGTGGGGCATCGTTTCCGGCGACAAGGCGCAACAACGGCTTCTGCGTTTATGCCTGGCGTTCTTCGCGCTTCTGACGGTGGTAGGGCTGGTCAGCCTTTACACCTTCCGCACGCGCTTCCAGGAAGCTCCAGCAAACGGAAATATGGCCGTACTCGCATCACGTGATCACGGACGGAAGGGGGGCGCATTAACATGGCGGCTCCCAGAATCATTGTCGTAGGCGGCGGACTGGCAGGACTCGCAGCGGTCATCAAGATTGCCGAGATGGGAGGACAGTGTGACCTGTTCTCTATCGTTCCGGTGAAGCGGTCGCACTCGGTGTGCGCGCAGGGCGGCATCAACGCGGCGAAAAATCTGAAGGGCGAAGGCGATTCCACCTATAAGCATTTCGACGACACCATTTATGGTGGAGACTTTCTTGCCAATCAACCCCCCGTCAAGGACATGTGCGACGCGGCGCCGGGGATCATCGACCTGCTCGATCGCATGGGCGTGCCGTTCAACCGCACGCCAGAAGGATTGCTCGACTTCCGCCGATTTGGTGGGACGTTGTACAACCGCACGGCGTTCGCTGGCGCGACGACCGGTCAGCAACTCCTTTATGCGCTAGACGAGCAGGTGCGGCGTTATGAGTCCGAAGGTAAGGTGAAGAAGTACGAGCACTGGGAGTTTCTGTCGGCGGTGCTCGATGGACAGAAAGTTTGCCGTGGCATTTGCGCGCTGGACCTGCGCACGATGGAAGTGCGGACCTTCCCGGCCGATGCCATCATCATTGCGACGGGCGGCAACGGCGCGATTTTTGGTAAGTCGACCAATTCCGTAGTTTGCACGGGATCGGCGCAATCGGCGCTCTACCAGCAAGGCTGCTACTACGCCAACGGCGAATTCATCCAGGTGCATCCGACCTGCATTCCCGGTGAGGACAAGCTGCGGTTGATGTCGGAGTCGGCGCGCGGCGAAGGCGGTCGCGTCTGGGTACCGAAGACTCCGGGCGACAAGCGCGATCCGAAGTCGATTCCGCAGAACGAGCGCTGGTACTTCCTCGAAGAGTGGTATCCCAAGTACGGCAATCTGGTGCCGCGCGACGTGGCCACCCGTGCCATCTTCAAGGTTGTCTTCGAGCACAACCTTGGCATTGACGGCAAGCCGATGGTCTATCTCGACCTGACGCACATCGATCGCAAGATTCTCGATAAGAAGCTCGAGGGCATTCTCGAAATCTACGAGAAGTTCGTGGGAGACGATCCGCGCGATACGCCGATGAAAATTTTCCCCGGCATGCATTACACCATGGGCGGGCTCTGGGTCGATTACAAGCAGATGACCAACGTCCCGGGAATTTTTGCCGCGGGAGAGTGCGAGTACCAGTACCATGGCGCGAATCGATTGGGTGCGAATTCGCTGATGTCATGCATTTACGGCGGAGGGATTGCCGGCCCGAACGCGGTGAATTATGCGCGCGGACTGCAGGCAGCCGCCGACGGCAATGGGCACTTCACCGCCGAGCAGAAGAAACAGGAAGAGAACAACGCCCTGCTGATGAAGAATGACGGCAACGAGAATCCGGTGAAGTTGTGGCGCGAATTGGGCGAATTGATGACCAAGGATTGCACGGTCATCCGCTACAACAAGAACCTGCAGCAGACCGATGCGAAACTGGTCGAGTTCCTGGAGCGCTATCGCAAGATCAACCTGAGCGATAAAACGTTATGGGCGAACACGACCGTGGTCTTTGCACGGCAGCTTTTCAACATGCTGCAGTTGGCCCGGGTGATCGCGCAGGGAGCGCGTTTGCGAGACGAATCGCGTGGGGCGCATTACAAGCCGGACTTCCCCGAGCGCGACGACAAGAACTGGATGAAAACAACGAAGGCATATTTCGCGCCGGACGCGGATGAGCCGAAGTTTGAATTCGAGCCGGTAGATGCGGCGCTGATTCCGCCAAGACCGAGGAAGTATTGATTCCAGGGCGGAATAGATTGTTGTTTGAGCTAAAGGCTAAGAGCTAATGGCTGATAAAACTGTCATCATAAAAATCAAGCGTCAAGCAACTCCTACCTCCAAGTCACACTGGGAGGAGTTCTCGATTCCCTACCGTCCGAACATGAACGTCATTTCGGCGCTCATGGACATTGCCGCCGATCCGGTCACGCGCGACGGCAAGGCCACCACGCCCATCACCTACGATTCGAACTGTCTGGAAGAGGTCTGCGGATCGTGCGCCATGCTGATCAACGGCAAGGCGCGGATGGCTTGCTCGGCGCTGATTGACCAACTCGAACAGCCGATCCGGCTGGAGCCCTTTTCCAAGTTCCCGATCGTCCGCGATCTGGCAACCGACCGCAGCGTAATCTTTGAAAATCTCAAGGCAGTCAAGGCGTGGGTACCGATCGACGGGACGTACGATCTGGGCTCGGGCCCGAAGATTTCGCCGGAAGAGCAGGAGCAGGCCTATCCGCTTTCGCGCTGCATCTCGTGCTGCTGCTGCATGGAAGCCTGTCCGCAATTCAACGAAGACACCGGCTTCGTCGGCGCGGCGACGATCTCGCAGGTGCGCCTTTTCAATACCCATCCCACGGGCAAGGAATTGAAGCGCGATCGCCTGGCCGCTTTGATGGGCGACGGCGGGATACAGGAATGCGGCTACGCGCAGAACTGCGTCGAAGTCTGTCCCAAAGACATTCCGCTGACCAAGTCCATTTCCGAAGTCGGCGGTCAGGTCATGAAACAAGCGCTGGGTGACCTTTTGCGGCGCTGATTTTTGTCATTTGTAGTCCAACCGGCGAAAAGGAAACGTCATCTCATTCGCGCCAAGTGGCTGCTGGCTTGGAACATAGTGCAATTCTTTGCGCTGATCGTGATTGGTCCTTCACTTGCCGATAGGTATGTTAAGACTCTGCCCAGAAAAAGCCGGTAACCAAGGCGTTTGGGTACGGTCGTAACGGTCCGTGGCGTTGTTTGGTTGGACCACTTGACAGCATCCTTTAGAATGGCCGCTACTCGTGAGACACATTAGCAAGTTCAAATTCGCAGCAGTGATGTCTGCAGCGCTGATCTGCGGGGCAATATCGCAGTCCGGCGTTCGCCGTGCATCACGCAGTTCTTCAGAAATCGCATCGCCATCATTTCCGCTTGGCTGCGTTGGAATCCTCTCTTCAGGCCCTCGCACGAGTCGCTACTGCTCCAGAATGCTGAGGTTGACCGGATGAACCTTCCGCGGATTCAGGATGACACTGAGCTCGAAGCGTTGAAGGCGGATGGTTCTCTGGTGGCCATCATTCCGAGCGAGTCATTACGCATTGAACCGTCGCTGGATCCCTCGCGACGCTTCTGCCGTCCATGGACACTCGACTTTGTGAATGATCTGAGCCAGGCCTATTACAACCGCTTCCACCAGAAGATTCAGTTGAACTCGGCGGTGCGCACGGTCAAGGTACAAAGGAAGCTGCGCCGCCATAACCGGAATGCCGCTCCCTACGAGGGAGAGACTGCATCGTCACACCTCGCAGGTTTAACAGTCGACCTGCAGCGTCGCGGCATGAGCAAAGATCAGATTCACTGGATGGAGCGCTACCTGTTCTACATGAAGTCGGTCGGACTGGTGGAACCGGAAGAGGAGCGCCGCCACTGGTGTTTTCATATCATGGTCAGCGGACGTTACTCCGACTGGCGCGAGACCCAGACGATTATTCCTATCGATCGCCCCGAAGAAGAAAAGCCAGCAACGCCCTCGACTGAAATGGCTCTGGGCAGCGGCACAAAGTAAGGCGGCGTTCTTCGATAGCCTCGCTCCCCGCACTTCCTTTACGATTCCCTCTTATGATCGCTTTGATGGCTGGGCTGCCCGGCACGGGCAAAAGTACGCTTGCGCGGGAACTGGCTCAGCAGATGAACGGACGAGTCCTGAGCAAGGATGAGTTTCGACACTCACTCTTCAAGCCTGAAGAGATCGAGTACTCTGCACGACAAGATGATTTTTGCCTGCATCTGATGCTCGAGACGGCGGGCTACCTGCTCGCTCAGGATCCAGGGAAAATAATTTTTCTCGACGGGCGTCCGTTCTCTCGCCGCTATCAGGTCGAGAATGTCCTCGCCGTGGCGAATTCCCTGCACCAACCCTGGCGAATTCTGGAATGCGTCTGCTCAGAGGAAGCAGTCCGGCGCAGGTTGGAAGCGGATACGCGCGGCGGCAGCCATCCAGCGGGCAATCGGGACTTCCAGCTTTATCTGGAAGTGAAGGCGCGATTCGAAGCGATATTACAGCCCAAGACGGTGATTGATACTGGCCAACCGCTTACCACCTGCGTGCAGCAGGCGCTTGCAGTTCTGCGTTGAAGAATCCATTGCATCCCTTAGGGCTCTAAACAACGCATGAGCATAGAATTCCTTCACGTGAGGTTTCCTTCGTGGAACTTCGTGCCCTTGGTGGTAAACCTTCTTCCGTTTGGTTCCACGGATGGAGAGCCTGTACAATCACAGCCTTGCCCCGAATCATACCGGGCCTCCAACTATGAGAATGAGATTCCTTCTTTTCGCCGTGCTGGCGGGCGCGCTGGCTGCGGCTCAAACCAGCCAGACCTCTTCTACCGCAAGTGATACGCAAGTCAGTGCCAAGGCGCGGGCCATTCAAGATTCGGCGATCGTGGTCGATACGCATGCCGACACGCCGCAGCGCTTTCTCGATGAAAACTTTGACATTGGTTCCACCGATCCCAACGACACCGGACACATCAGCCTGGACAAGGCGCGGCGTGGGAACCTTGGGGCGGAATTCTTTTCCATATGGGTCGATCCAGAAGTCAATCAGGGACACTTCGCACGCCGCACCTTCGATCTGATCGATTCTGTTTACGAGCAGGCGGCGCATCATCCCGACCGCATGATGATGGCCTTTTCTCCAGCGGATATCGAGCGTGCCCATCGCGAACATAAACTCGCCGCGTGCATGGGTATCGAAGGCGGACACTCGATCGAAAACGATATGCACCTGCTGCGCGACTACTACCGGCTGGGCGTGCGCTACATGACGCTGTCGTGGTCAAACACCAATGAATGGGCCGATTCGTCGGGCGACATCGATGACCCGAAAGTGCAGCATCACAACGGCCTCACCGATTTCGGCAAGCAGGTTGTGCTGGAGATGAACCGGCTGGGAATGATGGTCGATATCTCGCACGTCGCGGACAAGACGTTCTGGGACGCGATCGCAACGACGAAGGCTCCGGTGATCGCTTCCCACTCATCCGCACGCGCTCTTACCAATGCCCCGCGCAATATGACCGATGAAATGCTGCAGGCCGTCGCCAAGAATGGTGGAGTGGTGCAGGTGAATTTCTTCAACGGCTTCGACGATGAAAACTTTCGCAAGGCCGCCGAAGCGCAGGCGAAGGACGTAGCTGCGGCCAAGCAGAGCTATCTGGATCAGATGAAGGCCGAGGGAAAACCGGCAAATTCGCTCGAAATCGATCGCATTGAGCGCGAGTGGATGAATAAGATCCCTCGTCCTCCACTTAAGTCGTTGATCGACCACATCGATCACATCGCGAAAGTAGCGGGAATCGATCATGTCGGGCTGGGTTCTGACTTCGACGGAGTCAGCGGCCAGACTCCGCAGGGGATTAACTCTGCTGCAGACCTACCCAAGATCACGCAAGCGCTTCTTGATCGCGGCTATAGCGCCGAATGACATCAAGAAGATTCTAGGCGGAAATCTGATGCGCGTGTTTCGCCAGGTCGAACAAGTGAGCCGCGAGATGCAGGCGGCCTCGAAATAGTCTCGCTGGCGTACAATGCAACGTTGCGACTCATCCAACAATCCCACGCATGCCTCAAGGAGCAACTATGCGTAAAGTAATTGTAATTTTCGGAATGATTCTGATTTCTGCATCAGTTTGGGCTCAGGTCTCTGGTTCACAGGGAAGTACAGCGAAGTCGAGCACGGCGGCGAAACCGGCAGCGTCGAGCACGTCCGAGCCCACTGCGATCATCGACACGACAGCCGGCAAGATGACCTGCACGCTCTTTCCCAACAAGGCCCCGATCGGCGTGGCTAACTTTATCGGCCTCTCGACGGGCACGAAGGATTGGAAGACGCCCAGCGGCGTCACAAAGCACGGCGTGCCGCTCTATGACGGAACCATCTTTCATCGCGTTATTCCGGAATTCATGATCCAGGGCGGAGATCCTGCAGGCACAGGCTCCGGGCCCGATCCGGTGAAGGTCTTCAAGAATGAAACGTCGCCCGATCTCAAATTCGACAAGGCTGGACGTTTGGCCTATGCGAATGCCGGACCCGGCACCAACGCGTCGCAGTTTTTTATCACCGAAGTCCCGTTTACCGGACAACAGGGCGCGATGCTGAATGGCAACTATACGATCTTCGGACAGTGCGATGAGGCGACGGTAGCGCTGGTGAAGCAAATCGCCGCGATGAGCCGCGATTCGAACGATCGTCCATACCGGCCGATCAAGATCAATCACATCACGATTCACAAAGCCGGAGGCGCGTCGAAGCCTGCAACCACGACAGCCAAGAAGCCGTCGGCGGCAACCCACGCAGCTCCAGCAACACCAAAGCAGTAATCATTACAGCTCGGCAACGTGAGGGGGAGAGGCTCTTGCGCCAGCCGCATACGCTTTTGCGAACTTATTTCGAAAGGATCTTATGACTCGTCAGCCTGGAATGTACGCCACGTTTGAAACCACCGAAGGAACCATCGTCTGCCGCCTTTTTGACAAAGATGCGCCTAAGACCGTCGCCAACTTTGTCGAACTCGCCGAGGGCAAGCGCGAGTGGACGCATCCCTCCACGCGCAAGAAATCCAAAGACCGGCTTTATGACGGAACGATCTTCCACCGCGTGATTCCCGATTTCATGGTCCAGGGCGGAGATCCGCAAGGCACCGGCATGGGCGGCCCGGGGTATCAGTTTGAAGACGAAACCAAGGGATCGCCGCACCGCTTCGACAAGCCTGGCAAACTTGCGATGGCCAATGCTGGTCCGAATACAAACGGTTCGCAGTTCTTCATCACGGTCGTACCGACCAGTTGGCTCACCGGCAAACACACCATCTTCGGCGAAGTGGTCGAGGGGCAGGACGTCATCGACAAAATTACAAAATTGCCGCGCGGACGAAACGACCGTCCCAGCAAGGACATAGTTCTTCAGAAGGTGACGATCGAGACGGTGTAACGCAGCGGCGATCAGGCAAGACCGGGTACAATCCCGCCTATGCTCGCCGCAATTCCGGCTTTATCCAATGACGCCCTCAAGCTGCTGCTATTTGTCGCGGTGGGTAGCGGACTGCTGGCGCTCGGACGATGGAGTTCGCGACTGGGCGAACGCTCTAGTGATCTTCCCGAGAATTTGCCAACTCCGGATGCTGCAGAGTTGCTGCCGCGCTCGACTCCGAAAGTATGGCCTCCGTCGGCTGAACAGGTCGCGGCATCGTTACCCTACGATCCCGAACTTGGAAACTTGAGTATTCGCAAGTTTTTCTTCAAGAAGGCCGACGCCATTCCCGGGCCGGATGATCCGGAAGTGTTCGCTGACGAGCTCAACATAGAACTCTACGATCCTGAATCGGGGCATGCCTGGTGGCAGTCCTACTTTGTGGCTACTCCGCAAGGTTTGACGAAGCTGCTGCGCGAAAAATCCTGGAGATATCTGCACGCGCCCGAGATTCTGGTCTTCCCTCGCTACAATCTCGAGGAAATCCGGCGCGCCGTTGTCAGCCGCATCAAGGCAGACCACGACTACTTCAAAGGCAGAGTACAGGAAGAGGAAGAATCACTTTGAGGCGGGCCGTAGGCGAGCAGGCGAAATCGTTACTCGTCGCTCCCATCATTGGCGATTCCATCGCATCGAGCGTCACGGGGCAACATTGTCGAAGGATTACGGCACTGGGATGACCGATACAGCGCCTTCACTCCATTGGGTCGACCATCACTGCTCGCCGATCGGCTGCGCCCCTTCCCGGTAACTGCACGATCACGATCGCTGATAGCACCAGCACAATCCCCAACGTCTGAATTAGCCGCACACCTTCTCCCAGGAACACCGCCGCCAGTAGGATCGAGAACACTGGCTCCAGGCAACTGGCGATGATGGCTCTGGTTGGCTCGAGGTGCTGCAGACCCAGGAAGTAGAGAGAGAACGATCCCAGGACCGAAATCATCGAGAAAACGAACAGGAACGCCCACTGGGCGGGCGTGTAGTGTGCGATTTTCCATGGCGGATTGACGAAGAGCCAGAAAACGGAGGCGGAGGCGAGCGTCCAGGTCAGGACACGCCAGTGGTCGTAACGGGCGAGGATGCTGTGCGCGCCAACATTATAGAAGGCGAAGGAAAACGAAGCCAGCATGGCCGCGATCAGGCCGTAGGAATTGAGATGGAGCGGCGACCCCGATTGCGCGCCCACGATCCCAATCGTGAGCGCAATCCCGGCAAGAGCGACCAGGACCGCGGCGACTTTCTGCACAGACAGCTTTTGCTGTCCGCGGGCAACCACGTAGAGCAAGACCCATACCGGCGCCGTGTACTGCAGGATGATCGCGATGGCCACGCTCGTCTTCTGGATCGCAACGTAATAGAAATAATTGGAGACGGCAACGCCCAGCATGCCCAGCACGAGGCACTGGATGAGATCGGGCGTGGGGAGCTGGATGCGCTGCCACCCGCCGCGGCCTTTATGTGGAAAGACGAGCGCTGGAAGCAAGACCAGGAGAGAGAACGAAGTCCGGGTCTGCGAGAGTATCAGAGGCTCGATGGGATGCAGCGCTTCTCCGGCCAGCGGGAGTTTGCCGGTGAAGACGGCGCGGCCCATCGCCGCAGAGATTCCCCAAAGGAATGTGGCTGACGCGATGAAGAAGTATCCGCGCAGAGGATGTGGGGCTCGATTGGATTCCGGGGAGTTCAGTTTTCGGGTACCGAATCTGATTCTGGGGCCGGATCGAGCAACTGGTCAAGAAGTGCGGGATCGAATCCGATAATGGGTTCGCCGTCGATCACGAGCGTTGGCGTCTCATTGCTGTCGTAAGTTTCGGTCATGGTACGGCGGGCTTCCATGTCGGCGCCAATGTCGCGCTCTTCAAAGGCAATCTCGCGCGCTTCGAGGTAAATTCGCAATAGCTCGCAGGAGAAACATCCGGGTTGGGTGAAGAGAAGAACTTTGGGCGACATGTGGTTTATCGGATGCTCGGCCGTACCTGCGCGATTCGGACGCCTATTAGGCCAGTGAGGCCGGGCTTCTTTTCGCCCCTCCGGCGTTGGCTCATCCTAGATTTCTGTACCTGCGGCTTGCGCCGACGGCCGCAATCTTTCGGCGGTTCG
Organism: Terriglobia bacterium; assembly: GCA_963711365.1. GTDB lineage: Bacteria > Acidobacteriota > Terriglobia > Terriglobales > Acidobacteriaceae > Sulfotelmatobacter. The sequence goes on along the minus strand of CAVQDY010000002.1, from coordinate 274,841 downwards.
CGGCTTCAACACAATCTTGAACCCCAAACGCCTCCGAAATCGAACGTCGCAAAGATCGCAGCCTTTTTGATTATGAATCCAGAATATTCGATTTCGAATCTTAATTTTCGCCGTCTTCTCCAGCATGGCCGAAACCGAGCAGTATTTTTCTTTAGACAGTTTGACGGCATCTTCAACAGCTTTATGCGAGACCTTGCCGCCCACACGGTACTTCAATTTGATTTCTGTGTAAACAGCGGGATAGCCCTGTGCCCGTTCGCCCTCGGCGCTGACTTCGAGACTGGTGAACGGCTCGCGCTTCTTGCGCAGAATGCCGACCACGTCCGATGCGGTGCAGCCGCACAGTGCGATCAGTACGAGTTCCATCGGTGTATTGGCAGTCTTCTCTGACGCCGTGTCCATCACAATCGCGTGACGCGACGTCGCTTCCCCGATGTAGCGTTCGTTATCTGTCCAAATTGCTTTTGCTGAGATCATGACACTCTCTTTTGTGAAATTGTTGATTGCTGATTGTTGATTGCTGATTGCACACCTTTTTTTGCCGTCGTCCGAGACGCATTGAAGATAGCGACTAGCTGATTCGCCTCTGACTGGAGTTCCTTGAGTTTTGGCGAGGCAACAAGACCATCATCGACCAGAAGTTCGAGCCAGAAGGCCGATTCGTCTGTTTCTTCGATGACAATCGACAGCTTTGCCAAAAACCCTGCTTTCGAACGCGCCCTGCAGACTGCTCGATAGTTCGCCGCGACCGACATTCCGGATCGAAGCAGCTGCTGACCGATGATTTTCCCCTCTGGCCCCGGTGACAAGGAACGTGTAACCCGAATGATTCGCAAAGCAAATTGTTTAGTGCGATCTTTGAGAGCCTCTGCCTGATGTTCCATGTCGATCTCCAATCAGCAATCAAAAATCAACAATCACAATCACAATTTTGGCGCAACTGTCTGTGACAGATGTCACAAGCTTTCTTATCTCCGGTTATCGGTGCTGGGTTCGGGATGAATCAGGACGCGGAAAAGTTCTGGCGCATCCTGTTTGAAGCGAATCTCTAATTCTGTCTGAATGTCGTGCACCCGCGCGAGTGAGAGCGAGTCGGACAGAGTGCAGTGGCAGGAAAGATAGAGCCTGCCCCGCACCCGCTTGAAAATGAACTCGTGCACATCGAGGATTTCGGGGAACTGTGCGGCCACGGTTCGCAGTCGATATTCCAGTTCGGCATCGCCGCCAAGTTCCTCAGGCGTTTCAATAGTCGCAGGTTCGCTTTCGATGTGAGTCAGGATATCGGCGATCTCCGGGACATCGCTGCGCATATCGCTTTCGAGTTCTGTGACCTGATCGTGGGCCTGTTTCAGGGTCATGCGCTCGTCGAGTTCGATGTGCTGCTCGACGTGCAGGTGCCCCGCAAGATCCTGCACGCTAATGTCGTGGACGTTGAGATTGTTGCGAGTGGCGACAGCGCGAATGCGATCAAAGATGTTTTCGCTACGTTGCGCGCGCGGCAATGGCTGAACCGTCACGTCGGCATCGGGCAGGATGCGGCTCACAGCCTCGGTGACGGCGGTGGCCAGCTGACCCGAGCGCTGGAAAGTAACGGTTCGGGCGACTCCGATAGCGAGATCGGCGAAATAGCGATTCCCCGCGCGGCGAATGCGGACGCGATCCACTTCGAGGACTCCGGGTACGCGCAAGACGGCATCGTAAATCTGTGATCGAACGCCGGGCGGGGCCGCATCGAGCAAAGCATCGACAGTTCGGCGAGCCAGGCGCCAGCTCACCGAAACCACAACGCCAGCGACGAATAGAGCCGCGATCGGGTCAGAGTCGCGAAGCCAGTCGAGACGGTAAGTCCGGCCCAAAAGTACCAGCACCAGTCCGGCCACAACCACGCCAGCCGACCAGATATCGGTCGAAAAGTGGAGCGCATCGGCTTCGAGCGCCTGACTATCGTACTTGGTAGCGATTCGTCCGAGGGCGCGAGAACGCCACCAGTCCACAACCATCGAAAAAAGCATTACTGCAAACGCAGCTGGCGACGGTTCAATATCGATGTGGCGAAAGAAAAGCCGCAGGACCGCTTCGTAGATGATCCATGCGCAGGTGAGCAGCAGAAGGCCGGTCTCAACAAAGGCCGAGAAGTTTTCAATCTTGCCGTGACCGTACTGGTGATCGGCATCAGCGGGCTTGTCAGAGACTCCAACGGAAAAGAAGGTCAAGAGCGAAGCGATTAAATCCAGCCCCGAATGCGCGGCCTCGGAGAGAATGCCCAAGCTGCCCGTGGTGAAGCCAACCACCATCTTAAGGCTGGTGATCACCACTGCGGCCAGAACGGAATTTCCCGCCGCCGTACGCTTCTCAGCGCGTATCAACTCCGAGGGCGAAATGGCCGGACTGCCCGACATGCAGGAATTATCGCTGGTCAAGGCAGAAAGCTCAAAACGATTGAGTTACCTCTGCTGATTGGGTCATTGAGCCATTGATTCATCGAGCCATTCGGAGACCAATATCAAGGGGATTCTGGGGCCAAGCCGGCGCAGCCGCCGAACGACTGAAATCGCTGAATGACACCATGATTCAATCCTGAATGTGCTAGGATTTCCTGCTTGGCAATTTCACCTTTCTGGTGGACCAATCCTGGAGGAAAAGCGTTATGCGTAAGAGTTGGCTGCTGTGTGTTTTGTTGGGGACGCTGGCTTGGGGACAAGCGGCTCCGAGTGCGCCACCGCCACAGCCTGGGCAGGCTCCGATGGCGCCTGCGGACACTTCGGCGTCGGTACCGGCAAGCGCCGCTGTATTAACCATCGAGGGCGTGTGCCCGGCGCAATCTAAAGCGCCGGCAGCAAAAGGCACTGCGGCAAAACCGGCTGCTGCCGGAGCAAAGACGGGCGACGCGAAGGCTTCTTCCGGCGCGTGTAAAACCGTGATTACCAAGGCTGAGTTCGAAAAGCTCGTGAGTGCCCTGGCTCCGAATCCCACGGCTCAGCAGAAGAAGCAGTTGGCAGGCGTCTTACCCCGCGTGATCGCCATGTCGACCGAAGCTAAAAAAGAAGGGCTCGACAAGACTCCGCAGTTCGACGAGACCGTGAAGTTCGTGAAGATGCAGGTGCTCACGAACGAACTGCAGCGCAAAATCCAGAAACAAGCTGAGGACATCAAGCCCGAAGAGATTGACCAGTACTATAAAGATCATCCGGAGATGTTTGAGCAATACAACGTAGACCGGATCTTCATTCCGCGCACCAAGCAGGTCGAGGCCGAGGCGAAGGAAGACGACGAAAAAGACGAGAAGCTCACCGACGAGCAGAAGAAAGCCAAAGAGGCTGCCGACAAGGCAAAAGCCGACGAAGCCGAGCAATCTATGACAAAACTTGCCAGTGACCTGCGCGCTCGCGCTGCGGCTGGCGAAGATATGGCCAAATTGCAGAAAGAGGCATTCGACGCGGCCGGCATGAAGATCGAATCTCCTACGGTCAATTTGCCGAATGTACGGCGGACCGGCTTACCACCGGCGCATGCGGCGATTTTCGATTTGAAACCAGGCCAGGTGTCTGAAGTCATCAGCGATTCGGGCGGTCACTACATCTACAAAATGAACAGCAAGACCGAGATGACGCTCGATCAGGCCAAAAACGAAATCCACGGTAAGCTGCAGAACGATCGCATGCGCGAGCAGATGGAGAAGCTGAATAGCTCGTTCAAGGTGGAGGCGAACGAAGCATACTTTGGGCCTGGCGGAGTAAGTCCCATGCCGCCGCCGCGAATGCCGCGTCCTCGCCCGGGTATGCCTCCAGCCGGCCAGCAGCAGGGTCCGCCTCCGGCGCAAGCTGCTCCGCCGCAAAGAAACTGATGGCGAAGCCCGTAGTAGTCGTAACTGGTGTTTCGGGAAATCTCGGATCCAGATTGCTGCCGATGCTGGGAAGTTTTTCGGTGATTGGGGTGGACGTCAGTCCACCCCGTACCGATTCCGAGCTGCAATTTGAGAATTTGGATCTAGGGCAGGAATCGTCTACCCGGACGCTTTACGAGCTGCTGCGGGACACTCATCCCTTTGCGGTTGTGCACCTGGCCTTCGTGATCGATCCGGTGCGCACCGGCGTTCTTGACATTGATCGCATGTGGCAGATCAATGTGGCGGGGACGGCGCGCGTCATGGAGGCCGTCACCGAAGTCAACCGCGCAGCCGAAGACGGCGGAATCAAGCAGTTCATCTTCCCTAGCAGCGTTTCAGCCTACGGCTCCGATTTGCCTGCGCCAGCCACAGAAGATTCCGCATTGGCGGCACATACGCTGCCCTATGCGATCCATAAGAAAGAATCGGATGAAGTGGTGCAGCAGCGCTGTACCGCACTGCGCGGATGCAGTGTCTATATTCTGCGGCCTCATATTTTCGCCGGCGCCAGCGTCGAGAACTATCTCATGGGTGCGTTCCGCGGAACTCCAAACGGCAAAGGCCCGCGGGCCGAAAAAATGCGCGCCGAAGGCAAGCGTCTGCCCTGCATGCTGCCGCGCGGACAAAAATACCTCGACAACAAGATTCAGTTCGTTCACGTCGACGATATGGCCCGGCTCATTCGCCACATTCTGCAGCGCGAACCCGAGACACAGCGGCTGACCATACTCAATGTTGCGGGACGCGGCGAGCCCCTCACCTTCGCCCGGTGCATCGAAATAGCGCAAGCAAAACTGGTGCGCGTTCCCGGCAAATGGGCGATGCGACAGGTCCTATCGTTTCTGTGGAAGCAACAGATTTCCGCCATCCCACCTGAAGCTATGCCCTACATGACCGGCGAGTACATCATGAGCACGGACCGCCTTCGCCGCTTCCTGGGTCCGGAGTACGAACACGTGTTGCGCTACACCATCACCGACGCCTTTGCCGACAGTTTCAAGCCCTCGACCAGCTAGCGCGCCTTGTTTGTTTGCGCGGCTTCCCCGCCCCACACTGCTGGCTCTCCGAGACTTCCCTTTTGCGGAAGGTGTCTGATGTAAAGCACCAACTGCCAGATTTCTTCATCGCGGAAAACATCTTTCGAAGCGGGCATGCCCGAGGGCGAAACGCCATTCTGGATGATCCGATGCAACTGTCCATCAGAATAGGACTGTACTGAGGAAGAACTGAGTGCGGGGACGGGCGGCGACATTTTGTCCGCAAACGGCACACCGGTGTTTTGGCCATCGAGCCCATGACAGACCATGCAATAGGAACCAAAGGCTTTCTGGCCAAGCTGAATGTTCTCGGGAGTCGGAGCCAGCGGGTTCGCATCGGAACGGCCCCCAATCGTGAAGCGCTTTTTGGCGCCTTGCATGAGACTAGTCTCAAGAGTGCCAGGAACACGCACCTGGCACCCTGCAAGGAACATCAACGCCGCGAGGGATGTGATCGCTGGGACAAGCATGACCTATCGCTTTGTGGCATTCATGGTCGTTCATCGCCCCCATTACTCGACTGCAATCGTCATATTCATGTTGCCGTGGTTGGCGCCGCAGAAATGATCGCAGATCGTCGTAAATGTGCCTGCCTCCTGCGGTGTCACTGTTACTTCAATGGTCTGGCCGGCTGGGATTTCCTCGTCAAGCTTTAAAGGACGAAGGAAAAATCCGTGCGTTACATCTTCGCTGTGAATGCGTAGCTTGACGGTTTTACCTTTCGCCAACGTGATTTTGTCGGGAAAAAAAGCGAAGCGTTTGGCGGTGATGTCGATGACTGGGACATTGCCCGCGTGAAGGTTGGTCGTGCCGGTGAGCGCAGCCAGCGCGCAGAAACACAGAACCGTGATCAGGGAAGATTGGAGCGCGTCGAATCGTGCCATGTTTCCTTTTTTGTTCTTTGTTTTCGGAGCTTCTTAGAGATTCGGATTTCTGAGCAACTGCTGAGCACCGTTGATGCCACGGAACTCGCGTGCGGTAAGTTCGATATCGTTGATGGATAGTGGCGTAGATCCTGGCTGCGCGGTGCCGTTGAAGCTCACACTGCGAATGCCCAGGTTCTTAAAAGGATGCTCTTTGTCGAATGGGATAGGTTTACGCGGGCCCGCAACGGCCGTCGGATCGGGGAAGGCAAAAATCAACGACCGCGCCGCATAGTGATGCACGGACCCGGTTTGGTGCTCGTCGTCGCGATGAATATGTCCATACAGAACGGTGAGGTTGTCGTAGCCGGAAAGCACGTTCATCACATCATCGCCGTCGCTGGTAAACCACTCCCAGTCAGGGCGAAGATCGAAGAGCGGACGGTGCGTAAAAACTACGATGGGCGCGGTCTTGGGGAAGCGCGCCAAATCCTTCTTGAGCCAGGAAAGTTGCTCGGTACCAACCTCCGGCTTGGGGCGAGAGACATTGTCCAGCGCCACGAAGTGAACGCCGCGATGATCGAAAGAATAATGACTTTCACCAAAGAACTCGCGGTAGAGCGCCCCGCCATCGAGCCCGGCATCATGCTCTCCGGGCACGCATTTGATGAGGGGAACATTGATCCTCTTCGAAATCTCCTGAAACTGCTTCATACGCTGAATGTGAACATTCCGGTCTTCGGTGTCGTGGGTCAGATCGCCGGTGAAGAGAACAAGGTCCGGCCGCTGGGGAAGACCGTTGATCAGGTCGACGGCGTTCTCGAATGCCTTGGTCCCTAGCGGGTCAGGCGGTCCATTGAAGCCGACGTGCGCGTCACTCAATTGGACGAACGAAAAAGGCGTCACCTTTTCCCCATTCGCGCGGCCCAGCGCCGCAAAGAGGTTTCCGGCTTCACCCGCGGCCCGAGCGGCCGGGTAGGCCGAATAGAGTACTCCGACGCCGAGTGAAGATCCGGCAATTTTGAGAAATGATCTGCGATCCGTTTGCTTCATCCTTACCTCCAAAGAGCCTCACCTGCTATGGGGAAGAACCGAGCGATGGACAGATTATTCCCGGGAGAACTGAATAGATATTTTTCACGACAGCGGGAATAAAACATTGCCGGCTGCAGTTATCCTCTGAAGGTGCCCGAACGCATGCCCAACGCGAGATTTGAAGAGCTGTCTTTACCTTTGTTCGACCAGCTCTACAACTTCGCGCACTGGCTTACGCAGGATCGCAGCGAAGCCGAGGATCTGGTGCAAGAAACGTATGCGAAAGCGCTGCGCGGATTTTCTGGATTCCAGGCAGGCACGAACTTCCGGGCATGGATCTTTCGTATTCTGCGCAACACGTTCCTCACTTCGCGGACGGGACTCAAGTTGGCAGGTCAAGAGGATGTGGAGGTCGACTCTCTAGCCTCTGTCGATCCGTCGCCGGAGGCCGCGCTCATCGGCAAGGTGGACCGGAAAGTCGTCCGCGAGGCGCTGCAAGAATTATCAGTGCCATTCCGAGAGATTCTTTTGCTCTGCGAGGTCGAGGAGATGGCCTATGAAGAAATCGCGCAGGTTCTGGCGATCCCGGTCGGCACGGTGATGTCGCGCCTGTATCGCGCTCGCAAAGCGCTGCGCGGCAGATTGATCGAACGATTCCAAGGAGGTCCGCATGGCATGTGATTCGTTCGCAGAAAAAATCGAGGCTTACGTCGACGGCGAATTGCCAATGCAGCAGGCGAACGAACTCGGATCACACCTGCGCGCCTGCGCTGCCTGTGCGGTAGACGCATTGCAGCGGGTTCAGATGAAGCTATCCGTGGCCGATGCCGGCAGGTGCTACGAACCGAGCGCGGAATTTCGAAAGAAGATACTGGCCCAGATCACCGTGCGTCCGCGATCCAATCGTGCCAATTTCTGGGGATGGCAGGTGGTGGCTCTTCCCGCTGCGATCGTCTTAATCATTTCGCTTTCGATGAGCTTTTTTGTCAGCCGCGAAAAGGCGAGGCGCCTACGCGTCTACGGCGAGTTAGCCGATCTTCACGTGGCGACCCTGGCGAGCCCGACGCCCGTCGACGTCGTTTCCACCGACCGGCACACGGTTAAGCCATGGTTTGAGGGAAAGCTTCCCTTCACGTTCAACTTACCGGAGTTGCAAGGGACGGACTTCACACTTGTCGGCGGCAGGGTTGCCTATCTCCAGCAGACTCCCGGCGCGCAACTGATCTATCGAATCCGCAAGCACGAGATTTCAGTATTCATCGTTCAGGATCGCGGAGCCGACGCCGCCAACTGGGCGTCCGACCCGCTATCGATGTTGTCGTTCACCTTCGAGACCTGGTCGAAAAATGGGCTGCGCTATTTCGTCGTAGGAGACACCAGCGCGGCCGATATTGATGCTTTGAGCAAACTGTTACGCGATGCGGGGTAGCGGACGACGCGGTCTAAGGCTTCTTTCCGCGGTAAAGACCGGCAATTCCCAAGGTGTAGGGCGTCCAGGTGAATTCCGCGAATCCTGCAGCTTTCATCCTTTGCAGCATTTCTTCTGGCTCGGGGAATCGTTGGACTGATGCCGGCAGATAGGCGTACGGCCCGCGAACCCCTGAAATCATCGTTCCCACGCGAGGCAGGACTTCCTTGAAGTAGACGCGGTAAAGCGCCCCCATCATTCCCTTGGGCTCGGAAAAATCGAGAATGCCGCACTCGCCTCCGGGACGCAGCACGCGAACGATCTCTCGCAATCCTCGATCGTAATCCGCTAGATTTCGAAAGCCGAACGCCGTAGTCACCAGATCGAAGTGTTGCGATGGGAACGGCAAAGTAAGGGAATCGGCCTCGATCCAGCCTGGCGCAAGCCCACTTAAATCCCTGGATTTCGAGCATGCTCTCTGCAGCATCGCATGAGCAAAATCGGCACCGATAATCCGGCAGCCAGAGCTCTTCCCTGCCTCACGACGAAGCGCGAGAGTCATATCGCCCGTTCCGCAGCATAGATCAAGTGCGCGCGCGTCCGGTCGAACCAGAATATGGCGGAATGTCCGCGCGGTACGACGCCACCACAGGCGATCTATATTCAAAGAAAGAACGTGGTTCAGCAGATCGTAGCGGGGCGCGATCGAGGTAAACATCTCGCGTACCGCCCGCGCCGCAGAATCCTGGTCGCGAGCCCCTTCCGGTGCGGCGCCAACGACGGGGGTCTTGCTCTCAGACACGATACTCGGCTGCCGGCTAGCCACGCTTCTTCGTCTTGCCCTTCGACCTCGGCTTTGCCTTCTTCAACTGCTTGACCAGGCCTTCGACCTGCAGGACATGATTGGTATCGTGTCCGGCGAACATGCGCGCCAGATGAGCGATACTCTCTTTCCCGCGTTCCAGGTGCATCCCGTAGTTGTCCCAGGTTTCTTTCGGAATCTCCTTCAACATCGCAAGATTGTTCTCGCGCAATGTGCGAAAGAGTTCCAGAGACCTCCGCGCATCGCGACCCTGGTATTCGAACACAGAGGCCCAGGCATCCTGATCGAAAGGCTGGATAGTGACGCCATTCTCTCCAATGACCGACCGCATGCGCCAGCTCGCCACGATTTCTGCATCGGCAAGATGGGCGAGGATCTCAGAGATCGACCACTTGGCAGGCTGCGGACGCCATTTCAACTGCGACGCCGTCAGCCCCGTGATTGCCTTCTTCAATCTTCCCGCAGTGCCCTTCTGCACTTTGACCGCGTCCTGGCCCTGCACATAACCCAAAATACGTTGGATATATTGTTCCGCTGTTTCTTGCATAGACAACCTCTCTATCTGCCCCAAACCCAACCGCCGCGAGACAGCCGGCGTATCTCTTCAACCGAATCGAGAATAGCGCTCTCGGGAACGTCGCTCGCCACCTCAACTTTACCAATCTCCCGTGGCAGGATGAAGTGCACCACCCCGTTCTGCGTTTTCTTGTCCGATTGCAAGCGAGCCAGTATCTTGCGCGCGCTCACGTTCACTTCGGGCAGCCGTCCCAGGCTCAATATCGAATCGGTAATGCGGCCCGCCGTTACGCTGTCGGTGCGATTTACGCTCAGGGCAATATTTGTTGCCGCAACCATGCCCCAGGCAACCGCTTCCCCGTGAAGCAAGGCGCGGTACTTGGTCTCGGCTTCCAGCGCGTGGCCGATGGTGTGTCCCAGATTCAGGACGCGTCGCAGGCCGCCTTCGTGTTCGTCAGCCGATACAACCTCGGCCTTCAGTTTGACCGATTGCGCGATCAGCCATTCGAGTTCCCCCGGATCACGTTTCAGGATCCGCGCCCGGTTCTGCTCGAAACGAATAAACAGCTCAATATTCCCGATGATGCCGCACTTCAACGCCTCATAAAGCCCCGCGCGAAACTCGCGGTCAGGCAGAGTCTTCAAAACGTTCGGATCGATCAAGACCACGCGCGGATGGTAAAAAGTTCCAACCAGGTTTTTGCCCGCGACCAGGTTGACTCCAGTCTTGCCGCCGACCGAGGCATCGACCTGCGCCAGAACCGTGGTGGGAACCTGTACCAGCTCAACTCCGCGCATGTAAAGCGACGCGAGCAGGCCGCCCATGTCCCCTACAATCCCGCCGCCGAATGCGATGATCACGGCCTTGCGATCTGCACCCAGCCGCGCCAACTTCTCCGCCATGGCCTCTACTGTAGCCAGGCGCTTCGAGGGCTCGCCGTCGGGCATCGCAATCACTTCGGGCGTAAAGCCGCTGGCTTTGAGAGATGCCAGAAACTTTGAGCCCCAGCGTCTGCGAACAGGCGCGACGGTAACCACAAAAATACGGCTGGCTTGCGGCAACAGGTCGGCCAAGATCGACCCGGCGCGCGTGAGCAGCCCGTTCTCGATCCAGGCCTGATAGGGCCGTGGCAGGACGTGGATGGTGGCTTGCGGCATTGCGCTCTCATAATAGCGTATGCATTCCCGGGAACGCTTGTTTCCCGGCGGTAGGAGTGTTTGCCCCGTTCTTTGAAGCCTCTGGCCTCACAACAAAGACTTCCTGCGCTGCAGGGGATAAGGTGGGTTTCGTAGAAAGTTTCGGACTACCAGTTCCGCCGAAATATCACTGGCCGGCTGTTTTCGAAGGAAAGCCGATTGATAAGGCGATCGAAATCAGCAGCACCGTGGCCACTACTCCCAGCGTCACGTGGATCGGAATCTGGAAATGGTCCGAGAGCAGCATCTTCGTTCCGACCAGAACGAGGATGAGGGCCAAACCGTAGTGCAGAAATCGGAAGATCTTCATCAAACCGGATACCGCAAAATACATGGACCGCAGCCCAAGAATTGCGAACACGTTGGAGGTGTAGACGATAAATGCCTTCAGGGTGATCGCCAGGATCGCGGGGATTGAGTCGACCGCGAAAAGGACATCGGTTGTCTCGATGACCAGCAACACGATCAGCAACGGCGTGGCGGAGAGACGACGCGTCCGTGGTCGCTCCGCACAAAGAATTTTCCCCCAACGTACTCCGAGGTTACGGGTATCCAGCGGCGCACTGCCTTGACGACGGGATTGCGCGTGGGATCGATCTTCTGCTCCCCGCTTAGGCAAACCCGGATGCCGCTATAGATCAGCAGCGCTCCAAGAACGTAGAGAATCCAATGGAATCGGCTGATTAACTCCACTCCGGCGCCGATAAAAATCCCGCGCAGGAGCAGTGCGCCTAGGATTCCCCAGAACAGGACGCGATGCTGCAGATCCTCAGGCACGGCAAAATAATTGAAGATCAACAGGAAAACAAAAAGATTGTCGACACTGAGCGACAATTCGAGAACGTAGCCGGTGACGAATTCCAGGGTTGGCTGCGGCCCTTGCCAGAAGTAGAGGATGGCGGCGAAAGCCGCGGCCAGCGCGACATATATCGCGCTCCAGCCGAGCGCCCCACGAAAACCAACTACGTGGCCAGGCCGGTGGAAGACACGAAGGTCGACCACCAGCAAGGCGAGCGCGAAAACGTTGAACAGTATCCAGAAATAGAGCAAGCGATCCCTGGCGGCCTTCTAGGAATTGTTGATCGCTGATTGATGATCGGTTGATTAAAGCCGACGCTTGCACGTTAGAGCTTTTCCAATCAACAATCAGAAATCAACAATCATCAATTCATTTTTGTCTGCCCCGTTTGCCGCTGACCCAGTCGTCCCAAATGCCGTCCGCTTTCAGCATTTCAACACTGTTGGTGTCCCGCATGGTTTGCTCGATCTGCTCATGCGTCAGACGCGGACCGATCTTTTCCGGCAGGTTTGCCAGTTCCAGGCTCAGCGTCGCCGCTTCGGCCACATCTTTTTTCAGTTGTGGGAAATCCACTTTGTCATACGTGTCGGAAACGGCATGATAATTCTCAAGGTAGTTCGCCTCGTCCTGGTCCGCGACAAACGTAGGCACGCCCTCCAGCATGAAGTCGAAGTGATCGGTTCCCCATTCCATGTCCGGCTTTATATCCTTCACACCGAACTGCGCCAGCGGGGCGATGAGCGCTTCCGAAATCGGAATTACATCCTTTCGACCGACTGAAAAGCCCGTGGTCTTTCCCGTACCCGAATCGTAGATCACCACCCCGGCGGCCTTATCCAGTTCAGCACGATGATTGAAGGCGTAGGCTCTGGAGCCAAGCAGTCCCTCCTCTTCGCCGGAAAACAGAATGAAGCGAATGGTGCGCCGTGGGACAACGCCGGAAGCTTTGATCGCCCGAAGGGCATCGATCACCAACGCAGCGTTGCAACCGTTATCCAAGGCTCCAGTGCCGAGTTCCCATGAGTCGAGGTGTGCTCCCAATATGACGAACTCTTCCGGCTTCTCGCTGCCGCGAAGTTCGGCGACAACATTGGAGCTCTTGATCGCCCCGCCAATGTGATTCGGAATTGACAAGTCCGTCCACACCGGATTCCCCGCGGCGAGCAGGCGCGCGATGCGCTCTCCATCTTCGCGAGCCACAATCACCATAGGCAGCCGATCGATCTCTCCCGCACCCGAGTTCGTGTGCCGATAGAGGATGTCATGCTCGCGAGTGGCCATGAAAGCGAGCGCTTTGACCTTCGCTTTCACTGCGCGATCAATAATCGGCGGGGCGTTCGCGTACTCGGCAAACAAGTCGGCCCAGGTCTTAAGCACGGTCGTGTGAACCAGAGCCACTTTGCCGGAGATGTCGCCCGCTTTCTGGAAGTCGGCGTCCGTACCCTCTCCAACATCTACGACCGGAACGTGCCTCACCGGTTCGAGCGCCGGCGCCCATGCGACCGACACGGCGCGGACCCGGAATGGCGAAAGCACAGTCCCGCCTCCGACGCCCGTCGAACTGACCTGATGCGCCGTCGTCGCAGTCATCTCGGTAGGTCCTTCGGACCACGAATAGGGAATCTCAAAGCCTTCGGTGTGCACGCTATCGGCTCCGGCCGCGGTGAATGCCTGCATACCCCACTGCACGGCGTGTTGCATGGCGGGCGTTCCGGGAACCCGCCCACCAATCTCATCGGTCAAGCGGCGAAGGTTTTCCTGAAGCGGTGACGGTTGCAGCGCAGCCTGAATTACCTGGTTGACGGCGTTGGTATCGGCAGGAGGGTTGGCGGCAAAACAAAAAAAGGTAGCAATGCAAACAAACCACAGGGCCTTAGCAGTTCGCATATTGCACGCATTAGAAATGAATTTGAGGAAAAGCGCAAAGAGCATCGCGCGGACCAATTACTTGGGCGGCAGCGGTTCCATCTTGTCGAGAATTCTGAACCGTCTCGAGAATCACATCTCCCGAGATTTCCAGGCTCTTCGCGCTCAGCTTGTCCACAGTGTCCTGCGGAGTGTGCCAGAAGACGTTGTTGTAGCCGTAGGTGAAGTCGATGAGATCGACCGACGGCACGCCGCGCTTCATGAAGGGCAAGTGATCGTCATCGACTTTGTTGCTGCGGGCGAAGAAATGAGACTGATATCCCACTCGCTTGGCTGCTTCGCCGACTACATCCTCCAGCCAGGGCGTGGAGTTCATATCGCGATCGATGTCGAGATCGGCATCGCCAATCATGTCGGCAAGAATGAACGCCTTTACCTTCTTCAGCGTCCCATCGGCCTGCCATTTCTCCGCGAGATGGGTAATGCCATAAAGGCTGTCGGCCATAAAGTCCATCTGCGTGTCCGGCACCATGGCTTCTTCGGCATCGTCCCAAACCAGCCAGACGCTGTATCCTTCGCGGGTCTTGCCGCGCAACTGGTTCGCGAGTTCCAGAAGCAGGCCGCTGGTCGAAGCTCCATCATTGGCGCCAACGTATGACGTATTGCGCAAGGGATAATTCGTATCGTAATGACTGGCGATGATGATGATGCCGTCTTTTGTGCCCGGAAACTTTGCCACGATGTTGTGAACAGGAAAGTCCCCCACGGGAGTTTTTGCCGTGAAGGAATCGTCTTCGACTTGCTCCCCTTTCAACCGATTGTCGATGTAATCTTCCACTTTCTTGTGGTTCCCGCTGCCCAGCGGACGCGGGCCAAATTTAACAATGTCTTTCACATATTGCATGGCTCGATCGCCGTCGATCTTAGGCGCCGGACCATTATCCGGCGGAAAGGTTGTGGGCTCGATTGAGGGCTGGGCAGCCGCAGGCGGCGATGAAGCACTTGGGCTTTGGGCTGCATCTTTGTCACGATCACATGCGATCAAAGCCAAAGCACTCGCCAGCAGGACTTTCGACAGCATTCTCGCACGGCTCATTTTGCCTGCTTTTCACGACGGGCAGCGCGCTGCGTTGGATGAACAACCCACGCCACACCGATGCTCAGCGCATACAGCGCAATCATGGGCGCGGCGAAAATGCACATATTCACAACATCGGGTGTGGGCGTAACGATGGCCGCCAGAATAAACATCACAAGAATCGCGTAGCGAAAATTCTTGATCATGAACGACGGCGTCATGATCCCCAGGAACGCCAGAAAGAAAACCAGAATCGGCATTTCAAAAATCAGTCCCAGGCCGGCAACGATGCTTAAAAACAGCTGGGTGTATTCGTTGATCGTGATCATGGGCTGGAACTGGCCGTTGAATCGGACGACGAAGAAGTCCAAAGCTCGCGGATACGCGACTCGGTATCCAAAATATCCACCCAGCGTAAACAACGTGATCGTCGAGATCATGAAGGGCAGAACGTATTTTTTTTCGTTGCGATACAGCCCGGGAGCAATGAACATCCACACCTGATAGAGGACAAAAGGCGAGGTAAGGAAAAGTCCCGCCAGCATGGACACCTTCAAGTAAAGGTTGAAGGGGTCGATGGGGTTCAGGTACACCAGCTTTTCCGGCAGACCCTGCGAGTGGAGCGCTTCCATGATCGGCTTCTGCATCACGCCGTAGATGCGTTCGCGGTAAGCCCAGCACAGACCGGTGCCTACCGCAACCGAGACAGCCGAGTACACAATCCTCTTGCGCAGCTCCTCGAGATGATCGAGAAAGCCCATCGTTGGCATGGATTCCTTTTCGTCTTGGCCGCTCTGGCGCGCGGCAGCGAGCTCAGGCATGCGATTCCTGCGAGGCAGGAGGCGTCACATTTTCAGTCGGCTGGAGATCATCCTGCGGATGTACCGCCTCCGTCGCAACCGGAGCCGACCCACTCTCCGGCGTTTTCGCCGCCTCCTCAGAAGAAGCAGCGAGCGTTGCCTGAGCGGCAGGGATAGCAGCCTCCGTGGTCTTGGCCGCCTCCGCATAAGCCACTTCAGTTGCGAATGCTTCGGCAGTGCGGCTGGTTGCTCCAGCCACGGGCGGGCTCGGAGGGAGAATTGTCTGCTTGTTGTTGTCGACCTCCAAATGAGCGATTTCCTGCTCAATCTGGGCCTTGAATTCGTTGGAAGCCCGCCGAAACTCGTTCATGTACTTGCCGACCTGGCGGGCGATCTCCGGCAGTTTCTTCGGCCCAAAGATCACCAGGGCTAGAAAGAACAGGAAGATCGTCTCAGAAAAGCTCATGCGGATCATCATACTTGGGGGAAAGAATGGCGGCAATGCCGCGGAGACCGCCCTGTGACAAACTGCCCAATCACCGCCGCGCTTATGACGTTGGCTCGGGCTCTTCGGAGTCAGGCAAGAATCGGCGTGCGAGAGGCCTGGATGAAAGAGCTGGTCATGGACACGGCACTGGGGTGTGTTCGCAGCAGACGGCCATCCGGATCGCAAAAATCAGTGCGAGAGCCAAGCGGAATCCGCTGCTCGGGAAGGAACTTAAAGGGGATTCGGTGCATCTCATAGGAAGGGTGATTTTGTCGGTTACCAATGGTGACTCTCCCCGGCTGATTCCGTCTAAGCAGGTGATATACTGCCTGTATTCAGCGCGGTAGCTGGGTGGACGCACCCTCAACGAAGGAAATCTCAAAAATGGCACGTAGTTCTCGCCGGTCGCTCTTCCTCGTAGTTTTTTTCCTCCTTGCATGCGGATTCCTGGGCATCCTGTTTGCCCAACGTTCCGGTCAGCAGTCGTCCATGACGGGCGACTCCGATGTCAAGGACAGCCTTAAGCAATTCACCGATGTCTATGCGCTGGTCGAGGAAAACTATGCCGAACCGGTGAATGCCGACAAGGCTATTTACAACGGGGCGATCCCGGGCATGCTGCACGCGCTCGATCCGCACTCGAATTTCTTTGATCCAAAGTCGTATGCGCTGATGCGCGAAGACCAGCGCGGCAAGTACTACGGCGTCGGCATGACCGTAGGGCCGCGCAATAACAAAGTCATCGTGATCTATCCGTTCACCGGAACGCCCGCCTACAAGGCCGGCATTCACCCCGGCGACGTGATTATCGCCGTCGACGGCAAATCCACCGAAAACATGAGTACCGGCGACGTCGCCGATTTGCTGAAAGGACCCAAGGGAACGACGGTTCACATCAGCATCTCGCGCGAGGGCGTTGAGAAGCCAATGGAGTTCACGCTGGTGCGCGACGAGATTCCGCGCTACAGCGTGGACGTGCACTTCCTGATTAAGCCGGGCATCGGCTACATGCACGTCAACGGATTCAATGAAACCACGGAACACGAAGTTTCTGAGGCTCTCGATTCTTTCGGCGATCTGAAGGGATTGATTCTCGATCTCCGGGGCAATCCGGGTGGACTGCTCAGCGAGGGCGTGGGCGTCGCCGACAAGTTCCTGAAGAAGGGACAGCTCATTGTTTCGCATCACGGACGCGCCTCTGCAGAGAAACGCTACATCGCGCAACACGGCAACGGCGGCAAGGATTATCCGATCGTTGTGCTGGTGAACCGGCTAACCGCGTCAGCGGCTGAGATCGTCTCCGGGGCGATACAGGATCACGATCGCGGGCTGATTGCCGGCGAAGTCACGTTCGGCAAGGGACTGGTGCAGACGGTCTATCCGCTGTCTGAAAACACCGGTCTGGCGCTCACCACGGCTCACTACTACACGCCAAGCGGCCGCCTCATCCAGCGCGATTACAGCAACATTTCGCTCTACGACTACTACTACAATCGCAGCGACACCGACAGCAACAATACCGCCAACCGTGAAGTAAAGCTCACCGACAGCGGACGCACCGTGTACGGCGGCGGCGGCATCACTCCCGACGTCAACATTCCTCCGGTCAAGACGAATCATTTCCAGGACACGCTGCTGCAGCACTATGCGTTCTTCAATTTCGCCAAGCGCTACGTCGTGGATCACCATCCGACCAAAAACTTCGAAGTCGATGACGCAACCATGCAGGCTTTCCGCAAGTCGCTCGATGAAGCCAACATTCCTTATACCCAGGCCGACCTGCTCGACAACAACGACTGGATCAAGTCGAACATCAAGTCGGAGATTTTTGTCGACGCTTTTGGCCAGGATGAAGGCATGAAAGTTCGGGCAGAGTCCGATCCAGAGATCATCAAGGGTCTGGAACTCCTGCCGCAGGCGAAAGCACTGGCTGACAACGCCAAGAAAATTGTGGCGGAGCATAACATGGCGCCTGCCTTCAACCGGTGATTGAAGCCTGATGTTTACCAGAGCCCGGACAGCGTTCCGGGCTTTGTTTTTGCCCATCGGTAGGACTAGGACGGCTTTTTAAAGGCGTCATCCCGAGCGGAGCCGCTTTTCAGGCGGAGCGAGGGATCTCGCGTGTACTAACGTCGATGCACGCTAGATCCCTCGGCCCGCTGGTAACAACGCGGGCACTTCGGGATGACTCCGTGAACTGGAAACGATATTTGCACCCCCGTCATTCATTGACTTCACCCAATGGCTATGTGAGAATCCGCGCAAGAGGGCGTTTTGCGGGGGCAAACGCGGCTTCCTCGACGCTCGGCCTCGCCTTTCCAACAAAGTAGTCTGGACCGGTAGAACATGGCTTTTTTTCCCCAGTATCGCGGAAGTACCGCCGAGCGCGGCCTCTCGCTCAGCGGATCGAGGCTCGCGTGAAGCTCCCGATCCTGGCGGGAATACTGCTGCTTGCGCTTCTCGCAGGATGGACGGACCTGCGCAGCCGGCGAATTCCCAATTGGCTGACGGTTTCGGCTCTCCTCGCAGGCATCGCACTGCACACTTTTCTTGAAGGTTTGGGCGGGCTGAAGATATCGCTGCTGGGTATGATGATTGGGCTTGGGTTGTTGCTGCCATTCGTTCTGGTGCGCAGCCTGGGCGCGGGCGACTGGAAATTGGCCGGTGCTCTGGGAGCGTTTACCGGCCCCGGCCTTCTGATCGACCTTCTGATCTTATCGGTCTTTGTAGCCGGACTGATGGCGCTGGTACTGGTGATATACAAAAAACGCCTGGGGCAGACGGTGCGCAATATCGGCCACATTCTGGTTTCTTTGATCACGTTTCGATTGCCCGAGGCTCGGGTCTCGCTGGATAATCCTGATGCCTTGAAAGTCCCCTACGGAGTCGCACTCGCATCGACAGTAGTGCTCTACACTGTTGCCTACACTTGGGGAGTTCGCTGAAATGATCCATCTCCGAGAAAGAATTTTCCGGCTGTTTGTGAAAGACACTCGCGGCGCTGAAATCGCCGAGGCGGCGGCCGTTCTGCCCTTGATGTTCATGATGCTGCTCGGTATTTTCTGGTTCGGGCAGGCTTTCAGCATATATGGCGCGATTACGCGCGCCGCACAGGAGGGAGCGCGTGCCGGAGCGGTACCGCCATGCACGACATGTGGAACGTCTATGTCGACTGGAACTTTGGCCACAAACGCCTCAGCTGCGGTCACGACCGCGCTGCAAGCCTCAAACCTCAATCCGGCGTTGATGCAGTCACCGTCGCCTCCGGTATTCGGCTCTTCGCAGCAATGCAACAATTACGTCCAAAGCGCGGGCTGTGGGGCGACCGGTGCGGCTTGCGTGCAACTTCCCGTACAGCTTCTGACCACCGCTCAGGGCGGCGGCGATTGCGGCGTCTCGGTTTATTTTCAGTATCCCTTCAAGTTCTGGCTTCCCTTCACTTCATTCAACAATCAGCAGATACTGATGACCGCCTCAGCGCGCGTTCGGATTGAGACAAGGTGATCGGACGGTGAGTACCAGATCGCATGCCCGGCTAAGACGCTTCGCGTGGCAGAGTGAAAGTGCTGCTCAGCTCGCGGAATTCGCGATCACGCTGCCCCTATTGGTCGTCTTCGTCGTCGGCATCTTCGATTTCAGCAGCGCCTTCACCCTCAAGCAAAAACTCACGAACATTGCCCGCGATGCAGCGCGTGCCGCAGCGGCAGATCCCGCCACCGATTTAACGAGCGCTTTGCCTTACTCGGTCAGCGATGCTTTCTATGTATTCGATGATTACCTGATCGCAAACAACATCAACGATTGCGGGCTTGGCGCAATGACACCCACGCCAAATGGGCAGACGCTCACCTGGCAAGCGACCGTTCCGTCGTCATCCGGTTCTCCCTGTGGAGTCACCTTCACGATTAACCGGGGGTACTATTTCCCGATAGCGACTCCGGTGACGGCGCCCCCTGCGCTAACTTGCACACCGGCAGCGGCAAATGGAGCCGTGCAAGTTGTGGGAACATGCGTGAGCGTTCAATACTCCTATCAATGGCGCTTTGGAAAAGTCATGAGTCTTCTGGGCAGAAGCGCCATGCTGCCCACCGCAATTACTGCTGAAGCCGTTGCTATGAACGAGAACTGATATCCGGGATCAATGAGACTTGCCGACAAATTTCGCCGTCAGGATCGCAGCCAGGAACGCGGCGTCACTATGGTCCTGGTTGCAGTAGCCATGGTCGCCATCATTGCCATGGCGGCGATGTCGATCGATCTGGTCACACTTTATCTTGCCCGTGAAGAAGCGCAGCGCGCCGCCGATAGCGCAGCGCTGGCGGCCGCGCGTGTCATTTCTGTCTCAGGCATCACCGGAACGGCGAACCCTGGCAACAATCCGGGCTACTGGGGAGCAATCTGTGGTCCGACCCCCACTGGCTGGGCCACCCAGGCGGCGCTGTCGGCCGCCGCGCAAAATTCCGTGGGCGGCAACTCTGTATCAGTGTCCGTAAATTATTCGGATGGTTCCTCCACGGTTGCCGATTGCTCGACCCTTTCAGCCGCATTCGCCGTGAACCCGTTGGTAATCGTCAAGATCGTTCCAACCAGCATCCCCAGTTTCTTCTCCCGGATTTGGGGTATCGCCGGAAGTAGCATCAGCGCATCAGCCACAGCTGAGGTCTTCAATCCTTCGGCTTCCAATGTGAATGGGATTGCTCCCGGTGCTGATGTCACTCCGGTCGAGCCGCGGTGTGTGAAGCCTTGGATTGTGCCAAACCTCGATCCCGGGAATCCACCGAATCCGATCGTCTCTCTAACAAATGGGCAGATTCAACATGCGGGAATCTCAACGGACGGATCTGGTCTCACCGGGATAATCGGTGAAACGTTCAACTTATTTGCCGATTGTGGCCCGACGACCACAACCTGCCTGGGGGGCCTCCCCTCAACACCCTCGTTCCACCCGACAACCCGCCTTACGCCAACGTACCTAGCGGCGTGGGGGATAGAACCTATATCGGAGGCAACCCACCGCCAATGCCTCCTCCGAATCTTGAGTATGTGCCGGGTGCCGTGCCGACAAACTGCCTCGGCCTTTTCAGCGGTGCCGTCCTGCGCGCCCGGCACTGACTACGGATCGGCCGTTGCCGGGTGCGACCAGACCACGGTCTATCAATGCGGCCAACAAATGTCGAGCCTTGGCAATCCCAATATGGTGGACCTGAGCGAAAACCCCGGCGGGCCCGCCGGAGACAGCGCATTGGGGGTGGCCTGTTCCCTGACAGGGAATGCATCAATTCCGCTCAGCGGACAGGATAATCTCCGCAACGATCCCTATCCGTTCGTTGTGCTGACGGGAGCTGCCAATCCGCTCAGGGTCGCCACCGATACACCCGTCACCAGCAGCAACTCGATCGTCTCCCTTCCCATCTATGATGGCAATGGGACGACGCCACTCGTTATTAGCACCAACACCGCGCCGGTCACGATCGTGGGTTTCTTGCAGGTCTTCGTGAATTCCGTGGATCAGACAAACGGAAGCATTAACGTTACAGTCCTGAATGTCGCAGGATGCGGCAGCAGTGCCACCACGAATCCCCCAGTGTTTGGCAGTTCTCCATTGCCAGTACGGTTGATCACGCACTAGGTTCTCTCAGAATTGTTTTTGATTCGCCGCAGAGGAACGTCTACTTGTTCAGCGCGTCGGGTTCCTGGTCTGCCTCAGGCTGACCCGCAGGCCCCGGCCCCCCAGCTATGTTGGACGCCGGTGGGCGCGGGGCATCTTCTTCATCGGCCGCGGCATTCGCCATAGATGCAGGCGGCGGGGGCATGTAACCGCCCTCAGTACGAGCGGTCAGAATCACGCGATCGAGCAGGCGCGGATCCTGGGATGCACTCAAAATCAAAAAATTAAACCTGGAGCCATTGAGCAGTTGGGCCAGC
This sequence comes from Terriglobia bacterium, assembly GCA_963711365.1. Classification (GTDB taxonomy): domain Bacteria; phylum Acidobacteriota; class Terriglobia; order Terriglobales; family Acidobacteriaceae; genus Sulfotelmatobacter. The sequence goes on along the minus strand of CAVQDY010000002.1, from coordinate 253,121 downwards.
ACTTCCGGAGCAGGCGCCGGCGGGATGTCTGCCACTACCGTCTCCTGCTCAGACCCGGCCGGAATAGCAATTTCGGCTCTGGTACTTTGCTGCACCGCAAACAAGACTTGCGAGAGCGTGACCTTGTTGGCATGAATTCCCAGCAGACCGTCGTGATACGACACCTGCAGCGGTGATTCCGGGTTCACCGGTTGCACTCCGGTCGTATAATTCGCCGCCACTAATGCCGGATGCGCAGCTCTGCCAGCCGTATCGCTGCCAATGCCGGAAGAGGCAGTCGCGTCCGCCTCTCCCATCACCTTAATCATCACCGTGCGGCCGTAAGGAAAAATCTGGTAGGAACGCGCACTCTTCAGATCAAGCACAATCCGTGTTACCGGCGGCGTGGATTGAAACAGACCCACCCGAACATCTTTAACATCGCCGCGATCGACCGACTGGTTGCGGATCTGACGACTGGGAAAAGCGTTGGGAAAGTCGACCACCAGCCGATCCGGCCCAGTCAGCACCTGCGTCTGCGGAACGATGCGATCGCTGGCTTCAACCTCGATCTCGACCGTATCGCGGCTGCCCGCAACTCTCACAGAGCGCACGGAAACTTGTGCAAGGCACGGAATAGCAAGGCATGCACACAGTCCGGCTGTGGCCAGCCGGCTCGCGCTCATTCGCGAAAGTCTGTGCATGAAAAACCTGCGCTTGGATGATTTTTGGTTGGATCTGACCCGATTCTAACAGTGATCCGAAGCGCAGGAACGTACTTTGGTGCTACAACTCCTGATTCCGGCCCAAAAAGGACCTCCGCACGCAACCGTTTATTTCTTCTCCGACTTTACCATTTCGTTACCTCTCATCCTTCGCCGCAAGATTCGCGACTCTGCGATTTTCTTTATGACTGAAGAACGCTCTTACTCGATCGCGTACTCGATCTTGATTCCACGTTTCTCGATCTCGTCAAGAAACAAATCCGCGGGAACATCCAATTCCTGAAGCACCCCACCTCGTTTGCCGATCGCCCCAGAAGCCAGCATCTGGACCACGATGGATGCCGGCAACGCCGTCGTACGCATCATCGCGCTCATATCGGTCTTGGGATCATAGTGATCGACCATGGTGAAGGACGCGACCCGACCCTTTATCCGTCCTCCCAGCAAGCCCCGCACCCCGGCCCGGTTAACGGACTCATGAGCTTCCAGGCGCATGATGCAGACATCCGGCCCCTTCGAGGCAAACTTCCCTTCGAAAATCTTTGACATCATCGCGCGCGGAGAAATCTGCGCGCCGCCGAACTTCATCTTCTCACTCGAGAACAAGCCGAGTTCCTTCAGTTCGCAAAGCAGGTCATAGTGGCCGGGATAGCGCAATGTCTTCTCAAAACACTCGCCCACTCTTCCTTCAAACGTTTCCGGCAAGGTGGACGTCCCGCCCGAGGTATGAAAAGCAACTAGCGGCGAGAATCCCGCGATGTGGAAATCCTCCGGCTCGGTGAGCGGATCGATGGTGACCAGCTTCCCTTTTCGCAGGATCCGCGCCGGTTCCACATACTCATTGATCAATCCTTCCACGGAAAAAACGAGCTGATAGTGAAACGGTGGCGTAGGCCGTTCCGGCAGTCCGCCAACATACAGACGAAGGGCGTCGGCGCGCCCGCCCAATCGGCGAACCAGTTCCCCGCCTAGTATGGATGCCATGCCCGGAGACAGCCCGCAATCCGGCGCCAAAGCTACACCGCGCTTTTCCGCCTTCTTCGAGAGGGCAAGCTCCTGGCGAACGACCGTATTATTGCCGCCCAAATCGGCGAAGTGGCAGCGGGCCTCCACGGCAGCCCGCGCCAATCCCAGGTTCAGGAAATAAGGCACCGCCGACAGAGCCGCATTATGTCCATGCATGAGCTTGGCGGCTGCTTTCTCGTCACTGGCATCGAGTGCCACCGCCCGGACTTTCTTGTCACGCGTAATTCGATTGACACGCGCTGCCACGTCGCGTGCCCGCTTGGCATCGGTGTCTGCCAGAGTTACCGAATCCACCTGCGGCGTGCGCGCCATGTCGAACGCCGCTGCCGATCCCATCATTCCCGAACCAATCACTAGAAGCTTCATAAGATCTCTCTCCGTAAAAAGTCTTGTGCGTTGTTAAAGCCAGGCGGTACCAGACGTACACAGTCCCGCTGTTGGGCAGCATTCTTGTTCGCTGCCAGTCTGCCTCAGAGGAACAGATCGCGCTGTAGGTAATGAAGGAGAGAACTAGAGACCGGAGGGAGCAAGCCGCTCACAGACGTACTGGCGAAGGTCGAGCTTGAAGAAGGTCACTCTCGATCATATCACTCAGAGCGTCGTTCGCGAGCGTACTCGTATTCAGGTTTGACGTAGAGCAATCGCTGGAACAAGCAATCAGTGAAACCGAGTAGGGGGCCGTATAAGAAATTTGTTTGGGGAGTACCAACTTTTGGCCGATGCAGGCACTCCAAGCTTCATGTCGTCGACGGTCAGTGTCGCGCATGCAGGAGATTCATCCCATCATATTTGGGCGTTTGTTTCGTTGCATCGGACGGCATGCCTGATCGCCGCCGGCGTGATTATTCTGCTCCTCGTCGTAGGTGGCATCGTAGCCCCAAAATCATTGGCCCTTCTCACGGCAAGCCGTCATTGAGAATCTTGCGGAAGCCAGCGACAGCAAAGTTACCATTCGCGGCTATAAACCTACATATTTCCCTTCTCCCGGATGCATCCTCGACGGCGTCGAATTCCGCCACGGCGATCAGAAGGCTCAGTTCATCACGATTGAGAAGCTCACGATTGAAGGCAGTTACAGCGGCATTCTCACCGGACACATTCCGCGAATCATCGCCGATGGCGCTCGCGTTTTCATCCCCCCGTTCGGCAGTAATCTGACCTTCAATTCGCAGCACTCGAAGCTGGTTATCGATGAGCTCATCGTAAACGGAACCGGCATCGAATTCGCCTCTAAGAATCCGCAGCAACCGTCCTTGCGCTTCGACATTCACCAAGCCTCGCTGACAGGCGTGCAATGGGGGAGTTCCATCGCGTACCGCATCAAATTCCACAATCCGGATCCGCCGGGAGAAATTGCCGTGGCGGGTAAGTTTGGGCGCTGGATCGAGGGTCATGCTGATGAAACAAAAATCTCCGGCGATTTCACATTCGACGATGCCGATCTGGGCGTCTACGACGGCATTGCGGGAAAACTAGCCTCACAAGGTAAATTCGACGGAATACTGAAACATATCAACGTTTCGGGCACCACCGACATCCCAGACTTTCGAGTGAAATCAGGTGGCCACGCCGTCAATCTCACAACGAAATTCGACGCGTACGTGGACGGAACCAAGGGAGACACATTCCTCAACCGTGTCGAAGCCAGCTATGACCGAACGGCGATACTGGCTGAGGGCGCGATTGCCGGCTCGAAACAATCCAGGGGCAAAGAGGCCAATATCCACCTGACGTCGCGGAATGGCCGGATCGAGGATCTGCTGCAATTATTTGTGACCGCCCCACGGTCACCCATGTCCGGTGCAGTTTCGTTCGATGCCCACGCGACCCTTCCGCCCGGTAAAGAAGCGTTTTTCGACAAGCTTCGTCTCACCGGCGTTTTCGGTATCGACTCGGGAACCTTTACCCATCCCAATACGCAACTGGACGTGGATAAGCTGAGCGCCGGCGCCCGGGGAAAGAATAAAGATACTCCGGAGGACGTAGTCAGCAATCTCAAAGGAAATGTGGAGCTCGTGCACGGCGTAGCCAGATTCTCAAATCTGACTTTCGGCGTTCCCGGGGCAGACGCAAAGATGCACGGAACGTACAACGTGATCAATCACGGGATCGATCTGCACGGAAATATGCGTGTCGCCACCCGAATCTCAAAAACCTCCACAGGAATGAAGTCTTTCATTCTGAAGGTTATCGATCCGCTATTTCGCAAGAAAAAGAAGGGCGAGATTGTGCCTGTTCATATCGAAGGAACCTACGAAAAACCGGAGTTCGGCTTAGACATGACACAACCGGACAATAAAAAATCACCTCCGCAATCGAAGCCCTAAGAAAATGGAATTTACATGTTGGAACTGCTTGGACACAGTGATCTTTCTGGTTAAAGGCGAAGGTATACGAACATTGTCAGCTCTCCCGGGCTAATTTGATCGATTCGGCCACCTCCTCGTTTGTGCAGTGCTCCGCTGAGAAAGGAAACCATCATCCTGCGGTACGCTGCTCTCGGACTGGCAGCTTTGTGATCAAAATTACATCCACAAGTGATTCCAGAACGTTGCAGAGTGTCTAAGAATCTTCGCTCAGATCGACTTGTTTTCACAGAAGATCAGAAGGTTCACAATCTCTCGAACTATAATCGGACGCAAATTATGAGGTGTTCTCGCGGACCGCGCTTTGTGCTAAAGCCTTTTGCTGCTAATCCCTAGCTGCCGACTATCCAGCCGATTCGCCGTTCCGTCTCCCCCGCTCCCCGTGTCGATAAGAAGCAACGATTTTTGAATTTCAGTTCTCGGCAGTCTCTCAGCTGTATTTGAATGTGTGATTTAAATCACATCGCGGTGTGATTTCCTACCCGGCGCTGCCCCCGCCAACGCCGCTACCATCAGGCCCATCGTGGATCAAGGCTAGAAGGCAACAACCTCAGGGAATTCATGGTCCGGCAAGCGGTTTGCCACGCTTTCGCAGTTTTGCGCCAGCGGACAGCGAATTCTACAGCCTTGCAGTCGTGCGCAGAGTTCTTGACTACTTCGCTTTGAGGCGTGAAAAGGAAGGAAATTCGTCATGAAGATGATTGCAATTTTCCTGATGGTGGTGGTCGCAGTGATGGGATTGCTGTATGTGGGTGCAGTGAATCCGCCGGAGGCAAAGGCTGTTCCGAGCTACGCCCGGCAGACTGGTTTGCCCTGCAGTGGTTGTCACTACACGCCTCCGGAACTCAACCCCGCCGGACGTCGTTTCAAACTCCTCGGCTACGTCGACCGTGCTGACGAGACGAAGGTCATAAAGACCGATGGCGGCAAGAAGCGCGCGGCGCTCGATCTGCTTGGCGCGTTACCTCTCTCGGTAATGCTTGACACTTCGTTCACCTCGACGAAATCGCAGGTGCCGAATACGAGTGGCACCACGACTCCGCTACCGCCGTCGCAGAATGGCAGCTTTGAAATGCCGCAGGACATTTCGCTCTTCCTTTCGGGCGCCTGGACCAGTCATGTCGGCAGCTTCATGCAAGTCACTTACGATACGCAGGATGACCACTTCAGCATGGACAACACCGACATCCGCTACGCGAATACAACCAAGCTCGGCGGAAAAGAACTGGTGTACGGGTTGGATCTCAACAACAATCCGACGGTCGAGGATTTGTGGAACAGCACGCCGGCCTGGAGCTATCCGTGGATCGCCAGCGATTGGGCGCCCACGCCGAATGCGTCCCCCATCATCAACGGCGGCTTAGGCCAGGATGTAGGAGGCATTGGCGCATATGGAATGTGGAATAACCATCTGTACTTCGATGCTCACGTCTATCGCTCGGAACACGTGGGAGCAGCACAACCGTTTACGGCAACCCCGGGCTTGACCACGATTCGCGGAGTAGCACCCTACTGGCGTGTGGCCTGGCAGCAACTGACCGCGAAAACTCAGTATGAATTTGGCGGCTACGGAATCCACATGCAGGCGACGCCCAATGATGTCACCGGCCCGAAGGATGCGTATACCGACGTCGCCGTCGACACGCAAATTGATCGGACGATGTTCCGCACTGACATCCTGTCATTCCGTGCGACCTACATTCGCGAAAACTCCAATCTTCTGGCGACCCTCGCAGCCGGCGGAGCAAACGAGAGTTCGCATCACCTGAACACAGTGTTAGCCAATGCCGAGTATCACATCGGCAACAAGTACACAGGAACGTTCGGGTGGTTTAACACGACAGGCACATCCGATGCGCTGCTGTTCCCATCTGGCGCGGTGACCGGCAATTTCAACGGCGATCCGAGAGGCACCGGCTACATAGCGAATCTCACTTATTGGCCCTGGCAGAATTTGCTGCTCGGCGCCCAATACACCGGCTATACACGCTTCAATGGTGCGTCGATGAACTATGACGGTGCGGGCCGCAGTGCCGGCGCAAATAACACGATCTATCTGGACGCGAAGATTATTTTCTAGTTGTGATCCGAGAGACATTATCGATTTCGAAGAAGCAAAGGAGAACAGAGTTATGAAATACAAAGTATGCGTGCTGACGTTGGTGGTGGCTGGTTTGTGTGCAGCGGCCTGGGCTGGCGATATCGAGGGCAAGATCACTGGAATGAAGGGGAAGTCTGTGGTTTACGTCGACACCATCGCGGGCAAAACCTTCCCTGCTCCTAAAGATCATCCGGTGATTGATCAAAAAGGGCTGATGTTTTCGCCGCACATTGTGCTTGTGCAACAGGGCACAACCGTCGATTTCCTGAACAGCGACAACGTTGCCCACAACGTTTTCTGGACGGCTGTCGGCAATGATAAGAAAGCTGGACATAACCTGGGAACCTGGCCGAAGGGCGAGAAGCGGCCTTTCACATTTGACAAGCCGGGCGTCGTGCCGCTGCTCTGCAATGTCCATCCCGACATGGCGGGATATCTGATCGTCAGCCCAACTCCGTATTTCGCGGAATCGGACGACGCTGGCAACTACAAGATCAAAGACGTCCCCGACGGAAGCTACATGCTCGTGGTCTGGCATGAAGGCGCAAAGAATCAGTCCAAGCCTGTAACGGTTGCGGGCGGCGGCAAAGCGGATTTCACCCTGAGCAAGTAACGGCTGTTGTCGAGCGGGAAGCAGCATGCTTGGGCGCTGCTCCCCGATTCGTAGGAACTACCAGGTTGCTGCAAATCTGAGGTCGCTGAAGATGCCGAACCAACGCTAATGCTGAAGCGATTCAAGAATAAGAAGGTCGATGGGGATTGGCTGCACACAAACTTTCCCTGCATGATGGCGTGCCCGGCGCATACCAACGCTGGACGCTACGTAGGCCTCATCGGTGAAGGGCGCTTCGAAGAAGCCTACCGGTTGGCCCGCGATCCCAATCCGCTGGCCAGTATCTGCGGACGGGTCTGCGCGCATCCCTGTGAAACGGCCTGCCGTCGCGGCGAGATCGACAAGCCGATTTCAATACGCGCTCTCAAGAGATTTCTCACCGAGCAATATGGGCCGGAGTCGAAGCATCCCATCAATGTCAACGAAGGACGCGGACAGCAGAAACTTCCATTCAAAGTTGCGGTGGTTGGCGGAGGTCCGGTCGGGCTCTCCGCAGCGCACGACCTCGCGCTGATGGGATATGCGGTCACGATCTTTGAAGCTGCGCCGGTTGCAGGCGGGATGCTGTATCTGGGAATTCCCGAATACCGCTTGCCGCGTGACGTGGTCGAGGCGCAGGTCCGCGAAATTCTCGAGACTGGCGACATCACTCTAAAACTGAATCATGCCGCGGGAAGAGACTTCACTATTTCTGAGCTTCGGCAGCAAGGATTTGACGCGGTCCTGATTGCTGTCGGGGCCCACCGCAGCCGCGATCTGAGCATCCCGGGCGTGGATCTCGATGGCGTGCACAAGGGCATCGATTTTCTCCTCAACGTCAATCTCGGATACAAATTCACCATCGGCAAGAAGGTGATTGTCATCGGCGGCGGCAACGTCGCCATGGACGTAGCCCGCTCTGCCGCTCGCGAAGTCGTCAAGCAGCACGCAGGCGGCGTCGAGGATCTTGAACCTTCGGCGGAGAACGTCTCGGCAGTCGCGACCAGAGAAATGGTCGACATCTCGCTATCCGCCTTGCGCATGGGTGCGCGCGAGGTCAACCTGGTTTGCCTTGAGCGTCGTGAAGAGATGCCTGCCGCTTTGGAAGAGATCGTAGAGGCCGAAGAAGAAGGCATCATCATGCATCCCGGCCTTGGGCCCAAGCGTGTCGTCGGAAGAGATGGAAAAGTTATTGCGCTCGAAACCCTGAAGACCAAGTGGGTGTTCGATCAGAACCGGCGCTTCAATCCGGCGTTCTATGAGAACAGCGAGACCCAGATCGAATGCGACACCATCATCATGGCGATTGGACAGGCGCCGCGCCTCGACTTCTTCACTCCCGAAGACAAGGTTGAGATTTCTCCTCGCGGCCTGGTCGCGGTGAATCCGCAAACCCTGATGACCTCGGCTCCCGGAATTTTCGCCGGAGGCGATTGCGTGTTCGGACCTCGCCTGATCATCGACAGTGTTGGTGACGGCAAACGCGCAGCTGTGGGGATTGACGAATACTTGCGCGGTAGCAAGCATCCGGAACCAGTCATAGAAGTCGAACTCCTGAAGCGGCATGGCATGCCGCTCGGCTATCTGGACATCAATCGCCAGCCTGTACCCATGCTTCCTCTCGAACGGCGCACCGGAGTTACTGAGGTCGAAGTCGGCTACGACGCCGCCTCCGCCGTGGCCGAGGCGCAGCGCTGCCTGCACTGCTGGGTTAACACGATTTTTGAAGGCACGCCGGAAGACGGGAGCATGTGCATCCTGTGCGGCGGGTGTGTTGATGTCTGTCCGGAAAAATGTCTGGAGTTGGTTTCGCTAGACCGCATTTCGTTTGAGCCGGAAACCGTGAATCACATCCGCGAAAACCAGGACTGTTTCGGCGTCGAGTTCGACGAAGTCGCAGCCGACGAACTCGGCGTGGTGACCGGCGCGGCCATGTTGAAAGACGAAACCCGCTGCATTCGCTGCGGTCTGTGCGCGATGCGCTGTCCAGTGGGCACGATCACGATGGAGTCGTATAACCTGCTTCCGGCGGAGCCGACCGGATTGATCTCAGTCGCGGCAATCGGCATGGGATTGCAGAAATAGCAAGAGGCCTTATGGCAGAAGACAAAAAAGGTGAGTTAGAAACCGATCTCAGCCGGCGGCAATTCTTCACCAAGCTTGGTCTGGGATCGTTGAGCATCGCCGCGGTCGGCACGGCGGCGTTCTCCTACCAATATCTCGAACCGAACGTTCTCTACGAGCCGTCGCCCGTGGTCAATGCGGGCAAGCCTGATCGTTATCCGCTCGACTCGGTGACGCTCGACGTGAACAACGGGATTTACATCATCCACTCGCAGGAAGGTTACTTCTCGTTGAGCGCTGTGTGCACGCACCTCGGCTGCCTGACAGCGTGGAAGCAAGAGTTGGGAATCATCGCGTGTCCCTGTCACGGCAGCAAGTTTGAAACCAACGGAAAAAAGATCGAAGGACCGGCCCCCAGGCCGCTGCCGTGGAAGCGCATTTGGCTGAATGACGACGGCGATCTGCTGGTGGATCGCTCGACCGACGTGCCGGCGCTGGCGCGGGATTCCTTCGTGAGGGTCTAGATTGAGGAACTTAGCATGGCAAAAACTGTAGACCAGTATTTCGGCGAATTGCAGCAGACGCGAGTCTGGCGCTCGATCTTCCGCAGTGGGACGGGATCGAGCACGCTCAAGCGCGCTCTCGCGATTCAGCAGAACGTGTTCCTGCACCTGTTCTCGACCAAAGTTCGAACACGCGTGCTGAGTTTCAGCGCGACCTGGTATCTGGGCACTTTGACGCTGGGAACTTTTCTGATTCTGGTCGCGACCGGCATTCCGCTGATGCTCTATTACCATCCCTCTGTGCCGCAGGCCTATGCCGACACCAAAGACCTACAGTTCGTCGTTTCCTCCGGCTTGTTCTTGCGCAACCTGCACCGCTGGGCCGCACATGCCATGGTCTTTCTGGTATTTGCACATATGTTCAAGGTGTTCTATCGCGGCGCTTACCGGACTCCGCGCGAGTTCAACTGGGTGATCGGTATCATCCTTCTCCTGGTCACACTCTTACTCAGCTACACCGGATATCTCCTTCCATGGGATCAACTCGCGTACTGGGCGATCACCGTCGGATCGAACATCGCGTCCGCCGTACCGGTCATTGGAGACAAGATCCACTTCCTGCTTCTGGGCGGGCATGGGGTCAACGCCAACGCTCTGCTTCGCTTTTATGTGCTGCACTGCATGATCCTGCCACTGACGGCGATGTTCTTCGTCGCGATTCACTTCTGGCGCATTCGCAAGGACGGCGGGCTCTACAACCACGACAGCGAACCCGCAACGGTCCGCGCCCGGAACGCTGAATCAACTCCGGCCAAGGAGGCGAAATAGTTATGGCAGACTCCAAAGATTTCGTCGCCGGCATCGACTCGAACGCGAAAAAGTCTCCACGCCGGATCGTATTCATCACCCGCCGCACTTCGGCGCAAGTAAAAGCTGACACCGAAGATCAGCTGCAGACTTTTCCAGAGGTTTTGTTCCGCGCCGCCACCGTGGTCATGAGTCTGGCCATCGTTCTGGTCTGGATCGCGCTGATGTTTAACGCTCCACTCGAAGGCCTCGCCGACCCGTCACATACGCCGAATCCCGCCAAGGCGCCCTGGTACTTCCTCGGACTGCAGGAGATGCTGCACTACTTCCCCCCAGTCGTCGCGGGCGTTCTAGTCCCCGGCTTGGTCGTGATGGCGCTGATCGTCATCCCGTATTTCAAAGTCAACATTGAAGCAGACGGATTGTTTCTGAAAGACCGGCAGCGACGGCTGCGGATCTTCTATGTCCTCGCCAGTGCGCTGTCGCTGTTTCTCCTCGTATTTAAGGTTTATGCGGCGCTGGTGCCGACGCTGATCATGGCGGGCATTATGTTGCTGGCGGCGCAGAGTTCTCCACAATCACCTTCAGCCTTCCGCCGCTATCTGGCGGCTAGGCCGCTTTCCTACTGGGTGATGACCTGGTTTTTATTCGAACTGGTGGTGCTTACCGCCATCGGCACTTTTTTCCGCGGTCCGGGCTGGGCTTGGGTCTGGCCGTGGCAGGGTTGATAACGATGATGAGGATGCGGCGGTCATGAACGAAAAACCTACGTCGCTTTGGCAAAAGTTATTCGGCGACAGCGTGCGCGCCTTCGGCGTCGTCAGTGTGGTGTTTCTAGCCTCGATGGCGATTGCTCCGGCGAAAAACTTCTTCAGCGAATGGCGTAGCTATCAACATGGCTACCTGAGCATGATTCGCAACCGCAGCGACGCCAATACGCTGCAACACCACTTTCAGGGCGGAATCCAGCAAATCTGGCTGCCTGAGCTCGGAGTGGTCGATCGCTGTACCAGTTGCCATGTGGGATTGAAGGAAGCCAGCCTGACCGATGTTGCCGCGCAGCCCTATCGCAAACATCCGGCGATTCCGCACAAGCTCGAGCAGTTCGGATGCACCACCTGTCACCGTGGGCAAGGCGCCGCAACCACCGTCGCCGAGGCGCATAACAGCACGCTCGCATGGGAGCAGCCGATCCTTCCAGCGAAGTATATCGAGTCTTCCTGCGGGCAATGCCATCGCGGACCGCTGCCAGGAACGCCGCACTTGAATCAAGGACGCAATCTGCTCTCGCGCGAAGGCTGCGTGCACTGTCACACCGTGAAGTTGCCTGACGGCAGCACCATGAAGGCGACAGACGATCCTCCGTCCTTGTCGCATGTTGCCGACAAGACTACGCGCGAATGGATCTTTGCCTGGCTGAAAGATCCGCAAGCTTATGCGCCGACTTCGACCATGCCGAACTTCGAGCTGAGCGATGACGACGCACGCGATATGTCGGCATTCCTCATCGCTAACAGCACGCCCTTGCCGGGCGACACTGCGCCAGGCTCGACGAAAGCAGCCGCCGATCCCGCGGCAGGAGCCAGTCTCTACGGAGAATCCTTCTGCGCGTCCTGCCACGCTGTACAGAATGCGGCAGGCAACATGGTCGGCGGCAACGTAGGCCCCGAACTGACTCGTGTCGGAAACAAATTGAAACCGGATTGGTTGCAGGCGTGGCTCCGCAATCCGCGCGCCTACGATCCCGGTACGGCCATGCCGCACTATCGTTTCAACGACGGCCAAGTCGCGACGCTATCCGGATTCCTGCTAGCCAAAACAGATTCCGATCTGCTCACCAACGTACATCTCGACGCCCCAACGCCCGAGCAGATCGCCCACGGCAAGCGCCTGGTCTCGGATTACGGCTGCGCTTCGTGCCACGAAATCGCCGGCATCAAGAAGCCAGAGAACTTCGCGCCAGAACTCAGTCGCATTGGCAGCAAGCCGGTCACGCAACTCATTTTCCTGCCCGGCATGCAGCACACGTTGCCAGAGTACATCGCGGGCAAGATCAAGAATCCGCGCGCCTTCTCACCCGGCTTGAAGATGCCGCAGTACACGTTAACTGCGGCGCAGATCGACTCGCTTACGACCGCGCTGTTGTCACTGAATGATCGCTCGTACACTCCGCCGCCATCGCTTGCCGTAGCCGCCAAACCCGAGTCGGACTATCAACCCGCCGGCAAAGCGGGAAAGTTAATGGCCGATCTCGCCTGCTTCAGTTGCCATCGCATCAATGGACGAGGCGGTGACATGGCTCCGGACCTGACATGGGAAGGAAGTTCAGTCCAGCGCGAGTGGCTGGTGCAGTTCTTCAAGAATCCTGGAACGCTGCGTCCGGCGCTGATCCGCCGTATGCCACGATTCAACTTGACTGACGGCGAAGCCAACGAACTCACCGACTACATCATGACGGTGTATCAAAGCCCGGCCGTCGACCGCGATTCCATGCCGCTCAGCGGCTACTCGCAGGGACAGATCGAACTCGGCAAGCAGCTCTTCTATGGCAAATACTCGTGCCAAGGCTGCCACATTGTCGACACCAAGACCGACAAAGGCTACATCGGTCCTACGCTTACTCAGGTTGGATCGCGCCTTACTGCGGCCTGGATCTTCCAGTGGATGAAGAATCCCCAGTCGCTACGGCCCGGAACGGTTGAGCCGAATCGGGCCATGAGCGACGAGGACGCGCAGGCGCTCACTGCATTCCTGATCTCGCAGAAAGGCGGCAGGCAAGAGGTGGCAAAGAAATGAAAACTCCGGTTGCATTACTTCTGGGGCTTGTAGTGTTGGGAACTTCCTGCTCGCGCAAAACTGAGTCTGCCGCAGCGCCCAAGCCCACGGCCTTTGGAGCAGCCATCGTCGAATCCAGCGGCGGCAAGCAGTTTGCTCAGACAGGAAGCCTCCTGCCTCAACCCGTGGTTGTTCAAGTCAACGATGATCAGGGAACCGCGGTGGCCGGAGCGCTCGTGGAGTTCGCCGGTGCTCCCGAAGTAACATTCGATCCCCCCAGCGGACTGACCGATTCCAGCGGGCAGGTCACGACCAATGTTTCACTGGGCGGTATGGCCGGCCGCTACCAGATCACGGCATCCACGCTCGACAAGTCGCATAAGAAAGTTGAACTTAACCTCGAAGAGATTGCTCTGGGCTATCAGCAAACTCTCGGCCGTCGCCTGAACGATCAATATTGCGACCGCTGCCACAATCCCGAGTCTACGGTGGAGCGCGTCTCGAATTACGACAACCTCGATGTAAAGCCCCATCCATTTACCGAAGGCGATACGCTTAACAAGATCAACGACGCAGATCTTACTGCCATCATCACACATGGCGGTCCGGCTCTGCAGAAGTCAGCGCTCATGCCCGCCTGGGGAAACACTCTGAGCAAGTCAGAAATCGAGGCGCTGACGTCCTATATTCGCGCCGTCTCCGATCCTCCGTCTCGCGAAGCTGGGCCCGTCTATGCCAAGAACTAGATTTCTCCTTCAAGTGCCTCCGGTAAGTCTGCCTGGTTGCGCGTGCTGCGAACTTGTTCCTCTGACGGCCACATGCCTCACGTCACGTTCGCGCATTTTATTTGGGAGATCGAACCAGGTAAGAGGCTATCACCTGTTCAACTGAGAACCTTCTCTGACTGGCTATGAATGGTGGACCTGGCCGGGATCGAACCGGCGACCTCATCGTTGCGAACGATGCGCTCTCCCAGCTGAGCTACAGGCCCCTATACAGCAAAAACAACGCGCGACACGACACACGTCCCTACCCTTTTGGATACTAGTCGGGCTCGAACCGACGACCTCATCGTTGCGAACGATGCGCTCTCCCAGCTGAGCTATAGCCCCGTGCGGACGTTTCGCAGTGCCTGCTTATTTTATCAGCCTTCCCGCGCCGCACCAACCTTCGGAGCTATTACAGGCTTGCTTTTCCCCAGAGGTGCCAACAAATCTTCTTGACGAACCTGGGAGTCATGCGTCTAACTAGCACTAGAATCACCCGCCAACTGGGGAGTTGTCACCATGTTTGCGCAACTAAATCCGGCAACCAGACGCCGGCAACGTTTGCTTCGACTCGGGTCGCTTGCCTTGCATGGTGCGCTGCTGGCGTGGCTATTACATGCTCCCGAGCCCAAGCTGCTGAATCCTCAGTCCGTCGCTCTCGGTGAAAACGGCACTTCGGTCACTCGCTTGTACTGGTCGAGCAAATCGCCCGACGATAGCACCCACAGTTCTTCGGATCAGGCAACCCAACGATATCGCCACGAGCGTGTGGGAAAGAAGTTGACTTGGAAAGCACCACCCAAGCTGGCAAAACTCCCCGCACCCTCAACACCCGTGGTGCGCACCGAAACCGAGGACGCCGCCAATACGCAGACTCTCTCCGCGCTCGGACATGGCGCGCAGGCCGGACAGACCTACGGAACGCTGACGCAAGGCCAGTTATACGGCGATGAAGTCCGCCCTGCTCTCCCCGTCTCGACTTCCGATCCCGTGGTCTATCCCTGGCAGTTGCCAACCAGTCCCGGCAACGAGGTGATCGAGATAACCATCGATGAGCGTGGCGAGATCACGAGAAAAACGGTTCTCCAGAGCCTGGGCCCCGAGATCGATGACAAGTGCCTCGCAGCTCTCGAGAACTGGCGTTTCCATCCCGCAACCCGCAACGGCGCCGCTATCCCATCGAAGCAGGATGCGATCTTCCCGTTCAAAGCCCGAGGATAGCTCTGAGATGTAGTCGCTTCTATCACTCGGGATCGCTCGCTCTCAGTCAGGGGGAGTTTCCTCGCTATAATGGAAGCTGTGACCCAACAGGAAGTTGAGCAGATTGCCTCCGCAAGTTTCCCCACGCGTTTTGGGGACTTCCGTATTTACGGCTTTCGCGGAAAGACCGTCGCGAACGGCGACCGCCACATAGAAGAAGCGGTGGCGCTGGTCATGGGAGACGTAAAGTCTGCCCCGCCGCTGGTTCGAGTTCATTCGCAATGCCTTACCGGGGACGTCTTTCATTCGCTGCGCTGCGATTGCCGCCAGCAGTTGGAGCTATCTCTGTCGATGATTGCCGAAGAAGGTTCCGGCATTTTGATCTACGAGCAGCAGGAGGGTCGCGGGATCGGCTTGATGGCGAAGCTGCAGGCATACGAACTCCAGGATCAAGGGCTCGATACCGTGGAAGCGAATGAGCGGCTTGGATTCAAGGCCGACCATCGCGACTTTACTCTCCCAGCTGAGATTCTTAAGTCGCTCGGGGTCATGCGGGTCCGCCTGCTTTCCAATAATCCCGACAAAGTCGAAGCTTTGGAGCGCGCCGGTGTTCGAGTAGTCGAGCGCGTTCCTTGCGAAGTGACCCCCAGCCCTCATGCGGAAGAGTATCTGAAAACCAAAAAAGAGAAGCTCGGACATCTTTTCACTTCCAGCTAGCACTTCCCTGCCGCACCTCTATTCAGGATTGCGCCCTCTCGATCCGCATGGTCTAATTCGCTGCGTCTTCCATTAATGACCAGCCCGCAAATCAAAACTTCCGTTTTCCCGCCCACACTCGCCTTCTGCCTCGCCTTGATTGGCGCAGCGTCAATGCTTTATTACCACCAGGGCTTATTCATGCCGCGCGTCGTTGCGGTACGAACAGCAAACGGCCTGGGACACGGCTACTCTTTCGGAAACGATTTCTACCAAATCTGGTTTTCCGGTCGCCAGTTGCTTCGCGCCAAGCGAGACCCATACACACCTGAGATGACCAGGGACATCCAGATTGGCTTGTATGGTCGGCCTCTGGACCCGCACCGGCCCGGCGATCCCGCGGATCAACAAGGATTCGCCTACCCCGCTTACGCCGATCTACTTTTCTTGCCTCTGTCGGAAATCAGCTTCCCCATAATCCGAGTAGCAGTTCTTCTCGTCTTGATTCCACTGACATTCGCCGGCGTACTTCTCTGGATGCGAGCGGTTGACTCTCACCCCGGCTGGCAATGGACTGGCGTCGCCCTGCTGCTCACGATGTCCAGCTATCCAGCACTAGCAGCCTTTCTCGCCGGACAAATCGGACTGCTAGTCGTGTTTCTCCTAGCTGCATCCATTGTGGCTCTGCAGCGTAAGCGATTTCTGCTCGCGGGCGTTCTTCTGGCTATTTGCACCATCAAACCGCAGGTGATCGCGCTGGCTGTCGTCTACCTCATGTTGTGCGCCTTCGCCGATTGGAAGCACAGAAGCCGCTTCGTCGCCGGATTCTCCGCAACCATGCTGCTCCTCTTCGGAGCTTCCCTGTTGGTACTGCCGAACTGGATACAGTCCTGGATCCATACTGTCCTCGCGTATCGTCACTACACCAGACCTCCTCTGGTCACAGAGGTTCTCACTTCGCCTTTGGGATCGCATCTGGCTGGACCGGCAACTGCCTTGCTTACGGTTGCTGCTGTGATTGTGGCCGTGGCGCTGGCATGGCGCCATCGAAGCGCCGAACTGGACGGCTTTGAGTTCTGGCTCACGATGAGTCTATTGCTTTCCATCACCACAATCACCATCCTCCCCGGTCAGGCGGTCTACGATCACCTGATTCTCATTCCCGCGATACTGTTTCTGGTTGGGCAACGAAACACCTTCCGCCACGCGGGACCACCTTCACGGCTGCTGTTTGGAATCGGCACGCTCGTGCTCTTCTGGCCCTGGATGTCAGCTTTCTTGCTGATCGCACTGCGTCCAATAATTCCGCCTGCTATTTTTGATGCGACACCCGTTTTTTCCCTTCCCATACGCACTGCGGCGTCGCTACCCTTCGCCGTGTTAGCGCTCCTCGCCTGGACATGGCGCCTCAATGCGAAGAATCAAGCAGCTTCTTGATGGCAGTCTTGTTCTTGCCAGGAAGGTATCGCAGCGCCGCTCCCACAAGCGCCGCATAGGCGTCACGTGCCGTCGGCCGGTCATGCAGTGCCTGCAGATGTCGCCGAATGGTATCGACGTCTCCTCGAATCAATGGCCCGCTGAACGCTCCCGGTGCACCGAATGCCGCGTAGTTCGCCAAAGTCTGCAACAAGATCGGTATGGAGCGTGCCCTCGCTTCCTTCGGCTTCACTCCAGCCAGCCCGGCAACTTGCTCGCTCGTAGCCAGCAACGCTGTAAACAGAGGAGAAATAAACGCTCCCCACGCGTGATACGCAGCCTTATCCTTCTTGCGGATCCCGTAAGCCTGTCCCCCAAGATCTTTCACGATCGCACGCGCGACCTGCACAGCTCTTGGATCGCCTTCGATCGCGAACGATACTCCCGCCAGCATCGGCCGCGATCCCCGCACAAACGTCATCAGCGGATGTACCGAGGCCACTACTGTTCCTCTTACCCGCAGCGAGTGCAGCTCATCGCTCGAGAGGGCGCCGCTGGAGTGCAGAGCGATCTTCCCTTTCGCAAGAAATCTCGCGGAAACCGCAGCCGACGCGCCTGCGATCTCCCCATCCGGTACGCAGAACCAGACAACGTCTGCCTTGCTGCCCTCCAAACCAAATAACAGCGGTGCCCTGACCTCTTTGGCCAGTTTCTTCCCGCCATCCCGCGACTTGCTTCCCTTCCTCGCCACAATGGCATCGATCGCGTACCCCGCTCGCTTGAGTGACACCGCCAAGGCTGTGCCAAAATTTCCCGGTCCCACAATCGCAATCCGCGGCTTGCCTGCCATGCCCGGCAGCATAACAGAACGATCGTCCCCTTCCGGCGCGCGCCGACCGCCGCTTATAACAAAACACTCTTTTTCTGTTGCGTTTTCGAAAAACCGGTGTAGACTCCGTCGCCACAAGGCTTCGAGCCACATGGAGGTGCATTTGTCAGCCGCCCGTCTGGTTCTACTTGTAAGTCTCCTGACCGTCCCAGCTCTGACCCAGCAGTCGAGCATGACCCAGCAACTCCCCGGACGCAATTGGTCCCTTGGCCCTGCCGTCAGGCCAGAGCCCCCACGGCAATCTGACCTGAGAGCCGTCAGGCTCGAGTCCATCCACCAGCACGCTCAAGAACTGTCGGCGCTCAGTAACTCGGTGCAATCCGATCTGCAGCAATTACAGAAGGGCGTGCTATCGAAGGATCTCGCGAATAATCTGAAGAAGATGGAGAAGCTCTCGAAGATCTTGCGCCAGGAAATGGCGCAGTAACCGGTCTCGACGAGTCGTGCTTTATAGTGTCTGCATGGCCAAGTCTTCCTCTTCGACCAGGCGTCGCGCCACCCACGCGCCAAAAGCTCGTCTCGTTTCCTCTCGCACCGTCTATCGCGGCCCAGTCTTCCAAGTCACGACCGATTATGTCATCGAGCCCGGAGGAATCAAGGTCCGTCGCGATGTGATCCATCATTCCGGATCGGTCGTCGTCCTCGCCGTCGACGATTCCGCCGCCACACCTCGCATCTTGCTCGAGCGCCAGTACCGCCACGCGGCCAATGACTATCTTTGGGAATTGCCGGCGGGCCGCGTCGATCCCGGCGAAAATGAACTTCATGCGGCCAAACGGGAACTGATTGAAGAAACCGGATACCGCGCCGCTCGTTGGCGCCGAATCTTAAAGTTCTATGCCAGCCCCGGATTCGTCGCCGAAACCATGGCTGTCTATATGGCAACCGGTCTTAAATTGGGAGAAGCGGAACCGGAAGCCGACGAGATCATCCATCACCGCCTGGTGCCTCTGCCGAGAGCGCTGAACATGGTCTTGAACGGAACCATCCGAGATGCCAAGACCATTTCGTCGATATTATGGCTCGATCACATGCGAATGAATCGGAAGAAATAAAACCTATTTTCACGCCAGGAAAACCCGCTGCGAACCATGAATAAACCTTTTCGCTGCCCACGCCATTATTTTCGCGGTGGGAAATCTTTCTCTCCGCCCCTTGCATTTTCTTGACACTACAAAACCCTCAGCCGCAAAATGCATCTTAATAGAGTGCACTGCGGGCATGTCCTGCTGCCCCCTGAAGCGGACATGCAGAAAGAGGGGCTCGTGGAACGTCTGAAAGGAACCGTGAAGTGGTTCAATAACGCGAAAGGATACGGCTTTATCGGTCGCGCCGATGGGCCGGATGTTTTTGTTCACTACAGCGCGATTAGTTCTGAGGGATACAAAAGTCTTCAGGAGGGTGATCAGGTCGAATTCGAGATCGCTGAAGGCCAGAAAGGCCCTCAGGCTGCCAATGTAACCAAGGCGGCGTAAACGCCCGCAGTAGTCTCCGCTCCAGCGGATGTGTCAGTTCAGCCGCCCAACCGATGTGTGCGCGTGCGTTCTCTTTTCCCCTCAATGCACCGGTCTAGCTCTTCGTCGCATTCTTGTTTATCTTTGGTGCGTGGACAACAAGGCGATCGCCAACATCCTTTTCGAAACCGCCGACCTGCTGGAAATCGATGGGCAGGACTCGTTCCGCATCCGTTCCTATCGCAACGCCGCCCAGGCCATCGAGAACCATTCCCAGCAGATTAAAGACATCATGGCCGAGCCGAAACAAGTCCTCGCCATTCCAGGCATTGGCAAGGGCATGCTCACCAACCTCCAGGAGCTCTTCAAGACCGGCAAGCTCGCTGTTCAAGCCGAACTCCTCGAAAAATATCATCCCTCAATGCTGCAGCTGTTGAAGATTCAGGGACTCGGCCCGAAAACGATCAAACTTATATGGGACGCTTTCCAGGTCAGCGACGTCGACGGAGTAGAAAAACTCGCCCGCGAAGGCAAGATCCGCGAGTTACCTCGCATGGGCGAGAAGCACGAAGCCAAGCTGCTCAAGGCCATCGAAGACTATCGCCGCATCGGCGGCCGTTTCCTCATCGACGCCGCTGAACTGGAGTGCGAAAAACTGACTGCCTATATCGAGAAGTTCGACGGCATCGACAAGATCACTCCGGCGGGATCATTGCGTCGTGGCCGCGAAACCGTTGGCGATCTCGACATTCTCGTCACTGGCAAGGCCTGCTGTAGCGAAACCACGCGCCAGCAGGCCATCTCCTACATCGCAAAGTATCCGCCGCTGATGGACATCATCGCCAGCGGCGACAACAAGATCAGCTTTCACCTGCGCCACGGCCTGCAGGTTGATGTTCGTCTGCTTCCTCCTGAATCCTTCGGCGCGGCCATGCAGTACTTCACCGGATCCAAGGCTCACAACGTTACCCTGCGCCAGCGCGCTCTCAAGATGGGATACACGCTGAACGAGTACAGCCTGTCCACTCTGGAAGGTGAGAAACCGGTCGCTGGAAGAACCGAAGAGGAAATCTACGGCAAGCTCAAGCTCGACTACATTCCGCCGGAGATGCGCGAGAACCTCGGCGAAATCGACCTGGCGCAAAACCATTCCCTGCCCCAATTGATTACGCAAGAAGATCTGCAGGGCGATGTCCACATGCATACCGTCGAGACCGATGGCCGCAACACCATCGAAGAGATGGCCGAAGCGGCCAAGGCGCGCGGCTATCAATACATGGCCATCACCGATCATTCGAAGAATCTCGCGTTCGCCAACGGCCTTGACGATAAGCGCGCCGTCGAACACATCCAGCGCATTCGCGACGTGGGAAAGAAAATCGACGGCATCACCATCTTTGCCGGGATCGAAGTCGATATCCTGGCTGACGGCGACCTCGACCTCTCCGACGATGTCTTGGCGCAGATGGACGTCGTTATCGCCAGTGTGCACTCCGTCTTCAATCAGGAGTCGGCCAAGATGACCGAGCGACTGCTGAAGGCCATCGCGAATCCAAATACCTCGATCATCGGACATCCCAACGGGCCGCATCCAGCTTCGCCGCGAAGGCTACCAGTTCGATATGCACACCGTGCTCACGGCGGCCGCCAAAAACAAAGTGGCTATGGAACTCAATGCTTATCCGGACCGTCTCGACCTGAACGACGTTCATCTCCGCCAGGCCAAGCAGCATGGCGTAAAAATCGTCATCAATACCGACGCTCACCATACCTCGCACCTGGAAAAAATCCGCTTCGGCGTCCTCCAGGCCCGGCGCGCCTGGCTCACCAAAGAAGACGTGCTCAATACCCTGCCCACCGAGAAGTTCGCCAAAGCGATGAAGCACGGCTGGTGAAGCTCATGCTCTCCTGACCGTCCAAACGAGGCCGACTAAGGTGCATCTTTGGCATCTAAGACTTACTTCGTGAGAGTTGGGTGAGGCCGCTTTGTATTGCGCTGAACACTTGGTGTTCTGGCGGGAAGAGTTTCCGAAATCTCTCCTCAGCAGCGGCGAAATACTCTCTCGCTGCCGTGGGATCTGTTTCGATCAGGATTTTCCCCGAGTAGAAGTCGCAGTTTGCATGAACCAGGTGATCGTCGTGGTAGTCCTTCTTCAATCCGTCCAGTATCGAAAGCACATCAGATTTGGTCACGGGTCCGCCGCTTGCATACGCTAATACAATCGCCGAATACCGTAGGATTATGCGGATCGAGGCGGACCAGTTTACGCATTGCGTCGAGCATTGCCTCTTTGTCCCCGATCCTTATGAGCGTCAAACGTAGTTCCTCGAGCGCGTAATAGTAGTTGGGAATGAGTGAGAGGCTCTTCTCAAGAGCCCGCTTCGACTGCTGAAGATTGCGCATTTCCCTCTGCCAGAATCCGATCTGGGCCAGAAGCCTAGCTCTTTCTTCGAGCGATAACCCATCTTTGAGGCGTACCTCTGCTGCTGCAATGCGAGCTTCATGATTGTGAGTAACAGACATTGGAAAAGCATCTCGTAAGATGAAGCGCAATTTTCTCAGGTTCTTGCGTTCGAGCTGCTCTGGCGTAAACAGAACACACATGAAGACGAAATCGTCGAAATCGACGAGTCCCGTATATTCGGGAGCGGGGTATTCTTTCTTCCTGTAGCGGCGTATCAAGGTCTTCACGCCTGTTCTCTGGTTCTTCCCTTCCTCAATAATCTGAATTTCCGCGCCCACCCGCCCCGATAACATGTACCCTGATTGATACGCGAGGAGACTGTCGAGGCTGTTGACTTCGCTGCCCTTCTTTTTCCAAAAATTGACGTACATCCACTCGTCGGAACGGACCGCCTCCTCAAACATCCTCCCTCGCTGATAGAGGGACGCCAACATGTGTGGGCGTTTGGTCGCATCCATTACCCACCCGAATGGTGCGGCGATCCACACTCCATATTCGCCAGAGTAAGGAATCGCCGTGGGTCCCTGGAACTCTTTCAGTTCGTCTAGATTGAGAACGTCGAGAATTATGTCAAGGTCGTCGTTGTGCGCACGGTTTACTGCAGCCGCGGTGTACCCCTCTAACGCAACCAGCATCCCGGTGTGCGCTTGGACATCCCGCGTTAGTCCTATGAATGCTTCTACATCGCTAACGTCGATTTTGCGTCCACGATATTTCGCATCAATCGCTATCCGAAAAGCAAAGTCGGCGGCTCGCTCTTCGACTAGGAGGTCGATCTGACGCTCCACCTTCGAGAACTTGCCCACTAACTTTGCGTTGGGTGTAATCTCCGCCGAAGGATAGTTGGCGCGAAACTGCTCCACGATCTGGTGTTCGTACTGCTGCCAGTCCATCGCAGAAGTATAGGCCCTGCCGAGGGTTACAGGAGTTTTCCACAGATCTTTTTGTAGGAATGTTCACATAACCTTGACCCTCGATTTCAACACGTCAAACTCAAGAGTAGCGAGAAAGAGGTCCGCGATGAGGCATAACAGCCGATCAAGCGGCCTGAGTTTTTGTACCGAAGCCGCTACCTGGAGTTGACATGAAGGTGGACATTTATCGCAGAGTCGAAACCAGCAGCTCGATTACCGGCGAGTTTTGGCTAGACGGCGTATTCGAGTGTTATTACCTGGAACCAGCACGTCTTACGCCTTATCATCCCGGCCACCCCTGTATCCAAGCAGGAACGTATCGAGTGGTGCTCACTATGTCCCCGCATCTCGGCTATCTGTGCCCGGAAGTGCTCTACGTTCCAGGTCGAACGGCGATCCGCTGGCACGTTGGGAATTTTCCGAAAGACGTGCTCGGCTGCTGTGTTGTCGGTACTCGGATGGGAGCAGATTTCGTGTCGAACTCGAAGCTGGCGTTTGACGCATTGCTCAGAAAACTAAGGGCGCAGGAGATATTTGCGGAGTATCACGACCCGATATCGGTGAAATCTTCTGAACTCCCGGGCACAGCCGAATCTGGCGTAGAATCGGCTGAGGTTAGTGCCAATGCCTGAACAAAGACCGGTTCCCCCAACTCAGCCTTCATCCGCTCCGCCCGAAGCCCCTGCCGCTCCCGCCGGGCCGACGATCAATATCGGCGAAGAGTACGGCACTGCCAAAAAGAATCTGCCGCCTGCCAAGATCGTACTGATCGCTGTCGGCGCCGTGCTGGTTGTGGTCCTGATCGCCTCGTTCCTCAAGCGTGCCAAGCCGCAAGGCTCCGGCTCTCTCGACAATGTAGTCGCAGTAGAAATCCCCGGGCAGAACTCCACTATGGTGGCATTAACCTTTACCCTGCACAACGGCAGCGATAAGGCTCTTTATATTCGCGAGATTCAAAGCTCCGTCAAAGCTCCCAGCGGAGATGCCACGGCCGACGCGGTTTCCGCCGTTGATTTCGATCGCTATTTCCAGGCCTTCCCTGATCTGAAGACGGGCTCGCAGCCTGCCTTGTCGCCCGAAGTCCGACTGGAACCGGGAGAAACCGTGAACCGGACAATCATCGTCGCTTATCAAAAAACGCTGAATGAATTCAATCAACGCAAAGGCGTGAGCGTAATCATCTGGCCGTACAACTACACCGTGCCCATCATCCTGACGAAATGAGAAAAGCTCTGGTTAATTCTTTTCTGCCCTTGCGCAAATACTCTGAAATGCGTTTCTATAGCGGCATGAACCCATTCCGCTCTTTTGCAACTTTTCTGCTTCTCATCGTCTCTTTCAGTCTCACGGCACTTGCTGGGCCGGCGCCAAAGGACGGCAACTATTTCTTTTATGTCGGCACCTACACACAAGATGGCAGCTCCAGCAAAGGAATCTACGTTTACCGCTACAATGCGACGACTCATGAGATCACTCCCCTGGGTCTGGCAGCCGAGACCACCAATCCATCCTTTCTGGCGCTAAGTCCGAATGGACGCTTCCTGTATGCGGTGAATGAGCTTGGGGACTACAAAGGCCCAAACAGTGGAGGGGTGAGCGCCTTTTCTGTCGACAAGGCCACGGGCAAGCTGACCTTCCTCAACGAAGTACAATCCCGCGGAGCCGGCCCTTGCTACATAACGGTCGACAGGACCGGAAAGTGGGTCCTCGTGGCCAACTACGATGGAGGCAGCAACGCCGTGTTTCCGGTGCTTGCGGATGGCAAACTCGGAGAGGCATCCAGCTTCGTCCAGCATACGGGTCACGGCGCGGACCCCAAGCGGCAGGAAGCGCCGCACGCGCACTCCATCGATCTCTCACTCGACAATCGTTTTGCCTACGCTGACGACCTCGGGCTCGACGAGGTGCTGGTGTACAAGTTCGATTCCAGCAAAGGCACGCTCACGCCCAACGACCCGCCTTATGCCAAGGTTGATCCCGGATCCGGCCCACGCCACTTCGCCATGGCCTCATCGGGCAAGTTCGCCTACGTAGTCAGCGAAATCAAAGGCACCGTCACCGTATTTTCAAACGATCCGCGCACCGGAACGCTGCGCACCCTGCAGACTGTTTCCACGCAGACCGACGGTTTCAAAGGAGACATCGAAGACGCAGAGGTGGAAATCCATCCCTCAGGCAAGTTTCTCTATGCTTCAAATCGAGGCGACGGCAACAGCATCGCCGTATTTGCGATCGACGCCGCCAAAGGCACATTGACTCCGGTCGAAGTCACGCCGACTCAAGGCAAGGCGCCGCGTCATTTCATGTTCGATCCGACCGGCACTTTGCTGTTGGCGGAAAACATGAGTTCAAACAATGTCGTCGTGTTCAAGATCGATCAGAAGACAGGCAAGCTCACGCCAACCGGCCAAACATTCGAAGTGGGTCAGCCGGTGTGCCTGAAGTTCTTGGCGGCTGAGTAGTTGAGCGGAGCCGTCAACTTTTCTTCTGAATGCCTCTACGCCGCGCCAGATGGGTGCTGGCGTCTGGCTTGATCTCGTCATACTTCAGACACGAGATCGAACCGTCGACCTCGAGGACGGATAGCGCGACCTGGTCGACGCTGTTGATGCCATGCTCTCGCAAGGCACGATGCAATTCGTCCATGCTGACGTGCTCTTTGGCCATGTGCGACTCGATCACTTTGCCGTCGTGAACCAACAAAGACGGCTGTCCTTGAATGACGCGGCGAAAGCGCCGATTGACGCCGGAAGCCTCGGCAACGAAATAGTTAAGCACCAGCAAGGTACAGGCGGCGACTGCGCCGCCCGTCAGCGACGTATCGGGTCCGGTCATCGCGTTTTGTACGGAATTGGAAAGCAGAAGGAGCAAGGTGAGATCGAACGGAGTCATTTGCCCGACCTCACGTTTGCCGCTAAGACGAACGCCGAGCAGCACCAGCAGGTAGATCACGCCCGTGCGCAGCACGATTTGCAAGAGCACGTGCGCGCCCGGGAAGAACGCTCCGTTCAATTGCCGCTACCCGATGCCCCGCCCGCCGTCACCGGCACTGGAGCATTCTTCGGGGTGTTGAGATAACCCGTAGCTTTTTTCTTGTCGACGGTCCACACGACCAGTTCGAACAGAAGATGATCGCGTCCGGAGTAGAACTGGATTGGCTCGGCGATGTTTCGGTCTTTCTTTTCGATCGTCTTGTCGTCGGACGTCACATTCAGCGTAAACTTCCCCTTCTTCGGATCGGCTTTCTTCAATTGCAGGCTGACGGTTGCAACCGGCTGCGGTTTCGCGCCCCTTAGCAGCGTGAACTCGTAATAGTTACGGTCGCCCTTATGCTTCAGCACTTCAAGGTCGGCACGAGTGTTAGCAATCAGGCCGCTCTGCACTCCCAAATCACCCACCGTACTTTGCAGCCTGGCTTTCGTGGCCTCGAGATCTGCCTTGGTGGAAGCCACGTCGGTTTTGACGCCGCCTACATCGGTCTTCACGCCGGCGACATCTCCGCTGACGGCGCTGATTTGAGCCTTCTCCGCCTTCGCTTCCTCTTCTAATCGGGTTTCCGCGGCTTTCTGCTGCGCCTGGATTTCTCTGGTCCGCTCAGCCAGTTCCTTCTTGGTCATGCCGGCCTGGCGCGCCAGGGTTTCCTCCTGCGCCTCGGAAGTCTGCATCCGGTTTTGTAGTTCCTTGACCTCTGCCTGACTTCCGGTTAGGTCGCTGGTGAGTTTCTGGATCGCCAGATGATTGCTGTACTGCGCGTATCCGGCAGCCGCGATCACCACGATCGCCAGCAATATCAGTATCCACTTGCCAGCATTAGACTGGCTTTCCATCGGGACATGTCCGTCTTCGTCGGCCATACACTTTCCTCCTCAGGACTACAGAACTATAAATTGCAGGGATAGCTCATTGTTCAGTACTGAAAACCCACTGTCAATGACTGTTAGGATGCAGAGACGCTCGCCCGAGTCTACCGGCGCAGCTGTATTGCCTCTTGCAGGGCGGGTTCAGGGCTGCGGCGAATGGAAGCGGCAACAGGCCCAAGATGCTTTTCAAGTTTCGCCAGAGTGACCGGGGCAGACTGCGGAAGGGGCGATTTCGCGGCCAGTTTTGCGGCCGATTCCGCTTTCAGCAGGCAAGCATAAGCCAGTTTTTCGGGAAACCCCGATTCCTGCAGGAAGCGCCCGTAGGCGAACCAGTCGGCTGCGGTGGCGGAATCATCCCCGTTGGATGCGTCGAGCTGTAGTGTCTGCTGATATAACGCGAGCGCCTCATCCAGTTTGCCGGCTTTCGCCTGCAGACCGGCTTCATTCACGAATGCAATGGTTTCGAGTTTGGGCTGTTTCGTCTGCGCCGCAAGTTTCTCCGCCATTTCGTACGACTTAATGGCGAGATCCGTTTGCGAGGCGCGAGCCTGGCAGTCCGCCATTCGAAGAACGATCCCGATGATGAAATCGGGCGCAGGCCGCCTTTGGGCACTCTGCCCAATCTTCTGCAGATAGAGCCAATAATGTTCCGCGGCCGGTTGAGCCTTGCCTTCTCTGTCCATCTCATGTGCGAGGTACAGATGTGCCAAGCTCTGATTAGGGTCGATAGCGAGAGCACGATTCCAATCTGCCAGCGCCTCGTCGGCATGATCGAACTGCAGCGCCAAAATTCCATGGTCGACCAGGAGATTCGAATCTTTAGGGAAATGTTTCAGCGACGTCTCGGTCAGACTGAAGGCTTCGTCGAATCGCTTCTGATCGAGCAGGAACTTTAGTAGCGCTTGCTGTGGCCCCGGATCCGTAGGATTTGCCTGCATAGCGCGACGCCAAGCCGATTCTGCTTGCTGGGCATTTCCGTTATCCAGTTCCTTTCGCGCCAGCCGCATTTGTAATTGACTGTCGAAGGAATCCAGAGCTGCTGCTCTTTGCAACGCATTCACATCGTCACTACGCAACGCCAGATAATGCCGCACCTGGTCTACGGTTCCCCAGCCGAGCAGCAAAACCGCCGCGGTGATCTGCAGCCTTCTTGCGCCCGAAGTGTCTCCCGCGATCCACCGAATCTTATTCGCGAGCGATCCGCCAGCATTGGCCATCGCTTCCTCAACCTTGCCTTTGGAATTGAGCAACAGCGAGGCAATCCGGCCGTCGCGCAGCTTCCAGATAGCACCGTCCAGAATGAAATGGTGGATGTTGACCAGAGCTCCGAAGATCAGGAAACTTGCGGTGAAATCGTGATGGAAGGCGCGACTGGCCAGCCATGGTCCCGGAATGAATAGAGCGATTCCGCCAACAACCAATACGCCGAAGTAAGCCAGCGGCCGCCAGCCGCTCCTCTTTTTTTCTGTTCCCTCTGATCGTTGCCTCGCGGCGTGCATAGTAACTGGTAATCCACAAATACTGTGCCGAATGCATTACCGCCAGGACACCGTTGCTATATCGGCTCTGCGGGATATCAAGATGCCGCATCAGTGAGATTGCAGCCGGGAGCAGGAACCACAGGAATTGCGACGAAAATAGCGTGACCGAGGGAAGCAACGGCCGCCAGCCCGTCTCTTTGGACAAACGGGAAAAGCCGAAAACGGAAAGCACCACGAAGGCCGCGATCAGGATGATCTGTTCCCAACGACTCACGATCGAAGGAATGCCAAGGGATAGAAACAGCGGATCGCTGGATGGCCCTGTATGAAATCCGAGGAAGAGCACCAGATAAGAAATGATGAACGCGCCGTATAGAGCTCCACGGGTGCGCTTGTCCGGATTCGCACCGGCCCGCCGGGCGAACATCATGAATAGGCCGTAATTCTGCCCGCTGTAGTGCCAAGGACTCCAGGTCAGATAGATGGTGAAAATCCAGGGCAGCAAGCCCAACCAGAAGTGCGAAAGCACCAGCGTGAGCAGAAGCAATCCGGTGATGTGCACGGTGAAGATGCGATATTTTTCAAAATCCTCGGCGCGGTGGTAGGCGCGATAGATCGTCGCCATGTAATGCGGATAGTTGAAGAACAGAGCCAGCGCGTAAAAGACGACCGACCACATCCGCGCGCTCGAAGCCAGCGACAGATAAGAAATTAGCAGTAGGGGAAGCGACCACGCGCCACAGCCCACGATCAGATCAAGCCACGGGTTGTAGACCCACAACGCAGACTGCTGTGTCGAATTGCGCGATTTTCCCATAACGTGACGTCTCGATATCGCCACAATTTCGCGTGAGCACGGCTGGATCGACGCGTAAGACGAAACTCTTGGTGTGGCTTGAGCAAATTATAGGGTGAAGAACTGCAACTTCAGATACCCGGACAGGTTCTGAAAGGGTAACGAAAGTAATGCGATCTCGCGAGGTCGCGAGAGTCAAACGATGGGCCTGGTCAGCGCGTCACGGCGAAGGCTGGCTCTTCCCTTTTCGCTAATGGTCTCTTCTTTACGGCCATCAGCTCAACGGCTTTATGCGCAATGTGCTCCGCGCTGACCTCGAATTCCTTGATCAGTTCCCAGGGAGCGCCGGAGTCTCCGAAACGGTCTTTCACACCAATGGCTCCAGTGATGAACGGGAGCCCGTAGAGTTGTGGACTCTCAGTCAGGATCGCGCTGACTCTCCACGCCAAGGCTCCGATCTGATGCTCTTCCGCAGTGACCACAGCGCCCGTCTCGAGTGCAGCTCTAACCACCGCCTCCTGATCAATCGGCTTCAACGTATGTACATTCAGCACACGCGTCTCGTAGCCGAGTTCTTTCTTCAGGATGTACGCGGCTCGCATGGCCTCGGGAACCATCGGTCCGCAAGCGATGATGCTCAGGTCTTCCTCTTCGTTCTCGTAGCCTGATGCCAGCACCGTTTGAAATGCATCCAGAAAACTTGGGCCTTCTTTGCGCAACCGAATCACATTGGCCTTGCCAAAGACGAAGGGTGTCTTCTCGTCTGAAACGATGGGCGTCGCCTCGCGCGCAAACCGGATATATTTCGGGCCTTTGTGGTGCAGCAAGAGATAGTCCGTCGCCTTCCGCGTCTCCACCACGTCGCAGGGCACGACAACCGACATATTGGGCAAGCCCTGCATCGCGAAAAGATCTTCGAGGGCTTGATGCGTCGCGCCATCCGGACCCACAGAAACTCCTCCATGGGCGCCCGCGATCATCACGTTGAAATTGCCGTAGCAGACTGAGGTACGGATCTGGTCGAGATTGCGAGCGGCGGCGAAGGTCGCGTAGGTCCCAAGCACCGGCAACTTCCCTTCCCGCGCCAGACCGGCGGCGGCCGAGGTCGCGGATTGCTCGGCAATTCCCATGCTGAGCCAACGCTTCTTGCGCTCCGGCTTGCCCGCATAGAAATCGCTGATCGTGATTGATCCTGAGATATCCAGTCCAAGGCAGACGACGCGCTCGTCATCGCCATTTGCGGCCAGCGACTGACCGAAACCTTTCCGCGTCGGCTCCATCTTCACTTTCATGCTGTCGGCAGAATTCCACCAGTAATTGCGGGTAAACTTCGGCATCTTGGCTTCGAGCTTACGGTCGACTTCTGCCTGATACTGTTTCGCTCGATCTAGCAACGGTTGAAGCGGAATCTGATCTTTCAGTTTCAGTTCTTCGAGTCCTTTCATCAGTTCTTCGGAGTTCGGCGTCTTCCCATGCCAGCCCGCCTGGTCCTCCATGAAGCTGACGCCTTTGCCCTTCACCGTATGGGCGAGGAGCACGACTGGATGGCCCTTCATAGATCGTGCCTGTTCGAAGGCATCGACAATCTGGCCCATGTCATGGCCGTCTACAAGGAGCACATCCCATCCGAAGCTGCGGTACTTGTCGGCCAAAGGCTCAACCTCCATCACGTCCTTGACCAGGCCGTCGATCTGGAGCCGATTGCAATCGATGATGCCAATCAGATTGTCGAGTGCGTAATGCCCGGCTTCCATCGCCGCTTCCCAGACCTGACCTTCCTGCTGCTCGCCGTCGCCCATGATGCAAAAGATCTTGTGATTCTTCCCGTCCAGACGCGCTGCCAGCGCCATGCCAACCGCGATGCTCAAGCCTTGGCCGAGAGATCCGGTCGAAACTTCCACTCCCGGAAGCTTCAGCCAGTGCGGATGCCCTTGAAATGGCGAACTCAGTTTACGGAGCGTCACCACGTCCTCCTTCGAGCAAAATCCGGCAAAAGCGAGGCCAAGATAAAGACTCGGCGCCTTGTGCCCGGTCGACCAGATGATGCGGTCACGGTCGGTCCAGTTCGGATTCTTCGGATCATGATTCGCAATCTTCAGATAGAGGGCGGCAGTGATGTCCATGATGGATAGCGTCCCTCCGGCATGCCCCGATCCGGCGGCGTGCAGTGCCACCAGGTCGTAGCCACGCATCAGATTCGCGGCCTCGATCAGTTCTTCTATCGAATAATTGCGGACCACTTTTCCGGAATTCGAATCGATGACCGACATGGCGTCCCCTTTTGGCGTCGTGATGGAATTCGCACGAGAAAGAGCAGAAAACTGCTCTTAAGAGGCTATCGGGGACGCTGGCCTAAGGCCGTGATCACAATCACATCGGGAGGTGAGCAAGTTATTCTGAATAGTGTTGTGACGGGATATGACGGAAAATTCGCGCGCTAGAGCAACTCGCACGTCTATTCCCGATCAAACACGAAGATGCTCTTGGGCCTGTTTTGACCCTCCAGGCGCACGGTCATCGTCAAAGTCTTGAGATCGATAGAAAGCTCGATCTGCCGGGTGCGTGTCGTTTTGCCTTTGAATTTCTGTGTAATTTCCAGACTGCGCTCGTTCACGCGGCGGCCTGAAAATGCGGCGGCTGCATCCCCACGCAGATCGAGGTCCGGATAATCGTTCCCATCGAACTTCATCTTCTTATTATTCATTTCTGCACCGCTACTGTGGAACAAAAGGCCGTCCCCGTCATAAGGCTCGATCTGGAGCTCGATTCCCGGCTTCACTTTCTCGCTGTCACTGTCCCATGTGCCCACGAAACCTGAACTCCCCGCCGTCCGCTCGTAGACGTAGGGCATGAACAACGACTTTGAACCGTCGAGCGCATATTCCGAATAGGCATCGTTGAGCGTTTTGCCGTCTTCGGAAAACGTCCAATACCCTGTGAGCAGCGTTCGGCCGTTCTGCTTGCGAATGACCACCCAGCTATTGGGGTCCTTCACCGCGATGGAGAGGGTCGTTCCGCTCAGGGCTGGCTGGTCACTTCCGTCAGCGACGATTGTGTCGACTGCGCCGGGGGCAAAGGTGATGGCGTATCGATTCGCTCCCGCGACCTCAACCTTCATTTCGTCGTTGAGTTTGCTTTCGGACGGATTCACTTTCCATTTGCCTACGAACGGGTCGTTCGCTGCCCATACGGAGCTCACAAACAGACAGGCAACCAGCAGCAACCGAAAAGGACGACTTAACATTTGGTCCTCCTTGCATACTACGAGCGTCTATTCAAAGCGCCATCGGGTGGATTTCGTCTGGAAGTATTTTTCCCAAAGCGCAAAAACAACTTTGGGACGCACCGCAAAAACCGGCTCTTTCATTGAAAGCATGTCGTCTTTCATCTTCGACAAGTCCCAATCGTACTTGCGCTCGTAAGCGGGAATGAGCTTGCGACGAGCGGCTACGTCGGCGATCTCGGCAATACCTTCGACGATGACTGCCTCGTGGGCATGTTCAGTGGAGACAACACACTTTGGATTTGCAGCGAGATTTTGCGCCTTGCGCGACTTGCTTCCCGTGCTGAACAAAAAGCGCCCGTCCTGCCACAATCCCCAGACCACCATCACGTGCGGGGAGCCATCGGGTCGGACGGTGGTGATCCAATAGTTGTGGGACTTCTTCAAGCGCTGCTCGGCCCAGGACCAGGACAGCAATCCCTTTGTGCCTTCAGGAAATCCGTAACCGGGCGCCTGTGGACGGCTGGACTTGGGTGCGTTGGAACGTGTTGTGCTTTTCTTGGAAGGCATGAAACGTGACCTGAATCGCCGCGAACTGTAGTCCTTCGATCAGATGCGGCCTCTATCGCTTACAGATTCTTCTTCGTCCACTGATCGATACGTTCGAGCGCCTGCTGCAGATTCTCCATGGAGTTGGCGACGCTGAACCGCAGATAGCCTTCTCCGAACTCGCCGAACGAGGTACCCGAGAGCGCCGCGACTCCGGCCTGCTCCAGCAGCGCATCTGCCAGCGCCTTCGACTTCCATCGCGTCTTCGTGATGTTGGGAAACACATAGAACGCGCCCTTCGGCATGCGGCAGGAAAAACCCTTGATCTTGTTCAGGCCGGCAACCACCATATCGCGACGCCGCTGAAACTCGTCGCGCATGTGATCGACCGACATCTGATCTCCGCGGATCGCTTCGATGCCCGCCACCTGCGTGAAACTGGCGGTGCAGGAATTTGAATTCGTCATCAGGCGTGTCATGTGCGCGGCCAGATCGGCCCGCATCACGCCATAGCCCATGCGCCATCCCGTCATCGCGTAGGTTTTCGAGAAGCCGTCGAGCAGAATTGTTCGCTCCTGCATCCCCGGTACGGACATGATCGAAAAATGCTCGCCGCCGTCAAACAATAGGCGGCTGTAAATTTCGTCGGACAGGATCATGATGTTGCGATCGCCGATAACTTTGGCAATCTGCTCAATGTCGCGCCGGCCGAGCACTCCACCCGTGGGATTCTGTGGCGAATTAAGAATGATCAACTTGGTGCGGTCGCTGATGAGCCCGGCCAATTCGTCCACATCGAGTGAGAAATCCCGCTCTTCGCGCAACTGGATTGGCACCGCATGGCCCCCAACGTAGCGAATCATGGATTCATAGATGGGAAAACCGGGATTCGGATAAATGACCTCATCTCCCTCGTCGATCAACGACAGGATGGTGAAGAAGATGATTGGCTTGCCACCGGGGACGACCACCACCTCGTCGCTCGTTACTTTCACGCCGCGGGTCCGGCTCACATATTCGGCGAGCGCCTGCCGCAAATCCGGCAGACCGGCGGACGGACCGTAATGCGTCCAGCCCTTTCGCAAGGCGTCCACGCCGGCCTCGATGACATTCGCCGGCGTATCGAAATCGGGTTCACCGATTTCGAGATGGATGATGCTCTTTCCCTGTTTTTCGAGCGCGCGAGCCTTATTGAGCACCTCAAATGCAGTCTCGGTGCCAAGCCTGGACATGCGCCGGGCTAGCTGCAATTCGTATTGCGTAGCTCTTTCCATGGTGGAAAAACTCCTGATGAACGCAAACGGCTTATTATACGCCGCCCTTTTTCAGCCCGCTCACACCCGCTGAGATGCAAGCGCGAACAGGAAACAGCTGAGCCCGTCTTCGGTAGAATGCATCATTAATGAATGGCTTGACCCTCTTCGGCCTCTTCGCCGTGACAGCAATGGTCACCTGCTATGCGTTGGAACGGCGCAGTTCCTGGTTTATCCTCGGCTTCGCTGCGTCGTGTGTACTAGGCTCCGTCTATGGCTTTCTCTCAAGGCGCGTGGCCATTCGGCTTGGTGGAAGCGGTATGGTCGGCAATTGCAGCTCGGCGATGGTGGGTTACACGGAACAGGTCCGCAAGTGCCGAGCGTGACATTTGAACAGCACCAGTCTTTGGCTCCGATTGCTGGCCCGCGGAGTACACTCGGAGCTTCTATGGAGGCATTCTTGGGCACTCTTGAGGAACTCTACGCACATCAGGAATGGGCGGACGCCGAACATTGGCGCGCCTTCGAGTCGCATCCGGCGGCACTGGAAGATAAAGCTATCCGGGAACGACTGCACCATATTCACCTGGTACAACACGGATTCTTGTGGATCACTGGCCCGCGGAATTCCGGTTTCGAATTCAAGAAGATTGAAGACTTCCCGAACATGTCAGATTTGAAAAAATATGGTCAGGAAGGCTTGGCGTCGATGAACGAGCGCGTGAAGACTCTCGACTCGTCGCGCATGGAAGAGGTCATTGAGGTGCCATGGTTCCAGCCGCCGGCGAAGGTCACAGTCCGCCAAGCGCTCATGCAGGCTGCCATGCACAGCCACTACCATCGCGGGCAGAATGCGACGCGGTTGCGCGAACTCGGTGGAGTGCCACCCACAACCGACTTCATTGTATGGCTGCACAAGGGGCAGCCGGCGGCTCAGTGGAGTTGACTACGGAGAAACCAAATTTGCGCCGGATCGAGTGGACCGCCGAGGGCGGTTATCCCTAGACAAGCATTTGCTATTCCGAGACGCTGTGCTCTTCGTTTTGCGAACGAAGGACGCGGTCAACGGAGTAGGGCGCGCGGCGGCTGGGCTCATGGTAATGGCGAACCTGCATCTCGCCCAGCAATCCGATCGCAAGCAGATTCAATCCACCAAGTAGCAGGCCCAGAGCGGCCATCATTAAGGGCCCGTGCGATGCCATGACGGGAACGTGGCGCAAAAACTTTTCGATTCCCAGCCAGAAAACTACTCCGGTCCCGGCGAAGATGCTCATCATGCCAAAGCCGCCGAAAAAGTGCAGGGGGCGTGACAGATAGCGCAGCAAAAAACGGATCGTCAGCAGATCGAAGAAGACGCGGAAGGTTCGCGAGATGCCATAGTGGGAAGCTCCGTGCTCCCGGTTGACATTCTTAATCGGCACTTCGCAGATCGTCGCCCCGTGCCACGAAGCCAGCGCGGGAATGAAGCGGTGCAACTCGCCGTACAACGGAACCTGCTCGAGAATGTCGCGGCGGTATGCCTTGAAGGTAGTGCCGAAGTCGTGGATATCGACGCCACTGATCTTTGCCATTATCCAGTTGGCAATGCGGCTTGGGATGCGGCGCATCCAGAAGTTATCCACCCGGTTCCTGCGCCAGCCGCTGACAATGTCATAGCCCGCGGCAATCTTTTCCAGGAACAACGGAATGTCGTTGGGGTCGTGCTGCAGATCACCATCCATGGCGATGATGTACTCGCCGCGCGCATGATCGAAACCGGCTGCAAGTCCCGCAGTTTGCCCAAAGTTCCGGCGCAGCTTCACGACGGTTACGCGGCTATCGACCGCCGCAATTTCGCGAAGCATGGCAAAGGTGTGATCCGTGGAACCATCATCCACCAAAACGATTTCGAAGCTCTCACCGTGCGCTTCCATGACCACCTTGAGGCGATCATAGAGGTCGGTGACATTCTCCTCTTCGTTATGTAGGGGGACGACGATGGAATATTTGGGCACAGTTTTGTAATTATAACTGAAAACCAAATCAGCTTCGCAGTGCCTATTTCTATTCTGGCTACTTCTTGCCGAGAGCCGGCCAGTTGTGGCCTACTCGAACTCCAGCATGACAATTTCCGGATTCGAGCCCAATCTTAGCGGCGGACCCCAAGTGCCTGCGCCACTGGAAGTGAAGACCTGCATTTTGCCAATTCTGCTTAATCCGTAGACAAACTGGCGGTAGATGCGACGAGCCATCCAACTCCAGGGGATGAATTGGCCCAAATGCGTGTGGCCGGAGAGTTGCAGGGAAAAGCCGAGAGACTCGGCGGTGTGAGGATCATCAGGCGCATGCGTCAGAAGAATGCTGGCTCGATCCCGGTCGATTGAAACACGGCGCAAGGCGGATGCCAGGCCTCCATTGCTCGCCGCATCGCGGTAGGGCACTCCGACCACCTGCAATCCATTCACATTCACTTTCTCGTTTCTGAGAACCCGAACTCCGGCCGCTTCCACGGCATCCATATACTTGCTGTCATCTCCGAACTGCTCATGATTTCCGGCAACAAAGAAAACGCCGTGCGGAGCCTTTAACTGGCTCAAGGGCTCAGCGGCCTTCGTGGCGTCAATCGCAGTCCCGTCGTACAGATCGCCGGCGATGAAGATTGCGTCGGGTTCTTCGCTCAGAATCAGGCGAATCAACCGCCGCAGGAAGCTGCCGTTGCGGACGTGTCCCAGGTGAACGTCACTCACCAGGGCTGCTTTGCGGCCGCGCCAGGCTTCCGGCAAATTCGCCAGCCGGACGCGGGCTCGAGTAATACGTGTCCAGCTTGCGTTGAAAACACCATACAGGCCGACCGCGATTGCAATCACGAACAGCACTTCGACCATGACGTGGAAGTTGAACGGTACGTGCCCTACGGTCGCCACCGCCAGCGCCACCCATGCAAATAAAGCGGCCATGAATAGAAAGCTGAGCAGGCCCATCCAAATCGCAGACGCCCGATAGAACACGCGAACCGGAGCGCTAGTGTAAGAGAACGCTAGAGTCGAGGCAGCGACGAAGCTGACGGAGAGCACGCCAAGGATGACCTGCAGCCAGAGTCTCTGGCCCGCGTCCGTCGCGGGGAGGCGGTACGCAAACGTCTGGTAGACGAAATAGTGGGTCAGCCAGAGAACAACCTGAATGACCAGAATGAATACGACAAAACGGCTTCGGTGGCGCATCGAGCAATTAGATTCCTGGCAGATCGCTTAGGATTCTCCGTTTAAAGTTCAGGCAACGAACGTCCCGTCACTGGGTAGTTAACAAGCGACGTGACTGATATCACGGAAGTTATTCTCGGCTCAGCGTCCAATGTGAAGAATTCGGGATATCGGAGACGATCGTGGTTCAAAATGTCACGGAGAAGGCGCAGGAGAGACGAGGCATGACCGAGGAGCAGGTCAAACTATTGCAGGAGTTTGAGAGCTTTGCTAAAGCCGCGCCCACAGCGACCGCATTGATGGAGCACATCGCGCAGCGGCTGCACGAAGAAATAGCACGTTATAACTGGGTTGGATTTTATCTCGTCGATCGCGCCGACGAGAACATTCTCGTAATCGGTCCTTACGTTGGCAGCTTCGCTCCGAATACCCGTATTCCGCTCGATACTGGCCTCTGTGGTGCCGCCGCCAGCAGCGGGAGGACCGTAGTGGTCGATGATGTCCGGAACGATCCACGGTACCTGCCCGGGTCCTCGATGGTGGTTAGTGAGATGGTGGTTCCGATTTTTGCGAAAGGCAAGCTTTCCGGGGAATTGGATATCGAGAGTTACTTCCCCGGAACTTTCGGCAAAAGCGAGCAGGAATTCGTCGCAGCTTGCGCCCAGCTTGTAGGCAAGCACCCGGGCAGATGAGGTTTCATTTTCATGAAACCCCGTCTCAAATCCGTCCCAGATCTCGAGAACGTTGATTATCCTTGCTCTTTGAGTTTGAGCCTGGACTTGTTCTCTTCCATGAACGCCTTGATGTCGTTGGCCGCGCCGAGCAGGCGATTCCACTGCTCGTAATAGAGCGTTACCGGAAAGCGACCAAGACCATACACACTGACCCCGCCTTTTTCTCCGACTTTGAAAATGAGATCTCCACTTCGTTTTTTGGTTTCGACTTCTTTTTCCAGTTGAGCCAGCTTTGCCTTTAGTTCTTCGTAACTTGGTTCTGCCATGTATACCTCACGTGAAATAAGTGCTGTTTGCGGCCTCCGAGATGAGCGGACGTCCACGCCTATAGTAACGTGCCGAACATTGCCGTATCCCGAATAACCGTTATAAGCTCTAAAGAGTCTAATTCCAAAGCTGAAACTTATGCGTTTCTGGATAAGATGGTCCGCCTGCCTCTGCCTGTCCTTGATCTGCTGGACAGCTGCGGCGGAGTCTACCCACCATCACCCAAATAAGACTGAGTCGGCTTCTTGTCTGGTATGCGCCGCCGCTCACAGCGCGAACCCCGCTCCTAATGCGACGGATACTACGCCCGCGTTCACCACCGTGGGTTTGTGGCACGAAGAAGCTGTCGTGGCGAACGTGCGGCTTTATTTCTCTGAACTCACCAATCGCGGTCCTCCCACCCCGTAAGGAATCCTTCGGCACACAATCCGGGCCAACTACTTCAGGGTTTCCTTTTCTTGTGGAGGATTCATGTACACGAGTTACGCGTTACGTCTAGCCGCCGCGGTGCTTCTAAGCGGCTGCATAGCGGCGGGCGCGACCGAGGGCCAGTCTGT
Organism: Terriglobia bacterium; assembly: GCA_963711365.1. Classification (GTDB taxonomy): domain Bacteria; phylum Acidobacteriota; class Terriglobia; order Terriglobales; family Acidobacteriaceae; genus Sulfotelmatobacter. The sequence continues at coordinate 214,483 of CAVQDY010000002.1, read as the reverse complement.
GGGCAATGTCACTTCCTTGAACGGGAGTGTGGTGGACGCAACCGGCGCAATCATTCTTGGGGCGACGGTAAAGATCCACAATCCGGTGAGCGGGTTTGATCGCAGCACTGAGACCGACACCACGGGTCAGTTCAGCTTCACCAATGTCCCGTTTAATCCCTACCACCTCACGGTGACCGAGAAGGGATTTTCTTCATATATGGAGGATGTGGAACTCCGCTCCAACGTACCAGTGACCTTGACGATCACTCTGCAAGCGGTCGTGGAAGCGACCACTATCACAGTACATGAGTCCGCGGGTGACCTGGTGGAAACGGATTCGACTTTTCACAGCGACGTGGATAAGGCCGAGTTAGACCGGCTACCCATGCCTGCGGAGTCAACCGGTGTAAGCGCGGCGGTGACGGCGGAGACACCCGGAGTGTCGGCCGATTCGAACAGCCAGATGCATGGGCTCGGCGATCATGCGGAGAACACAGTTTCCGTCGACGAGCAGGCGAATTCCGACCAAAGCAGCAAGACATTTTCCAACGGCGTTCCGTCAAATTCGATCCAGTCCATGGAGGTAATCGCCGGAGCGCCCCCAGCCGAATTCGGCGGGAAGACAAGTCTGGTCGTCAAAGTGAGCACGCGGTCGGGCCAGGGCGTGACCACCCCCACCGGCTCTTTGACCACTTCCTATGGTTCCTTCGGAACGAGTAACGCGTCCTTTGACCTTGCCTACGGCGGACAGAACTGGGGCAACTTCATCGCCATCGATGGCACGAACGGCGGGCGCTTCCTGGATGCACCCGAGTTCGCCGTAATGCACGACAAGGGCAATGTGGAGAACTTCTTCGACCGGGTCGATTATCAGATTGCGACGGGCAATACCCTGCATCTGGATTTGGCATGGACGCGTTCGTGGTTCCAGACTCCGCAAACTTACGACAATCTCAACATCGGTAGGCTGGATCCATCTGGAGATCCGGTCGGTCCGATGGACCAGCATTCCCAGATCAAGACGTTCAACATTGCGCCCTCATGGACGCGCCTCCTCAACCCAAGAACGGTCTACACTCTCGGCGGCTACGTGCGGCGCGATGATTATCACTACTACCCGAGCAACGATCCATTTGCCGACCTGGGTCCGCTGAATTTGCAACGCGAGACCATCGGCCAGCACCGCACGCTGACCAACGCCGGCGTGCACACGGATCTGGCATATGTTCGCGGCATCAACAACATGAAGTTCGGTGCTACCTATCAGCAGACCTTCCTTCGCGAAGCAGACTCTCTTGGGGTTGTCGACCCGACACTGCTTCCATCGCTGAACGGCCCGGGCGGACTTCCCTGTTTCAACGCGACGACGAATACCGCCTTTGCCGCACCGTGCACGACTCTGCTGCCTTATGACTTGACCCGCGGCGGCGTGTTGTTCAGATTTAACGGGCAGACCGACGTGAAGGAACTCGCGCTCTTCGGGCAGGATACGATCAGTGCGGGGCCATGGTCATTCAGTCTCGGAGTGCGCGGGGATTTGTACAATGGATTGAGCAAGGCATCTCAAGCGGAACCACGGCTGGGCTTGGCTTATAACATCAAGAAAACCAGCACAGTGTTCCGTCTCTCCTACGCGCGCACCCTGGAAACACCGTTCAACGAGAATCTGGTGCTTTCCAACAATGGCTGCGACTACGCGGTCATTGCAGCCCTCGTCCCCTGCGTGCCCGCGCCCCTCCGGCCAGGATTTCGCAACGAGTTTCATACCGGCGTGCAGCAGGCATTTGGACGGTACCTGGTTTTCGACGGGGAATACATCTGGAAGCACACGCACAATGCCTATGACTTCAGCGTACTGGGCAACACGCCGATTACGTTTCCCATCGAGTGGCATAACTCGAAGATTCCGGGCTATGCCGCCAGCGTTCGCATGCCAAACCTGCACGGCTTGACTGCATCGTTCGTTTTCTCGAGCGTGGCAGCCCGATTCTTCCCGCCGCAGGCTGGGGGCTTGGGAGTCACCGTTGGTCAGAACGGACTTCCCTTTCGCATCGACCATGATGAGAAATTCAACCAGTCGACGCACCTGCAATATCAGCCCTGGAGAAGGGGACCGTGGTTTGCTTTCGGTTGGCGCTATGACAGCGGACAAGTCGCGGGCGCCGCGCCTTGTTATGGCACGAACCCGGGCAACAATTGCCCCGCTTCCACCACCCTCAACGGCCAGCCCGCAGTTTCGATGATCGCCAACGGCGCGCCGATGACTGCTGACGAAGAGTTCGAAGCCGGATTCTACTGTGGCAGCGCGCGAGCGACCCCGACGATCGGACTTCCATTCGTCTGTCCGGTATCGCAATTCGGGTCGACCCTCATTCGGGTGCCCGCACCTGGATTAGAAAACGACGACCATAATCCGCCGAGGGTTGCTCCGCGGCATCTGTTTGACGCATCGATCGGACACGACAATCTCTTCCAAGGCGATCAATATAAGGTCAGCTTGCAACTGACGGCCATCAATCTGACAAACAACTACGCGCTGTACAACTTTCTCTCCACTTTCAGCGGAACGCACTACGTATCGCCACGCGCGCTAACGGCAGAGTTGGGGTTTCACTTTTAGTTCCAGGGTCATTCGTGAGCCTTCGCGACTGGGCCGGGCGCTTACCAAAGTTTTGTAAATCAATGTAAAAGAACGATCTCGCGTTCCGAGCATCTAAGCGGATTGGTACTATTAGCAGTATCCCGCCAATCGTATTACGTTTCAATCCCACTGGAGGCGATTCATTGATGAGAGTAGGAAGAAATCTTGCAGTTTGGATCGCGCTCTGCGGCGCCTTCTCGCTACTATTGAATGCACAGCAGGATACGCCGAGCAGTGATTCTGGTTCTCCAGCGCAGGCGCAACCAGCAGATGCGAACTCAAAGCAAGATTCCTCGAAGCAAAAGCCCTCGGACACCAGCCAACCGACAAAGCCGAGCATAGAAGAGGTCGGCGCGGGAAAGGTAGCGGGGACATCGAACGACCGCCTTTTCTATACGCTGCCGAATTTCCTCACCTTGCAGGGACGAGAGAAGTTGCCGCCTCTCAGCACGAAAGACAAATTCAAAGTGGTGGCGCTCGGCACCTTCGATTACTTCGAGTATCCCTGGTGGGGAATACTGGCGGCCATCAACCAGGCACAGAATAACGAGCCGGGCTATGGACAAGGCTGGGTAGGATACGCAAAGCGCTATGGCTCGACCGCGGGCGACAGCATGGTTGAGAACTTTATGGTCGGCGCAGTTTTCCCGTCGGTCCTGCACCAGGATCCGCGCTTCTATCAGTCGGGAGGGGGCAGCTTTTTCAAGCGCTCAGGATACGCGGTCAGCAGGATCGTAATAACACGCGGAGACTCGGGTCACCACCAGTTCAACTTCTCGGAGGTCTTCGGCGCCGCTACAGCGGCCGCGATTTCGACTTATAGCTATCATCCCCGAAGTACTTTCGTCAGCACTCCCACCGACCCCCACAAGTTTATTGGCTCCGATCGAACCCTTTCGAACACCATCGATACCTGGGGAACACAGCTCACGCTGGACACGATCACGATCATGGTGAAGGAGTTCTGGCCCGACATCCATCGTAAATTGTCGCATAAGGCAAAGGCCGTCAAAGAAAGCCCCGACCAACATTGATACGGCCCGGCGCGGTGACAGTCGCGCTGCGGCATTGGCGTGGAATTGCGCTCGGCGGGGATGCGGTAATGACCTGAATCGACGCGCTCCGGCAGCAGGCTTCTGGGACGAACCTACATTCGCTTCGGTTCTAGCGGCCTGTCCGTGACGAGATTGGGATACTGCCGGCGAAAGCTCTCCGCGACATGACAGTTCCAGCATACCGGCTGGTGAGTGGAGAACACTTCCGGAAGCTGCTCCGGTCTTATTCCCTTCCATTCGGTCGTTCTGAAGTCTGGTCCCAACAATGCTGGGGCATGGTCAAGGTGTTGAAGCGGTCCGATGGGCTTGTGGCAGAAAACACAACTCTTCCCCTCATACCACTTCGCCACCTGATTCCAGACGAGGCAGTTCTCTGGATCGGCTTCTACCTGTTGCAGACATTCCTGTCCGCAGTCCTGCCGTTCTGGCCATCGCGAGCACTCGTTCAGTCGAAGCGTAGGCTCGTTCAGGAAAGCTCCTAACGCCGCTTCTTTCGCTGAGACGTCCACCGCCTCGGTTTTGTGCGTCTCCGGACAAGTGACCAGTCGCTTCCCGCGGAATGCAAAATAGGCCCGCACACCGGGAACCGCTCGCAGCACAAACAGCCCAACCGCCAGAAACAGGACAGCAAGGATTATGAGCGTGGTAATCGTCACCGGTCACCTCCCGGCCCACGTCCATCCCAATACCGTGAGATGGGTGGACCATTCTTAAATTCAGTCTGTGACGGCGGGTCCGGAAAGGCGGTGTTTGGCGTCACCCGGACCAGTGATGCTAATCACCTTGCGCTGCACGCGGGCCTCGTATGCGAAGTTCGAATTTGTTCCTGCGCGGGTGCCCGGAGGCTGGTGGCCCTCACTGCGTTACGTGAGGAGATCGCAACTGCATTTTAACCGCTACCGATAGCCGGCGGATGCCCTCGCGGATCTGCTCGGGCTGGGAGTGCGAGAAATTCAGGCGCATGTGGCGTCCACCCTCATGGCCGTTATTGGCGTAGAAGCTATCGCCCGGGACGAAGGCAACCTGTTCGGCGATCGCTGCCTGGAAGAGAGTATTCGAGTCAGTGCCTTCCGGCATGGTAACCCAAAGAAAAAGTCCACCCTTCGGGATGAGTCCAGGTAACCTCCTGCGGAAAGTATTCGTGCAGTGCCTGCAGCATGGCATCGCGCCGTTCGCGATACACCTGCCGGATCAGCTTCACATGCTGATCCAGGAAGCCGTCGCGCGCGACTTCATAAGCCACATACTGATTGAATGTCGAAGTATGAAGATCTGCAGCCTGTTTCAGTAGAACCAGCTTGCTGATGACGTCTTCGGGGGCCACAATCCAGGCGAGGCGGATTCCCGGCGCCAACGTCTTGGAGAAAGTGCTCAGGTAGATCACATTGCCGAGGGTGAAGCCATTGTCCCGACGCAGGTTCTCACGGTCGAGCACGACCAGCGGAGCGATGTGGTCGCCTTCATATCGCAACTGGCCATAAGGATCGTCCTCGATGATCGGAATGCCGTACTTGTCAGCGAGGAGAATTAACTGATGCCGTCGTCCTTCCGACAATGTCACACCTGACGGATTCTGGAAGTTTGGCAGGATGTACATGAATTTTGGTCCAGCGCGGAGGCTCGAATCGAGATGTTCTGCGAGTAGCCCATCGTCGTCTACGGGCACAGGAACATACTGTGCGCCGTAGACGTTAAACGCCTGCAGTGCGCCCAGATAAGTTGGAGCCTCGACCAGAATTCGGTCTCCTCGATTGATCAGCAGCTTGCCAATCAGATCGAGAGCCTGTTGCGATCCTGAGGTAATCAGTACGTTTTCCGCGCTCGCGACGATTCCGTAGCGCGCAAGGTTCCGCGCGATCATCTCCCGGAGTGGCTCATAGCCCTCGGTTGGGCCATACTGCAGGGCTTCTGGGCCGTGTTCGGTCAGCACTTTATGGCAGGCTTCTTCAAATCGTTTGGTCGGGAAGACATCGGGAGCAGGAAGCCCGCCGCCAAATGAGATGATCTCAGGATTTTGCGTAACTTTCAGCAACTCCCGGATGGCGGAACTCTTGATTCCAAGCGTACGCTGCGCGTACCGAGACTTCCAGAGCGTAGACATGCGAAACTCTCCTGAACAGCGTTACCCTTAGATGCTTGAATCATCCCATCACTGCCATTCCAAAGTTGCAACGTTTCCAAAGTTTGCGGATTTTCGAGATTTCATTGGAACTGTCGAACTGTGTTTTCTAGTCCTCTCCGATCAATTCCGGCTCGACCGACACATGCACATGGGCGTGCGCATACGTATCGTTTTCCTGTGCATCGACCACGGCAATCGCAGCCACGTTGACAATTTCCTCCACAGCCGCCGATCTCTGCAGCACATGCACCGGCCGGCTCATGCCCATGAGGATGGGCCCGATGAGTTCGCCTCCGCCTACTTTTGCCGCCAGTTTACAGGCGATATTTGCCGAAGCAAGATCAGGGAAGATCAGAACATTCGCCCCGCCCTTGAGCGAGCTGAACGGATACAGTTCATCGACCAACTCGGGAGACAGCGCCTCATCCGCCATAATCTCGCCATCTACGATCAAGGTCGGATCAGCGTATTTGATCATTTCCACGGCTTTGCGCACCTTCCTGGAAATCGGGTGGTCAACACTGCCAAAGCTGGAGAAAGAGAGCAACGCTACGCGCGGAGTAATGTCGAACCGGCGTGCCATGTGCGCTGTGCACAACGCGATCTCAACCAGATCTTCCGCGGTTGGTTCGATGTTGACGCTGGTATCCGCCAGGAAGAAAACTTCGCCCTTGCGCGTGATGATGGCATAGCACCCGGAGACCCGGTGCAAACCTTCGCGGATGCGCACGATTTGCAGCGCCGGACGAATCGTATCCGGGAAATGCTGGGTCACGCCCGAGACCAGCGCGTCCGCATCGCCCATATGCACCATCATGGAGCCGAAGACGTTGCGGTCATTCATCAACTTTTCCGCCTCCAGCAGGGTCACACCCCGACGCTGCCTTAAGCGGAACAATTCGAGTGCATAGGCATCGCGGTGTTCCGACGCGCTCGGATCAACGATCTGCATTCCTTCCAGATCTACTGCAAATTCGCGGGCGCGTGTCCGGATCTTCGCCGCATCCCCAAGCAGGATCGGTTTGCCGATCTTCTCCTCGACCAGCGTGTGGCAAGCACGCAGGATCTTCTCGTTCTCTCCTTCTGGAAATACAACCTGCTTGGGATTCGCCTGCGCTTTATGGATCATGGCGCGGGAAACTTCATACGCCTTCCCTAGCCTGCGCTCGAGTTGCGCACGATACGTCTCCAGATCGACCGGTTCCTGTGCCACTCCCGTGCGCATCGCCGCTTCGGCGACCGCCGATGCTTCCCACATCAGCACTCGCGGATCAAAAGGTTTCGGAATCAGATATTCGCGGCCGAACTGCATGCGGGGGACGCCATAGGCCCGGCACACGGAGTCAGGAACATCTTCTTTCGCTAGAGTCGCCAGCGCGCGAGTCGCAGCCAGTTTCATCTCTTCATTAATCGCTGTCGCACGAACGTCCAGCGCTCCCCGGAAAATGAACGGAAATCCTAGGACATTGTTCACCTGATTGGGGTAGTCCGAACGCCCGGTCGCGATGATCACATCGTTCCGGCTAGCCTTCGCCTCTTCATATGTAATCTCGGGATCTGGGTTCGCCATGGCGAATACGACCGGATCCGGAGCCATCGAGCGAACCATGTCGCCGTTGATCGCGCCTTTCACCGATAGTCCTGCGAACACATCGGCGCCCACCATCGCTTCAGCGAGGGTTCGCAGCTCCGTCTCCTGCGCGAAGCGTTCTTTGTAGGGATTCATTCCCTCTTTTCGTCCCTTGTAGACCACGCCTTTTGTATCGCAGAGAATGATGTTCTCGCGCTTTACTCCAAGCCGCACATAATGCTCAGCGCAGGCGATACCTGCGGCTCCGGCACCGTTAAAAACAACTCGCACTTTGCGAATGTCTTTCCCCACAACCTCCATCGCATTCAGCAGCGCTGCGCCAGAGATGATCGCCGTTCCATGCTGGTCATCATGGAATACGGGAATCTTCATCGTTTTGCGTAACGTCTCTTCAATAAGGAAACAATCGGGCGCTTTAATGTCCTCCAGGTTGATTCCCCCAAATGTGGGTTCGAGCAACTGGCAGAGCTTGATGATCTCTTGCGGATCATGCGAATTCACCTCGATGTCAAAAACGTCCACATCGGCAAATCGCTTGAACAGAACGGCCTTCCCTTCCATCACCGGTTTTCCGGCGAGCGCTCCGATATCGCCCAAGCCCAAAACGGCGGTGCCGTTGCTCAGCACGGCGACGAGATTGCCCCGTCCGGTGTATTTGAATGCATCGTGCGGATTCTTTTGGATCGCGAGACAAGGCTCAGCTACGCCGGGCGTATAGGCCATGCTCAAATCACGCTGGGTGCGGCAAGGCTTGGTGGGTGTGACTTCAATTTTTCCTGGACGCGAACCGTAGTGATAATCCAGGGCCTGCTGCTTGCTTACTAACATGATTTCCTCCCCCTGCTATGAATCACGCCGGCGCTATAAAGCATTTGGCAGCGCTGCGGCCTTATAAAAACCTAAACTCGTACGGTCAGGACCGCACACGGCGCCTGACTGACTACCTCCGAAGCGACTGGCCACGGCAAATGCGTCGACAGTGAAGGAACATGCGACTTGTGCACGCTCATCACGATCAGATCCACATTTCGTTCTTGCGCTTCTCGCAGAATGGCCTCGGCCGGGTGCTCCCAACCCACTACACATTGCGGAACGCACCAATCGCGGGCCTGCTCTGGGATCAGACTCTCAAGCGCGCTGCAAGCCCTTTGCTGCTCCTCGGCGCGATGCTGCCAGGGTACGAGCGGAATGGCCTCCAGCAGAATGATCTCTGACTGACTTTCTTCTGCGAGCGACAGGGCGTACTGCAGAATCGCTGAGGGATCTTCGCTGGTGTCCACGGGACAGAGAATGCGGCGCAACTGCCAATTTTCCGCTCGATGCACCTTTGGCCCGACCGTCAAAACTGGACAACTCGCAGACCGGTAAATCTTCTCTGCGCTGGAGCCAAGGATGAGTTTGCTAATCCCGCGGCGTCCGTGTGTTCCCAGAACCACGAGATCCACTTCGTGCTCGTCGATCATGGCCGGAATTACGTCGCCGAGTTCACCCCGATCGAGCAAAACCTTCGTGCGGATGTCGTGTAACGACGGGTCTCTTGTGACGCCTTCCAATTTACGGCGAATATGCCGCCATGGAAGGTCGTCCTGCGCGGGCAAGCGGTCGAGTACCACCTGTCGGTGCGGTTCGGGAGGAATGGAATGGGCAATCAGGATTGTGGACCCATAGAGTCGAGCGAGTGACTCTGCGAAGGGCAGAGCGGCGTCTGATGAAGCGGAGAAATCGGTTGGAAATAGAATATTTTTCAGCGAAAGACGGGAAATCTGCGCAAAGGCGGGCATGGCACACCTCCTTGCGGCAGCGATAACCGCCGCTAGAGAGAATCCATACCTGTGGATATAAGCGGGTAGCGGCTTTCGAGCAGTGATTGCAGTCACCGAGCGTGGTGAGTGTAGGTTCGTGCCTAGACCTCCACTCCCGCGCGGTGTTTTGCAAACTGCTCCATCAGTTCGGCTAATCCTGGATGGCCGCGGTCTTCCACTTCATAACTGACGCGCAGGGTTGGCTTGTTGAGCTTGATCAGATGACCCAGGTCGATCGGCGTCGCGATCAGCACGAGATCGCAAGGAACGCGATTGATCGTTTCCTCTAGCTCGTGCATCTGCATGGCGCTGTAACCCATGGCCGGCAGCAGGCTCGTCAGGTGCGGGAAATGTTCGTACGTCCAGCGGATCGATCCCACGGCAAAAGGTCTTGGATCAATAAGCTCGGCCGCTCCGCTCTGCCGCGCGGCAACTACCCCGGCGCCGTATGGCATTTCCCCGTGCGTCAGCGTGGGACCGTCTTCTACCACAAGCACCTTGCGCCCTTTGATCAACTCCGGCGCCGACACTTCAACTCGGCACGCCATCTCCACAATCGTTGCCTTGGGATTTGCCGCCCGAGCATTGCGGCGTACGGTCTCGATACCCTTGGGCGCCGCAGTATCTACCTTGTTGATAACCACGACCTGGGCGCGTCGCAGGTTCACTTCCCCGGGATAGTAGGCCAGTTCGTGTCCGGGCCGGTGCGGGTCAACCACAACAATTTCCATATCCGAGCAATAAAAGGGAGTGTCATTGTTGCCGCCGTCCCAGATAACGACATCGGCTTCCTTCTCCGCCTGCCGCAAAATCCGTTCATAGTCCACGCCCGCATAAACAATCGTTCCCATGCGCAGATGCGGTTCATACTCCTCGCGCTCCTCGATGGTGCACTGATGCTTGTCCAGATCCTCAATGGTGGCGAAGCGCTGCACGGCTTGAGCAGCCAGATCGCCATACGGCATGGGATGGCGCACGACCACCAACTTGCGCCCCTCGCGCTTTAATTCGGACGCCACAAATCGCCCCAGCGGACTCTTGCCGCATCCCGTACGCACCGCACAAATCGAAATGACCGGCACCGAGGATTTCAACTGGGTGCGCTGTGAACTAAGCAGCCAGAAGTCTGCCCCCGTCGCCACGACCCGCGAAGCCAGGTGCATCAGATTCTGGTGGGAGATATCGCTATAGGAGAAAACCACCGCGTCGACGTCGTGCTCGTCGACCAACCGCTCCAGATCGTTTTCTTCGAAAATAGGAATCCCCGTGGGATACAGCTTCCCAGCCAGCTCGGCCGGGTAACGCCGGTTGGCAATGCCGGGAATCTGTGTCGCGGTGAAGCCGACGACGCAATACTCAGAATTTCCTCGAAACGCTACATTGAAGTTATGAAAGTCTCTGCCTGCAGCACCAAGAATCAGGATCTTTTTCGCTTGCATGGGCCCTCCTGAGCCAAGTACGACTGCTTCGAACAGAAACGCTTACTCTTTCGGGCTTCGCCGCCACATCGGTACGCAGGGATTCCAGGTATGCACATCTTTCTGGAAATCTCTGCCAGATTGCGTTGTGCCCACCGTCGCCAGCTCGTCGACGGGCGACTTCAAAAGTTCGGTGATGTACTTCTCAATCTGCTCGCGGACGCGGGGCTGCTTCAGTGCGTCCAGGAGTTGCTGATTCTCAATGTGAGTAAATCCACCGCACAGCGGACATTTCACGACGTCGTCGTTGATCATGGGTCACCGTCGAGTTTTGGAGATTGGGCACGGAAAGGGCCGCTCACAGCCGGTTGGGTGCCGCTAGTCCTATTTGAAGCCGAGCAAAGAGGATGGACAGTGACAACCGTCGCGGGAGTCAGTGATGGAAGTCACAGACCGGGGACACCGATGCCCTCTTTTCTGCTAACGCCTGTTTCGCCATAGATTGGAGGATTTGCGGTCGCTCGCACCCGGAACGCACGCACTTCATGTCCGGTGACGCGGCGCGCCCGAGTTCGTGATTGTGACCACTCCTCCAAAAGTAATGTTGTGATCGTTTACGTCAGTTCCTCTTCCCTGCTACCATCATGGGTTCACCGAACAGCGTCAACCAAGTCTGTTTACGCCTTCATAAATCTACGGAGGAAACATGGCAATCAAAGTTGGAATCAATGGATTCGGACGCATCGGCCGCAATGTGCTGCGCGCCTCGTTGAAGGATCCAAACCTGGAGTTCGTGGCCGTCAACGACCTCACCGAACCCAAAACTCTGGCTCACCTGCTGAAGTACGACTCGGTTCTCGGCAATCTGCCGAATCAGGTTTCAGCCGGTGCTGATAGCATTACCGTCGACGGCAAGACCATCAAGGTATTCAAAGAAAAAGATCCGGCCGCCCTGCCTTGGGAGTCCGTTGGCGCGCAGGTTGTGATCGAGTCTACCGGGCGCTTCACCGATGCCAATGACGCCAAGAAGCATCTGCGTGGGCCGGTGAAGAAAGTCATTATCTCGGCTCCAGCCAAGAATGAAGATGTTACCGTCGTGCTGGGCGTGAATCATGACAAATATGACGCCGCCAAGCACCACATCATTTCGAACGCATCCTGCACCACGAACTGCCTTGCTCCCGTCGCCAAGGTTCTGCACGATGAATTCAAGATCGTCTGCGGCACCATGACCACGATTCACTCCTACACCAACGATCAGGTAATTCTCGACTTCCCACACAAGGATCTGCGGCGTGCCCGAGCTGCCGCCCTTAACATGATTCCGACATCCACCGGCGCAGCCAAAGCGCTGAAACTGGTGATTCCGGAACTCGGCGGCAAGGTCGACGGATTCTCCATGCGCGTCCCGACGCCCAACGTTTCCGTGGTCGACTTCGTGGTGTGGGTCGAGAAGAAAACGACCAAGGAAGAAGTGAATGCCGCGTTGAAGAAGGCTTCCGAATCCGGGCCACTGAAGGGCTATCTCGGCTACGAAGAGCATGAATTGGTATCGTCTGACTACAAGGGCGACCCGCGCTCCTCCATCGTCGATTCCCCCTGTACCATGGTGGTCGGCGGCAACTGCGTGAAGGTGATCTCCTGGTACGACAATGAGTGGGGATACTCCAATCGCGTGCGCGACCTGATCAACTACATCGCGAATAAGGGCCTGTAATGCGTAATGTGTGGCGCGGGCACTCCTGCCCGCGCTGCCTGCGGCACCCGAGAGACTGCGCGGGCAGGAGTGCCCGCGCCACACAATTCTGAAAGAGGACTCCAGCCATGTCCAAGCTTTCCATTCGTGATCTCCCCCTCAGTGGCAACCGTATTTTCATGCGCGTCGACTTCAACGTGCCGCTCGACGACGGCCGCGTCATGGACGATACCCGCATCCGCGAAACCCTGCCCACGATCGAATACGCGTTGCGGCATGGCGCGCGTCTGATTCTTGCTTCGCACCTCGGTCGCCCCAAAGGTAAACCGAATCCCAAGATGAGCCTCAAGCCGGTGGCCGAGCGTCTTCGCATGCTGCTTGATAAGGAACTGGCCCGCGGCGAGAATGTCGGTTTTTGTCCCGAGTGCGTTGGCCCCGAAGCCGAGGAAGTGGCCACACAGTTGGAAAAGGGCCAGACTCTTCTGCTCGAAAACTTGCGCTTTCACCCCGAAGAAGAAGCTAATGACGAAAAGTTTTCCCGTCAGTTGGCCAACCTCGCCGAATACTACGTTAACGACGCATTCGGCTCTGCGCACCGCGCTCATGCCTCGACCGAAGGTATGACGAAGTTTATGAAGCAGTGTGCTGCCGGCCTGCTCATGGAAAAAGAACTCAAATATCTAGGTAAAGCCCTGGAGCATCCCGAGCCGCCATTCGTCGCCATTCTGGGCGGCGCAAAGGTCAGCGACAAAATTGGCGTGATCCAGAATCTGCTGACCAAGGTCAACGTGCTCATCATCGGCGGCGGCATGGCCTACACCTTCCTCAAGGCGCAAGGACAGGAAATCGGCAAGTCTCTGCTCGAAGCTGACAAGGTCGATCTCGCGAAGAACCTGCTCGCCGAGGCGAAGAAGCGGAATGTCAAACTGCTCTTGCCCGTCGATCACGTGGTCGCGATGAAGCCTGAGCCGAATGCCGTGGTGCAGCAGATTGGCGAAGGCCAGTCCATCCCGGCCGACAAGATGGCGCTCGACATCGGCCCCAAGACGATCGAACTGTTCTCTGAAGAAATCTCAGACGCTCGCACCATCGTGTGGAACGGCCCCATGGGTGTTTTCGAAGTGCCGGGATTCTCCAAGGGGACATTCAAGATCGCTCACGCGGTCGCCGACAATGGCGGAGCGATCTCCATCGTCGGTGGCGGCGATTCGGTGGCGGCCGTTAAGGCGGCTAACGTGGCCGACAAGATCACGCATATCTCCACCGGCGGCGGCGCGTCCCTTGAATTTCTTGAAGGACGGAAGTTACCCGGCGTCGAAGCATTGATGGATAAGAAGTGAGGTTACAAGCGATCGAGGGTTAGCGGGTCGGGCGCTCCGTTGAAATATTTCTGCAATGCCCGTTTGAAAATGGCTTCGCCTTGGGACACCTCGGAGAACAGAGTCATCGACGACCTGAACTTCATGTCGTCTGGCGAATCGAATATCTCATGAGCAGAACGCCCTTCCACGAGGACAACCAGGCGCGCGCATTCTTTGAGCCTTGGCCCAAGGACCGGATGCTGCAGATAGGCCTTCGCTTCCTCGCGAGAAGAAATTGCATACTCGATCGACGTTGGGCTCCGTCCAAGGCCCCGGATCTGCGGGAAGATGAACCACATCCAGTGTCCCATCTTCATTCCAGCTTCGAGTTCGGAGAGAACGCTCTTGTACACATGCTGCTGAGCGGACACGAATCGCTCCAGGTCGAAGGGATCGGCGGAAGGTTGGCCTGAGTGCCGGGAGTACATTCGATTCTCGGTTCTTTTTATACGATGAGTTTAGCGGAACGCGCTGGGACATAATCAAACGTTTCATAAGAAAGGCTTGATCCATGAGAAAAAAGGTAATGGCCGCCAACTGGAAGATGTACAAAACCCCTGACCAGACTCGCGACTTCTTCCGCGACTTCCTGCCGATGGTCTCTGGACACACCCGCGATGAAATCGTGGTCTGCCCATCGTTCGTGAATCTTCCGGCTGCGCTCGACGCAGCCAAAGGATCGAACGTCGCCATTGGCGCCCAGAACGCGCACTGGAAAGAAGAGGGCGCATTTACCGGCGAAACTTCGGTCGGGCAATTGCTCGCGATTGGCGTCCACCACGTGATCATCGGACACTCCGAACGCCGCCAGTACTTCGGCGAGACCGACGACACCGTGAACCTTCGCCTCAAGACGGCGCTCGAAGCCGGATTCAATGTGATCTGCTGTGTCGGCGAAGTGCTCGAAGAGCGCGAAGCCGGAATGACTGACGACGTTCTTCGCCGGCAATGCGTTCGCGCCTTCCACGCGATTTCGGCGAAGAAAGCAGCGAAGCTGGTGGTGGCCTACGAACCCGTTTGGGCCATTGGTACTGGCAAAACCGCGACGCCAGAGATCGCTGCCGAAGCCCATGCGGTGATTCGTAAGGAGTCGACCGAGATTTTCGGAGAGGAGTTCGCGAACAACTTGCGCATCCTCTATGGCGGATCGGTGAAGCCTGACAACGTCAAATCGCTGATGGCGCAAGAAGAAATCGACGGCGCGCTCGTCGGCGGAGCGTCGCTGGATCCGAAATCGTTTGCGGCAATCGTGAAGTATTGATCCACGCAAATAGATACGTGCTAGCTTACTGCCGATAGTCCAGCAGGGCGGGCTCGATGAGTCAATGAGGACAGGCACGCCGACTTCAACAGTTGACCGTAACCCATATCGCGATTTACGTGACACACGCCGACTTCACAGACCCCGTCACCCATATCGCATTACGGCTAACCTTTCGGCCGATGAGCTTTTTCTCTACATTCCTGCGCTTTGCGGAATGGGCATTGGAAGCAGTGTTCATCCCGCGAGTGCTGGTCGTGTGTGTCTTGGCACTGGCTAGTCTGACTCTTGCGGCGATAAGACAGAAACCGTTCGAGAGGCAGCTGCTTTGGACCTTTTAGCCGTACCACTGGCTGTGATGTATCGTCATCATTCCATCTACAACCATCAGTTCCCGGGGCGATCGCCTTGGCTGCGGTTGCGGATCACTCAGAGAACTGATGTCCAAACTTTTTGAAGCGCTATTCCACCAGCGCCACCCTCAGGCATGACCCCCCCCACCTCCCTTGGAAGCCGTACCACTGGCTGGTATCGACACACCTCTTATTTTTCCCGGCGGTGATTGCGGCTGGCGTCATTTGGGCTAATCCAATGGCCAATCCTACTGTTCCACATCGGGGCATCGAAGCGGGCCGACTGTGTTTGGACGTGTTGATGTACGCCTCCTTTGCATCGTGTGTCTGGTGGATTTGGCGGATGCCAGGCTTTCGTTGGTTCGCCGTGAGCCTCATGCTGTTGGCCGAAGTGCTTGTACTCTCCCGGTATACCGCACCAACCATCGGTAAAGTCTCAGAGTCGGGCATGTTCAGCACCGTAATCACCGATGGGGAGTGGTTGCTTTCTAAAAACCCGGACCCGGCGACTGCGGCACAAATCCACTTCATTATCGGCGACGCATACTCCGACATGGTGGCATTGGCCGGTGGATCTAATCCGCACTACTGCGAGTCTTTTACTCAGCAGGAGGCCGAAGCAGCCCGCGAAAAAGCCCTGCAACAAATCGCCTCGGCCTCGCCGTTGACAGCACCTCAGAGAACGCTAAGGACGCCTGGCTCCAAGCCTGGCGTCCGACTGGCTGCTTCCGCGGTCTTTTTATATCGGGAATGTCAGTTGCCCGGCGATTGGCCTATTCTGACAGAAATAGCCGGATACATTCTTGTTCGAAGATCCAGTGTTTACACGCATCAACCTGCGGCAACCTTCGCGCCTGAGCGTGCTGCGGCTAGTGATCCTGCGCACAGAAGTCCCGCTGCCCCAGACCTACACTTCTGACTGAATCAAAGACCGGGTGACCGGCCCCTCAAACTTCTCTCCCCACGAGGAGGTCGTATGCCGCTCTCCAAGCTTCGCAGTTTCCTCGATTCTCACAACGTCAAATACATGGTGATCTCCCACTCGCTCGCCTATACCGCGCAGGGCGTCGCTGCCCTCGCGCATGTTTCCGGCAAGAAACTGGCCAAAACCGTGATCGTCAAAATTGACGGCATTCTTGCCATGGCCGTCATTCCGGCTTCGGACCACGTCGATCTGGATCGCCTCAGAACGCTAACCGGCGCTCAAAGTGTGAAACTCGCGACCGAGCGCGAGTTCAAGAACGCTTTCCCCGATTGCGAAACCGGCGCGATGCCTCCCTTCGGAAACCTGTATGACATGTCCGTGTATGCCGACGAGAGCCTCGCTGCGCACGAGGAGATTACCTTCAGCGCCGGTACGCATCGCGAACTCGTCCGCATGCCTTGGGAAGAACTGGTGCGTCTGGTGAACCCGACGATTCACCAGCTGACGTTCCAAAAACTTGTGGTCGCGTAAGCCGCGGATGTCGGGGCGAAGACAGGAACCCGGAAGGTACACGACTGCGGCACGTCTGTTCGCATGCACACAATGCGACTAAGCGAATTTCTGTTTCTCATGGGTGTACTTCCAGAATCTGACCTAGACAGCGGTCGATCGCCTTACAGGCGGACGATAGCCCAATTGCATCCGAGAGATGCCGCGCTGCTTCTTTCAGCGCTTCGACGATGCGCGGCATGGTTTCCGAGTTCACCTGGCTGATCGGCCCGCCCAACGGGCTGTTCTGAAAAGACCGGCCCGATTTTTTCTGATGCGGGTTATATGGACGGGACAGCGGCCAAGTCGTCCTCTCGCATTGCGATCCCGTGCTGCTTCGTCTCTAGCCGGCAACTTCGGTCTTCAGCACTGCCAGAAATCTCTCGACTTCCTCTTGCGTATTGAACCGTCCCAAACTCACTCGGATCAATCCGCGCGAGTGCTCCGCGTCGTATCCCATCGCCAATAGCACGCCCGAAGGCTCTCCAGCGTGATGTGCACTACAAGCACTACCGGCTGAGACCGCGACGCCGGCCTGATCAAGCGCCGCCAGCAACTTCCCAACTTCTCTTTCCTGCCCGTGAAATCCGAAGCTCAAATGCCCGGGCAAGCGCTGCGTGGCGTGTCCGAAGAAATACGCGTCGGGGAATAATCTCTGAAGTTCGCCAACGATGTGCTCCCGCAATCGTGCCAAGCCGCGAAGCTTCCTCTGTCAGTTCCTTGCTTCGCGATCTCCGCCGCAGCGCCGAAACCCACAATGCCGGCGACGTTCTCCGTAGCCGAGCGCAGCCCGCGCTCTTGCCCGCCGCCGAACACGATCGGAGATAGCTTCACTCCTTTCCGCACATACAGCGCCCCAATGCCCTTCGGTCCATGGAGTTTGTGCGCCGAGAGCGACAACAGATCTACATTCAGCTCGTTCACGTCGAGAGGAACCTTCCCTCCCGCCTGCACCGCGTCGGTATGGAACAGCACGCCATGCAGCTTGGTCAGGTGAGCCAATTCTTCGACGGGCTGCAACGTTCCGACAACGTTATTCGCAGTCATGATCGACACAATCGTGACGTTCGACTGCAAAGCGCGCAGCAAACTCTCGGTTCGAACCACTCCATCCGGATCGACTGGCAGATGCGTGATCTTCGTTCCGCCACTCGCAAGAAACTTGCACGTCTCTAGAATCGCGGCGTGCTCGATCGCACTTGTAACGACCTGCCCCGGCTTCCCGCTCGCCCGAACGGCACCGATTAAGGCAAGGTTGTCAGCCTCCGTCCCGCTCGCGGTGAAGATGATTTCCTCTGGGTCTGCCCCGATTAACTCCGCAAACTGAGCACGCGCATGGTCGACCGCTGCCCGCGCAACGCGTCCTTCATAGTGCAGGCTCGACGGATTTCCAAACGCACCGCCAAGAAATGCCGCCATCGTCTCCAGCACCCGCGGATCTAGCGGTGTTGTAGCGGAATGATCAAAATAAATTCGGGAACTCATGACTTCTCTCCATCGGCTGCGCTGGGCCCTGCGCGCCCAAAAACACGAATGCCTCATCCGGGATTTTGGGGATGAGGCACCTACTCACCGAGAATCTCATGTCCCCCGCAAACCGGGCGGGAATTGGCACCAATTGATCAGGCTGTATCCTGATCCGGTTGTCGTGGCTTCTGCGGGCCCGTTACCCTCAGCCACTCTGCATGAGATACGGCTTCATTCCGGCACGAATGCCGGACTCACAACGATAGGATCCAGCGGAAACGCTGTCAAGCAGTAATTCAAACGAAAAAACGAAGATGAGCCTTTCGCTCATCCTCGCCAAAATGCAACTCAAGCTTCGCTATCCAACAGTGTGAGGCTGATATGTTCGGATTCACTCGTCCCTCATAGAGCTTTTAGGTCTGACGTTGCGTCAGGGTCAAGCAGAATCTCGGATTGCAGGATATCCTTTCAAATCTAAGAACCGTCCTTTTGCGAGCTACGAATTCGCCTCAGGACCGTGGACCAAGCCTGCAGAGTAGTATGATGCCCTGTTCTATAAGACGTTCCTACGGTGAAAATATCCAGAATGAATCATTCGAAACATGGTTTCAGTGATCGGTCCAATTCTCGTAATCTCCTACCCGAATTCATATTGCCTCTGGCACTAGCAGTAGCGTTCGCGGCTCCGGCAAGAGCTCAAAGCAAGGCCGCTGCAGAGCCCGATCTCGGTCCCAACGTGCTGATCTTCGATCCCACCATGCCGCAGGCGGAGATGCAGGCGCGGATCGACAAGATCTACGCGATCGAGCGAAGAAACGAATTCGGCCCCGAGCGCTACGCGTTTCTCTTCCTCCCCGGCGAATATCATCTGGATGTACCGGTGGGTTTCTATACGCAAGTGCTGGGACTGGGCCCAACGCCGGATGCCGTCCACATCACTGGCAATGTCCACGCCGATGCCAGCCACGACAACAACAATGCCACGACGACTTTCTGGCGCGATGCCGAGGGCTTTTCGGTAACGCCCGCCGGTGGAACTATGCAGTGGGCCGTTTCCCAGGCGGTGCCTTTACGACGTATGCACGTGAGAGGAGACTTAGTCCTGCACCAGCATCACGGATGGGCCAGCGGTGGTTGGATGTCGGACACGCTGGTCGACGGCAATGTCGATTCGGGCTCCCAGCAACAGTGGATTTCGCGCAACAGCGAATGGAAGAGTTGGACAGGTTCGAATTGGAACATGGTCTTCGTTGGCGTTAAGCCCATGCCGCCGGGAGATTGGCCGAATCCTCCGTACACCAAGGTGAATGAGGTTCCGGTGGTGCGTGAGAAGCCGTTCCTTGAAGTGGATCAACATGGAAATTGGAGCGTCCGCGTCCCTTCGCTCCAGAAAAACAGCATCGGAATTAGCTGGCACCAAGGCTCGACTCCGGGCAAATCGATTCCACTCGATAAGTTTTATATCGCGCATGCCGGCACGGACACCGCTGCGAGCATGAATGCACAATTGGCCGGAGGAAAGCACCTGCTCTTAACGCCGGGGATCTACGATCTGGCCGAACCCATTCGCGTAGCGCGTCCGGATACGGTGGTACTCGGTCTGGGATTCGCGACGCTCCGTACGATCCATGGCACACCTGCCATGACGACGGCCGACGAAGATGGAATTGATATTTCCGGCATTCTTTTTGACGCAGGCCCGGAGGTCTCCCCTGTTTTACTGGAAATCGGGCCAAAGGGAAGCTCTGCACGTCATGAACGGAATCCTATCGTTCTGCACGATGTGTTTTTCCGCGTGGGGGGAGCCGGCGTGGGACGCACACAACAGAACCTGCGCATCAACAGCAACGACGTGATCGTCGACCACACCTGGATATGGCGTGCCGACCACGGCGACGGCGTGGGCTGGACGAGCAATACCAGCGCCAACGGACTCGTGGTGAACGGGAATAATGTCACCATATATGGGTTGCTGGTCGAACATCACCAGGAGTTTCAAGTGCTGTGGAATGGCGACGGTGGGCGAATGTACTTCTACCAGTCTGAGATCCCCTACGATCCGCCTGATCAGGCGAGCTATTCCAGTGGCCCGGGGACGAATGGCTGGGCTTCTTACAAAGTGGCGGACTCCGTGACCCATCACGAAGCCTGGGGACTGGGCATTTACAGCGTCTTTATCGAGCCGAAGGTGGTGCTAAGCCGCGCGATCGAAGTGCCCAGAAAGCCCGGAATCAAGTTCCATCACATGATCACGGTCGCTTTGGGCGACAACGGCGAAATCTCGAATGTAATTGACGATACGGGCGGTCCGACCAGAATTAAGCCACGGGTTACGCCCAAAGTTGCGGAGTTTCCGTGAGATCAGCCCGGCGATTTGCCTTCCGTCGCCGATGCTGTTTAAATAATTGAGGGTTTTAGGGTCATTGCGGAAGTGGTGGAACTGGCAGACACACCATCTTGAGGGGGTGGCGCCGAAAGGCGTGGGGGTTCAAATCCCCCCTTCCGCACCATAAGCCATTGCAAATCCGAGCGAAAGTCTAGGATTATTCAGAGTTCGCCGATCGAATTCAGGAAAATTTTAAACCATGATTTATCTCGTCACCACCGTTCACATCCTGGTCTGTTTCTTCATCATCGTGGTCGTGCTGCTGCAAAGCGGCACTAGCGGCGACATCTCGGCCGCTTTCGGCGGACAAGGCAGCCAAACCGCCTTCGGGCCGCGCGGGGCTGCGAGCGCGCTCTCCAAAGCCACAACTTGGTCGGCAGTAGCCTTCATGGTTACTTCCATTATGCTCTCGGTATATGCCTCGAAACGTAGCGGCGCGCCCAGTTCCGTTCTGCAAGGTCTCAAGTCGCAGCCGGTAAAGACGCAGCCGGCTCAGACGCCGGCGCCGACAGCTCCGCCCACACAGAAGAAGTAACGATCCTCACTTTAGTTTGCGCGGGGAAGAAGAACTCCCCGCCGCATGAACTCATCCGACCGCGCCGCTCAAGCAACCGCATGCGAAACTTACAGAATCCCCTGTAATTGTATTTGCCGCAGTGAGGTTGTACCATCGAACCAGCACGCTTTTATCAGGAGGTCTTATGTCAGATCGTGACGGAAATAGTTTTGTGTGGTTTCTGGCGGGATTAGGATTGGGAGCACTGGCGGGCGTTCTGTACGCTCCGCGCTCGGGTAGCGAGACCCGGGAGCAGATCCTTGCCCGTGCCGAGGAAGGCCGCGAATACGTCAAGAATCGCGCCCGAGAGGCTAAAGAGCAGGCCTCGCAATGGGCCGACAAAAGCCGCGAAGTTGTCACTCAACAGAAAGAACAGTTTCGCGCGGCCTATGAGGCGGGACGTCAGGCGTACCACGAGGCTACCTCCGAAACGGGCACGGGGAAAAGTCTCTAACGACGTCATTCTTTGAGTTCATCGCGCCGGTTACTCCTTCGCGCGGGCACGAGCCGAACTTGCAGGGGAATTGTTATGGATGACAAATTGACGCTGTTCATCGCATTGACTGGCATCGCTGTCCTGTTGCAGGCGGGAGTTCTTCTGGCCATGTACCTGGCGATGCGGAAGACTACCTCTGACTTGCAGGCTCTTGCCTCTGAAGTCCGAACCAAAGTTATGCCTGCAATCGATCAGGCGCAGCAGATCATCAGCGACATGCGTCCGAAGCTCGAAATAATCGCCGAAAACGTGCGCGACACTTCCACTACGGTAAAAGCCCAAGTGCAGCGCATCGACGTGACCGTCAACGACATGGTGGACCGCGCGCGGCTGCAAGTGATCCGTGCCGATGAACTGCTGGGTCGCACGCTCGATCGCGTCGAACATACTTCTGAGTTCGTGCAGAAAACGGTGGTCTCACCGGTGCGGCAGATTTCCGGCCTGATGCAGGGCATCACGGTCGGTTTGGAATTTCTATTCGCCGGGCGCGGACGCAAGAATGGCGGCAGCCGTGAAGACCGCCGTCCCGTCCCTCAGGATGAGATGTTTATCTAGGACCAAGGGATTTCAAAGTTTCAAAGAACAACACTGGATTTTGCCGGTACGGATTTCACTTTGAAACGTCTGAAACCTTTGCTATGTTCCCATTTTCTACGATTCGCCACTTCGCCGTTCTGGTAAGCTCGCTCATTTTCCTGCTCGCTTCTTCCCTGCCCGCGCAGGAGAAGACCGTCTGGACCGCTCAGGAGCAACCGATCGTCGATCAGATCAAGACTCTTCGCAAGCTCGACGACACGGTGCGCGCGCAAACCACCAAGCAGCTCGCTCTCCAGATTCGTCAGCTTCCGGTGGTGCCGAACAAGCTTAAGCTCGCCGGTGCACTCGCCAACCTCTCAACCGAAGGCGATTTCGGCCGCGGCACTCTCCAGCAGGTCACTACGACATTAGCAACTGCCTTGCGCGAACAGCCTCTCGCTGGAAAACCAGGCGAACCCAACGACCTTTATGTCGAACTGGCATCGCTGGTGCGCTACGAGCACATGCAGGCCGATTTGGACAGTCCGCAGTTCGCCGAAGCCATGTCGAAGCTCGAGGCGGATGATGCCAAGCGCCAGACCGCCGATTTCACTCTCCTCGACCTGCAGGGCAAGCCTTGGCATTTGCGCGATCTGAAAGGCAAAGTTGTGCTGGTGAATTTCTGGGCAACGTGGTGTCCTCCGTGCCGCAAAGAAATGCCCGATTTGCAGGCGCTCTACGACACGTACAAAGAGCAGGGATTTCTGGTTCTCTCGATCTCCGATGAAGAGGCAAGCAAAGTTTCGCCATTCATCGCTGAGCGCAAGATTACCTATCCGGTCCTGCTCGATCCGGGACGCAAAGTGAATGACGCTTTCGTCGTCGAAGGCATTCCGAAAAGCTTTGTCTACAACCGCGAAGGCAAGATGGTCGCGCAGTCCATCGACATGCGCACCCGCAGCCAATTCCAGGAAATGCTCGCCCAAGCCGGCCTGCAATGAGCTGGGGCAGAGACGACGCCGCCTGCCCTGAGCGCGTCGACCGGCACGGTTGCCCCGCCGATTGAATGCATCCCGAGCGGGAACCTCAGCGTCAAATTCTTATGCGTTATCTTGTCCGAGCCCGAGTAAAACCTGGCTGTGAAGGCGCACTGCTGAAGGCGATTGAGAGCGAAACCCTCGGCCAAGGCTCCGTCGCGGAAGGTGAATACCTTCGCAACATGACGGACGCCCGTCTTTCCCCGGACCAGACCGCTCGTTGGGTGGAAATCTGCTACTGCCCAACTCCTCTCGAGGAAGAGCGCCCGTACTGGGAGCAATACTTCGACCTCACCCGAGTGCAGGACGCACATGATCGCCGCAAATGCCAGGATGAGAATGGAACCGAGTCCTGGGCTTGCAACGGATGCGACTGCACTGCTCGCCTGGAGGAAAAGCTGAAGAAGACGGGCGAACCGTTTCTCGAATGGCTGCAGGGTCAATTTCGGAGAGCGGGCAGGGGCACGGTAACTTCGGTCATCGACGACCGATAACACCGGGCTAACTCTGCGGTAGAATCAGGCTAGCAATGCGGTTCGTCGAACTATCCATGAAACGACTGGCCATCTTTTTTTTCCTGGCAATCGCCTGCCTCTGCGTCTCCGTTCCGGCTGGAGCGAAGACGAATCACTCTGTCTACGCCCAAAGTCGCGCCCAGCGAAAGGCTCAGAGCAAGCAGCAGAAGGCGATGAAGAAATACCTCAAGAGGCAAAAGAAGGCGCAGAACAAGATGTTCAAGAATAGCCAGAAGAATTCCCACTATCCCAAGAAACAGTACTAAGCCCGCGAATCGGCTGCGAACGGCTGTCGTCCCTGCCAAAGCTGCCATATCTGCTCTGCAACCTGCACGTACCCCTCCTTGGGCCCTGCGTTATCGGCGTCAAACCAGCGAACAAATTCCTCATGGACGACGCCCAAGACGTCATCTGCAGATTTGCAAGTATTCAGTCGCGGCAAGATAGTGCCTGCTTCGGGATCGTATTCGTTCAGATTCTCGTTGTCGAAACTGATTCCAATCGGGTCGGCCCGGAAAAGAAGGGCAGAAATCGCATCGAAGAGTTCCCCGTACTCCGCTTTGAGTCGTCGGCGTTCTCCGAGGATCTGATCGCGGGTCCTAGGCATCCGGTTTACCTCAACGTTTTAGCTTATCCAGCCGCCCCCCACCACAATGTCGCCATCGTAGAAGACGGCTGCCTGGCCTGGAGTAACAGCGCGCTGCGGTGCGTCGAAGGTGACGAAGAGCTCGTCCGGGCCGCTTCTCTCGACCATCGCGGGCGCAGGCTCATGACGATGCCGGATCTTGACCGTCACACGCATCGGCTCGCGCAGATCCTCAACTGAGATCAGATTGGTTCGCCGGGCACGGAGTGTGCGCGAATAAAGATGCTCGTCACCACCAACGACAACCTGCTTCTGGGCGCCGCTGATCTGGATCACGTAGAGCGGCGACCCGGTGGCAACACCGAGCCCCTTGCGCTGGCCGACGGTGAAGTTGTGAATGCCTGGGTGCTCGCCGATAACCTCGCCGTTAGTGGTCACAAGCTCCCCGGCAGTATCGGGAAGCGACTCACCCTGCTCGGAGAGATAGGCATCGATGAAACGCTTGTAGTCTCCGCCGGGGACGAAGCAAATCTCTTGCGAGTCGGGCTTCTCGGCGAGCGCGAGCCCGTGCTTGCGGGCGAGTTCGCGGACGTCCGGCTTCTTCATGTCGCCAAGCGGAAAGAGAGTTCGGCTCAGTTGGTCTTGGGTGAGCCCGAACAGGAAATAGGTCTGGTCCTTACTGTAATCGGCAGGACGCTTGAGCAGCCAACGTCCGCGCAGGTCATCAAAGGCCACGCGAGCGTAATGGCCGGTGGCGACGCGCTCAGCCCCAATCTGCTGCGCCACAATGAGAAGCTGATCAAACTTCAAGTGATTGTTACAGAGGCTGCAGGGGATCGGCGTTCGTCCGGAGAGATACTCTTCGACAAAGGGACGCACCACCTCCCGCTCAAAACGATCCTCATGATTGACCACGTAATAAGGGATACCGATCTGCTGCGCGACCCGGCGGGCGTCGTAGACGTCATCAAGCGAGCAGCAGCGCCCCTGCACCGACTCAGGCATACCCTCGTGGCCAGCTAGCCGTCGCTGGTTCCAGAGCTGCATCGTAAGGCCGATGACATTGTGCCCTTCCGCGCACAAAATGGCCGCGACGGTGGAAGAATCCACACCGCCCGACATAGCTACCGCGATGGTGTCGTTAGTCAGCTCTTAGCTCCTAGCTGGTACCTTTTAGCTACCGACTTTCACCCGTGGATTGTAACTTGGCGAAATCGCCCGCAAATGAGCCACAGTCTCAGGCACTAACGCGAGCGCGAAATCGATGTCTGCTTCGTTCGTTTGCTTACCCAGACTAAAGCGGATGCTCGCTCGTGCCCGATCCGGCCGCAGGCCCATGGCGAGCAGCACATGCGACGGCCCGATCGCCCCTGAGGAACACGCCGCGCCGGTCGAGACCGCGAGGCCCTTCAAATCCAGTGCAATCACCAGCGCTTCGCCTTCAATGTGATCGAAGTGGAGGTTGGTCGTATTCGGAACGCGGGTTGTTTCGCTGCCGTTCACGCCGGCTTCCTCGACCCGCCGAAGAATTCCCTGCTCCAACCGATTCCGCATAACAGCGATCTTCTGACTATCGCCATTCTCGAGGCCTATCCGCGCCAGTTCCGCAGCCTTGCCCAACGCGACAATGCCTGGGACATTTTCAGTACCGGCGCGGCGTGAGCGCTCATGGCGTCCGCCATAAAACAGCGGCTTCAGGCGAGTTCCCTTCTTCACGTAAAGCGCACCCACGCCTTGGGGCGCATGCATTTTGTGTCCAGAAATCGAGAGCGCGTGGCAGCCGATACGATGAACATCTATCGGCACTTTGCCGGCCGCCTGCACCGCATCGCTGTGGAAGTAAACGCCCGCTTCGGCTGCGACCTGTCCAATCTCTTCGACTGGCTGCAGCACTCCAGTTTCGTTGTTCGCCATCATCACCGAAATCATTTTCGTTGTCGGGCGAAGCGCGCGCTTCACATCAGCCGGATCAATCAAGCCGCGTCCATCCACCGGCAGAATCGTCAGCTCGCACCCGGTCTCCTCCAAATGCTTCGCGGCATGGAGCACGGCGTGATGCTCAACGCTCGACGTGATCACGTGATCGCCGGGCGCCACGAATCCGGCAATCGCGAGATTGTCGCTCTCGGTCCCTCCGCTGGTGAAAACGATTTCGGAGGCGCTGCATCCGAGCAACTTCGCCACCGACTCGCGCGCATCCTCGACCGCAGCCCGCGTCTCCTGCCCATGATGATGAATGGACGAGGCATTGCCGAATCGCTCCCCAAACCAGGGGCGCATAGCCTCAAACACCTCGGGCAAGACCGGGGTAGTGGCGTTGTTATCGAGATAGACGCGGTGCATACAGAACCCATATCTATTCTACGCGAGTGTATCGGGGGTGGGTGCGCGTCCGCCGAAACAGCCGAGACGGCTGTCCCCACATGGATCTCGCCTTTGGCGGATTTTACCGCTGGTCGATCGGAACGTAGTGATTCGGGTACTCCGGCCCGAGATATTCGGCGCGAGGGCGGATCAGGCGGTTGTCGTCCAGTTGCTCAATCACGTGTGCGGTCCAGCCGCTGATGCGGGAAATGGCGAATATGGGTGTGAAGAGATCCACATCAATGCCCAGCGTGTGATAGGTCGAAGCGGAATAGAAGTCGACATTCGCATTCAGCTTCTTGTCGGCTTGCACAAACTCTTCGATCTTGTGCGAGATCTCAAACCATTTCGCTTGTCCGCTGGAATTGCCGAGGTCGCGGGACATCACGCGCAGGTGCGTGGCCCGCGGATCCTCGGTGTGGTAGACGCGATGACCGAAGCCGGGAATCTTCTTTTTCTGTGCGAGCATGCCCTTGACGTAGTCAATGGGATCGGCGCCCGACGCATCAATCGCCTGCAGAATATGAAACACCGCTTCGTTCGCGCCGCCGTGCAGAGGTCCTTTCAACGCTCCGATGGCCGACGTAACCGCCGAATGCATGTCGGACAAAGTTGCCGCGGTGACGCGAGCCGCAAAGGTTGAGGCATTCAATTCGTGATCGGCATGAAGAATCAGGGCTATGTCCAACGCGCGCTCGGCAGTTGCCGAGGGGTGCTTACCATTGAGCATGAGCAGAAAGTTCGCTGCGTGCGACAGCGAGCGATCGGGCTCGACGACGGGATGTCCTTTGCGAATGCGGTCATACGCGGCCACGATCATGGCAATCTGTGAGGTCAGGCGGATCGCCTTATCCACATTGGCCTTGCGGTCGTTATTTTTTTCCTGCGGATCGTAGAATGACAACGCGGAAACCGCTGTACGCAAAACGTCCATAGGCAGCGCGTGGCGAGGCGCGGTGCGCAGCAGATTGATGATGGAAGCGTCGAGCTTGCGCTCTTCGGCAAGGCGGTCGTGCAATTCACGGAGCTCAACCCGCGTGGGCAACTTGCCGAACCATAGCAGGTAGCAAGTCTCCTCGAAGTTCGAATGGTCGGCCAGTTCGTGGATATCGATGCCACGGTAGGCAAGCACGCCGCGTTCGCCGTCGATGTAGCAGATCTTGGACGTTGTAGCAACGACGCCCTCGAGCCCCTTGGGGGCACGAGCTGAAGTCACACTGGGCATTCGATTCTCACTTTAAACGAGGATTGATGTTGCGGCACCGCGCCAGGGAAACCACGGGATGCAACCTTTGTTTATACCTCAAAGGTTTTCGAGTTTCCAACCGCGCCGGTCGCAGCATTGCTCACAGATTGGATGCCAATCGAGGCAGCGGCTTTTGCCTGCGTTTTGGTAGAGGCTGAATTTGAACAGCTCGGATATTTTCAGATTTTCAAATTAAGCCACTACCTGCGTTTTTGCCCCCTTTGCCCCGCGCCTTTCGCGGAGCGTATAGTTAAGGGTTCCGCCTGACATTTCCCCGCGGTTCGGCATCTAGCTTGTCATACTCCTGATGGAGGAATCATCCACACATGAAACGCTTCTGCTCGATTCTGCTTGCGTGCGCCTTTGTGTTTTCCAATCTGGCCATGGCCGACGAAGGCATGTGGCTTTACAACGCGCCTCCCACGGCCAAGATTAAAGCCAAGTACGGCTTCGAACTGACTCAAGCATGGCTGGACCATGTTCGCTTGTCGTCAGTGCGCTTCAACAACGGCGGCTCTGGATCTTTTGTTTCCGCTGATGGATTGACCTTCACCAATCATCACGTAGGGGCCGCATGTGTCCAGCAGATCTCGACTGAGGGACACGACTACATCAAGACCGGTTTTTACGCCAAGACTCAAGCAGAAGAGGTGAAGTGCCCCAGCCTCGAACTGAACCAGCTTGTCGGCATTGAAGATGTCACCGCCAAGATCAATGCGGGGGTAAAAGCGGATATGGCAGCGGCGCAAGTCGGACAGGCTCAGCGCTCCGCGATGTCACAGGTTGAGCAGGATTGCACAAAAGCCACTGGTCTTCGCTGCGATGTGGTCACCTTTTATTCGGGACAGGTTTATAACCTCTATAAGTACAAGAAATACACGGATGTCAGGCTGGTGTTCGCACCTGAGTTCGATATCGCGTTCTTTGGCGGCGATCCCGACAATTTTGAATATCCCCGCTACGATCTCGACATTACGTTTTTCCGAGTCTATGAGAACGACAAGCCCGCTCATCTCGACAACTATCTGAAGTGGTCACCGACTGGCGTCAGGGATAACGATCTCATCTTCGTATCCGGCAATCCTGGCAGTACCAGCCGTTTGCTGACGACGTCGCAACTCGACTTCTTGCGCGATGTGCAATATCCGTCGGTCCTCAAGATTCTGGCGAAGAGAATTGCCCTATTGCAGAATTTCAGCGCGGAATCGGAAGAGAATGCCCGCATCGCCAAGGAAGAAATCTTTGGTTTGCAGAATTCGCAGAAAGCACTGACAGGTTACGACAAGGGCTTGCTCAACAAGAACATCATGCAGACCAAGGCCACCGACGAGGCCAAGCTCAAAGCCAGTTTTAAAGCGGACCCGAAAAATGCCAATGCCGGAGATCCGTGGGAAGAGATCGCGCAAGCAATGAAGCTGCAAACATCGATTTATTCGGGCATGACTTATCTAGAGCGCTTGCGAGGATTTCCCCGTCTGGCGCAGATCGCGCGGATTCTGGTGCGCGCCGCTGAAGAAAAGCCGAAGCCGAATGATCAGCGCATGCGCGAATTCCGCGACTCCGCGCTGCCTTCCCTGGAGCAGCAGCTTTTCTCCGCAGCACCGATCTACAAGAATCTGGAAACGGTGGAGATGACGGAATCGCTCAATGAGATGCAGGATGCGTTAGGCAAAGATAACGGTGACGTGGAGAAGTTGCTGCAAGGAAAGACAACGGCGGATGCCGCCAAGGAGCTGATCGCGAATACGAAGTTGGAGGATGTTGCGGTCCGCAAGCAGCTTTACGAAGGCGGTAAGGCGGCGGTGGATGCCAGTACGGACCCGTTGATCGTGGCGATGCGGGCGATCGAACCGGACGCGCGGTCCGTTCGCAAGGAATTTGATGACAAAGTCGACTCGATCGTGCGGCGTGATGGAACGGTTATCGCCAAAGCCCGCTTCGCTCAGAGCGGCTTCGCGCAGCCTCCAGATGCCACCTTTACGCTGCGCTTGAGTTATGGAGCTGTCAAAGGATACGAGCAAAACGGCAAACACCTTAACTTTGACACGAACATTGGCGGGGCGTACGAACATGCAGCAGCCCACGACAGCAAGCCTCCCTATAACCTGCCGGAGAGCTGGATCAATTCCAAGCCGAAGCTCGATCTCAAAACTCCGCTGAACTTTGTTTCGACCGCCGACATCATCGGAGGGAATTCCGGATCGCCGACCGTGAACAAGAAGGGCGAAGTGGTCGGAATTATCTTCGACGGAAACATCCAATCGCTGGCCTGGAATTTCGCCTTCGACGATGTTCAAGGCCGCGCCATTTCGGTCGATTCCCGCGCCATTCAAGAGGCGCTGCGGAAGATCTATGGCGCGACTGCACTCGCCGATGAATTGATGGGAACCAAGGCCGCAGGAGCAAAGGCAGGTAAATAGCGAGAAGATTGAGTTGTTTATAAGGCCCGCAGACATGCTGCGGGCTTTTTTGTGGAACGAAATCAGGCGGGCCAGATCGACAACGCTGTCTTAGTCAGAATCTGCTGCTGCATTTCCGGGCTGAGCGGAAGGGCGCGAAAGTCGTCCAGATTCTTCTTAATATCAGGCACGCCCGGGCCGGGCCAATCCGTGCCAAAGAGCGTCTTGTGCGCGATCTCGTCAAGGCGCGGAAAATATTTCAACAAAGTTTTCGGCGGGATGCCGCTGATATCGAGATAGACGTTGGGATGACGGCGAACCAGGAAGAATGCCGTCTGCATCCAGAGCGGGCGGCCGCCATGCGCGAGAAGAATTTTTAGATTGGGGAAATCCACCGCAACATCGTCAACGTAAATCGGGTCACCGTACTTATTCCGCGCTCCCGGGAAAATGGAAGTTCCGGTGTGGAACATGACGGGAATGCCGTTGGCCTCGGCGGCCCGATAGATAATCTCGAGTTCCTTGACGCCGCTGAGGTAATCGTTGGGGAAGAGCAGTTGGTGTGGCGGGTGGATCTTGATCATCTTCAGTCCCAGCCGCAGAATTTGCTCGACATCGGCGAGAACGTTGTCGGTGTGACGAGGATGCAGGCTTCCACAGGAGAGCAGCCGCTTCGGATCTTCTTTCACGTAATCGGCGACAAATTGATTTACGCCGCTGGTGAATCCGATCACTTCGGGCGCGACGTAGTTGATGAGCATGGCGCGGTCGATGCCACTGGCATCGAGGAATTTGAGGAAGGCTTTGGGTGAGCGGCAGAACTCGACGATCTGATCGAAGTTCGGACGCTTTTTTTTCATCAATTCCAGCGCATGCGGCTTGAACATCTCCATGGGCTGAATATGGATGTGGCAGTCGGTGATCATGCGGTGGTTATCGCCGTCGCTAGCCAGTCGGCGTCAAAAGCATACCATGCACATCAGTTCGCCGCGGCGGCAAGAACAGCACGCTTTGTGAACACGCGGATCATCTCGCGACGGTATTCCGGCGTGAGCGCTGAAGTAGTCAGTGGCTTCGCGGTCCTGGCGGCGAGATCGCCCACCGCCTCGGCCAGACTTTCGTCAAGCGATTTTCCTGCGAGCATGTCCGAGGCTCCCTTCACCAGGAGTGGAGCGGGATTCACCGCGGTGATGCCGATTCGGGCGTCAGAAACGTGCCCGTTCGAACGCTTCATGACGACAGCAACTCCGGCGAGCGGATAGTCGATCGATCCTCGGACGCGGAGTTTGCGATACACACCGCTGTATCCCGCCGAAGATAAGGGCAGGAAGATGCGTGTGAGAAGTTCGTCCGGCTGAAGCTTGCGATAGCTGTCGCCCAAGCCGGTATAGAAATCGCTGAGTGCGATCCGGCGCGTGCCTTGCGGGCTGGCGATTTCTACCTCCGCATTCAAGCACAGTAATGCCGGAGGCGTGTCGCCGGAAAACACGGCCCAGCATTTCGTTCCCCCGGGAGCGACGTGGCAGATGTTCCCGTCTTTCTTGATGCAGAAGCCGCATCCCTTGCGCCAGGTCAGGGACTGGTTGTACCAGAGGCAACGAGTATCGAGGCAAATGTTTCCGCCGATCGTGCCCATGTTGCGCAGCACCGGCGATGCAACCGTCGCAGCCGCTTCGGCGAGAACGGGGTAGTGCTGGCGCAGAAAATCGGAACGCTCGATCGCACGGACCGTGGTCAGGGCGCCAATCTCGACGCCGGCGTGATTGAGCGGTTTGATACCGCGGAGTGCGCTTACTCCGCGGAGGTCGAGAACATAATCGGGCTCAAATAATTTCTGTCGCATCGACGGAATCAAGTCCGTGCCGCCAGCAAGCACACGAATGTTTCCGGCGTTCTTTGCAAGCCCATCGAGAGCTTCATCAAGAGTCTGCGGGCGTAGCAGTTTAAACTGCGGAAGGCTCAATCCGCACCTCTGGCTGGAACTTCACGGCGGGAAGGATCGAGCGGATGGCGCTCGGGACCTTTTCCTTTGAACCAGAGTGAACCGCCGTGCTCGCGGAAACGCTCTGGCGCAGTGGGATCGATGCCTTCGGTCAGATTCATCACCTTTGCATTCTTCTTGGCTCGGATCGCGGCAAGCACTCTTTCGGGCGTGAAGGGACATTCGTGCAGCCGCACGCCGACGGCGTCGTAAATGGCATTGGCAATCGCCGGGATCGTGGCGGCCAGCGATCCTTCGCTGCACTCCTTCGCGCCGAACGGCCCTTCCGGATCGATGCTTTCCACAATGATCGGTTCGACCGCAGGCGATTCGACGGCCGACGGGCTCCGGTATTCGAGCAGTCCGGGATTCATGAGCATGCCGTCTTTCCAGACCATCTCTTCGGTGAGTGCCTGACCCATGCCCATCCAGACGGAGCCGATAATCTGCCCTTCCACGGAGACTGGATTCAACGCCCGACCGCAATCGTGCGCCGCCCAAACTTTGTGAACCGTGACTTCGCCGGTCTCTTCGTCAACGCTGACCTCTGCGACCTGCGCCGAGTACGAGTAGGCGGGAGACGGACCAACGCCGGCGCCTTTGTGTTTTCCACCTCGCGCCTCTGGCGGAGGCGCATAGGAGCCAGTGCCCGTGAGCGCGCCATGAAAATCAATGGCGGCGACGACAGCCTCTTCGAAGGTCATCTGCTCTTTCGGGCCTTCGTCCTTGCGCTTCTGCTGGAGCGATCCGCGGAGAATCTGCCCCTCGACGTGCCCACTTACGGTGGCTGGCGAGCTTTGCTCGGCCTGACCCCTCGACTCCGCTCGCGGCAGGCTTCCGGGGGCGGCCGTCACTATATGGCTATTTCTTCGTGCAACCAAGTCTTCCCGGAAAATTAGATCTTCCGGCGCGCAGGCCATCTTCTTTGCCGCGGCGGCTGCAATCAGCTTCTTCACTTCTTGTGCCGCGCGCAGCGTTGCATTGCCTGCCATGAAGGTGACGCGGCTCGAGTAAGAACCGATGTCGATGGGCGTGAGGTCGGTGTCGGCCGCGATAACGCGAACTCGAGATAGAGAGCATCCGAGAGCTTCGGCTGCAATCTGAGCCGTCATCGTATCGGAGCCCTGGCCTATTTCAGAAGCACCGGTATAGACGACCACCCCACCGTCACGATCGATCTTAATGTTGACAGTGGAGTGCGGCATGTCGGAGCGGATAATCGAGTTGGCCGCTCCGCTGACATAGTGACTGCAGGCAATGCCCATGCCGCGTCCTTTGGGAAGCTTGCCCTTGCGTTCTTTCCAGCCCGAGCGCTCAACTGTTTTCTCGATACATTCGGGAAGGCCGTAGCTCTGCACACGCAGTCCGTTTACCGTGATGCAAGGTGGCTGCAGCAGATTCCGCTGCCGGATTTCAGCCGGATCCATGCCGATCTTTGCCGCGAGTTCGTCGAGTTGTGACTCGAAAGCGAAGCGGACGTTGACCGTGCCGTGTCCGCGCATGGCGCCGCAGGCAGGCTTGTTGGTCAGAACGCGGTATCCGTCATATTGAATATTGGGAATGTCGTAGAGAGCCCCGAGCAAAGCTCCGGAATAAAGAATCGTGACCACTCCGTACGAGCAGTAAGCGCCGCCGTCTTGCACCACGCGAGCTCTAACTGCCGTGATGCGGCCGTCTTTTGTTATGCCGGTCTTTAGATCAATTATCGTGCGCGGGCGTCCGCGATGTGCCCAGAATACTTCTTCGCGGGCGTACGTGATCTTGACTGGAGCCTGCGCCTTGCGCGCAGCAACTGCAGCAATGATCTCGAGCGGAATAACTTCGCTTTTGCCGCCGAACCCTCCGCCGACCAGCGGTTTAATGACCCGAATCTGCGCCATCGGCATATCAAGCACGAGCGAGAGCTTGTGCTGCAGATAGTACGGCACCTGCGTGGAAGACCAGACGATGAGACGTCCAGGCTTTCCGGTGTGCGGATCAATTTCAAATGAGGCCAGCGTGGAATGCGGTTCCATGGCCGCATGCGTGACTTCGTTGGCGATGAAGCGGGCCTCGACGATCTGCTCGGCTTCGACAAACCCTTTGT
The DNA here is from genome assembly GCA_963711365.1 of Terriglobia bacterium. Taxonomy (GTDB): domain Bacteria; phylum Acidobacteriota; class Terriglobia; order Terriglobales; family Acidobacteriaceae; genus Sulfotelmatobacter. Next base: position 180,092 of record CAVQDY010000002.1, on the reverse strand, counting down.
CGGGATCGCCAAAGACGTGGTGATAATCCTTTTCGAGATTGTGCGGCTTGTTATCGTGGATGAGGTCAGTCTCGGCCTTCATCGACTCTTCCGGATCGAAATAGGCCCGCAGAACTTCATAGTCGACGTCGATGAGTTCGAGCGCCTTTTCGGCGATGGCCTCGGTCGTGGCCACAACGCACGCCACATTGTCACCTACGTAGCGGACTCGATCGAGAGCGAGTGGGTATTCGTCGTGGCCCACCGGAAGAATGCCGTAAGTCTTGGGAGCGTCTTTGCCGATCACGACCGCAACTACGCCTTCGAGTTTCTCGGCGCGGCTCGTGTCGATGCTCTTGATGCGCGCATGCGGATAAGGCGAATGCAGGATCTTGCCGACCAGCATCCCCGGGAGACTGAGGTCGTCGGTATATCTGCCCGACCCAGTTGTCTTTTCCGCGGCGTCGATCATCGCGGTGGGCTTGCCGATAATGGAAAAACCGTTGTTCATGGAAGATTTCATTTTCTGGCCGCCATCCCGTCCCGCTCGGCCGCAATCGCGGATCGGATGGCTTCATACATCTGGTTGTAGCCCGTGCAGCGGCAAAGGTTGCTGCTCAGTGCCGCTCGAACATCGTCCTCGGATGGATCGGGATTCTCCGCCAGCAGCGACTTCACCGTCATAATAAATCCCGGAGTGCAATAGCCGCACTGCGCGCCGCCCCAATCCCCGTACGCTTTCTGAATCGCGGCGAGGCTGCCATGCTCGCTGACGCCTTCGATGGTGGTGATCCCCTGCGCTTCGCAACTGGCCGCGAGCAAGGTACAGGACATCATGGCAACACCATCGACCAGCACGGTGCATGCACCACAGGATGAGTCATCGCATCCGCGCTTGGAACCGGTCAGATCGAGTTCTTGCCGCAGTACGTCGAGCAACAGCGCACTCGGCTCGACCGCAACCTCGTGGTCACGGCCGTTGACGCGGAGCGAGATGAGTTCTTTCTTCATAGCTCTCAGCTTTCAGCTCACTCAGCTCTCAGCAAAAGCAGTTCTCGAACTGACCGCTGATAGCTGACCGCTGACAGCTTCCTTTCAGTACTTCGGCACTTTCTCATCCACCCGCCGCGACCAGGCATCAATGCCGCCGCGCATCGACTGGACCTTCTCAAATCCCTGCTGCCGCAGCCACACCGTCACATTCATCGAGCGCACGCCGTGATGGCACATCACCACGATATGTTCTTCCGGATCGAGTTCCTGATGCGCTCGCGATGGCACATCGCCCATGGGGATCAGCTTGGCACTCCCGATCTTCGCCGTTTCGAATTCCCAAGGTTCGCGGACATCGAGCAGCGTGAACGGCTCACCCGTGTCCATCTTCGCCTTCACTTCTTCGGCGCTGATCTCGTAATCCATTGGGTCGAGGCTATTTCCCTCTCCACTTCGGCTCACGCTTTTCCATGAAGGCGCGAATGCCTTCGTGGGCATCGGCGGTCTTCATCAGGTCTTCGAAATAAATCTTCTCCGCCCGCGCCAGGCCTTTGTCGAAGTGCATGGCGTCCCAGGCATAGGAGGCTTTCTTTGCAATCGCCAAAGCCGCCGGGCTGAGTTGGACTAACTGACGAACGCTTTCCGCGACCGCGGCGTCCAATCCATCCTTCGCCAATGCCCGATTCGCCAGGCCAATCGCGGCAGCCTCTTCCCCGCGGATCGTTCGACCGGTGAGAATTAGTTCCGCGGCATGCTTCTGTCCGACAAGCGCCGCCAACGCGGTACAGGCTACCGGCGGATAGCAGCCCAGCTTGATCTCCGGAAATCCCCACTGGGCATCTTCCGATGTGTAGACCATGTCGCAGACCATCGCGAGTTCCGCGCCACCTCCGAGGCAATGGCCGTGAACAGAGGCAATCGTGACCTTCTTCGCAGCAATCAATGCCCTGACGACACCATGGAACTTCGCCAGCATCCCTTCAACTTTGTCGGGCGTGTGCGCGGCAACATCCACGCCGGCGGAAAACGACTTCCCTGCACCGCTGATAACAACTGCGGCAATGTCGGATTGCGCCTCGATCTCCGCGAGCACGCGCGACAACTCCTCCATCATCGGGATGTCGATAACATTCAGCGGCGGATTGCGCAGAACAACGTACGCAACCGCACCCTGAATATCCATCGATATTCGTTCGAATCTCGTGTCTGTGGCCGCTATGCGTCATGCGAGACCTAGATATTAATCGCGGACTTTCTTACTTCGCCGATGGTTGACAGCGGATCGCGCGCCCCAGTCTTCTCCGCGATCCACTTTTTCTCGTTATTGATGATCTCGAGCAATAGCTTCTTGTCTTCGGCCGAAGGCATGTACTCCTTCAAATGTTCCTCGTAGACTCGGTCGTCGAGAGGCTCCCCGGTGTGCGCGTGAAATTTCTGTCCGGCATACCGCCCGATGGCGCGATTAAATTTGATGTTCGGCGCGTACAGGCGCGGTTCGCCGGGCCTGAGTGACGAGTTGAAGCGCTCGATCAGTCCGGCAACTTCGTCGCGATAAAGTGTACGGTTGTAATCGTTAAGGTCGTCGAGATCGGCAGTCTTGTCGTTCTTGGGCTCGTCGTAGCGCCCCTTAATGCCCCACACATACGCCCAGTGCGCCGACGAGGAATGATCGGTGCCAAACAGATCGTAGGAGCTTGAAATCCATTTGTTGAGATATTTCTGGATTAACCAGGCCGGAATGACGCCTGCTTCCACAATGCGCCGCAGTCCATCATTGCCGGTGCCCATGTGGAAGGCCTCTTCGCGAAGCATGTATGACATCGATCGGCCCAGAGGCGCAAAGGCGGAGAACTTCAGCATCTGCAGCTGGAACTTGCCGTCGCGATCGACAAAATCGGTGTAGGTGAAAAAATCCATCCAGTTGTCGACGTCGACATTGAAGGCGCCGAGCAGACGCTTATTCTCGAAGGCGCGACGCTCCAGCATTTTTTGCGCTTCGACCTTGCCCGAATATCCGAAGTGGTCGACCAGCAGAGCGCACATCTGCCAGCCGTGGCGCATCTCTTCGATCATCACGCGCGTGATGGCGCTGCGGTCCCAATCCGTGGGAGCGTTGTCGAGCAGGTTGCGCTGCTGTTCCACGCTGGCGAATTCGGTGTCGCCCTGGTAGACGATCATGTTCATCAGGGCGTCGCGCATCTGCTGTGTAGGAATCTGGCGCAGGTTTTCCCACTTGTGGCGGCCTTTGTAGTGGCCGAACTCGATGTCCTCGGTATCGATCGCGCCGTACAGCGTGTCGAACTTGAATGCCTCGATATCCGTCGTATTGACGCCGATCTCTTTGCGCCAGTCGTTGAAGAGACCAATCCAGTCACTGAATGTTCCGATTTTTGCTACTTTTCCCGGCATAACTCAAACCCTCTTAACCACAGGTAGGACACTGGGCAAATCCTCTGTGCTCCCCTGTGACCTCTGTGGTTGTGATTTTCATCCCATGTTCAACCAAACCGTTTTCAGTTCGGTGTAATGCTCGATTGCGTGCGCTCCCAGTTCGCGGCCAAACCCTGAACTCTTGTAGCCGCCGAAACGGAAGTGAAGCGTCCATCAATCCATACGTATTGATCCATACCGTACCTGCTTTGAGCCGGCGGGACACGCTGTGCGCCTTCTTCACGTCGCGCGTCCAGACAGCGGCAGCCAGCCCGTACGGATTGTTATTGGCCTGCTCGATGACTTCATCGACGTCATCAAAGGTCAGCACCGATAAGACCGGTCCGAAGATTTCTTCGCGCGCGATCTTCATATCGTTCTTCACCTCGCCGAAAATCGTTGGCTCGATGAAGTACCCCTTATCGCCGTTGACGGAAACACGATTGCCACCCGAGACCAGCTTCGCGCCATCTTTCTTTCCCGCTTCAATGAAGCTGAGTACAGTATTCATCTGTTCCTGGCTGACGATCGCTCCGAGACGCGTCTTAGGATCGAGCGGATCCGCCGGCCGCATCTTCGAGGCCCGCGCCACCAGCTTCTCGGTGAACTCGTCTTTCAATTTGCTTTCCAGAAACAGCCGCGATCCCGCGTTGCAGACTTCGCCCTTGCCATAGAAGATCCCGTTGATGGCGCCTTTCACGGCGCTATCGACGTCCGCATCCGAGAAGACGATATTCGGAGACTTGCCTCCGAGTTCCAGAGTCACGCGCTTCAATGTGTCGGCAGCGCCCCGCATAATCTCTTTGCCGACCGCAGTAGAGCCGGTGAACGCGATCTTATCGATTCCTGGATGAGCAACAATCGCTTTGCCGGTCTCCGGCCCGCCGGTGAGAATGTTGACCACGCCGGCGGGAAATCCCGCTTCGATCACCAACTCTCCGAATTTCAGTGTGGTGAGCGGCGTCTGCTCGGCGGGCTTCAGCACTAGCGTGTTCCCGCACGCCAGTGCTGGTCCCACTTTCCATGAAGCGAGCAACAACGGGAAATTCCAGGGAACGATCAGACCGACGACGCCGACCGGCTCGCGAAGCGTGTAGGTGAAGGCGGTCTCGAAGCTATTGACAGTCTCGCCGTGGATCTTCGTCGCCAGCCCTGCGTAATAACGCAGAACGTCGACGACCATCGGCATATCGACATAACGCGATTCGAAGATCGGCTTGCCGTTGTCGAGGGTTTCGAGTTCGGCAAGTTCGTCGATGTGGTTTTCAACCAGATCGGAGAGTTTCCAGATCAGGCGTCCGCGCTCGCTGGCCGAGAGCTTGCGCCACGGGCCGTTTCGGTCTTCGAAGGCATGGCGAGCCGCCCCTACGGCGCCATCAACATCGGCAGCTGAGGCCTCGGCCACTTGAGTCAGCACTTCGCCTGGTGGCGGGATTGACTGTGTCGAAGGTCTTTGACGCGTCGGTCCATTGACCGTCGATCAACAATCTGGCCCGGCTTAATGTTTGTTTTTGTTGCTACTGACATCGATCTCCTTGCCATCGAACCGCGCTGTCGCGCGGGGACCGAAGGAACGCCGGTCCCCACACGGGTCTTTAACCTATTTCGCCTTGAACACCGCTGGCCGCTTTTCTACATACGCAGCCAACCCTTCTTTGGCGTCTTCGCTCTGGAAGAGCAGTTGCTGATTCTCGCGTTCTACGGCTAATGCGGATTCCATCGGAATCTCCCAGCCGGTCTGCACGGCGCGCTTAATGCGTCCAACGGCCTTGGCCGCCTTGTTGGGCGGACAGAACTGGCGCGCGTATTCCATGATGTTTTCCATGAAACCGTCACGCTCGAAAACATCGTTGACGATTCCAAGTTCCTGCGCCTCTTCAAATGAGAACGTATTGCCGGTGACCATCAGCTCGATCGCCTTGCTCTTCCCGACTAGCCGCGACAGACGCTGCGTGCCGCCCGTTCCCGGCAGAACACCTAGATTCACTTCCGGCAGACCGATCTTGCCCGCGTCTTTGCGCGCGATGCGAATGTCGGCAGCCATGGCAATCTCGAGACCTCCGCCAACGCAGTGGCCGTTGATCGCCGCAATCACCAGCTTCGGCGTATGCTCCAGGCGCAGCAGCATCTCGTTGGCGTGCAGGCAGAAGTAGTACTTGAACGTTGGATCGACGCTGGAGAGCATCTTGATATTCGCGCCCGCGGAGAAGAACTTGTCGCCAGCGCCAGTCAACACGATCACGTAAACGTCGTTCTCCATGCGCGCTTTCAGGATCGCCTCGTCGAGTTGGCGATTCATCTCGTAGGTGTAGGTATTGGCGGGCGGATCGCACATCTCGATGACGGCTACGCCGCCATCGGCGCGGTAGTTCACAAGTTGCTTGGTGGATTCTGTGGTTGCTGGCTGCATTGTGGTCGCCATTGCAATGACTCCTTACTCCGTCTTTGAATTTGTCTTCAGTGGCCGAAGCCGAAACTCTATCTACGTCGTGACCGTGTCTTCTAAAAGCTCTTTTGCACTCGCTCGAACGCGCTCAACGCTCCTTGCGCCCTTTACTGCTCATCACTCCCTGCAAGAAAATATCTCCCATTTCCTTTGCCATGGAAGCCGCGTCCGCATCCACCCGCGGGTTATGCCAGGTGTAAATCCAGTTCATCATGCCGAACAGGCTCAGAACCGCAATCCGCGTGGAAAACTGGCCTCCGCGCTCCCGCTTCAAATCATCGAGCAATCCGACACATATCCGGTAGTACTCGCGCTTAATCGCGGCCACTTCAGAGGCAAATCCGTTCTTCAGGATTTCATCCTCATGTGAGAGCACCTTCATGGCTGCCTGGTTGGCCAGAAAATATTCCAGGTGATTGAGAATGAAAATGCGAATGCGCTCTTCGACGTCGGTCACACCTTCCAGCTGTGATTTCAATCTCTGGACGATCGTAGCGAACGTGTGCTTCTGAATCAGGTAAAGCAGCCGTTCTTTCGACTCGAAGTAGTAGTACAGGCCAGCGAGCGACATGCCGCTCTCCCGCGAGAGGTCGCGCATCGAAGCGCCTTCGTACCCTTTCTTGCAGAAAACTTCAGTGGCGTGGGTGAGGATCTCGGCCAGGCGCCGATCATAACGTGTCTCAGCAGGCGTGGTGCGACGACGGCGGCCATTTACGCGGGTTGCTGTAGAGGAACCCATAATCGGTGCAGCGACAGACTATTTCGAACGTTCGTTCGAACTCAGTATACTCCCGTGTGATTGGGATCACAAGCAGTCGCGATCTATCTTGTTTTCTTTTGGCTGCGGGCGGCGTCAAAAGCTCTGCCGAGGTAACCCAGCGCCTCGTGAAGGTCGGCGTCCGAGGACACCTGAAAAGTAAACCAGCGGGTGTTGCTTTTATCGAATGCCGCGACTCTTTGATCCTTCTCCATAAAAGATCGCGTGGTTGGACTGATCTTATCGAATCGGAATGCCACGGAATTTCCACCAAAGATGCTGCGAGTGCGCGGCAGAATGCCAAACATAACCTTGCCCCGGTACAGGGCCGTGAAACCGAAGAAGGATTTTTGAGTAACCTGGGGCCATCCCTCGAACTCGGTCGCGAGCGCCGCGGACCAGGCTTTCATCTGCTCAGAGATCGGAGGTAACTTCTCACGCTGAGGTCTCTCCGCCTTCACCCCAGAACTCCTAGTTGCGAATATCCGCCAGCAGGCTTTCGATCTCCGCCTTCACATCCGCCCTGGGTGGCAAGAACGGCAAGCGCGCCGGGCCACCGTAGTAGCCGTTGAAATCCATGGCGTACTTGAATCCAGGAACGCCGAGATCGCCGACCCGCTGCGCAGCTTTCGCGATCTTCTCCTGTTTCAAACGCGCCAGCTCTATGTCGCCTTCCTTCCACGCCGCGTAGATCTCGTAACAGGCAGTCGGAGCGGGACCCGCGAAGGCCAGAATCGCCCCAACAGCCCCGGCGTCAAGGGACGGATGAAGTTTGTGCGCAGCCCCAACGAGAACCTGGAAGCCGACTTCCTTTTGGCGCGTCTTCATCTTGCCGACTACGCTGACGGCTGAGGAAGACGGCTTCACATCCTTCTCCCCAGAGAGCGCTCCGACTTGAACCAGTTCCCCGCCATTGCCCGATTCCCCGGCAGCAGTCGCCGCGAGCATGCGTGGCGTGACCGCCTCGAAGGTCTCGGTCACGGTGGCGCTGCGCTTGACGTGGCGCGTGCCTTCCACCATCCTGCGGACCTTTTCAACGTCGCCGCTGGATTCCTTAATTCCGATCAGATTGGGATGCTCGGCAAGTTCAATGACCAATTCTGCCGGCATGTCGTAGCCCGTTGCCTGTGGAAAGTTATAAATGATGATGGGCAGCGGCGACCGGTCGGCTACCATGCGATAGAACGCCAGAAGATTCTCCGGCAGCATCTGCTTCTTGTAGTAATGCGGGGTACGCACCATGGCGACGTCGTAGCCAAGTTCAGCGGCATATTCGGTGAGCCGCAGAGTTTCGATCGCGGACTCGATGCCGGTGCCGGCAATCAGCACTTTGTGGGGAGCGGCCGCGTCGCGGGCTGTCTTCAAAACATCGCGCTTCTCCTGATCGGAGAGCATCAGCGCCTCGCCCGTCGACCCGAGCACGACGATCCCCGCGACCGGAGTCCGCGAGTAGCGCTCGACGTTGGCCTCAAGCTTTTTATAGTAGACGTTGCCGTCGGGATAGAACGGAGTGGTGATGGGAGGAAAAATTCCGTGGAGAAGCATAATTCAGGGTATCAGTTCTGACTCGGGTTGTTAATTCGAAGCCTCTCCCTTACCCGTTTCCAAAAGACGAAGAGCGGAATCCAGCCAGCCATTCCGACGAAAATGGGGAACATGAAATTATCGCTAGAGACTAGCGTCGCACGGATCGTTCCGCATGCAACTGCTGCAATGCATGCACGTTCACTTCGCCCCGCTGCAGCGCTTCGATGCCTTCTGCGGCTGCGCGTGCGGCGGCCAGCGTCGTGATCGTAGGAATGCGCGCGGTCACTGCGGCGCGGCGGATCGCCTTCTCATCGAACCAGGGCTCCTGCCCCGTAGGAGTGTTCACCACGAGTTGAATGCGCTGTCCCTTAATGAAGTCGACCACGTTGGGACGCCCTTCTTTGACTTTGTACACGCGCTCCACATTCATCCCGGCAGCTTCGATCACGTCGGCGGTTCCAGCCGTCGCGACCAACTTGAACCCCATGTCGACAAACTTGCGGGCAACCGGTGCAACGTGCCGCTTATCCGTGTCGGTCACGCTGATGAAGATGGCTCCTTTAGTCGGAAGCTTCTGCCCCGCGGCCAGTTGCGCCTTGGCGAATGCCTCGCCAAAATTATCCGCGACGCCCATGACCTCGCCGGTTGATTTCATCTCGGGTCCGAGAACAGTATCGACGCCGGGAAATTTGTTCCACGGAAACACCGGGGATTTCACGAAATAAAAACTTCCGGTATCGAGATCGGCGCGGCGCGCTATGAAGTCGGGTAGGAATTCGCGCAGTTTGCGGCCCGTCATCAGGCGGGCGGCGATCTTAGCCATGGGAACGCCCGTCGCTTTCGAAACGTAGGGAACGGTGCGCGATGCGCGCGGATTCACTTCCAGCACATACACTTTGCCACCCTGCGATCCGTTGCCTGAGGTGCCATTGCCGCGCGGGATCGCAAACTGAATATTCATCAACCCCACAACCTTCAACGCTTTCGCCAGTTTGAACGTGTATTCACGCATGCGCTCGAGCAGATGCTGCGGGATATCGACTGCGGGCAACACACACGACGAATCGCCGGAGTGAATTCCGGCTTCCTCGATGTGCTGCATAATTCCCCCGATGACGACGTCCTCGCCGTCGGACAGCGCGTCGACATCGACTTCGATGGCATCTTCGAGGAAGTGGTCGATCAGTACTGGGCGGTCGTGCGAGTACTCGACCGCTTCTTGCATGTAGCGAACAATCGACTGGTCGTCGTAGGCGATCACCATGGCGCGTCCCCCCAGCACGTAGGAAGGACGAACAAGCACTGGATAGCCGATGCGTTTCGCGCCTTCGACCGCTTCCTCGATCGACGTCGCCATGACGCCAGGTGCCTGTGGAATTTGCAGGTCCTCCAGCAGCTTGTTGAATTGCTTGCGATCTTCGGCCAGATCGATGGACTCCGGCGATGTGCCGATGATTTTCACGCCCGCTTCTTTCAGAGGAAGCGCAAGATTCAGTGGCGTCTGCCCGCCGAACTGCACGATCACTCCGACGTCCGCGCCCTTCGACGTTTCGTGCTGATAAATCGCCCAGACGTCTTCAAAGGTAAGCGGCTCGAAGTAGAGACGGTCGCTGGTGTCGTAATCAGTCGAGACGGTCTCAGGATTGCAGTTGATCATGATCGTCTCGTATCCATCATCGCGCAGCGCAAACGAAGCGTGACAGCAACAGTAATCGAACTCAATTCCCTGCCCGATGCGATTCGGCCCGCTGCCCAGAATGATGACCTTCTTCTTGTCGGTGGGCGCGGCCTCATCTTCGTCTTCATAGGTGGAATAAAGATAGGGAGTGAAACTCTCGAACTCAGCCGCGCAGGTATCGACCCGCTTATAAACCGGCATGATCCCGTACTTCTTGCGCAGGTGGCGAACTTTTTCCTGTCCATCGAGCCGCCAGACTTGCGCGAGGCGTCCATCGGAGAGGCCCATACGTTTCGATTCGCGAAGTACATCCGGCGGGATCGACTCCATCGGATGCTTTTCCAACTCAAGCTGCTGGTCGTTGATCTCCTTAAGTTGATAAAGGAACCATGGATCCATCGAGGTCATCTTGGCGATCTGCTTGACGGTGTGTCCCTGACGAAGGGCGTACCGAACGTAAGCCAGACGCTCAGGATGTGGCGTGACCAACCGCTGCGTCAGAATCTTGGGCTCGATCTTATCGGAGCCAACCTTCTTGCCGGTATCGAGTGAGCGGATACCCTTCATTAGCGCTTCTTTGAAAGTGCGGCCGATGGCCATGACTTCCCCGACCGATTTCATTTGCGGGCCCAGAGTGTCGTCGGCACCAGGGAATTTTTCGAACTGCCATTTCGGAATTTTCACGACGACGTAATCGAGCGTCGGCTCAAAACACGCGGGCGTCTTGCGCGTAATGTCGTTGGGAATTTCGTCGAGCGTGTATCCGACCGCGAGCTTGGCGGCGATCTTCGCAATCGGGAATCCTGTCGCCTTTGAAGCCAACGCTGAGGACCGTGAAACACGTGGGTTCATCTCGATGACGACCATCCGCCCGGTCTCGGGATTCACTCCGAACTGAATATTCGATCCGCCGGTATCCACACCGATTTCGCGGATCACCGCGATCGATGCATCCCGCATCGCCTGATATTCCCGATCGGTCAAAGTTTGCGCCGGGGCGACCGTGATCGAGTCGCCAGTATGCACGCCCATCGGATCGAAGTTCTCGATCGAGCAGATGATGATGACGTTGTCGCGGGTGTCGCGCATCACCTCAAGCTCGAATTCCTTCCAGCCCAATACCGATTCTTCGATCAGCGCTTCGTGTACCGGAGAGAGATCGAGGCCGCGGGTGAGAACCTCTCCGAGTTCTTCGCGGTTGTAGGCGATGCCGCCACCAGTTCCGCCCAGCGTGAATGATGGACGCACGATGACCGGAAATCCGATTTTCCCTGCGAACTCAATGCCATCTTTTGTGTTGTTGACCAGCGCCGACTTGGGCACGTCGAGGCCGATCTTCTGCATTGCGTCTTTGAAGAAGAGCCGGTCCTCCGCCTTCTTGATGGCAGCGACGTTCGCGCCGATCAGATTGACGTTGTACTTCTCGAGCACGCCGCCGTCGGAAAGTTCGATCGCGAGATTCAATGCGGTCTGTCCGCCGACCGTGGGCAGCACGGCAAAGCCGGCGCCCGGAGACATCTCGCGCTCGATGCGGATGATCTCTTCGAGATATTCGAGCGTGAGCGGCTCGATGTAAGTGCGGTCGGCCGACTCCGGATCGGTCATGATGGTGGCCGGATTCGAGTTCGCCAGCACCACTTCGTAGCCCTCAGACTTGAGCGCCTTGCAGGCCTGCGTGCCAGAGTAATCGAACTCCGCCGACTGCCCGATGACAATGGGTCCGGAGCCGAGTACTAGGATCTTCGAGATGTCAGTGCGTTTAGGCATTATTCCGTTTCGATTTCAACTTTGTCATCCCGACCAAGCCAGTTGGTTGGCCAAGCCAATCAACTGGCGCATGGAGGGACCTTGTGCTACCCGCCGACTGCAAAGGCGCTTTAAGCAAAACGCAAGGTCCCTCAACTGCGAAGATCGCCGCTTCGCGGACGGTCTTCGCGGCTCGGGATGACAGAATTAATCTCATCTCTTTGCGGCGCGCCTTCAAGGCGCACCCTTTTCAAATCACAGGCGACTTCGAGCCGTTGACTTTAGAATTTGGGACGATACCCCTTCTTATTCACCGACCCGCCGCATCCGGCAAGGCTCGGTCTTACAATTAACGGATGCTTGCACTTCGTGTAGGACTCCGAAGACGTAACTTGTATGGGCCACCCATCCACTGTCCAGCCACGCGTTCCTGAAGTCATGACGTACGTGCCTAGCTGTGTGGTCGGGAATCGGAAATCTCCATTGGCATCGGTGTGCACTTCGGCGACTGTTGTTTGGTTACTCGTAACGAGCTTTAAATCAAGATCGGCAATCCGGCCGCCCACAGAGTCCTCTGCGTATCCACATGCCGCGGAAACTTTCACTGGATTTTTCGGAATCATAGCTTCGCATCCGCCCGCCCGTGCCGCACAAAGCACGACGAAAAGTGCCCATCGCCCAGTTCTCACCCTTTCCACTCCTCCATCATCTTCGTGAACTCTTTGAACAGATAGTGCGAGTCGTGCGGGCCCGGCGCGGCTTCCGGGTGATACTGCACGCTGAACAGCGGCATGTTCCGGTGGCGCAGGCCCTCCAGCGTCTGATCGTTCAAATCGATGTGCGTCAATTCGACTTCGCTCTCGGCCAGCGAGTCAGGATCGACCGCGAAGTTATGGTTATGCGCCGTGATCTCAATCTTGCCGGTCTTCAACTGCTTTACCGGATGATTCCCGCCGTGGTGCCCGAACTTCAGCTTGAACGTCTTGCCGCCGAGCGCGATCCCTGTCAGTTGATGTCCCAGACAGATACCGAAGATCGGCTGCCGCCCCATGAGCCTGCGAATCGAATCAACGGCGTACGTACACGGCTCAGGATCACCAGGGCCATTCGACAAGAAAACTCCGTCCGGCTTCAACGCCAGCACATCTTCCGCTGGAGTCTGCGCCGGGACGACGGTAACCTTGCAGCCCTCGCCCCTCAGTTTGCGCAGAATGTTTTGCTTGATGCCGAAGTCATACGCAACCACGTGGAAGCGCGGCTCATCGTCTTTTACTCCGACCACAGCGGTTGGCTCATGCGAACGCTCGCCGACTTCCCAGACGTACGAACGCTTGGTGCTGACTTCTTTGGCCAGGTCAGTCCCATCCATTTTCGGAATCGACCGCGCTTTCGCGATCAGCTTGTCGGTATCGCTCTCGATGGTTGAGATCACCCCGCGCATCACACCATGATCGCGCAGATGACGAACCAGCGAGCGCGTGTCGATATCCGACAGCACGGGCACGTTGAACTGCTCCAGGTATTCTTCCGCCACCTGCTGCGAGCGCCAGTTCGAACTCACGCGCGAGAACTCGCGCACGATCAGGCCCTCGATCCATGGACGCGTGGCTTCGTTATCATCCTGATTAGTGCCGTAATTTCCGATTTCTGGATTCGTCAGAATGACGATCTGTCCGGAGTAGGAAGGGTCGGTGAAAATTTCCTGATATCCGGTGATGGAAGTATTAAAAACGACTTCGCCGTAGCATTCGCCTTTGGCGCCGTAGCCTTTGCCTCGGAAGACTCTGCCGTCTTCCAGCGCAAGGATAGCCTGCATTCTCGCTCCGGTGAGTGGATTTTATGAATATTAACAGTTATTGCAGCGGGCACCAAGCAAAGAAGCCGCAAGGAGCTGAGGAAATCTGAGGAAAACTGGGTGTGAGGAAAACTGGATGTGGGAGCCGGAGGACGACTGGAATCTGAAATACCTACCGCACCCGGCCCAACTTCTCCATCGGCCAATAGCCAAAAACGGCCTTGCCGTAGATGAAGCTTTGATTGACCGAGCCGAAATCGCGGCTGTCATTCGACATCGACCGGTGATCGCCCAAAACAAAATAACTATCGGGCGGCACCGTAATCTCTGGGTAGGACCGGGCATCGGCGTATTCAGACGGGACGTACTCCTCATCGAGCGGCTTGCCATTGACGTACACCTGTCCGGAGTCGATGCGGATGCGGTCTCCCGCCATGCCGATCACGCGCTTGATGTAGCTCTTCGACGGATCCCGAGGGTAGCGGAAGACGACGATATCTCCTCGGCCGATCGGCTCCAAGCGGTATACGAACTTGTTGACGAAGATCCGTTCCTGATCTTCCAGTGAAGGCATCATGCTGGTGCCTTCGACCTTCACAGGTTGGTAGAGAAAAATGATGATAAACGCCGAGATTGCGAGGGAAATAATCAGGTCACGGAGCCACACGCCCAGCCCCGCTCCGATCCGAACAGGTTCTGCGGCGAGCGGCGCTGCAGTCACCAGTTGTGGGGGCGAGTCCGCAGGTGCTGCGGGGACATTTATCCCGGATGCAGCCTTCGGCTCTGAGGAACTTTCCTGCATGTGACTCTATTGTATACAGAAGCGACTTGGAAACCAGCAGTTGTACGGTGGTCAGGGTACAATAAGCGAATTGGGGATGATCCGATGATGCTGCGCTTGTCTCGCAACAAACTCGCCTACCGCTGTCTGACTTTATGCTTCCTGTTCCTGGTAACCCTCTCGGTTTCGGCGCAATGGTCGTCGCAGGAGGAGGGAGGAATTCCGGCCTATAATGCTGGACCCCCGCCAAAAGGCACGAAGCTGCCGGCGCTTCTGACCAAGGCCGACCTTTGGGGTCCGGACGCACAGAACGCCTATCAGACGCATGCCTACGAATTGGCGGCTAAGATTCCGACTGTCCTGCACCAGCAACCCTGTTACTGCTATTGCGACCGCATGGGGCATAACAGCCTGCATAGCTGCTTCGAGAACACGCACGGGGCACGGTGCTCCACATGCCTGAAGGAACTGTACTACTCCTACCAGCAGCACAAAAAAGGCAAGACTGCGGCTCAGATCCGGGCCGGTATCATCAAGGGTGATTGGAAGCAGATCGATCTGGAGTCGGCCGCCAACATGAACTAGCAGCGGGAAGAAACGCCCCCGCCATTCCAGGTTTCATCAGATTAGGTCCTCGGCACTGGACCTACACCTATTTCTTAGGCGATACTCTACTGCTCAGACAAAACGTGTGTCGCTAAGGAGATCGCCATTCCCAAGAACACAGGAAGAGTCTTACACATGGCCCAAAAATCTACTCCCAAGAAGACCGTTGCGGAGGATCCGCGCTATACCCAAGCCTTGCAAAGTTACGAGGCTGGCCTGCGAGCCATGCAGGAGCACAAGTTCGAGAAGGCGAAGCCTCACTTTCAGAAGGTGATTACCGGTCCCAGCAAGGAACTCACGGACCGCGCCACGGTTCATCTCAGCATCTGCAACCAGCACCTGGAACGCGTAGCCGCGAATCAGTTCAAGACCTCCGAAGAACATTTCGACTTCGTCGTTTCTTTGATCAATGTGGGCGACTATGTGACCGCACGCGAACATTTGGACAAGCTGCTCAAACAGAATCCCAAGTCCGACTACGTGGTTTATGGCTTGGCGGCGTTGGATTGCCTGACCGGACACGTGGAAGATTCCCTGCGTCGCCTGGACGAGGCTCTCCATCTGAATCCGCAACTGCGATTTCAGGCGCGGAATGATTCCGATTTTCAAAACCTGGCCGAGGATCCACGTTTCACGGAATTACTCTATCCGGACCCGGGAACGGAACTCGGATCCTCCGATCAACTCGGCGACGAAGAATCCCTCTAATTGCCTTCGAGGACTCTACGGATGGAAACCAAGGCCGCTGAGTTCGCGACCCAAGACCCGACAATACAAGCCGGAGGTCTTCGTGTAGTCGCGATTGGTGGTGGCACCGG
This sequence comes from Terriglobia bacterium, assembly GCA_963711365.1. Lineage (GTDB taxonomy): Bacteria > Acidobacteriota > Terriglobia > Terriglobales > Acidobacteriaceae > Sulfotelmatobacter. The sequence continues at coordinate 164,536 of CAVQDY010000002.1, read as the reverse complement.
TCTCTCCACTCTCCTTAAGGGACTCAAGCGGTTTGTGCCGTCGCCTACCGATCTTTGCGCGCCCCCGGCTGCCTCCCCTCTAATTCGCGATCTGAGTGCGGTGGTGACGGTCAGCGATGACGGGGGATCGAGCGGACGACTCCGGAAAGAGCTGAATATGTTGCCTCCGGGGGACATTCGCAATTGCATCGTTGCCCTGAGCGAAGACGAGGCGCTGCTCTCCAGGCTGTTCCGGCACCGCTTCGATAAAGGATCGGGGCTCGAAGGCCATAGCTTCGGCAACCTGTTTCTGGCGGCGCTGACCTCCCTCACCTCCGATTTCTCCGAGGCCGTTCGTCTCTCCTCTGAGATTCTGCTGACGCGCGGGCACATCTATCCCGCAACCACATCGAATATCGAACTCGAAGCCTTGATGGAAGATGGCTCGAGAGTTCGTGGTGAGACCAGAATCACGGCCAGCAAAGGTAGAATCCGCGAGTTGTCTCTCGTTCCGCCGAATGTAGGTCCCATGCCGCAAACTCTGGAAGCCATTGCGAACGCCGATCTGATCACCATTGGCCCCGGTTCCCTGTTCACCAGCCTCATCCCAAATCTGCTGGTACGCGGAATTTCGCAAGCGATTGTCGGCTCGCGCGCTACCAAGGTCTACATCTGTAACCTGATGACGCAGGCCAACGAGAGTCTGGGCTTAACTGCAGCCGACCACATTCGAGCCTTGAATCGCCATGCGCAAGGACCGATTTTTGATTACGCTCTTCTGAATCGCACTCTCGTTTCCGACGAACTCAAGGCAAAATATGCACAGGAAGGCGCTTGCCAGATCGTGAATGACCTTGACGAAGTGGAAGCGCTCGGAGTCATCCCCGTGCTCGGGGACTACCTGGAAGAAGCAGGAGTCGCCCGTCACAACTTCACCAGGGCGGCACATGATGTCGTCGAACTGGCGATTACCGGGAACCGCAACAAGAATCCCCTATGACACTTCGCCTGCTGTTCCTGCTCGCCCTCTACACGCCGGGCGTTCTGTTGGCGCAAGCTGCTCCGGAAAAGGGCGGCAACGAAATCCAGATCTGGGCTGGCGGCGGGCATTCAGTCGCTGGCGGACGCGGCAACACCGGAGTCTTCAACGCCGGCTTGCGTTATGGATGGGTTCTCACTGGACCTCATCTTCCCGGCTTCCTGCGCGGACGCTTCGAATATGCCGTGGATGCTGTCCCGGTCTTTCTGGCGTTTCAGCCTGCCAACACGGCCTATGGTGCCGGTTTCGACCCACTCGTTCTCAAGTGGAACTTTCAGCGCCACGGACCCATATCGCCTTATCTTGAGCTCACTGGCGGCGCACTCTTCACCAGCCATGACGTACCCACCGGAACCAACACCGTCAACTTCATGGATCAGGCTGCCTTGGGCATGCACATCCTGGGTTCGCGCAAGAATGTCAGCGTAGAACTGCGCTACATGCATATTTCGAATGCCGGTCTGGCCACACCAAATCCTGGGGTGAACACCGTGCAGGTACGATTGGGAATTGGCAAGTTCTTCGGCAGCAGAAAGCAATAGGGTTTCCCGACCGCCGCAGTTCTTCTGCTGCCAGTCTTGCGCGTCAACTCGACGGACCGTTATGCTCTTCCGTTATGTCTACGCTCGTCGAATGTGTCCCGAATTTCTCCGAAGGCCGCGATAAAGGCAAAGTTGACGCCATTGTCGAAGCGATGAAGACTGCCCGGCGTCTACCTGCTCGACCGCGAAATGGATTCTGACCACAACCGTTGCGTCATCACGCTGGTTGGTGAGCGTGAGGCGATTCAGGAAGCCGTCATCCGCGGCGTAGGGAAAGCCTCTGAGTTAATCGATCTGAACATCCACACCGGGGCCCATCCTCGGATGGGCGCGGCCGACGTCGTGCCCTTCATTCCAATCGAAGGCGTCACCATCGAAGACTGCGTTTCCATGGCGAACCACGTGGGTGAGGAGATCTGGAAGCGCTATCAGATTCCGGTATACCTCTACGAATCGGCTGCAAGAATTCCTGAACGCCAGGGCCTGGAGAATATCCGGCGCGGACAGTTTGAAGGCATTCGCGCAGAGATCGCTACCAATCCCGCAAGGCGCCCGGATATCGGCGAACCCCGTGTCCATCCAACGGCGGGCGCGACTGTTGTCGGCGCCCGCAAATTCCTGATCGCTTACAACGTCTTCCTGAATACGGCCAACGTCGACATTGCCAAGAAAATCGCGAAGGCGGTGCGCTTCTCGTCGGGCGGGATGCGTTTTGTCAAGGGTGCTGGATTCCTGGTGCGCGGTTTGGCGCAAGTCTCGATGAATCTGACCGATTTCGAGCAGACGCCCGTCCACCGGGTATTTGAATTGGTCAAGCGTGAAGCTGCGAGGTACGGCGCCACTCCGATCTCGAGCGAGATCGTCGGACTGATTCCCAAAAAGCCCTTGGAGGATGCCGCCGAATGGTTCCTGCAGGTGGAGAACTTCGATTCGTCATTGATCCTGGAGAATCGCCTGTCCGCGGTAATGAGCGGGAAAATGGCCGTGGGAGGCCTTCGCGCCGGCATCGAGCCGTTCATAGAGCAACTTGCGGCGCCAACGGCCACTCCCGGTGGTGGGAGTGCGGCGGCCGCGGCAGCCGCCATGGCAGCCGGTTTAGCCGGAATGGTAGCCGGCATGTCTCGCGGGAAAAAGGCTTACCTGCAATACGAATCTCAGCTGAGTACGGCCATCGCCCGGCTGACACCTCTTCGCGAAGAATTGAAGAGTGCGATCGACGCCGATGCTCAGTCGTACGATTCGGTGATGAAGGCCTACAAGGCGGCGCGCTCCGGAGGAGAAGAAAACTCTGGCGAAATGCTGATCGAAGCGGCGCTGAAGGAGGCTACTTCCGTGCCGCTTAGCGTTGCCGAAAAAGCGCACGAGATTGCTCTCATTGCCAAGTCGCTTGAGCCGATTACCAATCCGAATATGAAATCTGATTTAACTACAGCATTGGCCCTAGCCGCTGCAGCCATCACCGGAGCCCAGGCGAACGTGGAAATCAACCTGGCGTCGCTGAAGGACCAGTCCTTTAGAGAAGGCATCCTCCAGCGAATGGCCAAGTTAGGGATATAGGGCAGCAACTTCCGAAACCGCACCTGCCGCAATGTTCTGGTCTCTTAAACTATAAAGCTCACTTCCGCATCCAAACGTCACGTTGTATCCAGGGTGACGGAGGTCGATCGTGGGCCGAGTTTCTTTATTACTACTATCGTTGTTGGTTGTGATTGGAGTCGTTCTACTCAGCCTGAACGGCTGTGGGGCACCGCCCGCAGGGAATCACATCTTGGCTGGAAAATTTCAGCACATTGTGATTATCTTCCAGGAGAACCGCACCCCCGATAACCTGTTTCACGACCCGGTACTGATGACAGCAGGCGCGGATATTGCCAGCAGCGGGATCGACTCAGCCGGTAAAACCATTCCCTTGACTCCCGCGCCCCTCGGGACTAACTACGATCTCAGCCACGCTCACGCGGCTTTTGTAGCGATGTATAACCGCGGCAAAATGAACGGCGCCGATAAGATTCCATTCGGCCCACGGAATGCGAGCCCGAAACCGCCCGACCATCCGCAATTTCAGTATGTGAATCCTGCGGACGTTCAGCCCTACTTTCAAATGGCCGAGCAGTACACATTTGGCGACCGCATGTTTCAAACAAATCAGGGGCCGAGCTACCCTGCCCACCAGTTCATTATTTCCGGAACCTCTGCCCCATCGACAACGAGTGCCTCATTCGTAGCAGAGAACCCAGTTGGCATCTTAAACGGCTTCTACGAAAGCGGTTGTACGGCACCGGCGGCAGAATACGTCGCTTTAATCGATTCCCGTGGAGAGGAACGCCATAGAATCTACCCTTGCGCGGACCACCCTACGCTTACGGATGAGTTAAACGCCAAGAGCATCGACTGGCGCTACTACACCCCTTCGGGCGGATCGATTTGGAACGCTCCCAACGCGATTGAACACATGTGCGGTCCCAATGTCCCGCCGCCCAATGCCACCGCCTGTGTTGGACCCGACTTTGTGAACCACGTCGTTCTCTATACAAAGGAGAAGCCGGCGCCCATACTTACCGACATCACTAACAATCAGTTGCCCACAGTCAGTTGGGTCATTCCATCCGGCCTGAATTCGGACCACGCGGGCGCTACAGGCAATGTCGGCGGTCCTTCTTGGGTTGCCTCCATCGTTAATGCAATCGGAAACAGCCCTTATTGGGCGAACACCGCAATTATTGTGACCTGGGACGACTGGGGCGGTTGGTATGACCACGTTCCACCCTTCAAAATCGTCAATGACGGGGTGAGTTGGGGCTCGGGTTACGTCTACGGATTTCGTGTCCCTTTGATCGTGATCTCTCCCTATGCTCGTCCAAGCTATATTTCCCATGTGGATCACGACTTTGGCAGTATCCTTCACTTTGTTGAGGAATCCTTTGGACTACCGTCGTTGGGCTACGCGGACGCGTATGCAGACGATCTCTCGGATTGTTTCAATCTCCATCAGACACCCTTAGTTTTTCGGACAATTGAGTCGCCGCTAAACGCGGATCACTTCCTGCACGATACGACTCCGCCAACCGATCCGGACGATGATTAGAGTGCCCGCAACCCTGCGCCATGTCTACAATGGGTCAACGGTCCTTGTACCTTTGTTTTCTTCGGTTCGGCTGCAAGTAAAATAGAATAAAGCGATCTATTAACGGTGAGATCCTATTGCGCATCCAACTTAAAAGTGCGCAATCGTGACCATTCCTGATCCGAGGCGTTATGAGACTTGTAAAAATTTGTGCCGTTTGTTTAGTTCTGGCGAGCCTGGCTTATGCCATGCCAATCAATTCCTCTGCGCGTTCCTGCGTGCCGGCTGACCTGCTGCAGCTCATTTCGGTGGATTACCGCGCCCTCAAAGACTCTCCCACGGCGATGGCCCTGAAGCAGCAACTCATGCCCGACAACATCAAGCAGTTCGAGGCGGCCCTCAAAGGTATCGGCCTCGATCCCGACAAAGACGTTGATACTCTCACCTTCGCCTCCTTCCGGACCGGCAAACAAGGCGTCAAGACGGTAGGGGTTGCGGCCGGACCCTTCAACGAGAAGGCCGTCTTGAAGAAGATGAAGCTGCAGAAGTATGTCCCGAAAAAGTACAACAACTCCGACATCTACCCAATGGATGGCGGCTTCGTCATGACCTTTCTCGATGACAGCACGCTTCTGTTCGGTGACGGCACCTCGATTAAGGTCGCACTCGACACTCGAGATGGGCAGATTCTAGGCCTCGATACCAACGGCAACATGGCCGACATGATGGCCGATGTGGACTCGTCTCCGGTCTGGAGCATCCTTGACCAGCAAGGCACCCAGAACGCTCTGCATTCCGCCATGGGAGACGCATCGAAGATCGCCGACTACGACACCATCAAGAAACGCCTCGTCGGATCGCGTTATGCCATGAGCTTCAACAGTGGCGTGAACTTCGATATGACAGTCATCACCTCTGACTCAACGACTGCGGCAACCGTGGCTTCCCTTCTGAAGGGGTACATGCTCTACAAGAAGATGAGCGCTACTCCCGCGGAGAAGGTGGCTGTCGACAACACTTCGGTTGATTCGGACGGACAAAACGTCGGCGTCCACTTCAAAGCCAACGACCAACAGTTCCAATCTCTGATGCATTCGGATTTATTCGCAGCCGTGACCCACTGATTTCTCCTTAGCCGTATGAACGAAAAGGCCGATTCGCATCGCGAGTCGGCCTTTTTCAGTTGTGGATCGGCCACCGCCTCTTTACTTCTTTGTCTTCTCCCGTGTCCAGCCTTCTTTCACTACTTGCCGCGCTCGTCCGATGGCGAGCGAATCCTCTGGAACGTCCTCCGTGATGCACGATGCGGCTCCCACGTAAGCGCCTTTTCCAACACGAATCGGAGCGACCAGCGTGCTGTCACTGCCGATGAACACGCCATCTTCAATGATCGTTTTGTGTTTGTTGACGCCATCGTAATTACAGGTAATCGTTCCGGCTCCGATGTTCACTCCGGCGCCAATCTCCGCGTCGCCCAGATAAGTCAGGTGATTGGCCTTGGATCTCTTGCCTAATTTGATCTTCTTGGTTTCAACGAAATTTCCGACGTGCGCCCCTTCGCCGATGTCGCTACCCGTACGCAGGTGCGAATACGGGCCGATGATCGCTCCCGCGGCGACTCGCGAATCTTCCATCACGCAACCCGGGCGAATCATGACGCCGTCCCCAATCTCGCAATCGCGGATCACGCAATACGACCGGACACGACAGCTGCTCCCAATCTTGGTTTTTCCCAGCAATTGCACATAAGGTTCAACCACCGTATCCGGCGCAATCTCCACATCGGCGTCAATGACGCACGTAGACGGATAGAAAATCGTCACGCCTTCCGTCATAAGCTGGCGACACTTGGCCATCCTCATCTGTTCGTCGATGTCACTAAGTTCTGCCCGCGTATTTCCACCCAGCACCTCATGTGGAGTCGGCGTCTTCCAGGCAACCACCCGCTTTCGCGCTTTTCGCAGCACCGCCGCCATTTCGGTTAAGTAATATTCGCCATGCGCATTGGCAGTCGAGAGTTGCCCGATGTGTCCATAGAGATCGCCTACCGAGAAAACGTAGAAGCCCGAGTTGATCTCACGGATCTTTTTCTGAGCAGCACTCGCTGCCTTCTCTTCGACGATGACCTGCACCTCGGCACTCCGCGGCCCTTTCCGAACGACCCGGCCATATCCATGAGGACTTTCCAGATCGGCGCTGAGCAGAGTCATAGCGGCTTTTTCCCGCAGATGGAAGTCGCGCAGTTTCTCGATGGTTGCAGCCGTTATGAGAGGCGCATCCCCGGAAAGCACGATCACGTGGTCGTATGCAGCCAGGGCGTCTTGCGCCACCATGAGGGCGTGCCCGGTGCCTTTCTGTTCCGACTGCACCACGAATTTCACCCCGGTGTGTTCGACTGCGGAACGAACACGTTCGGCTTCGTGTCCGATAATCGCGTAGACATCGCTGGCCGGTACCAGATGCACCGCCGCTCGGATCACATGCTCCAGTAGCGGTTTGCCGCCAACCTCATGCAGCACTTTGGGAATTTGCGATTTGAGCCTGGTTCCTTTGCCGGCCGCCATAATGGCCACGGCAAACCGAGGCGCTTTCGGGGATGCAGACTTCGGCGATGATTGCGGCGAATGAGTAGGCTTTTTCGTTCGTTTCATTTTGACCCAATCTTACCTTGGCCTCTCAGCGGCTGCGCGGCAGTCCCTATCCCTTGTGTGCGGAAACGGCAGCGTTTTTTCCACAGGGGCACGATGTTCATTCAACCTTGACTGAGAATTCCTGATCCTGAATAATCTCCCTGAGTCACGTAGAACCAAGGTTGCAAGGTAACCCCTTGCGAATCAAGATTTTGGCCGCAAGTTGTTGCAGCTCATAGATTACTTTCCAGTTTCCCCCTAAACCCATGATTCCACAGATGCACCCCGGGGGGGAGGGGGGATAACGAAGTAGTAATCTTCCACTTTTCGCGCGATTTCGAAAACTTCACAAGAATAAAAAAGCGGCCCTCGCGACGCTTATCTTTTTGGTGATCGTAGGGACCTTTCAACTGCGCTTGCTCAGGACGACAGGTCACTGCCGCTAAAGGGCGCGGACGAAAGCCGCGCCCCTTTCAAAACTGACCACTAATCCCTGATCTCTGACCCCTGAACCCTGAACCCTGATTTCCTATCCCAGCTTCTCGAAGAATCTGCAAATCGTCTCGATCCCTCGATAAAAGTTCGGAATGTGGAACTTTTCGTTCGGGGCATGAAGATTGTCGTCGGGAAGCCCAAAACCCATCATCACGCTGGGAATTTTCAGCACATCCTGAAAGTCGGTGACGATCGGAATCGAACCGCCGCTGCGGATGAATACCGTATCTTTCTTGAACGTGTCATGCAGAGCTTGCGTCGCGGCCTCGATGTACTCGTTGTCAGTGCTCACCACACAAGCCGGACCTTTGCTCCACACTTTGACCTTGGTCTCGATCCCTTTCGGTGTGACCTTCTTCACGAACGCCAGGTACCTCTTCAGGATGTCATCCGGGTCCTGATTGGGAACCAGGCGCATCGAGACTTTCGCCTTTGCCTTCGCCGGAATCACGGTTTTCGCGCCATCGGCAATAAAGCCGCCCGGCATTCCGTGAACTTCGAGCGTGGGACGCGCCCACGTGCGATAGAGAACCGAATATCCAGGCTCGCCGGTCAGCACCTTTGATCCGACTTCGGTCTTGCGGTAATGCTCTTCGTTGAACGGCAACCGCTTCCAGGTTTTCAGTTCGGCTGCGGTCGGAGCCTTCACTCCCTTGTAGAAGCCCGGGATCAGCACTTTGCCCTTCGAGTCTTTCATCTTGCTGATCATCTCGATCAGCGCGAAGAAGGGATTCGGTGCCGCGCCTCCGTACACGCCGGAGTGCAAATCCGTTTTCGCGCCATAAGCTTCGATCTCCGTGTACACCAGTCCTCGCAGCCCGACACATAGCGTCGGAAGGTCGGGAGCGAAAAGCTCGGTATCACAAACCAGCGCGAAATCGGCTTTCAGCTTGGCTTTCTGCTTGCGGACGTATTCGGCAATCGATTCTCCGCCGACTTCCTCTTCGCCTTCGAAAATCACCTTCACGTTGATCGGCAGTTTTCCTCCGCCGGTTTGCATGAGGGCTTCGAGCGCTTTGACTTCCATCCAGAGCTGGCCTTTGTCGTCGACCGCGCCGCGCGCGTAAATATTGTTGTTGCGCTCGGTCGGTTCGAACGGCGGAGTGTGCCACTCGTCGAGCGGTTCGGCGGGCTGAACGTCATAGTGCGCATACATGAGTACGGTGGGTTTGCCGGAAGCGTGCAGCCAGTCGCAGTAGATGAGCGGATGTCCCTGGGTCGGAATCACCTCGACATTTTCCATGCCGATGCGGCGCAGTTCATTAGCCACAAAGTCGGCGGCTTTCCGGACGTCGGGCTTGTGTTCATCGGAAGTGCTGACGCTGGGAATGCGGAGAAGATCCTTGAGTTCGTTCAGGAAACGCTGCTGATTACTGCGGGCAAAGTCAACTGCGGGAGAGGCCATAATAGTCCTTTCTGAATTGTGCGATTTGGAGCGAGGCGGGCATCGCCAGATAGGGATTCAGGAAACGAATCAGTATAGCGCGATGGACGAGTACCGTGCCGGATACAACGGCCTTCACCGCAAGAGACACAGAGGTTCACAGGGGAAACCTTGACGGCGAGAATGGAGTCAGGTCGATTGTCGGCGCGCGGCCTTCGATCACGTCTGCCATCACTTCCGCGGTGATCGGAGCCAGCAGTATTCCGTCGCGGAAGTGGCCGGTTGCGACATAATATCCGGGCGTTGCGGTTGCGCCAAGAATCGGCAAATTGTCCGGCGTTCCAGGACGCAGGCCGGCCCAGTCTTCCAGGATCTTGGCATCACTCAGTTTCGGCACGAGTTCCAGCGCGGCGTGATGCTGGCGCTGAATGGTGGAAGGAACAGTTCGCTTGTCGAATCCGGCTTCCTCCACAGTGGCCCCGACGAGTAACCGGCCATCGCTGCGTGGAATGAGATACACCTTGGGCGTACGGATGACATGCTTCAGCAGATCGCGCGATGGCATTACCAGGCAGAGCATCTGCCCTTTGACTGGACGAGTGGGAAAGGGATGAGGCGCAATCGCTCCCGACCACGCTCCGGCACAGTTGACGACTTTCGGCGCCGCTAAGAGTGTTTTCGTCGTGCTTACACCTTTGGCCGATCCATTCGAAACGGTGACTGATATGACCTCATCGCCGGCCGAGAAGTCGACACCACGGTTCTTCGCCGTTTTCCACGCTGCGCCAGAGAGTGCGCGTGGATCGACGCTTCGCTCCTGCAAATACATTGCAGCGGTGTCCGCAAGCTTCAAGGCAGGCTCGAACGCACTGAGAGGCGCGGGAAGCGTATGGCTCGATATGAATTCCGCATTAAACCTTGCATGATCGGCCGACAGGAACAAGATCGTACCGTTATTCCTCAGGTCCACCTTCATTCCCGATTCAACCTCAAGTTCGAACGCAAATTCGGGATACATACGAGCGCTCGCGCTAGCGAGATCCTGCAGCGCTGCAGGAGTTTCAAGCGGGCAATCGACGAGCATTCCGCCGGCAGCATGCGAGGCTTCGCGTCCGGGTTCTCCGCGTTCAACGACCAGAACGGTCGCTCCGCGCTTGCGTAGAGCAATCGACAGCGAGAGACCGATGATGCCCCCACCGATGATGATTACGTCCCAAGTCTTCACTCTGCCAATTGTAAGAGACATTATGTAAGGAGTCTCGCCAGCCTTAGATCCGGTCAGACCAGCAGATGACAGCAAGTGCTCGGCTGCATAAAATGGCACGCATGGGGAAAATCTTCTTTGCTGGCGTAGTGACGGTTGTGCTTCTAACCGGAAGCCTGGCGATGGCTCAAAAAGACCAAGACAACGAGCCGACTTCCTGGTTGTATTTCTCGGTCATCAAAGACGACAACGGCAAGCCGGTGCGCAATGCGGCGGTAATCCTTCACCCGGTCGACGCCAAGGGTAAGCAGGAGCGTGGCGACCTGGAATTAAAGACCGACCCCGACGGTAAAACTAATTTGGACGGAGTTCCGTATGGGGCACTTCGCGTGCAAGTGCTGGCGCATGGTTATCAGACTTATGGGGAAGACTTCGATATCTCAAAGCCGAAAATCGAGATCACGATCAAGCTGAAGCGGCCGCAAGGGCAGTTCTCGATCTACGATGATCATGCCAAGGATCCGCAGCCGAAACAAGAAGTGCCGCCCGCGGGTTCGAACAAAGCCAAATTAACCGCAACGTCGAGAATCGCAGAGGTTGGAGATTTATGGATTACCTTCTCAAGACCGAACCCTCAACCTATTCATTTGCTGACCTGCAGAAAGATAAAACGACCGTTTGGGATGGGGTCTCGAATCCTGTGGCATTGAAAAATCTACGTGCCATGAAACCTGGGGAGAGACTGGTGATCTATCACACGGGAGACGAGAAGACGGCGGTGGGGACAGCGAGCGTCGTTTCGGTGGACGCATCGGACCCGCGCAACCCGCAGGTCAAAATCAAAGCAGGCAAGGCGGTTGCGAATCCGAAAACGTTAGCGGATGCGAAGGCCAGCGACACATTCTCAGAGTCGCCCCTGGTTCGTCAGGGAAGGCTAAGCGTGGTACCGCTCAATGAAGCTCAATACAAATTCCTGACTGGCGAATAGCCGGAACCATCTCAAATTCCCCGCCAAATCCCCAGCAAAGAAAAGCCCCATCCTGGCTCGCAGTTTCGCGGGTCCAAGATGGGGCACTCTCAAAATCGCCACCGCAGGTTCCGGTCGCGTACTTACGAAATGTGCGCGTCACGGTGAATGAGAGCCGAATCCAGGAAATATCCCAGCCCGAGCGCGAAGGGGATGGCTCCAAATGCGGCGGCCATGAGAGCGTCAGGTTCGACTCGAGAGACGATCGAGAAGGCCGCCATATATCCGACCGCACCGGCAGTCAGCAAAATACCCGCTCGCCGTGAACGTGCGGACTCCGAGAGTTCTGGCTCCATCGGAATACTTACGCCGCGCTGCATCGCTGCCAGTCGCTCTTCAGTGCGCAACTTGCGCACCCGGTAAAACGTGTACATAAACACTGCTGTAATCGGAATCGCGAAGAACATCACGACCGCTGCTAATCCCGTAAGCCCTTCCATGGTGATTCTCCTTCTCCCTCGCGCTTGCCGCGCGCCTTGGGGTAAATCCTCTTTCCGATAGAAGGTACGGGCCCGACGTCCAGAAAGTTCCTCGGTTCATCGGACAGATGCCGTCCTTTGCATTGGAACTCGCGGAGGCGGGTACCTCCGCGAGCCAGGCTTGATGCAAGCTCTCACAACGATCGCAGGAAATTCAGCAAGTCTTGCTGCTGCGATGTCTTCAAGCTGTTGTACTTCTTGACGACCAGATTCGCCTCTGATCCCGAGCTGTTATGCGATTGGATCGCCTGAATCAGGTCAGGCGTCCGGCCATCGTGGAGAAAGAACAGACGCTGACCCAAACCCCACAAGGGAGCGGTGCGGAATTGTTTTGGTCCCGCGGCCCCTTGCGAGATGCCGTCGGATAATCCCGCTCCCATGTTGTGCAGAGCAAAATCGGAGTAGGGATTGTAGGTCACATTCGACATCCCGGTGAATGCCGACTGACCAGTGGTGAGCGATGGAGAATGGCACAGCGAGCAGCCAATTAAGTTGAACAGATTTGCCCCATTCTGCGTGGAGGGGTTTGATGGCCCCGGCGCTGCGGGAGCGGATAGCCGGCTGAACACAGCAAAATTCACGACGTCGGCAGACATTTCGGAAGCGGTGCCAATGTCGGTACCAAAATTCGGACTGTTGGGATTTTGATTCAAGAGAGGCGTGCTGTCTTCCGGCGAGTTATTGAAGACGCAGCCCGCGACGGCGCTGCGCTCATTGGGAAAGAGCTTCGTTCGAAACGCCCTGCTCCACGTTGTAGGCTTCTCCAGCAAACATCAGAACTGATTTGTTTTGTGCCTTCCAGCCGAAACGTGTGATCGTGCCGTCGTTCCCGCTGGTGTTAAATGTCCCGCCAATTCTCAGCGCCGCACGGGCTGAAGCTGTCAGAGCCAGATTGGCCTGCAGCACCGAATCTGGAGTAGCTTCGACCAGGCCCAATCCGTACAGTGGAGTGGGAATCCGGAAGATGACGTTGTCGCCCGACAACGCGGTAGTGAAATCTGGTTGAGCAAGGCTGCAGCCGGAGGCATCGGAGCGTCCTTGAATCGTGTATAGATCGTGAACACCGCCATCAAGAGTTCCATTCGAGTTTCGAATAAACCTGGCTTCGCGTATCGACCCATTCGGAGTGATGAATGAAGGAACGGTGTTGGTAGCGCCGTCCAGTGTGGCCAGCGCAACCTGCGGGTTGGGAATCGAATTTTGCGGACTGGCCAGCCCGGGACTGCTGCCGCCAACTGCGGGCTGGGCGTGGCATTGCGCACAGCTATTTCCGTTGAACGTGGGGCCGAGCCCGGTACCAGACTCCCCGGCGATTGCGCCGGAAACAGAATCAACCTCTTGAAAGCGCTGCAGAGCTTGATTGAACAAATTCTGCTCGTTGTTGTTGAGAGTGGGATAGAAACTTCCCGCAGCTGCAGGTCCGGAACGCGGTCCCGGATCAGTCTGCGCATTCAGGTCGAGATGTACTGCCAGAAGGCTAACGAGGCAAACGACGAGGGGGGACAACCGACGGCAAGTCATTGCTGCACCTCCGTGCAGAGCGGACACACGTATAGTCATGTTGTGTCGCAGTGGTTGCGAGAGTGGCGCAGATCTATCGGCCATTCCGATCAAGCTGCGGGCCAGCCTACGTGAGCTAGTCCCGTGCCCCACCGCGAGCGGAACGGCGTGTTGGGAGTGATGGGATCCCCAAATCGGATTTCTTCTCCTCGGCTGAGGAAAGAGCGGAACTACGTTGGCGAGGACTCTAGAGCGGGGGTGAATTCAGGTCAAGTGCTCAGTAGTGCATCGAGTACTTACCACAGACTCAGAAGGTCCACCACTTTAAATGGGGTGCCGGCACGAATCTCGCGATACCAGAAAAAATGCTCAACCGCGCATAGGCTGTTTCGATAGAAACTCACTGCAATGCCTGGCGAAGCTCACGCCGCAATATCTTGCCTGACGCAGTTTTCGGAACGGCATCAACGAAGTGTACTTCGCGTGGCTGCTTGAAGTGGGTGAGGCGATCGGCTACAAACGCGCAGAGCTCTTCTTCAAGTTTCCGGCTGTCAACGAAACCATCTCTCAACGCAACGAATGCGACCGGAATCTCTCCCGCATCCGGACTACGGCGGCCGACGACTCCACATTCTCTTACTGCCGGATGCTCCAGAAGGACCGCTTCCACCTCGGCAGGAGCGACCGCAAAACCCTTGTACTTGATCATTTCCTTGCGACGGTCGACGACTCGATAGAAGCCTTCGCGATCGCGCGTGACAATATCTCCGGACCAATACCAGCCATCACGCAGGACCGCAGCCGTCGCGTTGGGTTCTTTCCAATATCCCAGCATGAATTGCGGGCCGCGCATCACCAACTCACCGGGTTGGCCACTCGGTGTCTCGGTAAGGTCGTCGGGAGTGTCGGAGGGATCGATATCGGTCTGCGCCAGCACTCGACAGTCGGTTTGTGCGAGCGGTTGTCCGATCGAGTCTGGCCGATAGAGCTCAGCATCCAGGTAACCCACATGCGTAACTGGCGAGGCTTCGGTCATCCCGTAACCCTGGCAGACAAGGATTCCAGTGAGTGTCGTAAACCTGCGCGGAAGCTCGGGTGCCAGCGGGGCAGCTCCCGACTTGACCCATCGTAAGCAGTGCTCGCGGGGAAACTGTCCGGTCTCGGCAGCCTGGCAGAGGGCATTCAGCACCGGCGGCACCAAGGGCATCATTGTGACCCGCTCATCGACCAATAAACCCATAAGCTGTTGCACATTGAACCGCGGCATGAGAACGAGTGTGGCGCCGAGCACCAGTGCTGGATTGAGCATCACGTTCAAACCATAGATGTGGTAGAGAGGCAGGCAGCACAGGATGGTATCGGCTGCGTTAAGGTCCGTGGCGTTGGGCCCGAGGAATTGGTAGATGTTCGCCACCAGGTTGTAGTGCGAGAGCATTACCCCTTTCGGGAGGCCCGTAGTTCCGCTGGAGTAAGGAAGCGTCGCCAGCGTCTGATCTGAAGACTGCGCAGGTTGTGGGAGACTGTTTGAAACGGGTCGCAGCAGATTCGCAAAGGGCTCTGTGCCTGCGGCAAGGTCGCGGGTTGTGTATACGCGGCGGAGATTGGACAATCCCGACAGGTCGATGCCGTGGATGTTTGCGCCGTCTGTAATGAGGATGAGAGCGCCGGAATTCCCCAGTTGATACCGAACCTCGCGTTCGCGATAGGTGGGATTGAGCAGCGTGGGGATGGCTCCCGCCAATTCCAAAGCGTGAAAAGCGATACAGAACTCCCACGAATTTGACAGGAAAATGGCGGCAACATCGCCTGGTTGGATGCCGGCAGCGATCAATCCATGGGCTACCCGTTCCACCATTTCGCCGTATTCGGAGTACGTGATTCGCCGTCCACAAGATGCATCTACGATTGCCAGTTTTTTCGGATTGCGTTTGCTGGAGTGGAGAACGAGATTGTGCAGGAATACGTTCTTGGGATCGGCGTAGAGCTGGGTGCGAAGCATGCCGCATGGCATTGTAGCGGAAAAATAAGGCGACTGAAGAGGCGGGCCTGGCCGGTCGTACGAACCGGCGAATTGGCGCGTTCGCTAGCTGGCGAGCCTGCGGAGAAATTCCTGCTCGTCCATGCGGTACTTGAATGCCTTGCGACCGTCGATGAACACGACAGGAACCTCATCGTTAAACTGGCGTCGAAGTTCATTGTCGGTGTCGACGTCGATCTCTTGCCAGGTGAAACCGCCGCGGCGAGACAGTTTGCTGAGACTCTCTTTCACCACCTCACAGAGATGACATCCTTTGCGGGAATAGACGACAACAGTTCGAGCGTCTGGCATGCAGAGAGGATTCTAACGTGGGCAATTCGGGCTTTTCCAGCGGGAAACCGGGTCGGGTGGTCCGACCGCTTTTCGTCCCATCGTGCCGGAACCAGTAGAATCCATGCATGCCAGATCCGAGAATCAAACCGTTGCAAGGGAAAACTGCACTCGTAACCGGCGCGGCAAAGCGCCTGGGACGTGCCACTGCCCTCGCGCTCGCCAAGGCCGGAGCCGATGTCGCCATTACATTCCTCGAGTCCGCACGCGAGGCCCGAGAGACAGTCGTTGACCTGTCGGCGCACGGGGTCCGGGCGTTCGCCCTCCGTTGCGACGTGACCGAGGAAGCCAGCGTGCGAGCCATGATGAAGGATGTGGGTCGGGAGCTAGGACGAATCGACATTCTGGTGAATAACGCCGCGAACTATGAGACTGCGGAGTTCGAACAACTGACGGTTAAACAATGGGACGCAATTTTTGCCTCTAATACGCGCGGGCCGTTTCTGGTCAGTCGAGAGGCTCTGAAGTGGATGCGGCGCAGCCGCGGCAAAGGTGCGGGACCGATCGAGGCCAAAATTATTAACATGGGATCGCTGGGCGGGCTGCGGCCCTGGCCGACGCATGCCCATTATTGCTCTTCAAAGGCAGCTCTCCACATGCTCACTAAAGTGATGGCCAAAGCATTGGCTCCAGAGATCGCCGTAAACGCTGTAGCGCCAGGGATGATTGATCTGGGCGACCGATCGGCAGCGGCCTTTATGGGGCGAATGGCCAAGCAAACGCCCATGCTGCGCAACGGGCGTGCGGATGAGATCGCGGCAGCAGTTTTGTTCTTCGCGACAGCGCCACAGTTCATTACCGGCCAGATTTTGGCCGTCGATGGCGGTCTCGGCCTCTAAGCCGTTTAGGTACGTTGAGATCAGTTGGACGCAGTTCAGGTTCAGTGCCTTTGGACTCGGATCGAAGTGTCTGTCCGCAAGCAAATCAAACGAAAGCTGCGCCTTCCTGATTCGCAACTAAACATAATTATTGACAATCTTTCGTAAGCAGCCTAAGCTGTGCCGCAGTCGGGTTCTCAGGGCTCCGCAAAATCGCTTTCGCCACCTTCGTCTGGTCTTCGATCTGATACGAACTACTCGCACGAAAGGAGATTTTCCATGACATCCCTTGGGAAGTTATTTCTGGTTTGGGCGTTTGCTTCGGCCTCGCTGCTCGCGCAAACAGGATCCTCTTTCTACGTCGCCAAAACCGGGAGTGATACGAATTCCGGCAGCTACACTGCGCCATGGCTGACGATTCAGCACGCGGCGAACTCCGTAACTGCAGGCGCAACCGTTTATGTGGAATCAGGTGTGTACAACGAGTCGGTGAATTTTCCGGCGTCCGGAACGGCAGGGAACCACATCACGTTCACGAACTATCCCGGACAGTCGCCCGCGATTGATGGGACCGGGCTGGCGGTCAGCGGAACGCAGGGACTGATCAACATCGTCAATCAGAGCTACATCACGGTGAATGGATTCGAGATCCGCAATTACACGACCAGCAAAGCGACTCTGACTCCCGCTGGAATCTGGGTCACGGGATCGGGAACGGGGGTGCAGTTGCTCAGCAACATTGTGCACAACATCACAACCACTTCCGAGAAGAACGGGAACGCATTCGGGATCGCCGTATATGGCACATCAAGCACACCCATCACCCAGCTTACGATCAGCGGCAACCAGGTTTACAGCTTGAAAACCGGGCAGAGCGAGTCGGTCGACGTGGATGGAAACGTGACCTATTTCACGATCTCCAACAACATCGTGCACGACAACGACAACATCGGCATCGATGCGATCGGATTCGAGGGAGTCGGGCCAACCGGATATGACCAGGCCAAATACGGCGAGGTCAGCGGCAATACGGTCTACAACATCAGTGGCATTAACAATCCAGGTGAGGGTAATTCCTACGACGCCGACGGGCTCTACTGCGACGGTTGCGCCTACGTCATATTCGAGCGCAATACCGTGTATGCCTGCGATCTCAACATGGAAGCGGCCAGCGAACACAAGGGACACAGCAGCAGCTATGTCACTATCCGCAACAACCTGTTCTATGACGCCAACACCGTGGGCGTTTCGATCGGGGGCTATTCCAACACGGTGGGCGCCAGCGATCACGTCGTTATCGTCAACAACACGCTCTACAACAACAACACGAAAAACCAGGGCGCGGAGTTCCAGATTCAATACCACTCGGGCTCGTCTTCTGGAAATATCTTTGAGAACAACATCGTGTATGCCGGCACGCAGAACGTTTGGATCTATAGCTTCGTCAAAGGGACGACGACCTATCCAGCGCCGCCGGCGACGATGAACTGGAACCTTTACTACTCAACAGCGGGCTACGTGTCGGGAACGTCGATTGACTGGGCCGGCAAGTCCAGTTACAAGACGTTTGCCGCGTATCAATCGGGCTCCGGGGAAGACGCCAGCTCAACCGTGGCGAATCCGCTGTTCGACAGTCTGGGAAATCCGCCGAATCTGGACTTGCAGTTGGGATCTCCGGCGATCAATGCGGGAAGCACAAGCCTGACCTGCAGCGTTGGATACTGTGGCAGTGGCACGTCGATTTACGGCAGCGTGGATTACGCCGGAAATCCGCGGATCAACGGAAGCGATCAGATCAACATAGGAGCATACGAAAAGTAGTCCTGTCTTCAGAAGACGGCGGGGCCGGCGTTCTGCAGGCCTCGCCGCTTCGTTTAGCGCGCGGCGAGCATCAAATACCCGTTGATTCCATTCGGCAATCGCGTTAGCCTGAATTTGCTCTCGCGGTTCTTCCCACCTCCGATTCCTCTCCAGAACGAAATTGTCCGCGGGATGCAATGGCTGTGCAATACAGGGCGGTATCTCCTATCCCCCCACTACATATAGTGTTATATTGCTTGACGCCGCCTGAATTTCATCGGTACAGTAGCTTAACTTTGTGCCAGCCCTATCCAGCCTGGGGTGAAACACGGCAGTGCATTGGAACGCAGGCATCAGATTCTGCAGGGGTGGAATCCTTGTAGTAAACACGGATGCCCCGAGCCCTCGGCAAGCCACTGTGCCGGGTCGAACTGACAACTGGTCACTGACAACTGGCCACAGGTACTAAGGAGTTCACGTTGCTCAAACTGAAGAGGCTTCAGATTCTGGGGTTCAAGTCGTTCTGTGACCGCACGGAACTCAAGTTCCATGGCGATGGCGTGGCCGCGATTATTGGTCCGAACGGCTGCGGCAAATCGAATATCTCGGATGCGATTTCGTGGGTATTGGGCGAGCAATCGGCCAAGACGTTGCGCGGATCGCGCATGGAAGACGTGATCTTTGCCGGCACGCGCGATCGCAAGCCGACCGGGATGGCGGAGGTATCGCTGACTCTAATTGACCCGGAAGCCTACCCCGGACCCGATGCTAATGCTGCCACCGAGATCGATATCCAGGACGATATGCCGGAATCAGCCGCGGGTCCTGTCACCGACGATTGGGATGAAGCCGCTATTCGCGCGCGGGTTGCAGCGGACACTGAGCAAGCGGTGGAAGAGGCGCAACCCGGTAAGACCGAAGAGGTAGAAGTTCCGCGATCGAAGATCAATACGATCGCCATTGCATTCCCCGAAGACGAACCGATCTTTGCTTTACCCGCGCACACGGTGAGCGCGCCCCCGGCAAATGCTCCGATGGGGACTGTAGCTCCGCACGTCGTATTGAAGATCCGACGCCGCAAATTCAACCAGCAGCAGTTTCACCGTGGAGAGATCGTGGTAACGCGTCGGTTGTTCCGGTCGGGAGACAGCGAATATCTGCTGAACGGGAAACTGTGCCGGTTGCGAGATATCCAGGAACTGTTCATGGGCACGGGACTGGGGCCGGAGTCGTATGCGCTGATCGAGCAGGGCCGCATTGGGCAGATCCTGAGCAGCCGTCCAACGGATCGACGCGCGATTCTGGAAGAAGCGGCAGGCATCACGAAGTTCAAGACGAAGAAGCGGCTGGCTGAGGCTCGACTGGAAGATGCCAAGCTGAACCTGGCGCGCGTCCATGACATCTTCGAAGAAGTCACGCGGCAAATGAACTCTCTGAAGCGGCAGGCTTCAAAGGCCGAGCGCTATGCCCGGTTGCGCGACGAGATGCGGGCGAAACTACGGGTCGTGCTGGCCAGCAAGTTTGCCGCGATTGAGCAGGAAAGCGCGGAGATCGATGCACAGCTCAATACGCTGGCCGAGGAAATGAGGCATCGGTCGGAAGAAGTGCAGCAACTTGAGTCGGAGCATGGGGAGAGACAACAGCGCGGCTATTCGATTGAGACAGAGCTGCGCGAAAATCGTGATCGTATAAGCCAGATCGCTCTTGAGATCGATCGCGGCGCCGCGCGGCGCCGGCACAATGAAGAGCGCTGTGCCGAACTGCTGGCGCGTTCGGCATCGGCCGAGGCGGAATTGGCGCAGGCCCGACACCGGCTGACGGCACTGGAGGCTGAGCGCGAGGCGAACCGGCAGATTTTGGAATCCGCTGCAGCTGATCTGGCTGCAGCACAGAGCGACCTCGCACTATGCCAGCAAGAAGCGGCTGCCGCATCCGCGAGCCTCTCTGAAATCGAGCGCCAACAGGAAGAATCTCGGGTCGTAATCTTCGACATCGTGTCCTCAGCTTCGCGGTTGCGCAATCAACTGGCGCAAGCGGAAGAGCGTCTGGCTGGGGCCGATCGTGATGCTCGGCGGCTTGAAACTGAGATCGCCAATGCGAATACGCAAGTCGAGGCTTTCGGCGGGCAGCGCGGTCAACTTGCCCTGGAGTTCGAAAGCATCACGCAGCGTGCTGCTGGCATTGACGAGGAGATAATCCAGCTTCGCCGGCTGATCGAATCAAAGAAGTTGGAAGAGACGAACTGCAAGACCAATCTCGACGTCCTGCGCGCGGAGTATGCCACGGCGCTGGGCAAGAGAGGTTCACTCGAAGCGGTCATCGCCGAGCATGGATACTCCACCGAGTCGGTGCGCCGCCTGTTTCAATCAGGAGTCATGCAGAGCGGGCTGGCACCGGTCGGAGTGCTGGCCGATTTCCTCGAAGTAGAGCCTCGTTACGAGCGCGTGGTCGAAGACTTTCTGCGGGATGAATTGAACTACATCGTGGTGAAGTCGTGGGATGCGGCCGACGAAGGTTTGCGGATGCTGCGCACCGATGTTGATGGGCGCGCGACGTTCCTGGTGCATCCGGAGGATGCGCAAGCGAAGTTCTCGTTTGTTCTGGATGAAGCCGCGCACTGCGCACCGCCCGCGGCACAGATCACGCCTCTGAAGAACACGATCCGGGTGCTGAACGGCTTTGGGAAGTCGCTGGAGGTGATCCTGCCGAAGCTGCGGGATGGCTACATCGTTCCGGAGGCCGATGTGGCTCGCGGGTTGGCACTGTCGAATCCGGATGCGTTCTTCCTGTCGCAGGCTGGAGAGTGTTTTCACAATGTAACGGTTACGGGGGGAAAGCAGCGTGCCGAAGGTCCGCTGTCGATGAAGCGCGAGTTGCGCGATGTCATGCGGCAGGTAGAAGAGCTGGAGCGGGCGTTGCGCAATGAAGAAACGCGCGTCATGACGCTCGGCCGTGAAATCAAGGAGCTCAGTTCCCTGTTGGAGCGACTGGAGGGCGAGAAGCGTGAGGCTGAGCATCAGGCGATGACGTCGGGACACATGCTGCGGCAGCTTGATTCCGAAATGGCGCGAGTCAGCGAACGGCTGAGCGTGGCTCAGCTGGAGTTAGCGAGGTTGGCGGCGGAACGGGCAGAGCAGGAAGGGATTCTGTGCGCTCGCCAATCGGAGATCGAGGCGCTGGAATTGAAGCGGATTGAGATTGAGCAGGAGATGGCGACGGCTCAAACGACGCTTGCATTACTACGTCAGCGTCGGGAGGAATCCGCGCAAACGACGTCGCAGCACGCGGCCCGGGTTGCGACGCTGGAAGAGCGGCACCGATCCGCCGGGACGGTTCTGCAGCGGATTGAATCGCTGTTTGCTGAAATGGATGAGCGGATTCATGCCTTAACATCGCAAATCGAGAGCGCGGCTGCGGAGAAGCTCCAGCGTGAATCCGAGAATGCGCAACTCGGGCAGCAGGCTGAAGATCTGGAAGCAGAGCGCAATGCATCGCAGACGCGCGAAGGCTTGCTGCAGTTCGAAAGCGAACAACTCCGCGCCCGCCTGGCGGAGATCGACGAACTCTTACGTGGCAGCCGGGCCCTGCTGGATCAGGCGCGCGACCGTCGAGGGGAACTGGCAGCCACTGCGGCGAAACTTCAGTCTGATGCACAGTATATGTCGGAGACATGCCTGAACGAGCTTGGAGTGGAGCGCGACGCACTCGTGAGCGACGCTTCCCTGCTCATCGTTTCCGGTGACGAACTCGCAACCGAAGATCAACTCTATCGCGATATGCGGTCGAAGCTGGAAGGCATGGGTCCGGTCAATATGATGGCGCTCGAGGAGTACAAAGAAACTACCGAGCGTC
This sequence comes from Terriglobia bacterium, assembly GCA_963711365.1. Lineage (GTDB taxonomy): Bacteria > Acidobacteriota > Terriglobia > Terriglobales > Acidobacteriaceae > Sulfotelmatobacter. The sequence goes on along the minus strand of CAVQDY010000002.1, from coordinate 142,355 downwards.
ATGAGTTCCTGGATACGCAGCGTAAAGATCTCATTTCGTCCATCGAAAACACGACGGCGACGATTAAGGAAATCGATCAGATCTCGCGGCAAAAGTTCGAAGAGGCCTTCCACAAGATCAACGAAAACTTTCAGGCGACGTTCAAGAAACTGTTTGGCGGCGGGCACGCATTCATGAAACTGACGGACGAGGAGAACAGCGCGGAGAGCGGCATCGATGTGGTCGCATCTCCTCCGGGAAAGCGACTACAGAGCGTGCTGCTGCTCTCTGGCGGCGAGAAAGCCCTGACTGCGCTCGCTCTTCTGGTTGGAATCTTCCAGTACGCGCCTAGCCCGTTTTGCATCCTGGACGAGGTCGACGCGCCGCTCGACGAGGCGAACGTTGGCCGATTCACTGAACTGGTGAAGGAGATGAGCGTGCAGACGCAGTTTGTGCTGATTACGCATAGCAAGAAGACGATGAGCATCGCGCCCGTGCTATATGGTGTGACCATGCAGGAGCCGGGTGTGTCGAAGCTGGTCTCGGTACGGTTCGGGGGACAGTAGGGGCTCGTCGACGTGTCCCGGACGGAGACTCGCGGGAAAGATTGAAATTAGGTTACGCCAGGTTATCCACGCTCGTCCTCAGGTTTTCCACAAAGCGGGACTCCGGAAATCCTTGTCTGTGGCCCAATCTCAGGCATCTGCTTATCTGTCAATGCCTTTCGAGCCAGGGGAAACAGCCGGCGCCTTCCACTGTGTGACGAGAATCGTTGACATTTTTTTTGGACCAGCTAGAATACGCCTCGCCTCTTGCCTGTAAAATTTCATTCATGAGCCCAGATCTTCTCGATTCCGTCCTTCTACGCACCGATTTCCCCGAACTCAAACTGCACGCCAGCGGCAAGGTCCGCGACGTCTACGATATAGACGACAAGCAGCTGCTTTTCGTGGCCAGCGACCGCATTTCGGCCTTCGATTACATTCTGGCCACCGGAATACCCCACAAGGGGCGGGTTCTGAACCAGATATCACTGTTCTGGTTCGACTTTTTGGCCGAAGTTGTTCCCAACCATCTCATCACCGCGGATGTCGATAAGTATCCGGCGGTCGTGCGCAAGTATGCAGACCAGTTGCGCGGCCGTTCTATGCTGGTGCGGAAGGCTGAGATGTTTCCGGTAGAGTGTGTCGTGCGCGGTTATATTTCCGGCTCGGCGTGGAAAGAATACAAGGCCAGCGGCAAAGTGTCGGGCATTACTCTGCCGACTGGCTTGAAGGAGTCCGACGCGTTTCCCGAACCGATCTTCACGCCGTCAACGAAGGCGACGACCGGTCACGACGAAAATATCTCGTTCGATCAAATGTGCGGCTTGGTGGGCGTAGAGAATGCCAGCCATTTAAGGGATCTGACGCTGCGCGTATACAAGAAGGCCGCGGCCTACGCGCGCGAGCGCGGCATCATCATTGCCGACACAAAGTTCGAGTTTGGCCGGACGGAGAGCGGTATCACGCTAGCGGATGAAGTTCTGACACCGGATTCTTCGCGCTTCTGGCCGGCAGATAAATATGCGCCGGGTCGGGCACAGGATTCGTATGACAAGCAGTACGTTCGCGATTACCTGGAGCAAATTCACTGGAACAAGCAGCCTCCGGCCCCCGCCCTTCCGGTAGAAGTGGCACGCCGGACCAGCGAGAAATACCTGGAAGCTTACTTCCAACTGACCGGACGCAAGCTGGATGTATGACGGGGGAGTGGCTGCAAACAGCGGGCACGCCATATGACCGTACTCGATTGGATCATTTGTGCCCTGGTACTTTTTAGCGTAATTACGGCCGCAATTCAGGGCTTCTTTTCGGAAGCGCTGACGACGGCTGGTTTGGTTGTGGGCTACATCGTGGCTGCGTGGCAGTACCGCAGGCTTGCAGAGTGGTTTGAGACTTTTCTGAAGAACCCGTGGTTAGCTGAGATACTCGGCTTTCTGATCATATTTTTTGCCATCTTGCTCCTGTTTGGGATCGCGGCCAGGATTGCTCGATGGATCATGAAAGAAGCCGGGCTCAGCAGTTTTGACCGTTTCCTAGGCGCATTGTTGGGACTGCTCAGGGGCGGGCTGATGGTAGCGGTAATCCTGATGGGAATGACGGCGTTTGAGCCGGCGTCAAAGTTGCTGCATGAGTCCGAGTTAGCACCCTATTTTCTCGTGGTAGGGCGTGCAGCAATCTGGCTGGCTCCTTCGGAATTGCGGGCTCGTTTCTATCAGGGACTGGATCTTGTCCATCAGGCTCCGCAGAAGTTGAGCGGCACCGCTGTTTCTCCGTCGAAATAGGCTACGGTGCACTGCAAATTTCTGGAAAAGAGAGAGACGCAACGTGAAAGATCAACTGGAAGCACTCGTCCTGCAAATGTATCGTAGCAATATTCTCTACTCAGAGGGCGTACGGGAGTTCAAGAAGCGGTTCATCCTGACGGTTCTGGAGGAGAATAAGGGAAATCAGTGCCGGGCAGCTCGGGAACTCGGCATGCACCGCAATACTCTGAGCCGTACCATCAGCGAACTGAAGATTGATGTCCGCCAGTTGCGTGATGGGGTGAAGAGACCGCCGCGCAGCACCCGCGCTGTTCCGTTCGAAAAGAAGATCGTCCGCTAAGATTCCGCAGACAATAAAAAGGCAGCCCTTGAAGGCTGCCTTTAGTTTTGCTCGTGTCGGTATTTATTGAGCTGCGGCCTTGTGATGAACGGGTGCTTTCCTGGCAGGCGCTGCCGGCTTGTTACTCAGCAAGCGGCCCTTTTCCATGACCATCATGAAGGGGTTCGGAGTATAGGAAGCCGGCTCGCCCTGAAACTCGAAGTTCTGGTCGCCCGTCTTGGGAATCAGCTTCGCAGGCAGCTTGTCTTCGAAATTCAGCGTGATGTCCGCCTTATTGGCCGCGATGTCATCGGAGCTGCCGGCGATCATGAATTGCGTCGGAGTCGTGCTGATCACTGCGCCGACCATCTGCACGGCCTTGCCCTTAATGGCGTTCCAGACGGTATCCTGATCTTCCTGGCTACCGTTGGTCAGCACGAATTCCCAAGTGGCAAAATCCATCTTGTCGGGGGACGTCTGAGCGATCATGTTGTGCGCCTGCTCAGCAGGCGTTGGCGCGGGCTTGATCGGAACTTGCGGGCCACCGGCCTTGGCGGCGTTTAGCACATCCGGCCAACCGTCTTCACCAGCATGAAACTTGACATACTGTGACTTCGCATATTTCTCAATCGCGGGCTGGTTGGGAGCTGGGGCGACTGCCGCGGCGCGGGCGGCGTACCAAATGCCGTTCTGATAATCGGGAGGGTTCTGCTGGAGGTAGGCAAGCGCCAGAGGATAAAGGAGAGCTAAATCCTTCTGTGAGTCGGGAGGATTGGCATCCACGGCTGCCTTCAGAAATTGGGCCGCTTTGGCGTAATCTTTATCTTGCAGGGCACCCCATCCCACGCCGGCGTCGAAGTTGCCGGTCATCTGGGCTTTCATCTTGGCGAAGTCGGCGTCGCTGGTGCCTTCAGGCTTGTTGAACTTCGGCAGGCAATCGATACCTTCCTGACCGTACTTTTCTGCGTCGGCCGATTCCTGCTTGCCATTGGGATCGCCCTGCTGCGCCATCATGCGATCGATGTAGGTCAAGAGCGTGAGCGCCGGCACCTGGCAGGGATTGGCCGCCACCAGCTTGGTAGCAGTCTCGGTCGCCTTCTTGACGTTGTTGGTTTGCTGATAGGTCTGCATCAGAATCTCAAGAGCCTGGGTCTTCATCACGCTGCTGGGATATTGCGTGAGAAAAGCTTCCAGGCCGCTGATCTTGGCGGCGGGGTCCTTCTGCTGTATGGCTGCCACATAGGCGTTGTATTCGGCGGGATCTTTGATCACGGGCGCGGCCGCTTGGCCTGCCGGGGCAGGGGCTTGGCCTTGCGCCGGCGGTGTGGCCGATTGTCCTTGAGCCGGCTGCGCGGCATCTCGTGCCATCGCTACCGCCGATACTCCAAGCACAACCGTAAGCAGAATCTTTTTCATCACTTTGGCTCCTTGACCTTCCTCGGGAAATGGCTTATTGGGAATCTTGTTCGTACAGCTCAGCAGCTTCGTACAGCTCAGCAGCTTCGTACAGCTCAGCAGCAACTGCATTCCGACTGGACCGCATGGTGTTCGGATCCTGCTTTGGAATGCCCGGGCTTCCTGGCAGGGGGTCCGGGATACTCGGGGTAACCCGGTTGGAGCGATGAGGCGGCTGACCCTTTTTCCCGGCTGGCCGGATTATAAGTACCTCTACAGCCGAAGGCAAGCGCCTTCCCATTCACCCTCCTCTTTATTGTTAAGATGCGCACAGCGGATCACGCGGATGGTTGTGATTCATTCTGCTCCGCCTCGTTCCGAACTGGATAAGGAGTCACTGAGACTATGGACACCGCTCGCCCCCTTAATGGACAAGTCGCCGTCATTACAGGAGCAGGCCGAGGCATTGGCGCGGCGATCGCCCGCACCCTGGCCGCTCTAGGCGCAACCACCGTACTGTGCGGACGTACCCAAGCGACACTGGACGAGACCGCTCGAACTATCGTTGCCGCCGGCGGCAAGGCCGAAGTTATCCCTTGCGATGTCACGGTTCTCCATCAAGTGGAGTATGCCGCTGCCCGGGTTGATAGCACGTTCAGACGTCTCGACATACTAGTAAATAATGCAGGTATCGGCGGGTTTAACGAGGAGCTTCATAATCTACTGCCGGAAGAATGGGATCGCATTCTCAACACGAATCTGCGTGGAGTTTATTACACCATCCGGGCCTTCGCGCCGATCATGATTCGCGCTGATTCTGGATACATCATCAATATCTCTTCACTGGCCGGCAAGAATGCGCTGCCGAAGGGAGCAGCGTATGCAGCTTCGAAGTGGGGACTGAACGGGCTGACCTATTCCGTGGCGGAAGAATTGCGAGGCCACAATGTGCGGGTCTCGGTGATTTGTCCGGGCTCAGTGGAAACCGAGCTCGGTCCGCATGCTGGAAAAGATCCGAACAAGATGCTTCAGCCGGAAGATGTAGCGCATGCAGTCGCCATGCTGGTAACCCAGACGCCGCGGTCGTTTATTAGCGAAGTACTCATTCGGCCGACGCAGAAACCGTAAAGAACCAGACTTAGGATCCTCGACCTTGGACCTTAGCAAAAGCAGCTTCTGTAAATAAGGGATGGCTCCGGAGTTTAAGGCCCAAGGTCTGAGGCCGAAGGTCCGAGGTCGAACTCTCCCGTTCTATTTCTTGAATAGGTTTTCAAAGGCCGCGCGCGCATCGTTGGGGCGCAGGCTGGCTGGCGTGGACGTTTCTTTTTCGCGGGTCACTCGAATTTCGTAAAAGGTGCAGTCATTGCGCGCATCTTTCTTAGCGAAGCGCACCTTAACCGGCTGCATGCATTCGAAGCGGCTACCAGGGTCAAAGTAGGTGCATTGCTTGCAGGAGTGCAGTTCGAATGCACATTTAGGACACTGGCCTTCGCCCGAGCTGGCTGTTCCCTGAAGTACCGTACCGCACTGCGCGCACCGGGAGACGACGCGTGTCCCAGGAAGATTTACGGGTTTCGGCCCGAGCGCATGGTCCCATCGCGGCGGACCGCTTTTGCGCTCAGGAGTCGCCTTCTTCGGCACCTCCGCACGACGCGGTTCTCTTTCATTGTCCTGATAACCAGGCTGACGATATTTGGCCAAAGGAAGCCTCCGCAAGCAGCGAGTATTGTCCTCCCGAGGGCGCTCACGCGGCAAGTGCAGCGTTTCGGGAAAAGGCATCAGCCACGGATCAGCGCTGATTTCCACGGATTCCACTACCCTAGTCGTTTTTGCATTCGTGGAAATCCGTATCGATCCGCGGCCAACGGGTTATGTCCCGCTACAATATTCCCATGATCCACGAAATCTTTCCCGTTGGACCTTTGCAGTGTAACTGCTCGATCATTGGTGACGAGAGAACGCGCGAAGCGATGGTCATCGATCCGGGCGACGACATCGATGACGTTCTGAATCTTGTTAGCAAGCACAATCTACGGGTGAAGCAGATCGTCGTTACTCACGCCCACATCGATCATATCGGAGGCGCGATGAAGCTCCGGGCGGCGACTGGCGCGCCCATTCTGCTCAATCAAAATGACTATGCGTTGTTGAAGATGCTGGACGTGCAAGCGACGTGGATAGGTGTGCCCCCACCGGGCAAAGTTGAGATCGATCGAAGCGTCACGACGGGAGAAACAGTTTCGGCGGGAACGCATACGGCCGAGGTTCTGCACACGCCCGGACACACGGAGGGGAGCATCTGCCTTTACTTCCCTGCCGAGCGGAAGCTGATCGCGGGCGATACGCTGTTTGCCGGCTCGATTGGGAGGACTGATTTGCCCGGCGGTTCGATGGAGAAAATCATTCGCTCGCTGCATGACACGGTACTCGCTTTGCCGGATGAGACCGTCGTCGTGCCCGGACATGGCGAGCTGACGACCATTGGCGAGGAGCGCCAAAGCAATCCATTTCTGGTCAAACGGTGATGGCGCGAGTGCGTCCCAAAACGAGAGTGAAATCGACCGGTTTGTGACAGTCCGCACAAATCCACCGCCTTGCTTCTGCTATATTGAACCCCTGCAAAGGAGCCCGTCATGGCTGGAAAGAGTCTGAATCGCGTTCAATTGATTGGCAATCTGGGGAAGGACCCGGAGATCAAATATACGCCGCAGGGAACGGCCGTAGCGAAGATCACTATTGCCACCAATGAGCGCTTCAAAGATAAGGCCGGAGAGTGGCAGGACCGCACGGAGTGGCACAATGTTGTCTTGTGGCAACGGCTCGCGGAGATCGCCGGAGAGTATCTGAAAAAAGGCGGCAAAGTTTACGTCGAAGGACGTCTGCAAACCCGCTCGTGGGACGACAAGCAGACTGGCCAGAAGAAATACATGACCGAAATCGTGGCCTCCGATTTGATCCTGCTTGGCGGCCGTGGTGAAGGAGGCGGGGGCGGAGACTCCTCCGGAAGCTCGCGCGGTGCGTCGGCGGCCAGCAACAATTTCGATCAGCGTGTTCCCGAGCCGGAACCGGCAGGATCGAGCCCGATCACGGACGAAGATATACCGTTCTAGTCACTCAACCCTTTGTCCCATTATTCGAAGCGTGCTCGCGGAACGGCTTCTGCAGTATACGTTTGTTTCGACGCCGGATCATGTCCGGGCAATGCGATTCAAGGCCTCTTGTTGACTGGAGACCAAGCGTGCTCTGACTTCTTCCATCGGAAGCCAACGGGGTGTTCCTTCCCATGACTCCACCAGACTTCCGGTTGCTTCGGCATCGAAGACGCTGATGGCGCACAGAATGTCGAGTGAGGTTCGATATTCGAAAAGAAAATTGGACTTTCCAACCTGCAAGCCAGTCTCTTCATGAACTTCGCGCCGCATGGCCTGCTCGGCGGATTCGCCGAGATGCGCGAGTCCCCCCGGAAAGGAAAACCCACGACCGTCGTTGCGATCGATGATCAGGATGAGATCACCTTTTCGCAGGATAGCCACGGACGCGCGAAGATGTCCAAAGATCGGGATATAGGAGTAGACGGTGATCGCAGTTCGCGCTATCACCCGAAAGAGAAATCGTTTCACCGCGCCGATCGGCTGTGCCATCCTGTCACTCGTATGAACATTATGAGGCAATCCTGAGACCGCTAGAGGCTGGAGTCTCCGTCGAATAGAGATGGTTCCCATACATTTGAATTATTAAGATCCACGGCGAGCGCTGGATGCTTCGCTTTGTAGTAAAAGAGCCAACTGCCGAGCGAGCGGCGGTGGGGGGCGTATGAGGCCAGCTGTTTTTCCAGAGCCGGAGTGGCTCCTACCAGTTCGAACATATGAATGGATTTCTTCCGGCATCGATCGATCGCCGTAGCTAACATCGCCGTCAATATATCAAGCGAACTCTCCGGGTCGATGCATTGGAAGTCGGCCAGACGCATGCGGGTCAGTCCAACTTGCTGAAAGTCGTGCCGAAGAAAAACCGAGTACGCCAGCAGTCCTGACTTTCCTTCGACGGTATAGACCCATGCCCGGTTCTGTTGCAGAGCGAATTTGAAGTGCCACTCGAGAGCCTCCTGGCTGCGGTCGGCGACTAGAATGTTGGACTTTTTGGTTTTCAGAGATTCCCAAAAAAGCTGAAAGCGATCATCGAAGAGAGCACATGGTTGTACGGTAAGGGCGCTCGTGTTCCGCAATCCGCTTCGGCGGATCGCGTCGCGCAGGAATAAGCCGGCGGACACGGGATAGCTCAGGGATGCCATGGTTCTGTTACTTTTTCGCAAATAGCTGGCCGCAAAGCCCTTGTGGTTTGTGATCCAGAATAGAGTTCGATCCCACGCACCTACGGGTACGCGTGAACTTTGGAAGCTGCAGTATGCAGGTTCCGATAAAGGATTCACGGTCGTGCTCAAAAAAAGATCGATGTTGCGCTGCTGAAAATATGTGGCAAGGAGCATTGGCGAGTAAGACCGATAGGGCGTGTCCACTACCCAGGCGCGTGTAGTGGCAGCGAGAATTTTCTGCCCCCCGAGTTCGTAGACCATGGGGATGCTGCCAAGATAGCCAGCGATGGAACCTTCTCCGATGTCGAGCACCCAGCCAATCGGAAACTTATTTTGCGAAGCTCGGCATGCAGGGTTATTCGTCCAAAGGTGAGCCCAGGCAGGAAAGCTTTCCATATGCAGATCGAACCGCGAGGCCAGCGCAGCTATCTGCGAGTGGTCCTCAAATCGAGCCTCGCGTAACTTCGGAGCTTTCAGGCCTTTTGGAGAAAACATGCTCTTGTTTTGAAGTTCAAGGCTCATGAATATCAAAGCGGCTGGAACTTTCCGGAAATCCTGGGCTGCGCAAAGCGTTGTACGTGGACAGTGAGGATACGGCGCCCAAACCAATGTATCCGGCTTAGATCACTATATTACAATTGGCCCCAGCGGCTTTCGAACTACGTCGAAGACACACAGCTGTAAGGTGCGCATTTTCAGCGACATTGGGCCGAGATTCCTTAGTTCCGCAACTGTACAATACGGTTGAGACATCAAAAGAACTGATGTAAAATAGCGGCATATATTGAAGAAAGGCTGTATCCCCTGCAGCCACTTTGCCTCCAACCAAGATGATCGCGTTTCCCTCAACGTGCTTTCGCCTCCTCCCGGGCTCGTCAAGGAGATCAGATCGGGACACACCCTATGACAGGTATAAGGTCTTGTATTCCTGATTTAGTGCGGCAGCGCGCCACTGTCTGTCCGAATGATCTGGCGGTGCGCTCGGGTGACGAACGCCTGTCCTATCGAGAGCTCGATGTTCGCTCAGACCGGTTGGCAAATTATCTGTTGGGCATAGGGGTAGTTCGGGGCAGCATCGTGGGGCTTTCTCTGGACCGCAGTCTGGATTTTCCAGTCGCAGCCCTAGCCGTTCTGAAACTGGGCGCGGCGTATTTGCCATTGGAACCGAAAGCTCCTGTCCGGCGCCTCGAAATCATGCTGAAATCCGCGAAGGTTGCGGTGCTGGTAACGAACATTAAGTCGGCAAATCCGCCTACAGAGAACGTAACCAAGCTTGTTGCTCTCGACTGCTGCAGAAAAGAGATCGAAGGCTGCTCTGCCGAAGCGCCTAACGTTGAAGTAAGTCCGGAAGACACGGCGTATGTGATTTTCACTTCTGGCTCTACCGGGGTACCCAAAGCTGTTGCAGTTGGACATGCCAGTTTGCTCAATCTGACTTGCTGGCACATTCGCGCCTTTGACGTGAAATCGACAGATCGCGCCACGCAATTGGCTTCTATCGGGTTTGACGCTGCGGTTTGGGAGATCTGGCCGCATCTCGCCGCGGGAGCGAGCGTTCATCTGGTAGACGATGAAACGCGCGCGGATGCAGAGAGACTGCGCGACTGGCTGATTCACGAGAAGATTACGATCAGTTTTGCTCCAACGCCTCTGGCGGAACGAATGCTGAAGCTGCCGTGGCCGAAGGAGACGGCTTTACGCATTTTGCTGACCGGAGCAGATGCATTGCATTTCCATCCGCCGAACGATCTGCCATTTACTCTGGTAAACAATTACGGACCGACGGAGTGCACGGTCGTCGCTACCTCAACGCCGGTTCCCGCGCAGGCCTACCCGGGCCAGCTTCCACCTATCGGGCGCGCGATTGATCATGCTGAAATCCATATCCTCGATGAAAATTTGCAGCGCGTTCCGAACGGAACTTTAGGCGAGATCTATGTGGGCGGCGATATCCTGGCGAAAGGCTATCTGAACGATCCTCAGCTTACCGCTGAGCGATTCATCCGCGATCCTTTCAGCAAGACCGCAGGCGCCAGGCTTTATCGGACGGGCGATCTGGGAACTTGTCTGCCAGGTGGACAGATCTCGTTCCATGGCCGGGTTGACGAGCAGGTCAAGATTAATGGCTTCCGCATTGAATTGAATGACGTCGCAAGCGCACTCCGCCGCCACCCGGCAGTGCGTGAGTGTGCGCTGAGCGCGAGAGAGAACGAAGCGGGCGAGAAGCAATTGGTAGCATACGTTGTTCCGTCGACTTCCCTGCCGTCTCTGGGTGAATTCCGGGAGTTCATGGCAAAAGAATTGCCGGAATACATGGTGCCTGCGATATTCGTCCAGGTCGACGCACTGCCGATGGCGACAAGCGGAAAAGTGGATCGCTTGTCTTTGCCGACACCGACCGACCAAAACATACTGCGGGATCAAGTGCTTGATCATCCGAGCTCAGCCACGGAGCAGCGTGTTTCGGCAATTGTTGCGTCGTTGTTGGGCCTGGAGCGGGTTGGTGTAAATGAGAACTTCTTCTATCTCGGCGGCAACTCTCTGTTTGGGACGCAATTGATTGCTCGCTTGCGCGACGCCTTCCAAGTAGAAGTGCCGTTGTTGAGTCTGTTCGATCATCCGACGGTCGAAGAGCTATCCGGGGAAGTGGAACGTCTGATAGTAGCCAAACTGGAGGCGATGAGCGAAGAAGAGGCTCAGCGTCTACTGTTTCTGAACACTGAACAAGCCAGCGTATGAGTTCAATCAGCGGTGCGATCTCCAGAAGCTCGGGGGCCAGTGCGCTGAGCCTGTATCACCTGCTTGATCCTGAGGTGCTGGCCAATCCTTATCCGTTATTTCGCCGACTGCGCACGGAAGATCCGGTGCACTGGGATGTGTTCCTGCACACATGGGTGGTAACGCGGTACGTGGATGTGCTCGAGGTCTTGCACAAGTTCTCCGCGGACCGAACGCATACACCGGCAAAGCTGACGGCAATGGGGCTTGGAGATATGAGCCCGATTGCACGGTTGATGGTAAAGCAGATGCTGTTCATGGATCCCCCGGCGCATACGCGCCTGCGTAGCCTGGCATCGCAGGCCTTCAGTCCGGCGCGAGTGGCAGTGTTGCGCACACATATTCAAGAAATCGTGAAACGCCTTCTGGATGATGTACAGGACAAGGGTGAGATGGATATCATCCGCGATCTGGGCGAACCGCTGCCAGCGATCGTTACGGCGGAGATGTTGGGCGTTCCAACCACTGACCGGCACCGGTTGAAGAACTGGTCAGCTGATTTTGCCGAAATGCTGGGGAACTTCCAGCATAATCCGGAGCACGCACCCCGGATGCTGCGCGCCGTGGAAGAGATGACGGCCTACTTCAAAGATCAGGTATGCGTTCAAAGAGACCACCCACGAGAGGGGCTGGTTCACTCACTCATGACAGCCGAAGTGGATGGTGACCGTCTAAGCGACGAAGAAGTCGTTGCTACTTGCATCGTAACGATGGTGGGCGGCTTGGAGACGACGACGAATCTCATTGGAAACGGCGTGTTGACGCTACTGCGCAATCCGGAAGAAATGAAGCGAGTGCGAGAGGATCTAACGTTGGTGCCGAGTGCCGTCGAGGAGATGCTGCGCTATGAGAGCCCGAGCCAGCACACCGGACGGATTGCTCATGAAGACGTTGAAGTAGGTGGCCGTGTGATTCACAAGGGGCAGGCGGTTATGGCTGTGATGGCTGCGGCGAATCGGGATCCGGATCGCTTCGCGGACCCGGATCGTTTCGATGTGTCACGTCCGGATAACCGCCATCTCGCTTTTGGATATGCTGCTCATTTCTGCTTTGGTGCCGCGCTGGCGCGCGTGGAAGGTCAGGAAGTCTTCGAGGCGATCATGCAGCGACTGCATGGGCTGGAGCTGCAGCCCGGGCATCTCACCTGGCGCAACAATTTGGGGCTCAGGGGACTGACTGCTCTACCCGTGAAGTTTCGCGCCTCTCACACCGCATAAACAACTACGACATTTTAATGCCAAGAGAACCGCTCCTTTCCGAGGCGAAGCGAAAGCTGCTGGAGTTGCAGACGCGGCGAGGGGGAAGCACTCCGGCCGAACCGGACCCGGCGGAGACACTGCCCCTACGAGAAAGCCCTATCCCGCTGTCACTCGCGCAAGAGGAGGTGTGGCAACTCGATCAGGCTGCAGGGAAAAGCACGCCACTGCACAATGAATCCATAACGATTCATAAGCGTGGGGCTTGCGACCCGGCAATCCTCAAAAGAAGTCTGTATGAGATCGTCGGGCGGCACGAGATCTGGCGCACCACCTACGAACAAAATGCGGGGCGTGTGGTGCAGATTATTCATCCCGGTGCCGATTCGTTTGTACTGCCAGTGTCAGACCTGCGGAACCTAGCCGAAGCTGACCGCGAATCGGCCGCTGTCGCATTGGCGACTCAAGATGCCTGCATGCCGTTTGACTTGAAGAAGGGGCCCCTGTTCCGCGTCCGGTTGATCACCTTGCGCGATGACGAGCACCGTATTTGTCTGACGGCTCACCAGAGCATTGTTGACGGGATCACAGTGTTCGATATATTTCCGACGGAATTGACGACACTCTATGAGAATTTCGCGCAGGGCAAGCCGTCGCCCTTGCCGCATCTGAAGGCACAATTTGCAGATTTTGCGTGCTGGCAGCGCCGAAAGCTTGCCGGAGATGCGAAGGAAAATCAGCTGCAGTATTGGAAGAGCCAGCTTGCGGGTACGTTACCCTTTCTGAAGTGGCCGTCTGAGCGCCCGGCGCAGCAAAGCTATCGCGGAGCGATGTATGGATTTCAGTGGCCGCGAGAGTTCGCCGATTCTCTCAAGGTTCTTGGCCGGGGCGAAGGCGTGACTTTGTTTATGACTTTGCTGGCTGGGTTCTTCCTGCTTCTCAATCGCTACACTGGTCAGGAAGATCTGGTCGTTGGAACTCTGTCTCCGTCCGGACGCAAGCAGAGCCTGTTTCAGAGATCTATCGGATATTTTCTGAATCCGGTGCCCTTGCGTGCCAACCTTGCGGGCAATCCTTCGTTTCGATCACTGTTGGGCCAAATGCGCGAAGTGACGCTGGGCGCTATCTCGAACGATGACGTTCCGCTCAGCATGATTGCGGAGAGACTGCACGTGAAGCCCGATCCCAGCTGGCATTCGCTTTTCACGGTTGCACTCTCAGTCGCGCCGGACGTCGCTCCGCTACCTCCGGGCTGGAGCATGACCTATATGGATGTGGAGAGCGGCGGCGCGCGATGGGATCTCTACATTGAATTCAGCGACCGCGCGGACGGACTGCTGGGCCGTGCGCAATACAATCCCGACCTGTTCACTCCAGAAGTTATTGCCAAGACGGTTGAAGACTATCGCCGACTTCTGGAAGAAGTAGTGGCCGCTCAATAACCGTGATTCGCCGGCGCAGGAACGAAAGCGGCATCGCCTTTAAGAACTGGGAAAGGTTGCAAGTTTCTGCATAGTTGGACACATGTAGGCAGCCCAATTTCCAATTTGCGCTGGAAGGAAATTGCACCATAGTTGTATAGATTTGCCAGATGATGTGTTGTAGAGTACTGCGGTTGTTCTTGTATCCCGTGGTCTGGCTCTCTCGTCGTACACGGGTCCAAACGATGGTTACGACGTGGTTATCATTTACTGATTTTCCTGGACGTGAAACCCAACGCTGTACTTTCTTCAAAGGAGTGGGGGATGAGCAGGTCTAAATTGTCCGTGCAGGCAGCCACATTCTGCTTGCTTTCACTGGCAGTAGCCGCAACGGCCCAGCCCGTCTCGCTCACTCCGACGACACTTACTTTCCCCTCTAGAATTGTTACGACAACGAGCGGTCCACAGAAGGTCACGCTCACGAATAATCAGACATCCGCACTAACGATCTCTTCCGTCGTGACTTCCGGTGACTTCGCGGAAACAACTACCTGCCCTCTTTCACCGCAGACATTAGCGGCAGGGGCAACCTGCGCCATCAATGTTACGTTTACACCCACGAATGTGGGCACCAGGAATGGAATTCTCACAGTCACGGATAACGCCAGTCCCAATACACAGACAGCCAGTCTGACCGGAACCGGAAATTTGACCGGCATGACATGGATTCAAATCACACCAGCGAGTATCACGACTCCCAGCCCAGCGCAAACGCAGCTTGTTGCCACCGGTGGCGGGTGGGCTGATTTGCTGACGGTAACAATCACCAATGTGGTTTCCTGGGCGTCATCAGCACCTGGAGTTGCGCAGGTAAACTCGACTGGGCTGGTGCAGTCCATTGCAGCCGGAACGAGCAAGGTCAGCGGTACGTTTGGCTCAGTCGGCGGCACCGCTACTATCACCGTCACGGGTCCACAGCTGACTTCGATCTCGGTCACACCGACCAACCCGTCTACTTCTCCCGGCGGCTACCAGCAATTCGGGGCAGTCCTGCATTACAGCGACGGAAGCACGAAGGATGCGACTACCACCGTCGGTTGGTCCTCGTCGGCGAATTCTATTGCGACGATCAATAGTTCCGGACTGGCTACTGCTGTCGCGAGCGGGACGACGACGATCAGCGCAACCGAGGGGTCGGTGACTGGAAGCACCTCCATGACTGTTTCGCCGCGCCGGTGCACATCGGCTCCCGCGGGACTTGTGGGATGGTGGAGCGGAGACGGCGATGTCGTTGACCTCGCGGCCAACAATTCGGGAACCCTGCAGAATGGCGCAACCTTCGCAACGGGGGAAGTGGGGAGCGCCTTTAGCTTCGGTGGGAACGGCGCGTCCGTCCTGGTGAATGCCAATGTCTATTCGCCTTCCGCCGGAACCTTGATGTTCTGGTTCCTGCCGAATGGTGCGGGGGCACTCACAGGCAGCATTGCCGGTTCGGCTTATCGAGCGCCAGGCTTTTCAATGGATTCCCTTGGGAATCTTGTTTGGGAATTTGGCGACCTTTACGGTCAGTCGATTGGCAAGATCAATCCGAACCAATGGCATCATGCTGCCCTGACATATGCCGCTTCTGGCTCTGACGTTGCAGTTAACGTTTATCTGGATGGGGATCCAGTCGCAAACGCCATAACGATTCCCAACCAGTCGTGGTATCCGCAGGTTTCGTTTGGTTCCTATCTTGGCGCATCGGCCTCATCCTTTGTGGGAGAGATGGATGAGATTGCCATATTCAATCAGTCATTGACTCAGCAGCAAATCCAGCAGGTGTATGGGGCATTCAGCGGAGGCATGTGCAAGCCAACACTGCAAACAGTCGCGTTGAGTCCCGCAAGTCCTCCACTACTTGCTCCTGGGCGCACAGCTGCAATTCACGGCGTCGGGAATGTACAGCAACGGTTCTACGCACGACCTGACTTCGTCCGCCTCCTGGACTTCTTCGAACCCTGCCGCAGCAACCATCACTACCGCTGGTTTAGCGACGGGAATCGTACCGGGAAGTACAACCATCAAGGCAGCGCTCCATGCTCACAGCGGTTCTGCTCCACTCGAAGTGGGCCCGTCTCTCGTATCGATTAAGGTAACGCCGATTGCGCCGACAATCGCCGTAGGTACCACGCAGCAGTTCACGGCGACGGGCACGTACAGTGATGGGACCCAGCAGAACATCACCACCTCTGTGACTTGGAGTTCCAACTCCTCCGACAGCGACGATCAATGCGAGTGGTGTCGCAACGGGCATAACGCCGGGTCAGGCAGTCATCACGGCGAACCTCGGATCGATCAACAATTCCGCCTCGCTAACGATTTCATCGGCGACGCTGACGTCCTTAGCCGTATATCGCGCCAAACCCAAAATCGCCGCAGGTACGACTCTGCAATTCACAGCGACGGGCACATTCAGTGATGGCAGCAAGCAGAATCTGACGAATACCTGGCGACATGGAGTTCTTCGAATCCATCGGTGGTCGCCGTCAATGCCAGTGGTCTGGGCGACGGGCCTGAGCACCGGCGAGTCCACAATTGCCGCCAGTTTGAAGTCTCTTAAGCAACTCCGCGACACTTACCGTGACCTCAGCCGTACTTACCAGCATCGCAGTTACGCCCGCGAATCAATCCCTGCTAGTAAAAGGGACGCTGCAGTTCACCGCAACCGGAACATTCAGCGATGACAGCCAGCAAGACATCACTAAGCTTGTGACTTGGAGTTCGTCCAATCAGACTGCCGTCACCATCAACGGCACGGGCCTAGCAACAGCGTTGTCCGTGGGTGCAACCACGATCGGCGCCACTCTGAACGCGATCAGCGGGACCACCGGCCTGACTGTCGTTCCTACGCCTCCGGTGCTGGTGTCGATCGCGGTGACACCCGCAGGTGCCTCCCTTGCTGTTGGCCTAGACCTTTCCTATACCGCAATGGGAACGTACAGCGACCACTCGGTTGTAAACATAACGAGTTCGGTACAGTGGAGTTCGTCGAATCCCGCTGTCGCCACCATCAGTAATTCTGCCGGCACAAACGGATTAGCGACTGGTGTGGCTGATGGAAGCAGCACGATTACAGCTTCGTTACAATCGGTCTCCGGCAACACAGGTATCAAGGTCACGAATGCAATCCTGGACTCCATTGCGATCACGCCAGCAAGCGCGACCGGGCCGGTCGGAGGCACAACTCAATTTACGGCCACAGGATTTTTTACCGACGGAACTTCGTCTAATCTGACCACTACAGTTACATGGAGTTCATCGAGCCCTAATGTGGCGACCGTCAGCAATGCGGCTGGCACACAAGGTCTGGCAAGCGATCTAGGTTCTGGGGTCACCACAATCTCTGCGAGTTCGGGAGCGATAGGCGACTCCACGACGCTGGCAGTGCAGGACCAACTACTTTCCATCACAGTCACGCCATCAACCACTACAGTCGCACCCGGCACAAACCAACAGTTCACCGCGACCGGGACTTATCTCAGCGGATTGACGGCCGATTTGACTGATAGCGTGCAGTGGAGTTCAGGTTCATCAAAGGTAGCCACAATCAACGGAACAGGGCTGGCGATGAGCCAAGGGGTTGGACAGACCACGATAACGGCTAGTGCCGGGTCCATCACGAATTCAGCTGCGTTCGCGGTGACGGCGATTCAGCATGTAATCATCATCATGCAGGAGAACCGCAGCCCCGATAATCTCTTTCATGGCTTGCCCGGCGCCGACATAGCGAGTTATGGAGTTAACTCGTACGGGCAACTGATACCGCTGCAGCCCGTTCCGCTGGCCAATACCTGGGACTTGAAACATTCCCACATCGCCTTCAGCACCATGTACGACAACGGAAAGATGGATGGGGACAATCTGAATTTGGTTGGGTGCGGAACGCACTGCCCTCCTCCGCCTAATCCGCAATATGGGTACGTCCAGCAGTCAGATATCGCTCCCTACTTTCAGATGGCTGGGCAATACACTTTTGCGGACCGCATGTTCCAGACAAATCAGGGACCGAGCTTCCCTGCGCACCAGTTCATCATCTCAGGCACGTCGGCGCCCACAGCTACAAGCGACTTGTTTGCCTCCGGTGAACCTTACCCGCAGAATGAGGCTGCGGGCTGTTCCGCTCCCTCCAATGTCATGGTGCAATTGATCGACCCGTACGGAAATAACACACAGACTCAATATCCGTGCTTCGAACATCAAACGATCATGGACAACTTGGACGATGCAGGCATTTCCTGGAAGTACTATTCACCAAGCGCCGGCTCGATTTGGAATGGACCCAATGCGATCCATCACCTGCGCTACGGTCCGGACTGGGCGAAGAATGTGATCATGCCCAACTCGGTAGTTTTGACCGACATCGCCCAGGGCAAGTTAGCAGCTGTGAGTTGGGTCATGCCTACGGGGCAGGAGTCCGATCATCCGGCGATCAACGACGGCTCGGGTCCGTCGTGGGTATCTTCTATCGTAAATGCTGTCGGCAATAGTCCGTATTGGGAAAATACAGCCATCTTCATCACCTGGGATGATTGGGGTGGTTGGTATGATCACGTTGCCCCGCCGATGCTGAACTCCTATGAATACGGCTTCCGTGTGCCACTGGTTGTCGTTTCTCCTTACGCCAAGCCAGCCTATGTTTCGCACGTGATGTACGATTTCGGAAGTATTCTCAAGATGGTCGAACAGACGTTCAGTCTGCCATCGCTGGGATATGCCGATTCGTTTGCGAATGATCTTTCGGATTGCTTCAACTTCAACCAATCCCCGATAACTTTCAAACAAATCAATGCGCCTCTCGGCCCGGAACACTTCATCAATGATAAGAGTGAGCCATTGGACCCCGATGACGACTAAGCGAGGTCAGTAAAGCTGAACTGGAGGAGCAGAAGGATTCAAGTGGAGGAGAGAAGTGAATTGCGGGAAATTGCCGGAGGGTACGAGAAGGAATCAGGGGGTTAGAGCAGTCGCTAGCGGATCTGAGAGTGAGCCGCGGAATCCACCAGGGCATCGCGGGGTCAACACGGAACGAGCGGTGATCGCTGATTTTATGCTCCGGGATCTAGACACCACTCGCCATCGAGGCGGGTAAAAAAAGCATCGCGATCTAGGTGGTCCATCAATTGCGGATCAGAGGAACGCGCCATGGTCCAGCCACCGCGACAGGTAAAGAAGCAATGTTTGTCGGAGAAATCGGCCATGCGGCGCATCTCGACTAGGCCGTGAAGTCCTATCACTCCCTGCTTCAACGCGTCGGAGAAGAGGTGGTCCAAAATGTCCTTTGTCGCATTCGCAGGTCCACCCAGTTGCACGACCTCTCCTACGGAGCCCCGCCTGACATAGTAGATGTACCAGCCAACGATTTTATCGTGATCGTCCCGAAGTAAAATCTTCCGCAAAGCGCCACGGGCCGCCCTTCGCTCCATGAAGGCGAGAAGCCACTGGAGCGTAGAGAGATCATATTCACAACAGAGCGAGTAACCGTTGCGAAATTCGAGAAGACATTGCAAGAGCGTCGCGGCATCGAGCTCCACTGCGCTAAGATCAGATTCCTGGCGACCGGGTAAACCAACGCCCACGCGTGCACCGATACTGTCTGCCAGGCGGCAGAGTGGCTTCGAAAGATGCAAACCGGCAGAGAGATAAGGACCCCCGAAGCGAGATGCGCCGTAGAGCGCATACTGGGTTGGCCTAAGAGGTCGGATCCAGTGAATGTTGAGCGCTGGAATAACTCGAAAACCATTCTTGAGAAGTATACTGCGCCCGAGATTATTGGCAGTGTCGACGATCTTAAGGTGAGAGTCTTGGGCAAAGAAGGTCTCCACGAGTCGTGGAGCGATGCGTCCGGAGCGAAAGTCGGGATGAAACACGAGGCTGCCGCCGAAGGTCGCGCGGATGGTTTGGCCACACACCGACATCTTCCGCACCATTCCACCTGAGAATCCGCCAATCCGTCCATCTTCGGCTTCGAAGACAATGGGATGAACGACATCGTCTACAAAGGGGTTTTCAAAGCACAGCTCTCGAAGAACGGCGCGCACTCCGGGCGGAGCCGGGCCCTTGCGCAGGCGCAGGTACTGCCAGTACAAGTCCGCCACTTGCGGAATGTCAGCTTCAGTTAATGGACGTAGTGGCATGTGGTCGGTTGCGGATGCCGATGCGACGGAGGAAGCGTAGGCACCGAACCCCAATTCATTTCGCGTACCAGCAAAGAAAGATCAATCCCCTGGGTCCAGGCACCATTCGCCATCTAAACGAGTAAAGAATGCGTCTCCGCGTTCGAGCAGTTTCATCATTTCCGGATCTCGGCTATGCGCTAAAGCCCAACCGCCGCGGCATGTAAAAAAGCAGCCCTTATCGGAGAAGTCCGGAGTCCGTCGGCTATCCACGACGCCATGAAGGCCAATGACTCCATGCTCGAGAGCATCCCAGAACAAATGATCAAGAATGTCTTTCGTCAGCTTTAAATCGCCGCCGACCTGCACGACTTCACCCACAGCTCCGGGCTTCACGTAATAGATGTACCACCCCACGGTTTTTTGACTTTCATCGCGGAGCACGACCTTGCGCAGAGCACCACGGGCCGTCCTGCTCCCCATGAATCCCAAAAGCCAACTGAGCGAATCCGGAGTGTATTCGGGCCAGAGTGAATATCCCTTGCGGAATTCGAGCATGCATTGCAGGAGGGTCTCGACATCCAGTTCTCCACCTTCCAGACGGGGCTTGGTCTGACGGAAGGGGCTGGCAGGGAGTTTTGCAGCCACACGATCGGCGAGACTGCAGAATGGATTTGCAGCAAACCTGAAGAGCTTGAGAGCCGCAGAGTCTGCCGTCACCGATAATCCGTACAAAGCGTAGTGACTTGGCCGCAGGGGACGTCTCCAATGGATGTTCAAGGCTGGTACAACCCGATATCCCATCCGTTCCAAAACATTCTTGGAAATATTGTTCGCTGAATCCACCACCGTCAGATCATGATCGGTCGCCATAAAACCCTCCACCAATCGAGGGGCCGCAAGACCAGACCGGAAGTCGGGATGCACCACCAAACTTCCGGCGAGTACGGCGCGAATGGGCCGGCCTCGAAAGGACATGCTACGAACATTTCGACCTACAAACCCCCCAACTCTGCCGCCTGAGCTTTCGTAAACCAGAGACGGCAGTGTACTGTCGGTAAAGGGGTTTACGAAGAAGAGTTCATGGAACAGAGAAAACAGGGCCTGCGGGATCGGGCCCTTACGTCGCCGCATGTAATTCCAATACAAATCCACCACTTGCGGGATGTCAGCTTCCTTTAATGGACGTACGCCCATGTCGTTCGGCTCCGTAAAATGACAAATGATTTAGGGCTCGCCCCACGCGAACGAGCCCATGATTTCTCTGGGCAGCAAACTCACAATACATACAGCAGTTGCGAGAAGGTCGTGCAGTATACACGATTCACGCTTTCGCCTGAGAAGGGCGTCAGTCGTAATTGGCTACTCTACTGAATGATGCATTGGCATCCATTCAATCCCCTGGATCCAAGCACCATTCTCCATCGAGACGATTCAGAAAAGCGTCACCTCGTTCGAGCAGGTCGAGCAATTCGGAATTCCGTGAGAATGCGACATTCCAGCCTCCACGACAGGTAAAAAGACATCCCATCTCCGAGAAATCCGCCATCCAGCGCTGGTCAAGGACGCCGTGCAGGCCTATCAGTCCTTGTTGCCAAGCATCGTGAAAAAAATGCTGAAGAATGTCCTTAGCAAACTTTTTGTCGCCACCGACCTGGACCACTTCCCCCACCAAACCAGGCTTTACATAATAGATATACCAGCCAACAATTTTGTCTTTCTTGTCGCGCACAATAAGCTTGCGAAGGCGTCCGCGCGTGTTACTACGATCCATAAAACTCAGAAGCCAATTGAGTGAAGTCCGATCATACTCGGCCCAAAACGAGTAGCCCTTCCGAAACTCGGTAAGACAGTGCAGCAGAGTTTCGACATCGAGTTCGGACCCACGCAGCCGCGGCTGCTTTTGGTGAAAAGGGCTCACTGGCAGGCGGGAAGCGATGGCGTCTCCAACACTACAAAAAGGTTTGGAGGCTCCCCACAAGAGCGATGACAAAGCTCCCTTACTGCCCCGGGTCAAGACGTACGCAGCATACTGATTGGGCCTGAGTGGGCGGATCCAATGGAGGTTCAGAGCGGGGATGGTGCGGAATGCGAGTCGCTCCAATAATTTTCGCGAAATATCATTGGCTGAATCGGTCTGCCAAACGTCATAGTTCCCGCCCAGATAAGTCCCGAGAAGCCGAGGACCAGCGAGTTGCGAGCGAGTGCCGGGCTGGACGATGAAATTGCCGCCAAAAGCGACGCGCATCGACTGGCCAAGCATCGACATCTTGCGCGGGATAATTCCGAGAAACCCGATTACTTCGCCGGATTTGCCCTCGTATACCAGCGAGGGGTAAGCATCATCGACCCAGGGATTTTCGAAGTACAGCTTGTGAAAAAGCTGGCGAAGATCAGCCGGGGCGGAGCCCTCACGCTGCCGCATATAACGCCAATACAAATCGACGACCTGCGGGATGTCCGCTGTGGCAAAGGGGCGTATAGCCATGTCCTTCTTTCCAGCATTGCGGAAAGAACCGGTCGCTGGCGGGTTCGCAGGGAGATCTTTACCGGAGGTATGAGAGCCCATAGAAGTTAAAGCGCCGCTATGCCGGAGGATTCCCCTGTAGACTTCGCCTCGCAAAACCAAGTTTGCCCCGAGCCACGGGGATGCCATCAACGCTTGCGACCGCTTCAATCAAGGCGAACCCTTCAATAAATTTAAGGACCTGAATATCCATTTCCAACTTACTTCCGGGAACAACCGGGACGAGGAATCTCATTTCGTTGATGGCTCCCAGCACAAGGAATTCTCCCGGTTGAGTGCCGGTTCCGGTCGTCTTTGAAAACAAGATAGAAGCCGACTGACCGATCGCCTCTACTATCAGAGTTCCGGGCATGACCGCATGCTCAGGGAAGTGCCCCAGAAAATGAATTTCGTTTCCCGTGACATTTTTCGTCGTCCGAATGCTCTTACCCGGCTCCAAAGAGATTACAGTATCGACCATCAGCATCGGAAATCGCTGTTTGAGAGCCGCGCGAACCTCTTCGAAGGTCATGACTGGAACTGCCATTCTGGAAATGTCCTCTCCGTTTTACCGGGCCCTCAGAATCATAGCAGTGGAGCGTGGAAGAAAACGGGTTCCGGGAGGGACGGCGCTTGCGTCGGAGACGAGCTTGCTGACGCGCAAACCGGCATTCTCCGCCATCTGCAGAGGCTGACTTTCCTGGTTGTACTCGAAAACGTGATCGCGTTGGGGAGATTCCAGTGCCGTGCTGAAATAGGCGATGCCATTGCCAGCAATCTGCCGTGAGATGGTCGAGAAGAGCGGTTTGGGATCTGGAAGGTGCTCGGCGAGCATCGCGGAAATCAGTCCTTGGCACTTCGTTTCAGAACCGTCATTTCCATTGAGCGCGTCTTTGACGATGAATCGAACCCGGCCAGCGTGTCCAGAAACAGCGAGCAATCGATTGGCAACCGCGACGGCTGGAGGACTGATATCCGACCCTTCAATCTGCAGGTCGGGGCGGTCCTCGGCTGCCAGGAGGCTGAGAACGCCGTGTCCCGCCGCCAGTTCGAATACGGTCGCGTTTTTCGGCAAGCGCCTCACAAAATCGTCGCGAAACATAGCGATGTGCCCGACTACCGAAGGCCAGAACGGATAGATGAGAATGGCTGCCCACATATAGGGCACCATGTAGCTTGCGTCTTCGTACACGCCAGAGAGGATCTCGGGCATGGTTTCAGGAGTATAGCGGCCGACGCGCTCGTAGATTTGCTTTGCTTTGGCGACGCCGAGGCAGTATTCCGCGTATCCGTGGGCGGCAACCTCGAAAACTTCGCTGCCGTAGGCCGCCTCGGCCCAGCGCGCAAGCGGATTCAGGAGCCACATGCATAGCTCCCGGTGCGCGGTGACGTTTGCGCGAGCCGAGCGGGAAAATATCTTGGTCTTGCGATCCAGAGCTTCGAGAAAACGATCTCCTTGCTCCATCTTTCCCCCAGAAGGTTAATCTTGAGATTCTACGTGACGCACCAGACGCACCAGCGGACGAATCAATTCGGTTCCGTCCCAGGGCGAACCGAAAACATGCATGCGGCCAAGTTTCACAATGCGATCCACGCCGTTCCGGCCGGCGGCTTTGGCGAGGACCTGTTCCCTTTCGCGATCGCCGATTCCCAAGCCCAAGGTCTGCAGCGTCCCATCAAATTTCGAGATGACATCCAAGAGATCGTCGACTGTGAACACGCTGAGAGTTCGCCCCTGCGTAGGATTGGGCATATCGGAGCTCTCACCCAGGAGAATCGTCCAATCCGGAGATGCGGGAAACACTGCGGCGTTTCCCTTCTCGTCCAGCAGCCATGAAGCGCGGGCCAGACAGATAGCGGAACTCAAGGAAGGTTCGATCTCGCGACGCGGATGGGCCCGGTTCTCCTGCTCAAAAGCTGTCTTAAGGTCCTCGACAAACTCTTTGGGATCGTATCCCTCACCCCGCTCGAGAAACAGAGCTTGAGGAGAGGAACAGGCCTGTTGATCGAACTGCCATACATCGCGGGCAATGCGACGGCACCAGGAGGAACGATCCGCCCGGTTGCCCCAGGTTTTCGCATCCATTGCCGCCGCCGAGACGCGCGGGCCAAAAACGAGTAACCGCGCCCAATGCGGAAAAGGTAACCTGCGGACTTGGGAGACTGATTCCCCACCGCCCCAAATCATGGCGCCGTCAACGGCTTGCGCCATCGCCTCCATTAGATCGGTGCGCGAGTGATCGAAGCTGACGGCCGCGATTCGGTGGCTTAGCAATCCGGCGGAATCTGCTTCCAGCAGGCTTTCCATTAGTTGCCGGGTCACACCGACCAAGCCACTCGGGACACGGACCAGACATCCGTTTCCGCCAAGCAACGCGCAGGTCAGAGACAGGATCGGCTGAATCTCGATATTCGCAGCCGGCCAGTGCCCAATCACCCCCAGCGGAAATGCACGCAGGCGCGCACGCCCGTCTTCCGACCAGGCGCCAGCCAGACCATTGGGACCAAGTTCGCGAAGCACACTTGGCTCTAAGGTTCCGCGCCGAAGCCAAAGTCGCAAGAAAGTGACGCCGGGCACTTCCTGCAAATCCCGGGTATTGAGCGCTGCGGACCAGCGCTCAAAAACTTCAAGGACCGCTAGCGGAGTGATCTCTTCGGTGCGCACAATTCCACGCAATTGCTGCGCGGCCGAAGTGATCTCATGCGTGGAATTGATGGTTGGAACCAATTCTGTCGTGATCATGAAACACCGCTCATCTGCAGTTCCCTGCGACGCGTGCTTTCCAAATTGCCGCAGCCGCGCACTTCTGCTTTGGGAACTCGTCCGGCAAAGCGGAAGCTCGGACCCTTCCGGCCGCAAGGACAATTGTCGTAGCCGGTCAGTTCGGCTGTGTCCTCAGTCAGTAAAAGGAAACCTGGAAAGCTCGTCGGCAGCACGCTGCAAACCTGGATGAGGCCCTTTTGTCCGACCTGCACCGCAGCCAGCGTCAACGGGTCCCGAATGATGACGTCTGCAAACGCAGGTACGTGCTTGTTCCCGTATTCACAGTCCGGATAGATCACGCCCACATTTTCGACCATCCCGTAGTAATCGATGATGCGGTTGGTGGAACACCCAAATACGGAGGAAACGCCCTGGTTGAAAACATCTTGAGTGACGGACTGCCGCTGCAAGCGCTTCCACCCTCCGCTGTGCAGGAGGTGGATGTTGGGCATATCGAGGATGATGCCTTGAGACTTCAACGGCTGCACAAGCTGCGTCCAGATTACATAGGTAAAGCCATAAATCAGCACTTCGCTATTTTTCCATTTCGCTGCGCAGGCCAGAAGTTTGTCCAGTTCGAGTTGGGACTCTCCTGCTTGGCTGGGGCTCAGGCAACAGACGATATCCGTGGCAAAAGAACGAAGCGCCTGAATGGCGGCCCCACGAGCGCCGAGGTTTGCTTGTGCCGCAAGATTCTCTGGCGTGTCGATCACCAGATAAGGCCTGCGCGCCGATCCGATGAAATCACGAACGATGGTCAGGGCACCTTTAGCCATTCGCCGGGCAGTAGCTGCATCGAGAACAATACGGCTAGGCACTTGTCCGCTGGTTGCGCTCGAGGTCAAAGTTCGTTTTACTTCGTCAGGACCAACTAAAGCGAGCGGCGGATTCGCTTTGAACACCCCAACAGGAAGATAGGGCAGCTCGGCGATTTCCTCAGCGTTACGGAAGTCACAGGGCCAATGTTCCACATAATTGCGATAGCGTGGATTTTTCTGGCAAGCGTAGGCAATTTCCTCTTTTATCAACGCCAGCACACGTCGACGCCGCTGCGCGGAGTCCAGGGCGTAAGGCGACTCCGACAACAGGCTTTCAATTCCCTGTTCTATCTCGGCTGGTGCGCTCATGCGAGGGTCTGTAACTGGGAACGAGCGATCTTGCCATTTGCGGTGCGCGGTAATTCAGAAACTATTTTTATGGATGAACATGTCCACTGCGATGGAAGAGCCTGCCGCACTCTCTCGACCAGTGAAGCGGAGTCGGGCGTCTCTCCATCTTCCGTGACGACGAACAACGCGAGCGCCTCGCCCGCCTCCAGATGTGGCACCGCGGTAGCTGCACACTCACCGACCCCGGCGACAGCGCCCACCCGCGCTTCGACTTCCAGAAGTCCCACGCGATATCCGCGAATCTTGACGAAATCACTGCTGCGCCCTTGGATCCAGAGATATCCGTCTTCATCGCGATAGCCCAGGTCACCCGTTTTGAGCCACCCGTTAGAAAACTTGTTCTCTGTCGCTTCGGCCTCATCAAGATAGCCCGAACAGACAGACGGTCCTGAAACCTGGATCTCGCCCATATCGCGATCTTTGATCTCGCGCCCATCTTCGTCTACGACGCGAACCTTGATATTGTCGAGCGGAAGGCCCGCGCTCCCCAACTTCTCCTTCAAGCGTTGGGGCGGCAGACAGGAAATGCGGGCTGTGGCTTCGGTCTGACCATACATGACGAAGAGTTCGGCGTTGGGCACAATGCTGATCAGATCTTCGACGCTTTCGGGAGCGAGCGCCCCGCCTGCCTGTAAAAAGCGCCGCAAACTGGACAATGCCAGCGTGCGAATATTCGAACGCCTCAGGAGAATGTTGAAAACGGTTGGGACACCCGCAAAGCTGGTGCACCCATATTTATCAATCGCCTGGAGAACCTTATCCGGGAACATGAATCGCGAATCGAACACCACCGCGCCACCCTGATAAAGATGAGTGTGCAGGATGCTGGCTCCGAAGCAATAGCTCACGGGCATGATGAGCATGGCTTTTTCATCCGCTCCGAGATGCTGACTACGAATGATGGCCTCGGTGTTGGCGATCAAATTTCCATGGCTTACCATTACCAGGCGAGGAATTCCAGTCGATCCCGAAGTCGGCATCAGTACAGCCAAATCCTCTTTTTCGCAGGATACCCGCTGGATTGAATTCGGGGAACAGGGCTCGCATATGCCTTCGAGCCTGGGAAATCCATGTCTTTGAGCCCACTCCCACCGGACTGGCTTGGAACTCCATGCGGCTTTCGCATGAGCCTTCTCAACCATGAGATCGCCCGACACAGTATGCGTGCGCTCATCGAGGAGCACCGGCACAATTCCGGCATACATCGCGCCGAGGTAAGCCAAGGCGCTTTCCGGATTCACCCCACAACTGAGGAGGACGCGGTCTCCGGATCGCAATCCCGCCGATAGAAATTTCCTCGAGAATCCGGCAATGAGTGCGGAAATTTCCGTGGCGCAAAATGTCTGGCCACCAGCGGCGTCTATGAGCGCAGAATTGCCGCCCAGCTTTTGCACCAGGCGTGCAGCGAAATTGTTACTGGGAGAGCTGGGCATTCCCTGGCCTGCCAACTTTCGAGTTCACGATCCTGCAGATCGCCTGAACGTTCTCCATCTCCATCAGGTCATCAACATCAAAAGTCAGTCCGAAAGCCTGCTCCAGGGTGCTGGCCAGAGTCACGTGGCCCATGGAATCCCATGCGCTCACGTCGTCCGGTGTGGTGTTCATCGTGATCGTGCTCGGATCGACATCAAACGCAGATTTAAATGCCGTTTGAACTCTAGCTAATACTTCGTCCATAAGGCTGGTGCCTTTCTTTTCTTCAACAGCGTAGTTTCCGTTTCATAGCTCTCGATCTCCAACCTGGCTGGAGAACCATGTTTTTTACTCCAAATGGTGGCCCATTGCCATCGTTTTGGAGCGACCATCAAGAACCATGTGGAGAGACTACTCAGGGAAGAAGATACACCTTAAAGTGACCACTCAAAAACTCGGACGTTCTCTTTTTAGCGAGTCGGGAATTGAGGTAATTATAAGCTAAAAGTGGAGAATCGCGAAGTGCCAGGATCACACTAATTCGCTTTTTATTCGCTGCTTGGCGACGCAGGAGCGACCGGGGTGCTACTTCAGGCCGGGATCTTAACTGGACGTGGCGCCGAACGCAATTCCGATCTTTCTTCGAGCAGGAGTCGTCGGAGCGTGCGCAGATCGTTCAGCAAGCGCGCGCTGACTTTGAGATGCTGCTCGAGTTTATCCAGCTTATAAAGTACGAGCCGTACAGCATCTAACTGGCGACCTTCCTTCAAACCCGGTTCCAGGATGTCGGCTTCCGACGTTTGCTTGGCTTCTTCAACGGCTTCACGCAACAGGACAAGAAACTCCTGCGCGCTCTCAATCGTGTCAAATGCTGTGGGTGACATCATAGGGCTAGCCGCCATAGGGAGAGTTCCTCGGTACCATAGCAGGCCACGATAGTTCAAATTCACTAAAATGGGAAGTGCATTTCTGTTGCCACGGCAGGATCAAGGTAAGTAATTAAAATATAGGTAGTTACGTAGGGTCTTAGACTATTCCTGTCGAAATGGAAGCAGAATTCTGCATACGAATGGCGTCATTGTCCGATAAAAGGCACACCGCGCGACAGAGGGCCCTAATGTACAGCAACCACTTCGTCAATCGTTCCCCGTCGCAGGACCAGCCGATATACTTTACGGGCTAATTCTTCTTGTCGCAACCATGCACCTGCGTAGCGAAACTTTGCAGCGGCCAGAGTGTTAAAGTTGCAGAACCCGTTTAGAGTTTGCTTGGGAGCACCAACACTCATGCCTCAGCCGTTCTCCGATGGCCGCATTGCGTCTGTGACACGCGTTAGCGCGATTCTGGCGCTATTGTTTTACCTTGCGGGATGCGGCGGCAGTTCTCCTCACACCTCATTCGTTACTCCACTGACGCCCAGGCCTCCGGCGCCAAGCGCCGAGCTTTTTGCCCAGCATCTTCAGGCGCTTAAAACCCCCTGGCCTTCGGTTGCCTTCAAGGAAGTGCGAATTTGGTCCAACGTTGATGCCGCACGTTGGGCAAACATTAATACCGGACCCGGCACCTACGATTTCAGCATCCTGGACGCATTCCTGTCGGAGTTTTACCTGAATAGTGAAAGCGATGTGTTGTACACAATCGGCCAGGTCCCGGGATGGGCATCCACAAATCCGGCAGATCCTAACTGCGACTTTGCAAGCCAGACCAATACTACCGCCGGAGGGTGCGACCTGCCGAAGGATATCGCCCCAGATGGCACTGGCACCGATGCGACATACATCAATTTCGTTACGGCGATCGCACAACACGTCAATGATCCGACATATTTGCAAAGCCATGCCCACATCACATACTGGGAGCCTTGGAACGAGTGGTACCGGAATCCGGTGGTCTATCCGAATTTTAGGCAGGCGAGTCTTCACACTTCCATAAATGCAACCTACGCTCAGATGGTACGAATGACGGCAGACCTAAGGTGCGTGATCGTCGGAACTGGATGTGTCAGCGGCATTAGCTATCCAGCTAAAGGCATCGATCCGACCGCCAAGATCGTCTCTCCCTCCGACGGGGAAGACACGGGGCCAAGTCTGGCAGTGTTCGCGAACTTTCTTTACTGCAGCGGGACCGGGCCAGGTGCCCCGATTGCGGGCAGTCAGTGTAATAAGAGTAATACGGGCTCGGCGTTGGTCGATGTGATCAATACGCACTGGTATGAACCGCCTTCCCTTGGGGTGCAACCGGAGACTCTGATCACGGATGTCACAACCTATAACAGCGTACTCAGCTCAACGGATAAAGCTAAGCCTTTGTGGTCTGGCGAGGGCAGTTGGGGCGAGGACGATAAGTACCCCGATCCAGATCTGCAAGCGGCATGGGTCGCCCGATACTATCTCTCCGGGTGGAGCGCCGGCTTGCAACGGATGTATTGGTACGCCTACGACAGCCCGAACTATGGTCAACTTTGGACCGGCGGGAGCCTGAACCCAGCCGGCCAAGCTTACAACACGCTTAACAAATGGATTCTCGGCGCCAAGCTGGCTTCTGCTTGTTCGGCAAATGGTAGCATTTGGTCCTGCAGTTTGACTCTCTCGAATGGGAGCGCGGCCCAGATTATCTGGGACACTTCACAGTCCTGCTCAAGTGGTACATGTTCCACGAGCCCCCAAAGCGTTAGTTTTGGAAACTATCAAGACCTGACGGGAGCGAACAACGCTATTGCCGGGACCGTACAGGTTGGCATTAAGCCAATCCTCCTGACTGCTACTGCGACGGACGCGCCGTAGATTCCCATCTTGAGATTTTGCCGCAGAAAAGAGAAACCGCCACGAAGGCGGTTTCTTTTTCTCGTTTTGATGTCTTCTGCTGGGTTAATCGTCATCTCCGTCATCTGTCAGTTCCTTGCTTTCATCGATGGTATTCAAAGGTGGCGCCAGACCAGATTGGGGACCGGCCGGGGCACCGGTGCCCACGAGTCGCACCTGATGCGGGCTGCCCGGATCTGTATCGCTCAGGTTTACCTGTCCCCACCTTGTTCCGGTAACGGTGGGAGCAAACTGAACTTGAATCGAACAGCTGGCACCAGCAGCCAACGTAGTCACACAGGTCGTGCTGGTAATAGTGAAGTCCTTCGCGCTCGCCGCGAGAGGAGAAGCAACGGAAGAGATGGTGATCGGGGTGGTACCGATATTCTTGACCGGAAAGGTTAGCCAATATTTCTTGCCGATGACCACGCTCTTGCCGAAAAACAGCATGCTCTGAATCGCTAGATTAGAACCAATCCCGGTGACCTGGGTGACGTGAGGGCTGGTCGGCTCGCTGTCTTTGATTGTGATGGTCGCAGTTCGCAGTCCGGGCTGGGTTGGAACGAAGGTGACGTTAACGTTGCACGGTGTAGCCGGTGCGATCGTTCCCCGCAAACATCCGGAGGCTGTGAAGTCCGGATCACCAGTTGTAGTCACGCTATAGACTTTCAGCGCGGTCGTGTTGCTGGTATTGAAGATCTGCAAGGGTTGCGTCGCCGGATCGAAGGACGTGGTCGCCTTCGACCCGACCGCGTGCTGCCCAAAGGTCATTTGACTGTTCACCAGGGGACAGGTGCGGGGCGTGAGCACAAGAGGTGGATTCGGGTTTTGAGCGAAATCAAAGCTGTCCATCGTATCGTTCGCGGTCAGGTCCCGGTTGCCAAGGCTGGGAAGCCCAAATGTCTCCTCGATGAATCGCACAATGCTTGAATGCTCATAAGTAGTGTGCGAGATATAACCCGGTTTCGCATATGGGGAAATGATCATGAAAGGAACGCGTGGCCCATACCCGAACTGGTCCACGGTAGGCGGCACGACGTGATCATACTGGCCACCGAAGTCGTCCCACTCCAGGAAGATTGCAGTGGTTGGCCAGTCTGGTCCCTGCATAATGGCGTTGATTTTGCTGACGGTCCAGTTTTCACCAAAGCAAGAAGGGTTCGGCGGATGCTCGTTGGCGTACCCTGTCACCACCCAGCTCACTGCCGGCAGATTTCCCGCCAGGGCATCGCTTTCAAAAGAGGGGTCGGGGACGACATCGTTTGTCCAATCATCTCCGTATCGAATGTGACGGATGTTGTTGTAGACCGAGAAAGAATAGCCGCGTTGCCCTTCCGATGGAGCGTAGTATCGCCACGACACACCCGCGTTATCCATTATGTCGGCCAGGGTCGTGTAGTCGAAGCAAGGAAACACATTTATGATTTGGCCGTTCGAACCCATCTGCTGCACGGTCATGCTGGGATTGGTGGTATCGCAGCCCCAGGAATTGTTGGAGCTCGATACGTCAGGTGTGCTGATGACTCCCCAGGAAGTGGCAGCGATGGTGTAGAAGTGGTTGGGCAAACTGGGCCCGTGCAATGACGAGAAGAATGCATCCCCGAGCACGAAGTTTTTGGCGTAGGTCCAATAATTCGGGATATCGCTTTGCTGCAACTGGCTGTAAGAGAGGTAGTCGCCGTCAACGTTGGCTTGGAAAATGAGGTCGAAGCCATCCATTTTCCCGCCATCGATCGCGTCATTGGCCGAGATCCAATCGTGCGCCATATCGTGGTAGGGTGCATCTTGCATGTGCCACAGCGGTATGACCTGCCCGTTCGACAAAGTTCCCTGGCTGGCCCCGTTTGCGCCGGGATAGAGCCCGAAATAGTTATCGAAGCTTCGATTTTCTTTCACGATGAACACGACATGCTGAATGGGGTTCTGGGCCAAACAGCATGACACACCGAGGATCGCAACCACGATCGAACAAAAGAGAATTCGGCTATTTCTCACGGCTTTTCCACCTCAACTGAGTAAATGTTCAAGCACAATAACTGACGTTCAGGAAAAGTACTACGGATTTCACTTCGCTGACAGACGTAAAACCCAGGCAGAGGGCGGGTTGGGAGCCAGGCCCACGCAAAACCACTTTCGAGCCTTTTGGAATCGGGATCAATGGACCTACCCCAAAACGGCGAATCCCCAAGGTTTGCGGCGGATCTCGGCGACCCGTTGGGCCAAGTCCAAGCACCCGCGAGGCTTAGAACCTGCTCCTCGCTCCTGGATGGACTTCCGTGACCTAGCCCTCAGGAGCGGAATTGGGCGATACTCGCAGAATCCCAGGTGATGAGTAGAGGCGGCCTTCAGCCGTCGTTGAATTATTCGTCGTCTACAATTTTCGGCCAATTGCAAGCGAGGAGATCCCCCAATGCGCAAGCTCCTTACTTTTGCCGCACTCTGTTCGGCATTGATATTCACCACAACCTTCCGCTCTTTCGCAGCGGAGAAGCAGTCGCTCACCCCGACAAGCAACAAGCCCATTTCTCCGGCCAACTGGAGCTTTGAGTGCATGTACGGGCACGGGTGCGGGACCACTGGCGAGTGGATCACGACCACATCGCAGCCCGGCTCGGTCCGGTTATGGGACTCGGGGACGAGTTGGAGTATTCTCCATCCGTCTTCCAACACCTATGATTGGACCAACCTGGATACGTGGCTCGATCTGCTCGCGGAACATCAGCCCACGGCAGCGATGTACACTCTCGGACACGTACCGTGCTGGGCCACGAGCGGCAAACAGTGTTCCAACCAGGGATGGGACGATTGGTCCCCGAATCCGCCGTCTGATCTGACCTCATCCGGCAGTCCTTCCTTTAATGCCTTCATCACCCAGTTGGTGCGTCACTGCTCCTCTGCCGGACACTGCGTTAAGGACTATGTCAAGTACTGGGAAGGGTGGAACGAAGCCAATCTCCAAAACTACTGGACCGGCTCTCAATTGCAACTCTACCAACTGACCAAGCCGGCAATCGCCATCATCCGGAATGCCGTTCCGGGCGCGGTGTTTTCAACTCCGCCCGTGTGTGGAGGAAACGGGCCATGGATGGCTAGCTGGCTTCAAATCGAAAACAGCAACGGCCGCTTGTCGGACTATTACGGCTTCCACGTTTACTTGAGGGATTCGACGCCTGAGACGCGCATCAACATGGTAGCCCAGATGGTGAATGTCAAGAACCAGAATGGATGGAGCACCGCTCCGTGGATGAACACCGAGACGAACTTCGTCAATACAACGTATGAGTGCTCGCCTCAGTACAGCACAGAAGACTGTCGCGGCCAGCTTGTAAGGTGGCACGTGCTCCAATATGCATATCAAGGGGGGCCGGGTGGTGCGTTCCTTATAGGCTGGTACAACTGGCCCAGTATCAATTCCAGCATCGACTATGACCCCTACTATTACACGATGATGGATTGGCTGGTGGGAGGAACATTCAAGACATCGTGCACCACCACGCAGAAGAACGGAACCCTCTACACATGCCCAATGACTGAAGCGAACGGCACTTCGGCGCTGATCGTTTGGAATACTTCGGGCAACGTACAGTACACGCCTGCAAGTGAATACGTCGACTACAAGGAAATGAACGGCACCTACGGTGGCACCAAGGTACACATTTCACCCGGGGAGAAGACCACCGTTGGCGTAATCCCGGTTATGTTTGAGAACTAAACTCCTGGTACTTTGAAAACGGCCCGCCTTTCGAGGCGGGCTGTTTCATTTAAAACTGTCCGTATTGACCGCGGAATATTCGAGTTTGCCAGGTGTAGCAATTGCTGGATGGAACGCCGCAATTGCCCGTGCCAGTCTCACTTTTGTTGTAGTATTCCCCGACTCCGTAGAAGGTCAGACCATCGGTCGGGTCAACCACCGTAGCAGCGTATTCGCCAAAACGATCTGTGTTTTCCTGATCTCCTGCTCCCTGCACAATCAATGTGGGTGAGTCAAAGCTGGAACTCATCCACGGAAGAACGACGAAGCCGACAGCCGGATTGTTTTGAGTTTGGCACGACGAACAGTATGGCCCCGAGGTGGTGAAAGCGATGCCCAAGTTTCCGTTTCGGTCGAGGGCGGCGCTGGGCATCAGGAAGTACAGAACTCCATTCGGATCTTGCAAGTCGGGCGGCCCCGTCGTCCCGCTATTAACCACGACTGACGCCTTTCCGTTCGAAACTTTTAGGATGTAATATCTGACGCCGGTGCGCTGATTGCTCGGATCTTCCATCACGACGTGAGACGCCGTCAGGTACTGGCCGTTGGGACCACCGTTTGTGGAGGAGAGATTATTGAAGGTCAGCCGGTTGGCCATCCGGTCGCCCAAGGAGTCCAGGCAAGGAGTGTCGTAGTTTCCACAACTCAGATGTCCGTAGGAGCCGATGGAGCTCAGATTTGTGCTGGGTTCGGGAACACAGTAAGTATTCGCTTCCTGACCCTTGACCGTGTTATAGCAGCCGGGAGTATAAGGCTTCACGATAATGCCTGTTCCGGTAAGCCCGCTGTTCCCCCAGGTGAACACAGCCAATAGATCAGAAGTGCAAGGTGTGGTTTGGCTGGTACACAGGTTTTTACCGCTAAGACCCTGCTGCGCATTGCTGGGATTGATGATGCCTACGAAGTACTCCGGTTCTCCGCTGTTGGGCCCGTTTGCACTATCAATATCGGCGACATCCACGGAGTGAACCAGACTGGGCCGCTGGGCTACAGGAACGGTATACGCATAGCAGGTCATAGGGTTGGCAACCTTGCCCAGAACCATATCGGCGCGGTCAAGTTTGCAAGCCTCGAAGCCTCCTTCTACGTAGCTCGCTGTTGGATCCTGCAAATCAAATGTGATGTAAAAGCCGTTTGACCAAGTTCCGATTCTCGGCCAGTCGGGGAAATAGTAGTGAAACGCACCCGTCGAACAATTACTGGAACTTGGCAGACATGGAATGACCGAACCCAACTTGTACTCATACGCGAACCACTGAGTATTTGTGTTCGAGAGGTCGCTCCCGGAGCTGGCGGCGATGCACCAGGCATATTGGTGAACCCCGGCAGCCACGTAGGAAACTCGTCGGCTGATCACGAACGCGTCGTCCAGACGATCAAAGATTACTTGCACATTGCCGGATGGATAGCCGTTACATTCCGGCTGGCTCGCGCCGGACCACAGTCTCTGAACGGTGGCTGGAATCGCCGTCGTCCCCCCGCTAGTGGTAAAGATCGGCTGGCCCGTAACCTTGTCGAAGGCCTGAAGATACTGTGCATTGACCCACTCCAGCACTTGCGCATTCTGGCCGCTGATACTCGGACCCACGGCAATGTTGTCATCGATATCGGGGCCCATGTTGTCGTAGAACTGATATTTCGTGCCAAGATTCTGCTCGGCATCGATCCCTTCGATCTGATCGGAAGTCCAGTTTCCCGACGTGCATAGAGACGATTGACAGATCGGGAAGGCGTCGGCCGATGTAAATTCTGCCAATTGAGGTGCAACGTAGGGGCCGCTGATTACGCCCTGCTGGCAATCCCCGGTTGGGCAAGTCTGCGCAAAGGTTGGAGCGGCCAATAGCAGAAGGCTCAAAGCCCAATGTTTCATTTTCATTGATTCCAGTCCTTTTCACCGCCTAGGGGATGGGCAGGGTTCACGCTCGGGTATGAGGGATAAAAAGCAATCAAAAGACCAAGGCAATGATCGCTTTTCCCTTTTAAATGCAATCACTTATGCGGTTCTGGAGAAGAAGAACTGCAATATCTTGCGCAAAAGCGGTACAGACGGCAGCGAGAGCGCTCAGATGCTCCTCGTTCGTAAACGGGAGGAAACGTTTCCGCTCCCCCCACGATCCGCGACAATCAGACAAAACTACGGGTTCACCACCTGACTTATGGTGTTGGACCGGCTCTTCACGAAGTTCAGGTCGCCTTGAAACACCGCCGTGACCTTGGTTGTACCAACCTTGAGCGCGGAATAGGTGTAGGTCGCCACACCTTTGACGGTTGCAGCCTGTCCGATCGGCTCGAACACGACGATGTCTCCATCAGCCGGTGTGCCGCCGCTTGATGTTACCGTCGCAGTGAAGGTGACCGTCTCTCCAAAGGTCGAGGGATTCGGCGTTGATGTGAGCGTCGTGGTGCTCAACGAGGGGTGCGGGTTCACTTCAAATACCGTACCGTTACCGGTTGTTCCACCAATGACGGTCGTGCCGTAAAGATACCCTGCACTGTCAACGATCAAGCTAGCCAGCGGCTCTCCGCCGTCCTCGCCGTTGAAACTGAAAACGATCCTTGGCACATAAGTCTTGCCGGATTTGGTTAGCTCGTAGACGGTGCCGCCCCCGTAGAACCCAGCGTACGATGTGGTGCCGAAGATATTACCGGCTTTATCAAATACGACTCCTGCAAAAGGACTCTCTCCGGAGTGGGCGCTAAAGCTTCCCAGAACGCTTTGCGACCAACCCTTGGTTCCGTTGATCAGCTTGTATAGCACTCCGAAGTTGCTGGCGCCGCCCGTAGAGTCGTCCCCCACAGGTTGCCTGTGCTGTCGAAGGCAAGGGTTCCCATTGGATTCGAACCTTGCGTCTTTGCGTTAGCGGGGTTGAACGAGAAGAGAGTGGCAAAATTGAAACCTCCTTTGCCATTCGAGATCAATTCAAAAGCCGACGAGAAGGTTGTGCCGTAGATATTGCCAAGCGAATCCATGATCAATCCGGATCCGTTGCTGTTGATGGCAAAAAGTGGCTGCTCGGTCCACACTCCGGCAGACTGGCTCATCTCGAATACTGTTCCGTTGCCGCCAGCGGCACCGCCAGCGTAGGTTGTGCCATAGAGATTGCCAGCGGAATCCATGATTAAACCGTTTATGGGATTGGCGCCATCGGGACTATTCGCAAAACTGTAGAGCACGGTTTCCGT
The DNA here is from genome assembly GCA_963711365.1 of Terriglobia bacterium. Lineage (GTDB taxonomy): Bacteria > Acidobacteriota > Terriglobia > Terriglobales > Acidobacteriaceae > Sulfotelmatobacter. The sequence goes on along the minus strand of CAVQDY010000002.1, from coordinate 104,905 downwards.
CCAGGTATTGCCGGATGGGCTGAGTTCGAAAACGACACCGTTTCCAGAGCTGCCGCCTGCGTAGGCCGTTCCATACATATTTCCGTTCTTGTCGAAAGTCAGATAAGAGTAGGTCGGATTCTCTCCATCGGTGCAGGAAGGGGCAGCCGGACAGAAGCTGTAAAGCAGAGTCTCGGTCCACTTTCCATTGCCGCTCGGCGAAAGCTCGAATACGCTTCCATTACCATAGGCGCCGCCAGTCTTGGTCGTACCGTAGAGGTTTCCGTTCTTATCGAATGTCAGCCTCGAGGTGGGGCTTGCTCCGTCAGGAGTACCGGTGAAACTGTTGAGGACGCTCTCGGTCTGAGCTAGTGCCGGGTGAGCCACGAACAGTAGCAAAGCGCAAAGCGCTGCCAAAATTGCGGGGCAAACCAGGCCGGCCGCGACCCGTTCCCCGCCCCGAGTAGTTACTGAGAGATCTTTATTCGCACCTTTGCTTACTGCTGAGTACATATGTTTCTCCTTTGGTCTTTGTTTCGGGCCTACAACGAGGTCTTGGGGTAAGGGCTGTTACGAAATCTGATGGAGCACATTCCTGGAGAGGACATTCACCATCTGGTAATCGCCGCTCAGAGAACAAATGTGTCCCTTGAATGAAAGAATTCGATTGCTTGTTCTCTTCTGGAATGGGATGTATCTGAGAAGGGAAGGTTAAAAACTGGTAGTGGCTGATGTAGTTTAAGAAACGTAAAACCTTCTAGCCGCTGACTCTTGGCGCGTGGTGTTCGAGTTCTTGATTTGCGGTAGCGTGTTTTTCGTGCCACCGCCGGTAAAGAAACCCATTCGTCACCGGGGTGAGGCGGTAATCGGCAATGGCCTTAAACATTGATTCAAGCTCTCCCCACTCATGATTCTCGCCGATTTCCCAACTATGGAAATAAAGATGAGCGATCCCAGCATTTTGGGAGACGTCTTCCAGTGCGCGCTTGAACTGCGAAACCCATGGAACTTCAGCTCGAAATGTCGTCAGATATTTGTAAGCTCCACCGAAGTTGTATTCGAGAAGACAGTGGCGGAGTTGTACGTAGGAGGGATAACTATTGGCGTAGGTGCTGATGTCCCAAAAGAACGGATCATCTGGAAAGCTGTTTTGGAAATAGCGGCAGGTTCGCGCACCCAGGAAACCGGCATCGGCCACCTGCCTTGCGATTTGCCGGTTGAACTTCCCCCCCGGATAGCAAAACGAGACTACCTCATGTCCCACCGCATCTTCGGAGAACTTCTTGCCATCCACGATTTCCTGCCATGCCTGACGTGACGTGAGGTTATGCAAACGCACGTGATGCAAGGTGTGGCTGCCCACTTCAAACTGCTGGTCGATTTCTCGAATCTGCCGGGCATTCATGACCTGCCGTTCTTCGTTCGAGCCGGGGATGTAGAAGGTCGCCTGCAAACCGTATTTGTGAAGCAAATCGACAGTACGTAGATCGCTCGGATCTCCGTCGTCAATACTTATCGTCACAAATTTCTCGTGGGCGCTCGCCGCGACGGTGGTTAAATCTTGTTCTGCAGGATACGTTTTCATTGAATTTGCCGATCAGGCCGTCCTACGCCACTTTATTGCATCGCGAGCAGGAGCGGGCTCGCGCCGATCCCCACTACATGATTTGCCGGAACCGTGAATGTATTACCGGTTAAGTCGGTTGCAGTTCGAAACTGCGACTTCGCCGTGTACGACGTTGGTGATCCGCAGGTAGTTCCCTTGCAGTCTTTACTGAAGTCCCAAACAATCAATGCGTCTCGCCCGTTCGCCTGAACCAGCGGGCACTCAACCGTGCCTGCCTCATGCGTGCAGGCATGCGGAAAGTGGGCCCCGACGAGCCATTGCATGAGATGACTGTAAATCGCATCCTGCGGGCCTATGGAAGTGAACCAATACCAGTCGATGTTCTGGGCGCCCAATGCAAACTGGGCAATCAACCAACGCGCCATAAAAGCCCCACACATGGCATGGGTTGCACCTTTATCCAGAGGACAGTCATAAGGACCGGAGCCCAGGAAACCTGTTTCGGTGTTCATCCAGGGAGTGGTTGTCCAACCGGCATTGTTTTTCTTATTCACCATCTCCATGACGTTTTCGACAAATCTCCGCTCGGGGGCGTTGCTGTCGTTGAACCACTGGTCGCCCGGGCCAATATACGCGTGAAATCCGTAGATATCCGAAATCCGTCCTCTCTTATTCTCGAGCGCGAGCCACTCATCCATCCACGACGGATTGACCGCCATGAACGGCGCCGGGGTGGAAATCAGAACTCCAGGTACATTAGCGCGAATAATGGCGGCGGCGGGCTTGACCATCTCGTATAGCTCTTCCACCGTGCCGTTCCAATAGCGCGGAGCATTCGGCTCGTTCCACATTTCGAAATACTTGATGTAGTCCTTAACGCAGTGGTGTGCCGGTGAACAATGCTTCGTGACCGCATCCACGAACGCGTTGAAGGAAGGACTTCCGTCTGCACTCAGATCCTTGGGAGGATCAGGGGAGCCGGGTGATCCTCTTGACATGCACTCCGATCGCGATTCACGCACGTTCCAACATGCCACCCGGTTGAACGTGAACAAGACCGCGAGCGGCTGATGTGCGGCAATCGCATCCAGCCACAGATCAAGGTTTGTCCACCTGTACGAGTTCGGTCCAGAAGTCAAGCGTTGCCAAGTCGTCCCCGTATCATGCATTCGCAGAGTGCCAGGGTGCGACACCGTGGTGATCCACTTTGCTCGCTGGCAAGCGTCCGGCCGGTCAAAGTTGCAGGAAAAGCCGAAGCTGGTTGGCTGTAGTGGATTGGCCGACATGGGAACGGCTGTGCTCTGGGGAAACGAGCGCGAGCTCGCCACCAACAACAGGGCTACATACAGCGCGGTCGACGTCAACGATCTTTGCATACTTGGTTTCGGACTTTGGCTTGTCTTGAATGCAGCTAAAAACGGGAACCGGTATCACGGTGCAATCGTTCGTTACTGTTCTGAAAGGCGCGCAGATTGTCCCGGTATACCAGTCAGCTCTACTTCACGGCTGAAGTAGCGCAAAGCAAAATAAGGCATTTTAAACATCTTTGCAGTTCGTGCAAGTCTTCCTGGCTCGGTCAGGGCGCGGTAGAGCCATTCCACCCCCACGGTCTGGGTCCATTTCGGTGCGCGTTTCTTGCGCCCCGAAACAAAGTCAAGCGTTCCTCCGAGGCCGTACGCACAGCGAACGCCCAGACGAAAGAGCAGGTTCGCGTTTTGCGCGATCCACATTTCCTGCTTAACCGGGCCAAAGCAGACCACGAGATGAACGGGGTGGAATTCAGAAACTCGGCTGAGGATATTCTCGTTCCACTTCTGATCTCCTATGTTCGGAGAGAATTCTGGCGAGAATCCTTCTATTTTCAGCACAGGATAACGACTCCGCAGAACCGCGAGAGCACCTTGGTTTGCTTCCGGATCTGCGCCGAGCAAGAACACACTCTCTCCACGTTTGGCAGCATGATCGGCCAGATTGTAAATGAAGTCCGAGCCGGATTGTTTCCGCAAACCGCGTCCCGGATACAGCAGCGAGCACATTTGGTGAATTACACGACCATCGATCGTGTTCACCGAGTGTTGCAAAACTGCTCCTAGAGCCGGATCCTGATGTGCGTAGGTGAAGATTTCGGCGTTCACAGTAACAATGTGCTTGAGTTGATCATTGTCGGTGGACAACAAGTCGTCTGTTGGCATCGACTGTAGGATTATTTTCCCGAACCGAACTGCGCACGCGGCCTGGGACTGTTTAGAGTTTTTTTTTGTGTTCGCTTTCGCCGGGAACTTCGATTCTTTGGTAGTAATTTGGCGGTGCACCCAGTCCGCATCTTTATACTTCAGCTTTCGATACGTTTGCCATGCCGAGAGGGGGAGAATCGAAAAGCAGATTCGGGGCACGATGTCCCACGCGCGTAAAGCGATCAACAGCACCTGGTCCTTGCATCGCTCCACGAGCGTGGGCTGCCTGGAGTCAGTTTTTGCGAAGCGTGCCGATAGCATCCAGCGATCGCCTTCCTTAGTCCTCCAGCGGGCCTTGTATCGTGCGATCTTCTGGGCCAGCGCCGGCGGAAGCGCCTCTTTCCGTTCTTTTTTCGAAACGATCTTGTCGCCCATCGCCAATTTGTGGTGGCCCCCTTCGAAAACTGCAGTACGGTCCGCTTTGCTTAACTCCGTCATTGCCGGATCAAAGGGCAACTGCAGGAACTCACAGATGGCGCGCATGGTCGGATCGGTCTTTTCGATCAGGTCGCGGAAATGAAGTTGATGAACCAACGCCCCCATCGAAATGATTTTGTCCACTTGCGTTTTGAGAATCTGGGGCGCCAAAAGGGCCTTGCGATTCATCCCTGGACGCGTGAACCAAAGCGCCGTAGCTTTTGCCTTGATCACACTGAGACCCACTTCTTCCGGATCCCGCCAGATGATGACGAACCTCGCATCAGGAAATTCGCGAGCCAAAAAATCGAGCCGGTCGTAATAGGAAGGCGATTTGCATCCCCAGTGCTTCTTGCCCTTCTGGGCAGCATATTCTCTGCCAGCTTTTTCCATGGCCTCGGCCAAAGAGCGCACGGGGCCTTCGAGTCGCTCTGGATCCAGATCATGGCGACTCAGGCTCGCATTCCAATACTCCCATTTTTCCAGCCAGCCCTTACCCGTCCACGGAAACCGGAACATCGGCCACAGCACGGGCAAATCCGATTCGAAGAACAGGCGTAAGTCCGGATGCTGATTCAGAAGCGAATACAGCAGCGTGGTGCCGGAGCGCCATACCCCGACCACGAAGACCGGCGGAACATGGCCGGAATGTTGATCGACAGCAGCGCCCTTTTGCTCTTGCGGGAGCTCTTGTAGAGTTTCTTGTAGTGTCACCATATTCGGTTGGTCATCCATTTGGTTCTCTCCGCTGATCCTGCTCGGAGTGGCGCATGAAGTAATTGCATCAGAAGAACAGCTACTCGAAATACTCAGGAGTTCGTGTCGCGCTAATTCATGCGCGACCGGTCAATCACTCTTTCGAAAATTGTTTTGAGAGCGTCGTATCGAAACTTAGCGTCATACTTGCGTTCCACGATGGCTCTTGCCTGCCGGCCCATATTTTCGACCTCGCTGGGCCTGTCATACAGCCAGCGGACCTTGTCGGCCAGGTCGTCGCTATTTTGCGACTCGAATAACAGGCCTGTTTTTTGGGGTTCGATGATGTAGGGCAACGCTCCGATTCCCGATGCCACGACAGGCTTCCCGCTGGAGAATGCCTCTAACACCACAATCGGGAAGTTCTCGTAACAATGCGAGGCGACGATCGTGAACGCGCTGTTCCGCAGAGAGTCAAATTTTTCTTGCCCACTCTGAAACCCCACCATTTCCACGTTTGACAGCTTGTTCTCGCGAATGTAGTCCCGTATTTCTTGCTCGGCGTCGCCTGTGCCCACAAGTCTCAACGGGATGTGGGGGAGCCGCGCGAACGCCTTAACTATGGTTAACACACCCTTGTCACGGTACAAACCACCGACGTAGAGAACGTACTTACCGCCTCCAAATTGGGGAGTGATAGCAGAGGTATCAATGTGGTTCGGGCAGATGTAAATCTTTTCTTCCGGCACTTCGGCTTGGATCAGCAGGTTCTTAGCAAATTCGGTCAGGCATATAAACCCTCCAATGCGGTCCATGAGCCCAGCCTTTCGATTGCCATAGAGGGACGCTGCATATAGGGCGCTATAGGCTGCATCTTCCTGCACGCATCGTTTCCCTATCGCACTCCAGTAGTTCCCCAACTTGCAGGACTCGCATAGCTGCCCGTTAACGTAGAAGCGCGAATTCGGGCACCACAGTCGGAAGTCGTGAAGGATGTGGACAGAGGGAATCCGGAGTCTATGAAGTACGTGATACAGGGAGGGCGAAATCAACGGAAAAACATTATGGACGTACGCAATATCAGGACGGAACTGTCCGACGAGAGCAGTGATTTCAGCCGCGGTGCGCCTGGAATAGAGAGTGTCAATGCCGAGGCCCAGTTTTTCGATCTTTGAGAAAGACTCCGCCTCATTACTGTTGCGCGTGTAACCGGTCACATTGGCATACTGTTTGAACAATTGTTCATCCGCAGCAGCAACCGCGTCCGAGCCTGAAAACCTCCGAAACTGATTGTGGACAGAAAGAATCCGCATGCCGTACGGTTCAACTCCCCGCCAACCCGGATTCGGTCGAATTCTCAGCTTCTTTCCGCAATTTACCGCTCACGAAAACCATCGCCATGAGGAGAGCAAAGGGAGCACGAACGCGACCGCCGAAGGTAGCGTTGAACAATCCGTTCATCAGCAAAACAGCATAAAGAGCAATGGACCCCGCTCCAATCCGATACAAGGGATCGGAGGGTGCGGCGTGGCGGAGCACGCGAAAGAGGTCTTTCGGAATTAGCAGGATAACGATGAGAAGCAGAACGAATCCAATCCCACCGGTGTTATAGAGCGTTTCCAAAAAGCCATTGTGCAATTGTGGAGCCGCCCATCCCACGGCATTCAGTTCCATATATACAAACGTCGAGGCAACATAGCCGTGACCGAAAATTGGGTTCTGAAGGATGGCGGGTATCACCGCGCTCCACAACAGGGTGCGGCCTGACAGGGTTGCCGCGTTCCCACCGGAGTTATATTGGGAAAAGTAGTCCCCAAGGGGAGTAAATGAGATCAGCAACAGCGCCGCGCCTGCCGCGCCAATCATGTATCCCAGGGTCGGCCCCAACCCTCTTCGAATTAGGAAGTAGAGAGCTCCTCCGGCGAGCCCGCTGATGATACCCGCCTTGCCGCCGGCGAGAATCATAACGGCGAATCCTGAGACACCAAAGACGACCGCTGACATACGCAGTCCTTCATTCTTCACCCGAGAAAACAGAGTCAATGCCAGGATGAAGACTGTCGCCGCGTCTGCTGAAAGAGCATCGGGGTTCACGATGATGCTCATTCGCCCTTCCTCGTCAAACATCTGCCCGCGCATCGCAGATACGATCACCGGCTGAAATGCGACCAGCGCGTAACCAAAAAAGGTGATTTTCAGGAACGTCAGCGTATCCTGAAACCCATCCATCTGGTACCAGCAGACTTGCAGGAGTAAAGCTATCAGGACCATTTTGAAGGCCCATACGGCAGAAAAACTCGGCCGCGGTGAGTAGATGCAAGACGCCACGCATACGAAGGAAAACAGCGTGATCCACTTGCCTGGTCCTTTTAAAATGTGACGCGCGAAACCGGGAATCCGGGTCGTGCAAAACAGAATGGCGACGAAACAGATGACCCAGGAAATGGCTTCCCCATACACGGCCGTCGGGAAGCTTCCCTGGTAGGCGTTGGCACTGGCACTCATGTCTCCTTCATGAAAGAAAATGCAATCCGACGTCAACATAAGAAACCAAATGACGAAAGCCGGCTTCGGACGCCCCAAGGGGAAATAAAACGAGGCCAGAATGACCACGCCGATTCCCATGACCCGGAGGCCTTCCCACATGAACTCCTCCGGAACCGTATGGAGGTACAAAAATGCCAAGAGCGTTATCGCTCCACCAATCAGCAATGTCCGAACGAGACTTGGCTTGGATGAAGTTGGGCCGGCAATGGATCTGGTTCCTGTAGGAGCCACCATTCCTGCCGCGTTCAGCCAGGTTTTTCCTGTATCTGCCATAAGTTGTTAAGCTCGCAACGTATTCGTCATTTCACCGACAGTGCGATTTCAGGCGTGAACGGTTGTTTCGACAATCGGAGACTCTTCTGTCACTAGCTGTGTCGACAGCGGATACCCGAGTCGCAGCAGCGTATCGCCGGCGTACTGTTCGATCAGTCTTACCTGGTCCGGAGTGAGCTTGGACAGCCATCCTCGAACCGCGCCATCGCGAACGAAACGGCCCCCAATCGAGGCTCTGACGGGTTCCTTGTCTTCTTTAGCACGCATCTTTTGAATTGAATTATTCGCGACGGCTTCCTTGATTTTTTCTTCGGATACCTTCGCACCGAGGAAATCGGCCATCTGGGCAAAGAGCGGAACAGGATCCTTCCGTAAGTCTTCATAACGGACCACCATCATGTTTCCGTTCTTAGCAATCGGAGAATCCAGCCACGAGGTAACGTTCTTTTGCCAAGGTCCATAGGCGCTGACTCGCGTAAAAAGGAAGGTTTTGACGAAATGATCCAGATCGTTCGAGTAATATTCCAGCGCGCTCAGGAATGCGAATTCCGATAACAACACGTCCCGGGCATCACGCACCATATAAATCGCGCGATGATAATCGTTACGATAATATTCATGCGTTGCGAGCAGGCGGCCGCTGTTCGGCAAAAGCCGCAAGGCATTGAAGTGCAGGCCGACACCCGGCATCTGCTGATTGGTGGCCCTGAAACCAGAAGGCATGCCGGAAAGCATTTCAAACAAAACGAAGCGCGCCCAAGTCGTACCCGATTTGGGATACGCTGCAAAGAACATGTCCGAGGAATTCAACCCGCGGTGGCGCAACCAAACCAGAGGGGCACGTAAAACGGTCCCGGCAAATTTACGCCGAAACTTTCGATAAGCGGAGGTGGGCTTCTTCCGCTTGGCACTGCTATTCGTATCGTTGCCGTTATTACTGTTACCGCCGCCGTTACTTTGCTCGGTCATACGTCTCCTTGGTCCCAATTACAAAACTGATCTAACTCTCTCTTCGCCAACTCTCAATGGATTGGATCTAGATTTCTTCCGAAACTTCCACTGGAAGCGTCGGTCGCACAGCATTTCCCGCTCCGAACCACTTGGGACTGAGCGGCGGCCCTTCTTCCGGCCCGCCAGTCGCCAGCTTACGTTGCAAAGCCCACCACAGGGCTACAAAAGAAAAAACGTCGGCTGCGTTGCTTCCCCAGATTGCACCTTTTAGCCCGAAAAACCAGGTTGCGGGCACTCCAATCAGCAGAGAACCCACGGTCGCGATCGCCAGTGCGACAAAAACAGAGGCGGGCGATTCCATGGCGCGCAGCGCTAGTGAGGGTCCAAACGTTGCGCTCCAGAAGATTTGTCCGAGTGCGAGAGCCGGCAGCAGATACGCGACGTCGGCATAGCGATTGGAGTAAAGAAGATGAAAGAGCGGCTTATGCAGCGGAATGATAAAAGCCCAGTACATGACAGCGCCAATGATCGATGCCCATGTAAGTCTTGTGCCCAGAATACGCGCGCCAGCTCTTCCGTCCTCTCCAGCGACTCGTGCAGCGTAAGGCAACACGAGCATCACTAACGCACCCTTCACTTGCTCAAAGGGAAGCGTCAGATTCATGAGAGCCTTCAGCTGCCCAGACTCTGCCATTCCGCTGAAGCTGCTGAGAAGCGGGAAGTAGATGTAAGAAGGAAGCCATCCGGCAATACAGCCCGCCAGCGCCCAACGACCGTAGCGCCAATGGCGTTGCCACGTCCCAGCAAGCGAGGGAGACGGACCTGTTCCGCTCATCTTGGCTCGCGCCCCAAACATCAGAACTGTGCCTGTAATCAGCGCACCTGAACCGAGCAGCAGGAACGCAGTGAATGGCGAGAGCAGTGCGCGATGATTAACGAAATACAAACCTGACAGAACAACAGTCGAGTAGATGAATGCAGCTGCCGCAGCTGGAGCGGGAGAGAGTTCAACGTAGAAGCAGCGGCGAGCCAGCGAGAACGCCATGAGGCACGGGGAGGCGAAGGCTATTCCCGCGAGCGCACCGGTCACCGCGCTCCCTGAATTCACGTGGTGTGATATAGCCCACGAAATAACGAGCGCAGAAAAAACACATAAGGAGAGAATGATGTGAAGCCAAACTAACGTTCGGACGTAGCCGCGGAGATTGTGCCGGAAAACGGAGCCGCCGAATACTCCCATGGGCTCCAGAACAAGAGACTGGTACACCAGCACGAGCATCAAGTAGATGCCGAATGCGACTGCATACGCACCATACTGATCCGGCATGAGCCAGCGTGCCAGCAGGATACTGACCATGAAATTGGATCCCGAGATCAGCCCCTGGTCCAAAATCGCCAATCCGCCCTTACTCACCCAGCGGACGACCCGGTTCATGAAAGAACCAGTGTCTATAGTCTCCTGCTGCGTAATCCCTTTACTCATCATCCACCCGTGTTACGGTTCTTCCCGCTGGTTCGATTAGCAACTCAGTCAAGCGTTCGTCGCCAGAAGCTCTGGTTTATCCGACAACTCACTAGCTCCATGAATGCATTTCTTCAGGCGTTCCGCCAAAGTACTGACGTTTGGTTCACGCAAGATTTCCATGTGGGTACCGCGAATCTGGATCGTCTCCAGGTCTGCCACATACTGCGTCCATGCGGCGTAGGGGTCGTCGGCTACGCGCCACGTATCGCCAGCGCGCAGCAGGATTGTTTTCCCCTTATAAGAACGCAGAACGTAGTGATCCGCAGCCCGCGCATTGCTGCGCATTACATTCTTGAGATACTCGGGCAAACGCACTCCATTCCATGTGCGACGAACCTTTTTGCGCAATTCCGATGGCAGCCGCTTCACATGAGTCCAAGTCGGATGAAACAGTAGATCCCTTAGCGATTCGTTGACGGACTTTGGAGTAGTCGCGTAGGTATCAAACAGCACGACCAATCCGACTTCTTCTCCGGCGGCCACAAGTTGCTGCGCCATTTCGTAGGCAACGAGTCCGCCCATAGAGAAGCCGCCTAGATGATACGGACCGCTCGGTTGAACCTCGCGAATCTCTTTCAGATAATGCACCGCCATGTTTTCGATGGTTGTGAGCAGATCGCTCTTCCCGTCCAGCCCTTGCGATTGCAATCCGTAGAAAGGAAAGTCGGGCTTCATGCGCTTTGCCAATTCGTGAAAGCCAACGACGTTTCCGCCCACTCCATGCACACAGAAGAACGGAGGCTTTGACCCCTCGGGCTGAATCGTTACCAGCGAAGACCAGTGCTCTGAAAAGTCGCCGCGTATTACCGATGCCAGTTTTTCAACCGTGGACGCCTGTAGAAGGATTGCGAGTGGGAGCGACTTGCCGTGGATTTGCTTAATGCGGTGCATCAAGCGGGCCGCCAGCAGAGAGTGCCCACCCAGGTCAAAAAAATTGTCGCGGATGCCGATCGGCTTACGCCCCAGCAACTCTTCCCAGATCGCGATCAGTTGCACCTGCAGAGGATCGTTATCCGGAGTCACTGGTGCGCTCACAGCGGGCGAATCGGATTTCAATGCGGCCAGCGCACGGCGATCGATCTTCCCGTTCGGGGTCAACGGCATCGCATCGAGGAATACAAACTCCGACGGCACCATATACTCCGGAAGGTGATCTTTCACATGCCGGCGAAGTTCGAGCTCTCCTAAATCCTCACTGCTGCGGACGATATACGCGACCAGACGCTTATTTTCTGTGGAGTCTTGCCGAAGGACGATGGCATTTTCGTGCACGCTGCGATGTCTTGACAGTACAGATTCAATCTCCCCGGGCTCAACCCGAAAACCGCGGATTTTGACCTGATGATCACGACGGCCCACAAAATCGATTTCGCCATTCGGCAGATACTTGGCCAGATCTCCCGTCTTATACAGACGAGCGGAAGGATCATCACTGAAAATGTCGCGGATGAATTTCTCTTGAGTCAACTGGGGCAGGTTCAAATATCCTTTGGCCACACCGACACCGCCGATGTGGATCTCGCCCGGAACGCCGACGGGGACGGGATTCAGATCGGGGTCTAGCAGATATACCTTGGTGTTGGCGACGGGTCGTCCGATGGGAAGCTGCGCCGGGGATTGCAGACTCGCCTGCGGCGGCGGTTCGTACGCCGTCGCAACCACGCTCGCCTCGGCCGGACCGTAGGTATTTACCCAGCGAACTCGGCTCCCCACAAACTTACGCCAGGTTGAATATGCTTCGGGAGAGGCCTTCTCGCCACCGACAATCACTAGGCGCAGCGTCGGAGGAACCTTCTCGGCGAGTTCCGGCAATGCATACACCCATTCATGCCAGAAGGCCGTTGGGAGGTCCATGACGGTAACGCGTTGCTCAGAAACCCAGCGAAGAAATTCACCCGGTTCGAGTGACACATCGTCTTCGCGGAAGACCAGCGTGGCGCCGGCCGCCCAGGTGGAATAGATTTCTTCGAGCGCCGCGTCGAAGCTGATCGAACAGAACTGCAGCATGCGGTCACCGGGGCGAAGCTCAAACTGTTCCGCCGCAGCGAGCGTGTAATTCACTAAGCCGGCATGCGGCAGCAGGACGCCTCGGGGCCTCCCCGTGGAGCCCGATGTATAGATCACGTAAGCGATATCGCCGGGGCCCGAGGATGAAGATGGATTGCTGCGATCTTCCGCGAGAATGCGCTCACGTTCTCCAGAGACGAGGACGACTTGAGTTCCAGACGGAACCGCAGCTTTCAGTAACCCGCGCTCCGTCAGAACCATGGAAGCTGCCACATCTTCCATCATGTACGCGAGCCGCTCAGCGGGATACTTCGGATCAAGAGGAACGCAAGTGCCGCCAGCTTTGAGTACTCCAATCAAAGCGATCGCGAAATCCAGAGATCTCTCGAGGCAAATTCCGACGTGCGAATTGCATACTATGCCACGCCTACGGAGATAGTGAGCCAGCTGATTGGCGCGGGCGTTAAGCTCTCCATAGCTAAGCTGCTCGCGAGCGTGAATGACGGCAATTTGCTCAGGATTGTTTGCTGCGATGTTCTCGACGTGTTCGTGGAGACATCCAGTCGGAAAAACCTGGGAAGTCTGGTTTCGCTCGATTAATAATTCGTGAAGTTCCGGCTCAGTCAGCATCGGCATTTCAGCTACTGAGCGATCGCTGTTTTCGACCACTCCAGCCAGCAGAGTCTGCAGATGGCCGAGCATGCGCGTTGCGGTCCCTGGGTCAAACAGCTCCCGGTTGTAATAGAGGTGGAAACTCGCGTCGTGGGAGTAAGTGAACTGGAAGGTGAGGTCAAGGCCCGGCGTTTCCGCCCGCAGCGGAGCAATGCTGTTTCCTTCCGCGGAAAACCCGACCTGATAAATGGGGTGGCGGCTCAAATCGGCCTGAGGTGTCAATTGGGCAGACGACTCAAGAGGAACGCTTCCGATCGCGGATGCCGTACTGATCGCCGCTTCCATCCGGTGCATCACATTCCGAAAGGAGGGCTGGCCCGAGAAATCGACGGCGATTGGCAGCACCTCGAGACCGGAGGCTACGCCCACCACGAACTTCTCTTGCCTAGTGTAACGATGGAGCATTCCCGCGAAGACAACCAATGTCACGGTCGAAACTTCTACGCCGGCTTCTGCGCTGACTCGTCGCAGTCCGGAGATCAGAGATTCAGGAAGGCAGGCTGACTCGAGTTCCCTGCGCTGCCCGAGTATCGCAGGCCGCTGCCGGTCCGTCGGCAGCTCCAGCTGAACAGCGTCGGCCAGCCGAATTTGCCAGTAATCCGGCCCGCTCGCATCAGGAGTTAATCGAAGGTCAATCCCGGACATTGACAGGCAGCTTCCCTCGCTCGGAATGTTTTGGCTCTGGCTCATCGAACAATCAGGGCAAGAAGAAACTTATGCGGCGCCAGATCCTCGCAAGACAGCCGGAATGGTTTTCACCAGGATCTGCATGTCGAGCCACAAAGACCATTTGCGCACATACTGCTGGTCCAATTCCATCCACTGCTCGAAAGGAATCGCACTCCTGCCATTCACCTGCCAGAGGCAGGTGATGCCTGGCCGCACGCTAAATCTGCAACGCTGCCAGTCGGGTCCGCCTTCGGTAAACAGTTCGTAATCGCGCAATTGCAGGGGCCTCGGCCCTACGAGGCTCATATCGCCTTTCAGAACGTTGAAGAGCTGGGGCAATTCATCAATGCTGGTCTTGCGAAGGAACTTTCCTACGGCGGTGATGCGCGGATCGCTCTTGATCTTGAACACTGGTCCGGAGACTTCATTCAGATGTTCGAGTTGGGCCAGTTTTTTCTCCGCATCCAGAACCATCGTGCGGAATTTATAGATATTGAAGACCCGCTTGTTCAGCCCGACTCGCTTCTGAATAAAGAAGATGGGTCCGCGGGATGTCAACTTGATCGCGAGCGCCGTCAAAATCATGGCCGGAGTCAGGATGATCAACATGATCCCGGAGATCAGAATGTCCAACGTTCGTTTGATCAGTACCGGCCAGCCTTGAAGTGGCCCAGCGTAGTGCGTGATGACCGGCGCATCATCGAAACCCTCGGGACGCGGAGTTTTTAAGTCGAAGAGATCGGACAGTACTCGCACAATGATGCCCTGTTCCTCGCACATCTCCACAATCTTGGTGGCGTGCTCATGGAACGAGCGGAATGGAAGCGCAATCACGACCTCATCGATGACAGCGCGTCTCAAATAGGCAGGCAGAGCTGCGAAGTCGCAGAGGCGCTTGAAGCCTGCGGCCTGCATGGCGTCGCCTCTGGCCCACTCGTCATCGGCGAAGCCCACGATGCGACATCCCCACTCCGGACGGTGCGGAACAGTCTTGGCAAATTCAATCGCACGCAAATTGCTGCCCACGATCAGCATATTGCGATGGTTCTGACCCTTGGCTCGAATGCGACGGAGCCAGGTTCGAGCGGTTAATCGTGTGCTTGCGATGAGGAGGGTGCTGCTGATCCAGAATATTTCGATAAATCTTGCATCCACCATCCTGAATCGCAACACCAACGAAAAAGAAATGAGAATGATGGTGCAAATCGACGTGGCTTTAAGTACGTCGATAGCTTCGGCCCGCCGGCTGGCGTGACGTTTGGAACCATAAAGGCCAACGACAGCAAACACCAGCCGCCAGAGCCAGACCAAAACCACAAAGGCGACGAAATTCTGGAGCTTGATCTTCAGGGCCAGGAATGCTGCAAACGATTCCAACCCTTCCGTGAACAAGACGGGCAAAGTGGCTGCTGAGAATGCCAGGACCAGCAATATGAGATCCACCAACTGCAAGGAGTAGACGAATATTTCACGTCGGAACTTGCTCATCTGAGAACCTCTTCAGCCAGGAGTAAACGGGGAGGATAACTTGGACCCTAGACCCGTAAGGCGACTTGCGATCTAGCGAATTGAGGCTGGTGTGGATGAATCCGCACCAGCCCTCACGACCATGGACAACACGGTGAACTACGACTGCAAAGAGCGGACCCGGGTTTTACAGCTTCTTATAGAGTGATTCAGGGATCGGGAAGGTCCTCTGATTCAGCACGGCGCCCAAAACGCGCACATTTGCGGTTTGCAGCTCGTTGAGGATGTTCCGGGCGGTCTCACGGCGCGAGGAGTTTGCTTTCAAGGTCAGCACCACTCCATCAGCCAGACCTCCAAGCACAATGGCATCGTTGCACGAACTGAGCGGCGCAGCGTCGATCAGGACGTAGTCAAAGGTCGCACGGAGCTCAGCCAAGCGGGCACGCATTCGCTCCGAACCGAGCATGGTAAGCCCTGACTCGGGCGAACCACCACAACTCACGAGCCAGAGATTACGGGACCAGCGATGAACATAATCCCGTACCGGGCCCGGTCCGAGCAAGGCATCGGAGAGCCCGTGATGATTCTCGATGCCGAACTGATGGTGCAAGCCGGGTGAGCGCAAATTGCAATCAACCACGCAGACAGTTCCCCGTCCTTGGGAAGCCAGCTCTTCGGCGACGCGGGCGCACATCCAGCTGCATCCACAACCTGACTCGGCGCCGGCGAAAACGACGCGACGCGGACCTTGTTGGGTCAAAAACAACTTCTGGACGAGCTTGACGATCTCTTGCTTGATCGCGCCATTCGTTGCCAGGGAAAGGGCGGCCGGGAAATCATCTTCTGCGGGCTGAGGTGCAGAAAAACCGCCTTCCATGTCTTGAGGCATGCCAAAACTGTCTTCTGGCGCGCGAGGCGGTACTTGGGATGGGTCGACTTGAGACTGCACTAACTCGTGCAATCTTCCTGCCTCAGATAGTAGTTCGAAATTTCTGCTCAAAGCGGCCTCCAGGGAATCTTTCTTGTCCTATCCTGCCCACTGCTCGCAGGTTAATTCGTCAAAAACTGATCCTTCTTGAATCGACGGATAAACTCCTGGATGTAAGCCAGCGCATCTTCGGAGTTCAACAGCTCACCTTGGCGTGCCTTCGCAGCCGGTGGGTTGGTCTTGGTAAGAAGTGACTGGGCTTCCGATACGGCATGAGGTAGCGTGTCGAAGTCGCCGCCCGGATCCGAGACCATGCCGGCGAGATCGAAATCGGCTGCAACCTGCCGCAGGACATCAACGTCGATGGTCTGCTGCCGCAGGGCACAACCAAGGGATAACGCGTTAAAGCAAATGTTATTGATGTTGCGCGGAATTCCTTCGCTCATCTCCGCAATCATCTTGATAGACGGTGCAGTGAAGAGCGCATTGTCCGGGCGCCCGGCCGCACGAAGCCGGTGCTCGATGTATTTCGCTACCTCGTCCGGAGGCAAGGGCTTCAACGTGCTTAACAACGAAACACGTTGCCGCAGTTGTCGAAGAGATGGACGTGAGAGCTTGTCTGCGAGTTGGGGCTGCCCCGAAAGCACGATCTGCAGCAGCTTTGCCTGGGGAGTTTCGAAATCCGAAAGCAACCGGATGGTCTCGAGAACTGAGGGATCGAGATTTTGGGCTTCATCGACGACTACGATGAAGCGCCGGCCGGCATGCGCTTCCTGCAAAAGGCAGCGATTGAATAGCTCGTGCATGGAAACGAGGTCCATGTCGGCGCTGATTTCGCAACCTAATTCGAGCAACAGAAACCGCATGAACTCTCGCGAGGTGCACTGCGTCTGAAATACGAAGGCGGTGCGCGCCCGGGAACGGAACTGCTGTAGTAACTGGAACAGCAGGTTGGTCTTGCCCATACCGGGCTTGGCAATCAGAGCGAGGAATCCTCGTTCCGCGTCAATGCCGTAGTACAGCGAAGCCAACGCCTCCCTGTGAGTCGGGCTGAGATATAGGAACCGCGGATCCGGAGTAACTCCGAAAGGCTGTTCCTTGAGACCGTAGAATTGTAGGTACATGTCAGTGATCCCGTGTTCAGTTGCTGTTCACTTCGCTGCTGACGAAAGCCGGAGCGTCGTGGGTTTCGGTACCGTTGCCGTTGCCATTCCCATCGCCGTTGCCGTTCAGCCCGTGGCTGCCATTTCCGTTGCTCGAAAATGCATACTCGTGATGTGGAACGGCAGCGAGCACCGGGATATTCAGTTCGGTGAAAACTTCGGACGGAGTACGGAACGATGAATCGGTGTACTCAAGGACGAAGGCCAGACCGATTGGTGCTACGAGAGCCAGCAGCACTCCGGCGAGCAGCACCATCCAGCGGGTATTGGTCTGGATGGATGGAACAACCGGCTCCTCCGCGATCGCAACGTTCAGAATTCGCTTTTGGTCCAGAGCGTCGGTCGTGCGGGCTTCTTCGCGCTTGTGCTCATACAGCAGATAATTGTCTTCGTCGGTCTTTACTTGGCGAAGCAGATCCTGCTGCTCGATTCCCTTCTCCTCCAGGTCATGAGCGCTCGCCTGATATCGACCAACAATCGCCTGAATCGAAGCAGCCTTAGCTTGTAGAGCAGCCTGGTCCGCCTTTGCTTTTGCCAGTTCTTCCGAGATCCAAGCGTAGGTCGGGTTACGGTCCGTGGTTTCGGCGCGCAGAGGCTTGCTTTCCTCGGTCGCGATTGAAGCCTTGGTATCGGCAATCTCCTTATCCACTTCCTGCACCAGCGGATACGTAGGTTGATACTTCGTCAGCAACCCCGTGCGCTTCAGCTCAAGGGACATCAAGGTGTTCTTCATCCCTTGCAGAACCTGGGCGTCGTCACTGGCGCTGGATTGGGTCGTCAGCCGCTGTGGCGTCGTGCCCTCCTGCTTTTCCAAGTCGGCAATCCGCTTTTCCGTGGAAGCAATGTCAGCATAGGTCTGCTGCAGGTTGGCGGCGAAGTCGCTCAACTTCTGCAGCGTAATATCGCGTGCAAGTTGTGGCGAAACACCACCTTGCTGCTTGGAAAACTCGGTGAGCTGGGCCTCCGCCTGCGCCAAGCTTTTCTGATAGTTCTGAGCCTCCCGTTCGAAGAACTCAAACTCTCCTGGCGGGTGGTGCACTGCCATGTTCTTTTGCAAATAGGCGTCATCCAGAGCCTGCAATACTTTGGCAACCTGCTTTGGATCGGAAGAGGAGTACGTGACCGTGATCAGCGTGCTCTTCTTGACCAGAGTAATCTGCAAATTCTTGCTCAGGCGGATTGCCGCATTTGCAATCTTCTGCTCTTCGGTCTGTTTCAGTCCCAAGTGGCTGAGAATAGCGTCGGGGGCCAGAAATCCCAGCATGGATTTGTGGTGATTCAGTCCCGTCGCAACGACGACCTGTCGCATCACGTCGTCGCTCTTGAGCAGTTCCACTTCCGAGTTGAGCTCTTCCTCGGTGACCTCTGATTTGACCATTCCGCCTTCGTGGCCGGGGCTCACAACCGGGTCCATACGTGCGCGCTCAATCAGAAACTCGGTGGAACCCTGATAGTCCGCAGGCATGAGGATTGCGGCCACAACCGCGCCCAGCAGCAGGCTACAGAAGGCAATGACAACGGCACGCTTGTGACGGAATCCAATGGCAACCAGATCCCGCATGGAGAACGAATAAGACCCCTGTATCTCTCTTGTGTTTAAGTTTTGAGTCGTCATAGTTATTTTCCTCGCTCTCCTTTACGGTATTGCCAGAGGCACGAAAGCTCCGAAGCTAGATCCTGGTATAAACGCCTTGTACTTGGAGAAAGTATTTTTTGGAACAAAAAACATGTCGCCAGCGTGCAGTACTGGATCTTCCTTCAGGCTCCCGCTCTTTTCCATCTTCTTTACGTCGAAGGTTTCGGCAGGATACCATCCCTGCGCAGCCCTCCGGAAAAGCAGCACTTTCGAGTGTTTTGCCGCCTCCGTAAATCCACCCGCCATCGCGACTGCCTGGGTCAAGGTCACGTCTCCGCGCAAGTCGTATTTTCCGGGATGCCCGAGTTGTCCGTCGGCTACGAAATAGGGCTTCTCGAAGTCCTTCAGTACGACGCTGACAAGCGGAGTAGTCAGGATCTTGCTATAGGCAGTCCGGATTGTCTCTGTCACTTCAGGTACCGTCTGGCCCTTCACCTGAATGTCGCCGACGCCACGCAGACTGACGTAGCCATCGGGTTGCACAGAGACAGTTTGATCAAACTCTGGATTGAGATCGAACGACAGGTCGAAGGAATCCCCGGCCTCCAACTTATATCGCGGGAGCCGGCTGTGAAAGTCCTTGTCGGCAGGGGTCGCGGTGCTTGCACTTGAGGCTTTGGTCTCCTCTACTTTCGACGCTTCGGCCAAAATATGATCCTGGGCCGCGGCAAAGCCTGCTGCTAATTCCAACCCCACCAGCAGCACAGCCAGGGTTCTTGTCATCTTTTTTATCTCCATAACAGTTGCCACCTTCTCTACAGTTTTTCGATCGTTGAACGATGTGTTTTTCAACCGGAGAACTAATCTCCTGCCAGCGGCGGCGTGATGCTGTGTCGCCGAATCTTGTACAGCAATCCGCGATAGCTGATCTTCAGCAACGCTGCTGCGCGCTTGCGATTCCACCCGGTGTACTGGAGAGCGCACAGAATGACTTGGCTCTCCGCCTCATTGAGGATTCCGCGCAATGTTGATTTTTCACTGGTAGGAACGTAGGTGAGGCCGATTTCGGAAACTCCCGACTGCTCGGGATTCTTCTCGACCTCATCGATAATTTGAACTGAATTCGCGCCAAGAATATTGGACATGTGAAGACCTGAAATACGATTTCAAAAACCTTTATCGAAGGCGAAGCAAAATGCCAGTTCTGATCCGGAAAGTCACGCCTGAGGCGCAACGTTTTCAACGTCGTAATCGTCGAGGCTAATGCAAAGCGAACGCTGTATGGGCTCGACGGTTATCACCAGCGTGCGTGAACCTTTCAGTGCTACCAGGATGCCTTCCACACCGCTGAGAGCCCCAGTGCGAACTCGAATACGCTGACCGACGTTCAAGAAAGCGTGATCTTTTACTGGCACTCTGCGCGTAAGAACAGTTCTGATCGATTCAATCTGCTCATCTGGAATCGAGCTGCCGTCTGACTTGTGGCCGACAAAATCGACCACACCAATCGCGCGCAGAACCCGTACGCGGTCCCCGGAGAGATAGTCGATTCGTACAAAGGCATAGCCGGGGAAGAGAGGAAGCTCTACGTGCGTGCGGCGATCGCTCCATTGGCGAACAGAAGTGACCAGCGGGAGGAAAACCGGAATCCCGTGTGAATCTAATTCTCGCGCCGCCACTTTCTCATGGCGGGAACGGGTGCGAATCGCGTACCACTTGATCTCTGAGCCGGCTCCGGACATGATCGATACCGGAGTGTTTTCAATCAGATGGCCCACCATATTCACAGCTTCGCCCTCTCAGTCACATGCGTGACTGTCTTTGCGTTGAAGTACACGAATCCCCTCGAGCCCATAGTCTCGAAGAACTGAAACACTCGTAGCTAGACCACCAGTTGTCTCAAAATCGGGGGGATTGGCTGAGCAATTTGAGCACCTGCAAAGCAGGCGTTAAGCTTGGAAAGAAACTACAGGACGTCGCAAAACCGTGCAAGTGGTAGAAAGTCTTAGAATCAATAGGGACTAAAGACCCTATCCATCCTCCAATTGGCGCTCTGGACGTTCGTTTTGTTACTACCCGATAGTGCTATTTACGTAGAGTCTAATTTCCCATAGCCTAGCCGATACTGGGGTTGTGTTCCTCTGTCAGCGAGGCCCGGTATATCCTATTCACGAAGCGAGTCTATGAACCAGCCAACGATAGTTGCAAGTGAAGCTCGGCTTCGCGTATTGGCCGCGGACACAACCTCAATGACCACGCAGTTGCTGGTCGATGCCCTGGGACGAAGCGGGAAATTTGAGATGATCGAATCCCCTTCTGATTCTCGGGCCTTGCTCCCTCTGATTAGAAAAGAAAAACCAGCGGTTGCGGTGATCAGTGCACAACTCGAGGATCCGAAGAGCGCGGCCAGCGATTTAATCCGAAATTTGCGGATGGAATCACCGGAAACCCGAGTGGTTATCTTGCTCGATTACTCTGAACCGGCGGCGATTCTTGCTGCATTTCGGAATGGCGCTCAGGGCGTATTTTGTCGTACCGAACCATTTCATCTGCTCGCGAAATGCATCCAGTGCGTCGCCCGAGGAGAAGTTTGGGCGAGCCGGAGTGAATTGCAAGCCGTACTGGAGGCCTTGGCTCAACCAGCCTTGCCGTGCTCGTTGACCTTCGGAGTAGGTTTGCTTTCGGCACGGGAAACGGATGTCGTCCGGTGCCTGGCTGAAGGGCTAACGAATCGCGAGATCGCCCTACGGCTGAAACTGACGGAACACACCGTCAAGAATTACCTTTCCAGAATCTTCGACAAACTGGGTGTTTCGAGCCGAGTTGAAGTGCTGCTTTACGCCGTCCGCAACGCGAACCAACAGCGTGCGTCCGCTGCTCCGGCTGCCCGTCGTCGCTCTCAGGCCGTTCCAATTTCGACGCGTCCCGCGAATCAGATTCGCTCCAAAGTGCAGCCGATCGCCCCTTAGTTTTGTTCGGGATTTGCAGGATTTCGTTTTGTTGATACCGTTTGTCAGGGTCCCGTGTTCGCTGGGAGCGCGAAATTCAGACTGATTCGTGTTTGGCTGGTATCCGGATTCGCTTCGTAGCGCCATTGCTTCACCGCCTGGACCGCAGCGTCCGCCAGCAGCGCATTTCCGGAAACGACAACAACTTTCCCTATCTCACCACCGGGCCGAATTTCCGTGTCGAGTACGATTGTGCCCTCGATGTGCTGGGCACGAGCCGCCGACGGGTAGTCAGGTTCAACCCGGTGAATCAATCGTCTCGCTGCAGTTTGTAATCGGGGCCGTGCTTGACCTCCGGTCGAATCGACGGAACGGTAGATCACCTTGCCATTCTGAGTGACCAGCAGACCACCATCTGGAATGGCAGGAGAGCTCCCGTGCTTAGAGGTTCCCGGGATAGTCGCTTTTGGACTCACCGAGGAACCCGCCGAGGTAGGCGAAGCCTGGTCCTTCTGCCCGCTCTCCAGCGCCGTGCTCGTCGGTTTCGCCGTTGTTCTGTTGGCCCTTGCCTTCACGCCATGGCTCCATCCTACAACGATCCCCAGCGCAACCGCCGCAGCGATAACCAGAGCGAATAAGACAGTTGTCCAAAGCTCGCCGGTTTTGGTGTTCAGGGCCTCGTGCGATGAATTTCGCTGCTGTGGCAGACCGTTGTCGTCCTCCTCGTGCTCTGCAACTTCGTGCGCGCGCGATAAGAGCGTCGGATCGTAATCACCCGGATCGGTGTTCGCTCGCTGGCGCACATCCTTAATGCAGCCGGCGATCCGACGCGCCAGAGACCGCAAGAGGGCAACCTCCTTTTCGCCAAATGCGTTGGGCGAAGACGAAAAGACCTCCAGAACTCCGGCGATTCCATCTGCTTCTCCGAGCGGGATCACCAGCATCGATCGCACACGCAACTGTTTGCAAGCCTCGCGGTTCGCCTGGAGGTCCGTCTCCGCGTCCCGACAATACTGAATCTTTCCGGTGTTGAGGCATGCTCCCACTAATCCTGATGTTGTTTCGACTCGCACACCGAGATCGGGAGCATTCTCGCCCGTGGTAGCGCGGCACACAACCTCGCCGCTGCGGGATAGCGCAATAGCCGCACCCGTGGCTCCTGTTGCCTCGCGCGCGCGTTTAACGATGTCGTGCAGGAATATGTCGATTGCCAGATCGAGTGAGGCAGGGCCACCGCCGTGCGATGCGAGCTTGCGCGCTATGTCCGTAATCGCTTCGGAGGTTGGATCGTCGGGGAACAGATGGCCGCTATCAGATATTTCGTCCTTCCGCGAGTTCAACGAAAGTGCGTGGTCCCGCGCCGACCGGGGATCTTCAGCCATAACCCGAGCGCAACCTTTCCCACCAAAACGGCGGCGGATGGAGTGCTACACGGTTACTCAACGAACACTTTCCAGACGCAACTTGCTATTGGAGCGGAGTGTTACGCGAATTCGGACAGATGTCAATATCAACGGTGGTAGCTGGCCTGATCAGGGATCGTGGCGGTTGCAGCGCCCAATTCCCATTTCGGTCGGATATGGCAACGCAGTAGAAGTTTTGCTCAGCAGCACAGCTATACAGAGCAAAAGAATTCTGTAGAATCATTTTGCGCTTGTACCGCAGGGTAGTCGAGCGAGAGTTGATTTTGATTGCGCACCATTTGGGGATACACCGATGCACATTACAGTGGTAGGTTCGGGCTATGTCGGGTTGGTCGCAGGTGCTTGTTTCGCCGATCTGGGTCACGAGGTCATTCTCGTCGACAACGACGAGCGAAAACTATCGGCGCTACGCGCCGGCCAAGTCCCAATCCATGAGAAATTTCTCCCTGAGCTTCTGAACCGTCATCGGGGAAACCGGTTGCACTTTTCCGACGATATAAAGGAGGCGGTGCGCCTGAGCTCAGCCATCTTCGTTGCAGTGGGTACACCCCCAACCGAGAGTGGCGAAGCTGATTTGTCGTTCGTTGAGTCGGTCGCACGCGAGATCTCCGGAGGAATTGACGATTACAAGGTGATCGTGGAAAAGAGCACAGTTCCCGTTTACACCAGTGATTGGGTGCGTAAAATCATTCTGCGCAACGGATCTGACCCCGACTCGTTCGATGTTGCTTCCAATCCTGAGTTCCTGCGTGAGGGAACGGCCGTCACAGACTTTCTTTTTCCCGATCGCATCGTTGTCGGCTGCGATAGCCCTCGATGTGCTGACGTACTGCGCAGCATCTACGCGCCGCTTACCGACGCAAGCTACTACAACCGGGCTGACGCGATCCCTCAACCGGATCGCGCATTGATTCCCCCGCCTTTGATCGTGACCAGCACTAAGAGCGCGGAACTGATCAAGCACGCTTCCAACGCATTTCTCGCAATGAAGATTTCTTTTATCAATGCGGTGGCTTCGGTCTGCGAATCGGTCGGAGCGGATGTAAATCAAGTGGTGCATGGCGTCGGCGCTGACAGTCGCATCGGTCCTCGTTTTCTGAATCCTGGCATCGGCTACGGCGGATCCTGTTTTCCAAAAGATGTATTGGCGTTTCGAGCGGTTGCGCGAGAGCACGGATACGATTTCAGGCTGCTGGATGCAGTGATGCAGATTAACGAGGAGCAGCGTCAGCGTTTCTTGCGGAAGGTCCACAGCGCGCTTTGGACAGTACGCGGCAAACGACTTGGAGTTCTTGGGCTCGCCTTCAAGGGGGGAACGGACGACATTCGCGAGTCCCCCGCGCTGAGTATCGTGCAAAGCCTGGTGCAGCAAGGCGGGCACATTACAGCGTACGATCCGGCTGCAACCGAACGTACCCGCGAGGTGCTTGGCGAGAAGATCGCGTATGCAAGTTCAGCCTATGAGGCTGCCCGTGATAGCGATGCCCTCCTCATCCTTACGGAGTGGGAGGAGTTCGCAAATCTCGACCTCAAGCGTCTTCGGGAGGAACTCAGGTATCCTATCGTGATTGACGGCCGCAATCTGTATGATCCTGAAGTAATGGCTGCTCAGGGATTCACATATTTCAGCGTGGGGCGTGCAGCTTCTCATCCGGACGGAGTTCCTGCCGCCGCCTTGCGAAACGGCAAGAAGGCATGAACCGAGCTCTGGTCACTGGAGGCGCTGGTTTCCTGGGATCCCATCTCTGCGATGCCCTGCTTTCCGAAGGTTGGAGTGTCGTAGTCGTCGACAACCTTCTCACCGGCCGTCGGGCCAACATCGCTCACCTGAGCAGCGAACCCCGCTTCGAGTTCGTGGAGAAAGACATTTGCGCCCCATTCGATGTCGGCAAGGTCGACTACGTTTTTCATTTCGCAAGTCCGGCCAGCCCCGAGGATTATCACGCCCATGGCATCGAAACATTGCAAGTGGGCTCGCTGGGAACGTTTAATGCCCTCGATCTAGCCCGCAAATACGCCGCCAAGTATTTCGTCTCCTCCACTTCCGAGTGCTATGGCGATCCGCTCGAGCATCCGCAAAAAGAAACCTATTGGGGGCACGTCAACCCGATCGGACCACGATCGGTTTATGACGAAGCGAAGCGCTTTACCGAGGCGGTCACCATGGCGTATCGGCGCTATCACAAGGTCGACACCCACATCGTGCGCATATTCAATACATACGGACCCCGAATGCAGTTAAATGACGGGCGCGTCGTTCCCAACTTCATGAAGCAAGCTCTGCGGGAAGAAGATCTCACTGTCTACGGAGATGGCAGCCAGACCCGCAGCTTCTGTTATGTAAGCGATGAGATCGATGGATTTTTGCGCCTCTCGAAGTCCGACGAACACCTTCCGGTGAACATCGGGAATCCTAATGAGTTCACAATCCTTCAATGCGCGCAGATGGTTCTCAAAGTGACGGGCTCAAAGAGCCGAATTCGTTATCAGGAACTGCCGCAGGACGATCCCAAGCAGCGTCGGCCTGATATCACGAAAGCACGGCAATTATTGGACTGGGAGCCAAAAATTGACCTTGCATCAGGCTTGCGTCTTTCATTGGATTACTTCAGGAAGGCGGTTGCAGAGGATTCGGCTGCGGCCCGTTAGTCGCTATTGGGCTGAGTGGCGGCAACAAAATCGGTGAGCCTCTTCACCGACAGCTGTTCTTCCTTCGTCTTCAAATCGAACGCTACTCCCATGCCATAGCCCGGATGGGAAGCCTGCACCGTTCCACTGAGCCTGATCTTTAACTCGTAAGTGCGGACGAGGATCTCCACTGGCGATCCCATGGGAAATGGCAGAGGCACTTCGAGGTAACATCCGCCCGAGCTCAGGTCGGTAAGACAGCAGTGATTTGGGACCGACGTTCCTGCATGGTAGACTTCAGCCCCAATCCGACAATTGTATCGAGTTTGATTGCGACGGTTATTGGCATCGGATTCGTTAGCAGGCTCAGATGATGTCTGCGAAGATCCCAGCTCGCGAGCGTTGTGCTCCATTTCCAGACTGCCATGCGTCTGTTCCGCGACACCCGATACGGCAAGTTGCAAAGACTCTTCCACCTCGACAGTCACGTCCGGGAGTTCTCGTTTTCCGCTCTTCGTAAGATTAGCGCCGAGGAATTCATCCATCAAGCGGCGTGAACTCCGCGGGACATCCAGAAATTGAACTCCTCCGCGACCATTCCACTCCTGCCAGACCAGCTGTCCGGAAAGACGTACGCTGGATGACTGCCCTGGTAATTTGAACTGAAAATAAACTTTGCTCGTCGGCGGCAACTTTTTTCCGAAGACTACCGACATGCCGTCCTTCGCCAGATCGATCAAGGTCGCTTTCTCTTGCTCGACGTTGGCATAATCCACCGTCGCTTGCGTATGCACGGAGGCGCGCGCGCTCTTGCGCTTATCTTTTCGCATCACCGCCCGTGCTGCCCGTAAGCTGCTCAGTGCCCTGTCATAAGCAACTGGCTTGTATAAAACAAAGTTCACACCCAAAGAAAATAGCTCGCGAATGCTTTCTTGCGAAGGCACAACCGCAACGGCAAGACTGGAATCGTTCAGCCGCGCCATGCGCGTCTCGCGCAACAGCGAGAGAATGTCTGCGGTCGACTTCCCATCGACGATAATCACATCAAACCGCTCTTGGGCTGCGCGAATACCGGCCCGCACAAAATCCGGACAAGACTCCACGCGAATGTTCAAGTCTTCCAGGACCTGGCGCAGTACGTCCGCGGCAGTTTCGTCGGCGCATACGAGCAGAGCAGATAGAGTCATACCTGGCATCCATCGTAAGGTTCCGCAGGTTTCGCAAACAAGTTACCAGGGTCACGCTGAGCCAAGCTTGCCGGGACGGATGTGCCTCTAACCCAAATGAAATCTGCAGCAGTGACACCAGTAACCATGCCCCCGCCCGAAAGGTCAGTGCAGGTCTATTGGCCGCTCGTGCTTTGACGCGACCGCAACCCGTTCCTAGGATGAACAGTGTCGCAATGCAGGAGCGCGTGCCGCTCTGTTTGTTGGAGCGACCGCGATCCGCCCCCATGTTGACGTTCTTGAACGGGAGAGGGCGTTTCCGAAATCGGACCTCCTTCCCGGAAAGATCATATGACCTCGATGAAACAGCGCGGATTTTCGCTACTCGAAATGCTGATCACAGTGTCGATCGGCTTCACCATCGCGGGCATTACTTTCATCGCGATGATGCCGATGTTCAACAGGAACCACGTCGATCTGGCCTATGACACTACGCTCATGGCGCTGCGGAACACGCGTCACCTGGCGATCACGCAGAGCCACCAGTATTTCGTGAACTTCAATCCCGGTGGGTTTCCCGGCGGGGACGATCCAGATCACGTATCAGCCGCCCGCTGTGGGTGGCATTCTTCCAGCCGTGCAGCAGGTGGGCACAGTTGCGCTGCCGCCCGATGTTAGCTTCTCGGTAAAGGCCGGGTTCCCAGCGAGCGCACCCGACGGATTCGGCAGTGGGATCGTTCCCATCGATTTTGGCCAGGGACTCGGTGGAGGAAGTCTCAGTTACGTCTGCTTCATGCCCGACGGCTCTTCGCGGGACAACCTGGGGAACTACAACAACGGAGTGATTTATCTCACGCGGCAGTCCGATCCAACGATCTATACCGCAAAGTCCATCAGCGTGTGGGGAGCCACCGGTCGCATCCGCGGCTGGCGGCTCTATAACCAGTCGGGAACAACCATTTGGGTACAACAATGACGCAGAGCAAATTTCAACAAACCGGCAAGCCTCCGGCGACCAAGGCTTCACCCTGATCGAAGTCATGATCGCGATCGTGGTGATGTCGGTAGGCATCCTGGCCGTCATCGCTTCATTTGCGACAGCTGTCGCAGCCACGCAATCCGCACAGGAAGATCTCATCGCCCGCCAGAAAGTTCTGGAGGCGATGGAAAGCATTTACACGGCCCGAAACAGTCAGCAGCTTCCCTTCGCATCCGTCGCCAATGTTTCCAATGGCGGCATTTTCCTTGACGGAGCCCAAACGCTGAAGTGCGCTGGCCCCGACGGGCTGGTCAACACGGGTGATGACGTAAATTGCACGACTCAGGCTGGCGCGACCTGTCCTGATAACGGCGCGGAGTGCATGGTGTTACCCGGGAACGACGGCATCCTTGGTACCGCCGATGACGTCACGATGAGCCTTGGCAACTTTAGACGCACCATCGCGATCACTCCGACCACTTATCCGACCGGGCCCAATGCGGGGCAGGTGAATCCGAACATGATGGCAATTTCGATCACGATCACCTATACGAAGGCCGGCATCCCTGCCCGGTCATTCACAGCCAATGGGCTGATTACGAGTTATCACTAGAGCATCGGACGAGGACTCTCATTATGCGAATCCGGAAATCGCAACACGGTTTTACCTTGCTGGAATTGCTGGTCGCCTCGTCGATTGGTCTGACCGTCATTCTCGTCATGATGAGTCTGTTCAAGACCGGCATGGACGCCACCATGAAGGTCACGCAACGCGCCGAGACCCAGCAGAATATGCGCGCTGCCATCGAGCTCATGACGAAGGACATCAGTCTGGCGGGCGCTGGATTGCCTTCCGGCGGATTGCAACTTTCAAGCGGCGGCCTCTCGAAGTTCGCGTGCAACCAAACCGGGACCTGCTATATCACGGGCGACACATACCCGAACAGTGGCACCGGAACGGCGAACTATATGTACGCCATTGAGCCAGGCTTCGGCGTGGGTGTGCAGAACGGTGTCGTGATCCCCAACGCTCCCGGCCAAACCAACAGCAGTTTCACATCTGTCTATTGCGATTACAACTTTCCACTCTCCAACTTTGGGTTCACTTTCCCGAGCGGGACCCAGGCGAACGTGACGGTGAATAACGCAGGTGTTACTCCGAACAACATCCTCGCGCCAGGTGGACTGCAGGTCGGCGATTTGATCATGTTTACCGTTTCCGTTCCGGGCAGTGGGACCGCTGGGAACCCCAACGGTAATAGTGCGGTTCAAACAGCCGCAGTAGTCGCGGAGATCACTGGCATACCAAGTAACACCAGTCATCAACTTCGCGACGGGCGACGCGCTGAATTTCAATTTTACTTCTGGCACAAACAACTTAGCCGCGGTCGCTACAGCCGCTGGCGGAGCCGGCGCCCAGACGAGTGCCTGCCGGCTCCAGGTTGTGAGCTATTTCCTGCAAGTCCCTCCCGCAGGAGGAACAGTGCAGACTCCACGGCTGATGCGACAAGTAAATGGCCTCAATGCTGTACCGGTTGCCGATGGAATCATCAACCTGCAGTTCACCTATGACGTCATCAATTCGGTGACGGGCACTGTAAACGCAAACGTGCAGAATCCGATTGGCGCCGGCGACTCCCCCAGCCTGATTCAGAAGGTCAACATCTGGATTATGGGAATGAGTCTGACCCCCGACGGAAATCGCTCCCAGAACATGTACCTGGCCACTGCGGTCAGTACAAGCAACATGAGCTTCTGCAACTCTTACGGGTCTCAGACTACGCAATGCCAATGAAGACACGAGGGGATAGAAGGGGAAACCATGCGAAAGAAACATCAAGACTCACGAGGCTTTACTTTGATCGCAGCCCTGCTGCTGACCGTTCTGCTCTCCGGAATGGCGGTGGGTTTGCTCTATATGGTGAGCAGTGAAGTCCGCATGGGCGGCAACGATCTGGAAGGGAACATGGCGTATTACGCCGCCGAGGCCCAGATTGAAAACCTGACCTCGCAGCTCTCCCAGCTCTATCAGAGTTCGCAGTCTCCCACAGCCGCTTCCATCACCGCATTGGCCAGTTCCAACAACTGGGCCAACGTCGTTCCAGGCTCGAATATCGCCAATGTGAGTTACAACAGTCCGTCGGGGACCCCCATGATTGCATGGCCCGCGACGCAGACCAATGGAACGGCTTGCCCCAACGCACCCAACCCGTGCGGATCGTGGGACATTGTGGGCGCAGGATCGGACCAGGGGATGGTAGCCACCCTGATTCCGTTCACATTGACGGTAACGGCGACCCGCCAAGCCGGAACCGGACAGAATTCGACTGACGCCGCTGCCGCGACCGGATCAGCCGCCACCCTCACCCGCACCGTTGAGGTTGCGCTCCTTCCCGCCTTCGAGTTCGGCATATTCTGCGATGGCGATTGCGACTATTTCGCCGGCCCGAACTTCAACTTCGGCGGACGCGTTCATACCAACGGAAGCCTTTTCCTGGCGTCGGGCGCGAAGCTCACGTTCACCGACAAACTCGCGGCCGTGAAAGAGGTAATCCTGGATCAGTTGGAGAACGGTCACGCCACCTCATCTGGCTATACAGGAACCGTCTACGTTCCGAATGCTGCGGCTGGTTGCCCCTCAGCTCCAGGCACCGGCCCGGCTGCGAACTGCCCGCAACTTACTGCTGGCAGTTGGACGGGAGGCTTTCCTCCCACAGGTACTCCAAACTATAATCCCGGCCCGTGGACGACCATTTCCAAGTCCACCTTCAACGGGTTCATCGAAAACGGATACACGGGCGCGACCAAGCTCCAGTTGCCCTTCGTGAACTCCTCGAAAGTCGGCGCCATCGACATCATCCGCAAGCCGACTCCGGGCGACAGTTCCCTGCTGGCCAGTTCGCGTCTCTATAATCAGGCATCGATCCGCATCTTACTCGCCGACACTCAGGGTGATCTGTACCCTGGAGAAACTCGCACCGACAGCAGCACGCAAGACATTGAGATCGGATACCCATTCACGAACCTCGCCAGCGGAACATCTGGGTATGTGACCGTTGCCGCGACGACAGTGACTGCGGGCGGCAACATGTATCTCGGCATGGCTCTCCCGAAGAGCGGCACCAACAACTGGACGGCTGCAGCACCTACCGGATGTGCAGCGGGTACGGTAGGTTCGTGGCCGAACTGGCCCCTTTTCGGACAAGTCACGATTTCGGGAAAACAGTGTCAGGGTGCATGGCTGCGCGTGGAATATCAAAACGCCGCTGGCCAGTGGATTGGCGTCACAACGCAGTGGCTGAGCTACGGGTTTGCGCGAAACTATGACCAGCCCCCCACTCATCCGTACAACACGTCCACAGCTACGGCGCCCCTTTGCCAAAACTTTCCCAACTATCCGGCGGCTCAGTGCCAGAACAGCATCAGCCCGGCGATCCTCATCCTGCAGCAGCTTCAGCAAGCCAAGACTGCGGCCAACGCCTACGGTGCAACCGGGGCGAATTACTACATACCGCTCAACTTCTATGATGCCCGTGAAGGTGAACCTCGCGATACTCGCCCCTCGGCAGATCCCGGCACGATGTGCAGCCCGAACGGAATCATGAATTCCGTCGAACTCGACGTGGGCAATCTCTGGCTCTGGCTGCAAAAGGCTAGGCCCTTACGCCGGAGGCAGCGGCAATCTGGTTACGGCTGCGAACTACAACGGCTACATCCTTTACTTTGCGGACCATCGGGGCATGTTGCCGGATGCGTATCCGCTGACCACGTTCAACAACAACTTGTCCGGTATGTCGGGACTCAATGACGTTGTGAACAGCAGTTCAGCCACGGGTGTGCCGGATGGCGCTTTGGAGCCGATGACCTATTACGCCACGGCCACGCCAACGCCGTATTCACCGGAAGACGTAGCGGTAAAGGGAAATGCGGTGAACCTGGGGCACGTAGACAACTGGGGTCAGACGAACTTGGGCGCGGGTTTCGGCATCACCCCGTCACCAACGAACACACGGCTGCCTTACTACATTTATGGTTCTGTCACCGCCAACGCGGTGCAGTGTTTCTCCGGTTCGATCAGCACGTCGAGCGGCGTCATCACCGCCTTTACCCCTACGTATAACGTTCCTACGGCGGAATGGAACATGGTAACGGGACCGCGACATGCCCTTCGCCTGGTCGATGGCGGCATGGACACTGCCGGTAATAGCTTTGTTCCACCCACGAATGGAAACTTGTCCAATAACGGCAAGGGCTTTACCGTCGCCTCGGAAGAACCCGTGTACGTTTATGGAGACTACAACACTGGTTCTGCAGATCCCTTCTGGCCGAGCGAGAATACGACGACAACTCCGCACTCGGCAGCCGCTATCATTGCCGATTCAGTGACTCTGTTGTCCAACCCGCCGGCGAACAATTCAACACCCGTAGCTAAGATCGGCTGGTCCGACATACGAGAGCTTCCAGTTACCGGACTGCGCCACTACTAGCTCCATCTGCACCCTTAGTCGTCCCGGCAACACCAGTTACTACCGGATGGCCATCGCTGCCGGCAAGAGCATTCCTTTCCCGCAGCCCGCATGGGGCGGGCAGGATATGGGAACCGACGGTGGAATGCACAACTTCCTCCGGTATCTGGAGGACCGCGGCGCCAACGGATCCACCGTTAACTACGCCGGATCGATGATCAGCATGTACTACTCGCAATACGACACTGGCGTATTCAAGTGTTGTAACGCGGTGTACGGCGCTCCGATTCGTAACTATTTCTTTGATACTCAGTTCCTGGATCCGAATAACCTGCCTCCTGGAACCCCATCGTTCCAGGACGTGGTCAGCCTGAGCTATCACCAGAGCTTCAGCACGCAATAAAACGAGTTGAGGTAAACCTGCCCCGGTCTTGTTCTTCCTCACAGGGAGAAAAAGACCGGGGCATTTTCTTTCCGCCTCCGGGCGATTTCCACAGTTTTCTTGTACCCAATGTTCATTCAACCTTGACCCTCAACTTTCATTCCTGAATACTGGCGCTGTCGACCGGAAACGTTATAAACAAGCTAAGTCGTTTAGGCTCAAGATTTTACCCCTAAGTGATTGATGCCCATAGATTATTTGGCGATTTCCCGATAACTCGATGATTCCAGAGATTCAGGGGGGAGGGGGGTACTCCTGGTGATCGAACAGTGTTCCCACAACGGGAAAAGAAGAAATCACGAATGAAAATGAAATTGACTGTGAAGCGTGGCGCTCTTTCCCGGCGTTTTGCACGAACGCGAGCATGTTGAGTCAATACCGCGTAATGCTTTCCGACTATCCCTCCGCCTTTGCCGATTCAGTAGAATCCTTTTCTCGTCGGGTTTGGGGACTCGACTCCTTGCCTTCATGACAAACTCCATCTCTCGCTCGCGGCTCCTTTGGATATTCCTGACCAGCTTCGCTGTCGCCGGATTCGGCTCTTTCATGTTTCCGGCATTCATCATCCGGCCGTTTCGCTACCAGAATCCGCGCTGGCTTTGGTGGGCAATGGCGGTTCGCCAGCGGGCGCCGATGATCTCGTTGGTCTGTGCGCTCGTCTGTCTCGTCCTAGTCTTAGCGATGTGGCAGGGCAGCGCGAAATGGCGAAAAGTCATGCTCTCAGCCATGATGGTTTTGGTGACTGCGGCAGCCGTGATGTCGCGGCTCAACTATTTCGAATGGATGTTCCACCCGGTCGACTCGCCCCGATTCGAATCGGAGTCCGCAAGCAAACTTGACGCCGGAGAAATGATCCTCGCCGTTCGCTACAGCACTGATGCTCGCGCCTATCCCATTCGCGAGATGGCTTATCACCATATCCTCAATGACGTTGTCGGTGGAGTCCCGATCGCCGTCACCTATTGAACGCTCTGTCACACCGGTCTGGTGTGGACTCGAACGGTAAACGGAAGAGCGCTGCACTTCTACCTGGCGGGCATCAACAATCAGAATTTCCTGATGCGCGACAAAGAGACCGGTACCTGGTGGCAGCAGATTACGGGAAAAGCAGTGTACGGTCCTTTGCGCGGCGCTGTTCTTGAACTGGTACCCTACGATGAACTTACGTTCGGAGAATGGAAGTCTGAGATTTCAGACGGTAGAGTTCTCGCCCCCGTTCCGAAATATGTCAAGGAGTACGACAGCAATTGGGAGCCGGAGGTTGCGAAGCTGCCTGTTGTTATCAGTTTTCCCGGAACTGAGTTGAAATCCCGCGACGTTGTTGTGGGCCTTGAAATCGATGGCTCCAGCCGCGCCTATCCTTGGGACGCTCTCGTTAAACAATCGCCTGTAATGGATCGCGTACACGGGATGCCGCTTCTGATTGCGGTTGGTCCCGACGGAAAGTCGTTTCGCGCCTTCATCAGCAAAATCGACGGAAAAGACGCAGAGTTCTTTTTGAAGGACGAAACCGAAGGCGATGGCACGAACCATTCGGCAACAGCCGTCTCGGCTGTCTCGCCAGAGCGGAGCTCGCCGACCGCGGTACCTCCATTAACGTCGGGATCCAAGGCCGACCCTCCGGCCGCAGTGCAAGCTGCGGCACCGGCCTCGAAACCGTGGCTGCTGTTCGATACGGCAAGTGCGAGCGAATGGAACTTTCAGGGCTGTGCGATCTCGGGTCCTTCTCAAGGTAAATGCCTCGACCGAGTTCCGGCTCTGAAGGACTACTGGTTCGACTGGCGCAACTACCATCCAGAAACTACGATCTACAAGCATTGAAGCGGCGCAACAATCGCACCCATCCTAGAGAGCACGAGAGGTTGCGGACAAAGTCTCGCGGCTCGGCGTGCTCTGCGGCAAATGTTTTAAACTCCGAGGTAGGAGGACACCTTGCCAGCCATTCGCGCGATCTTCTGGGACGTGGGCGGCGTTCTGCTCACCAACGCATGGGACCACACGCAACGCTCCTCCGCGCTCGAGCGCTTTGACTTGGATGAGCGTGAATTCCATGACCGTCACGAGATGGTCGTATCGTCATTCGAGCGCGGCAAAATCACCCTGGACGAGTACCTCGACCGCACGGTCTTCTACCGTCCTCGTCCGTTCTCGCGTGAGGCATTTCGCGAATACATGTTTTCTCTGTCGCAGCCGCTTCCCGGGATGCTGGAGTTTGCTCAAACACTCAGCGATTCCGGCAGGTATCTGATGGGGACGATAAACAATGAATCCCGCGAGCTTAACTACTACCGGATCGAGAGGTTCGGATTGCGGAAGATCTTCCGACTGTTCTTCAGTTCCTGTTTTGTCGGCCTGCGCAAACCGGAGCGCGATATCTACCGCCTGGCTCTGGAAACCACGCAAATCCCCGCCGAAGAATGCTGCTTCATCGATGATCGTGCTCTAAATCTCGAATGTGCTGCCCAACTGGGAATGCACACGATCGAGATGGACACACGCGAACAACTCCAGACAGATCTGAAGAAGTTAGGAATCACACCCTAGAAACGAAGTTGCGACCCTTTAGGGATTTTTTCGGGTCGTGGTGGTTCTCACTCCCGTACTTGTCGGTATGTCCGATTCGAGAGTGCTGAGTGATAAATCGCTCGACCAGCAATCGGCAGTCAATCTCCACTCTCCGTTGCTCTGTCGTGCGCAAACCCACAAATATTTGCCACGCTCCTCGCGCCGCTTTCCAGTCGAACTTGGAATCAGGGCCTTACAACGTCCCGCTTCGTAAGCCAGATCGCCAACAACTTCGATTCGCAGAGGCTCCATCTCGACTTCACCAAGTCCAGCATTCAGCGTTCCGAAAAAGAACTCGCGCACCGCAGCCGCTCCCCGAATCGGAGGATAGTTCGATCGCAAGAGCAGCGCGTCCGAAGCGTATAGCTCGAGTAAATCATCCAAATGCTTGGTATTGCAGGCGAGTACCCACTCCTGCGTGATGGCTCGAACCGACGCCTCAGCCCGGCTGAGATCGCCGCGCAGCGCCATGGTTGTCGAGCGCAGCTTATCCTCTCTGGCCACATCCCGCATCGGCTCTCCACCGCGCGGATAGCCGCCCTCTGCTGCTCCGGGAAAGTAGTGGTGATGGTAGTGATGGTGATAATGATGTGTCTCGTTTCCCGTCGGCTGTGCCGCGGGCGGCCTCTCCGCAAAATCCAAAAACGAATCGGGTGAGATTGCGATTGCACTCGAGGGACGAGTTTCTCCCGACCCAAGATTCGGCGAGCCCCCACTAGTGTCGACCGTCGCTCCGCACATGCCGCAGAACTTGTTCCCCTCACGGTTATGGTATCCGCATACTTTGCAGGCGATTCCGGTTAAATCGGCTGCCAGGTCCCTTATCGCATCGCTGGCGGCGTCCTCGGCATCTTGCTCGGTGGCGAAACGCTGCGCCGCATCCAGTGCCGCTGAAATGCCTTCGGAACCAACTTTCGGACGGCCCGCCTTTAGACTTCTAAAGAATTCATCTAGCTCGGGATTGGCACCCGCCACTTCGGCTGGGCGTTCTGGTATTGATGATTTCTTCTCTTTTTTATCCACGGATGGAATCACCTGCTCAGGATTCTAGCCCAGCCGCTTCTACGGAAGCTATCGATTGGAGAATTCAATCTTTCCTTCGGTTTCGGTGGGCACGCCATTGCAAGTCGCAGGACGGTACCTCCACGTCCTCACCGTTTGCAGGACCCGGCGGTCTCTGGCGATGCCGGCGCTCTCCAAAATCAAAGGACTGTGCACGCGGCCATCGGTGCCGATAATGAAGCTCACCCTGACTCTTCGATCGT
Organism: Terriglobia bacterium; assembly: GCA_963711365.1. GTDB lineage: Bacteria > Acidobacteriota > Terriglobia > Terriglobales > Acidobacteriaceae > Sulfotelmatobacter. The sequence continues at coordinate 68,351 of CAVQDY010000002.1, read as the reverse complement.
CTACCGACGAAGTCATCAGCGGGTCGGGCGTAGTCAGGGCCTCGGGAGGCTCGACATTCGCGCACGAAGGACGCGTGCTGACGTGGGGCACGTCAACATATTGAGAGGCACGTCTGAACGTTCCTGAAAACTCCCGCTCCCGATACTCCAGAGTAGACGAACCAGGCGGGAACACAGCAGCGGTGCTGCCGGAGACAGCCACGATCGGCGTCAGCACAAGGACCGCAGGTAAGAGGACGCGACGCAGCATTAGGTTAGCAATCTCCGGAGCCTACAAGGACAGAGCGATATCCCCGCAAATCCATAGCCACCTGATGCCTGCATCAACACGCTTATATTCATTGGGTTACAAATAACGTGTCAGGAAAGAGATTAAACCAGTGAAATCCTTTGCACAAATGAAGCTACGGCTATGCATCTTTAGGCTCAGCTGCGTAGTCAAGCTCGCCTGAGGCTGATCAGTGTGATCTCGGGTGAGCAATTGAACCGAACGGGCACACGGACCGTCCCGATTCCCGCAGTGGTGTACAGGGTAAGCGGGCCTACATGTTGTATATCCCCAAATTATTTCTTCGCCCAGATCAGGAAGAAATAAAGGAGGGATGAAAGGCAGTCTCACCTGTCCCCCGTGGGAGTGTCCCGAGAGTTGCAGGTCTACCGGATATCGCGCGACATGGTCTGCGAAATCGGGTTCGTGCGCAAGCAAGACGGTGGCTTCTCCGGCGGGAATATTCTTCAGAGCCGCGCGGAGATCGGGTGTGCCACCCAGAACGTCTTCTACGCCGCCCAACCAGAATCGCCCTGCATCCTTCTTCGACTGGAACCGACGGTTCGACAGCGCCTGGATTCCCGTGGCTTGAAGCGCGCGGATCACATCTGCGGGATCCGAAGAAGCGTCGTGATTTCCCAGGACAGCCCACACCCTAGCGCGCCTTGAATTTTCCGAGGAGCTGCGGCACACGGCTCCGCCTCCGCCGCTCCTTTTGCCGGTATCCCCAATTAGGGCACAGAAACGAAATCCCCGGTCAAGACGATCAGATCCGGATTAAGATCGTTGACCATGTCGATCGAGCTCCGGATGGGATGAACCGAGAAATATGGGTCGTAGTGGAAGTCACTGAGCAGCGCGATGGTAAAGCCGTCCAGTCGGAGGGCCATCGCCGCAGCCTTATCTCTTTCGGAAATTCGGGGACGGTTCGGTTCAATCAGGAAAGCGTCTGACACCGAGTGCAGACACCCCTCCAATCGCGGCCAATTGAAAAAACTTACGTCTGCTAATGGGAAGAAGAGACAAGCGTTCTGAAGCTGAAGCCAGGATTGTCGCGTCATCGTCCGTACAATCCAGCATAACCCGAGCTTCCCTCCGCGAAACCTTGACAGCCGTTCATCTTTAGAAACTGAAGGTCGCCTGCAAGTCAAGACGCCGGTTCGCGGCCGAACCAGGAGAAAACGGGCCCCTTGCAGCGCGTTCGAAACTCCGAAATATCTTGACCCAGAACTCGACCCGGACTGGCGACGTTGACGTTATTAAACGCATTACGGACGCTTATGCCGAGCGTCAGGTTATAACGGCGATCAGAATTCGACGACATCATCATGGGGCCGCCACCGCCGTAAAGAGGTCCACCCCGGTGCCCACCCCCGCCCGGACCTCCAGGGCCGCCCTGGCCCCCTGTCGCCTTGTCTTTTCGACCGAAACCGAACGTCTTGGTCAGACGCCAGTTCATGACGGAATGGTTTGCGCCGGTTCCGTAATTGATCGGTAGAGCGTGCCCGTTCCGCCAGTAGCATCGAACGTCCCCAACGGCGTGCAATAGATGGGTGAGCCTGGGTGTTCTTTACAGCGGGGACATGTTGTATTCGACACGAGTCCTGGACGATTTTTGTATTGCGAATCTCCATTGAAATCGAGGGGTGAGACGATGTTGTAAGGATAACCGGAACTACCACCATGAAAGGGCTCAGCCGAAACAAATAAGGGAAAGCGATACTTCCCCCAGAAAGAGCCGGTTCCTGACATCGAAGGAAACACGACCGTAATCCTCGCCGATGTCGTATGAGTTTGTCGGAAAGCTGTTTACGACCCCTGAAAGTATTATTGCCGCTGGCGTCGTTACAACGAATAATAGCCGAACATATGCACCTTCGAGCCGACCCTTACGTTCGAAATCACCATGAGTTGGTTTTGTTGAAGAATCGGCTTCTGAGACGTAACGATAAAGATTGCTGAGGGGTGGCACGCCATAGGGATGACCAGGACGTTCCAGGATATGGCGCATTCGCGTTGATTGTGAGGGACTCGTAGAAGCCGCGCGAGTTCAAGTAATTGACTGTTAGCGTCGCCGCCTTCGTGGAGCTTCCATTCCACGCTCCGATCCGCGCGCTTTGCACCGTGTAAGGCGCGTCCGGTGTGGGACCGATTTGATAGGTCGTAGAAGCGACAGCCGGAGGGACCCGCGGCTCCGTGACAGGCGTGGGTGAGCGGCGCATCAAGGCCGGGAAAGCAGGTCGGATTGGTGACCACAAACTGTTCCTGCGTAATGCCGTTCAGGCGCTCTGCCTGCAGCAAGTTGTGCCACTTGAAAGCGATCATAAAAAATCCCTGAGCCGCCGCGGATCACGACCTTGGGAGGTCCGCTTCGGCCTCCCACTCCCCAGGCGAATCCCGAGACGCGGAGCCCAGTCGTTATGATCGTGAATGGCGTTCTGGGTCTCGTAACGAAGCCCCAGGCTAACAGTGATGTTGGGACGCACCCGCCAGTCGTCCTGGAAATAGGGTTCGACGTCATAGTAGTTGACTGCGGCATTCGGCGAACCGGTAGTCTGTGAAAGTTGGGTAGGCTTGGAGTCCAGGTAGGCGGAGAAGCTGGGAAAGATAAATTCACCATTGAATCCGGCAGTCGAATAATCCGAATCGTGCGTGGCGCGCACCCGAGCGCCGAATTTCATGGTGTGATTGCCATGGATCAAGGAAGTGTAGTTTTGCACTTCATAACTATTCTGCAGGTCATTCAGATTTCCCTCGCTGTTGCCGCCGCCCAGGAAATTGCCCAGGACGCTTACGGCCGGATCTGTACTCTGCGGCGTTTGGACGTTATTGTCGCGGTTGTACTGGAAGCGCGTCTCGTTGACGATCTTCGTACCAAACACCTGGGTGTCGCTGATTTGCACGGTGTCTTCCGTGCTCTTCGAGTAATAGGCCTGGGTCGGCAGGCTGAACTGGTTCGTCAAATTGCCAGTCTCGGTATCGCGGTAGTACTGATAGCGCGCAGTCAGGGTATTGTTCTTCGTCAAGGCCCAATCCAGGCGCGGGCTCAAGTTGGTGCGCTGGCGCGGATTTGGAATCGAACTGGCGAAGGTCCCGCCGGTGGTGGGGTCCGTGGCATTGATGGCAGACAGGTCATTGATGTCGCGCCGATCGATATTGAAGAAGAATGATGCGTTCTTGTTGATCGGACCGCCTATGTTGCCGTTGAACTGAGTGGAGTAGTAAGGCGGAATGCTGGTTACAAAAGGATTGGGCGAGTTCCAGGGAGAGTTATTTCCATCGGCAAAAACCTGTCCGTGGAATTTGTCGTACCGGGCTTGGTAAAGACCTCGATGCGGCCATAGCCCCGGGTCTCGTAATCGGAAGAAAACGGATTCTGGTTGATACGGATTTCACGAATCGATGACTTGGGCGGAAGTTGGCCCGCAGTGAAACCGTCGATGTACATCTGTCCGCCATTCGGTCCCGCGGAAGGCCCCGCCAACGCCTGCAGGTCTGACTCGAGTTCATCCGGATCGTCGGGCAGCGCTTCCAGTTCTTCGCCGGAAATTGTGATCGCCCCCGCGTTGTTGTTGGGATTGACATCGATCGTAGGCGCGGTGTCGGAAACCTGCACCTTCTGCGTCTCCACCTCGATGGCCATGGCGACGTTCAATCGCAAGGGCTGAACGGCGATGACTACGTTGTCGTTTTCGTAAAGTGTGAACCCGGTGGCGGCAACCGTGAGCGTGTATTTGCCGGCTGGAAGAGCTTTTGAACTCGTACATTCCCTGCGGCATTACTCTGAACCACGACTGGCGGCCCATTCGCCGGCGTCATGATCACGTTTGCGCCCGAAATCGCTGCGCCCGAGGGATCGGTCACCTGCCCACGCAGAGATCCATTCGCATCCTGCGCGAAAGAAGAAGCGGCAAACATCAGCAAAAGCATGACGACGATGAAAGTGAAACGTAGACACATCTGAGACTTGATCATCATTCTTCCGTTTCTATGGAGTGTTATGAGTAAGGAACTACTTTATTTTTGCGCTCTAGGATTCCTATTGCGCAGCATCGCCACCGGGTGCGCCTCCCAGACTCCAGGGCGCCAACATCATGGCCTGACCAGCATTCGGTGCTGCCTGAAGGATCGGTTCCACTCCGCTCAACAAGGTGATTGCGGTGTGGCCCGTAGCGGGCGTCCCTTCGGTGGCCAGGATGATCACGGCGTCTCCTTTGTGGAGATTCAAATCCGCCAGGGTGGAAGACGGAAGTCGGCTCAATATTCGTTGGAAATCCGGTGGTCCGCCTGCTCGCGGCCCAGCGCCCATGCCGCCGCCTGTGCCATGGGTCATTCCGTTCGAGGGCGGGCCGCCTTGGGGACTTGTTGCCCCTGCGGATTTCTGCCCGATTCACTCCCGACTGCGCCCCGATCTCCTGCAGTCATCGCACCCTTCAGCCGCATTGCGAAACCCTGCGCCATCTCCGGCGGGATCTTGTGCAGTTGGGAATCGGGTGTAACTTTCAACTCCACCGTCTTCTTAGTGGCCAAATCCTGAACGCTCAGAGTGCCCGCACTTGCATTCACGGATTTCACCGTAGCCGCGAACTGCGGAAACACTCCCGCGAAGATTTCTTCTGCGGATATCTCGCTGCCGTCGGCATTCCGGTTTCCACGCGCGCGTAATTGATCACCCGGATGAATATCCTTCAGGCTGCTCGGCTTTGCATCTTCGGGTTTAGCTGAGTCTGGAGCATAGCGATACACGACGGTGTTCTTGCTCGTATGTACCACCACAGTTTTCTTAGCAGCCAAACTCGGGATCGAAACGACTACATCGCCGGTCGCAAGGTCGACCGAGTCGACCCGCCCCCCCATGCCTCGCTTTTGCCAATCCTGCCGCAACTGATCGCTGACTGCGGCAACAGTTGCACGGGTAATCACAATGACTTCCAAAGCTGCAAGCGAATTGCCGTCCGCCGATGCTGTGCCGCGGACACGAATCGTGTCGCCAGCCTGTAGATCCGTCACTGGGATCGGCGTTGCGCTCTTCAGATCCTTTTCGCCGGGTGCAAGCCGGAGGACACGGGCATTCGGCTGCACATTCACGGTCACTGTCGGACCGGATGCCGGTTCCAGAGTCAACACATTTCCACTGATCGATTTGACGGTCCCAATCCGTTTTGCGATGGCCTGTTGGGATGGGTTTGCCGCTTGAGAGCCCGCAGCATTGGTCGAGGAAAACAGTTCTTCCCCGGCACATACAAGTGCAAGCAGCACCAACATTATTGCGATCTTCTTCGCCATATTCCTACCTTTACTCTACCTCGTCCAAACGCTTGCAAACGCATGATTTACAAAGTTTTACCCAAGACGAAACAAAGATTACAAGATCGAAAGGCCACCTCCCACCATGAAAGCGCCTTTGCCCGCATCCGCCCAGCCAATAGACGCTGCATCCATGCACCGATACGATTTTATTGAGGGGATTTGTTCTTAAAAAGCCATAGCATGCGTTCGGCTATTCTACGAGGTTTTCTATGCTGGGCTCTAGCGGCGGTTATGCCCTGCTCGTTACTGGGACAATCGCTTCCGGCTCAATCGGGAGGCGCAATCCTCCATTCTGAGGGTGGGGTGTGGATAAACGGATATGAGGCACACGACTCCTCGGCCGTCTTTCCTGGTGACGTCGTCGAAACCAAGCCCGGAGCTTCAGCGAATCTCGCTTTGGACGGATCAACTCTGCTGCTCGCCCCCGAATCGGTGGGGAAATTCCAGAACGACATTTTCGAATTGGACCATGGCGTTGTTTCAGTTGTGACCGCGAAAAGCTACAAGGTTCGTGTGAATTGCATTCGTGTCATCCCGGTGCAAAGCGACTGGACCCAATACATCGTAAGCGACCTGAACAGCAGCGTGCAGGTATCGGCGAAAAAGCTGGATGTGAATGTCGAACACGAGCGCGGACGCGGCAAACCTACACCGGAGAGTGAAGCCTCCCAGCGCGCCTCAGTCCATGAAGGGGAGCAGAAAACTTATGACGAATCGGAGATCTGCGGCGCACCCGCCCCGCCCAATGGCCCGCTGAGTGGGATCAGTCCGAAATGGATAGCCGGCGGAGCTGCGGGCGCAGGACTCCTGCTTTGCGTGCTACTTCATTGTTTCGGTGGCGGCGGAGGAGGCACGAAGAACGAAGTCAGCCCTTCCAGCCCGTAATTTTCGAGAGCCTGCATCCACGGTCAAAGAATTCTCTCGTGTGTGTACCCGGCGGAGACTAGTGCCGACAGCAATTCGGCGATATGCTCGGGACCCCGGGTCTCCATCGTAATATCAATCGCCGTGTCGCCCAGATTCACCCCGTGATAAGCGCGATCATAAGCCGTCTCCACGATGTTGGCCCGATGTTCAGCCAGAATTCCAGTGAGCCTGTACAAAGCGCCGGGATAATCCGGCAGGTGAACGCGTAAGCGAACCAGTCGTCCGTCTTTCACCAAGCCTCGCTCGATGATGCGGGAGAGCAGTGTCACATCGATGTTCCCTCCGCAAACCAGCACAGCCACCCGCTTGCCTTCCAGCGACAGCTTTCGATTCAAGACGGCGGCAGTGGCTGCGGCCCCTGCACCCTCCGCCAATGTCTTCTCGCGCTCCAGGAGCAGGAGAATGGCGTTCGCAATCTCTTCTTCCTCTACCGTGACGATGTCGTCGACATATTTTTGAACCAAGGGCAGCGTCCGCTCTCCCGCGCGGCGCACGGCAATGCCATCGGCAATCGTCTTGGCCGACTCGAGCGTAACCGGCTTCCCTTGCGCGACCGCGGCCTTCATGGATGGAATCCGCGACGGCTGCACTCCGAAAACCTTCACTCGCGGATTTGTTTCCTTGACCGCGCAGGCGATTCCGCCGATCAAGCCACCTCCCCCGATGGGAGAGACGACGACCTCAATATCGGGATGCTGCGAGAGAATTTCGAGCCCAAGAGTCCCCTGCCCCGCGATGACCGAATCGTCATCGAAAGCATGGATCAGAGTCAGGTGCTCATCTCGGCTTTGCTCGACCGCCTTCTCATAAGCCTCGTCGTAGTTTGTGCCGTGCAGGACGACCTCTGCACCGTACGCGCGAGTAGCGGAAACTTTTGTCAACGGCGTAGGAAGCGGCATCACGATGCGGGCGTGAATGCCATGCCGTCCGGCGTGATAGGAAACTCCCTGAGCGTGGTTTCCGGCAGAGGCTGCGATCACCCCATGCGACCGCTCCTCGGACGTGAGCGTAAGCAGTTTGTTCAGCGCTCCTCGCTCTTTGAACGCGCCAGTCCGTTGCTGGTTATCCAATTTCAGAAAAATCGAATTATGCGTAAGCCCGGAGAACGTTTCGGAATGGGTACATGGGGAAACGCGGATATCCGCGCGGATCCTGTTCAGCGCGGACTGGATATCAGAAAGTTGGATCATGGGCCCGAGGCGAAAACCGCCTTTCAAAATCGCCAAAAAGCTCCGCCGCCAACGAAGTAGTTATGCTGGCGGGTCTTTCCGGTGGGAGCCAGCGGGAAGTCTGGTTCGCCGGACCAGAAGTCTCGAACTTCGGCTCGGACGCTGAGCCTCCTCCAAACCTTCAAATCGAGCCCAAGTCCACCCTGAATGACGCCCGATGTCGTCGACTTTCCCGGGTTCACTCCACCGTAGATGAGTTGGTTTCCCTCACTAATATGGCCAAAACCGCCGCCCAGACTCACCCATGGCGAAACGGCTGTAGTGGGAAAGAGGTTTACTCTCGCAGCCGGCGTTAGGAACATTTCGCGATAGTCGGACGGTACGACTGAGTGTCCGTATTCCCCGGCATTAACGTCCTCATCATGGTTGTCCATGAATACGACTTCCCCAGAGACCGCGAAAACTGGAGCAACATAAAGTCGTCGCGCGTACTCGACGTCAAAGCTCAATCCTTTGCCGGTATGAATGATCGGATCGAAGTAGTTCGCGTTTTGGATGCCTTGGTCGCTGATAAAAGTGCGCCCGATGGTTCCCCCGAGCTCGTTCTTTTCATCCTGCGCAATCGCCGTAACCGAGAGCAGTATCCCCATTAGAAAGACCGCAACCGAAAGCTGTTTGCCAGACATTTCCCCTCCCAGGCGAGGTTCATTAGCTAAATTGTTACGGCGGTAGAACCTAGCCTAGCACGACAGCGGGTCTTTTGGACTTAGGAACCCTACCTTCTGTGGTTCTGAAGATCTTGTACACTCGCCATCTCCGCCGAAAGGTGCGTTCGCCCAGGATGCTAAAATAGAAAGATTGCATGCCTGTAAAAGAGCTCACTGTCAGCCGTTCCCCTGAGTTGAAGTTGAAGAAGAGAAAATCTCAGGAGAGTTCTGGACCAAAGCACTTGGACTTTGGCGCACAGAACGACCGTCCGCAGAAGGTCGGCTTCATCAGCCTGGGCTGCCCAAAAAATCTTGTCGACAGTGAAGTGATGATGGGAATGCTGGCCCGTGCCGGAGCCGAGTTGACTCGCCGCGCTGAAGATGCGGACGTGATCGTGGTCAATACCTGCTCGTTCATCGATAGCGCGCAGCAGGAGTCCGTGAATACGATCCTGGAAATGGCCGGACATAAGACTTCCGGCAAAGCCAAGAAACTTGTCGTGGCTGGTTGCCTGGTAGAGCGATATCGGGACCAGATCCGGAAGGACATTCCTGAAGTCGATGCAGTCGTGGGAACTGGCGAGCTGTTGCAGATTCTTTCCGCAACTGGGATTACCCCCGCATCATCAACGACGAATTCGCCTCTTGTGGTTCTGAACTCGCGGCCTGAAGGCGACGCCCGTGCGGCGCAAGGACGGTTCTCGCGAGAATCATGGGATGGCGCGATCGGGGATCTGCCGAACTATCTCTACGACGAAGACACTCCAAGAATTCTGGCCACTCCGCAACACATGGCCTATATCAAGATCGCCGAAGGCTGCGATCATCCTTGTACGTTCTGTATCATCCCGCAATTGCGGGGGCAATTTCGCTCGCGGCGATTCGAATCTGTCATTGCAGAGGCAGAGCGGTTGGCGCAATCCGGTGTTCGAGAAGTCACGCTTATCGGCCAGGACACCACTTGCTATGGCGAAGACTTTGGGCTGAAAGACGGATTGGCGCTTCTGCTGGAGAAACTTGCCCACATTGAAGACTTGCATTGGGTGCGCTTCCTTTACGCTTATCCCAACAAGATTACGGGCAAGCTACTGGAGACGATCGCATCGCACGAGAAGATCTGCTCCTACATGGACGTGCCGTTGCAGCATGCCTCCGCGGCGGTCCTGAAGAGAATGAAGCGCGGGGGAGGAGCCGAGGTCTTTCTGAAGTCCATCCACAAAATGCGGCGCGTGATACCCGATCTGACGTTACGCACGTCATTCATCGTTGGCTTCCCCGGTGAAACGGAAAAAGAATTCGAAGAGCTTTGCGAGTTCGTTCGCGAAGCGCAGTTCGACTGGATGGGGGCTTTCTCCTATTCCGACCAAGAAGGAGCGGGGGCTTACGGACTGGAGAAGAAGCTCTCGGCAGCCGAGATTGAGCGCCGGCGCAAGCACCTGATGTCGATCCAGCGCCAGATTAGCAAGAAGAAAAAGAAAGCACTCATCGGACGCGAGTTCGATCTATTGCTCGAAGGCGAGTCGGAAGAAACAGAGTTACTGCTCGAGGGACGCACTGCGATGCACGCCCCGGAAATCGACGGGAAAGTCTTCGTAAACGATTTTCCCGAGGAGACCAGGCCCGAACCGGGGCAGTTCTACCGTTGCGAGGTGACTGAGGCCCACGACTACGACCTGGTGGCTCGAATCCTTTAGCAAGTCGTTACAATAGAAGCCATGCCCCGCAAGCGCTCCGTAAAGCTGAGTTGCCCCATCTGCAAGAAGAAGGTCAAAAGCACAGATCCCGACTTCCCTTTCTGCAGCGAACGCTGCCGGATCATCGATTTGGGCAAATGGGCTAGTGGGGGATACGTGATTTCGTCTCCGGTGACCGACGCGGAAGAACTGCTTCAAGACATCAGCCCCGACGATCTGGATAGAAAAAGGTGACCGAGAACTCCCTGGCTCGCCCCCGACCGCCTCTTTGGGCTGAACTCAGCGCAACCTTCTTCCGAATCGGCTATATCCGGCCTGGGCCCGGAACATGGGGATCGGCTGCTGCCATGATTTTATGGGCGGCTATTGCCCACCAGCTACCCGAAGTCGCGCGTACGCCTACACTTATCTTTCTTGCTGTGCTCGTGACATCGATCGGTATCCCGGCGGCGACGCAAGTCGCCCGGGCGTTCTCGAGGAAAGATCCGCAGTTCGTGGTTATCGACGAGGTTGCCGGGCAACTCATCACGCTGATCTCCGTCCCTCTCGCATGGAAAACTTTCCTTGCGGGTTTTATACTTTTTAGAGCCTTCGATATCGTCAAGCCCCCGCCCGTTCGCCAACTGGAAAAGCTTCCGGAGGGAACTGGAATCGTGCTCGACGATGTAGCTGCAGGAATTTACGCGCTAGTGGTGATGCAACTTCTACTCCATTTGGGTCTACTAAAATAGAGTGGCGAGAAGGTTGGGCGGAGAACATTCACCCGGCGCGCGCCACGCGGTACTCGTTCATGGGATTTTCTGATCGCATTCTCGGCCGTAAGAACACTAACGGCGGACCCCGCATTGACTCGATTGCGCCCGCGGCCGCACTGGCCGGAGGCGAGCTCCGCATCATGGGCTCTGGCCTGCGACCGCAGGAACTCCTCCGCCCCAAAGTGAAATTTGGAGACTACGAAGGGCCGATTGTCGTCAGCTCTGATGGTTTTGTTGTGACCAGGGTTCCAGAGGGCGCGACCTCAGGCCCGGTTGTCGTGGCCACCGACGGCCACGTCAGCAATGGACACCCAGTGAAGGTCGCTGTCCCTATCGCCGAAAGTCTCCACCTGGTCACCAATCCAGCTCTTGATGCCGACGGAAATATCTATGCGACGTTCTCGGGATCTCGCGGTCAGAAAGTTCCGGTCGGGATTTACAAGATCGATACAAATTATGTTGTCAAACCCCTCGTTGCAGAGATGATGAATCCGACGTCGCTTGCCTTCGACCGTCAGGGGCAATTGTACGTTTCGTCCCGATTCGATGGTGCTGTGTATCGCGTAGCTGCCAACGGCACGGCGACCACGTACGCAGAGGGCATGGGCGTCGCGACAGGAATTGCGTTTGACCGCGATGAAAGTCTTTACGTCGGCGACAGGAATGGAACCATCTTCAAAATTGCGCGTGACCAGCAGGTCTTCGTCTTTGCCACACTGGAACTAAGCGTCTCCGCTTATCACCTGGCGTTCAGTCCGCAGGGAGACCTCTTCGTCACCGGTCCTAACGATCGCGTTTTCAAGATTGATCCCAGTGGCACCGTCAGCGCTTTCTACAGAGGGTTAGGACGGCCGCAGGGACTCGCATTCGACCTGGAGGGCAATCTCTACGTTGCGGCATCCCTCGGAGGAACTCGCGGTATTGTCAAAATTACGCCCGACGGCAAAGCAAATCTTGAAATCTCTGGCCAGGGCCTCGTCGGGCTGGCGTTCGCTCCCGGAAGATCGGTGATTCTTGCGACCAGCAGCGGCTTGCATCATCTCTCGTGGAATATCCAGGGCATGCGCCTCGTGCCTGAATAACGGACGAAACCAAGCCTTATCACCTAAGGGGGCTTTGATCCCGAGCGATCTGCCTCGCACGCGCCCTCGCACCCGTCTCCCCTATGCATTTTCGTTTAAACTTTAACGCGTGAACGCCGAGATCATAGCGGTGGGCTCTGAGATGCTTACCCCCCACCGCGTCGATACCAATTCGCTTTACCTGACCGAGCAACTGAACCGGCTTGGAATCGACGTCATCTTTAAAAGCATTGTGGGAGACGACCTTCGCCGTCTGGTAGCTGCCGCCCAGCATGGGCTTTTCCGCTCTGACATCCTGATCTTCAGCGGAGGACTCGGACCGACCGAAGACGATCTCACGCGAGAAGCCGCCGCCGAAGCCCTTGGCGTTGGCCTGCGACGTGACCCCGAAATCGTCGCGAATCTCGAACAGCGCTTCGCCCAGCGGGGATGGAAGATGACCCCAAACAATGCCAAGCAGGCGGACGTACTCGAAGGTGCAACCGTGCTTCCCAATCCCAACGGCACGGCGTCCGGACAGTGGCTCAGTGGTCAATTCGAAGGACGCGAACGCATCGTCATCCTACTGCCAGGCCCACCTCATGAGATGAAGGCACTTTTTGAGAACGAAGTACGCGAGCGGCTTAGGCAGAAAGTTCCGTCGGCTCACCTTTTCATTCGCACTCTGAAGGTCGCGATGTTGGGAGAATCGGCTGTCGATGCCCGCGTCGCTCCGATCTATAAGCGGTATTCCGATGTCGCGACCACAATTTTAGCGGGAGCAGGCGAAATCGAACTGCACTTCAAAACCCGCGCAGCGACATTAGAGGCGGCGCAGGCTCGGGCCGACGAGGTCGCCGGATTGGTGGAAGACGAACTGGATGACGCCGTCTATTCCCGCAATGGGGAGTCACTCGAACAAATCGTCGGATACTGGCTGCAGATGCGGAACTCTACCCTGGCCGTTGCGGAATCCTGCACCGGGGGCCTACTCGCCGAACGCATTACATCCATCAGCGGAAGCTCTCGCTATTTCCTGGGCGGGGCCGTCGTCTATTCCAATGTGCTCAAGACCGAACTGGCCGGAGTTCCAGCTGAAATGATCGAACGACATGGAGCAGTCAGCCGCGAAGTGGCTGCAGCGCTGGCGGAAGGCATTCGTTATCGTTGCGAATCGACACTCGGAATGGGCATCACCGGTGTGGCGGGCCCAGGCGGCGGTTCGCCGGAGAAACCCGTAGGCCTCGTGTTTCATGCTCTGGCCAGCGATTCCGGCACGGAGGTCATTCAGCGGAACTTTCCCGGCGATCGCAAACGTATCCGGCGATTCGCCTCGACCATGGCGCTGGATATGATCAGAAAGAAACTGATGTAGAAGCTTCGAGCCTGGGCTGCGATTCTCCGGATCTTGGCTTGTGGCTAGAAATGCACAGCTTGTTCTATGCGCCTCTTTATCGCGCTCGACATTGATGAGGACATCCGCGAACGAATCTTTCGCTTCGTGGAAGGCGTTCGCAACTTCGCGCCCGATGCGCGCTGGATAAGGCCTGAATCAATGCACGTGACTCTGAAATTTATCGGTGAACAGCCTGAGGAGGCTCTTACGTCGATCAAGAAGTCGCTGACGGAACTGCCGGCTGCGGGAAGCGAAATTCACTTTAAAGGGTACGGTTTTTTCCCCACCGCAAAATCGGCGCGCGTTTTCTGGGCCGGCATGGAAACCGGGCCAGAGCTGGCCGCAATGGCAGGAATGATCGACGACAAGATGGCTGAGCTCAGGATTCCGAAAGAGGAACGTCCCTTCAGCCCGCATCTGACGCTGGCTCGCGGCCCGGGGGGCTCGGGTTCTCCCCACCGCAACAAGAAGGATGGTCGGAATCAAATCTTCCAGAAGTTGCAAGAAAAACTCTCGGCCTTACCCGCTCCGGAGTTTGGTACGATGAGGCCCCGTGAGTTCTTTTTGTACCAGAGCCAACTCTCGCCGAAAGGATCGAAATACACGAAGCTGGCAAGATTTACGCTTCAGTAGCGCGCGATTGGCCGTGTTTTCGCTAGCTTGTTGCCATCCGGACGCATGTTTAGACTTGTTCTCATCCTCGCACTGAGTTACTTGCTGGGTTCGATTCCGTTCGGATATCTTTTGGTCCGCCTTTTTCACGGCGAAGACGTCCGGCGAAGCGGCAGCGGGAACATTGGAGCGACGAACGTTTCGCGCAAGTCTCCGGCACTCGGTGCGATGACGCTCATTCTCGACGCCGCCAAGGGCTTCGCGGCGGTGCAACTGGCTCGCACGATTTCGGGCCCTCCCCATGGTGAAGTGCATCTGGAACGGGTCATGGCTGCGGCGGCTCTGTTTGCAATTATCGGACACATGTTTCCGCTGTGGCTTGGCTTCCACGGAGGCAAAGGCGTCGCGACGGCACTCGGCGCGTTTCTGCGTTTCGCTCCGCAGGCAGTTTTGATCGCGGTTATCCTCTTCGCCGTGGTTGTGCTTCTCTCGCGACGCATCTCTTTGGCATCGATCGTAACCGCGGCTTTTTTCCCCTCGACCGTATGGACGCTGAAACTTTCGAAAGATCCCGGGACTCTGGCTTTGATTGGCGTGGCCGCATTGCTGATCATTGCGCGCCATCATGAAAACATCCGCCGATTGCTTTCCGGCGAGGAACCTCGGTTTTCTCTGGGGCGCAAATGAGCGAAATTGCCATCATCGGTGGGGGTGCATGGGGCACAGGCCTTGCGATCGTGCTTGGACGCAAGGGCACGCACCGCGTTCGACTTTGGGTACACGAAATCGACGTCTGCGAATCCATTTCGAGGAACCGCATGAACGAACGATTTCTTCCGGGACAACCGATTCCGGAGCCGGTCGTTGCAAGCAATGACTTGGCGCAGGTCCTTCAGGGATCACAAATCATCGTCAGCGTCATGCCATCGCAGCACTGCCGTAGTCTTTTCGAGCGGATGCGCCCCCATATCTCACCCAGAGCACTGATCGTGAGCGCGACTAAAGGGTTGGAAGAAGGATCTCTGCAGCGCATGACAGAGGTGATAACAGGCGTCATGGGACAATCAGGAACATCAACACCTGTCATCGGCGCACTGAGCGGTCCCTCCTTCGCAAAAGAGGTAGCACGGGGCGATCCCACAGCGATTACGGTTGCGTCGCAGGATGCTGATCTTCTTCAAACTGTGCAGCGAGAGTTCAGTGATCCAGCTTTCCGCGTTTACACCAACAATGACGTAGTCGGCGTGGAACTTGGAGGCGCGCTGAAAAACATCATTGCCATTGCGGCGGGCATCTGCGACGGTCTGGGACTGGGACACAACTCGGTCGCTGCACTCATCACACGTGGACTGGCTGAGATGACTCGCCTCGTCGTTGCCTGCGGAGGGCGCGCCGAAACCATGGCCGGGCTCGCTGGGTTGGGCGATCTCGTTCTCACCTGTACCGGCGGATTGTCCCGCAACCGCAGCGTCGGAGTCGAACTTGGGCGCGGCAAGAAACTTCCTGAGATCATCGCGGGCATGCATGGCATGGTTGCGGAAGGGGTGTTCACCACTACTGCAGCGGTCGGACTCGCTCACGCGCGCGGAGTAGAAATGCCAATCACCGAGCAAATGCATGCCATCCTGCATGATGGAAAATCTCCCCGCGAGGCCATTCAGGAACTGATGACGCGTACCGGCAAGAGTGAAACCTGCGGGTAGTAAGTCCATTGCGGCTTTCCGAAGCCCCCGATCATCGCAGCACCTTGCAAGCCGTGCTACTCTGTACCGTTTCCGAGGAGTTCATATAAGCCGCGCTGGAGGTTTCATGCGTCTGAGCACAAACGCTCTTGCCTTCCTGTTTTTCCTCGCTTCTCTTAACAGTGCGAGCGCCCAATCCAAAACCATTGCCGAACGCCTGGGTTATCCGGCCGATTCCAAACTGCTGATCATCCACGCCGATGATCTCGCGGTCGCACATTCCGAAGACGCGGCCAGCTTCGATGCGCTCGACAGACGTGCCGTAACCTCCGCCAGCATTATGGTTCCCTGCCCTTGGCTCACGGAAGTCGCCGATTACGCTAAGTCCCATCCCGACGCCGATCTCGGATTGCACCTGACTCTCACCAGCGAGTGGCAGACCTATCGCTGGGGACCAGTCGCGTCCAAGGACTCGGTTCCGAGCCTGCTCGATTCTTCGGGCTATCTATGGCCTGAAACCGAGCCCGGCAAGAAACACATCAAGGCAGAGGAAGCCGAGCGGGAAATTCGCGCTCAGATCGAGCATGCTCTTGCCATGGGAATTCACCCCACACACGTCGACAGTCACATGGGAATGTTATTCGAGCGTCCGGACCTCTTTGCTGTCTACGTGAAGGTTGCTCGCGAGCACAAACTGCCGTTCCTCGCGTTTCTGGACTCGAATACTCCGAAAGAACTTTCCTCTCTTATCTCGCCGAACGACGTTCTGATCAACGGTGTGGTCATGGCGTATCCGGGGATCCCGACGAATCAGTGGAAGGAGTTCTATCTGAATGCCGTGAAGAATCTGAAGCCGGGTGTCACCGAAATCATTGTCCACCTGGGGCACGACGACGCCGAATTGCAGGCAGTGACGATTAACCATCCTGACTACGGCTCGGCTTGGCGGCAGCGCGATTACGAGGTTATGATCAGCCCGGAATTTAAAAATGCGCTGGAAACGAATCACATCGTACTGGTGCACTGGAGAGATCTGAAGAAATTACTCAACTAAGCCGCTGAAAACACAGCCCGTAAGCATCGAGATTTGAGCCCCTGGCAAACAAGCCTTTGCCTGCCAAAACCCTTGCTGGTCGGGGGTTTTGACAGGTACTTTGGTAATGGCAAACACGCGGCCTTTTTCCGCCACGGCCCTCCCGCCCGGTAAACTTCTACAGATACCCTTGAAAGCTGCCGCCACTTCGCCTTCGGCGTCTGCGACGAGTGAAGGGAGAAACTTGTCCTCGAGCGCTTCCAATCACGCCCGCATACCGATTCTCTACTCATTCTCGGTGTGTTGTTGGCGATCAGCATCGTCCCGATGTACTTCTACTCGGCACACGTAGAGAGCATCAACGGCGACAGTCTGAAGCGGGACGAAATGCTGCTGCAGAATACGGTTACGCGGTCGCTGGCGGACGACCTGATGCAGCACGAGCGTTCGCACCGGATGATGCTCGACAATCTTTCGTCAGCCATCAAAATCGCCAGCGGTGGAGATTTTGGGGATCAGAATATCGAGGCTCCTGAACTTCGAGCGTTGCTGGAGAACTTCGTCTCGTCTTCCGACGAAATCGCTTACGCCACATTACTAAACTCTCAGGCGAAGGGCATTTCAGCGGGACGTATTGTTCCCGACGCATTTCTGCAGCGGGAATTGGAGCGGGCCTATGCCGCCGCCAGAGACGGCCGGGTTTATGCCGGACAAGCACTCGAGGTTGGGGACGGGAAAAATGCCCGCACCGTGTTCCTCGTCAGTGCTCCCGTGCAATACGGTCCCCGCTTCCTGGGAATGATTGCCTCGGTTGTGGATCTACAATTCCTGATTCGCCGTCTGCGTGAAGTAAGCGGCGGAGGGCTCACGCCGTATGTAGTCGATTCCCAAGGCCGCCTGGTCGCCGCCGCGACTGCTGAATTCGCCACTGGCCAGGACATGAAGAACCTCGACATCGTCCGCGCCTTTGTCGATGGCGGCAACAAAGCACAGTTGGCCGAGACCCGCGAATTTAACGTCAATACCGGCAAAGAGCGAGTGGAAATGCTCGGCACCTTCAGTCCGGTAACCTCGCTAAATTGGGCCGTAATCGTACAAAAGCCACGCCGGGAAGCTTATCGAAGCGTTTATGAGATGCAACGTACGGGCCGGCTCTTGGCATTGCTCGTGGTGCTGTTGAGTGTCGGCGTCAGCATCTTCGCCGCCCGTCGCATCACCTATCCTCTGCATGTATTGACCGAGTCGAGCCGCGCCCTCGCCCGCGGCGACTTTCCCCAACGCGTTCACCTGTGGAGCCGCACGGAAATCGGCGAGCTTGCGCAGACGTTTAACACGATGTCTGAAGAACTCGAACGCTTCGTTGAGGATCTGAAGCGGGCCGCCGACGAAAATCGCGCCCTGTTTATGGGCTCCATCCAGATGCTGGCCGGAGCCGTTGACGAAAAAGACCCTTACACGCGCGGCCACTCTGATCGCGTTACGCGGTACTCCCTGCTCATCGCGAAGGAAATGAACCTGCCGCTGACATTCATGGAGACGCTGCAAATCTCTGCGCAACTCCACGACGTCGGCAAGATCGGCATCGAAGACCATATTTTGAAAAAGCCCGGCGCCCTCACCGAGGAAGAATTCGAGGTCATGAAGACCCACACCACCAAAGGCGCCAATATCCTGCGACCGGTCACGCAGCTCGCCGAAATGTTGCCCGGCATCGAATTGCATCACGAAGCTCTCGATGGGCGTGGATATCCATACGGATTAAAAGGCGATCAGATTCCACTGCTGGCCCGCGTGATTGCGGTGGCGGATACTTTCGATGCACTGACGACAAACCGGCCCTATCAGCAAGCTCACACTCCCGATCAGGCATTGCAGATTATCCAGAATCTGGCGGGCAAGCGACTTGATCCCGCCTGCGTGGCAGCACTCCTGGCTGTTTACGAACGAGGAGAAATCCGAATCCAGCGCTTCACCATCAAGCGTCCGGTCGCAGCCCCAACAGCACAACCGAAACCTGCCGACGTAGCGCTGGCGGCGGCAGCCGCAGCCCCCGCACCGGTTCCAGAGCCCGCTCCCCTAGAACGAACCCGCGTCTAACTCTCATTCCGTCTCTGCACTCGTCTGCGTTGGAACATCTGTGCGCGCGCTGTTCATTAGTTATCCACATCCACGTGATCATCTGATTTGTTCCGGCGCTATAATGACGCCACATGACCTTGGCCTCTGGCACGAAGCTTGGTCAGTATGAAATCCTCTCGCCGCTGGGTGCGGGCAGTATGGGCGAGGTTTACCAGGCTCGCGATACGCGGCTAAACCGCGACGTCGCAATTAAAGTCCTTCCGGGACTATCCTCACTCGATCGGGACCGTCTGCTTCGCTTCGAGCAAGAGGCGAAAGCCGCAGCCTCGCTCAATCATCCGAACATTCTCGTCGTCTACCAGATGGGGACCTACGGACGCATTCCTTATCTGGTTTCCGAACTGCTCGAGGGCAGAACACTTACAGAAACGATCCGCCGCTCTCCATTACCTCCACGCAAGGCAATCAACTACGGAGTGCAGATTGCCCGCGGTCTCGCTGCTGCTCACGAGAAAGGCATCGTTCACCGCGATCTCAAGCCGGACAACATCTTCTTAACAAAAGACGGACGGATCAAGATTCTCGACTTCGGCCTGGCCAAGCTGGTTCAACCCAAAGACTCGCTCGCGACTCTTGCTCCCACGGTCACGATAGCCGGAGTAGCGATGGGCACTGTGGGATACATGTCTCCCGAACAGGTACGCGGACTGGCCGTTGACCACCGGGCTGACATCTTTGCCTTCGGCGCAATCCTTTACGAAATGCTCGCTGGCAAGCGCATTTTCGCACGGCCAACCTCCGCTGACACCATGAGCGCTATCCTCAACGACGAATTCCCTGCTGCTGCGGAATTCCCTCCCGATACACCGGCATCTCTCGAGCGTGTTGTGCGCCGCTGTCTGGAAAAAAATGCCGATCAGCGCTTTCAATCTGCGTCTGACCTTGCTTTCGCGCTTGAAGCATTATCTGACCCTGCAGCGTGGTCGCCGAGCGGGGCGCATCCCGTCGCGGTCGAGCCCGTTACGCGTGTTCGGCTTTCTTCGATTGCTCTCGCCCTAGTCTTGCTTGCGGTGGCGGGTACAGTGTCTTATTTTTGGATGCGACCTACTCCCGTTCCAAGGGTCGGAAATTATGTTCAGCTCACTCATGATGGGCAGCCTAAGTCTCTGATTGGAACGGATGGGGCGCGCCTTTATCTGGGCACCGGAGTGGGCAGTTCCGGCAGCTTCATTCTGCATGGCGTAGCAGAGATGTCGATTGCGGGCGGCGAACCTAAGAGAATCAGTGCCGATACTTCGGCTGACATGATAGCTGTCGATCTATCGCACGACGGTTCCGAACTTCTGGTAGTAGAAGGCCAGGGTGCTCCTCCACGCGGTCCTTTGCGGAGCATTCCTGTGCTCGGTGGTTCACCAAGGCGATTGGGGGAATTCGTCGCGGAAACTGCTGCTTGGTCTAGCGACGGAAAAATGGTGGCTTACAACAATCTTGGCGATTTGTTTGTTGCAAGCGCAGACGGAAGTGGGGCGCGGAAACTGCTCAGCGTAGGTGGAGATATACGTCATATTGCATGGTCTCCTGACGACTCCGACTTGCGCTTCGACTCTTCCGAGTCCGCGGGCACAATCGGACAGCAATCCGAATGGGAAGTTGCAAAGGACGGCACCGGCCTGCACCGTCTATTTCAGGGCTGGCACAATCCTCCCGACGAATGCTGCGGAAGATGGACACCGGATGGAAAGTATTTTGTGTTCCAGTCTCGGGGCCAAATTTGGGCCCTTGCCAGCGGCGGAGGATTCTTCCACTCGGATCCAAAGCCCATCGCACTTACGTCCAGCCCGATGACGCTCTCTTCACCGCTACCCAGTCGTGACGGCAAGGAACTATTCGTCATCGGCCGTACCTATCGTGGCGAACTGATGCGGTACGATGCGAAATCCGGCCATTTTGCAACATTTCTCAACGGAATCTCAGCAGAGTATCCCACCTTTTCAAAAGACGGTATGTGGCTCGCATATGTCTCCTATCCAGATGGAGCGCTGTGGCGCAGCAAGCTCGACGGAAGCGAGCGCCTGCAGCTCACCTATCCGCCCATGTATCCGGTGCTGCCCCGCTGGTCTCCAGACGGGAAGAAGATTATTTTCTTTGAGTTCGCAACCGGCCCCGACAAACCGGCCAGAATTTATGAAGTACCGAGCGATGGAGGACCGCCGCAGGAGATATTGCCTTCCGACCGCGGCCAGCAACTCGATCCAAACTGGTCTCCCGACGGATCGAAGATCGTTTTTGGCGGAGAATCCAATAATCCTTCGTCCTCAATCCACATCCTTGAGCTGGCAAGCGGGAAGATCTCAGATCTGCCTGGTTCGCTAGGGCTGTATTCACCCCGCTGGTCTCCGGACGGGCGCTACATCTCAGCGTTTTCTGGGGATTCGAAGACTCTACTGGTTTTCGATCTGCAGAATCAGAAGTGGACAAAATTAGCGACCGGTTCGCTGAGTTGGTTGAACTGGTCGCACGACGGAAAATATGTATATTTTTTGGATTTCAGCAGAGGGAGTTCAGTCGTCCGCATTAGGATCGGCGACCATCAGGTTGAGAAGATTGCGAACGTGGCAGATTTCGCCGCAGCCGGACGTTACGGAGCAGCCCTCGCTCTGACACCTGACGACCAGCCGCTCCTGCTTCACGACACTGGCACCCAGGACGTCTATTCTGTCGAATGGCAGATGAAGTAACCTCACAAAGGCTGGGACAGGGGAGAAGAGCCACCACGCCCAGCTTATGGTGGAATCGTTGCCACTCCCTCCAGCGCCCGGCGTACTGCGACTCGCCGGCCCGCGCGGCCACCCTCCCGGGTCTCCTCTCGCCTGTCCGGAGATGCGGCCGTCACCCTCGGGCGCGGTCCGGCACGCACCGTGCCTCGGCTGTGTACGCCTCTGGGGCCGGTTCCCGCGCCACGGCGTCCCGGGGTGCCGGTGCGTGCGCTTCTCCCCCTCCCTCGCGTGCGGCGCCGCTCGCGCGCGCCGGGGCGGCGTCGGTGCTCCGGCTCCCCGCGGCTTGTTCGCGCTGGCTGTGGACTCGCGTGCTTGCGGTGTGTTGCGCGCCACGGCGCGCTCGCCCGACGTCGCGGTCCCGGCCGGGGGTCCGGCTGGACTCTCTCGGGTCGCGTCCGCGCTCCGTCGCCTCTGCGGCTGCCCGTCGTGGTGCGCTCCGGGCGGGCGGCGCCTCCGACGGTCCGTCCACCCGCCCCCCGCGCTGCCGCGGCGCGGCCGCGCGGTCCCCGGTCGGCGTTGTACGGGTCGTCACGGCGCGCTCCACGTCAGGCCCCGTCGCTCAGTGGCGGACATTCGCGGCGTTGCGCACGTGTCTCTAGGCGCGACTCCCGTGGCTGGACTGCCCCCTTCCCGCGCGCTGGTCCGCTGTCGTCGCCCTCGCCGTCGTCGCGCTCCGCCGCTGGCGCGCGGGCGCCGAGGCGATCATCCAGACTCCGTGCTTCGCGTCGTATGCAACCACTGGATCGCTGGCCGCGTCGTAGAGCCCGCTTCCCTCGCCCGTCTCAACCCAGGTAAAAACCGTGGGTCCAGTCTTGCCGCCATCCGTCGATGTAGCCCATCCGATATTCGTCGCGCCTCCCGGATGATCGTCCCGTTTGAAAGGCGGCAACCAAGGTCGATCCATTCGCCAACATGTGCGGCTCGACTTCAGTTGCATGGCCCGGACATCGTATACGGATCGGAACTGATCAGGGTCAGGTCGCTCCCACCGGATGCCCGGTCGTTCCGCCGCTCCCACCTTGTTCAGCGATGTAGTGGAAGATGAGGCGATCCCGAACAGGAAACGAGAACAAGGGAAAGCAACAGAACGACTGAGGATGAAATCACACTGAGAACGAAGTATGCGCACGAACGCTTTGTCATACGAAAAGTTCTGACGGGGTATCCGGGGAGTGCAACGCCGGTCCCATCATCACCGCCAAATCATCAAAGGTCAATTGTCAGTTGTTGTGCGAGATGCACGTCCTCACACTAGATTGAAATTTAATGATCTGCCGGATTGGGGACGAAAACGATGGACAGTTTGTCGGCATAAATAGATCTCCACCCGGCGGTCTTGCCGAGGACATTGGACAAGGCAGAACTCCGAGGGAGCAGGAGACAAGCGGGGTTGGTTTGCTCCAGCAACGCCTCCCAATGATCGTCGACGTGAATCAGATGCAAATACGACTTCAGGAACTCGGATCCGTACAAGTCGTGCCGGTCATCCAAGACGACCTTGTTTTCCGGATACAGCGTGTAGATTAAATATCCGCCCCAGTTGTCCGGACTGAGAATGGGACCTTTGATCTTCTCTGTGCGAAGGAACGAAGTAGCCTTCACTGGCATGCGATTCTGGTCGAAGTGGGCATCGATCAATTGATCGGAACCAATACGCCCTCCGTGTGCCACGAGTGCAAGCGTCGCAACTGCAGATAGAAGCGGCCAGAAGTGACCTCGTAGCTCAAACTCGATCTTTTCCATGCGGCTGAGGAATTCGCGAGAACCCAGATTCGGGCACAACGGCCCGACGACCATTGCAAGAAATATGGAAGACACCGGGATATTTCGAGACGCGTACAGTCCTGTATACACGGCGAATAGCACAATCAGAGTCTCGCTCGCAGACAACTTTCGACCGCGCGCAATAAGGACCACCAGGGACAAGAGAAGCAACACGAGAAAGCAACGTGGAGCCAATCCGTGGAAGTTCGGTGACTGAAATTCCTCGATGTGATCCATAAGGAATCGATCCGAGAGATAGTGATAGATGTGTTCATGCAGCTTCCATCCGTAGGGATTCACCAGACTTGTCACTGCTGTCGCGGCACCAATCAACGTCAAAGCTCGAACGCGCTTTCCCGCTGCTATTTTGCTCAATGACGTTTCGAGTGATATCTCATCGGTTCGCAACCATGTCCATAGCGCGCCCAACCAAAAAGTCCCGATTAGCACGAATTCCAGCAAGAAACCGCCATGCACATTCACCCATACCAGCATTAGAAGAGGTAGCAACCACAATTGGAAACGCTTCCGACGATTCCCATCCGCAAAATCTTCGCGCTCTGTGGAATCCAGGATCCAAAGCGAAGCCAGCGCAAACAACCAGCTCAGCACATGTGGCCGCGCCAAGAAGTGAATGGTCGAAGCCGAAATGGCTAGCAGGCAAATGAGAAGCGCGAACATCAGATTCATACCGCGCTGGATGAGTAATCGAAACAGCCAGCCGAACACGATTGCGATCACGATTGCGGTAAACCAGACGGGTCCGTTGAGTCCGCAAAACGAATCCAGTGCGCCTACGTTGATGTCATACAACCACTCCCATGCGAACCAAGGCTTTCCGTCCATCGTGGAAGAGAACGAGTCTACCCGGGGAACGCTGTGAGTCGCGAGAATCTGCTGGCCGGTTCGAATATGCCAACCGATTCCGGCATCACCCAGGAGCTTTACAGAAAGAGGCGTCAGCAGAAGAGTACAAAGCACTGCCACGAAGACCAAATCAGCGGCCGACGGCATTCCCCAGCGAACCCATGGAGGGATGGATGTTTTCTCGTCCGAGTGTGGAGAACTTCTGGAACCATCGGCCATCGCGTGAATCTTATAGATGTAGGGCACGGAGCGGCAAGATGAATGGCATGCCTCGGGTTGTCATTATCGGTGCAGGATTCGGCGGTTTGAATGCCGCTCAGGCTTTGGCTAGGGCCGAGGTGCAGATCACGGTCATCGATCGCAAGAACTTCCATACCTTTCAACCGCTTCTGTATCAGGTCGCTACAGCTGGGCTTTCGCCGGGAGAAATCGCCGCGCCCATTCGTTCGATTCTGCGTTCCCACAAGAATGTCGAAGTCCTCATGAGTGAGGTCACCGGATTTGACCTCGAACAACGGCTTGTCAAAACCGCAGACTCGCTGATTCGTTACGATTACCTGATTGTGGCTGCCGGCGCGGGACACTCCTACTTCGGCCACGAGGACTGGGAAGTTTTCGCTCCGGGCCTAAAGACGATTGAGGATGCGCTGGAGATCCGGCGTCGCGTGCTTCTTGCCTTTGAACTTGCCGAACGCCAGGCGGCAAGCGGAGAAGGTACCACTCCGCTGAACTTTGTCGTTGTGGGTGGCGGCCCTACCGGCGTCGAACTGGCAGGAACTCTCGCGGAGATCAGCCGGCACGCTTTGGCTCATGAGTTCCGATCGATCGATCCGGCTCGGACGCACATATTGCTCATTGAAGGTGGCCCGCGCGTCTTGCCGGCCTATTCGGAAGACTTATCCCGCAGTGCTGAGGAGCAATTGAAGCAACTGGGTGTTGAAGTCAGAACTTCCACCATGGTCACGCTGGTCGAGGCGGGCGCGGTTCATCTGGGAAAGACAAAGCTGCCCGCAACCGTGATTTTGTGGGCGGCAGGTGTGGCCGCCTCGCCGCTCGGCAAGCAACTAACAAGCGCTGTCGATCGGTCCGGCCGCGTGCTGGTGCAGCCGGACTTAAGCCTTCCGGGGCATCCAGAAGTCTTCGTGATCGGAGATCTCGCCGCCCTAAAGGATGAGCAGGGAAAGTTGCTGCCGGGCGTGGCGCCGGTGGCGATCCAGCAAGGCAAATTTGTAGCGAAGCTGATTCGAGAAGAATTGGAGAAGAAAGCCGCAAAGAACTCAGGGCCGACCAAGTCGCGCCCAGCCTTTCATTACTGGGATAAAGGCAGTCTGGCAACGATCGGGCGGGCCGCTGCGGTCGCCCAGTTCGGCAAAATCCACATCTCCGGATACATCGCCTGGCTTTCCTGGCTCTTTGTACATATTTTCTTCCTTATCGGCTTCCGCAACCGTTTGCTGGTGTTTATTCAGTGGGCGTGGTCTTACGTGACGTATGAGCGCGGCGCGAGGTTGATTACCGGCAGCACGTATTTGCCGGGATGGACCGCGCCGGATGCGACTTCCACAGTTACCGATACGCATCCCGACGCAACAAGAAATTCACTCTCCCACGCGGAAATAGGTAGACAATAGTCTTGGAGACCGGCAATACCAGTCCTGTCGCAGCAATGCGCAGCTCCACAGCAGCCATGAAGAGATTCTGGATTCTCCGCGTCATTCTCTCGGCAGTCGCTCTTGTCGTCTTTTCATGCCCGGTCTCGGCTGAAATCCTCAAAATTGTAGTCGACGACACGATTCAGCCCATCAGTGAGGAATACATCGCGCGCGCCATAGCCGAGGCCGCGCGCCGCAACGATGAGGCGGTTCTGATTGAGATCAATACGCCGGGCGGGCTGGTCGATTCTACCCGGCAGATTATTGAGCACATTACAACCTCTGCGGTGCCCGTAATCATTTACGTCACCCCTAGCGGGGCCCGCGCTGCGTCTGCTGGATTCTTCATTCTTGAATCGGCGGATATCGCGGCCATGGCCCCGGGAACGAACACGGGAGCGGCCCATCCGGTCATTCTCGGCGGCGGCAAGATGGACGACGTAATGAAAGAAAAACTTGAGAACGATGCTGCCGCATTGATGCGCTCCGTAGCCTCGCGTCGCGGACGCAACGTAGAAGTCGCCGAAAGCACCGTTCGACAGTCCAAATCGTTCACCGATGAGGAAGCGCTGAAGCAGCACCTGATCGACTACATTGCGTCGGATGAGACCGACCTGATGAAACAGATTGACGGCAAAAGTTTCAAGCGGTTCAATGGTCAGGAAGTCACTCTGAAGGTCGCGACGCAGCCGATCTCGCTCTTTAACATGACGCTCAAAGAGCGCATCCTGGCCTATCTGATGGATCCGAATGTTGCTTTTTTGCTTCTGGCCATTGGTGCGCTTTCGTTATACATCGAGTTCAATCACCCCGGTGCGGTGATCCCGGGAACTGTGGGCGTCGTATTCATTCTGGTGGCTGCCTTCGCACTGAATCTTCTGCCAACTCGTTTTGCCGCTCTGGTCCTCATCTTGGGCGCTTTCGCATTGTTCGCGGCGGAGGCCAAATTCGCTTCCCACGGAGTCCTTACGATCGGAGGAATCGCGCTCCTGACTCTGGGCGGGCTTCTTCTTGTAGACGCTCCAATTCCCGAGATGCGCGTTCATCTGGCAACCGCGTTAGCCATCAGTGTCCCGCTCGGTCTGATCACGGCATTTTTGATGAGTATCGCGCTCAAAGCACGACGGAATAAGGTTGTTACTGGCGAGCAAGGCTTGGTTGGAGAAACGGGAGTCGCCCAAACCGCGTTGACGCCGCAAGGAAAAGTTTTCGTACACGGCGAACTCTGGGATGCTGTCGCGAGTTCACCATTGCCCGTCGGCCAGTTAGTCGTCGTACGACGCATCGACGGTTTCACCTTGCAGGTTGATCCACTCGCAGCCGTAGCGCCGCCTCCTACGGCGATGATGACCTCCTAAGCTGCTTGCTGGCGAGGTGGCCCGGCCTGCGGCTACTTCAGGTTGAACAACGCATTCACATGTGCGGTAACCGTGACGTTTTGCGGAGAGAATTCCTCAGTCGGCGCAGGAGTCGCAGCATTCGGGCCGACAACCATCGCGCGAGCCATACGCGGCATGATCACCCGTGGACTTTCAAACGTGTCCACAGAGGCATAAGAAAGATCGCCCAACGCTCTTCCGCTGGCCTGGGCGATCGTATCTGCCGAATTCCTCGCCTTCCGATAGGCATCTGCCACGGCCTTGTTCTTCGCTTCGTCCATATTCTCGAGAATGTAATTCAGTGTTTGCGTTTCACTGACGTTGGCGTCCGCCAGTTGCTGCGTGATCGTCCCGATTTTTGAAAAGTCTTTCAATTTGAGCGTAATGTCCGTTGTGACCCGGTATCCGATCACCCGCTGTTTTGGCTTCCATTCATAAAGCGGTTG
Source organism: Terriglobia bacterium (assembly GCA_963711365.1). GTDB lineage: Bacteria > Acidobacteriota > Terriglobia > Terriglobales > Acidobacteriaceae > Sulfotelmatobacter. The sequence continues at coordinate 40,773 of CAVQDY010000002.1, read as the reverse complement.
AACGGAGAAAAATCCCACGGTGGCGGTCTTTGGATCTAATCCATTCGCGCGCAATACTTGCCGCACCTGCTCGACATCCTTCGAAGCACGCTGGTATGCAGCTTGCGACGAATCGTCTTGCGCGGCAACATTCATCTGTATTTCCGCGGTGTCTGGGACGGCCTCGAACTTGCCGTCAGCACCAACGTAGACGGTATTCGGCAGCGCACTGACAGATGGATGCTCCTGCGCAGATGTCATGACGGCACTGATAAGAAAAATTGCCACAACCGCACACGCTGGTCTCATAAGGTCCTCCCGAGCAATTATCGAACAGACGCCGTTGCTCTGTTCCTTGAAAGAACGTCTGAAACCGAAAATCTTGCCTGCGGAACAGAAGCGGCAGGACAAAATCAAAGAGGCCTCCAAGTGGAAGGCCTCAGTTCAACTCTGTGACTCTGCTCTTGCTATCTTCCTGGAACTGTCAGGTTGCGATCGAGTCTGATCTCGAGAGCTGTGCCTTTGTCGAGCACGAGATCGTGCCCAGACTCAAATGCGGTCATGGCGCTGTTCGCCGCACCAACTCCAGCTCCTTCTGCAGCGCCGCGTTTGCCAGCATTGTGCGCCCCGGCCTCTGCCCCTTCGCCAGCTCCGACCACGACCGCCTCCGCGATCTCTTCTTTCGACATTCCCTTGCGACCAATTTTCCCTTCTTCTCCGACTTGCCGCAATCCGTGTTCGCCCGGTACGCCGGTAACCGTCGCAATGAGCGGCACCCAACCATGACCCGTATCGATTTCATCGAAGCTCAGCAACAGCCGCGTGTTCAGTCCGGGTTCTACGGCACTCACGTGTCCTTTGATCTTGTGTCCAGCACCAATGGCAGTTCCATCCGCCGCTGTCATTGGTTCCGCAAGACGCGCTTGAAAGTGATCACCAGCTTTCGCAGTGCGGGTATCGAGTTTGTCGGTCAATTGAATCAGCGCCACGGTGCCCTGCACGACCGCATTAGGAGGAACCTGGGGTGTGTTTTGCGCAAACCCTGGAATACAGAACAGTGCAATCAGCAATACAGCAAAACCAGTGGCGAACTTGGACATAAGGTCTCCTGGGAAGAACACTGCCATGACATTGGATGGAATCAGACTGCTATTTGGCTGCCCAGTGACAAATCTATGGAAATGTGTGATTTATATCCTAAATGGCGGGATGAGGCCCGGCCACTGCCAGCACTTCGACATCGAGGGCGTTAGAGTGCAACCCCGCTACGGTCGTGGAAGGCAGCTTGCCGCTGGCTGGCATCATTCCCACTGCACAGTTCTTGCCTGATTGCTTCGCGCGATTCAGGCCGCGATCCGCCAGCGTGAGTACCTCCTCGTAACTGACGGCGCGCGGGTTTTCGGGGAACCAGGGGAAGGCTGCCCATCCCAGGGAGCAAGTCCGATAAAGCGTTTCTCCGGAGGCACCCAGCCGAAAGGGAGCGTCTGCCACCGCCGACAAAACGCGTTTCGCCAGCAACTCGGCTTCGGTGCGATCGGTATACCGCGACACGACGAGAAATTCTTCCCCGCCCCAACGCACCAGAACATCGGAGTGCCGTATTGATGAACTGAGTCGTTGCGCCATCTCAACCAGGACGGTATCGCCGACATCGTGACCGTAGCGGTCATTTACCTGTTTAAAGTTATCGGCGTCGATCAAATAGAAAACAAGATCCCGCGTGTGCGGGTCGTGATTATCCGTGTGAGAACGCAAAGCCTGCCCCACATCCGCCTCGATGCTGGCGGAAAAGTACCTGCGATTGCGCAGCCCGGTCAAAGGATCTGTCAGCGACGCTTCCTGCAAAACCACATTCGTGCGCCGCAATTCGCTGGTCAGGCGTCGATGCTTCATAAACAACAAAAACGCCATCGCGAACATCGTTGCCAGCGTGACAAAAACACGGAAGCGGGACGCCTTGTCTGGAAGTCGAGGATCGAGGAGAGCATAAAGCGCCACTATCGGCAGCGACAGTACAGCTATAGCCGAAAGATTCGCCAGCCAAGAGCTATAAGATTCCTCGGCGGACGTGTCAGGCGTCGGCGCCAATCCATCCCCCAACAAAGCAGCGACCGCGTAGATGGCAAAAGAGCTGGAATAAGGAATGTCATACCAACTGCCGGTGTAATAGACATCCTTCTCGATGGCGCGATTCAGAATGTAAAACCACACATAATTGAAAATCACGGCCACCAATAACATGGCATAGAACTTTCGCCATTTTCCGGACGTCTCCCTCCAGAAGAAGACCAGGACAGCCGCGAGCAATACCGCCTCCACCAAAGAGAGCAGATCGAAGTTCCGGTTGTACCCGTCGACGTTTGGATAAGCATATTGCCAGCAAACGACCTGTGAGATATAGAGGTAGAGCCACCAGAGGAGCAAAAGAAAAAAGTCCAGCACACCTAGTTGGGCGGCCTGCGCCGACTGCTCCCGGTGTGGCCGAAGCAATAACCCCGCCATCATCGGGGCGCCGGCGAGAAAGAGCAGCGCGTCCGCCGGATGCATGGGAGGCATCTTCTGGTGCAGGAACAAGTCGTAGTAGATCCACACGGCCTGATCGCTGAGCCACATGGCCCATCCCGCCGCCTGCAGCATCCAAAAAAGCCGGATGCGGCCCTTCGTTCGCAGTCCCAGTTCGGCGAAAGAAAAAAGCGCCGTGCACATCAACAGCGCACCGACAATATCGCTGACCGCCATCAGCAAGAAGCTTCTAGGCAGGAAAGCGCACGAAGCCGCCAGCACCGCAACCAGCAGCGCGGCGCACAAAACCGACATTTGCAGCGGCTTGTGACGGTTCACAGTTCAGTCTTCAGCTTACGAGATTAGCCCTTGGCCCCGGTGGAGTACGCCATGCGAGAAATCTGAGAATCGATATCTTTCCGCAAGCGATCCCAAATATCTTCCGGTATCTCAAGGAACGCTTTGACTACATCTGGATCGAATTGCCTGCCGCTCCAGCGGATGATTTCTTCGCGTGCCGCCTGGTAGCTCTGCTTCGGTCGATAGACGCGGTCGACGGTCATTGCATCCAGCGTATCGGCTATCGAAAAGATCCTTGCTCCGAGTGGAATCTCCTCGGCCTTCAGGCCACGCGGATAACCCGTACCGTCGTAGCGCTCCTGGTGCGAATAGACGATGTCACAGGCGTCAACCAGAAAAGGGATTTTCTTCACGATCTGATACCCCTTGTAGCAGTGCTCCTGCATGATGGACATCTCGTCTGGAGTCAGCTTGCCGGGCTTTCGAAGGATGGCATCAGGAATTGCCAGTTTACCGATGTCGTGGAGAAACGCACCGCGGGCGATGGTCGGAATCTGCTCTGGCGGCAGGCCCATGGCCTTCGCAATCACGATCGTGAATGCAGTGACTCGCCGTGAATGTCCTTCAGTCTCGGCGTCTTTCATGTCGAGCGCATCGCCCAAGGCCTCGAGGGTCATGTCATAGGAACGTTCCAGCTCGCGAACGGTCGCTTGTAACTGGTCGGTGCGCGCCTTTACCAGTGATTCCAGGTTTGTCTGATACGTACGGTTTTCGACTTTGAGCCGGCGATTTTCCAAAGCGCGGCTCACGGTATTCAGCAGTTGTTCGCGCTCGAATGGCTTCAGGAGATAGTCATAGGCGCCGTTTCGGATGGCCGCCAGGGCGACGGAGATGTCGTGCACAGCGGTAACCATGACAACCGGCATGTCCGGATATTTTTCCTTGGTACGCTCGAGCAACCCGATGCCATCAAGGTCGGCCATCATGAGATCGGAAAGCATCAACTCGAACTCGTCACCCGAGGTCAGGACCGCGAGCGCCTCCATTCCGGAACCCGCTTGTTTGCATAAATATCCGGCGGTCCCCAGCATGGAGGCCACGATTTCCCGGATCGGCTCTTCGTCGTCAACGACCAGAATGCGATCTGCCATAGGAGTACACGGAAGTCTATCGGCGATTGTAACGGTTTCGCCACATTCCGAAAGTAATCATTGAGGTCCTGAAACTCCATCGAGATTTCGTTGGACCGTGATATTCAAAAGCAAGGAATCCGTACGTCCGCATGCGATGAACGTTTCCCTCTGGTCGATCTGGAACTCGGCAGCAAGGCTTGGAATCGCTAAGCCCACGGGGTCAGAGTTATCTCTGCTGATCCTACTCGGCGCTTCCCTGCTCGCTCTACGCGCCTTTCGAGAAACCTATCTCAAAATTTGGGTTGTAGGATGGCTGGCGCTGCTAGCCTCACGACTCGCGGAGCATACTCTCGCTGCAAAGATTCCCGCTCCCTTCGATCTGGTTGTCGTGCAAGCTTCATTTGTGCTTGCGGTTGGAGTGTTGGCGGGAGCCATCCTGGTGTACGCCCGCCTTCGAGACCTGTTCATCCCGTTGGCTATCATCACTCCCATCCTCGTAGGATTCACCGGCGCTCGCGTGCTCTTGTGGCCAGAATCGCTGCCCCTGCGAATGGCCGTGGAAGTCGGCTATCGTATTCTGCTCTTAACCGCTTCGCTGGCTTTGCTCCGGGCACGCCGTGGACGATTCGAGCCTTCGACTTGGCTGATGGCATTGTGTCTGCCCTTACTCCATCTCACCTGGTCACCGTTTACCGAACAGATTCCGGCCGCAGTGTCCCTTGGCATCGAGATAGCCCTGGGCATCAGCATGCTGCTGATCGTATTCGATCAAGCACGGGCCCGCACACGCAGACTACTCGCGATGCAGGGCATCACCAACAGTATCGCCAGCGCGCAGCAACACGGAAGCATCGTGCAATGTGCTGTCGACGAACTGAAGCGGGTGATGCACGTCCGAGCGGCATGGTTCCGACTGGTGGAAAGCGGCCATCTCATCGCAACTCATGCGGCCGGGCTATCCAACGACTTCCTCCGCGACGCCGGTTTTGCTGAGATCAACGAGAACGTATCCAAACTTTGGGAGAAGCGCGAGACCCAAGTCACGAAATCGGACAAGACGGCCACGGAACCCAGCGAGTGCTTACAGTCTGAAAAGATTCGTCAGGCGGTGACCTTACCGGTCCTTGGCAACAAGGCTCCGATCGGTCTCTTGCTGCTGGGCACATCCGCCACCCGGCAGTGGACTCCGGAAGAATTGGATTTCTTGCAGGCTTGTGCCCGGCACCTGGCTCTCGCAGTCGAGAATTTCCGCCTGCTCGAGCAGGTCATACGCTCCCAGCGCCAGTGGATGAATACTTTTGACTCCATCCATGATGTCATTCTGGCACACGATTCAGATTATCGGATCATTAAGGCGAATCAGGTTGTGCTGGAGCAACTCGGCAAAGCGGCTGCCGACGTAATGGGCAGTACCTGCGAGGCCGCACTGCCCCACAGCTTCGGGGAATGGACCGGTTGCCCCTACTGTGCAATGGGAGGCGACGAAGAGTTCACCGAAGGCGCCGATCCTTGCTTCGGTGGATTCTCAGTGGTATCGACCTCTTCTTACACGGAACAAGGCAGCCAGCAGAAAGGCACGATTCACGTCGTTCGCGACATTACGGCGCGGCGCTCCGCGGAAGAAAAATATCGATTGCTGTTCGAGCAAGTGCAAGAGGGAGTTTACGTCGCCGATACCACCGGACGGATCATCGACTGCAACGATGCATTCGTCCACATGCTCGGCTATGGCAACCGCGACGAACTGCTGGTCCTGAATTTGGACACCGAGGTTTGCGTCGATCCCAAGCAGCGCGATGCCTTCCGTAGCGAGATCGAAGCCCACAACTACGTCCGCAATTTTGAAGTCACCCTCCGTCGCCGTGACGGCACGCTTCTGCTTGCCATTGAGAGTAGCTTTGCCACGCGTGGCGCAACCGGCAATGTCGAACGCTACCAGGGATTCGTTCTCGATATGACCGAGAAGCGTCGTGCCGAAGACGAGATGCAGCGGCGTAACCGGGAACTGAATGCGCTCAATGCAATGGCGGTAGTTGCGGCGCAGTCTTTCGATTTAGATGAAATTCTGAACCTGACACTCCGCCAAGTCGTGACTCTGTTTGGCGCCGAGAGCGGCACAGTCTATCTTTCCGATACGGATTCTCCGACCTACCGCCGGCGCGCGGCGTGGGGTCCACGCAGTCGCGATAAGGTCCGCCCGGCAGAGATCTCTTTTGCCGACGGCTTCGGCGATCTGGTGATACGCTCCCGCGCTGAAGTTGTCACCGCAGAATATCTACCTCACCTGCCCGCCCATGTTGCGGAGTTCATGCGGTCCGATACGGAACGATCGTGGATATGGATCCTCTTCTGGGCCAAAGATAGTCCCGTCGGTCTCATGGGCCTTTGCAGCCACCTCGGATATCAATACTCCTCGAACGACGAGAACCTGCTGGTCGCCATCAGCCGCCAACTGGCCACCACGATCGAGAAAGTCCGGTTGTACGAAGAAACCTGTCGGGCTTATGAGGATCTGCGCAAGACTCAGGAACAACTCTTGCAGAGCGAAAAGATGTCAGCCGTTGGCCAGTTGATCGCTGGAGTGGCGCACGAGCTGAACAACCCTTTGACCGCGATCCTCGGTTACGCGCAGCTTCTCGAGACCGAAGGCCTGAACCCGCGGGCACAGGATTTTGTCAGCAAACTGTTTAAGCAGGCACAGCGCACCCACCGGGTGGTACAGAACTTGTTATCTTTTGCCCGACAGCGCAAACCGCAGCGCGACGATGTCGACATCCGCAAGGTGCTGGAAGAGACTCTCGCCCTGCGCGACTACGATCTGAAGATCAACAACATCAAAGTGGAGAATAATCTGCCCACAGAACCGGCTATGGTGGTTGCCGATCCGCATCAGATCGAACAGGTCTTTCTGAATATCATTAACAATGCGGTAGACGCTATCCTTGAAACCGGCCGAAATGGCAGCCTGAAGATCCGCGTCAGTACTCAAAACGGTCACGTCTGCACCCAATTCAGCGACGATGGCGCAGGCATCAAAGATCCTAAGCGAATTTTCGATCCGTTCTATACCACTAAGAATGTCGGCAAAGGAACTGGGCTTGGGCTCAGCATTTGCTACGGGATCGTCAAGGAACATGGCGGCGATATCACGGCAAGCAACAACCCGGAGGGCGGCGCCATGATTGAGGTCAGGCTGCCGGCTGCTGTGGCTACGATGCCGGAACCTGAGGCTGCGAAGACCGCTCCTCGCCAGCACGAACATGCCGTGCACGGCCGCGTGCTGCTAGTGGAGGAAGAAGAGGCCGTTCTGGAATTCGAGCGCGACGTTCTAACCGGTGCCGGCGCGACCGTCGTCACGGCAAAGACGGTTGAGGACGTGAAGACCCGGTTGCTGTCAGAACCGTTCGACGCCCTCATCATGAATGGCAAAATGCCGGGTGAGTGGAGCGCCAAAGAATCCTACCCGTGGCTCAAACAGAATTGCCCGGGCATGGAGACTCATGTCCTCTACACCTTCTCGAATAGCGTAGAGCCCGGCGAAGGACGTACCTTCCTACAGGAAAACAATATTCCCTACCTCGTGAAGCCTTTCGAAGTGGCCGAACTCATCAGCCAGGCGCGACGGTTGCTCGTAAGCGCTCAAGCAGCCGGAGCCGGTGGGGATTAGCACCTGCTGCAGCTCCCCTGCTTTCACTATTTTCCCTTGTAAGTTTTCGCGGAGCCAATTCCCGTACATTGATCAAAGCCGACGGTGCACCGAGGATCGCCCTGGGTAATGTCATTGAAATTATCGAAGTATAACGTCGGATACGCCAGTTCCCGGTACATCGCGGTAAGCTGGATCACGCTGCTCCTAGCCTTATGCGCTGCCGCATTCACGATCCCCGCGAATGTCGGAGAAGCCCAACTTGTGCCTCCCACGGAATACCAGCCTCCCTCAACATAGATCGGCGCGCAGCAGAAATCAGAGGCAACGTCCGGATATCCACGATGCGATCCCACCACATTTGCCACGCCGTTCTGATAAGCCGGCCTTGGTTCGTAGGGACTGAGGTCGCCCCCGCCGGCGCCGGTGTAATAAACCTCATTCACAAAATTGCCATTCTGATCGCGGTTGAAGTAGGTGCCACCTACTGAAACAACATTGGGCGATGCCCCAGGGTAAATGCTCACACCTAATCCACTGTCTCCGCTGGCGGCAAAAAAGACCACGCCTTTCGTAGTGAAGTACTTGTCCCAGGACAATTCCTGACTCACTTCCGGATCGCCCCAGCTCATGCTGACCACGCCACCGCCCGCCTCGGCAACGAGCTTGGCAGCAAGTTGCACCGCCGCCCAGGTCGGGTCGGTATTGACTTGCACCGACTCGACCAGATAAATCTTGGCTTGCGGGGCCATGGCGTGCGCCCACTCGATGTCGAGCGCCTCCTCCACCAGCCAGTTTGAATACGTCGGAGGCTTCTTGGTGCCCGGCCAAGTGACGGTAAGGTCCGCGGCCGGAATTCCGTAGTACGCTGAAAATGCCGCCAGATCCTGGGCCGCAGTTGGATAGTGCCCTGCATCCACGATCGCGATGGCACCCCACCCTCCCGAAGGCACAGTCGTACTGGTGGCCACTGGACAGCCACTGGGCCCGCTTACTAAGTGATACACACATGCCACCGAGCCGGGCGTCTCTACTCCTGGGGGCGGCTGCGGCGCTGCCTGGTCGGAGTCCACAAAGAAATAATTCGTATGATGGCGGCCAATCTGCGGAATGCTCGATTCCGGGATGATAATTCTGTGCCCGTTAAAGACGCTCTCCACGCTCTGCGCGAAAGCGGTGGCTGTAATCCCAAACAACAGACCGACCACGAACATGGAGGCCGCGATTGCCTTTATTGCCGCGAGAAAACCTTTCATTGTCCAACTCCTGCCTGCACTCGTTGTTTCTGCAGTGCGTAATCATGCCCGTTGGCTGAGTTAAAAGCAAGACGTTCCGTGGCCCGAAAACGCACAGCCGTCCACAGGTTCGGCCTTCTGAGGTGCGTTAAACTATTGTTAGACCAATGTCCCAATTCGTCCACCTGCATCTGCACACCGACTATTCCCTTTTGGATGGCGCTTGTGACGTCGAAAAACTCTGTGAACATGTAAGTAAGCTCGGAATGCCCGCCGTAGCCATGACGGACCACGGCAACATTTTTGGTGCCGTGCACTTCGTGAATGCCGCCCACAAGCATGGTGTCAAACCGATCGTCGGATGTGAACTTTACGTATGCAAAAAGGACGATCACCGTGCCGCCCCCGAGGGCGATACTTACAACCACCTGCTGGTTCTGGCGGAAAACGAAGAGGGCTACCGCAATCTGGTCAAGATTACTTCCGAGGCCTCGCTGCACGGCTTTTATTACAAGCCTCGCGTCAGCAAGAAATTCCTCGCGGAGCATTCTCGCGGACTGATCGGACTTTCCGGATGTTTGAAGGGTGAAGTCGCCGAACGCCTGGTAGAAGGCAATTACGAAGCTGCCCGCACCGCAGCCGGCACCTTCGCCGACATCTTCGGCAGGCAGAACTTTTTCCTTGAGATTCAGGATCAGGGACTCGAACTCGAGCACCGCATCCATTCCGGATTATTCAAGCTGGAAAGAGACCTTGGCCTGCCACTGGTCGCGACCAACGACAGCCACTACCTCTGCGAGGACGATGCTCACGCTCAGGACGTGATGGTCTGCATTCAAACAGCCAAGTCGATCCGCGACACCGGTCGCATGAAGTTTGAAGGCACGCAGTTCTTCGTCAAGAACCGCGACGAGATGTATCGAGTATTCAAGGACTCGCCCGACGTGCTTTCACGCACCCTCGATATCGCTGAGCGCTGCAACCTGCGCATCGAGAAAGTGGCAAATCCCTTTCCGGAGTTCGAAGTTCCGCCCGGATACACAATCGACAGCTATTTCGTCCACGTCACGCGCCAGGGTTTCGCCCGGCGACTGGAAACGCTGCGTCCGCTGAGCGAGCAGAGCAAACTTAAGCACTCCTTGACCGATTACGAGCAGCGACTCGAGCGCGAACTTGGAATCATCCAGCAGATGAAGTTTCCCGGCTATTTTCTGATTGTCTGGGACTTTATCCGATACGCGAAAGAGCACGGGATTCCTGTTGGTCCTGGCCGTGGCTCGGCTGCCGGATCACTCGTCTCCTACGCGCTGGGCATCACCGATATCGACCCATTGCAGCACGAGTTGCTCTTCGAACGCTTCCTGAATCCCGAGCGCGTGTCCATGCCCGATATCGATATCGATTTCTGCATGAACCGCCGCGGCGAGGTCATCGAATACGTTACCCGCAAGTACGGCCGCGACAACGTCGCCCAGATCATCACATTTGGCACAATGGCCGCGAAAGCTGCCATCAAAGACGTCGGCCGCGCCATGGACATCCCTTACGCGGACGTCGATCGCATCGCGAAGATGGTTCCCACCCAGTTGAACATCACGCTGGAGCAGGCCATTGAGGATTCTCCTCAACTGAGGGAGGCCATCGAAAAAGACGGGCAGATTCGCGAACTTTTCCAGACCGCAAGAAAGCTGGAAGGACTCGTGCGCAACTCGGGGGTCCATGCCGCTGGAGTCGTGATCTCACCACGTCCGCTGACCGATCTGGTCCCGCTCCACCGCACCAAAAACGACGAAATCGTGACCGCCTACGACATGGTCGCCATCGAGAAGATGGGCCTGTTGAAGATGGATTTCCTCGGCCTGACCACGCTCACGATTTTGACCGATGCCTTGAAGTTGATCGAACAGAAACGCGGCACTCCGCTAACTCTTGAAGAGATTCCGTTGCAGGACGAAGAGACCTACCGCGAGGTCTTCTACAAAGGTCTGACCTCCGGAGTCTTCCAGTTTGAATCGCATGGCATGCGCGACGTGCTCCGCAAATATCAGCCGAACTCGATCGAAGATCTCACCGCTCTGAACGCGCTCTACCGTCCGGGTCCGATCCAGGGCGGCATGATTGATGATTTCGTCGATCGCAAGCACGGGCGCAAAAAAGTCGAGTACGACTTGCCTGAACTGAAAGAGATCCTGCAGGAAACTCTGGGTGTGATCGTGTATCAGGAACAGGTGATGCAGATCGCGAACCGTCTCGCCGGTTACTCTCTGGGCGATGCCGACCTTCTCCGCCGCGCCATGGGCAAGAAGAAGGTGGAAGAGATGGCGCTGCAGCGGGAACGCTTCGTCCAAGGCGCCGCTGAGCGCAAATATCCACCGAAGAAGATTGAGAAGATTTTCGATCTCATGGCGCAGTTCGCCGGATACGGTTTCAACAAATCCCACTCCGCCGCCTACGCTCTGCTCGCCTATCACACCGCTTATCTGAAGACCCACTATCCGGTCGAGTTCATGGCGGCGCTGCTGACGTCCGTCACTGGCTCAACGGACGATGTCGTGAAGTACATCAACGAATGCCGCGAGATGGGCATCACGGTCGAGGCCCCCGACATCAATGTCTCCGACGCAAACTTCACCCCACATGGCGAATCGATCCGTTTTGGCCTGGGCGCAGTCAAGAACGTTGGCGGCAATGCCATCGAGTCAATTGTCACGGCACGGAAGAAGCTTGGCCGCTTCAAATCGATCTTCGAATTCTGCGAGAACGTCGACCTTCGCCTGCTTAATAAACGGGTGCTGGAGTCGCTGATCAAGAGCGGCGCCATGGATTCGATGGGCCGTCGCGCCCAACTTATGGCCGTCCTCGACAAAGCGATGGAGCAGGCGCAAAAAACGCAGCGCGACGCGGAATCCGGCCAGCATGGGCTTTTTGGTGTTTTCCAGCAGGACGAACCTGATACGCAGAACGATCGTCTGCCGAATATCCCTGATTGGGAGGAGCACGTGCGCCTGGCGGCTGAAAAAGAAATTCTCGGATTCTTCATCACCGGCCACCCGCTCGAAAAATACAAAGATAAACTGCAGGATCTCCAAGCGCTCAGCATTGAGGAGATCGGTGGCATAACGAAGTCCACCGGCAAAGATGAGACTATCGTCACCGCGGGGATCATCAGCAACGTGCGCGTCCTTAAATCAAAAAAAGGCGATTTCTACGCCCAGACCACGCTCGAAGATATGTCCGGATCCATCGACATGATCGTCTTCCCAGAGGCCTACAAACGCTTAGCCGAGAAAGTAAAACTGGAAGTCCCAGTACTGGTAAAAGCAGGCATCCGCGTCGAGGAGGGTTCCAACCCGAAAATTACCGCAGCGGAGATTATGCCTCTCGAGGATGCCAAAGTTCCGCTACCTCGAGCCATCCGGGTGCGCATCCCGCTCGAATCCGCCGGCGAAACCACCATCGACACCCTGCACAGCCTGTTCTTAGAACGAAAAGGCGAGGCAAAAGTGCTCTTCGACGTTGAGCGCCAAGGAGATTTCATGGTGGTGATGGAAGCGGAAGGCTATAATGTCGTTCCAGACCGCAATTTCATTGCCCGCGTCGAACAGCTGTGCGGGCGCGGTAGCGTCCGCATCATCAGCTGACTGAGAGCATGCCATCAACCGAAAAGGCACAACAGGAACTGGAACAAATTGAGCGACAGGTCGCCGAGATGGAAGCCGGCGAAAGCGACGATGCCACCCGTCGTCAAATGATCAAGTTGCAGGACCGCATCGAGACGCTGCGCCGCGAGATGAACACACCGCCAACCGCATGGCAAAAAACCGAACTGGCGCGGCATCCGCAGCGGCCCCAGTCTCTCGACTATATCGAGCGCGTGTTCACAGATTTCAGCGAGATTCACGGCGACCGCGGTTTCGGAGATGACGCCGCCATCATCTGTGGCATGGCCCGGTTCCATGGGGATGAAGTGCTTATCGTAGGCACGCAAAAAGGACGTGACATGAAGCAGCGCGTCTATCGCAATTTCGGCACTCCGCACCCTGAAGGCTATCGCAAAGCAATTCGCGTCATGCAGATCGCAGAAAAGTTCCACCGGCCCATTTTCACGCTCGTGGACACCGACGGTGCATATCCGGGCATCCATGCGGAAGAGCGAGGCCAGGCGGAAGCCATCGCATACAACTTGCGGGAAATGGCGCGGCTGGAAGTCCCGATTATCGCCACCGTAATTGGAGTGGGCGGCAGCGGCGGGGCGTTGGCCATTGCCGTCGCGGACCGCGTTCTGATGATGGAGAATTCTATTTATTCCGTGATCTCTCCGGAAGGCTGTGCAGCCATCATGTGGCGCGATTCCTCCAAGAAAGAACTTGCCGCCGAGGCCATGCGCATCACCGCTACCGACCTCAGCGAACTCGGTTGTGTCGACGATATCGTTCCAGAACCCGAAGGCGGAGCGCATCGCGATTACGAAGCCGCGGCAAACCTGCTCGACACCAGCCTGCAGAAGCACATGGCTGAATTGAAGAAGCTCTCTACCTCCGAATTGATCGCATCACGATATAATAAGTTCCGGACCATGGCCCAGTTCTACAAGACCGGGTCCTGAGTCGCCGGACATCCCCTCGTTCGAAAGCAGATTCCTCCGAGGCACAGGCGGGCGAATGGCCGCGACTGGCGGCCAAGGTCGCCGTATAATGAAGATGTTTCCTCCTTCGCACGTCACAAATTACGGGCAATCGGGTTCTGCCCGCCTACGAAAAGGAAGGTGTTGGGATGGCCACTACTGATGTCGTGCCCCGGGAATCGGCCGGAGGCATGGCCAAACAGCGAATCGTCAATGACATGAGCATTCAGGTCGCGACGGTCAACGGCTCCGGTTCGCAAAGTTCGAATACAGTTCTGTTACGCAGCATTTTTCAGATGGGCGTGCCGGTCTCCGGCAAGAACATGTTCCCATCGAACATCGCCGGACTCCCCACCTGGTACACGATTCGCGCCAACAAGCACGGATACATCGGCCGCAAAAAGGAAATCGACTTCCTCGTGGCGATGAATCCCGAGACAGCGACGGAAGACACCATGTCTCTGGCTCCAGGCGCTTCGGTTCTTTACGACGAGCCGCTCGCGCTCCACAAACTTCGCGACGACCTGATCTTCTACCCCGTGCCCTACGATAAGATCGTGGCCCAGGTCTGTCCCGAGGCCAAGCTGCGCAAACTGGTCAAGAACATGGTGTACGTCGGAGTAGTCGCCAGTCTGCTGACGATCGACATGGCCGAAGTCGAGAAGGCGATTCGCAAGCAGTTCGCGAAGAAAGTCAAAGCTGCCAACCTGAACCTGGCGGCGGCGCAGGCCGGCTTCGAGTATGCCAAGGCCAATCTTGAGAAGCGCGGCGCCTTCTACATTGAGCGCATGGACAAGACAGCGGGCAAGATCATTATCGACGGCAACTCCGCCGCCGCGCTGGGCTGCATGTTCGCCGGATGCACCGTTGTCACCTGGTATCCGATCACTCCTTCATCGTCTCTGGTTGAGACCATGATCGAGTACATGAAGGAACACCGCATCGGTCCCGACGGAAAAGCCACATTCGCCATAGTTCAGGCCGAAGACGAGCTGGCCGCGATTGGCATGGTCATCGGTGCGGGATGGGCAGGAGCTCGCAGTATGACGGCGACCGCCGGTCCCGGCATCTCGCTGATGGCGGAATTCGCAGGCCTCGCTTATTACGTTGAAGTTCCCGGTGTCATCTGGGACATCCAGCGCGTCGGCCCCTCAACCGGACTTCCCACGCGCACTTCACAAGGTGACATCCTTTCGACGGCATTCCTGTCACACGGCGACACCAAGAACATCATGCTGATTCCCTGTTCCGTCGAAGAATGCTTCACCATGGCAACGGAGGCGTTTAACCTGGCGGAACAATTCCAGACGCTGGTCTTCGTCATGTCCGATCTCGACCTCGGCATGAATAACTGGATGGCGGATCCATTTCCGTATCCGACAGCTCCAATTAAGCGTGGCAAGGTTCTCAGCAAGGAAGATCTCGATCGTCTTGGCGGTTTCGCTCGATACAAAGATGTTGATGGTGATGGCATCGGTTACCGCACACTGCCTGGCACCTCACATCCCGCCGCGGCTTATTTCGCGCGTGGCAGCGGCCATAACGAGAAGGCGCTCTATAGCGAACGCGCGGACGATTTCGAGAACAACATGGAGCGCTTAAACCGCAAGTTCGAAACTGCGCGCTCATTCGTTCCCAGGCCTGAGATTACCGAAGGCAACAACGCCAAGATCGGGATCATCGGTTACGGCACGTCGCACTGGGGCATCACCGAGAGTCGCGATCAACTTCGCGAGGAGTACAGTATCGAGACCGACTACCTCCGTCTCCGCGCATATCCGTTCACCCGCGAGGTGCACGAGTTTATCGAGCAGCACGAGCGCATTTATATGGTCGAGCAGAACCGCGATGCACAGATGCTCAGCTTATTGAAGCTCGATCTAAAACCCGAACTCACGACTCGTCTGCGCAGCATCGCGCATATCACCGGACTGCCGCTGGATGCGCGGTCCATCACCGACGAACTCACCAGCATGGAGGGTAAATAATGGGAACCACGACGGTTGAGCCCGGCGCAGCCGCACCGGGGCCGAAGACAAACCGCATCGGCCTTACGGTTATCGATTACAAGGGTGGCAAGACTACTCTGTGCGCGGGATGTGGTCACAACGCGATCTCAGAGCGAATCATTGAGGCAATGTACGAGATGGGTGTCGAACCTGAGTACGTCATCAAGCCCAGCGGTATTGGCTGTTCGTCCAAGACTCCCGCCTACTTTCTGAACCGCTCCCACAGCTTCAATGCCGTTCACGGACGTATGCCCTCCGTTGCTACGGGGGCGTTGCTGGCGAATCGCAAGCTTGTCTGCATCGGCGTCAGCGGCGACGGCGACACCGCATCGATTGGCATCGGCCAGTTCATGCACCTCATGCGGCGAAACCTGCCGATCATCTACATCATCGAAGACAACGGTGTATATGGCCTGACTAAAGGCCAGTTCTCCGCCACAGCCGATCTCGGCTCAAAACTGAAGACCGGAGTCGTCAATGATCTCCCCCCCATTGACACCTGCGCGCTCGCCATCCAACTCGGCGCCACTTTGGTGGGACGCTCCTTCTCGGGCGACAAGCGCCAACTCAGCGCCATGCTGAAAGCCGCTATCGCCCATAAAGGCACAGTCATGCTCGACGTTGTCTCTCCCTGTGTGACCTTCAACGATCATGAGGGCTCAACCAAGTCCTACAAATACGTCAAGGACCATGAGGAAACGCTGCAGGAAGTCAGTTTTGTTCCCCACTTTGAAGACATCAATGTCGAATACGATCCCGGCTCGACGATCCAAGTAACGATGCACGACGGTTCGCGCCTCCAACTTCGCAAACTTGAAGAGGACTACGATCCCACCGACAAAATTCGCGCCATGAGCCGCCTGACCGAAGCCCACGATAAGGGTGAGGTACTGACGGGCGTTTTCTATGTGAATCCGGAGGCTCCGAACTTTATCGAGATGCTGAACGTCGTGGATCAACCCCTGGCGACGCTGCCGGATTCGATGACCCGTCCACCAAAAGAAGTCCTCGACGCCTGCATGGAAGAATTGCGGTAGCCGTATTCCTGCAAAAGCGAAGGCCTCCGATCTGGAGGCCTTTTTAAGTTTGAGCTGAAACCGCTCCTAAGCACTCTTACGCTCTAGTTCGCCGCTGTGTTCCGGACTCTCTCCCGGTTCCGGGAAATCGCTATCTGCATCTTTCAACATCGGATCCTGATCCCGATGTCCAAGTTGCTCCTGCATGCCGATGTTGCCGGAGACCTTGTGATCTTCGGTTTCGGTCGCGCCCTTCGCAGTATCTTGATCACTTTTGCTATGTACCATGAATTCTCCCTTACGATAACCGGGGTCGACCGAAACTGATAAAGGCCGCCCCGCTGAGAATCAGTCTATTCTTGCGGAAACTCGAATAGAATAGAGTTCTTTATGCAGAGGCCAGTGGGGACTTTATGAAGAGATTCTTTCTGTTTCTAATGTTTTTCGCTCTTCCGACATTCGGGTTGGCCGACACATCATCAGCGGTTCTCGTGCCGGCAAAGCATCACGTTCAGCGGCATCATGCGCACAAAGCCACCAGACATCACGCTCCGAAGCACCGGCGCCATAGAGCATAGGCTCTGGCTAGCTTTGCGGTTCGGAGTTTTCCGCTGTGCCGTTCTCGCCGCGAGTTGAGACTCCCAGCTTGCGCAGCCGATCGCGCGCCTGCAAGGCCTCTGGCGAGTGCGGATAACGCTGAATAAGATGGCGCAATTCGGTCACGCCGTCATCCTGCTTACCGAGTTCGACCAGAGCAAATCCCTTTTTCAGCTGTGCGGAGGCCGCCTTATTTCCACTGGGGAAGTTCTGCAACACCTGATCGTAGCTCTGCACGGCCTGCTGGTAGTTTCCCTGTTTAAACTGAATCTCACCCAAATAATAGTAGGAGTTCCCGGCCAGATCGGTATTCGGATAGAACTTGACGTAGTCGGAAAATTCCTGCGACGCCAGGTCGTTCTTGCCGCCGTTGTAATCGCGTAAGCCGTTGTTATACAGGACATCTGGGGGCGGTGCAGCGGCCACAGCAGCAGCCGCAGCCTGTTGCTGGGATTGCTGCGCGGCTAGACTCTGCTGCGCTGCCTGCATGTCTTCCAGTTGCTTGGTCACTTTGGCCAGGCGCACCTTCAGCTCGTCCAACGTGTCATTAAGCGCCTGAATCTGTCCCGAGAGTTGGTCGGTTTTCGCTCCACTATCCGCCTGCTGTTTTTGTAACGTGGTCTGCAATGCGGTCAGAGCGGCCACCAGTTTGTTGACCGAATCCGCATCGCCCTGCACCAGATTGTTCATAACACCCATGCGCTCGTCGAAACTGCGCTGCATGGCAGTCATCTGCTCCTGCAGCTGCTGGACCTGGGTTTGCAGCTGGATAATCTCCTTGCTGACGCCCCAGGCAGGGACGGTCGACATCCAGAGCATTGCGAGCAGTGCGACAAACGCGGACACATGTCGTGTTTTCATGAGTGTTTTCCTGGGTACATCAGTTTAGATGCCTTGATTTTCCCACAGACGAGGTGGATCTCGCATTGAAAGAACAAGCGGGAACCGGAACATTCAACGGGAAGAAGCAATGCAGTTCGCGAACCGCAGCGTCGAGATCTACGCGCAAGTTAATAGCGGGGGACGCCACCGGCATCCCCCGTCGGTTCATTACTTCTGATAGACAAAGTGACCGCGGCGATTCTGCTGCCAGCAAGCTTCATTGCTCTCTGTGCAGAATGGTTTCTCCTTGCCGTAGCTGATCGTCTTAATCCGGCTGGCACTGATTCCCGCTGCGGTCAGCGCATTCTTGACTGAACTGGCGCGCTTGTCACCCAATGCCAGGTTGTAGTCGGTCGATCCTCGTTCGTCGCAGTGTCCCTCGATCGTGAAATTCATATTCGGGTGCTGATTCAGGAACTGCGCGTCCGCCTGAATCGAAGCCTGCTGATCCGACCGGATGTCGGACTTGTCGTAATCGAAATAGACGTCTTTGATATTTTGCGAGAACAGGTCCTCATCCGTTACCGTCGGAGTCGGCGGTGGGGGAGGCGGTGGCGGTTGGGTCACCGTCAAACGGGCCGTCGCTTCCTGCGTACCACCTGCGCCCTTGGCCATCAGATGATAGGTCGTGGAGGCCGATGGCGAAACGCTCTGCGAGCCGTTAGGCTGCACAGCGCCAATGCCATCGATCGACACATCGGTGGCATTGCTGGTCTGCCAGCTCAATGTGGCAGACTGTCCTGGTTGGATGCTGCTCGGATCCACCGAGATCGAGGCGGTTGGTGTCGGCGGTGGCGGTGGCGGTGGTGGTGGCGGCGGTGCCGCTTTCTTCTTGCAAGCGCCCAACATGAGCAGAGCGCTTAATCCAATTATAAGAAACAACCACTTCATGTTTTTCTTCACTTTATATTCCTCCTGCGACCCCGAAGTTTGCCCCCCGGGGCCAGACGAAGTTATGTACTATTTCCAACTCCAATTCGGTTGCGAGTTACGTCCTGTAAAAGTCAACTGCTGAACTTTTGATCCATCTGCCAGCATGGTCCAGATCTGGAGGCTTCCCGTACGGTTCGACTGAAACACGATATGCCTTCCATCCGGCGACCATGAAGGAAAGTCGTTACGTCCACCATCATGCGTAAGCTGCACCCATTGCTTGCTGGCAATATCCATCAGGTAAAGATCAGAAGCGCCGGGCTCACCCGGTCCATACTTGCGTACCCAGGCAAACGTCAGAAATTGCCCGTTCGGCTCCCAGTTCGGCGAAACCGCGTATCCCTGATCGGTCATGCGCTGCTGGTTCGTGCCATCGGAACCCATCGTGTAAATCTGCGGCAAACCCGTACGGCCGCTCACAAACGCAATCTGCCCGTTCGTCTTGCGATTCCATACTGGCGAAACGTCAGGCCCCTTGTCCGTTGTCAAACGATGGGCGTTTCCTCCGGAAGCATCGGCAACGTAGATTTCCGGATCACCCGCCCGCGAAGACGAGAAGGCAATTTTTGTTCCGTCCCCCGACCAGGCTGGCGACAAATTCGTTCCACCCATATGGGGAAAGGTCACCATCCTGTTTATCTCAAGGGAGTACATCATAATCTCCCATCCCGTCTTTGTCAGTGCACTAAATGCGATCCGCGATCCGTCAGGAGAAATTCGCGGAGAGAGGGCGATCGAGCCGAGATGGGTAATCTGGTGCTGGTTGGAGCCGTCGTAGTCCATCGCCCAGATTTCTTTGTGTCCGGTACGATCGCTTACAAAATAGATTTGGGTTTCCGCGATGCCCTGAATTCCCCCGCCCAGCCGGAAGATGATCTCGTCCGCAAACTTGTGCGCCATCAATCGGGCTGCGGCGTCGCTCGCTACGTCCGTATATTGCTTCCCGAGCACCTGCGGCGATTGGATATTCTTGACGTCGTACAGCCAGCCCTGCACCGTAAGGTTTCCGCCCGCTACCCCGAGGTTCCCGAAAGCCAGCATTGCCGCGTTCGGCGGCGGGGCATTCCACGCCAGAAAATTTACTTCTACGGGCTGCGCAGGTACCTGCAGCGGATAGAAACTCTTGGAGACCAGTTCGACCACTCCCGAAACATCCAGGTCATTCCAGAGCGTGTCGTTGAAGGTCTTAAGAAGAGTGGCGTTCTGGGGATCGGCTGCCGAAGGCTTGAAGTCGGGAACCGCCAGGCGCACTTTCTCTACGCCTAAAGCAGTTCCGGTTTTCACCCAGTCCTGCGCCAGAAGAGTAGACGCGAACAGGCTGCAAATACAGAAAAGGACGAGTAAACGTGCGAGGCTATGGAAACCGCGTTGACGGCGCCGGGATAGTGATCTGTCGTCCTCGTCCATTCGTGGAGAATAGGTTTTGCTGTGACACAATATCGTATGCCGATAGGATTCGCTTTGCAACCTATTGCTCGCGGATTTGTTACGATTCATCACCTGACTTCCCCATTTTGCGCTTGTTTTCCGGCGCACAAACCCTGTGCACCCGGTTGGTAACCAGTCGAAGGTACAGCAACTCACTTCTTGTAATCGAACCAGTACTCGACTGAAATCTTGTTGCCAGAATAATCCGGCGGAAGCGGACCGAAGGTATCGATCCGCTGTAACGCACGAACGGCCGAGATATCCAGCGACGGAACACCGCTCGACTGCTCGATCCGCTCATTCATCGGGTGCCCGTCGCGCGCCACGTCAAATGTGATGTACACGCGCTGTGCGGATGTGATTCTCGGATCGACCTCGTATTTAAACCAGTTCTCTGAAACTTTCCGCTGAATCACCTGCACGTACCATCCATACTTCGTTCCGAAATCTCCGCCCGCGCCCGTGATTCCGAAACCGCCTTTCGCTCCATTGGCGCTGAATGTTCCGTACGGCCCGCTGACCGGGCCACCCTCCCCGAACGCAACTCGATTGTCGTCCGGCTCCGGAGCTGGCTGCGCCTGCTTCGTCGTGGCCGTCTCCTGCTTCTTTTTCGGTTTGATCTTGGCGTTCTTACCTTGAAGATCGATCGCGTCCGGCTCTTTCTCCTGGACCTTAGGCTGCGATTGCGTCACGCCCTTCGACTCATTCGCAAGCACATTCTGCGTCGGACTCTGTTTGGCGGGAAGAGGAACTGTACTCACCAACGTGGCTCCAATCGCCTCTCCGCCTCCGCCAGCACCCCAAGTATCCCCGCTGGTTCGACTGAGCAGTGCGGTATAAATCAGCAAGAGAGCGGTAACCCCGACATGCAGCCCCGCTGACCAGGCGATCGCACGTCCCCACCGGTCGTGCTCGAAATAGATCTCAGTGCTTGCCACTTTGCTCCAGAGGCTGAGTCACGATACTCACGTTGGCAAATCCGGCCTGCTTCACCGCATCCATGATGGTTGCA
This sequence comes from Terriglobia bacterium, assembly GCA_963711365.1. GTDB lineage: Bacteria > Acidobacteriota > Terriglobia > Terriglobales > Acidobacteriaceae > Sulfotelmatobacter. The sequence goes on along the minus strand of CAVQDY010000002.1, from coordinate 19,477 downwards.
AAGGCCCCAAAAGGAACATTCTCATCCGCCCGCACGAAGATGGATTGGTTCCGCGGATCGCGGATTCTCTGCCGCAGTTTGCTTCCGATCTCGTTGATGTTGATGGCATCGTTCCCTAAGAACACGCGCTGATCTTTGTTGATCGTGATCACCAGTCGTTCTTCGGTAATCTGCTTCACGTACTGGGTCTTGGGAACGCTGACGTCAATTCCCGACTGCAGCACCGGGGCCGTCACCATGAAAATGATGAGTAGAACGAGGACGACGTCCACCAGCGGTGTGATGTTGATGTCCGCCATTGCGGTTTGCGTCCGGCCATTGGAAGTCGTAAACGCCATTAGCGCCTCATGTCGGCCGGAACGGCCGCCGGAATCTGTGCCTGGCTGTTCTCCACAGCATTCAGCACTTCGAGAGCAAAATCGTCGCTCCGCGCGGCAAATTCCCGAATGGATGATCCGATCAGGTTATAAGCAATCACCGCGGGAATCGCGGCTGCCAATCCGGCGGCCGTCGTGATCAGAGCTTCCGAAATGCCGGGTGCCACCGCCCGCAGCGTTGCCGCCCCCGCGGTTCCGAGTCCATGAAAAGCATCGATGATGCCCCACACTGTCCCGAACAATCCGACAAATGGCGTGACGGCCGCGGTTATCGCCAGCCAGGGCATATTGCGTTCCAGTCGTGTAATTTCTTCGGAGGCGCCGATCTGCATACCGCGCTGAACCGATACCAGATTTCTGATCCCGCCAGCCGCCGCTACCTGTCGGCGGTACTCCTCGTATCCGCCTTCGAATACGCCGACCAGTGGACTGGGCTTAAACTGATCCGCCACTGCGGCGATATCCTGCAAACGCTGCGCCTTGCGAAACGCGCGCACAAAGCGCCCGCTCTGCATCCGCGCCCGCCGCAGCAGGCTCCATTTTGTAAGGATAATGGCCCACGAGAGCAGGCTGAACGCCAGCAGGAAGACTAAAACCAGCTTGGCGACCGCGCCACTGTTGGAAATCATGTCGACGATCTCGCCGCCGACGAACACTACTAGCAAGAGGGACAATTGCATCTGGGTTTTGGAGAATGCCTTTCGCGATTATAGATGAACCGGGCCCGCGATTTTGCCACACGAACCCAATCTGGCAATGATACTTTTGCGCCACTGCGATCACTTCGCGGCCCTTCAACAATGACCCCGATCCTCAGACCGAGTTATGCATCCGACTCCACCTTTGTATGAACCGCAGGGTTACTCATTAAGTTGCCCAAATAGCCGCACAACGCGCGCGAAGCCTGTTTACTGTTCTTGGCCAGCTGGATGACCCGCCACCAAAGCCATGGCCGCAAGATCGCATACACAGCGAAGCGGCCCTCGGAGAATCTGCCTTCCGCATCAATGAATCGCTCGCTTGCCGGAAACTCAAACTCCACTTCGTCAGAGATCGCCTTCACCGCCCCGAATTCCACTCCACGGGCCTCTGCAGCCCGTGCTACTGCAGCCGCTTCCATATCCACAGCTTCCGCGCCAAACGATTCCCGCAGCTTTGCTTTCTGCGCCGGACTCGCAACCGATCCGAAACTCACCAGTACTCCTGACCCGCTGCCTACTGCAGTGCTGCTGCCATCACCGGCGTTGATGACACGCTGCGGAGCTACGAGATCTCCGACCTTCAGCTTCGGATCCAGCGCTCCGGCAAATCCGGCTGAATATACGACTCTAGGCCCGAACCCGACGATCACGGCTTCAGTCGCTCGTCGCGCTGCGGCCGCACCGATTCCTCCGCAAACCAGCACGACATCGCCATTCTCGAAAAACCGAAACCGCCGTCCCTCCGTACTCCCTTTCATTGGACGTCCAGCGCCTTGACCAGTGGGTGCACTTCTCGCTCCAGCGCGGCTACGATCGCAAGCCTAGGCATATCCGTTCGCCCGAAACCACTCAACCGCCCGCCGCAACGCATCATCGACCGGTACGATCTTCCATCCCAACTCGCGCCCGGCTTTGGCGGAACTCGCAAACATTTTTTTCTTGCCCATACGCACCGTATCGATCGTGGCTCGCGGATCTCCGTGCAGCATGCGGCCGGTGACCATTTCCCCGAATACTCCGGCAGCAAACGCAATCGCGTAGGGTAACTTTACCGTCGGAGACGGTAAGCCGGTGATCTCTCCCAATTTGTCCAGTATCTGTTTCAGCGTCAGATCTTCTCCGCCCAGGATGTACCGTTCACCGCTCTTCCCTTTTTCCAGCGCAGCCACGTGCCCCAGCGCGCACTCTCGCACATCTACCAGATTGAGCCCGGTTTCCACATACGCAGGAAATTTTTTCTTCAGGAAATCAACAACGATTCTGCCGCTTGGAGTCGGTTTCACGTCCTGCTCGCCGATGGGAGTCGTCGGATTGACCGTCACCACGTCCATCCCGCTGCGGCCAGCCTCTATCGCTACCTGCTCCGCCATGAACTTCGACCGCTTGTAGTGCCCGATCATGTCCTCCAGCGAAACTGGAGAATCTTCATCGGCCGGGCGCCCGTTGCTGGTAAAGCCGATCGTCGCAACGCTCGACGTATACACCACTCGGCGCACCGCATTCTTCCGCGCAGCTTCGAGCACCGCCCGAGTACCCTCCACATTCGACCGGTACATTTCGCTGGGATCCCGCACCCAGAGCCGGTAATCAGCTGCCACATGAAACACGGTGTCACAGCCGGACATCGCTTTCTCAATCGATGCGGCGTCACGCAGATCTCCCGTGACCGTATCGGCATTCAATCCTTGCAGATTTTTCAGATTGCTCGTAGAACGGACCAGCAACCGCAGATTGGCTCCCTGATCTCGGAGAGCGCGTGCGACGTGGGAACCTAGAAATCCAGTGGCGCCTGTGACGAAAGCAAGCATTTAGCAGTCAGCATTTGGCCCGCAAGGGCCAATAGTTTTCGAGATTTGCACGGAACCTTATTGGCTAGTGCCAATTGCCAAGTGCTAATTGCTGGCCTTCTCCATCACCTTCGCGTACGTCGTCAATGCCAGCAGCGGGAAGTACTGCCGGTACAGGTGGTACATCAGGTAGAAGACGCGCGGGAAGCCGGTTCCCGTATAGAACTGCTCGTCCCACGATCCGCCGGGCTTTTGCGTGCGCATCAGATACGCGATACCCCGGGCCACGGAATCGCTGCGCGTGTCGCCGGCCGCGAGCAGGCCCAGAATGGCCCACGCTGTCTGCGATGGTGTGCTGTCTCCCTGTCCGCGCAATGTCGGATCGTCGTACGAACCAACAGTTTCGCCCCATCCACCATCCGCGTTTTGCACCATGCGGAGCCATTCCGCACCCTGCTGAACGCATGGTTCGTGAAGATCCATCCCGATGGCCTCCAGGCCGCGCAGCACCAAGGCCGTTCCGTAGATATAGTTCACACCCCAGCGCCCAAACCAGCTTCCATCCGGCTCTTGTTCTTTGCGAACGAACTGAATGGCCCGTTGCACCGCAGGGTGATTTTTGTCGTATCCGTAGGTCGCCAGCATTTCCAGGATGCGCCCGGTGATATCGACCGTCGGCGGATCCAGCATGGCGTTATGGTCGGCGAACGGGATGTACTGGAACACCATCTTGTCGTTATCTTTATCGAATGACGCCCATCCGCCGTTCTTGCACTGCATGGAGAGAATCCAGTCGATGGCGCGCTGCACCGACTCCCGCTGGTAGCGACCGTTCGGATGTTCCACACGGCTCAGTGCCAGGCAAACCATCGCGCTGTCATCGACATCGGGATAGAACTCGTTATTGAACTCGAAGTACCAGCCACCCGGCTGCCCATCCTTGTTCTTAACCTTCCAGTCGCCAACGTTGCGCACCTGCTTTTGCAAAATCCAGTCGGCGCACTTCACCATGCGCGGATCATTCGCCGCAACGCCGGCTTCGCCCAATGCAAACAGCGCGTACGCCGTGTCCCACACTGGTGACATGCAGGGCTGCATGCGGAATGTATCTTCCTCTTCAATCCCCAGCTTCTCGAATTCATCCATGGCGCGAATGACCTGCGGATCATCGAGCGAATACCCCAGGCAGCGCAAAGCAATGATCGCGTTCATCATCGACGGATAGATCGCGCCTAATCCGTCGCTCATCTCGAAACGCTCCAGCATCCACTTCTCCGCACTTTTCAGCGCGACGGAACGTAGCGGACGCACGTGCACGCGCTCAAACCAGTGCGTCACCCGATCAATCACCAGGAAGAAATTCCGCCACGAAACCAGCTTCTTCGCCCAGTGCAGGTGCATCCGCGACTTCTGCATCCCGCCCACAAACAACTCCTCTACGCCCATTTCCCGCGGAATCTTCTTGAATGGCTTTTTGGCGTAGCAGATCGAGAGCGGCACCAGAATGGCACGCGACCACGATGAAATCTCGTAGATGTTGAACCAGAACCAATTCGGAAACAGCACGATTTCGGGAGGAATCGCGGGAACCGCGTCGTAATCGTACTGGCCAAAAAAGCAGAGATAGATTTTCGTGAAGGTGTTGACTTCCGTGACCCCGCCCATCTCCAGGATTCTCTTGCGGGCGCGCTCCAACGCAGGATGGTCGGCCGTGTATCCTGCCAGTTTTAATCCGAAGTATGCCTTCACCGAAGCGCTGATATTGGAAGGACCACCGGCGTATATTCCCCATCCGCCATCTTCGTTCTGGTGGCGCAGGATCCAGTTCGCCGCCTTTTGGAAGCGCTCCTGGTTGCCCGTGCCAAGCAAAGTGTGGAGAAGGATGTAATCCGACTCCAGTGTGGTATCTGCTTCCAGTTCCCCACACCAGTACCCATCCTCGTGCTGCTCCGAGAAAAGATATTTTCGTGCCGCCGCGATCGCCGCACTGACGCGGCTGCCCAATTCTTCTATTTTGCCGAAGCGAAGTTGAGGATTCGTACCGAGGATTTCAGCGGCTGAATTGCCATCGGGGGAGTTTTTGTCCATTCACTGCTCCATTAGTTCGCGCCGGCCGGGGCCGCGGCAATTGCTTCCACGATCTCCGGCGGTAATCCGAACCGTACATTCTCGGGCATTACTTCCAGCTCTTGAACGTTGCCAAAGCCCTTCTGCTGCAAGAACGCCACCGTCTCTTCCACTAAGTGTTCTGGAGCCGATGCGCCCGCCGTAAGAGCAATGGTTTTCACGCTCTTCAGCCATCCGGCCTCGATGTCGTTGCAACTGTCGATCAGATGGGCGTTTGTGCCCAGATTGCGCGCCACTTCCACAAGCCGGTTGGAATTCGAACTGTTTTCCGAACCAACGACTAACAAAAGATCTGCCTCGGAAGCCACTTGCTTCACGGCAACTTGACGATTCTCGGTGGCGTAGCAGATATCCTGCGCCGCTGGTCCTTTAATGTTCGGGAACTTCTTCTTGAGCGCGGCAATGATGTCCTTGGTCTCATCGAGGCTAAGCGTCGTCTGCGTCAGATAAGCGACGCGGTCCGGATCGGGGACGTCCAGCGACGCCACCTGCTCCGGCGATCCCACCACCTGCGTCACCATCGGAGCTTCGCCAAGGGTGCCGATAACCTCGTCGTGATCTTTGTGGCCAATCAGGATCAGGGAATAACCTTCCTTGGCGAACTTCACAGCTTCCACGTGAACCTTGGTTACCAGCGGACAGGTGGCATCAATAACCCGCAACCCGCGCTTGGTGCTGTGCTCGCGCACCTCGGGCGAAACGCCGTGGGCGCTATAGATAATGCGTTCGCCATTCGGCACTTCATCTTCGCTGTCAACAAAGATTGCTCCCTTGCCGCGCAACTCCTCGACAACAAAGCTGTTGTGGACGATCTCTTTGCGGACGTAAATTGGCGGACCGAACGCCTCCAGTGCGATGCGGACTACGTCGATCGCCCGCACCACTCCCGCGCAGAACCCTCGCGGTTTCAGCAGTAATAAGGTCTTTTCGTCTGTATTGTCTAAAATTCCAGTCACGATATAGCCGTCCCCTAAAACGCCGTTAGAGCTCGCCAATCCAACGCGAGGCTCAGCCAACCTTCTGGCGAGAATCCCGCCCTCTAAACGTTGGATGCAAACCAGCCCACAGAAAATCGCTACCTTCAGGGTACACGATCTCCATTGTGGCGATACTAATAAGCTACAGAAAAGAACCGCGATGGTCAACGTAAGCCACAGAAATGGCAAGGATTAGCAGCGAATGGTCGGTTTCTCAGGTCTATTGGCGATCTTCTTGGGCCACCAAAACCTTTTGTGCTACCTCTCGAACTCGGCGAGCCTCCAGTTGGGTGAAGGTACTTTCGAAGATGTCGTCCGGCGACCCTTTGGCTGCCACTTCAACCAGCAGGCCTAAGCTCCTGTAAAACTCAATCAGCGGTGTCGTACTTCTTTCATAGGCTTCGAGACGCACTTTGATTGAGTCCGGCCGATCATCCTCTCGCAGAAAGAGCTTGCCGTCACAGTGATCGCACTTCCCATCGACCTTCGGAGGCCGTTCGGTCACGTGATAAACCGCCTTACACTTCTCGCATGTCCTGCGTCCGCTCAGCCTGGCCACAATTTCGTTGAACGGGAGCGTGTAGTTAATGACGGCAGTCAGCGCTAGTCCTTCCTGATCCGTTAGCTCTTTCAGTGATTCCGCCTGCCGGCGGGTCCGCGGAAACCCGTCCAGGATGAATCCGCCGCGGCAATGAAGACAACCACTGCGCTCCCGAACCATTTCCCAGACCGTCGAATCGGGCACCAACTCTCCACGGCGCATGTATCCCATCGCTTCTCTCATCGCTGGACTCTGTTCACAGTCCGGGCGGCTTCCTGCGGCGCGAAATACGTCTCCCGTCGATAAGTGACAGGCCCGCATGCGCCTGTTCAGCAATTCCGCCTGTGTTCCTTTTCCCACGCCGGGAGCTCCCAGCAAAATAAGCCTCCATGGCAGCAAAGCTCCCTCCGGAGTGGTCTCACACTGTGAGGAAGATCCTTGTATCCAGGCGGCGCGATCGTTGCTTGTGCTCATGGGCTGAATGTAGGTTCGCCAAGGTCCATATGCTGTGATAGAAATCACAGGCCGCAGAGCCTCAGAGCACATTTCCGACCGGATGGCCCTATCGTGCCCCCAACTACCCTCGCCGTGCCATTGTCGTTCATGCATGTCCGTTGCACTATATTGCCGTCTTCCAAACACTCAGGTTAGCGACATGCTGGAACTAAGCTCAAGACGGACCACCAACCCCCAGGCCTCCATCGCCATCGAGCCCCAGCAAATGCGTCGTCTTCTGGTCGCGCTCGTCCTGCTGCTGGTGGCCTTGACCGCGGTTTTGATTAAGGACCGGGACTTCTGGTTTGGCACCGCTTCTTCCACGATTGAGCCTTACGAACCGGAAAATCCGACACCGTCGCAGACTCCCGTAAAGTCCACCACGCAGCCGACAATCGCAGTTCAGGCACGTGCCGCCAAAAAACAGACTTCTTCTGCCAAGCCGGTCACGGAATCGAATCCTGAGGAGGCCGCCGCGGTAACGGCCAATCGTACAATTCTGCCGGCGCTCGACGTCGAAGTCGTGGCCGGCAGCAAGCACAGCAACGTTCATCCCGGAAGCAGCACCACCAATCTGCAGATCACAACTCCCGGAACAAAGTCCGCACCGGCGATACAGGCAGCAACCAATGCAGCGCAGCGCCAGCCAATCGCCGACACCTCGCAGCCAGCTTATCCTCCGCTGGCGCAACACATGAATGTGCAGGGATCGGTGGTGTTAGAGGCTCTGATCGGAACCGACGGGGTCATTCAGAACCTGCGCGTGACCAGCGGCCCGGCCATCCTGGCCTCCGCGGCCCAGCAGGCCGTCCGTGTGTGGCGCTTCAAGCCCATCGTGCAGAACGGTCAGGCCGTTGAGTCCAAGGCTACGATTACCGTGAACTTCAATATCAAAGTAGCCGATAACTCCGGCAAGACCACGATTGCTGAAATCCGCCCCGAGCAGACTCTCATCCTCACTCGCTAATCTCTTAAGGGAAAAGTTCCTTCAGGCAAGCACGCTCCAAGGCGCGTGATCAGGCGTTCGCCTTGATCATCTGCTCCGCATGTTTGCGGGAAGTCTCGGTCAGCTTCGCTCCACTCAACATGCGCGCTACTTCATCGGTACGTTCCTCACCGGTCACCGGACGGATACTCGTTTTGGCTCTTCCCCCTGCTTCTCTCTTCTCGATCACAAAGTGCTGGTCGCCAAACGTCGCGATCTGCGGCAGATGGGTCACGCACAAAACCTGATTGGCGCGGGAGAGAGCTTTCAGCTTCTTGCCGACTGCCTCTGCTGCCCGCCCTCCAATACCGGTATCAATTTCGTCGAACACCAGGGTCTTTTGCGATCCCCATTTCTCGCGGCTTTTTCCGGTTTTGGGGGATGTCGGGACTTTACCTGCCTCGACACTGGTTTTTAGCGCCAACATCACACGCGACAACTCACCCCCTGAGGCAACGTGCTCCAACTGACGCATCGGCTCGCCAGGGTCGGTTGAGATCATGTACACAATCTGATCGATTCCGGAAGCAGTCCAGTCGCGCTCCTCTTCCGATTGCGTCTTGTCGATTCGGAACGACGACTTCATGGCAAGATCATTGATCTCAGCCTCGACTGACTTCTCCAGCCTTCGCGCCGCATCCGTTCTTTTCTTTGAGAGCGTACGAGCCGCTCGCAGATATTCATCGGCGGCTTTGTCCAGCTCGCCCCGCAACTGCCGCAGGATCTCGTCTTTATTCTCGACCTCTGACAACTTCCGCGAAACGTCGGCTCCGAACTGGATCACGTCATCCAGAGACGGCCCATACTTCCGCTTCAAGCGGTCCAGCAGCGCTAAGCGGTCCTCCACTTTCGCAAGATGCTCCGGGGACGCCTGAATTCCTCCCGCATAATCGCGCAGCGTAGCGCCAACATCTTCCACACTGATGCGCGCCGATTCCAGCGCCGCAAGCGCCTCTTGGAACTTCGGCTCGTAACGCCCGAGTTCCTCGACCTGCTTCTGCGCCGCACGCAGCGTCGACGCCGTGGATCCACCACCTTCATAAAGCAGATCAAACGCGTTCATCGCAGCGTTATAGATTTTCTCCGCGTTGGCCAGCACGCGCTTTTCTGATTCCAGCCGTTCGTCCTCACCGCTCAGCAGCCGTCCATCCTCAATTTCCTTCTTCTGAAAAATCCATAGATCGACGAGCCGTAGCCGGTCCTGCTCTCCGCGCTCCAGTTCGTCGATGCGCGAACGGATTCCTTTCCATTTCGTGAATGCCGCCGATACCCCGCCAAGATCACTGCCCGCGAATGTATCCAGAAGTTCCAACCGCGCTGGCCCGTCAAAAAGAAGTATGGATTCGTTTTGGGCATGGATCACCGCCAGATTAGGCGCCAACTGCTTCAGCACCGAAACGGTGGCAGGCTGATTATTCACGAAGACGCGCCCTTTGCCTCCGAATGCAATCTCCCGCCGCAGAATCAATGTGCCGTCGTCCGATTCATCCAGTCCGTTTGTGTCCAGCACCTTACTTGCAAACTGCCGGGCGGTCCCTTCGACTTCGAAGACGGCTGAAATGACAGCCTTCTCCGCGCCCGCGCGGATCACATCGGTCGAAGCCTTATCCCCCAGAAGCAGCGCTAATGCATCAATCAGAATTGATTTTCCCGTCCCCGTTTCACCGGTCAGCAGGTTCAACCCCGCACCAAATTCCACCGCCAGATTGTCGATGACTGCGTAACTTTCGAGCCTGAGTTCAATCAGCACAAGTCACCTGGAACGTGGAAGTTGTGCGCAGCATAGCATGAAACCTCGCGAAGACGCCGACTTACGCCATCTCGGTGCTAATCCCCTTTTGAACCAAATCCCTTGTTATCATCATCTAAGACTTTTCCATGGCCATAGCTGGACAGTACTCCGTCCAAACCGACCGCAGCACTATTCCTGCGACCATGCAAGCCGCTGTCTACCGCGGAGTCAATGACGTCCGGCTTGAAACCGTTCCGGTTCCCTCCATCGGGTCCGGCGAGATGTTGGTACGCGTCCATTCCTGCGGCGTCTGCGGGACCGACCTGAAAAAAATCTCCACGGGATCCCATTCCGCACCACGCGTCTTCGGGCACGAAACCGCTGGCGTTGTGGCTGCCGTGGGCGAAAATGTCAGTGCATACCGCCCCGGCGACCGGGTCATGGTCTTCCATCACATCCCTTGCCGCGATTGTTTCTATTGCCGCAACAAGACCTTCGCCCAATGCGCCACCTACAAGAAAGTCGGCTGCACTGCTGGTTTTGAGCCGTCGGGTGGTGGCTTTGCCGAGTACGTCCGCGTGATGGACTGGATCGTGGAACGCGGCACGGTGCGCATTCCTGACCAAGTTTCGTTTGAACAGGGCTGCTTCGTGGAACCGGTAAATACCTGTCTGAAAGGCGTTTACGCGCTCAATCTGCATCCGGGCGAAACCGTTCTAACCATCGGCCAAGGTCCAATCGGCATCATATTGAGCGTGTTGTCAAAGCGGACGGGGGTCACCTTAATTACTTCCGATTTGTATCCCGAGAGGCTTAGAATAGGTTCAAGTTTCGGACTAGACCTTACAATTGATGCATCGCGGACAAACGTAGTTGAGCGCGTTCGTGAATTGACCCAGGGTCGAGGTGCCGACGCAGTCATTCTTGCGGTCGGCGGGAATTCCCTGATTCGTACGGCGATGGATGCGGCCCGTCCCGGGGGTCGAGTTTTGCTATTCGCGCAAACGCAGCATGGGGAAGCAGTCATTGACCCCGCTGCCATTTGCGTCGATGAGAAGAGTTTGGTGGGCTCCTACAGTGCATCAGTCGATCTGCAGGAGGAGTCAGTTCGTTTTGTGATGGATCGCGAAATGGATCTGGAACGGTTGATCAGCCATCGTTTTCCGCTTACCGAGTGCACACAGGCTTTAGATCTGGCTGCCCATCCGCAACCCTCTTCCATGAAAGTCGTGATTCAGCCCGGCAGTGGCTGGGAAGGAAATCAGCGGTGAATGGAAAAATGACGGCTGCCGTCCTGTACGGCAAAGAAGACCTGAAAATCGAGAAAGTACCCATCCCTCGCGTCGGCGACGGCGAGGTGTTGGTCAAGGTCCAGGTCGCATTAACCTGCGGCACCGACCTCAAGGTCTACCAACGGGGTTACCACGCCCGGATGATCGTCCCCCCTGCCCTCTTCGGCCACGAACTGGCCGGAGTCGTCGAAGAAGTCGGCGCCGGGGTGAACGGCTTCAAGAAAGGCATGCGCGTTGTCGCGCTTAACTCCGCGCCCTGCCAGATGTGTTTCTATTGCTCGAAGCATCAGGAGAATCTCTGCGAAGACCTTCTCTTCAATAACGGCGCGTATGCGGAATACATCCGTGTGCCCCGCCGCATTGTAGAAGCTAACATGCTGGTGATTCCCACCAATGTCAGCTTTGAAGATGCCGCCATGACCGAACCGCTGGCTTGCGTCCTTCGTGGGCTGCATGAAACCGGAGTCGAGATTGGCGACACGGTCACCATCCTTGGCGGAGGCCCTATCGGCCTCATGTTCGTGCAAGTCGCGCGAGCCATTGGCTGCAACGTTATTTCGGTGGTGAAGCGTGACGGACAGGTCGAAGCTGCCCGTCTCATGGGTGCTCACGAGATTATTCAGACGACGAAGACTACGAACGTCGTGGACGCGGTCCGCGCCCTTTCTCCGCAAAAGCGCGGTTGCGACGTGGTGATTGAAGCGGTCGGAAAACCGGAAGCGTGGGAATGGGCAGTAGACATGGTCCGCAAAGGCGGCACGGTCAACTTCTTTGGCGGCTGTGCCAGCGGAACGAAAGTGCAGCTCGAAACCAATCGCCTGCACTATTCCGAAATCACACTCAAGGCAACTTTCCATCACACGCCGGAAACCGTCCGCCGGGCATTCGGATTGATCGCCGCCAAGAAGATCCGCCCCACGGATTACATCACCGGTGAGGCACCGCTCTCCCGCTTGCAACAGGTTCTGCGTCACATGTTGAACCGCGGTGGCGACATTAAAACGGCGATCATCCCCGGCCACTGAACAGAGTTGCTGATTGGTGATTGCTGATTGAAAGCCTCGAAAACGTCAGCTCATAAGGTTTTTCAATCAACAATCACCAGTCGAGAACCAGCAATATCTTTAGCACCGTGAACCAAGTCGCCGCCCAAAACCCGCAATCAGCACTCGGCTGGAGCCGCCTGCCCTCCGCCTACGCCATTCCGCCGACTGCCCCCACCCTCGACGACGCGCGCGAATACTGTGCCCGTCTCGCTCGCTCACATTACGAGAATTTCTCGGTGGCCAGCTGGTTCCTGCCCAGCCGACTCCGCCAGCACTTCTTCAATGTCTACGCGTATTGCCGCATCTCCGACGACCTCGGCGACGAAGTCGGCGACACCAATGCCTCCCTCGCTCTTCTCGACCAGTGGCAGCGCGAACTCGATGCTTGCTACGACGGCTCCCCGAAGCATCCTGTCTTTGTAGCCTTAGCCGAGACGGTTCGGCAGTTCGACATCCCAAAGCACGAATTCTCCGACCTGCTCACCGCCTTCCGTCAGGATCAAACGATCACCCGTTTCGAAACTTTCAACGACGTGCTGGCTTATTGCCATTACTCAGCGAATCCCGTGGGCCACCTTGTGCTCTATCTCTGCGGATATCGCGACCCCGAACGCCAGCAGCTTTCGGACTTCACCTGCACCGCCTTGCAGCTCGCAAATTTCTGGCAGGACGTCAGCGTCGATTATGAAAAAGGCCGCATTTATCTTCCCCTCGAAGACCTGCGCCGTTTTGCGGTGAGTGAAGACGACATCGCGAAGAAACAGAACACTCCTGCTTTTTGCATGATGATGAAGTTCGAAGTCGAACGTGCTCGCGATTGGTTCCATCAGGGCTTGCCGCTGATAAGGAAAGTCGATCGCGACCTCGCCGTCGATTTGGATCTCTTCAGCCGCGGCGGCCTCGAAATTCTGCATGCGATCGAAAAACAAGGCTACGCAGTCCTGGGAAATCGGCCTGCCATCTCGAAGACTCGCAAGCTGGCACTGGTCGCTCACGCCGCCATGGCCAAGCTCTTTGGATCGTCTGGAGCAAGCGCACGATGAGCGCCGGCACACAGCAGGTCCCCATTCCCTGGACGCCTGCTCCTCCACAACTCGTCATGGCGTACTCAGTCTGCAAGGGCATTACCCGCCAGAATGCCAAAAACTTCTACTACGGGTTCCTGGTGCTGCCACACCGCAAGCGGGAAGCTTTGTGCGCCGTTTACGCGTTCATGCGGCGTTGCGACGACATCACCGATGACCCAAAGCTCAGCCCGCCTGAGCGTCGCCAACAGCTCGAGGCTTGGCTTGACGCCCTGCATCGCGCCCAGCAGGGCCAACCCACTGACGACGCCATCCTGCTCGCTTTGACCGACGCCCAACGCCGCTACGCCATCCCCGCCGGCCTGCTTGATGAATTGGCGCATGGCACCGCTATGGATCTCGACGAGTCCGAAGCACCTCAACAGGCAGACGGTCTTGCCGTCCAATACAAGACATTTGAGGACTTGCGGCTCTACTGCTATCGTGTGGCCTCCGTTGTGGGCCTCGTCTGCATTCACATCTTCGGATATCGCGATCCGGCTGCCGAACCGCTCGCGGAATGCTGCGGCTTGGCCTTTCAGCTCACCAATATCATTCGCGACGTAAAAGAAGACGCCGGCCTCGGACGTGTCTATTTGCCGGAAGAGGATCTGGCGAAAGTCGGTCTATCCGCCTCCGACGTACTTTCATTGACCGATCCAGCGCGCCTTCGCCCGGTGCTGACGCTCGAAGCCGATCGCGCGCGCGAGTTTTACTCCTCCGGGGACGCACTGATCGCGTACATCGCCGAAGATAGCCAGCCGGCTTTGTGGGTGCTGATCAACATCTATCGCGGACTGCTCGAGAAGATCGCGGTGAAGCAATACGACGTCTTCACCGGAAAAATCGCTCTGAGCACCTGGGAAAAGTTCCGCATCCTTGGGAAAGGCTTCCTCAAGCGCCTGACATGACGCGGCGCGATCGAGTATTTGGGTGCCCTATTTCTCGCGCGTTTTCTGCGCGAGAAGCCGGGAATTTCCGATAAATGCCCTCCACTTCATCCCAACCTTCAGTCGCCATCGCAGGAGGCGGTCTCGCCGGACTTGCTGCCGCCTGCGCGCTCTCGAACGCCGGCTTCCGGATCACGCTATTCGAAAAACGTCCTTTCTTGGGAGGCCGCGCCTCATCCTGGGAGCATCCCGGCACCGGAGAAGTCGTCGACAACTGCCAGCATGTGCTGTTCCGGGTTTGTACGAATCTCGTCGAATTCTACGAGCGCATCGGCGTTGCCGATCAAATTCGCTGGTTCGATCAGATGAATTTCATCGAGCCCGGCGGACGCGTTTCGGTGATGAAATCTTCCTTTCTTCCGGCCCCGCTCCATACCGCGCCATCGTTTCTGCACTTTCCGTTCTTGAACGCCGCCGACAAGCTCTCGATCACACGCGCCCTGCGCCCCATCCTGTTCACCCGGCAGCCAGACAAGGGACAATCCTTCCGGCAATGGCTCCAACAGCATGGCCAGACGCCCAACGCAATCGCGCGCTTCTGGCACCCGATTTTAGTCAGCGCGCTCAGCGAGGAACTCGACCGCATCTCCGTTTCCGCCGCCGCACAGGTTGTCCGCGAATCCATGAAGACGCCGGAGGCGCGTCATATGGGCGTGCCCACTCTTCCTCTTACAGATCTTTACAACGCTGCCGGCGACTACGTTCGCGCCCGCGGAGGCCAGCTGCATTTCCGTTGCCCGGTCGAGGGATTCACCATCGATGACAACCAGATTCGCGTCCGTGTGCGCGGCAAGGAAGAAACTACGAATGAGGAACAGACCTTTGACTACTTAATCCTCGCCCTTCCTTTCGATGCCCTGGATTCCCTTCTGCCCCAGGCCTCCGAAAGCACATCTATTCGCGAGAAGCTTGCCCGTTTCGAGAATTCCCCCATCACCGGCATCCACCTCTGGTTCGATCGCCAGATCTCAGATCTTGATCACGCCGTCCTCCTCGATCGCACCATTCAATGGATGTTCCACAAATCTCGCCTGCAACCGATGCGCGCCCATGGCGAAAATGGAATCGGGGGCAGCTACATCGAGCTCGTCGTCAGCTCCTCCAAAACTCTGATTGACAAGTCGCGCAACGAAATCGTTGACCTTGCCCTCAGCGAAGTCCGCGAATTCTTCCCTGCTGCCCGCGAAGCCCATCTGGTGAAATCCACCGTGATCAAAGAAGTGAACGCAACCTACTCCCCTCGACCGGGAATCGACGCATTCCGTCCCACTCCCGTGACAAACTGGCCACACGTATTTCTTGCCGGCGACTGGACCGCAACCGGCTGGCCCGCGACCATGGAAGGCGCCGTGCGCAGCGGATACCTCGCAGCGGAAGTTCTGACTCGCGCCGCCAGCCTCGAAGAGCAGCATTTCCTTTCTCCTGATCTCGCTCCCAGTGGACTTATGCGGCTGTTGGGCTGATTGCCTCCACCGTCTCCTGCGACGACTAAACTCCTGTGACGCTATGCCGATAAAGTTGGCATGGACGGGCGCAACGTCGAACCGCGGAAGGTGATGTGGGCGATGGCCGAGGTCATCTGGCAAGACGCCACTGGCACGTCCTTTCGTGCGCCCGCAACGCTCGAAGACACTTCTCCTTCTGGCGCCTGCGTCCGCGTTCATCAACCCTTTTCGGTCGGGTCGCGCGTCACCATCCGCTGGCACCGCGAGCAGTTCTCCGCCATCGCAAGAAACTGCCGCAATGATGGGCGCGATTTCCTTTTGGGAGTCCTCCGGGAACCGGCCAGCGGCTTGCCGCAAAACCAGGCTGCTGCTGTTTCGATGGCGGTCAAGGATTTGCCCGCAGAACCGCCGAAAACCAGATCTAAACCCAATGCGGCGCCGTCCGGTGAAAAGGCCGAGTCGGGGCGACTGCAGGCCCCAAGACCGGCCTTTCCCAATCGCGAGCGAATTGCGGATCAAGCAAAGCACGACGCAGATTTTGCCGGCAAGCGTCGTCTTCCTCACGGGCTCTACCGCGCGACCGAATCTCCACCTTCGACCGTCCGCGTACAACAACAAGCTTCGGCCACTTCTTTTCATTCCGAAAGGAAAGTTATGCAACCAAAAACTCTCTTTCCGCAATTCTGGCGCCGTCAGCAGGACGGAGACGCGCCCGCGAAACCATCATCCACGGAGGCTCCAGTGAACAAGTCCACGACTCACGCCACCGAATCAGCCAGCGGGCCGCGCGGCGATCAACTCTCTTACGAAGACATTTACCGGGCCGCCGGCATACTGAGCCCGGGCTCCGGCTATGGCATTCACAAAGTGGTTGAAATGCTCAACAGCGAGCGCATCCGCGACCTCTCGAAAGACATCAAGCGAGCCTCTGTGCTCATGGCACTCGATGCCGCAGGAATCTCTGTCGATGACATGCTCACCGACGCCACGCGCCGTCAGAACGCCCTCAATTCCTATGAGACCGGGCAGAAAAAACAGCTGGAAGACTTTGAGGCGCGCAAGGCGCAAGAGAATGCTCACATTGAAGAAGAAATGGAGAAGGTTCGCGCCCACTACGCCCAGCGCATCCAGAACAATCTCGATCAGGCTACGAAGGAAAAAGACGCGCTGCGCAACTGGCAAAATGCCATGCAGTCGGAAAGCCAGCGCATTGCTGAGGTAATCGAACTGTGCGGGAAGCAGCCAGCGCCGGTGCGGACGAATGCGCTCGCGGCAGCCGCGGGAGCGCAAACGGCGGGGGACAAATCATCGACTACCTAGCTGCCCAGCTTATTGCGATGCCTTCACCCGGCGGCACGCGACCAGCAGATTCGTCCAAGGTTCGTCATCCAGCGTACTGATCTGGATCACCGGATGTTCGTGAGTCGTGTCGTGAATAAATTGCCCATCCCCGATATACATGCCAGTGTGGGTAATGTCTTTTGCCGATGAGCCAAAAAACAGCAGGTCGCCAGGCTGCAGATCCGTTCGTTCGATTGCCGTCATGCCGCTCCAGGCAGCCTGCTGATCGGCGTCCCGCGGCATGATGATTCCGCGCGCTCGTACCAGCATCTGCGTAAAACCGGAGCAGTCGAATCCGAAACTTGACCTTCCTCCCCATAAGTACGGCAGCCCTAGAAACCGTTTCGCGAGTTCGATCGACTCCGGGATCGACAGCGGCTTCGGATCCGTCTCCACATCACCCGCCCGAATCCACGCCAGAGTCTGGCCCGGTAGCCGCACCTGCAGCCAGCCTTCGTGATGTTGTGGGGGCTTCTTTGAAGCATTATCCTCGGGTGCAACTTCCAACTTCGTCTCGAACGGAGCGGTAATCACTGGCTTGTGCCTGGTCACATCGGGCTCGGAATAAATATTGGCAAACAGGCTCTCTACCTGCACGGTCGGCCCCGAAGTGGCATAACCGTCTCCCGTCAGCAGGATGCGCAGATAACGGCTCGGTGTCCACCCCCTGTAGTGATCCGGAGTCTGAATCTTCGACCACTCCCCGCGTGTCTGCAGCAGCACCACGTTACTTCCATAGATTGCCTGCGACACTACGTCCGACTTCTCGGTCGGGCGCGAATACATATTCGCGACCGGAACCACAATCACATGCGAGCTGGTTTTTGCCGCGGCGGAGATTGCGAGAAAGACCAGAAGTGCAATCTGCGAAGGAATGACGAGACGGTTTCGAAGCATTTGCATCCCAAATAGAACGATACAGCATACCGTGCGCCACCGCGGAAAACACACCGCAAGCGCTACCGCTTCGTGCCTTTCGTCCCAGGGATCGTATAGAAACGATAGGAGTACTTCCAGCTAAATTCTTTGCCAGCGGGAACATTCAGCTCGATGTATGGCTCGGGCGCAACTACGGTCCGGACCGCCCACACTCCCAGGTTCACCAGAGGTTGATCGCCGTGGATCTGCACACCCGCACCCACCTTCTGGTTCTCCACCTTCATATCGTAATCCGCGGCGGTCTTTCCGAATCCCGCAAACTCAGCGTAGAACGTATCGTTACCCGTGAGGTCTTTGGAGAAATGAAGCTCTTTCCCGCGAATCTCCGCCAGACGATCGAGAGCCTGCGTTGGCTTCGGTATGAACGCAAAACCAATGCTGATATCGGGTCCAATCGGTTGATGATCGATGGACAAAAAATTGTGATCGTAGACTTGCGTCTCAATCGGCTTCGCGCCGGTATTCAGCAGGCGGTGCTCGATAGTCATGACGGGCTCGTCCTTCAGAAGACGTACAGTTTTGCTGTAGGAGTAAGCGTAACCGTCGCCACAATTCACTTCCTGCGTGAATTCGATGGACTCGGCATCGCTTTTCACCGTGCGCTTGCCACCATTCACAATCGCATAGTTCGTGTAAGAACTATAAGGAGCGTTGTCGATTTTGCGGAGCGCCCCCACTCCAATCTTGCAAAACGCTTCCCCGGGTTTGGCATCTGCATAACCCGGGACGGTTCCATCTGGCCCGCTCACGAACTCTTCGACCGGCCCGCTGGCCGAACTGTTGATGCCCGCTTCGATCGGGCTGCCGATGATCACGTCGGAAACCGCCGGGTTGAATTTTTCAAAAAACGGCCCGAAGTAGCTGTGCCCTTCGTATTCCAGGCTGCCAATGATGCCGGCCCAGTCGAAGCGCGTGCCACGATAAAATCCCTTTTCCGCGTCAGGTAAGTAAATCTTCGCGGTCAGCACCCCGTTCGAAATGTGCTTCTCTGGATAGGTTCCCGGATATGTCTGCGCGGCCATCGGACTAACTGCCAGCGTAGATGCAAGAAGGCGATAAATCCACTTCATGGTTCTTAGCGAAGTTTTCATTAGGAAGAGATTGCCGGCGCTCCATATCTGGAGCGTCAGGGTGATTGTAAGCTACTGCCGGCTTCAGACACCGCAACAGGCAGCAGCGACGCTCCCTCGGCACGCCAGGTCAAGCCAGAAGAGATGCTCCAAGGCGAATACCTGCGCCAGCCGGCGCAGTCTTTCGCGGTCGGAGTCATCCGCAGTCTCGCAACGCTGAATCTTTTCCCTAGCGGCTATTGGGGTAGATCGTCGGCCACAAGGGGTCTCCGGCTGTGTCCCTGACCGTCGATAGCCGTGTCAACCACCCATCAGAGGAGTTTTGCCCAGGAAGGAATCGGTCACAGGTCAGTCACTTAAACCGGACGCTAGCTCAGAACAGGGAGGTGCCAGAAAAGTCACAACTTCTGGCTTAGCAGTGGCTGCCCCCCAGGGATTCGAACCCCGATAACCTGCTCCAGAGGCAGGTGTCCTAGCCGTTGAACGAGGGGGCAGTATGGGCTTGAACTTTGATCGACGCCCCTTAATTGTAGTGCCATACAAACGACCGGTCAATGAAGACGAGGTCAGACCGAATCGCCGAACTTTACATCCGGCAAGCACAACTC
>CAVQDY010000001.1:0-538762 GCA_963711365.1 Terriglobia bacterium | reverse complement strand
GCATGCCAACAGCCCAAATCCTACAAGCATCAACAGACGTTGAAGATGTCTCCTGAGTCTCACAACTTGCTCCTTCGATCATCACTATGATTCCCGCAACACTCTCCGGGGTACCGCGGCATCCGTCGCACTTAGTCGCTGGATTTCGCTTGTCGTCGGCGCTTCATCGCTCTTCTTTCCTGGGCAATCCAATCCCGGATGTAAGTCGGGCACTTATGCAGGTCAATGCGATGGATTTCGAAGTGTGCCAGAAACCTGACCGCTTCCCGCGCGATCACAGTTACCTCACTCAAATCGAGGACGACGTTCTCGTGCATTCCTTCGTCCGCCAAGGCATTTTGTATCTCCACCAGGTGTTCCGCCTCCAGGTGGCCGCTCATGCGCAAGGTCACCCAGTTGCGATCCACCACTTTTTTCATCTTCCACATAGAAAGCAACTTTCCTTCGAACATTTGTTTCACGCCATCTGCCGGGAGCGAAGTTGCACGCCAGTCGCCAAAGATCCGCGGGCGACAAACCGGCAGATTTCCGGAGTGAATTGCACGCGAGTAGCCGAGTCGCCGCTCCGTGTCGCTGTGATCATCTCGAAATCTCGTGAGCTCCCGACGCTTCCGTGAATGGCGGAGCGCGGTAACGGGCGTGTTTTGATGCAGTTCAGTTTGGCGAACGCATTGCATTGCGAAAAGCAGACGTCAGTTCGAGAAGCGCAGCAGTTCTAGGTTCGAAAGACAGCGTCTGGTTTCGTCGCGTTGCTGCCGCGATGCAGGACACGGGATCACGTCCTTGTCCATAGGGTTTGAAAAAACTGAGCTAACAACGAATGGAGAAGAAAAAATGAAATCGCACAAACTACAAATGATTGTGTTCTGCCTGGTCGCGATCGCTGCCCTGTTCGCATCGAGCAACGCCCACGCCGACACGTGGAACAAAGCAACCAAAGTTTCCTTCCCTGAGCCGGTAGAGGTGTCGGACATAGTTCTGCAACCCGGCACGTACTGGTTCCAGTTAATGGACAGCCCGGCTGACCGGCACATCGTCCAGATATGGAATGCAGATCGTTCCCGGTTGATCACGACGACTCTGGCGCTGCCGAACTACCGGCTGCGGCCAACCGGAGACACGGTGATCAAATTCGCTGAAAGACCATCTGGAACTCCGGAAGCGGTGAAGGCGTGGTTCTATCCCGGCGACAATTTCGGACAGGAATTCGTCTACCCGAAAGCACGGGCCACTGAGATCGCGCAGAATGTGAACGAGCCTGTCCTCGCTGTGCGCGACGAAGTTCCGGCTCCTGTACTGGAACAGACACCATTGAAGGCGGTCGAACCGAGCGGTGAGGAAGTTGAGATTGCCGAAGTGGTCGACACGGTTGCCGTTCCCCAGGCGCTGCCGTCGACGGGCAGCCCTCTTCCGTTGCTGGGACTGCTCGGCCTGCTGGCGGTAGGTGCCGGTCTCGGGCTGCGCTTCATCCCAGCCCGCGATGCGGCTTAGCCGCTAGCCAGCGTATCGGAGCACCCGCGACCCAGGAGGTAGGGTTGCGGGTGTTTCGACGCTGTTACGGTTTACTCGCGATCTGCACCACCTCGCGAATCTAGGAGACTAAAGATGCGCTACGCCTACATGTTGCTGGCTTCTCTTTTCTTGTGTGTCACTTTGACTGCACAATCGAAGCCCTCTTCAAAAATCGGGGCCTCGGCTGTCTGGCAGTTGCCGGCGCAATTTATGAACACCGCCCACGCGGTTTGTGATCAATCGTCAGGTTCCAACCTCGCCGAGTGCATGATGGCCATGATGGCAAAATCCGGTGCCTCAGCCGACGCAGTACAGTTCACGCGCGAACTTTACAAGCAGAGTCACGGCGAGGTTGGCATCATGACCGGATTTCAGAATGAGGGTTCGGTTGCCTTTGCCTGGATTACTTATCCCTTGCGAGCGAATACCAACTACGGCCTCCTGCTGCTCAATGGGCGGCCGCGTATCGTCAACGTAGAGGATCTCAAGCGGCTTGATGTCAAGACGATGAAGCAGAGTACCCAGTTCCTGGATCTGAAGACGCAATTTCCCCACGCCGATGTCTGGCCCGGAGACCGTGACGGAAAGATTTGGCCGAACTCCCAACCCAGCGACAATGGCGGCATTCAGTTCACAGTAGGCTATCCGCTGCTCGACGGGTGCCATGCCTGTGCGCGCGCCGGAGATGCGATCTTCACATGGAATTTCGACGCCGCAGGCAAGTTTCTGGGAACGTCGTTTGAAGGAATCATCGACCCGCCGCTCGAATAGTAAGGCGCAGATTTCAGACTCGGCGTTTAGCGCCGACGACTCGAAATCTGCAAACCAGGAGCTATTTCTGTAACGGCGTTTTTGGAGACCTTATATGCTATTTATACAAATCAGTCAGCCAACGCTGCCCACCGACCTGGACTACTTGGCGAGCCCAATGCTCTGGATCATTGCCCATACCCAGTTATTTTTTCCTCTATTGCTGGGTGGCTTGATGTTGGTCGTGGAGCTCGGCTTCAGGCTGCGAAGAGCATCCTCCAGGATTAACGGAGAACGTCAGTCACTGGTCGAATCGGCGCGAAGTGAGCTTGGCGTACTGTTGGGTCTGCTGCTGGGATTCAGCCTGCCGATGGCTCTGCCGCACTATGAGCACCGGAATCAACTGGTGATTGATGAGGCAACCGCGATCACCACGGTCCAGGAGCGCGCCCAGATGTTACCGCAGCCGTTTCGAGACAGAATCCTTACATCGCTGGGCAAATACGTTGCCGTCCGCGCCCAATTCGGTGAAGCCGGGCTGAATGGCCGCGCGGTGCTGCAGAGCGTCAAAAACGCCCAGCAACTGCAGAATGAAATGTGGCAGGAAACAGACTGGCTGGTGCAACAGAATCCTAACGTCGTCACTCCGCTATTCGTACAGGCACTGGGGGATCTTCCCGATCTGACGGAACAACGGCTGGCGGCTGAAGAAAAGCGCATACCGGCCGTGATTTGGTTGGTGGTGATATCGATCTCCGCGCTGACCTGCTTCGTCGTGGGGTACAGCATGCGAGAGAGATTCCTCCTGGGCATGCTGGTCGTGCCGTTGACAGTCGCGATCGTGCTGTCGCTGGTGTCTGAATTGGATAATCCGCGAACGGGGCTCGTGCACGATGGCCAACAAAGCATACAGAGGATCTATGTCGACCTCGCAAAAGTACGCCAAGCCCAGCCTTTAACCACCGCGAAAGATACGTGCTGTGTACGATGATGCAGGTTCAGCCGTCCGCAAGAGACTGGGAAAACGGCCAGGCTCACGAACTCTCAGGAATTCCCGACAGTCTGGGACGTTCAAACCGCGCCAAGTCGAGTGCCCTTAACGATCTTAATTTGGAATGGAGATTGCAAAGTTCAAGGCGGCAATGCTGTTTTTTAATTTGGGAAATCAACAGGGGTAATTTCTGATATGTCTCTCTCTGGTTCCAGGATTAGCGTTGAACGCTTGGCTCGAAATCGGAGTTTCCACCTTCACAAAGATGATGGCGCGCTGGGAACTCTTACTTACATTGAAGCCGAAGATCGGATCGTCGAGCACGGATTCGGGGACTCGGCTGTCACAATGTGCTTCGTCCGCGGAAGCGGCAAGATCGCCATAGATGGAAGCCTCGTTGAATACGGCGGCAAGTGGTTCGAAATTCCCCGCCGAGTCGAGTATCAGATCTTTCCCGAGACGGATACACTGATGCTGACCATCCAGAAGCCGACACCAGGTCCCGGCGAAGCGGCTGAAACCACAATTTGGAGGAATCGGTCATGATGCGCTCACTCTGCCTCAGTCTCGTGCTATCGCTTTCAATCCTTGGCCTCGCCCAGGCTCCTGCCAGCGTTCCCGCGTCACGCTCGTCACATGATTCCAGTCATGCAATCCCCACGGCGGACGAGGTCTGGAACAGCCTCATGGCGGGAAACCGACGATTCGTCGCCGGCAAGCCGCAGGCGCACGATCTCCCTTCACTGCGCCACAAACTGGTCTCCGGACAATCTCCCAAGGCCATCATCCTTTCGTGTTCCGACAGCCGAGTCGGCCCGGAACTGATCTTCGATCAAAGCCTGGGAGATCTTTTTGTGGTGCGGACTGCAGGCAACGTCACCGACGCAGTTGCTCTCGGAAGCATCGAGTACGCGGTGGATCACTTGCACAGTCCTCTGTTGGTAGTGCTGGGACACCAGAAGTGCGGTGCGGTGAATGCAGCGTGTTCTGGCGAGAAGATGCCGAGCCCTAACCTAGATGCGATCGTGGAGAAGATTAGCCCAGCCGTGAATCAGGCGAAGTCCTACGCCAAGTCCGACGATCTGATCGAGTCGGCGATCAAAGAGAACGTTCATCAGAGCGCAAGCGACTTGTTGGCAAACAGTGAGATCATTCGCAATGCAGTCAAGTCGAGCAAGCTCACTGTGATTGAAGCAGAATACGAACTCGACGCCGGGCAGGTCGTTCGTCTGAATGCGGCTCGGAGCGCGCAGAACTAGGAACTGTCGTTGTTCCTCAATCGAATTTCACCTTCGCATGCCTGCAAATCGCGATCGCGATTTTTGCAGGCGCGCCTTTCTGTGACCATTCAATGCGGCGCCGCCTCGCGAAACCTCGGGAATTCCTGAGGGGTTCGAGAGAGCGAAATCCTGCCAACACTCATATTTTAAATCGGTTGTGATTTGGCACCGAGGATGCATGACCAGTGGCGAGATCCAGGCGAGACCTGGTGACAAATAAAGGAAACAAAATATGCGATCACGAATCACGACCAAGATTCGCTCAGTAATTGCAATGGCGGCGATTGCGACCGCCTTTCCTCTGCATGCAGAGGAACCCGCGAAGACTACGGTGCCGGTAACCATGACGGTTACCGCAAACGTGGCGAACAACAAACGCATGCCCGAAATCAGCCAACAGGATGTCGTCGTTACCCAAGGCAAGGAACGCCTGAAGGTGCGCGGCTGGATTCCTGCTCAGGGACAATACGCCGGACTCGATTTGTTCATCCTGATCGATGACGCTTCGGACACGAGCCTGGGCATGCATCTCGATGATCTGAAGACTTTCATCAATGCGCAGCCCCCGACGACCTCAGTCGGCATTGGATACATGCGGAATGCGACCGTTCAGATCGTCCAGGAGCTCACAACGGACCGCGCCGCAGCTGCCAAGGCCTTGCGGTTGCCCCTGGGTTCCAGAGGAGCGTACTCAAGTCCGTACCTGTCAGCCATCGATCTAATGAATCGCCGGCCCTCTACCGATCGCCGGCGCGAAATCCTGATGGTGACCGACGGAATCGACCGCGCCCGGCGTACGTTGCCCTGGCGCGGACTCCGCATCAATCCTGACGTAGATTCGGCGAGTGATGTTGCTATGCGTACTGGCACGATCATTCACACGATCTATGCGCCGGGCGTAGGCCGCTACCGCCGCAACTACTGGGAAGCCACGAGCGGACAAATGGGTATTGCGAAATTGTCCGATGTGAGCGGTGGTGAGTCCTTCTTTCTGGGTCTCGATACGCCTGTGAGTTTCACACCTTATCTCGACCAACTGCAGAAGATACTCGACAACCAGTACCTGTTGACAGTTTCCGCCCAGCCCGGAAGGAAGACACAGCTTCACAACGTAACCATCGACACTGAAGTTGCCGGGGTTGAACTGGCTTCGGCCGACGCGGTTTGGGTGCCTGCTACCAAGTAAAACGAACGCGCGAGGGCTCGACTCAATCGAGCCCATGGGCCGCTCAATCTGATTGCTTGTAGTTGTTGAGCTGATGGCTGGGCTATTCACGCTTTGTGAATCGACCAACCAATCAAACAAAGAGGTTCGTCATGAAATTGTTCGAGTCGAGTGATCCATGGGCCGGTGTTGTCATCGTGCTGACCATCGCGTTGTTCAGTTGCTCGTTGGCCGTTAAGGGAATTACCCACGAGCTCTTTCTGGAGGCGGGTGTGTTTCTCGTATCGGTGAAACTGATTCTCATGGCCGCAAAGAATGCGGCAACCGAAAAGCGCCTGGAGCTGCATTTGCGGCAGATCAAGGAATTGCTGGCAGGCAACGGCTCGTAGGCTGTGATCAGAGAACGCAAGTCTGCAGGCAATCCCGCTGAGAGGATTCGTCAAGCTGTCTAAAAACTGAGAGAGGAAAACTATGAAGAAGGTATTGGGTGTAATCACGCTGCTTGCCACTATTGCATTACCTGTTTTCGGCCAGGAGAAGGAACAGAACCGCGTAGCAAACGCAGGCCAGGTAATGAAGGAAATTCTCAACATTCCAGACGATATTCCGCAGAGTGTCATCGACAAAGCGGATTGCGTCGTCGTTCTGCCATCTGTGATCAAGTTCGCCTTTGGTTTCGGCGGAAGTTATGGACGAGGCGTCATGACTTGCCGCACCGGGGCGGACTTTAAGGGCCCCTGGGGTGCTCCCACCATGATGGCGCTCGAAGGCGGGAGCTTCGGACTCCAGATCGGCGGACAGGCGACCGACTTCGTGCTTCTGCTGATGACTCCGCGATCGGCCCGGGCCATTCTCGACAGCAAAGTCAAACTGGGCGGCGACATTTCTGCCGCAGCAGGTCCGGTCGGACGCAATCTGTCAGCGGAAACAGATGTGACGCTGCGAGCCGAGATTCTTTCATATTCGCGGTCCCGCGGACTCTTCGCTGGAATCTCTCTGTCGGGCTCGACCCTTCGCGCCGATAATGGAGCCAACAAGAAGTTGTATGGAAGAAACATCAGCGCGCGCGACATCGTATTCAACAATGAGGTTACGGCACCCGAGTCAGCGAAGTTACTGCTCTCTGAACTCAACGAGAAATCACCAATCAATAAGTCGAATAGCTAGGAAAGGGATGCATTTATGCTGAGCAACTTACGTTCGATGCTGACTTCGCTGTTGGTCGTGCTAATGGTGTTGCAGGGGCCCAGCCCTCTGGTTTGGGCGCAGGCAGCAGCAGCGCCAACGCCAGAAGAACTGGATCAACTGCTGGCGCCGGTTGCACTCTACCCGGATGCGCTGCTGTCGCAGATCACTACGGCGTCAACGAACCCGCAGGAGATCCTGGATGTCAACGCCTGGTTGCGAGCTAATCCCGGCCTGACGGCCACAGCACTCACGGATGCGGCAGAAAAGCAAGGATTCGATCCTGCATTCATTGCATTGGTGAACTTTCCTCAAGTGCTCGACATGATGGCTCAGCACATCGACGATTATGCAGCAGTCGGGCAAGCGTTCTCCGCTGACCAGGAATCGGTCACCGCGTCGATTCAGCGTCTGCGGGCTCAGGCCTACGACTCCGGCGCGTTGCGCACCACTGAGCAACAGAAAGTCGAAGTGCAGCAATCGACAGGGCAGACGATCTATGTGATCCAGCCCGCAAATCCGACGGTCGTCTACGTCCCGCAATACGATCCCACGATCGTCTATGTTCGCCCTGCTCCTGGAGCGGTGGTTGCGACGCCGGTGATCGGCTTTTACGCTGGAATCGGGATTGGAGCGCTGATCGTCGACAATCGTCCGTGGGGGTGGGGTGGTTGGGGATGGAATTGGGGAGCGAGGCGGCCCTACTACAATCACGGCTATTGGAACGGCTGGGGAAACCCTTATCGTCCGCCGCATTACTGGTATCATTCGCGGCCGATCGTGTGGGCCAATCGTCCCGGATACCGTGGCAACTGGGGCTATCGCCCACCGCACTACCGTCCGCCAAACTATCCAGCGCCCAGGTCTAGGCGTCCGAATAACCTTCCCGGGCGTCTGGGCGCACCAGGGACGCCAACCAAACCAGACCAAAATCAGCCGAGGCCCAGCCGGAGGGCAACTCCGGGCCAGCCGGCGACGCCGGGAGGAAACAGGCCGACGCGCCCGCAGCCACCCTCAGCGCAACCTGCGAAACCAGGGGCACCGCAGCAACGCGGAACAAATCAGCCCAGACCGGGGCGGCCAGCCGCTCCCGCCGGGAATCAACACGCTCGTCCGAATCAGCCCGCTGCACAGCCGGTCAAACCCGACGTGCCGCGGCAACCGAACTCGGGCCAGCCGAAAGCGAACCCCTCGACGACGCCCGGCCAAGGCGATGCGCCGCGCGGCCGGTTTAATCTCCAGCAAAGCTGACTCGCTCGAAGCTTGTTCCCAAGTTGGGTGCGAACACTTCGTGCGCACCCAACTTGCTTCACGACATTCACGAGTACTGCACTCCTCGGAGGGCTCGTCACATATCACTTCTCCCTTCTCCGCTGCACGGCGGCCGTTTTCCCCGTCTTTAGATTTCGTGAATTTCCGATATCTCGGGAGTTGGCCGGCGCAACAACTCCAAGCAAATCAGCAGGATAACTTTGGTTCTTCAGGTGCATTCTCCTCCTCGAGCGGCAATGAAACAGGAAGTCGCAGAGATCTTAGGAGAAATGTCATGAAGAAAACCGACACCGCGGTGAGGCTAGCGATTGCCATTCTGGCGCTGGCCTTCGCCATCACCGCGTTCGCAGACCAACCGCCTGACAACGTGCAGGGCGATTGGACGATCTATTCAACGAGTATTGAGAACGGCGAAACCGTCGTTAAGCACGTCCAGATCGCACAATACGGCAATCGCATCACGGGGTATTTCGAGGGGCCGATGCAGTCGGGTCCGATTCAGGGTGAGGTCAATGGACATCGCATCCGCTTCAACACAGTTACCCGAACTGTTCTTCACTTCTGGGGACAGATCTACGGAGATTCGATGTCGGGAACCTATGGGATCCGCGGCAAACTCGCGGCGTGGCAAGCCGTGCGTCCGGCGACGGCCGCGGTGCCGGCTCCGCCCAGCACGGGAGCGGTCTACCAATATCAACCGGTGTTAACTCCTCCCGGAGCGCAGACGGAGTATCAAGCTCCTGCTTATCAAGGACCGGCATATCAGTCGCAGACGTATCAAGCTCCGGCGCAATATCAAGCTCCAGCGCCGCCCGCGCCTCAACCTGTGGCGCAGCAACCAACGAGCGGCTACGCCGGGCAGAGCAACTCGTCCCCGGCCCCTGCGGCGCTGACGGCTGATCAGCTCGATTCTCTGGTGGCTCCCATCGCGCTATATCCCGATGCGCTTGTCGCCCAGGTCCTCGCCGCTGCGACCAATCCCGATCAGCTTGCCTATGCCGACGACTGGCTCGCGCAGAACAAGAACCTAACCGGTCAGGTGCTGGCTCAGGCGGTCGATCAGCAACCCTGGGATCCCAGCGTCAAAGCTCTCACGCAGTTTCCTTCCGTGCTCGACAACATGGCGCATAACCTGTCGTGGACATCGAGCCTGGGGCAGGCGTTCGCCAATCAGCAGTCCGATGTGATGGTCGCAGTGCAGACGATGCGCGCCAAAGCGCAGGCGGCAGGGGCGCTGCAATCCAACTCGCAGGTCACGGTCACCCAGTCAGCTCCCGATACGATCGTGATCCAGCCGACGAACCCGCAGGTCGTTTACGTTCCGCAATATAACCCCACAGTGGTTTACGGCGCGCCCGTAGTGGTGCCGCTTTATGTGCCTCCGCCGGTGCCTGTCGCGTCGGTTGGCATCTACTTCGGAGCTCCGATCACGGTTGGTGTCTGGTCCGGTGGCGGAGGTTGGGGCGGCGGCTTCGGCTGGGGCTGGCACGCATGGAATGTGAACTGGGGCTGCTGTCGCGGTGGAGGCGGGACGACCATCTTCTACAATCACAACACCTACATCAACAACCGGACATGGAATAATACGAACTACAACGGCTACCACCCCTGGGGCGGAGGAGCGGCCGGGAGTCAAAACCATGCCTGGTATGGAAACAATGGGACCTTTCACCCCGATGGCAACTACAAACCTGGTGAAGACACGCACTATGGGCCGAATGGCGGGTACCACCGCAATGGATATTTCGGTCCTGATGGCGGCTGGCACGCCGACAAAGGCACGGGCCCGGGCAATATTCCCAATGGGGGGAACAACGGCAACCACGGCCTGATTGGTGGCAACGGCGGCGTGCAGAGTCCGAACGCAGCCGCATCCCAGCACGCGTTGGGCGCAACGCCCACGGGCAGCCGCAGTGCCAGCAGTGGATTAGTTGGCGGCAACAGCGGCGTGCAGCGCCCGGGCCAGGGTGGTGGTCAGACGCTTGCTCAAAACCGTAGCAACAACAGCAGTCTCGACGCCGAACAGAACCGTTCCCGTTTCGCCGGAGATGGTGGGGCTAACCGCGTGGAAAGTAACCGCGGCCGCAACAGCATGGCCGGACGCAGCGCCCAGCCGCGCATGGCCAGAGAGCATGCGCCTGCTCAGCACCGCTCGTTCGGCGGCGCAGGCGGCGGACGTCGCCGGTAGTCGCGGCCGCCCGGTCAGCAAAGAAAGAGACGAATAAGAACTTTCGAAGGAGATCAATCATGGAATCGAATGCACGCAAAACACAGAAGAAATGGAAGAAAGTGCTAGCGGGAGTCCTGGCCGTCGCCATCCTGGTGCTCATGGTGGTGCGGTTCGAGACGAAGAACTCGGCGCGAGCCCAGGCTGAGCTCACTTTTCAGTCCCCGGCCGAAGCCGGCGCTGCGCTGGCCAAGGCGGCTCGCAGCGCCAATGAAGCCGAGGTGGATAAGATCCTGGGTGCTGACACAAGGCTCCTTTTGAGCACCGAAGATCGAGAGGCCGATCAGGCGGCCCTGCAGGCGTTTGCTGCGAAGTACGGCAAGATGAATCGCTGGGTTGACATGACCGACGGCAGTGCCGTGCTCTACATCGGAGCCGACAACTTCGCGTTCCCTGTGCCTCTCGCGAAGAATCTCTCGGGCAAGTGGTATTTCGACGCAGTGGCGGGCGCCCAGGAAGTCCGGGCGCGCGACATTGGACGAAACGAGCTGTTGACGATCGATGCTTGCTCGGCACTAGTCGGTGCGCAGGAGGCCTATCTCCACGGCGGCGACTCGGCCGAATACGCGCAGCCAATCATCACCTCTAAGGGTAAGCAGGACGGGCTGTACTGGCCGTCGTCCGAGAAGGAAAACTCAAGCCCGCTAGCGAACCTCAGCGAATTCCCGCGGTCGTCTCTGGCGTCGCTTGCTCCGGATCAGCCTCTGGTCATCAACGGCTATTCCCTGCGCATCCTGACCGCGCAAGGCAATGACGCTCCCGGCGGAGCCAAGAGCTACGTCGTGAACGGCAGGATGACCGGCGGATTCGCCATCTTGGCAACACCCGTGAAGTACGGAGAAACCGGCATCATGACTTTCATGACGGGCCGCAATGGCGTGGTATACGAGGGCGATCTCGGTCCGGACACGGCGACGATCGCAGCTTACATTCAGGAATTCAATCCGACCGACGATTGGTCGCCGGTCGAGTAAATCAAAAAGCGCTCTGGAAGGTACTGGAGATATCTTATGCAAAACGCATTGTCGCCCTCGGGGCTCTTCGTCCGATACCGCATACAAATCCTCATGTGTGCGCTGGTGGCCGAGATGCTTGCCTCGCCGCTGGCAGACACTCATCCGCGCGTGGGTGCGCTGTTCGGGCTCGCGGTGCTGGCGATGGTGCTTGCTGGCATCGGCCACATGGCAAACCGCTCGATTGTTGGCCGGATTGTGCTGCCGGTTGCGGCGCTCTGGATGATCACGAGACTCGTCGAAGCATTCGGCAACCGGCGCGAGGCCTACGCAAACCTGTCTCCGGTGGTGGGACTGGTGTTCTCGTGTTCAATCCTTTGGGCGATCCTCGATCACTTTCGTTCCGACTTCCGCGGCCCACGCGGTGCGATCTCTGAAGCCTTCATCGGATACCTCGTTATCGCGACGGCTTTCTCGCAGGTCTACTGGATTTTGAATCATTTTGTCGACCACGCCTTCAATCAGACAATCACGTCCGCGAAGAACGGAACCTTTCTATATTTCAGCATGGTGACTTTGACTAGCGTAGGCTACGGGGGAATCGTGCCGCTGAATCCTTACGTGCGCATGGTCGCTGCCCTTGAAAGCATGTCCGGAATCTTCTTCGTTGCGGTCGTGGTGGCGCGACTGGTCTCAAGTTACCGGCCAAAGGAATCATCACGACCGCGCCATCTTACTCGCCAACAGAGCGCGCTCACGGGGGATTCCGAGTGCGAATGTGAATGCGCTGCGATAGCAATCACGCAGTAGCGATTTTCATGGTCGGATCCGATCGTTTTCATTTGCAAGGGCGACGATAATCGCATTTTCAATTTCCTGGGGACCACGCCAGCCTGAACGCCCGGACAAAACTACCGGGACCTCCTTTGGTACACGCTGTCCGTTGCTCCGCTCGGCGTCGCGGAGGACCCTTCGGCCTCAGCTCAGGGCAAACTACCACTCTGCTATACGAGGTGTTCTTACGGCTCGCACTTCGAAAGCAGACCAGAGGAGTCTAGAGATAAAGGAGGGGGCTGCGGCGGGCCGCATTGGGGATTGGCCTTATTTGCCGCAGCCATAAGGAAGGGAAATGCAGCTGCAAAACTAGTTCGTATAGAAACGGCGCTTGTCGATGTTCAGCGCACGGACCTTGGAGTCCAGCGTCGAGGGCGGCATGCCCAGCTTTGCGGCCGCGCCGGAGGCTCCGGAGACCCGGCCTTTGCACTCCGCCAGCGCAGCCTCGATGGCTTCCTTTTCCTGAGAAACCATCTCTTGCGCGAGTGGCCGGCTGGGACGTTGCACCGTCGACAACCAACTCTGATCCACGGAGAAACTCTCGGAGTCGCATAGGATTACCGAACGCTCGATGACGTTCTGCAGTTCGCGAATGTTGCCGGGCCAGGGATACGACTGCAGCCGCTCCATGCTCTTCCTTTCGATGTTCCGGATCTGCTTCCCCGCTTTGTGCGCATAGCGGTCGATGAAGTACTCGACCAGCAGGCGGATATCTTCTTGGCGATCGCGCAGCGCAGGAACTTCCAGCGGAAACACGTTGATGCGGTAGTACAAATCGCTGCGGAATGTTCCGGCTATAATCGCGGCGGGTAGATCCCGATGCGTCGCGGCGATAACCCGGACGTTAGCTCGAATAGTCTGATTGCTGCCTACCCGCTGGAACTCTCTTTCCTGCAACACGCGCAACAAAGCGATCTGCGTCTCCGCAGGAAGCTCCCCGATCTCGTCGAGGAATAGCGTCCCGCCCTCGGCCATCTCAAAACGGCCAATGCGGCGCTGCAGCGCTCCGGTGAAAGCGCCTTTCTCGTGTCCAAACAGTTCAGAAGCGATCAGGTCGCGAGGTATGGCGGCGCAGTTGATGGTGATGAACGGGCGGTGTGCGCGTTCGGAGCGCTTATGAATGGCGCGGGCAATCAGCTCCTTACCTGTGCCCGTTTCGCCCGTAATCAAAACGGTGGAGCCAGTCGGCGCCACTTTGGCGACGCGCGCCAGCACTGCCTGCAAGCGGGGCGACGTGCCGACGATCTCCTCAAACATCGAAATCGCATCGATCTCTTCGCGCAACGCGAGGTTCTCGCGTTCTGCCTGCTCTTTCGATCCCTTGTGCACATCAATATCGACGCGCGTGCCGCACCAGCGGACAATCCGCCCCTTTTCATCGCGCAAGGGGAACAGATGGTGCAGAAACCAACGGTATTGTCCACCCCTGTTTCGCACCCGGGCTTCGGCCTCGATGGAAATGCCGTGCGCGATAGCATCGTTATATGCATCCAGGAGCCCGTCGAAATCGTCGGGATGGATGATGGCACGCAGCCGCTCGGCTGGAGTGCAAACGTCAATGTGACCGATGTATTCGCGCGCCGCGCGGTTGGTAAACGTCAGAGTCGAATCTGACTCGAGGATGAACATGTGCTGCGGCACGGCATCCATGATCTCCTCGATATGGCGGGCGCTTACGTACGCCCTTGAATCGGCGCTCATCAGGTTCTTCAAAACCTGAACATTCAAGGTCGGCGCCACCAACTGGTTAGAGTGCGTGACGTCAAATTCCTGCGTTTCTACTATTGGAATCGAAGCCGCTTCAACCTCGGAAACTAGGTAGTTCATTGCAACTCTCCACAGAAACGTGAATCTCCTTGATTACAGGAGTTACTATGCAGCCTGTCGTGCGGGGAACGCATCTTGCGATATGCAGTTTTTTGAGTATCGCTGCAGGATATCTGTGAGATACCACTTTCGGAGATTCGCGCCCAACATGTTCGGCGAAGGTTGCGCGGTCTTAAGAAGCAAGCGACAGAGACGTCCGGGCAGAGCGACTGCAGATTACGACCGTGCTACGCGAGGAATGACGATCTTACGACGGCCGAACAGGCAGGCATCCAGCGATATCACGCCTGGCCCCAACAGAAGAATCGCGACCGGAACAACAATCGTGTCAATCGTAAACAAGTCCAGAAAAGAAGCCACCCACGCCGGGTGCCAGAAGTAGACTGTCATCTCGGTTAACGCTGAAAAGCCGGCAGCAAGCGGGCTCAGAAACCCAAGGATACAGAGGATTCCAGTTCCAAGAGCAACCCAACCCAGAGCCCACGCTCCGAACTTCAACCCATGAGCGTCGAGCAGGCAAGCATAACCTTGGGCAAAGAGCCTCACTCCAATGGCGATCCGCAAGAGAAGCAGGCCGACTCCGTGCAAGCCATGAGGAAAGGTCGTGTACCACCGCTGTGCAATCTTATTCATCAGATGCGACGCCGAAAACGCCACATCCACAACATATCCGGTCATTGCCGGGGGCGAATCGCCCGAATTCCAAATTTTTGAATACTACTAAAGAGGTATTTCGCTATATTCCGGAAAGTTCGGCCTGAGCGCCTACAGATGAATAATGCCGCGGCGGACGGCGATCGTGATGGCCTGAGTGCGGTCGTTGGCGCCGAGTTTCTCCATAATATGTTTGATGTGGACTTTGACCGTACCTTCGGAGATGAAAAGCCGCTCGGCAATGTCGCGGTTGCGGTTGCCCTCGGCAACCTGCTGCAGGATCTCGATCTCGCGCGAGGTAAGAGCCTCGTCGCTCAAATGGTTCGCCAGTTGAGTGGCAATTTCGGCTGGGATCGCCTTCTTGCCGACATGTACTTTGCGGATCGCATCGAGCAAGTCTCTTGGCGGCATGCTCTTGAGCATGTAGCCTCGCGCTCCACCCAGCAGGGCGCGCTGCATTTCCACGTCGCCCTCCGACGACGTCACGATGACGACCCGCGCCTCCGGGAACTCGCTGCGGATCGTAATCATGGCGTCGATTCCGCTTATGTCGGGAAGCCGGACGTCCATCAGTGCGACGTCTGGCTGAAGATCGCGAAAGAGTTTGATTGCCTCGTGCCCGGTCGAGCCCTGGCCCACGATGCGCATGTCAGGCTGATCGTTGATCAGGGCCGCAAGCCCTTCGCGCACGAGCGGGTGGTCGTCGACGCTGAGAACACGAATCTGTGTTTGCTCATTCACTTGCGTTGTTCCTCACTTGATTCCTCCAGGCTCCGCTCTGGTTTTCCGGCGTGAGGGCGGAGCAACCAACACCAGAATCGACCTGCGGAGCCATCCTGAAACGCCAGCGGTCCGGGAATCGAGAGTTTGACTTCGGTCCCATTATCGATACGGCTCGATACTTCCAGCGTTCCGCCGGTCTTCTCGGCGCGCTCGCGCATACCCGATAGACCCCAGTGTCCTTCCCGCCCTGTTTTCAACATCTGGGGATCGATTCCACAGCCATTGTCGCGTACCAGGATGCACAGGTTCCGCGATGCATAATCTACTTCAATCTCAATGCGAGAGGGTCGCGCGTGGCGGAATGCGTTAATCACGGCTTCCCGCGCGATCAGATAAGCTTCATCGCGGACCAACGGCCGCAACACTCGGGAATCGCCTTCAGTCGTCACCAGGAAATCAATACTATCGGGCAGCGTAAATTCTTTCGGAAGGAGGGAAAGCGCGTGCTCCAGGCTGTCGGAGGTACTATGTGTGGAGCGAAGAGAGCGCAAGGCTTTGCGGCCTTCCTGGCTTACCTGCCTTAGAAGATCGAGACCGCGTTGTACGGCGGGTTTGGCCGGCGAATCCTCCTGCAAACGATTATCTGCGAGATCAAAGTGGATAGATGCGCTGTAAATTCCCTGCAAGAGAGTGTCATGCAGATCCTGGGCGATGCGTGTCCGTTCTGCAAGCCTCTCTTCGAAGCGGACACGTAACAGCCGAGTCAACCGCTGTGTGCGAATGCGGTACACGGCCAGTACTATTAGGCCCGCGCAGAGCAGAACCGCCAACTGAAACCACCATGTCTGCCAAGGTTGAGGTTCTACCTTGAAATCGACCGCTGCCTCGGTACCATTCCATAAGCCGCCACTATTGCTTGCCTCCACCCGGAACCGGTAATGCCCGGCCGCAAGATTGCCGTAGGTAGCTTCCCGGGTAGACTCTGGCTCACTCCAGCTCTTATCAAGGTCGTCGAGGCGATATTTGTATCGGACGCGTTCCGCGTCTCCGAGGCTTAAACCAACAAACCGAAATGTAATCTTTTGCTGTCCGGCTGGAACGCGACGCGGATTTCCAGCGTCGAGCGAATTTCCGTCAGCCAGAACAGACTCGATCCGAACTAGAGCTGGCGCCGAATTGACTGTCGCGCGAGCGGGGTTCACCTCCGAAAGCCCGCGATTTGTGGAAACCCAAATTCGTCCGTGGGAGTCTGTCACCGCAGACTTGTACCGCTTCACACCCTCGGTGCCGTGCAATCCGTCAGCGAGTCCGAACTCCCGGACGTCCCCGTCACTCAGTATCTTTTCGGCCGAAGCGGTGCGTCGCACCTGCAACACATGATCGGCGGTCGCAATCCAGAGCCAGCCATTTTGGTCCTCGGCAATTCCGAATACTGGTTCGTGCAACGACTTGGGCTCTGCCGCCAGTCTGTGTACCTGACCAGCGTTGAGAAACGCGAGCCCTTCCGCAGTTCCGATCCAGAGCACTCCGGCCGAATCCACGAACAGACAGTCGATGTCTTCCGATGGCAATCCGTCGGCTGTCTTATAGGTGCGCCAGCCGCTCGCAGACATCTCACTGAGCCCTTTTGACGTCCCCAACCAGACCGTCCCCGGCGGACCTTCTGCAATCGACGATACCGTGTTCGAGGCCATGCCATTCGCGGTGGTGTAATTCGTGAAATGACCATTCCTCAGTGCGCTGACGCCGCCCGTAAGCGTACCGGCCCAGATTGTGCCATCGCGGCCTTCGAGAACGGCGTAAACACTATTCTGGGCCAGGCCGTCGGAGCGGGTGTAGGTCTTGGCGCGGAGCACACCGTGGATGAACTGCAGGTGAGTTAGTCCTCCTTGCTGGCGTCCGAGCCATAGGTCGTCTGCTCGGCTGCTGCTTATCGAGTAGACGACGTCGTGCGCAACCCCAGCAGCCGTGACGGACCTGTAGATCCCTCCTTTTAATGACCACAAGCCCCCCTCGATCGGGGCGATCCAGGTGTAGTCATCAGAATCGACATACAAAGCACCGGCACTCTCGATGCGCGGAAGGGAATAAGTGACAAACGCGCTGTCGCGCAGGCACTGAATATGTTGCACACCGCCGATCCACAAGTTTCCTTCCCGGTCTTCGAAAAGCGCAGTCACTGGGTCTCCCGTAGATTGCGCTTCTTGGGAAAAGGAAGATGCTGCACCTTCAGCGATCCGAACCAGGGTCTGATTCGTTCCAACCCAAACATTGGAGTCGCGATCCCGAACAATAGAGAGCACTTCAACATCAGAGAGAGAGGGTGGCACCCCCTTCCGAGTAAGTTCTGTGCCGTTCCATAGTCGGAGACCTTTGTTCGTCCCAACCCAGAGTTCGTGGTTCTCTATGGCTAAAAGGCAATTGATCCGCAAATTTCGAGACGCCGGGGCCGCGGCGTAGACGCTCCCTCCCTGCAGGTACAGCAGTCCTCGATCCTGTGTCCCAAGCCATATCGTCCCATCACTGGTCGCCGCCAGAGAGATCACCGCAGCCGTGGGTTCAACCAGCCGGTGAAGCGCGAGGCCCGTGGACCAAATAAAGTCCGGCTGCGCTTCATTTCGATCTTGTCCTGACGCCAACGATTCCGACGCGTTGGCAAAGCTGGCGTCTTTGTACACCAGCACACCCACCGCCAGCGACGAGAGCAACACTCCACTACCAATCGACGGCCCTATGGCGGTAACACCATTTTCAGCCTCACCTTGTACGAGATTGAAGGCTCCATCGCGGTACCGCAGGAGCTTCGTGTCCCGTAGCAGGATCCACAGATATCCTTGTTTGTCAGTGAGAAGTGTTCGTACCGGACCAATTGCGACGGATGCGGGCCTGACTTCGTCGACCTTATGAAAGTTCATTCCGTCGAAGCGAATGAGTCCGCGATCTGTTCCAATCCAGAGATAGCCATCGGGAGTTTGCGCAATCGAAGTAATAGCCCCGCCCGGGAAGCCTTTCTCCGTTCCCCATGATTCGTGAATGTACTGCGAGACCATCCGGTTAGGATCGATCGCAAATGCATAAACTCCACAACACACCATCGCCAGTCCGGCAACAGCCAGCCACAATGTCCGTCGCACTCGATGACGATAACTATGGGAGGTATTCGAACTTCTCGATGACAACTTCACTCCCCTTCTGGAGCGGGTACTTATCACTTGGAATCACATAGAATTCCAGCTTGAGTTCCTCTTGACCCGGCGAGGGTACACCCGAAGTGAATTCGTGCTCAGCAACAATGGCACCGGGAGTAATGTTTTGCGACGCATGGGCCGTTATGAAGGTCACGCTTCCAGATTTCCAGCGCATGGAGTAGGTCAAAGGACCCGCCGGAACTTTGAACGGATATACATTGCCGGGAATATAGAACGGCTGTACGCCGTATTGGGCATTGTTCTGACTGGCCGCATCACCCCATCGGCTGATCTCAACGTCCATCTCGCGATAGTACTGGTCTCCATGCCACTCGTCGAACGTATACATACTTAGAACTGCTGCTGGTTCCAATTGCGAACTGTCGCGTACAGTCAGAATGTAGGTGCCATACCCCAGGCTGCTGGCTAGAGCCAACTGAGCGCAGTACCAGCGGCCTCCCTTGTTCGTGATCTTCATATGCAGGGCACCGCTTGGATCCGTCCATACATTCTCGGGATCGTACAGGTTGTAGGCTCCCCCGCGATTGCTGGCAACTGTGCGTACCGCCCAGTCGTATCCGCTGAACTTAATGGGTCTGGTAGATGCGAACGTTGCCGGGCCCTCGCCTTTCACGATTGCAACCGCTATCACAGAACCGCCCGCAGTGGGCGCCATATCCAGAGTGGGCGATGGGTGATACCCCGCATCCACCAGCAGGGCAGCATACTCAAGTCCCAGGTGTGTCGCGGTGCTCCAGGTTTGGTCCGATTGAATCGGAACAAATGGATGATCGTAGTAGGGTTGCACCCACCACGGCCCGCTGTGCGCATAGATAACAATCTGCTCTCCCGGATGCGAACCGTGAACCCGTCCCGCTATTGTCCCAACTTTCTCCGGACCACCCTGCTCCGCAGGCGGGACCTTCGTGAATTCAATCGAAGCTGCATTGCCATTTCGAGATTGGCAACTATTCAGCGCGACACAAAGGATTAGCAGCAACAGCCGCGCTACCGATGTGCGTGATGGCAACTTCATACGGATCCCGAGCATTTCCCGACTGCACTTGGCGCAACTTCCGGGATTGTTTGGCAACAATCTTATTACATTCATCCTCCGGGTCAGCGCGAGTGCCACATCTTTATAGCATCGGAGAAGCTCATCCCTCCCGGAAACTAAGCGCGCCCGGAATTCGCATTGCACCAAGTTCGCCCACCCAGGTCGCCGTCCTCACGAAATCTCGCGAGTTTCACTGAGCGTCGGGACCATCCTAACCCCGCAAGAGCACTGCTTCCAAACACTTGCGACTGGCGCACAACTTGCATCTGGTTAAAGGTGATCATTCACGCAGACCAGGAGGAGATCAGGACGGAGGAATCGCGCATAGACGCGATCCGATAAACACAACAACTCTCAGAAGAAGGCTAAGTTCGATAAACGACCATTTATAGGAACAATGCAATGAAGAATACAGTGTGTCTCGCTCTCATAATTCTTGCCGGACTTCCAGCCTCTGCGCAGAAGACGGCCAGTGCGAATCACGCCGCGAATGGTGAGGCCTCTGCCTTAACCCGGCAGTACGCCTCGCGCATTGACGGATTGCTCCAGGAAGTTCACGCCAACTTGCAGAAGATTTCCGCAGAAGTGGAAGCTCGACAGCTCACGCCTGGCCAAGCGCGTGAATTAAAACTCGCCGTTACGCGCGAAATGATTTCTCGCCTGGATGCGCTTGCGGCCACATACGATGCGCGGCTGGCCTCGAACGGCAGTGCTCGCACAACGATGCGATCGGGTGGGGCTAACGCTTGCGGCCCGGATAACGCAGCGCGCATGGCTCGTCGAGGAAATGGCACGATCAGCGTCGAGGAACTCAAGCGGGAAGCGGCTGCACCGGTCGCGATGCCGAGTGCCGGGGAGATAGCCAATGACCGTCGTTGAGTGTGTCCCCTCGCGGCTGTAGAACATCGGCGTAACCGACGTGTTCGGCGTTCCGGGCGATTTTGCTTTTCGCGTAAACGATGTCATTTCCATGGATCCCCGGTTTCCGATTACGGGCCTCGACGTGACCAACCGCGGTGCTGACGCCTATGGCCACTATCCGATCGACGATTCGCTCACTTTTGCGACCGAAATCGATCAGAATCAGCTCGGTACTTTGCTGATTGAGAGCGTGAATCCCTAGTCCGGCAATTCGCAATTCACCTCACAAGTGGCGCATCTAGGTGCGCCCTTTTTTTTGTTTCTGGGTCGCGCGACTCGCGAACTCTCGTGAATTCCCGAGTCGAGGACGAGCACAGACGTTACCTAAGTTGTAGATTGTCATGGAATTAACTTTGGTTACCAGCTTGCCTTTAACAATCGGTAAGTGGTGGCAACAGCCAGGAGTTCCGAGTGATGGTACGCAGTTCGAACAAGACGACAACCATGCCGGCGATCAGCACGTTGATTCCAATTCTCATTCTGCTGACTGCGGCGTGTTGCGCACAGACACCAGCGGCTTCGGCATGGCCTCTCTTGCAAGCGGGACTGGAACAGAAAAGCGCGACACGGAGAGTCGCTGCGGTCCGAGTCCTGGGACTCATCTCTGATGATCCTCACGCCGCGGAACTCGCCGAAAAGGCTCTGAAAGATCCCAATGGCTCAGTCCGCGCGGCAGCGGCGACAGCGTTGGGCCAGATGCAAGCGTCCGGAGCTGATGCGACCTTGAAGCAGACGCTCAACGACAAGAACTTGTCCGTGGTGATGGCCGCCGCGCACGCCTTGCGCTTGTTGAACGACCCGGCCTGTTACGAAGCCTACTACGAGATTTTCACCGGAGAGCGTAAGAACGACACCGGCATGATCGCCCAGGAGATGAAAGTTCTCCACAACCCGAAACAACTGGCGGCAATGGGATTCAACGAGGGCATCGGGTATGTCCCATTCGCCGGCATGGGTTGGGAAGCTTACCAGACAGTCATGAAAGACAAGAAAGACGGCGCGGCCGCGAAAGCCGCATTGATTTCTGCTCTCGCGACCGATCCAGATGCCCGCACGAGCAAATTGCTGCTGAGAGAAAGCCAGAATCACAACTGGGTATTGCGCGTCGCCGCACTGGAAGCGACCGCCAAGCGGGGAGATCCCACTCTGCTGTCGGTAGTTGAGTCCCGGCTCTTCGATCCCAGACGCGAGGTGAGGTTCGCAGCGGCAGCCACGGTCATACGCTTAAGCGACGCTGCCAAGGCACAGGTCTCAGACAAAACGAAGATTGTGGAAGCGGCGGCGGCAGCGAGGCCAGAAAAACTCCCGGCCACGAACGCTCCCCTCGAAACCAGCAAGTAAACATTCTATGTGGAACCTAATTCGCCAACTCATCCGTCCTTATCGCGGAACGCTCGTCATCATTCTGATCGCCATGATGGTCGAGACCGCGATGAGCCTCGCGGCTCCCTGGCCTCTAAAGATCGTGATTGATAACGTTGCCGGCGGCCGGCGCCTCCCGCTCTGGTTACGCCACCTGCTGGGCTCCGCTCTCGGCAACGAAAGCAAGACACACGTTGCCTTGCTGGCAGCGGCTGCCGTGTCCGTAATTGCTGTCATCGGCGCTATCGCTGGCTACGTGGACAACTATCTCACCGAGAGCGTGGGCCAATACGTTGCCCACGATCTGCGCGTGCGGACGTTTCATCACCTGCAGCGCCTCTCGCTCGGTTATTACGATACACACCAGATCGGTGCGCTCCTCAGCACGATCACGACTGATGTCCAAACTATTCAGGCGTTTGCGTCCTCCTCCACCCTCAATATCCTGGTCGACACGCTGACGATCGCGAGCATGCTGGTCCTTATGTTCTGGCTCAATTGGGGCTTCACGCTCATTGCGTTGGCAGTCACGCCGTTCCTGCTGCTCTTTGTGTTCCAGTTCAAGAAGGCGATCAAGAAAGCTACACATTCGGTACGTAACGAGCAGGCGAACATCGTGGCCGTCGTGCAGCAGGCGCTGGAATCCATGCCGGTGGTCAAGGCATTCGACAGCCAGAAGGTCGAGGAACAGCAACTCACGAATGTGAGCGGTGCCGCAGTAAGAGCGGCTCTCGCGGCGCGGCGGGTAAAGTCTCTGCTCTCGCCAGCCGTGACGATCACGGTTGCGATCTGCACTGCCTTGGTCTTGTGGCGAGGCTCAGTCGTGATTCTTGCCGGAATCATGACGGTCGGCGCTCTAACCGTGTATCTCTCGTATCTCACGAAATTCTTCAAACCTGTGAAGGATCTTGCGACAACCACCAACGCGATCGCCCAGGCCGCGGTTGGCGTGGAGCGCATCCACGCCATTCTCGCAACCGATACGGTCATTCCCGAGCGCGAGGACGCGATCGAGCCTCGCAACATCAAGGGTGAGATCATCTTCGAAAATGTCGCATTCGCGTATCCGGAAAATCCTCCCGTATTGAAAGACGTCAGCTTCTTGGTCAAGCCGGGGCAGCGAATCGGGATCGTAGGTCCGACCGGAGGCGGGAAGTCAACGATTGTCAGCCTGATTCCACGCTTCTATGACGTGATGGCCGGCAAGATCGTCATCGATGGACACGACGTGCGCCAGTACCAACTTCACCCCCTGCGCGATCACATCGGCTATGTCCTGCAGGACACCGTGTTATTTCGGGGAACGATCCTTGAGAACATCGCTTTCGGCCGTCCCGCGGCCACGCAGGCGGAGATCGTCGAAGCCGCCCGGCTGGCAAACGCCCACGAGTTCATTGCGCGCATGCCACACGGCTACGACACGCTCGTCGGCGAACGCGGCCTGACCTTGTCAGGCGGCCAGCGCCAGCGCATCGGAATCGCGCGAGTCATGGTGAGGAACAATCCCATCGTGCTCCTCGACGAGCCGACCGCTGCCCTTGACGCTGAGTCCGAGAGGCTTGTCATGGACGCTCTGGAACGCCTGATGAAGGGACGCACCGTCATCACCATCGCACACCGGCTAGCTACGATTCGTGATGCCGACCAGATCATTGTGATTTCCGGCGGAGTCGTCGCCGAGAACGGTACCCACGAGCAGTTGATCGCCGGGGAAGGCATCTATGCGGCGCTGTATCGCACGCAATTCGAGAGCGGAATGGGGAAAGACTTTTCACAGCTCAACCTCGTTCCGCAGGCCGCGCTCCCTTAGAGGAAAAGGAGAACAGAGACCGTGTGCCGCTATCTAGTCGTTCTGCCGGATGATTCGGTGCGTCCCATACTCGACGCGATCGATCAAGCCGCAACATCGCTGCGAATCAAGATGTTCATATTCTCTGATCCCCGCATTCTGTCGGCCGTCATCAGGGCACACCACCGCGGCGTCCGGGTCCGCGTCATGCTGAATCCAACACGACGCGACGGCAAGGCTGAAAATCAAGAAACGCGCAAGCACCTTGCCGATGCCGGCGTCGAAGTTATTGATAGCACGCCCGCGTTCGAAGTGACCCATGAGAAATCCATGGTGGTCGACGAGGAATCAGCCTGGATTATGTCGCTGAATTGGGAGACGAAGAACGTTACTGAAACTCGCGACTACGCTGTCGTCACTTCTCATGCCCGTGAGGTGCAGGAAGTCGTCGAATGTTTCGAGGCGGATTGGTCGAGGCGTCCCTTTAACCCGAGCGAGGACTCCCACATGATCTGGTGTGTCGGCAACGCGCGCCCAAGGATCTCGCAGTTCATCGACGATGCCAAGCACTCGCTGTGGGTGCAGAACGAGCGCTACCAGGATCCCCTCATCATCGAACGTCTCGTACGCGCGGCTCGCCGTGGCGTCAAAGTGCACATCATGGCGCGTCCAGCTCACTCATTAAAAGAAGAGAAGCTTATCGAAG
The DNA here is from genome assembly GCA_963711365.1 of Terriglobia bacterium. Taxonomy (GTDB): domain Bacteria; phylum Acidobacteriota; class Terriglobia; order Terriglobales; family Acidobacteriaceae; genus Sulfotelmatobacter. Next base: position 514,366 of record CAVQDY010000001.1, on the reverse strand, counting down.
GAGTCGCGGGACTCCGCATCCTCGACGACGTGGGCGTAAAGGTCCACAAGGTCCACGGTCTCAAACTCCACGCCAAGCTGATGTATGCAGACCGCGCGCGTGCCATCGTCGGTTCCATCAATCTTGCTCCCGGCAGCTTCAACAGTCGGCGGGAACTCGCGATCGAGGTCCGGGATCAGGAGGTGATCGACCGCGTCCACAAACTAGTCCACTATGACTGGAGTAACTCGCGTCCGATGGATCTCTCCGATGACGGTCTGATCGCTGACCTGGGCGAAAGAGGCAGAGAGGTCGTCTCCGCTGGATAGCGACCGCGCCGCGCGGTTCTCACATAGTCACTCGTCGCGCGAAAGACTTTCTCTTCACTACGGCCATTTGGTACCGCCCTTTTAAGCTTCTGGTGACCTTCCATTCCGAATTCCTCAATACGCGCAATGCAACCGTCCAAGGTCGATCCCGACATTTCGTGAACTCCCGACAATCCGCAACAAAGAAGTTTCGCTAAGTGGTTGTCTTTTCATCGCTTGAGATTGGCGGGGCTCGTGCATTGAACCCAGGCGCAGTGCGGCAAGGCTATACGCCGACTGCTGCTAAACAATTTTAGATTTATTGGAGATGTCGATGCTCAAACCGAGCGCTGTTCTCTCACGCATTCTGTCGTTACTGCTGCTTCCACCTGCGGCAGTCACTGCCTCTTCTGTACAGCCTATGAAAACTTCCGTTATGACACCCGTAGCATACGCGGCTGCCTCGTCCATCCCGGCTCCGAATACACGCCACATCGCTCCCCCGAACAACGGCCTGTTGATTCGGGAATCTTCGCAAGGTCTTCCCGAGGGAAACACCGACAGCAAAGCAATTACACTCACGCTGCCGACTGGAGCTCAGCTCGGATCACTAAAGGCTGTTCTAAACGGAAAGGATGTCAGCACGGCATTCAATGCGACTGAGTGCACGGTCGCGGAGGGCGTGTGCGCAACTGCTGTCCTGTCCCCAGCCGACGGCCTGCGACGTGGAAAGAATGTGCTCTATGCGACAGCGACAAATGCTGATGGCACGCTCGTAAGCTCGCGCCTCCGATTCAATGTTGGAGGTCGGCAAATCCAGGCGACTTCGGCATCGTACAGAAGCTCAAGCAGCCTTGCCGCCCAAATGGCCGGCAACGGTATCGCTGACACTAACTTTACGCCCCCGACCGTGACCTTCAACACATTGACTCCTGGGGGTTGGCAGGGTAATACGCCATGGATACAGATCGGAAACGAAACTCTTCCCGACTCGAGCGTTAGCGCATGTCCCAGCGGCGACATCTACTTGGTCATTGTGCTCGACCGCTTCACGCTCCTTCCGGTGCCGGGTGCGACGCAATGTCAAGCGAACGCTGCGAGCTTGAGTGCGTATCTCAAGACGCTCACCTCTGACCAGGTCGTAATCGTTGGCACCCTCTGGCTCCAGAATGCGGACGTATCGGCGGCGTTTGACACGAGGGCAATCGGGGGCTCCTTGTATGGTTTGCTTGTTCCGTTTCCGACCCTGTATCCGCAGGGATATATGGCGATCGGAGCCGGAGGCGCGGCGCCGGGATCCGCCTACGAGAACTACTACAGCAAAAGCAGCGGGCCAGTCGATCCGTTTGCAACGGGGATGATGATCGAGGACCCATATGGACACTATAACTTCCAGAGTTCCAACGCCATCGAATATCTGGTCACGCCGAACGATCCAACGAACCAGAACCTGAGCACGCTTACACTCTACAACATCGGAAGAACACTGACCCAATACGCCGGATTCACCTACCCAAACAAGATTGTCTTCCTCTCGCCAGCTAACCAAACCAATGGCTACTGGCTGCTTACCTTGCAGCGCGACAATCTGAATTTCAGCCAGCAGTGCGGTGCCGTCGCTGATTCCCAGAACCAGCGAACGATCGTGCCGGCTTGTGGCACGTTCTACCCGACAGGTGCCAGCGCTGCCGCAACCCAAGTGACGGCGTACACGCAATTGGCTAGCGCTCTCAATAATCTCGCTCCGAACCAACTGGTGTTCCTGGTTTCCGTGGGTACACCAGCGAGCGCAACCGACGCATGGGATCTCGCCACCAGATCGAGCGGAGGGCAGAATGCGTACTATAGGAACTTTGGCGATGCTCTTGAGAAGCTAGGCGGGGTGCCGATTTCAACCCTTAATCTATACACACCAGGGAGCGCTTACAGCTACGTTACCTGCGCGGGTTGTGGAAATCCCGTAACCGGCTATTCGGCATTGTCCACGACTGCATATGCGCAGCAGGGACAAACCGGAACTCTCCACGGGATACTGGAACGATACCTTAACGGGCTGTTTTGCCCTATGCGCGCTTCTCAGGAGACCGCAGGTTCAAGCGCAGTCTCTGATTTCACGCTTGACACAATTACCAGCCAGCAGCCGGTCAAGTGGCCGGAGCTGAGTGGCCAGCCTCTTCCCGGCGCCAGCAGCGTTGCCGGACAGGTCTCCGCTTATCAGTACGCGAGCTATCAGCTGATCACCCAGTACTACATCAAGGGCGCCCAGGGAGATTTCCTCGACGACATCCATTATTACTTTACGGGGTCGCTCAACACGTTGCTCGACTATCACACCTTCGACCCAGTAAACCTGCAGTTTCCGGGACAATCGGGCACCTGCTATACATGGACCGATCCGGTAACTAATACGGCGCTGCCTTGCTTCACGCAGCAAGACCTTCAGGCGGTTGCATCCCAGCTCAGCGCAGAGATCGTCGATCTCGACAACGTGCTGGTATTCATGGTGAGCGGATCCATCAACATGAAGGACGTGGTTGCGACTGGCAACGGAAGCGCAGCACTGGCTCTAATTGGAGCTGCCGCTGAGATTGAAGGCAGCACGTTGCAACCTCCTCCAGCCAAGCCCGTCACCACCAATGTCTCAAATATACTCAATCTAGTTTCTAGTGTCGTAAACATTGGAGTAACCGTTGCGACGGACGGCCTGGTGCCACCCGACTTGGTCGATAGCGTCACCCGCGGAGGTTCGATTATCGGGTCGATCTTCGGCGGTGCCAGCTCCATCACGGGCGGCCTCACGCAAGGAGGCGGACCGGCACCACTGCCCAGCCCGCAATACACGTTTACCACTACGATCGGAGACTTGGCGAATAGCTCCCTGCAGCAGCAGATCGCCATCGGCTTCGATACCGAACTGGATAGCATTCTGGGCGACTGGGGTAAGTTGTCGGCGTTAGGGCCGCTCATCACCAACACCAACTATCCTGAGTTCTACTCGCCCAACCAGGTGGCAGAGAATGTCGCGGTCCAGTTGCTGGGCCAAGGTTCGCAACGCGACTTCTACATCGCGTTGCTACCGGCATACTATTCGGTTCAGTACTACCCTTCGTGGGTTGGGTGGAAAAGCCGGCCAATCAATCCTCCGGATTTTGGAACTCTATCTCAGGGCGGCGGCGGTATTTGCAGAAGCTGGTATGCCTGGTATGGTTCCGGCGGAACAATTAACCTTCCTCCGAATGTGGAAAAGGCGGTTCCGACCTACGCAGGCGTCCCCAATCAATGGACAAACACCAACTATCTGACGGGCCAGAACCCGGTTGACCACTACATCATCGCGGGGTCCGCTCAGAATCCAGGGCAGACCAACCAAACCTTCCCTTTCATCGACAGCCAGGTTGCCAACACGATGTTTGCGGAGAACCAGCTCAACATCCCATTTGACGAGTTTGTGACGCGGACGGGACCGATGGCGAACGTGTTCTTAGACACAACCGTGAATGGCTTCGACAACTTTCCCGAGGACCAGGTCTATACCTGTTACAACCCCAACGGAGAACCTGGCGGTGAACAGAATCCCAACGCCACCATCACCACCTTGGTTGCCCCGGCATCCTCGGTGCTCGGAGAGAACGTGACGCTGCAGGCGACCGTCACTACTTCCTCGGGTCCGGTTTCATCGGGAACCGTCACCTTCTACGATGGCCCGGTTCAAATTGGAACCGGCACCCTAAATTCCAAGGGTACTGCCACTTTCTCGACCTCGGCACTTGCTCTCGGATCGCACTCCCTTGACGCATTCTATGTCGTGAACGGTAAGTACACGGCATCGCAGTCCGCGGTTGGAACCCTAAACGTCTACGCAAACTCCCCGCAGATGACGCTCAATCTCTCAACCCGTAACCTGAACGTCTCCCACGGTTCGACCTCCGCCCCAGTAGCCTTGCAGATGGCCTCGAAGTCGGGACTTGCAGGAACGATCACACTAAGTTGCACAGGCATTCCTGCTGGGATGACCTGCAACTTCAGCCCGGCACAACCCACGATCACCGCTGGAGGAATCACATCCAGCACGCTGACGATTTCGACCTCCTCGGCGCAAGCAGCAGCATTGCCGCTGTCCGGTGGCATCACCGGCCTTCTGCTCCTGCCGGTTTCACTGGGATTGCTCTGGTACCTGCGCAAGAACACTCGAGCCATCCAAGCCTCGCTGTGCATCCTGCTGATTTCGCTTGTTTCCTTAGGATGCATGATGGGATGTGGTGGTGGAAGTTCCAAGACGCAGCCACCGGCAACGCCGCAAACCATCCTCGTTAACGCAAGCTGTGGCGAGTTTACGGTGAGCGTCCCGCTCGTAATTAATGCACAATAAGCAGCAGCCTCCTTCACACTCAGGCCCCAGGTATATTTTCGAAACCTGGGGCCGGGGCCTCTTCCGGAGCTTCGAAAGACATGGTGCATCTTTGAGCCGAAGACGCTATTGAGAATGATAGGGTAGACTGAGCGCAAAATTCAGCCCGGTGATTCGAGTGGGATACTGTGGGCAGTGTGTGGAGTTTCCCCAGCGCGAAGTATTTTCGTACAATAAACGTACAATCGATCGGGCAATGAGGTCTTTTTGGCCGTTTTGGCAGTTCCTGGAATCAATAACTTACGTGCTGTCAACACGCTGAATAGTTCGACTCCCGCCGCCTCCACCACTATAACTTTTATTATCAATTGGTTAGAAGAGTTTTGCGCGGGTTCTTACCCGCCTCTCTCAATTCATTTGAGATCAATAGTTTTGCTACGTCTTTTTGTTTCGTACAATCGGGGGCTCTAAAGAGCTTATCGGACCCATAATCCGAGCGGCCTCGACTTTCGCCATCGTGATCAGTATGGATCGGAGCCTGGTTCAGAAAAGTCTCGGCGCGAAATCCTTCAGATCGCGGCGCCATGTCTGCCATTCATGGTCGGTGCCGGGTGATTCGTAGAAAACATGTTGTATGTTCGCTTCCTGAAGCGACGTGTGCAGTCTCTGGAGTCCTGCGCGCATTCTTTCTGGCTCATTCGTTCCTACGCCAAGCCAGAGCAGGTGCACTTTCTTGGCGAATGCGGCTGGATCAGCGAACACTCCGTTGTAGTCGGTCTTGGGATCTAGTTTCCGATTTCCGAGCACGAGCATCCCGCCCGCTCCACTGAAACCGCCAATGTAAGAAAAGAGATTAAGATGATCCAGCGTGATCTGGAACGTTTGCATGCCACCCATCGAGAGGCCTGCCATCGCGCGGTGGTCGCGGTCGGATAACGTGTGGAAGGTGGAATCAATGAATGGGATCAGAGCCAGTGTTACATCATCTTCGAAGGCCGCGGCCATATCCTGCATTGCCTTCAACATTTCAGGTGACCCAAACCCCTTTGCGAACAAATCGACAGGCGCCTCGCCGGCGCGGTACGCGTAGCCGTAGGCCATCACGACGATCATCGGCTTGCAGCTCTTGGCCGCGATCAAGTTGTCCAGGATGAAATTCGCGTTGCCCTGACGCACCCAGCCGGTCTCGTCCTCACCGGCGCCATGCTGTAAATAGAGAACCGGATAGCGCTCTTTTGTTTGCGTATCGTAATTCGGAGGCAGATAGACCAATGCGTGCCGCCAGCTACCCGTTACCTTCGAGTTGTACCAGACTTCGCGAACTCCGCCGTGCGGCACATCTTGCACCGAATAATAGGTAGAGCCCGGCTCCGGAACTTCCACGCCACTCGCCGGCTTGCCTCCTCCGAAGAAGGCGTGCGTGTTAGGGTCACTGACCTCGGCACCGTCGACGACCAGCGTGTAATAGTGGAAACCGGGAACAAGCGGCGGAGTGGTGATGGTCCAGAATCCATTCTGCTGTTTCTCCATGTCCATTTTCGGACCGCTCCAGAAGTTCAGTCGGACTTTCGTAGCATCTGGAGCTTTCACGCGAATCTGTACTCTGCCGGCGCTGTCAACTCGTGGATACTCTGCTGCCCAGACATTCGTCGTAGAGGGCTGAAAACTGCCTGATTCCTGTGCCCAACAAAAACTCAAGAAAAGGATGATTGCAATTCCGAGATATCTCATTCTCTACACTCCTCATTCATTTATCAGTGAGCCATGGCTACGGCCGGTTCAACGGCACTCGAAAGAACTCGCGTCTTCTGGATTCCAGTCTCCTTTATATTGTGCGTGCTTCGGATAAGGACACAGCGGCCGGCTGCGGCCAGGAAAAGCGCTGCCAGTTGCAGTCACTGACGTAGGCGCCGTTCCCTTCTCGACCCAGTTGACGATCGCGCCCAACAAATCAAACTGATCCAGCGCTTGGCCTCCGCCACAATGGCTCATCCCTGGAACGAAATAGAACTGACTCCACTTCGATACCGCGTCGAGGCCCCCGTTGGCAGATGCCATGTCTTTGTAATAGCCGAACGTATCAAGCGGCGAGAACCACGGATCGCTGTCGCCGTGATAGAAGATGAGCTTCCCTCCGTGCGCGGAGAAGGTCGTCAAGTTCGTGGACATTGAGTCCACCAGCGGTTGGATGTCCGCCAGAGCTTCTTTATCAACATCCATTGACATGTCGGTTGTGGCGGGCCCGAAAATGCCGGGTCCCGGTGAGAGCAATCCTCGGAACGGCGGACCGTTGGTAATGCCAGTGTCGTAAAGAAAGCCGGCATAGACCTGCGTTCCACTCGAGGTCTTCGGACCCGCGAGAGCTCTCTTGATGGCTGCCGCTTTTTCTGGAGCCAGGCAGGAAGCGTTCTTTTCACCTTTGCACGCCAACATCTCCGGGTCGAAGTCGCACGCGAGAGGATCGGAGATCAAGCCATCGGCCAGGCCGTCTTTGTCATCGCACCTTTTCATAAGCGCATCTTTGATGAGTTTGCGGTCGTCATCAGAAATGGCTTGTTCGATGATTGGTTTGCCATTGGCATCCTTCGGAGCGACCTGATTGAACGCAATGGGAATCCAACGCCCGATGGCGAGATTGGAAAGCCCGGTACGCATCGCGGGATCGCCAGAGATAATGCCGTTGAAAACCGTGGGATAACGCTGCGAAAGAATCATGCCTTCGCGGCCGCCGGTAGAGCATCCAGAGAAATACGAAAAAGCTGCTGGTTTTCCGTAGTGTCGCGCGATGAGTTGTTTCGCCAAGGCAGCGACTTCAGCGTTAGCGAGATAAGCAAAATCCAGATATGCCTGCTGATCTCGCCTGAAGCCGAAATCAAATCCGGGATGGCGGCTCTTGTGACCCGAATCCGTGCTTACAACAGCAAATCCGCGCATGAGAGCGGGCGTGTCTCCGGCAGCAGTCAATCCAAGGGGCGGAATTACAACGCCGTTGCTGCCGCCTCCACCTTGCATAAGAAAATCGCGATTCCATTTGTCGGGCATGGCTAATGCGAAAGTGATTCCGAACTCTTCTCCGTCGACGCCGGTGCGGCGGTTCATCACACCTTCGACTCGGCAATAAGCCGGCAGAGGTGCGCTGCGAGTCTGGTTCCAGGGAATAGCCTCGGTTGTCCCGGCAGCAATGGCCGACGCTTTGGTGATTTCAACATTCTCGGCTTTGAAGTTTGCCAGGTTCGCGCAGGGGCCTGATTGCTGCCCCCAAGCACAAGTGGTCGAAAGCAGTGTCAAAAGCATCTTGCGTAAGAATCTCGAATGCATATCACCTCAAGCTCTTAGCCGATCATCAAGCCGCGCGCGCATTGGAATCACGGAGCCACCAAAAATGGCCTCCCGTATCGGACGCATTTCCATCCATCGACAAGTGGCATCCCTTCGCGACCAGAAGGAGCGCAACGACTATTCGGGCAGCATGATTTGTCCTTTGATCTCAAAGTTTGCGCTCACAGAGGGAACTCCTGTTCCGGGTTGACCGCTACCGATTGAGAGTGTGTATTTGCCTTGCGCCACGATGATGTCCCCGAGATCGGTGACCATGCTAAGGTCACGCGGGTCTAACTGGAAATCAACATTTTGGCTGGCCCCGGGCTCCAGATGGACGCGTTGAAATCCGCGAAGGGCGCGGCGAGGCGCGCCGACGACATCGGGGAACTGTAGGTAGAGTTCGACGACTTCATCTCCGGCAACTCTTCCAGTATTCGCGACTGTCACGGATGCGTGCAGCGGATCACCAGCGTTGACTGGTGTATCGGGCAGCTTGAGATTGCTGTAAGTGAACGCCGTGTAGCTGAGGCCGTATCCGAAGGGCCAGAGCGGTTCGCCCTCGAAGTAGCGGTAGGTGCGCCCCTTCATTGAATAATCTTCGAAATTCGGAAGCTGGTGAACATCTTTGTAGAAAGTGACAGGAAGACGTCCAGATGGGTTGTTCTTTCCGCTGAGTGTTTCCGCGATCGCGGTTCCTCCTTCTTCGCCGGAGTACCAGGATTCGAGGATGGCGTTGGCGTGCTCCTTCGCCCAGCTCACGCCGAGCGCACTCCCGTTCATCAGCACGATGACGAGAGGCTTGCCACTCCCTGCAAGAGCCTCGATCAGGTCTTCTTCGGGTTTGGGTAAATCAAGGCTGGTGCGGTCGCCGCCGGAAAAGCCGGGCTGGCTCACTGGCATCTCTTCCCCTTCGAGACGGCTGGTGATGCCGACTACGGCGACGACGACATCGGCGTTCTTCGCAGCCGCCACGGCCGCCGGATCGGGCGCGTTATTCACGGGAGTCCACAGGAGCTGCGCTTCCGGCTTACCCTCACCGTTGCGTCCGTATAGGACCTCGATTTTTACAGGCTGACCTTTTTCGAGGTGAACCGGGCTTAGATTTATGTTCTTGCCCCAGAGCGTCGTGACCTCTCTTCCATCCACTGACAGGCGGCCGAAGCCGTCGACGCTGAGTCCTAAGAGATAGTCGCCGGTTGCCGTGGGGTTGAGAGATCCCGTCCATTGCACCGACAAGCCGGAAATTCCCTTCGCTGGTTCGGGGACATTGCTCTCGTTCAGATTCACAGAGGACTCGACCCGTGAGGTAAGAGAAGCCGGCTTGGCGTCGAAGCTGGGCCGCGAACTGTACTCGGCTTTGAGGCCGGGCTTGCCATCCGGGGTGGTCAGGACAGATGCGGGCACGAGGTCTGCCTTGTTTGAAAGAAATTGAGTGCCGGGCACGTAGGTGATCTTTGCCTCTGGGAACTCGGTCTTCATTCCTTCCAGCACGCTAACGGTGTGCGAGGTACTGCCATTGTAGTTGCCGAGCAGAACGGCAGTCTGATCGGCGAGCGGGCCGACCAAGGCCACTCGTTTGGCAGATTTCAGAGGCAGGACGCCGTCGTTCTTGAGCAGAACCATCGATTCATTGGCGATACGACGGGCGAGCTCGCGGTGAGCGGGACTGTCCAGTTGTTTCTCGTCGATGTTCATGTATGGCACGGTCGCCGGCGGATCGAACATGCCGAGACGGATGCGAGCCGTGAAGAGACGAATGAGCGCAGTATCAACCGAGCTTTCCGGAAGATAGCCCTGCTGCACAGCCTCGATGTACGGTTTGTAATCGTGGTCGTCGTTCACTTTCGCAAAGTCGATGCATTCGTTATCCATGCCCCGAATGACTGAGATCGCCGATGCCTGCGGCTGCGTCGGACGGTAATGATGGCCGTTAAAGATATTACGTACAGCGTCGCAGTCAGAGACTACATAGCCGTCGAAATGCCAAGCCCCGCGAAGAGTGTGCTGCAACAGAAACTGACTCGCGCACGCAGGCTCACCGTTGATCGCGTTGTAAGCGCACATAACCGACCCTGCATGGCCTTCCATGACGGCCGCGCGAAATGCAGGTAAGTAGGTGTCTTCTTCGTCGTGCTTGCTGACGTCCACATCGGTGAAATGGCGAGTGGGTTCGGGACCACTGTGAACGGCATAGTGCTTGGGCGTGGAGATGACGCGGTAATAATGGGGATCATCGCCTTGCATACCTGTGACAAACGCGACGGCTAACCGAGCGCCCAGGGAGGGATCTTCACCATAGGTTTCCTGGCCGCGTCCCCAGCGCGGATCGCGAAAGATGTTGACGTTGGGTGCCCAGAAATCCAAGCCTTCGAAAATATTGGAGTGTCCCGCGCGCTCATGCTGTGCGTGCTTGATTCGACCCTCAACGCCGATGGCCGTTGCCATCTCGTGAATGCTGGACACATCGAACGTGGCGGCAAGACCGATGGGCTCGGGAAATTCCGTCACGCCATCGGAAATGACGCCATGCAGGGCTTCGCTCCACCAATCGTACGAAGGAATGTTCAGGCGAGGGACGGCGCGTGCCTGATTCACGAGCTGTGAGGCCTTCTCTTCGAGTGTCATGCGATGAACGAGATCGGACGCGCGCTCTTCAGGAGAGAGCTTGGGATTCGTGTAAGGGAAGTTGGAGGTGTCTTGCGCGAAGGAAGTGGGGGCGACGAAGGCGATGCTAACGATGAGTGCGGCCAGCAATACAATTCTGGGATGGTTCATTCGACTCCTGTGAACACCCAAACAAATTGCTACGGTTCAAGCGTCGATGTTACGGCGCGTGAACCGATGTTGCCTCTCCCGCGTAATCAACCAGCTTGTCGGGATTTGGGGTTGATTCGAGGCCCGATCCGTGCCCGGCGGTTACGAACACAATCTTCATCTGAATACTTGCCGGCATTCCAGGGTAATTCCCTTCTCGATCACCAATCGTCAAAGTTCGGCTTGACTCGGACCAGTGCACCGGAATGACGGAGTGTGCGCCGTGCTCATAGTCATAGCTGTCGCCCGAATCCTCATAAAGGTTGAATTCTCCATCCGCCCCGGGATAGATTCTGAGCTCAATCGGTCCTGCGGGTTTCTCATCCGCGTACTCGATTTCCGGACCCAGCGGAAGAATCGAACCGGCACGCACGTAGAGGGGAATACGGTCGAGAGGAGCGTCCGCGTCGATCTCCCGGTTGCCGCCTCTCGATTCCCCCGTCCAGAAGTCGTACCAAGCTGGGGCATCCGGCAGATACAAGGTCCTGTGAGTAGCGTCTGGCTGCAGCACAGGATTGACGAGGAGCGCAGGGCCGAACATGAACTGATCGCCGATGTCCCGAACTCTGAGATCAGTGCGCCAATCCATTACCAGCGGACGCTGGATCGTGTAGTCCTCATTCGTCACACGCCACGCCAGCGAATAGATGTAGGGCATCAGGCGGTAGCGCAGCTTGTCGTAATTGATGAGAATCGGTTCGACTTTATTGAAGGCCCAAATCTCATTCTGCGGCCGGTGCCCATGCGTGCGGAAAATCGGGCAGAAGGTTCCATACTCGAACCAGCGTGCATAGAGTTCCTGAAACTTTGGGTCCTCAACCGGATTGTCGTGCGGCGGCCAATAGCCGCCGATATCGGTTGTCCAATACGGATATCCGGAAAGCGCAAAATTCAACCCTGCGGCCACTTGATGGCGCAGCCCCCAGTAAGAGCCATAAACGTCACCCGACCAGACTGCCGCTCCAACTCGTTGCTGCCCGAGAAAAGCGGAACGCGTAAGAAGGAAAACTCGCTTGCGATCTGTGGTTGTTTTCCAGTGTTCCTGAACTCCTAGCGTGTGCATGAACGGAAAAATGTTGGTGTATTCGGCGCCATTGCCGATGGCGATCTGCTTGTTTTGAAGAATCGCGTCACCCATGTGAGGCCAATACTCTTCGGGCTCGGCGCTGTCGAGCCAGAACGCGTCCCAACCTAGAGAGAAGAGCTTTCCAGCGAGGTTGTTCCAATAGAAATCGCGCGCCTTCGGATTCGTAGCGTCGTAAACATGGGCGCTGGGAACGTCCAGGTGTTGCTTCGTCATCTCCGCGAAGTTCTGGGACTTCGAATCAAACAGCCCCCAAACCGAAAGCATGGCATGGACGTGTTCATCGTGGAGTTGTTTGAGTTCACCGGGGACATCAGGGAAGTTCGAATTGAAGATCGGATCGCCTTCTGCTTTCCACCAAAACCAATCCTGAACAATTGCGTCGAGCGGTATGTGCTCTTCACGATAGCGATGTGCGATTCCGAGCACTTCTTCTTGCGAAACGTAACGGTCTTTCGACTGGAAGAATCCGTAGGACCATTTCGGCAGCAGCGGGGCGTGTCCGGTAAGGTTCCGATATTCATGGATGAGTTGATCCATCGCCGGGCCATAGATGAAGTAGTAGTCGACGGCATGGCCGGCAAGTGAATCCAGATTCAGTTCCAGCGGGAAACGATTGTCGACGTGCGTCAGCGAGGCGGTGTTCCACATCAAAGCATACCCTTTGCTTGACAACAGCAAAGGGATCGCTACGTCGGTGTTGTTCTGCCCCAGTTCGACGGTGGCGCCCCGATAGTTGAACATTCCGTTCTGGTGTTGCCCCAAACCGTAGAAGCCTTCGGAGAAATCCGGAGCAAATCTGTCTTCGACGTGAAATGTCTTCTCTCCATTCAGTTCAGCCGGTTCGTAGGTGCGCGGAATCGAGTTGCGTTCGCGCAAGAGATTCTCGCCTCCTGCCGTGCTGAATTGGACGTTGCCCCATTTGAGCGAGAGCTCGATCTTCAATGCATCGGTGGTGAGGATTGCCGCATCGGCGGTTTGTGAAACCTGAAACCTTGCTCCTGGACACGACTCCTTTGAATCGAGCATCCACGGCTGGCTTTGTCGAATCGTCTGGAGAGGCTCGGGCGCAGCGACAAAGTGGATGACGGAAGAACGGCAGACGGAGATGTGAACGCTCTCGTTTCCGATTGTGGCTGTCATACCGTCCTGAGCTTGCGCGTACTTGACTGGGGGTAGTGGGGGCACATCCCACAGCTGGGCGGTTGCCTGTGTCGCGGTCCCGGTGAGCCCGCACAGGCCGAGAAAAAGAGAAGTCCAGAAGCTGGTGGATGGAAGCAAGTTTAATCTCATTCGGTCAAAAGTGCGTACAACGGCAGCGCTAACTGTAACGAACTCGAAATGGAAATGCCAGGCAATGATAGAGCCGTGCACGCGAGGGGCTTTTTAAGGCCTTTGGCTTCGCTTGACGCTTGCGTGCACCTTTTTTGAAATGTCCTTGCCCGTGCGTCGGTGTGTCGATTCGCGCACAATCAACTCGGGCTGCATCACCACAGTTTCCGGCTTTGGGGGTGCTTTTGAGTTCAGAATGCGGAGCGCGATGCGCGAAGCTTCTTCTCCGATTTCCAGTTTTTGTCCCGAGCTTCTATTGTTGACATCGATAACTTTACCGATTATTTTCCACGGAGTACAGACATGAGAGCGCTCGTGCTTCGCAAACCGGGTCAGGCCGATCTCGAAACCATCGCTGATCCGGCACCCACAGATACGAACGTTCTGCTCCGGGTCCGCATGGTCGGATTCTGTGGCAGTGATCTCAATTCGTTCCGGGGACTCAATCCACTCGTCACGTATCCTCGCATTCTGGGCCACGAAGTATCGGCTACGATTGTTGAAGACCTTGGGCGCGAGGCCGTATTGCCTGGGGGCACGAACGTAGCGGTCTCCCCATACACGAACTGCGGCCAATGCTCTTCCTGTCTGCGCGGACGTCCGAACGCTTGCCAGTTCAACCAGACTCTCGGTGTGCAAAGGGATGGCGCCCTTACCGAATTCATTGTGCTGCCGCGAGAAAAACTGTATCCCGCTAAGCTGAGCCTGAAAGAGTTGTGCATGGTGGAACCGCTCACCGTCGGATTTCATGCCGTCACACGTGGACGTGTAACCGCAAACGACACGGTTGCGATTTGGGGTTGTGGGGGCGTAGGACTTGGTGTCGTAGCAGCCGCAAGTTCCCGACGTGCGCGAACGATCTGTATTGATGTGGATGACGAAAAGCTCGACTTGGCGCGCATGGCCGGCGCTCGGCTCACCATTAATAGCACGCGAGAGCCGCTACACGACCGATTGCTGGAAATGACCGAAGGCCGAGGACCGGATGTTGCCATCGAAGCGATTGGCACCGCGGCTACTTTCCGAGCCGCGGTCGAAGAGGTCGCATTCACTGGGCGCGTAGTTTACATCGGGTATGCGAAGGAACTGGTCAGTTACGAAACCAGGCTGTTCGTTCAAAAAGAACTGGATATTGTCGGCTCCAGAAATGCTCAACCGGCGGATTTCGAGGCCGTGATCAAACTTCTGGAAGCGCAGACGTTCCCCGTTGATCAAGCTGTGAGTCTGGTTGTGCCCCTTGAGCAAGCAGCGGATGCGCTGCGTTCCTGGAGCGATAACCCATCACGTTTCAGAAAAATTATGGTCAACATGGATTGATATTCTTATCTTTTGGTTGTTGAGCCGCGTGCTGCTTGACCAGAAATTGCTGCTGAATTGATCCGGCAGAAATCGAACGACGTGTCTGACGAAAGGGCAATAATGCTTTCACCTCGTCTATTCTTAATTCTCAAAGTTGCCACAATCCTGTTACTGTCGTCTGCGGTTTCTACGGCGCACGCCCAGAGTGCCACGGCTCCAACCGCTACGCAGGAACCGGCTAGCATCGATCAAATCTGGCAGAAAGCGAGCAGTAAATACGATTCAGAACGTGCCGCTCTGCTGAAACAAGTCGAGAGCGCGGACCACCAGGACCCGTTCCGGGCTGACTGGGAATCGCTTCAGAAGTACGAGGTGCCCGAATGGTACAAAGATGCGAAGTTCGGCATTTTCATTCATTGGGGTGTCTACTCCGTCCCCGCGTTCGGCAACGAATGGTATCCGAGAAATATGTACGTGGAGGGATCGCCGGAATACAAGCATCACCTCGCAACCTACGGCTCTCAGGACAAATTCGGCTATAAAGACTTCATCCCGATGTTCAAAGCGGAGCGCTTCGATCCGGCGGCGTGGGCTGAGCTATTCAAGAAATCGGGGGCAAAGTACGTTGTACCTGTGGCTGAGCATCACGATGGTTTTGCCATGTATGACAGCGGATTGAGCGACTGGACCGCAGCCAAAATGGGGCCGCATCGCGACACCACGGGAGAACTGGGCAAAGCCGTCCGGGCTGCAGGACTGCACTTTGGAGTGTCATCCCATCGAGTCGAACACAATTTCTTTCTCGGCGTGGGCCGCAGTATTTCCTCTGATGTAAACGATCCGCAATACGCAGCATTCTACGGCCCGGCTCATAACTGGTTGTCGGCCCTCTGGGGCATCCCTCTTGACGATGACTTCACTTACGTCTCTTCTGCATGGGCCGACGACTGGCTCGCACGAAGTGCAGAACTTGTGGAGAAATACCATCCCGATATCGTCTACTTCGATTGGTGGATCGGACAGGCTTCGATCCGGCCAAATCTTACGAAGTTTGCCGCTTTTTATTACAACAGTTCCCTGAAATACGGCGACCACGTAGGAGTAATCAACTACAAAGACTACGCCATGCAGGAGCACTCCGCCGTGCTCGATCTGGAACGCGGACAACTGGGCGACATTCGTCCCCTCTACTGGCAGACCGACACCTCGGTAAGTAATAAATCCTGGGGCTACATCAAGGACGACACCTTCAAGTCGCCGGAATTCGTGGTTCATCAGCTCATTGATATCGTCAGCAAGAACGGCAATTTGCTGTTGAACATCGGTCCACGATCTGATGGCACGATCCCGGAGGAAGTGCAGCAAGTTCTGCTCGACGTCGGTGCATGGCTGAATGTGAATGGGGAGTCGATCTACGGCACTCGGCCGTGGAGGATTTATGGTGAGGGTCCAACAAAGGTAGCGGCCGGATCTTTTCACGATACGGACACAACGCGTTATACAGCCGAAGACTTTCGTTTCACGACCAAAGGGGATGTACTCTACGCGATTGGGCTTGGCTGGCCGACTAATGGCGAGGCTGTGATTCACTCGCTCGCATCGGCCGTTGGCAACGAACACGTTCGGTCCGTGATTCTGGTAGGCAGTGAGGCAAAGCTGCAGTTTGAGCAGCGGGCCGATGGTCTCCGAGTGCGGCTTCCGGACCATGCTCCGGGCAAATATGCATACGCCCTCCGAATAATGTTCGACCCCTCATCACATCGATCTGGATCTTAGCTTCAATTAACTCAGCAAGAGAAGCCGTCGCAAGCTCCCCTCTTACCAGCTTCGATTGCTCAGATGCTGATCCTTTTGCTACCGCGCTCAGAAATCGAAGGTCCTGGGGAACAAACGGCGCCCTGACGGTGTGCATGTCATATCATGTTGGGGCAAAGGAGCAGTAACAATCCCAACCTATGTTCACGCGAATCACAGTTTGTCTCCTCTTGGCCCTGATCTCAGCCCAAGGCCTGTCCGGCGCCGATTTTGCCATGAAGGTGACCGACAAGAATTACCTCGATACTCAAGGTTTCAGCGTTTTTCTCTACGACAGCACGTACCACCCCGTTTTTGTGGACCAAAAGAACACGGCCATGGAGATGATTCTCCACGGCCAGCGCATCGCCACCAACGGCGACGTGCGCCTGATGCCAACGCCTGAGCAGTGGGACTTGGTGGCAACCCTGAAGGATCGCCATGCCGACAAGGCGAACAGCCGGCTCACCGCCGACCTCTCTTTCCCGACGTTCGACTTCAGTTACACACTGGAAGTGGCAGCGGAGCCAGGCGGCGTGAAGGTCAGCATCAATCTCGACAAGCCGCTACCGGAGAAGTTGGCCGGGAGGGCAGGCTTCAACCTCGAGTTCCTGCCCTCGATCTACATGGGCAAGGCTTATCTGGTCGACGGAAGCAAAGCCGGTATCTTCCCGCGTACGCCGAACGATCCGATGACGAAGGTGTTGCCCCTGCCGGATGAACCGAAAAAGGCGTACTACCTGGAGGACTGGGATAAGGCCAAGGGATACACCCAGCCGCTGCCGTTCGCCGTGGGCAGGAGCATTACTCTGGGAGTTGACGACGCACTGGCCCGGGTGAACGTAGTGTCGGATACGGCCAACCTCATGCTATTCGACGGACGCGACCGCGCGCAGAACGGCTGGTTCGTGCTGCGTTCGCTGATTCCTTCAGGCAAGACCACTGGCGCCATCGTTTGGCACATTAGGCCGGACGTGATTCCGAACTGGACACGTCCGCCGATGATCGCGCACAGCCAAGTCGGCTATGCGCCGGGCTTCTCAAAGGTGGCGGTGCTCGAACTCGACCCGAAGTACAGCGCTCCGAAGATGGCCAGAGTGTTGCGCCTGATGGAAGACGGATCGTACAAGCAGGTGTTCGAGGGCCCGATCACGCCTTCAACACCGTGGCTGCGCTACGTCTACTCGAAATTCGACTTCACTCCCGTGAAGGACCCCGGGCTCTATGTTATCGAGTATGCAGACCAGCGTACGGCACCCTTCCCCATCTCTAAGGACGCTTACGCGAACATCTGGCAGGACAGCCTGGACCATCACCTTGCGGAGCAGATGGATCACGTTTCCGTTCGCGAAGGCTATCGTATGTGGCATGGCGCTTCGCACCTGGATGACGGCCGCATGGCGCCCGTAGTTGGAGAGCAATTCGATGGCTGGAATCAAGCTACAGCAACGGACGGGAAATATAAAGGCGGCGATCACATCCCTGGGATGAACGTGGGCGGTTGGTACGATGCCGGTGACTTCGACCTCGAGGAGCCTGCGCAACTGAGCGTGATTCAGAGCCTCGCTCTGGCGTATCGCGAATTCCATCTTACATACGACGAGCTTACGGTGGATGAAGCCGCTCGTGAGGTCGAGATGCATCGTCCCGATGGCGTGCCGGATACGGTGCAGCAAGTCAAGCACGGCGCACTGCTCATCCTGGCGCAGTTTCATAACATCGGCCACGCCATCCGCGGAACTCACGAGCCAGATCTACGCCAGTACACACAGGTGGGCGATGGAGCGTCGAAAACTGACGGCCGCATTTACGATCCGAAGCTCGGCCCGAACGAAACGAAGGGTGATTACTCCGGCAAGCCGGACGATCGTTGGATCTTCACTACGAACAACCCGTACTTCCAGTGGAATGCGATTGCCGCGCTAGCTGCAGCGGCCGATGTGCTCAAAGGCTGGGACGACGCGTTAGCGAAAGACTGCCTTGAGAGCGCGATCAAAGCGTGGAAGGAAACGTCGGCGAATCCAACACTGTATCCGACATCCAGCGGGCCAGACCGAGAAACTCCCGCAAACGGTGTGCTGGCGGCCTCTCAGGGTGTTGTCTCTGGCGAACAGGGCGCTCGTAAACCAAAGAGCATCTCGGGTGCTGCGACAAACTCTGCAGCACCGGCAGCTGCGCCGGTCGGCTTCGCTCGCCGCGGATTTGGCGTCGGACTGGACTGGGCTGCGGCTCTGGAATTGACTATCGCCACGAACGGTGCCGAGCCATACAAGTCCCGTCTGAAGGAATTGTTCCCGCAGATGATCACTCCGCAGCAGATGGACCAACGTGGTTGGACCGCAGTTCGGGCATTGCCTTATCTGGACGCGAGCGCGAAAGATCAAATGCGCGAAGCGGTAAAAACATACATGGCTGGTTTGGACAATCGGCTGGACGAGACTCCGTTTGGCGTGCCCCCGAGCCTCGGCACCTGGGGCGGTTCGGGCGCCGTGGTGGACATGGCGGTCCGAATGTATTTCCTCCACAGGACGTTTCCGGATCTCGTGGGCCCCGAATACACACTTCGCGCGGTCAACTACATTCTCGGCACGCACCCGGTATCCAGCACTTCGTATGTAGCTGGAGTCGGCACAGTCTCGAAGACGAAGACGTACAGCAACAATCGGGCCGACAATGCTTACATCCCGGGTGCCGTGATTCCGGGATATATCATCATCAAGCCGGATTTTCCGGAATGCATCGACGACTTCGGGTTCCTGTGGTTTGAGGATGAAGCCGTTGTGGCCGGGTCGGCAAGCTGGGTCGTGGCCGGCAACGCTGCGAACGCGATCATTAGGGAATCGAAGTGACCAAGTGCTAGAAGCGTTCTTCTCCCCGTAGTCGATGCCCACAACTTCGCAAACGAATTCTGTTGCCAGAAAATCGCCGTGGTCCCTGGGCTGCTCGCCTGGGTCGCCTGCATTGGCGATGCTCACAACATCGAAGGTTACTCCACGTTTCTTCGAGGTGCTGGCTTTTCGGTGGGCAACGTCAAAGAGCGGAACGATGCCCTGGAGGAAATGGCGAACAACCTTCGCCTTAAAATGCTCGGGGCCGAAATCATGACTGGACTGAAGAAACTGCAATTGCCCGGACTTGATTTGGGAGCTGCGAAGCACATGGCGAACAGTGCGATGGCTGCGGTCAAGCAAGGCCAACTAGGGTATGCCCTCATTTGTGCTAAGAAGCCGGACTGACGTGCGAGGTATTCCGAGAGTTTCATGTTTCGGGTGAATAACGGAGGAGAGATGGCAAGTTTCTTAAACGTAGGACGAACAGATCGCACGTTGCGTATAGTTCTGGGAGTCGGCCTCGGGATCGCGGGAATCCTCGTCCACGGTCATCCCTACCTTGGCGTAGCGCTTGGAATCGCCGGAGCTTCGGTAATTCTTAGCGGCACATGCGGCATATGACTCACCTATCGCGTGCTCGGGCTGAGCACCAAAAAAACAAACGATAGCGATCAAGTCGCCAGAATTCCGCCATCTACTCTGTAGCGGAACCAGGAACTTCTACGTCAGCGCCTGCGCGGGTTCGGCCATGTCCGGATGTTGAACGTCTCTAAGCGCGAAGCGCGAACATTTCGATGGGTATCCGGTAGTTGGCCCAGCGCGTTCCGGGATGCGCTCCTTACTTCAGGTTGCTCCCGGAAGTCGATTGAAGGTTCGTGGCAGTCACTTTGAGAAGAAGGAAGGTTGGCCGGGCCAGCCTTCCTTCTGTAAATTGTCGGCTAGAACTCGGCAACTAAGCCGAGGGAGAGCATTCTGGCCGTGTCGTAAGTGGGAAAGGCCAGAATGGGAGTGGAGTCGATGCGCTTCGGTGCGCCCACCTGCCAACCCGATCCCGACCAAGCATAGTCATAATTGATGTAACTTCCCTTGACCAGGAAGTGGTCGTGAATGCGGTGCGTCAGATAGGCTTCGTAGACATTGCCCCGCGTATCAGTCTTGGGAGCGATGATGTCGTCCTCGGCCTGGGCGAAGTTGAACCAGTATTCCGTGCCGTGGTTAAACTCGAATCCTACCTTGGTGCGGCCATCATCCAGAGGAATGCTGTACCGGGCTCCCAGATAGTACATCTGTCCGTCATGATTCGTCGGAGTTTGGAATGGATCGCTCATCAAGCCGCCAAACGGAGTGGTCAGTCCGTTGGGACGGGTCGATGACCAGTTGCCGCTGACGAATAGATCGACGTTTTGCACCTTTTTTTGTAGGTTGATTCCGTACAGGTCGATTGCTCCCAAATTAGCCGAAGGAGCGTAACGCATCACAACTGGCGCCGAAATTACAGCACCCGTCAGTGGATTGTTGGGCAGAACCGTCAAGCCGTCGAAGCCATCGGTAACGTTCCAGGCCCGCGCCAGCGTTGCCTGGATGAAAGTTTTGTCGGTGCTGTAGAGATCGAAATTTCCTCCAAACAGGTTCACAGATTTGACCCGATCGGCCGGAGTCTGAAGTAGGTTGCCGTTGCCGAAACCGGAAGAATAGCCCATGCCATAGCACGCACGCAGCGTCATCTTGTCGTTGACCTTGTACCCAGCGGTAATTCCGTCGAACTGGAAGTCAATGAGCGAGCCGGACGGCGTGCCCCCGCGGGGTTCGTCGTCGCGGAAGTTCAGAGGTGGACCGTCCGTGGATGGCCGACGCCCGATGGAAAGATACAAATTCGACCCCGCGATATGGTTCCAGCTGAAGAAAGCACGTTCCACGCGGATCATGTCGCCGCTGGGAACGCCGACCGTCGTGCCGTCGATGGCAAGAGAGGTCGGCTGCCCGTCAAATACCTGAACGCCGGTCGAATCCCCGAAGACCTTATACATACTGAGACGAGCTCCGAAGCTGATGTTGTCGGCGACCTGGGCGTCAAAGCGCAGGCGCAGCCGATTGGTCATGAGCGCGTCCGTGTTCACGGGGTAAGCCGCTTGCAGAACGCCGGGCACCTGAGAGAGGTAGTTCGTCAGCATCTGCTGCATCTGGGGCGAGAACTGCCCCACGGATTGCTTCAGCCCCGGAAACGTCAGGTTGTTGGTGAAGTACTGATATTGCGCGTAATTCTGCTGGACCTGCTGGCCGAGGAAACCGGCGAACTGCGCCGGAGTCATCTGGCTGAGCATGTTGGGATTAAAAGTCATGCCGAGCCCGCCCTGCGACTGGGGTGTAAACAGCCACATCGTATTCACCATCAGGTTTTGGACTTGCATGCCGTCATAATGCGTTGGGATGGTTCCGCGAATAGCGTGCACTTCGAAGCGGTAATCTCCGCTCCACTCCAATCGGTCGCGAAGCGATTTCCGTTCGGTCGCATTGACGCGCTCGTTGAGGTCGCGAACACTGGTTTGCAGGTCCGAAATGGCTTCGTCTTTAACCTGGGCCGGCTGCGTCGGCGCAGACGGAGTCGCCGGTGTCTTAGCAGCCGCGGCCTTGGCTGCGCTCTCTTGTGCGTCCAGTCGCTGTTCGAGTGAGTTAATGGTTTTCTTGAGTTGATCGATCTCCTGATGCATCTGGGCAGCATCATCCGTCGCCGGCGGCGCCGTTTGAGCCCACAATCCCGACGCGAGCAGAAACGTCGGTATAGCTAGCAGAAGCTTCCGCATTGAAGAATTCCTCTCTTCCATAAATTGCGCGGCCGACGGTTCTGAGGCCGAGAGGCCGGGCTGCACCGGTCAGGGTGAGTAAGAAATAGTGACCGAGTACGGCAGATACATGATTGGCCAAGCGGCAGGATCGTTGCAGTGTTCTCAGTCACATAGTTTCGAAAGTTCGCAATTACTTAAGTATGTATCAATCCGTGCATTCCCATTCCGGTATTGTGTGCCCCTGATCACAGAACTGCTTGCGTGCAATTCGCTATCATCCTCGTCAGTTGCACACTTACGCAAGTTAACAAGGTGGAGACCTTCATGATGCGATTGGTAAAATTCATGCTTTTTCTGTTAGTCATCGTTGCTGTTTCCGGCCTGTTCTCCGCACTCACCGCGGCCCAGAAAGGCAGCGAAACCAAAGGACGTCATTTCTACAAAGACACCTGTCGTCAATGCCATGCCAAGGGAGGAACCGGAGGCGAACTCACGCCCATGAATAAAACCATGGCGCAATGGCGGGCTTACTTCGCGGCTGGAACTCACAATCACGGCAAGGAACAGCTAACCAAATACATGCCTGCGGATCAGTTGCTCGATGCCTCTGCATTCCTCATTAACCACGCTGCTGACTCTCCACAGCCGGAGACCTGCGGGAAGTAAGGCCATCGGCCTATCGGGGGAACGCTGAAAGGCTGCGTTTCCCCACTTCTGCAAGAGGAGAACAGACATGATTCGAGCTCTACGACAGCACTCTCAGCGCATCAGAGTGTTTACGCCGTTCCTGGCCGCACTGCTGTGCGCCGCATCGCTAGCCCAAACTCCGGAGACGCCAGACGCGGCCGCGAAACCACCCAAGCTGGCCCATCCTCAGATTGTGTTGAAAGACGAAACCGGTCAGAACGTGTTGACCAGCGGCAAACCAATCAGCACGCGCAAAACCTGTGGCGACTGCCACGACTACGACTTTATCGCCAACAGTTTTCACTTTCAGCAGGGCAAGAACGAGATGGATCGTGCCCTACTCTCGTCTCATGGAGCGGCCCCGTTCAACACGTCTCCTGGAATGTTCGGCAAATTCTCGATCATTCCAAACCGGCAACTGACTGCCGCCGACGTAAAAGACCCGTCTGATGCCGACATGAGTCAACCGGAGTGGCTCACCAAGTGTGGAGGGTGCCACACGGGAGGTGGCATCTCGGAGTACGACTTGCGCGGGCACCGCTTTCTCAGCCCAGAAGCCAAACCCAGCGGCCCGTTCGACCCGAGTTACACGATTCGCGATCGGGAGACGGGACAGATCGTCCCATGGGATTGGCATAAAAGCGGCGTCGCCGAGGCGGACTGCTTCTTATGTCACGTTCCAAAAGCCAGCCGCGGCGATCGCAAGAAAGAAACGGGTGCCGGCGACTTCCGTTGGGCCAACAATGCCACCCTCTTGGATACGGGCGTCGTTGTCCGAAAGGAGAATGGCGCTTTCACCTATAACCGCGCCCTTTTCAATGCGGATGGGACAGTAAAACCGGAAGCTCTCGACATCTCCGACCCCACGCTGGAGAACTGCGCCCAGTGTCACGGGTTTACCGCCCGGAACACGACGACCATTCAGCCCATTCAACATGCCGACATAATGCGCGGCACCGAAAAGTCGGGCTGGATCTACAACGGCGCCAAGATCAGCGACACGGTGTCTCCCAATATTGTGGGGAAGGAAAAGATGGACTTCCCTTGGGACGTCCATGCTGCAGCCGGGCTTATCTGCATCGACTGTCATTTCTCCGTGAACAATCCCGGGAGGATGATTCAAGAAAACCCCAAGAAGAACCTGCGCTACAAACCGGCAGAAGTGGACCTGGCGGTCTATCTGCGTCGTCCCGATCACAATTTTGCGCGGGGCGACATTCCGCCGGAAACCGTCAATCTGTCAAAGCACGACACCATGCGGGCCTGCGGCGACTGTCACGAGGCGGAAAAGGGTCACGCCTTTCTTCCTTACAAATCCACACATCTGCGTTCGGTGGCTTGCCAAACCTGTCATATCCCTGCCGTCCATTTCTGGGCGTACCGCAGCGACGATTGGGGCTTCGTGATGGACACGGGTGGTAGCCGGATTACCATGCGCGGGATCGATGGTTCGATCGTCGACCCGGAATCCGACATCAGCGGCTATCTGCCAGCTTATATTCCGACCGTCGACAAGAATAACAATCGACAGATAAGGCCAACCAACCTGATTACCGGAGTCTACTGGTTCGACAAGAGCAAAGGACGGCCGGTGTTCACCTGGCAGGTTCAAAACGCTTTCTATGCCGGCAAGGCAGCGGAGGGAGAATTTCCCTATCGGCCGGAGATTCTCAAGGCATTCGCCGACAAGGACGGCATCATCGATCCCCCTCAGGCGGTTTACGACACGCCGGAGAAGATCGCTCTGGTAAAAGGGCTCTTACAGAAGTATTCCGGCATAGCGGACCCCGAGTTGCGAATTGAAGTCGTGCCCTGGGCCATGACTCATGGCATCGTGGGCAAGAAGCAGGCGGTTCGTGATTGCGTGGCATGTCATGGAAAAAACAGCCTGCTTGCCCGTCCGGTGGATCTGAACTCGTCGCTGCCGACAGGAGTGCCGGTCATCTATCTCGGCAAGAAACTGCATGTCGTGAACTTCACAACCAAAGAACCCTCGTTTGACAACCGGGTTTTGCTGAGTTCGTTCTACGTCGCCGGCTATAGTAGGGCGTCGTGGGTCGAATGGCTCGGCTGGATGTGCGTATTTGGGGCAATCTTATTCAGCCTGTTGCACGGTGCATTGCGCCTTTTAGGTGG
This sequence comes from Terriglobia bacterium, assembly GCA_963711365.1. GTDB lineage: Bacteria > Acidobacteriota > Terriglobia > Terriglobales > Acidobacteriaceae > Sulfotelmatobacter. The sequence continues at coordinate 489,650 of CAVQDY010000001.1, read as the reverse complement.
ACGCTTATGAATTCAACTCTATCGCTTTATTCATTGCATGAACGCATATGGCACTGGCTGCAGGCTGCCGGGCTGATCTGCCTCATCCTCACCGGGATGGCCATCCATTATCCCGACCGGTTCGCAATATTGGGATCTATGGCGAACGCGGTTCGCTGGCACTCGCGGATCGGATTTGCTTTGATCCTGAACGCCTTCCTCGGGATCTTCTATCACCTGACAGCGGAAAAGTATCAGCATTTTCTGCCCCGAATGGACGACTTCAGCGGGGCAGCGATTCGCCAGGCGCGTTTCTATTTTTACGGCATCTTCAAGGGAGAAAAACACCCGTTCGATGCTGATCCCCGGCGCAAACTCAACCCACTGCAGAAGGTCACCTACCTTCTGCTGCTAAACATTTTGCTTCCATTTCAGATTGTCACTGGGGTCCTGCTGTGGGGGGCCGATCGATGGCCCGGAACCTTCGCACAGTTTGGCGGGCTCTGGGTTCTCGGACCGGCTCACACTCTGGGCAGCTATCTGTTCCTGGCATTTCTGATCGGGCACATTTACTTATCAACCACCGGCACCACTCCCACTAGTCTTCTCCGGGCGATGATCACGGGCTATCATGTGGAGGAAGGACAATCGCAATGAGATAGGCTGAGGGACTGGGGGAGAAAATGAAGATTCGCAAGGGGCAGCCCTTGATGGAGGAAGAGCTGTACGAGAGGCGAGCCGCCATCTGTAAGGCATTTGCCAATCCCGTCCGCTTGAAGATCCTTGATCTTGTGGGCAAGAAAGCTTATCCCGTGTCCGAATTGCGCCGTCGCTTGGGTGTGAGCGAAGCCAATTTGTCTCAGCACCTTACGGTACTGAAGTCGGCAGGTATCATCGAAACCAGTCGCACCGGCAAGCGCGTGTATTGTTACGTCGCAATTCCGGAGGTGAAGCAGGCTTGCTCGTTAGTTTGCGACGTCCTGCGAGCTCAGTTCCGAAGCGGTCGGCGGCTCTCAATCTGACCTCCTTAGGTCTCATCACAGTTTCAATAGACTTAACAGCCGCGTAACAGAACCTCCGCCTTTTGCATTTATTGCTGTAGTGCCGGAGGCTGGATCGGTGGTTGGCATACAGATTTATCTCGCTCGATACGGCTATGTTGCGGTGCCCGTATGGGTGTTTGCCGAGCAAATGGGGTTACCCCTACCGGCCGCCCCAATCCTGTTGGCCGCGGGCGCAATCGCGGGGACCGGCCGCATGAATCTTGTGGTAGTGACCGCGTTGACACTGGGCGCGGCCCTGTCCGCCGACTTGTTTTGGTTTCGGGTTGGAAGTGCTCACGGATCAAGGACTCTGAGTAAGCTGTGCGGGGTTTGCCTGGAACCGGACTCCTGTGTGCGTCGAGCCAAGAATTTTCTGGAAAAGCACGGACTGCGATCCCTTTTGTTGTCAAAGTTTGTGCCCGGCCTGAATGCCATCGCGTCACCGGTCGCGGGCACGGTTCGCGTACCGTGGTGGCAATTTGCCGCAATGGATGCACTCGGCATTCTTCTGTGGGCAGCAACCTTCAAACTTCTCGGATTTGCATTCTCCAGCCAACTGGAAAAGATCGCTGCTTTGGCCTGGCGGTTGGGAGTATTAATGGTGACGATACTCTTGCTCGCAATACTGATCCTTTATATCGCTCAGAAGTACCGTCGGCGCCAGCGATTCCTGCGAAACCTTGCTATGGCCCGGATCACGCCCATAGAACTCAAGCAGAAGTTGGACTGGAACGAAGCAATCACCATCGTTGATCTTCGACACTCGCTGGATTTTCTGCCGGAGCCCTACATCATTCCCGGTGCGATACGGATTTCGATGGAGGAATTGGAGAAAAGAAATCGCGAAATACCGCGAGACCGAGACATCGTGCTTTACTGTACTTGTCCGAATGAATCAAGCAGTGCGCTAACCGCCCTGAAGCTCCAGCGGTATGGCATTACGCGGGTTCGTCCTTTGCAGGGCGGTCTCCACGGCTGGCGCGATCTGGGATTTCCCTTGCACTCCGAATTTGGCGCACCCTCGCGGGGAACGGGTGAGCGTACCTGCAAGACGTGTCCCGACTAGTGGGGTCGCAATCGAAAAACAAGCAATTAGGAATCGTTCTTGAGGAAGGCCAACGATGGACAAAGAGGCTCAAAACGCATTTCAGACAATGAGCCGCGAAGAACTTTTACGCGCTCTTGAGATGTTCGCCAAGAACTGGCTGGCCCACGACGGCTGTTGGTTTCTTGCCGCCGAAGAGCGCTTCAACATGGAAACGGCCATTGAACTGGACGCGAGCTCGTGGAAGCGCTTTGCCGCGGCAGAAGCGCGCCGGATCGTGACAACATTCAACATTCCCGCAAATGGTGGCCTTGAAGCTTTTGAGAAATCTCTGGGGCTGCGGCTCTATGCCGTCATCAATTCGCAACGAACTGAATGGTCCAATGACCGGCAGCGCCTACGCTTCTTCATGGACGTTTGTCGCGTACAGGAAGCGCGACGGCGAAAGGGCTTGCCGGACTTTCCCTGCAAAAGCGTCGGCATGATTGAGTTCGAGACTTTCGCGAGTACGGTTGATCCTCGGATTCGGACGACGTGCTTGCACTGTCCGCCGGATGCTGCGGCTGGCCGGTACTGCGGCTGGGAATTCACGATGAAATAGTCGGCGGGAGCAGTGGCTTGAGTGTTCAATATTGAACCCGCGGTTAGCGATTCGAGAGGTTCCCAGAAGACGCCTTGCGGACAAATCGATTCATCGATTTGGTACCCTTGGCCAAGTCTTGGGCCCATTCGCTCCAAACACGAGCGGCGAGCGCGACATCCACTCGACAGCGCGTGCCGGAAGCTTCGTCAATTTCCACCACGTCGCCCAAGTCGAGAATTGCCTTTCGATCATTGAGTCTGCTTCGAACTTCCGCCCAGCGTTCGTTAAGCGAAGGCGTTGTCTCCCTGGTGAGCTTCCCTTCCAACCGCAGCTTCACAGAAGTTGCTTCTTCGAAAACCACGATTCGCAGCAAGATCTGCGACCTCTTTCTACGCGGAATACTATGAGAGCGAGCACTGAACCGATCCATTTCCTAGCGAGCGGACAGGCGCTCACCCCTGGCAATCGGTAAAGTGGGCAAGGAACGAAGAGCAGCAGTAGCGAGCGGTACCGCTCCGAACAGGCCCCACCAGCGCACGTTTCCGTCGAGCACAAACAACAAACTGAAAATAGCTAGACCGACGACGAGGCGCGCAACGCGATCTGCACCACCAACATTCGTTCCCCATGATCCCCCCATTGTCAATACAGTGGTTCTCAAGATAATGAAACCTGGCCCACACTTTTTCAGGCAGACCGCAGTCCCAGTTTTTTCAGCAAGAACATCGCCGGGCACCAGTTGGTTATTCCGGACTGAAAGAGATTGAGACCGACGAAAGCTGTAAAGAGATACCAATAGGGGCTCACCCAGAACCCCAGGGCCAGTGACAACAGGATGAAAGCTCCTGCCATCAATCGAAGTCCGCGTTCTACTGTCATATGATTCAAGCTCCTTTCGATAGCTGCAATCTTTAAGTCGCGCACTGTGCTGTTTCGCATTCAGCGACGTTTTCCGGTGAATGCGTGTGCCCGGGCGGAAGCGGTCGACTCCTTCGCTCCGACATGTAGTAAAGGACGGGTACTGCCATTCGCGACAGCACGGTCGACGCAACTTCTCCTGCCATTAATGAGAGCGCGAGCCCCTGGAAGATGGGGTCGAACAGAATGACGCTCGCTCCGACAACCACCGCCGCTGCAGTCAGCAACATGGGCCGGAAGCGGACGGCCCCCGCATCTACGACTGCTTCTTCCAGCGCCATCCCTTGCGAACGGCGCAGTTCGATAAAGTCGACGAGAATGATCGAATTGCGCACGATGATGCCCGCGCCAGCGATGAATCCGATCATCGACGTAGCGGTAAAAAAAGCGCCCATCATGGCATGTGCCGGCAAGATTCCGACGAGAGTCAGCGGAATGGGAGCCATGATGACCAGTGGCGTCTTGAAGCTCTTGAACCAGCCGACCACCAGCACATAAATCAGGACGAGGACGGCGGCGAAAGCCAGTCCCAAATCGCGAAAGACCTCAACCGTGATGTGCCACTCGCCATCCCATTTCATCGAATAGCGGTCGGTACGCTCGGGCAAGGTGGTGCCCTTGTACTGTTTGACGCCGTAACCATCCGGCAGTTTGATCTTGTCGATCGCGTCGCTCATCTTGCCGATGGCGTAGACCGGGCTTTCTTCTTCGCCAGCGACATCACCGGTGACGTAAACGACCGGCAGCAGATTCTTGCGATAGATACTGGTGTCGATTGTGCCCTGTCGCAGATCGGTCACTTCCTGCAGCGCAATCTGGCCTCCGGAGGGAGTGGGCAGCTTCAGATTCGAGAGATCCTGAATGCTGGAGCGATCGGGACGCGACAACCGCACTTGTATGGGAACGTCCTCGCGCGACTGCGGGTCGTGCAACAGACCGGCATCAGCACCGCCGAGCCCGATCTGCAAAGTACGAGTCACGTCTGCGGCGGAGATTCCGTGGAGAGACGCCTTGTCGAGATCGACCTTGAGGTCGTACTTGGTTTGCGGATCTTCTACGTACCAGTCCACGTCTACAACGCCTCGAGTTTGTTGGAATACTTTCTTGATCTCCGCGGCCAGTTGGATTTGTCCCTTGTAGTCAGGCCCGTAGACTTCGGCGACCAGCGTTTCGAGGACGGGCGGGCCTGGCGGTACTTCGGCGACTTTGATGCGAGCCCCGAACGGCGCCGCGATCTTGTCCAATTCAGGCCGCAGTCGGCGGGCGATTTCGTGACTTTGCGCCTTGCGTTCGTGACGGGAAAGGAGATTTACCTGAATGTCCGCTTGATTTGGCTGTCGGCGCAGGAAGTAGTGCCGTACCAAACCGTTGAAGTTATAGGGACCCGATGTGCCGGAGTAAATCTGATAGTTGGTAACTTCCGGTTGCTGGCCGAGATAATTTCCGAGGGCTTGCGCGACGCGCGTGGTTTGCTCCAGGGGCGTACCGTCGGGCATATCAAGGATGACCTGGAACTCACTCTTGTTATCAAAGGGCAGCATCTTCACGCGCACCCACTTCAGCGGAACGAATGCGACCGCTGCGAGGAGCAGCACGACCACGCTTCCCAGGAACAGCCAGCGCCTTCTGACGTCGAGAATCAGCGGGTTCATGACCTTGCGATAAAAACGCGTGGTCCAACCCTCCGCTTCGTGATGATCGTGGCCGCGATCTCCTGCGTAGTGCCGCAAGAGCCGCAGTGCCGCCCATGGGGAGACGACAAATGCAACCATTAAGGAGAACACCATCGCCGCGGATGCGCCGACCGGAATCGGCCGCATGTATGGCCCCATCAGGCCACGCACAAAAGCCATAGGAAGAATTGCTCCGATGACGGCAAAGGTCGCCAAGATCGTGGGATTCCCCACTTCATCGACGGCTTCCACCGCAACATCGACGAGCGAGCGTCCACGACTCGCGGGCAGCCGGAAATGTCGGACGATGTTTTCCACGACCACAATGGCATCGTCGACAAGGATGCCGATGGAAAAGATCAGCGCAAACAACGTCACGCGGTTGAGGGTGTACCCGAAAAGATAGAAGATCGCCAGAGTCAGGGCCAGAGTAACCGGAACCGCCAGCAAGACCACGCCCGACTCGCGCCAACCGAGGGCGAGAGCAATCAGCAGCGTGACTGAGAGCGTCGCGATCAACAAATGTTTGAGGAGTTCGTCGGATTTATCCTTGGCGGTCTCGCCGTAATTGCGAGTGACGGTGACCTCCAAATCCTGCGGCAGAAGGTATCCGCGCAGAGAATGGACTCTCTCCACAACGTTATCGGCGATGATGCTGGCGTTGGTTCCCTTGCGCTTGGCCAGCGTGATCGTGACCGCGGGATACTCAGGATTTGCGATCTGACCAGTGGTTCCCTTGGCAGAGGCAAACAGCACGTAGTTGTCGGGCTCGGCGGGTCCGTCTGCAATCTTCTCGGCCACATCGCGCAGGTAGACCGGATGGCCGCTGTGGACGCCGACTACGACCTGTTGCAGATCTTCGGCGCGGGTGAAGAACAAACCGGCTTCGACTTGAAACTCGCGATTGTCGCGGGCAAAACTGCCGGCCTGTCCGCGGCTGTTCGCGCCTTGCAGTTGGCTGACGACAGCTCCGGGCGTCAACCCGTATGCCGCTAGGCGTTCGGTGTCGAGCACGACTCGCACCTGTCTCGGTTGTCCTCCGATGATGGTCGTTTCCGAGACATTGTCGAGTTTCTTCAGAGAATCTTCGAGCTCGCCCGCGATTCTCCGCAGACGATAAGCATCGTAATTCTTACTCCAGAGTGTCAGGGCCATGATGGGGACGTTGTCGATCGAGCGGACTTTGATCAGGGGCTGAGAAACGCCGGGCGGAATGCGCTCGAAGTTCGAGTAAAGTTTGTTGTAGGTCTGGATGATCGCGTCATCTTCTTTTGTGCCCACGTAGAAGCGCACGATTAGCATGCTCACGCCGGGATGGCTGATCGAATAGATGTATTCGACGCCAGGCACTTCGCGCAGCAGTTTCTCCATGGGCAGGCTGACGCGTTGCGCGACTTCTTGGGAGGATGCGCCCGGCATTTGAACGAAAACGTCGAGCATGGGCACAACGATCTGCGGTTCCTCTTCGCGCGGCGTTTCGAGGATGGCAAATACACCGAGCAGGAGCGCGGCCACGATCACCAGCGGAGTCAGCTTGGAGTCAATGAAAGCGTAAGCCACCTTTCCCGCCAGCCGGAGGGCGGGATGAGCAGCATTGTCCAACTGCAAATTGCTCTTATCAGCGCTCATTCCTGACTCCTAACGAGATTGGATTTTCTTGCCGCTCAATTCCCGGCCGTCCGGATCGGCGACGAGCATTTCCCCAGCCTGCAGGCCGGCCAACACTTCCACTTGCCCCGCGGAAGGTTTGCCCAGCGTGATGTAACGCAGTGCGGCGATCCGGTTTTGATCGAGCACGTAAATTCCTTGCAGTTGACCACGCTCGACTACGGAGTCATGCGGGATCAGCAGCACAGTCCGATCGCCGCGTGTAAATTGGACGCGTCCAAAGAGACCAGATCGCAGCGCCGGATCGGATGGCAACTCCACCTTGACCAGGAAGCTACGGCTCCCCGCATCGGCTGCCGGAACGATCTCCACCACCTTTCCTTTGAGCTGGCGATCGCCGAGAGCATCGACCGAGACCGACCACTGTTGTCCTTGGTGCACATAACGAAGATCGGTCTCGTTCACCGTGGCCTCGAGGCGATAACGGCGCAGGTCTTCGATCGTGAAGATTGGCATTCCAGGGCTGGCCAGGGTACCCACATCGGCTTTCTTATCCGTTACAAGTCCATCGAATGGAGCCACAACATGCGTGTATGCGAGAGAGGTACGAGCTTGCTGGAGTGCAGCCTTCGCCTGAGCCTGTTCGGCGCCAGCCATCTCGCGGCGCGCTTGAGCAGCCTGATAGCGCGCCTTGACCTCGTCAAATTCCTGTGGGCTGACAGATTTTTTCTCGTACAGCGTCTGGTAGCGTTTGAAGGTCGAATCGGCGAGGGTAAAATCGGACTGCGCAGCGGCAATCTCCTGCTGGGCCGCCAGGTCCGCGGCCGTAGCGCGGTCGAGAGCGGCACGCGGCTGGGCGTCATCAATGACCGCGAGAACTTGTCCACGCTGGACGCGGTCGCCTTCGCGCACTCGTATTTCGATGATGTTGCCCATCATCTGGGCGGCCAGTTGGCTGGTCTCGGCCGCTCGAATGGTTCCTACCGCCTCAACCATATCGGGAACGGTCGCCGCCTGCGCGGAGATTACAGAAACATTGCTTACGATTTCTGATGCCGCATTGACCGTCTCACGTTCACTCGAACAACCGACAAGTGTTGCGGTGAGAGCCGTCAGCATAAGTGCCGTAGTTGCCGCCAATGCGAGTTTCATAGGAAATTTCGTTCCTTCGGGAAGAATCAGATTCATGGCATAACCACCGGGGATTGGAGATTCAACGTGCCGCTCGCCAACTCCAGGTTGGCGTAGCTGATGCGATATTGATAAACCGCCTGCCAGTAATCGGTTTGGCTGCGGCGAGCGGCTTCTTCCGCGCCCAGAAGGTCAGTGACGGTAAGCAGGCCGCCGTCGTAACGGTCCTGGTTGATGCGCAGGCTCTCCTGCGCTTGAGCGATCGCTGCACGCGCCACTTCCACCTGTTGGCGGCTTGCATCTTGATCGTAGTAAGCCTGCCGGACTTCGAGACGAACGGCATCACCGGCCGCCTGTTTCAAAGCCGCAATCTTTTCCGCATAGGCCCGCTCGCGAGACAGAGCAGCCCGTTTTGCCCCACCCTGGAATAGGTCAATCTGTAATTCGATTCCTCCCAGCCAGCTATTTCCGCCGCCGCCGGCAAGGAATGTCGGATTATCCAACTCCCAGCCGGCGAATGCGTTCAGCCGCGGACCGAACGATGACTTGGCAATCGCTACACTTAGTTCCTGTGCCGATTGTTGGGCTTCGATGCGCTTGAGATCGGGGCGGGTCGTAAGAGCTTTTTGCTCAGTTTCCGCGAGAGGAATAGCCCTCAGGTACCGCTCCGCCAATGGATCGGAGAGTTCGTACTGTGCCTCGACCGGCACGCCCATGGCGACGTTGAGTTGGGCTCGGGCCAATTCCACATTGTTGCGCGCGCGAATCAGTTCCTGCTCGCGGCCGGCCAAGCGTACCTTGGCGCTGAGCAAGTCAGACTCCACGACCAGCCCAGCATCGAATCGGACCTGGCTGCGATCCCTGATCGATTGTGCGGTTTTTTCGGCCTGCTCCCCGACCTCCAACTGCTTTGCGGCAAGCAACACACCGTAATAGGACTGCACGACCCGAAATAGAATCTCCTGATCGGTGCGCTCCATCTGGTGAGTTGCCGCGACATTCATTTCTTTCGCGCGATTGATTCCGTGCCATGAAGCAAAGGAATCGAACAGATTCCAGGTTCCGCCAAAACGCGTGGAGAAATTCCCGTATGGCAAGGGGTCATTCAGCTTGTTTAGCGGTGGAGCAAAGTTGTCGGCGGTGAAGCGATGCTGCCGAAGCTTGCTGCCGAAGACGTAAACCGGATCGTCGCCCCGGGTTGCAAGTTCAGAGAAGGTGACGTGCGGCATAAGAAACGATTGCGCTTCATGCACTCCTGCCGACGCCGCTTTTGTGTCCGCCCGCGCCGCCTTACGAAGCGGGTTCTTTTCCAGCGCAATGCTTGCGGCCTGTTGCAGTGAAAGGGGAGAGGGCTCGGTCGACGTCTGGGAGAATGACCTCTCAGTCACCCACAACAGGAGCGGCATCAGGATGAATAAAGCGGCGCGTCGAGCATGAATGCTCATGTTGCCACGACCTGTTCGTAAACGATCTTGATCTCGTCTCTCCATCGTCTTCCTGGGTAGGTCCTCGATCCGTGATCTGAATCACTCAGCCGGTTACTAAGAGGACCAAATTAGGAATTCCTCACGCAGGCGTTCCCGCGGGTTCTGTCGGATTCGTCCATTCCGCTTTCTCCGCAACGATCTCAAACGTGGTGTGGAAAGCAGCTGTCTTCTGCACCATGGCTCCCACGGAACAATACTTCTCCTCGGATAAGTGAATTGCCTGTTCGATCGCAGATCCGTCGATGTCGAATCCACGAACGACATGATGAATGCGGACATTGGTAAATACCTGCGGCGGACGCTCGGCCTGATCCGCTTCTACTCGCACCTCATACCCAGTAACTTTCTGGTGATACTTCTGGCGAAGGATCGTTATGACGTCGAATGCCGTGCATCCGGCGAGTCCGGCTGCGACGAGTTCGATGGGCTTCGGACCGCTGCCGCCAGCCGCGTCGTCCAACAGGAAGTAGTGCTCACTCCCGGTTCGTGCGACGAACTGTCTCTGTTGGCTCAGCGGCTGTGCAAGCTCGACTCTTGCGGAAATCATGGTGTGTCCCCTCACTGGCCCCCTATTGGGCCGCCATATCAATAAATGCAATCGGCTGGATTTTGTTACAGGACAAAAGGAGTGGAGGCGAAGCTTAGGGCAGAGACGGTTAAAATCCTTTAATACAGTTACTTCCCGCTGGCGGCGAGCGCCCGGCTGTAGGTTGCCAGAAGTTGCTTCCGCAGAATCGCTGTTTTTTGTCCATCCGGGCACTCAGCAGGGGAGTTTTGGCAGGTTCGTATCGCTGTTCTCAAGCTGTCGAGAAACTTCTTACACGGTTCGCACCCCTCGAGGTGGGCTTCGATCTCCTCACAGGAAAAGTCGTCCAGTTCTCCGTCGAGGTAGTCGGAAAGCCCGGCGAACATCTTTCGGCAGTTTCCACTTCGACGGGGAGTATCGGAGGAGTGTTGGGAACTTGCTGGATGCTCCTCTTTCTGCAGTTCCCTCCGTACGAACAGACGGGCTCGATGAAGCCGGATGCGGATCGTTCCTGGGCGTAAGCCAGTGATTTCTCCCGCCTCTTCGTCCGTGAAGCCCTCCATATCACGGAGAACGAGAACAATCCGGTAATGGGCCGGCAGGGCGCGAATGGCCTCTCTTAAACGCCGAGCTTGTTCACCACGAATCGTCGAACTCTCGGGATTAGGAACTGACGGGCTGTCGAGTTGTTCCAACTCTTCGCGGTCCGGCATTAGCTCCTCGAGAGACAGTTCATGCTTCGGCGCAAACTTGCTTTTACGGCGGCCCATCAGACATTGATTCTTGGCGACGGTGTACAACCATTTTGCCAAGGCTCGGGAGTTGTCGAACTTTGGCAGGTGCGGGATCGCCTTGATCAATACTTCCTGCACCGTGTCCTCCGCATCCTCCCGATGTCCGCAGATCCGCATGCCGAAAGCGAACACGGTCTGTTGCAAGAGTGCGATCGCTCCGTCGAGGGCGTTCTCATCGCCGCCTCTTAACAAGGCTACAGCTTGCTCGACATCGGATCGCATTTGAGACTCCTTTGGCGCAATCTCTATATTACTGTATAATTATATAGTAACGATGCATTTAAGAACTGACTCCCAATGATGCACGACAAGATCATAGATCTAGTGGCTCGCCGATTTCAGATATTGGGAGATCCTTGCCGGCTCCGAATTCTACAAGCCATGCAGAGTGGCGCCATGACCGTCAGCCAGATTGTGGAAGATCTGGATGGGAATCAGCCGAACATCTCCAAGCACTTGCAGATTCTGTTTGACGCAGGGCTCGTGGGTCGCGAACGGTCGGGAAACAGCATCTTCTACAGCATCGCTGACCCGGTGGTGTTTCGTCTCTGCGAACTGGTATGCCGCAGTACTGCCCGTCGGGCAGCGTCTGTGCACAAATATGCGCTGGGGAAATCCGTCGGCGTACCTCAGCGGCGGACCAGAGTTGCCTCACCTTAAGGAGCGAACTGATGCCGTGTCCAGACATCCGTTATCTGTCCCTGGACTTCATTGCCGCCCCAGTGAGAGTCGATCTTCCCGTTGGTCACCGCTGCAGCGCGTTGCTCGGCTGAAGACTGTAAAAGTTGTTCACGTTTCCCGCTGCCGAAAGGTCCGGGGCCAGAAAGTTCTGTTGTATCTTGGCTGCCGCCGGATCGAAACGGCGCTCCTCGCCCCAGACGATTGGAAGTCGCGACTTTTCGGTGAAGCGCGTCACCGATCTTGCTGCACGACGACAGCATCACAACCAAAGCCTGCGCAGCAGGAAGAAAGTACTCGGTATTTCGTGACTACCTCGCCGTTCCCGCCAGCGCTGGTGTTTCCGCTGTCGTTGAAATCACGGCCTTGGCGTTGCCAAAGTACCGTTTCAACATCACCAGCCAGAGAATGACGCCTCCGATGAAGAGCGCAAGAAATAGTGGGAACACCGACCACTGCGTCTTCACGACGAATTGGTCGGGATGGTAATAAGGCTTGAGGTAGGCGTCGCGGAGCATGTCTCTCATGATCGACATGCTCAGGATGACAACCCCAATGATGCTGGAGACGTAGTACGCGGCGAGACGAATATTCTCCTTCCGCAGGGCTTCCGACATGAGGAAGATCGCCGCACCGCCGCCAACGACGCCGATCATGAGGAGAACCGTGGCTACGGCGCGATCGCCCAGAAACAGCATGCGCAGCTCTTTCGGAAGGCTGGCCAGAAACCAGATGCCGACCAGGAACTGCGCCATCGTGGCGAACATGAAGGCCTTGCCTCCAAGCTGAAAAAGAGCGCGAGCATATTCGGGGTCGCGTTTCCATTTGGCCAAAGCGATGAACACCAGCAGAAGTCCGCCCATGGCTACCGCGGCAACAAAGAAGTGCAGAAACCGCGGGATTAGAGTTGGCTCGGACCAGTTGAGATTCCACCCGCTCGGATCGGCAAAGTATTTCCCCGCCCAGCGCGAAGGAGTCTGGCTGAGCGTCAGGTTGTTGCTGTAAATGAAACCGACGAGGAAGATCAGAATGAGGCTGAACAGCATCACCGTCCTGGCTTTTTCGGGATGCTGGCTACCTTTAAACGACGCGTAATAAAAACCATAGTAGGCAAAAGTCAGAAATATCAAAACCAGGAACCACGGCCACGCCATGATCACCGATGACGTGTAGAAGAATTGTCCATAGAGAACCTGCAGAAAGAGCAGAGGGGCAATCCCAATTGTGATGGTCGCGGGCAGCAGGGAGGGCAATTTCTTCGCGATGTCGGCGAACATCCGGTTGCCCTGCTCCCGATTTTTCGAGCGCCTCGCCGCTAGAGCAAGCACAGCCCCGCCGAGCATGAAGTTCATCGCGAGGATATGCAGGAAGAAGGTGACCAGCAGCAGCAGTTTGAACACCCAGTAGGGCGCCGGTAACGGATTCGGGTCTAGCGTAGGAATGGAGTTGGGCTCGATCACGTTAATTTCCTCCTTGCGTGGCGCTGGCCGCTGCGGGGAGAGTGCGCTGCGTGTTCACCCACTGCACCAACGCGGACCGCTCTGCGTCCGACAACTTCAGGTCCGGCATGCGGATGAAGAGACTGGGAAGATCCTTCAGCGCGTCACTCGCGACTTTCGGATCATTCGGCAGATGTGCGAATAGAGCGTCATCAGACTTCACTTGATGGCACATGCTGCAGTTCCGTTCAAAGACGGTCTTGCCGTCAGCAGCATTGGCCGCACTGGACACCACCGCGTGAATCGTTGAAAGGTAATTCGCCAGGGCCAGGCGTTCCGAATCGGTGCCAGCGAAGGGCGGCATGACTCCGTTGTGCATCACGTCCAGGCTGGTCAACATGGCCTGAATGCGGTCCGGATCCCATTGCCTTGCTTCCAGATACCTCTTCACGCCTCGATAGGAGTCGACGGTGTGGCAACTCTGACATTCCACGCGGAAGACTTCGCGCCCGACCGCGACCTGATTGTCTTTGGTCAGTTGGCGGTTCTCGACCCACTTCGCACTGGCCAGCACTCCGGCATCATCGATCTTCTCGACGCTGAAACCACCGTCCCCCGGCATGGGAGTCGCGTACAGCGAATTGGCATACAAATAGTTCCCGATCACGTAGGGTTTGCGAATGGCCTCGCGCACAAACTCGAATGACCCCATTGCTCCGAGTGCAACTAGTGCGACCAGCAAGCTAAACGCAAGGTGAAGGCGCGCTGGCCGCAGGAGTGTGATTAGCGCGAGGATGAGCGTCACGGTGAGGAGAACAACGGCAAGGTACGCGAAGTGTGTTCCGGTCGGCATGGGGCCACGTGCACTCGCCCAGACCTCGGCGGGAATCTTGCGGATGTACCAGCGGCCGAATGGGACCAGGACGGCGAGCGAGGGCACGATCCAGAGCGCACTCCACCGCACGATCCGCGCTTTCAGAGCGGTGTCTTTCTGCACGCTGGCAGTGATCAGCGCGTAAATGCCGGCCAGGGCCAAGGAGATGGCGAATCGAAATGCCAGGGACGGCCAGTAGGTTGGATTGAAGAAGCCCGTCCAAAACTCATGGTTCTGAACCCAGCGTCCGGAAGTCAGCATGAAGGTGACGATCCCATTGATGATCACCATGCTGGCAAAGGCTGCAATGAAATAGATCCATCCGTACCATTCGTGCAGCCGCGCATCCAACTTCTCCCAGCCGTAGAGATAAAGGAGCGCAGCCGTAATCTCGAGGAAAAAGAACACCCATTCGATCGCCCATCCCCAGACGTAGGCGTGAATCAGGTTGCTGGTGGCTAATGGGCTGATCAGCGCGATGGTGAACCAAATCCCTACCCCACTCACAGCGCCGTAGACGACCGTGACCAGCACGAAGAATTTCGTGTGGGATTTCAGCCATTCGAGAAGTGCGGAGTCGTTATTGCGGCGAGCCTTTCGTTCCGTCAACACCAGGAACAGCCCACCCCCCACGGCAAAATGCGACACAAACACGTGAAGCACTGCTACCAGTGCAATCAGCAGGCCGGCGCCGAAGGCGACGTCCCAGACCGGGTAGTTCATTCTGATCCTCCTAACCGCGTAGACGACTTTTCAGGGAGGCCCATGTTCCGAAATGCAGGGCCCGGCTCTTTGGTCTATTGAATAGTCGGCCGTCAAAACTCCAGACGCCATGACTGGAATCACACCCATTGCCGTTATCGGCATTGCAAGCAGCCGTCCGAAGGAATGCATTTTGATCTTTTCGTGTTACAGCATTTGCTGAGTTACCTCTGATCTGTCGGCAACTATGTAGAAATGCGAGAGCCAGAAGATTTGTTACAAACAATCTTCGTATTGCGATTCGGGATTTCTGTTTATTCGCAGTCTGGGAAAATTCACGGCGGGGGTAATGGGCTCTAGCTTTATTGCATTTCTTCCTACAGGGAGCATTCCGGGACGGTGATGCCAGATCCTAGGAGGCGATACTCTATGTCGAACTTCGCACCAAAGAGAATTCTCTGCCCAGTGGACCTCAGTTCTGCTTCCAACACGGTTCTCAGCTGGGCAAGATTGGTGGGAGAGGTTTTCAGAGGTCGCGTTGAGGTCATCCACGCGGATTGGCCCGAAGAACTTCGTTATTTCACGGAAGGTCAGCTCCAGAAACTCGACGCCGAGGAGGAGAACCGCCGGAGGTCTCTGGAGGATCGTCTACAGGGTCTGGTGGAAAAGGTCCTCGGCTCACGCGTGCCTCACTCTGTCTCCGTCGTCGAGGGACATGCAATCGAAGTTATTCTTAAGCGTCTGACTCAGAATCCACCGGATCTCGTGATTTGAAATCGAATTCTGTTCTCCTGAGATATAAGTGACTGCGAGTAATCCCAAAGCAGCCGCACGCTTCAATGAGGAGCCAACGTTATATCGGCATTTTCAGAATTGCTGATGCGATGTCCTCAAGGTTTGTTTCCAGAGCAAAGTGGCCAGCGTCCAGGAATTTCACGACCGCGCTGGGCACGTCTCGCTTGAATGCTTCCGCGCCAGGCGGAATGAAGAAGCTGTCATTTTTCCCCCATATGGCAAGCAATGGGGGCTGATGCGTACGGAGGTACTGTTGGTATAAAGGATAGCGTTCGATGTTGGCTTTGTAATCGAGCTTGAGATCGACTTGCAGATCCATCATGCCGGATCGTGCTAGGAGTGCAGCATCGAGCCAATAGGCTTCGGGTTCGATCTTCGAGACATCCGGAACGCCTTGAAAATATGCCTCGCGAACACCATCGAGCGACATACGTTCTTTGATCTGGTCACGAATGACCGCGGAGGGCTGCTTCCAATAACTGCGTAACGGAGCCCACGGACCCTCACCCAATCCGTCTTCGTAGGCGTTGCCGTTCTGCGAGATGATCGCGGTAATGCGGCTCGGATCGGCGACTGCAAGATTGAATCCGATCGGCGCACCGTAATCGAAGACGTACATGGCGAAGCGTCGCAATGCGAGGGCGTCAACGAACGCTTGGGTGGTTTGGGTCAATTGAGCGAAGGTGTAGCGATAACTTTCTCCATCCACCTTGGTAAAGCCAAATGAAGGCAGGTCGGGAGCAATCAGATGAAAGCGGTTCGCGAGCAACGGCATCAGGTGCCGAAAGTAGTGCGATGAGTTTGCGAACCCATGCAACAACAAGAGAACCGGATTACCGACGACACCGGCCTCTCGATAGAACACTATAACGGGACCGACTTTTAGAGTGGAATGCCGGACCGCTGCCATATCAATCGTCCTCTCTGACTAGACGGGTGGCGAATGAAAAAGAGCTGGCAAGCGCCGGCGCTCCAATCATCCCCTTAACGATGTGCCGGCCAGTTTTTGCCGAATAGAGTGTGGGTGTTCGCCATGGGTCTTCACATACCATAAGCATTCCTAGATTCGGGCCACATCACTCTGATCGCGTCGAATGTTCAGCATTGAGCAGTGAATGCGGCGTTCTGGCAGTACGGCTACGCTCATTTAAGCTATCGAAGCCCAAGTGTGTCTATTGGACGAAGGTATCGGCGATGCGGTGGTATGGAAGGTTCACGAGAGCTGTTCCGGCAGAGCTTGTAGGCCGCTGTCAAAGAGGTGGCGACGTACGCCAACGAAATCCGTCGGATGCAACGTGCAAACCGGAGATCAGGCGTTCCTCATAAAAAACAATAGGCGGGCGTCGCGCAAACCGCAGCCCCGCGTAAACGAAGGGCGGCAGAGAGTCCCGAAAGGCACAACCGACCCGATGATCACGCGGCATCATCAAACCAAATATTCAAACGCTGGCTGCCTTCACGTTACTCACGCCTGATTGTTCCGAGGTATCGTCCTCGCGAACACGTTTGTTCCACCCGTGGAAACGCGACAAATCGCCGGCATTCCATGCGTCGCGCAGTCCGGGCACGCTCAGATCCCAGTCGGGGCGGATTTGGCTCGTTACCACTCGCAGATCATGCCAAAGATCGACGACCGATGGCCGTCCCCAGAACCAGTAGCCGTTATAGACGCTGAAGATCACCAAGCCCGGCTTGAGCACGAGCGTATGCGGAATCATCGGGTTGTGCTCAGGATCGGTGTACTCCTGGATGTCGAGATCCTTCTGAACAATTCGGCCAGGGTCTGAAAGAAATGTCCACTCCGCTCCCACTGATGCTCGAAATTCCTGGAGCGTATGGTGATCGTCGGTGGCGATCGTGGCGATTTGAGTGTACGCTACTGCGATCTTCGGGTAGAACGCGGCGAGCTCCGAATGCTGCTGGTGCTCCTTCGGACAATAGTGGCCGCGCGCAAGCGTGAGGATCAACGGGTCTTCGCCTTGCAGTTCGCTCAACTTCCGCGGTGTGCCGGTCTGATCGGGCAGTTCGTAGTCGGGGAAGACGCGTCCGGGGACCATATCAGAACGCATAACTGGATTCCTCCATTTCTGTTATAGCTACAGAGTGATATCCGCGTTTGGCTGGTATCGTTCCGCCGCCTTTACCAACGACGAGCCGGAGCGGCACCATCCACGTGAAGAATTTCTCCGCTTACAAAAGGCGCCTGAGCCAGGTAAAGAACGGCATCCACAATATCCTTGACCGTCGCCTTTTTCACCGTTGGCTGCAACGTTGATTCATTGGGATCATCAGGGTGCATTGGTGTGTTCACAACTCCGGGAGCTACCGCATTGAAGCGAATACCTTCTTCTGCGTACTCGGTTGCCAGGTTCTGGGTTGCTGCATTCAAGCCGCCCTTCGTAATCATCGAGATTGAGCCGTTTGTGCCGGCAATTGGCCGATCGGCAAGCGCCGCAGTAATGCTCACAACGCATCCGGATTTTTGTTTCAGCATTTCTTTCACAGTGCCCTGAGTGATGTAGAAGAATCCGAGCAGATTGGTGGAGATCAGGGCGTCGAAGTCCTCGACCGTGAAGTCGAGGAAAGGCTTGTTTAGGAATGTGCCAGCGTTATTTACCAAAACATCGATGGCTCCGAAGGTGTTGATCGCGGCTTCAACTGCCTGGCTGGCAGTTTGCCGCTTGCCGATATCGCCCTCGAGGAGAACCAATCTGTCCGAGGTAGTCGGCTTTCGGTTGACTCTATGAGACGTCGCTACGACGTTATAACCTTCTCTCACAAACCCTTCGACCAGACCCACACCAATGCCGCCCGATGCCCCAGTTACGATCGCTGTCTTCCTGCCACCCATTGATAACCTTTCGGTTCAAAAAATCGAAGTTAGTACACAGCTTGGATGCCGGCATTGCCAAATCGGCGTCATCCAGTCCGCCCGATTGTGGATTGCCGGCCTGAAGAACCGTCTCGCATACACGGGATGTCTAAGCTGTGATGCTGCCGGACGCTCACTCGATTTGCCAACCTCGCCGAGGCCGCGATCGTGACCGCCCGCCAATTCCGGCTTGTCCATAGAGGCGGGCTGTCCAGCAGTGCCGACTCCTCCAGCCAATCCTCGGCCGCGAGTTTGGCCTGCTCGAATCCGTCCCGCTGAGTCACAGCACGAATGAACGCAGATAATTCACGCTCCGCAATGCGCACCTGGTGAGCGCAGCTCCAATCGCAAAACTGCTCGCAGGAATTCATGTGGTCCGCCTCTAGTTTTTTGTCTACAGCCTCAGGCGCCAAACCTCAACGTTGTCAAGCACCCGGCCACATCCATGGCGATGACACAAGGCAATAAGACCAAAAGGCAGGGCAACACACAATTGGACCATGGTATCGATGGCATCTTAAGTATCAGCGACTGAAGTGAGAAGCCGACGCATAGATGATGTGCGATCAGATTGCAACTTGAGTATCGGTTGGACAATTGGCGGGGCGTGGTGCATCATTATTTAAACGTATTTGATTGGGGCGCCGTTTCATATTCTGTGGGGGATATCCGATGAAGAAGACCACGGCTCCCATTCCTTTCGCTGGCTCCCAGCTCGGCCAAACGCGTCACGTCTGCGCTTTCTTCAACAATGATGACGAAGAGTACCGGGTCTTACTCCCATTCATAAAAGATGGTTTTCAGTGTGGCCACAAGGCAATTCACGTCGTTAATCCAGACCAGCATCAGGATCATGTCCGGCGGCTGGGTGCCGTAGGAATTGACGCGGCTGCAGCGCAGCAGAACGGACAACTAGAGCTTCGCATTAACACCGACGTGTACCTCCCCGATGGCCGCTTCGATCCAGATCGCATGATTTCAGTATTCGAGCAGCTGGCTAGCGGCAACTCCAGCAGAGAGTATCCGCTGAGTCGCATTTGTTGTCGTATGGACTGGACGGTTAAGGATCGATCGCATGTCGACGACGTCATCGAGTTCGAATCGCGCGTAAATGATGTTTGGCGTCGCCACGAAGACGCCGTCATTTGTACGTACCATCTCGGCCAATTTCGCGGCGATGAGGTAATTGACATAATGCGAACCCACCCGATGGTCATCATCGGGGGCATTCTTCAACATAATCCTTTCTTTGTTCCGCCAGACGAATTCCTGACTGAATTTCGCCAACGGCGGACTCGTCGGGCCAGCGCGCCCGCGGCGGCCTGAGATGCGAGCGCAAGCAGAAGACCCGGCCCTGGAGGTTAAGCGCCTTCATCGCGGCATTAATGATCTGGTCAGCTTGCTCGCTTTGCCAGCGGTCTGGAGCGGCAACGAGCCTTCGCAGATTGTTCATATCCTGCTCGATGCGCTCCTCCGTATGCTCGGCCTGGATTTCATATACGCGCGGCTCGAAGGGTCGGTCGGGACGGCGCCCGTGGAGTTCATTCGGATTGGCGACTCGTGCAGAGTGACGATGGAATCGCGAGAGATCCAGTTGATGCTCGGCCACTGGTTTGGCGGTGGTACCCAAGAATCAGTGCCGCCCACTCGGAACCGTTTTGGCGGCGTAGACATTTCGCTCTTCCCGCTGCCGTTGGGGGTTCACGGTGACATCGGCGTAATTGTTGTAGGTTCCGAGCGAGCGGATTTTCCTGCGCAGACCGAAAGTCTTCTTCTAAGCGTTGCGGCCAATCAGGCGTCATTTGCGCTGCAAGAGGCGCGCCTGCTGAGTGAACAGAGACGAGTATCCAGCGAACTCGATCAGCGGGTCGCGCAACGGACCATAGAACTTGCCAATACCAACGAAGAACTGAGAAAGGAAATTGGTGAGCGCAAGAGGATCGAAGAGCGGCTGCGCGAGAGTGAGGCGTCGCTCGCTCAAGCTCAATATCTGAGCCGCACTGGCAGCTTTTCCTGGAAAGTGGCGAAGGACGAGATCGCCTGGTCCGAACAGCTTTATCGCATTTTCAACTTTGAAGCGGGAACGCCGGTGACCATCGCACGAATCAATAGTCGTGTCCATCCCGACGACCTGGTCCCGATGGTCGAAAGGGTAGCGCGCGCACGAGCATCCGGTGGAGTTTTTGAGTATGAGCACCGGTTATTGATGCCCGACGGCCATGTGAAATATCTGATCGCGATCGCTCAAGGGAATTTGAACGCGGAAGGAGAACTGGAATACATGGGCGCGGTTCAGGACATAACGCAGCGCCGATTGTCGGAAGAAGCTCTCGCCAACGCCAGGTCGGAACTGGCAAACGTAGCTCGGGCTACCAGTCTTGGTGTGTTGACCGCGTCCATCGCGCATGAAGTCAATCAGCCGCTTTCCGGCATCGTCACCAATGCCAGCACATGTCTGCGAATGTTGGATACGAATCCTCCGAATCTGGAAGGAGCGCGCGAGACCGCACGACGCACGATTCGTGATGGGCACCGGGCGTCAGACGTGGTCACGCGATTAAGAACGCTTTATAGCAGGGAAGAACCAGCTCTTGAACGGATGGACCTGAATGAGGCCGCTCGAGAGGTGACGGCATTATCGTCGACTGAAATCCAGAAAAATGGCCTGACTCTGCGACAAGAATTTGCGGATGACCTCCCGCCTGCAGTCGGTGATCGCATCCAGCTTCAGCAGGTCATTTTGAATTTGCTTCGAAATGCTGCGGACGCAATGAGCACAGTTGACGATCGCCCAAGGGAGTTGCTCGTCAGAACGCAACGGGACCAAGGCAATCAGGTTCGGCTAAGCATAAGAGATTCGGGGGTCGGTTTTGCGCCCCAAGACGCGGGCAAGATCTTCGAAGCGTTTTACACGACGAAAGCCGACGGTATGGGAATCGGGCTTTCCGTCAGCCGGTCCATTATTGAGGCTCATCAAGGACGCCTCTGGGCTACACCGAATGATGGCCCCGGCTCTACGTTTTCGTTTGCCATCCCCTGTGCCCTCGAGGCTTCGGCTGATGCAGGGGCCCTTGTCAATCGTGCTGCTCCATCGACAAACGCCGCATAAACCGGACAGGTCGCCTGGCCTCCGCATGTTACGGCGACCACCAAAGTACAATCGGCGCGCTCTCCTGCCTGCTGAACAAAAAAGTTGGCGGTGAACTTGGCATCAGCGAGATTACGGTCAAGGCCCACCGAGGGCAGGTCATGCAGAAGATGCAAGCCAATTCCTTTGCCGACCTAGTAAGGATGGCTGCTAAACTCAGAAACATCCATCCAGCAATTCGAGTGGCTTGACCGCAGCCGAGTCCGCAATAACATTACCCCTTAGTTGCGATGAAAACCTCTGCGCCTGTCCAATGACCGGTGAAGGTAATGAACAAGAGATCTATACCCGGCTCGTTCCCGGCCGTGGTATTTCCGAGTTTAACGTGCCATGCAGCACAGCTAGCGGCGCTTGCTCAAGCTGCGTCCTTGAGGACCACTGTTGATATTCGGAACTTCTTCGCCGAGCGCAGTAGCCAGATCAATTTGATGGTCCTGCTCCTGCACCAGGATCTGCCGAATCTGCTCCGCCATTGCGAATTCTCCAAGAGCTTCGCATTGCCGGATGCGGTCGCGATAATTGCGGATGGTTTCGTTCTCGTTCTCCAGATCGAATCGAAGCATTTCCTTCGAATCTTTTGATGTGCGTACCGGCTTCGGAGTCACTGCCGGCATTTTCCCCAGATAATCGATCTGCCGCGAGATCATCAGGGCGTGATCGAGCTCTTGCTTAGCGTGAATCTCGAGCTGGCCAGCGATGTCCATGTATTCGGCACCTTTGAGCACTTGGGAATAGACCACGTAACCGATAATCGCTTGATACTCGCGAGCAAGATCTTCATTCAACAACTCGGCCAGCTGATCACGCGAAATATCCTTCTCGACAGGTGTGGATTTCAATTCGGCCATTAAATCTCTCCTTGGAGTAGAAAAGCAGATTTAGTTGCTCAGCCCGGCTCATGCGCACTGAGTAGTCCTCTTGAAACAATCAAGTGAACCGAAACGGAATTGCTCTGGTCTGCGCTTTTAAAACCACAGTGGCCTCTGTAATGAGGCCACTGTGTGTTTGGTTTCCGGAAGCAAGCGGTGCCGACTCCAGAAACGGTTCCCACCCTTACGCCACGAGCGCCGCTTTGGTCGAAGGCTCGTAGCTCTCGATTTGCTCCGCACCTGAAGTTTTCAACATGTCGCGGGCTTTCGCTACTTCATCGGCAGTTCCGTGTGCGACCAGAACGAACTTGCCGGCTTTGATCGACGTTTCGTATTTCACGACGCTATTTTTGGGAACGCCGATACTGTAAAGTCCTGCGCCCAGTGCACTGAGCCCTCCGACAACGATAGATCCCTCCAGGGCCGCCACAATCCAGGTAACAATGGAGCCGGCAGCGACAACGGGCCCGACACCCGGGACAATCAGGAATGCCGCACCGATGAGCAGACCCCAGAGCCCGCCCCAAAATGCACCCCATTTACCCCAGTATTTCATCCTATCGCCCGTGTTGTAGAAACCGACGACATCCGATTCGGTCTGATAGTCGCGGCCGACGACAGCCAGCTTCTTGATGTCAAAACCGCTACCCTTCAGTTCCTTGATGGCATTTTCTGCTGCGGAGTGTTGGCTAAAAACTGCAACAACCGAATTTTGGTCCTGCTTTGGTGTGGTACTCATGGCTCTTCTTCTCCTCTTCGTTGTTCAGAATTTGTCTTTGCATCGCGATACGATTCGCCGTGTGTGATGAATCGGGACTCAACCGGGAACAACTGCCTCGTCACTCCCGTCCCTCGCGCACATTGGTCAAAGGGTGTTGTTTCGTTTTTGTTTAAGTCCTGTGGAAATTGTTTGTCTACGATTAGGCCAGAGACGAGCGAGCGAGTCCATTGGACTAAGGTATTGGGGATACCAAAGTCCAATCATCCAATAGTGCTCTTCGCTTTCTTTTTACATACTCCTGGCGGGGCGTGCCTGGAACAAGCAGAAATCGCGAAATAGCGCGCGGAGAGTTCGATGCCTCAACTGGCTCTCAAACAGAACGCATCCGGCGGGTTACAGGCACCCTTTGAAGAGGAGGGTGACGTTCAGGCCGCAAGCCCACCGCCGCAATGACGAGCCTATTAGACGAACGTGTCGGTCAATACCAAAGTATGAAATGGAGGGAAAGAGCGGGTCTACCCCAATCCACAAGCCGCAATACCAAGGTATCTCCAATACCATCGTCCAATTGATTCGAGGGAACAGCTCGGGTGTAATCACTCCATTGCAGCCGATCTGGGCCGGAAGAGCGACAGCAAGAAACGGGATTGTGTAGTCATGGACACATTACGCAATGTTTTGACTTGTTTGCAGCGACAAGGCGCGGCCCTGGGCCATTTCAATGTTGCCGATCTGGTGCTGCTTAAGGCAGTTATTGCGGCCGCTGTTGAGGTCAACGTTCCGGTACTCGTTGGCGCACTCTAGTCAATGTTGAAAGAAAGGATGACAAAGCCATGCCGGAAGCGACCTGGAAACCTCACGAGAAGCATGGACAACTGACAACGCAGAGCGACTTGCCCGACAGTGTCTATGCGTTTCCGAAGCAGCGTAAAGAACCACTGACCGACGCACAACATGTGCGTAACGCGGTCGCGCGGTTCGATCAAGTCATCGACGTCTCCGATGCCGACCGCGCTTTGGCGTTCGCCAACATTGAGAAGGCTGCAACCTATTACAACGTCGATCTCTCGGAAATGTCATGGCGAGACTTGGGGATACATCCCCAAAAGAATAGAAAAGAGGCCGCCGCCAAAGGCGCTATAACGCGCGACCGCCGAGCGCAGGGCTAGATCCCCAGTCGGAGAGTCGGCGGAGTGAATGTTCGTGAACCTATGCCCAGTCATAAATCCATTCGATCCGGTTGGCGATGTGATAGTTGCGGCGAACTTGTGTCAGATTTGCAGGCGGGCTGGGTGGAGTGGCTTGCGGCAGAGGACACTGAGGGAAAACCGAAAGTAGGCTGTTTGCGGTTGGTGCATCGCCGCAACACCGGCCCAAGATGCCGAGAACCGTACGGATGTCAGTACAACCCGCGAGATGAATTCAGAAACAACCGCGGCATCGTAGAGGGACTATCACTTGATCGGTTCGCGGGTCCCGATGGTCTCATGTTACTGCTTTCGATGATTGCTGCCCGTGAACTCCCGGTGCAGGAACTGATTGAACTTGCCAAGCGAGTGCAGATTCCAGGCTACGAAGCGGTGTACGAACTGGTTTGCGACGCCGTTCGAGAAGGAGTCATCGCACCTTCCATCTCGTCAGGGTTTTACTTGCAGTGTGAGATCTGGGACGTGCTGAAGTGGGCCAAATACCAGAATGTTCTGAAGACGAGTGAACTGAGGCGGCAGAACCGATGCGTCGTTTCTCGCTAAGTATTTCAGCGATGATTACGCCGGCGAGTTCAATTGTGCGGCGGGTTCTAGCTTCGCTGTTCTAGGTTTCGTTAGTAACTGCTCGTGCAGGGAGATGAATATGAAAGCAGTTGTTGTCCACCAATACGGGGGCCCTGAAGTACTCAAGTTTGAAGACTACCCCGACCCGGTTCCCGGTGCGGGCGAAGTGCTGGTGCGGGTCGCCGCCACGAGCGTGAATCCCATCGATTACAAGCGACGTGCTGGATTAACAAAAGATTTCTACCCCATGAAATTCCCGAGCCTTATAGGAGTCGATATCGCGGGGACCGTGGTCAACATCGGGCCGGGGGTGGAAGGTTTTTCCGTTGGCGATCAAGTGTTCGCGATGGCGGACAATACCTACGCCGAACTTTGCGTGGTGAAAGCCGCGATACTCGCAAAAGTTCCTAAGGGGCTCGATTTGATCCAGGCGGCGGCGCTGCCGCTGGTGACGACGACTGGGAACCAGCTCCTTTTAGCAACCGGAATCAAAGCGGGTCAGATGGTTCTTGTCGTGGGTGCCGCTGGAAATGTGGGGCGATCGGCGGTCTTCACGGCAAAGCAACAAGGAGCAACTGTAATCGCGGGTATTTTGAAAAAGCAGATGGATGAGTTAAAAACGGTCGGCGCAGATCAGGTTGTTGCAACCGATGACGACAACGGGATTGCGAGTCTTCCACCGCTCGATGCAGTGGCCGATGCGGTCGGCGGAAGAACCGCGGAAAAGCTGATCGCCAAGGTGAAAGCGGGAGGCGTGTATGCATCCGTCGTCGGACTGCCGGAGAATGCCGCGAAGTACCCGTCTGTAAAGACGGTGCACGTATTCTCAAAATTCGACAGGAAGACCCTTGAGTTCATGGGCGAAGCTGTGCGAGACGGCAAGCTGGTAATCCCCATTAGCCAGAAACTGCCACTCAGTGAAGCGGCCGAAGCTCAAGCAGCGGCAGAAAAGGGAGCTGCCGGAAAGATCTTGCTGGTGGCTTGAGATTCTCTGTTTGGAAAACGAGACCCAAAAGAAGATCAGAAATGATATCGAAAATAAAAAAAGAGCGGCGCGGGATCAACCGCGCTTCAAAACCAAGCGGCGACGGGTGTGTGGAATGCTTGGCGTCATCGAACGGTTGGTGGTTTCATCTGCGCCGGTGTGCGGAGTGTGGGCACATTGGATGCTGTGACAGCTCTCCGAGTCAGCATGCATCGAAGCATGCAGCGCCGACCGGACATCCGATCATTGCCAGCTTTGAACCAGGTGAAGACTGGTTTTTCGATTACGAGAAGCAGGCGATGATCAAGGGTGTGGAGTTGCTTCCGCCGCACGCGCATCCCGAAAGCCAGCCTGCTCCCGGGCCCGCGGGAAGGGTGCCGGTCAACTGGGAGTCGCTCCTTAACTAGATCCCCGTTATCGGGTGGCCCGGCAAATCATGCCATGAAAGCAACTTGAGTCTTGGCATTTAAATAGCGCTAGTTTGGCAGAGCGCAGTCGATTCGGGAGCAGCAATGAAAGCTGGAAGAATCCATCACTTTGGCCCACCGACTGCGATTGTGATCGACGAGATCGCGTATCCGACGCCGGAAGAAGGCGAGTTAGTGGTGCGGGGCGCTGCCGCCGGAGTTGGTCCATGGGACGCGCTCATTCGGGAAGGAAAGAGTGTTGTGCAATCGTCCCTTCCAATCATTCTCGGGGCAGATTTGGCGGGGATTGTCGACTCCGTGGGGACAGGAGTCATTCAGTTCAAGCCGGGTGACGAGATTTTCGGCGTCACGAACAAGCAATTCTGTGGTGCTTATGCCGAATACGCGGTGGCGTCGGTGCAGATGGTCACCACAAGGCCAAGCTCATTGAGCTTTGTCGAGGCGGCGTCTGTGCCAGTAGTGGCGGTAACGGCGCATCAGATGCTGTTCGACTATGCTCACATGAAGGCTGGCCAAGCGGTCTTGATCCACGGAGCGGCCGGGAATGTTGGCGCGTATGCGGTGCAACTGGCGAAGCAAGCGGAACTGCAGGTTTTCGCAACCGCTGGGCCTGCCGATCTCGACTATGTTTGCAGCCTCGGCGCCGATAGTCGTGAACTACAGGACTACAACGTTCGAAGATGCTGTATCCCCCGTCGATGCGGTGCTCGATACGGTCGGAGGAGAGACGCAGCATCGTTCATTCCGGGTTTTAAAGCCGGGCGGCATCATTGTATCCTCGGTTTCACCGCCGCCTCAGACTGCGGGCTTTCGTTCAGCGTTCTTCCTGGTAGACGTCAGCGCGAACAGGCTCGGCACACTGTCAAGATTGTTCGATAGCCGAAAGCTGACTACGAGGTGGGCACCGTGCTCCCGCTCGAAGAAGCTCGGAGGGCACACGAAATGCTGGCCGGTGCGCCGCACAAGAGAGGAAAGATCCTGCTAGAAGTGCAATGCCTCACGGCGGAATCAATGTGAGGAGAGGCAGTCATATAGGCACCGAAATAGTGGTCAAAAGACACATTCTCGCCGAAGATAATCACAATGTGTTTAATCGGCGTGGCTGTTTTGACATCGGCTGCGTTTGCCAGGGCATTGAAACTGGTCCGGCAACCATGGTGGCGACAAGGCATAGTGACAGCGATTGACGCATAATCTCTTTCCCTTTCCCGAACAACGGCGGGCATTCTGCTGCGGGATGTTCCCCAAGCTAGACCAGCAGTGTTACGCCTTGGTTAAAAGTGGGCTGATTTCGTCGAGGCATCCGTAATGCCTGCGGCGCCACGACAAATCACCCGCGAGATATTGAGTGCACTGCACCAGTAAGTACCGCAGCTGTCCGCCTCAGTGGTTGAGTTGCTGTTCGAGGGAGCCGGATTGGTGGCGACGTGACGTCTGGCCGAGATACGCAGTTACGTTTATCGTACAATTTTTTGTTTGACGGACCTTTATTTCATTGAAGTCCCTTATGCCCATTGTGCTTCTCCCGGTGTCAGACTTGCCTCGCAAAGCTCGGCGGCGGAAGCACTCCCTAGAATCAATAACTTACGTACTCTCAACACGTTCGACTGCCGCGGCGTCCACTACCTGATAGAGCAGCTCATGAAGCTAATAACTAGTTCGGCATCGGGGCGAATTCATGCCCCCTGTTCCTCGCCCTAGACTGGCGAGGGAAAATAACTGGCAAGTTTTCAAGAGCCTTGTTTCCTACAGTAGGGCCCCTGACTTCCCTTCAAAAATCCGGTAGAGCCGCATAAAAGACAAAAAACAACTTGGATAGTCTGACGGGATGGAGTATTTTTGCGGACATTGAAATCTGGAGTGGGGCTCGGTTCTCACAAGGCCTAGATCGCATTCTCATTTCGCGAGTTGAAGACAGCCCCTGCCTTCCGCGAAATATTCCAGGTTAAGTGAAGCCTTGCCGCCTCCCAGAGGGGTCCAGCCCATGAGATCTCCCGTATCACTGTGCCTGCTGGCTGCGCTTTCACTCTTCAGCGGTAACCTGTTCGCCGGGACCGCGGCCCTCCATTCCTCCGGGATTGCCACCCAGCCAGAGTCGGCGGCGCTTTCTTCAACGGAAGACGGAAATCTGCCGGTCTCGCAGTTTACGATTCCAGGTCCATTGCGATCCTTTATGCGCATGGCGGGAATTAGCCAGAAGGTGGCGCCGGACGAGGTGTTGCCACTGCTGAGCCGGAACGTCTTTGCCCAAGGGTATGAGGAGTCGCGACCCACTGAGTTCCTGGTCTTGCTGAAGCGTTACATTGTCCAAGCGAGAGAATTGACAACATTGGCGGCAAGCAATGACATGGTCATTCGCGTTTCGAATTGCGACGACGCGAGACCTCTTCTTCGCATTCTTGGCTATCGACCCCGCCCCAACTGTGGACAGCCGGGATCCTCTTTGCAGACGGAAGATCCTGAGAGGGCGTTCCTTACTATTGACTCCGGATTCCCTCTTCCTGAACTCGAGCAAACACTCGAGGGCGGTAAAGCTTTCGAGTACCCGTTCGCTTCTTCATCGATCCCCGTGTTGTTTGCCGAAGGTGAATGGACCCAGGCGAGCAGGAGAAATAACAAGGAAAGCAGCAATGATCTGGTTGACACAATCGTCAATGACCCAGCAGTGGCGCGCTTGTATTGGGCATTTTCCAAGCTCGATCCCGACACAAGCATTTTTTTCCAGCGCTCAATTGGCATCGCGAAGCTACTCCCGTATGGCGCTGTCCTGGATTTTTACGGCAGAAGGATCTGCATCCGCGACGGACGCGTTGTGGTGCCGGGAGGAGTCGCCGTGGAACCTGCATGGAAAGACTTGGTAGGAGCTAGTCCAGCATCCCCGGCGGCTTTCGTGACCAAGTTGCTCGCCAAGGATAAGGGCTGGCTGGCAGCGTATTTTGACGTGCTCTCGCGAACCAGTGGCGCGCGTGAAGCGTACTTCACCGACGCGCATCGGTTGCGATTCTTCTATGCCGGTCTGCGCGCCCCCTCCCTTTCCGTTGAGGCGACCAAGGGAGTGTTCAGACCCGCGCCAGCCATGCTGCTCCTGACAACTCGGCTTCAGTTCGACAACAATGGCGAACCTCTGGTCCCAGGAAACCTTGCGGTATGGAACGAGATCCTTTCGTCAGGACAAAATAACCGGTTGGTGCGGAAGGCAGGAAAGCAGAATGGCAAGCTGAGTAGTCCCGATCAGCTCGTACAACTGATGTTCACTCTGTCACGCGCGAATACTGATTCTGGTCCACTGCAAAGCTATATGGCGATCAGCCAGCTGGATTCCAGACGATCTTCTGGACATCATTTGACACCCGAAACGGTTCGTCTTTTAGCCGGCAAGTTCGAAGATTTCAGCGATCAGTATCGAATCTTTTCCGAGTTTCCGGAATTGAGCGACGAGTCGATCACATTGTTTTTGCACACGGCGCAAGCCATGGATGGAGTACCCGGTCCGGTGCGTGGAAACGCATTCGGTACGTTTCAGGCAGAGGTCGGACTCTGGCAAATTCTGGCGCGGCAGGGACAGATTGCACCTGCGCATTTGAACGAGTCGTGGCAGCAGATCATACAGCCCTTCGCCGCGATTCGCTCTGGTGCGCAGTTGTACGAAGCGGGACAAACTTCCTTTGGACATCTCATGCGTTCTGCAACTGGCAAATCGAACGGTTCGCAAGACGAAATCATCGAGTTGCTGGCAGGGCCTCGTCAGAGCAGTCTGGAAGGAATGAGAATGCACCGGGAAATTGCCGGCAGAATCCGCTCAGTGTTAGATGACCAGCGATTAGTTTCGCTGGATACGCTCTTCACTGTGGGAAATGCCTTGCGTCAGAAGGAGCGAGGGAAAGAACCGGAAGAATATGTAGTCCTGCTAGCTGGTGAGACGCGGGAATTCCAGATGCCCCGGCCGATCTTTACCAATGGCGAACGCGTCGAATGGGCCGCCGGAGTCTATAACGATCATCATGCCGAAACGCAGATGCGGACCGACCTGACCAAGGTGCTTAAAATGAAGACGGCGTCCACCGCCCAAATTGAGGAAGCGCTCGGTCAGCTTTCCTCATTCCTGCGAGACACGCTTGTCGGGCTGAACTATGCCTACTATGAACCACCCGGGGCACAGGCTCTGCACAATAATCCTCTACTGGTTCGATCCCACGATTTTGCGGGAGAAACCGTCTCGGGAATTAAAACACTCTGGCAAGCACCGACGCTTCTTGGCCAAGGTTCCCCGGCGGGCGGAGGAGCCCATTTTGTTGGATCGATCGCCGACCTCCCTTACTCCCTAGCGGAGATCGAGCAGGATTTTATTGCGCCGGACAATGTTCAGGCGCTGGTGTGGCAGGAACTTGCGCCGGAACTTCTGATCACCGCAGTTTTACCTCGATGGTGGAATGTCAGTCCGCTCGAGCTTCACGCCATTGCGCTTTATCAGCGTACGGGAGAGGAACTTCTCACAGAGTCTATACAGGACGATGCGTTACGGAATAAGGTGATGGGTATTCTGTCGGATCGGCTGCCTCCGCGACAGTTAGAAGAGGTGCAGAGGGATCTGCGCACCGATCGCGTGCGCGAGCTACTTCCTCAAATGATGCCCGCAGATACCTTCTATCTGGCAGCGGAGTTCCTGCGCAAATTTCCCGGACAGCCTGCTCCGTTAGGAACTGCAATGCAAGAACTGAAGAAACTCTCGGAGCAGCATCCCGAGCAAGTCAACTGGGACCGGTTGTCGCACGATTTTGGTACGCCGCACCCTAACCTGGCTCGAACCTACGGCCTCGAGTTGCTAAACGTGCCGCCCATGCCGGCCTTCTCAGGAGACTCCAGCCGCTATATGGCCGAATCATGGGATTCTCCGAACCTGTATTGGGCTCGCATTGCGGATGAAGCTGGCTATTCGCCGGTAATGCTGAACCACCTTGTTCCCGAGCTTACCCGACTGATGGTTAAGAAGATTTTTGCTACCGACCTGGAGGATTGGCCGGCGCTTCTTCGCGCCATGCATGAGGCAGGCGACGATTTTCGCCAAGGCAAGCTCGATCTGCCACAAAGAGTCAGTTCGGGTTCGACCCTGATTTCGTCGCACAACTGAATTCCAGAAATCGCAAACGATCAGCGCGTATCGCGGGTAGGAGCTTATGGTCAGGAAATATTTCTTATGCGTTCCCGTTCTTCTGCTGTTATCGCCGGGAAATCGTGGTGTCGCAGCTCAGGAGAGCCCAAACCTGCGCGTCGAGGTCAATCTGGTACAGCTCAACGTGGCCGTGACGGACAAGAATGGAAACTACATTACAGGGCTGCGCCCGAAGGACTTTACGATCACAGAGGATGGAATTCGCGAGACGACTGCCACCTTTGCTGAGGGTAACGAGGCCGCCATTCGACTGAACGACTCTGGGGACCGCGACTCAACCGCAGTTCCCAGTGGGGATGCCGGCAAAGGCGCTTCCGACGGTGGACCGCAAACTCTCGACTCGCTGGTGAGCGGAGCCAACGTGTTCGTCCTGTTCGACACCAGCGACTATATGTACCGGGGGTTCGTTTTTGCGCAGGATGCAATCACCGAGTTCATTCGGTCACTGGAACGCGCAGATAAGATCGCGTTTTATTCCTACAGCCGGGATCTTTCTCGTGTCGCTCCGCTTACCGCCGACCGATCGCAAGTCGTGCGCGCCGTTCGCTCAACCGTGGCGGGAGATCAGGCTGCGCTCTATAACGCGCTCTTGCTTACACTGAAAGATGCGGCACAAAATACCGGCAGGAAGGTGGTCGTGGTTTTCTCGAATGGTCCCGACAACTCCAGCGTAGTGCCACCCGAGGATGTTGCCGAATTCGCCCAGTCGGCTGGAGTTTCGATTTATATGATCAGTACCCGGACAGCTCAGCTGGAGCCGATGTCCACGACGGTTTTTGAACGCATGACCGCGGCAACCGGGGGCAAGGCCTACTTCGCCAAGAATTGGAAAGACGAAAAAGTAGCCTTTGCTTCCATCCGCGACGATCTGGCTCATCTGTACTCTTTGAGTTATTACCCGAAAGCCAACACGAACACAGGCTGGCGGGCGATTACGGTCAGCCTGGTGGGAGATCAGCTGAAGAAATACAAGGTGCGTACGCGGAACGGATATCGCCCACGGCCATCGCGGTTTTCGACAGAGGGCAAAACTCTATCATCCATGATCGCCCCGGAGTGGGATCGGTGACGGCCTTTCCGGTATGAGTATTTACGCTCTGCCAAGGAATCAACGGGCGTTTGTAGTGACGACGTTGTCTGTCCTTGATGACGGCTGTGCTGGCATCATCTCGACTGCCCAGATCGCAGCGGGACGCATGTACATCGAGGCGCGGAAATTTCCTTCCACGTCCCACGCTTCAGGAGTTCGGAACCAGTATCCCTTACTTTCGTAGATCACGTGGTAGAGACCCCAGGTGGTCCGATAAGCCTCATCGCGCATACCTTCGCTCCATAAGAGTGCGGCGAAGCCACAACTGGTTCCTACCCAGACTTCCTGCCCTTGTTCGTTGTCGCGCATGATCGAACCGTCTGCGTTCATGCCGTTGGCAGCACCCATTTCGCCAGCGCCAAATTTCATGACATTGAAAGCGAATATCTTTTTTGCCGCGGCTAACTGCATTTCGTGCGGCACCAGATCGCCCAGGCCCGTCATGTTTGCATACCACTGTCCGGCAAGCTGGTCTGCCTGAATGCTGCCGCGCGACTCGCTCTCGGTGTCATAGCGAAAATACTCGCCATTCCAGAGCTTGCTGACGTAGTTTTTTTGGGCTTTCAAGAACATTTCATGGTACTCAGTTGCCGCCTGATTCTCGCCGAGGACACGTCCCATCTCTTCGGCAGCACGGAGTGAGGCCAGCCATAGCCCACCGCAGTAGGCGCTGACACCGCGCACGACCCAGGAATCATAAGTTTGATCGGGATAGCCACCATTCTCGGGGATTCCGCTGCCATGATCGAATTGCCGCAGATAAGTGATGGCTTCGCGCACGGCAGGCCATGTGTCGCGCAAAAAGGCAGTATCGTTGCGGCCGGTCAAGACATAATCCCGGTAAACCATCAAAATGAACTTCGAATTCAGATCTTTCCAGTCATTTGTATCCTGCCAACCGGGTTCGTTCACGGAAATAAACGGATCTCCCTCAGGCACGCCGAGATCATGCGGAACGGCACCTTTCTTTTTTCGCTTATGCAGGATAGGCTCTCCAGCCTGCTGCGACTTCCAAACCCATTGCCCTTTTTCGGGCCACTCCCGCGGAACGGTGTCGGCGAACTCACGCAGCACCTGCTTGTCGATTTCCGGCCAGAATTTGAGCAGCGGCAAGGATGCATAGAAGCGAACGTCCAGAGTTCCGTAATAGGCGTAGTCGAAACACTCAAGCAACGCGAAGCTGGGCGGAGTTTTGCTGTCCGAGCCGACTGGACGCCCCCAGAATGACCCTCCATCGGTTAGTGTATACAGTTCGTTGAAGAGCATTCCTCGATACCACAGCGGCTTGCTCTCATCATTTACATACGGGGCTTGCCAGGCATCGATTGCGTCGCTCCATGTTGATGCATTGCGCAAACCGTCGCGGGCAATGGCCCATGCGCTCTCCCCGTTGCAGCCGTAGAAGTCGGTATAGCGACGGTTCCATTTGCGCCCTTGACCAAATTCCACGACTGGAAAATCCCACGCGATAACCATGGGAACCGTCTTCTTCTCTCCGGGCAGCAGCGTGAAGCGCACAGCTATCGCACCCGCCAACTTCTCGCCATCACTGACCCACGAGGTATCGCTGTTGGCAAGGCGGCCATCTTTGGCGAAGTGCTGCCAAATTACTTTTCCGTCGCCTTCAGCCGGAAAGCTTGCCTGGTAGCTGACCTCAACGCCGGGCGATTCGAGTGCCGCAATCGCGAATTGGCCGTCCATTTCATTGGGAGTAGCGTTTGCTCGGTTGCGCTCGAAGACGACTCCCTTCATCGTGCCCGTGTTCACGGTTTCACTCATGAACTGATTGTGGTTGCCTTGATTCGGAGCGCCCTGGAAGTCTCGCGTGAAAGTTCGAAACCAGCCGACCATGTTTGTCCATGACAGAAGAACTGACACTGTGACTTTGCGGTTGGTGGGATTCTCGGCGTGCCATCGGTAAACCGCGACGGGGTAGCTCGACTCTCGATAGTTGTTGGGCAGCACGGGAGAAAACTGTTCGAGCACGACATGAGCGGGAAACTTGTCCCATTTGTAGTCGTACCAGGACTTGGGATAGAGCGCGGCGTACTCGCCCGCACCCACGGGATAGTCCCATTGCCAACTGGAAAGAGCTCCGTTCTTCGGATGGTCCGTCATCAACACGCGAGCGACGCCTTGGGTGTCGCCGTCGACCTGCTGAAACATCGCAAATTGATTGGCATCGATCGGCGCGTATTTGTGGACACCGGCTTTAATATGCCACCGCGCGAAATCTCCACGGTAAGTTCGTGAGAAAGTTCCCGAACCGAATCCTCCCACGGGTGCGCCCTGCCAATAGCCGTCGTCGATGTCGCCATGCACTCGTGTTACGCCTGGATTCGAAAGTGGAAGGCCGAGAGGCCGCCGCCAGACTGCTTTTGGTATCGCGTCGCCCGCCCAGGCTACGGAGGTTGCGAGGATAGCGATGAGAAGCGCAAAGCATAGAGAAAGTTTCTTGTTCATAAGATTCCTGATGCGGGCCTCGTTTCGGAGGGTGAAGGCAGGGTCCAATGGAGGGTCCAAACCTCTGCTTGCGGGGGCGATACTCACGGCTCTGACCAGTAGCGGTTGAAGCCTTCGTAGTCCGAAGGCAAATTCGCAAGAATGGTTCTTCTTAACTCCAGAATGTCGAGAGAACCTTGCTTGCGATACAAAATCTTTCCATCGGGAGCAATCACGACCGTGTAGGGCACAGCAGACTCCCACGTTGGATCGAAAGCGGCTTGCAGCGCTGCAGTATCCTCCGATGCAAACAGCAGGTTACGGCTGGTGGCATGCATCTTATCGAGGATCCGCTGCACGCTGGGCTTTTCGTCCGGCATATTAGCGGCGACGGTCACCAACTCCACATCCCGCACTCCGTACATGCGAAACGTGTCTTCGACAGCTGGGAACTCGTGAATGCAAGAGCCACACCAGGTCGCCCAAAAAATCACCAACAGCGTTTTGCCGGTGGGATTGGTTCGCAGCTTCTTCAGATCGTCGGCCGAAGCCATCTCTAATGACACAGGCTGAGCTTCAATCTTCCGCAGGGCCTCTATCTGCGCGGCTTGCTTCTCTTTCCATTTGGTCGAGCATCCGAAAACACCTGTGTGTTTTACGGGAACATCGCGATGTGCGAGCAGCGCTTCGATGGCATCGCGCGCCTCATGAGTTTTTACCAACTCCGCGCGATAGCTATTGTCCATGCGACCTTCGTAGCGCAAATGCCGCTCCTGATCAAAGACAAATACATGCGGAGTAGCCTGTGGCCCGTACGCCCGCGCGACCGACTGGGTTTCGCCGTCGTATAGGTAAGGATAGGTCAGATGTTTGTATTGCGCCCGGATCTTCATCTCCTCAAGGCTGTCGCTGATGTCCGAGGAATCCAATTCGTCGATGGTGATCGCCTTGGGATCGTTGGGTTGGATTGCGACCACCGCAACGCCGCGGTCTTTGTAGTCCGCAGCGAGTTGTGCGATGCGGCGCTCGTACATTTGTGAAATAGGACAGTGATTGCAAGCAAAGACAATCACCAGAACCGGGCTGGACGCGTAGTCAGCGAGCTTATGAATTTTCCCGTCAACACCAGGGAGCGCAAAATTCGGGGCCGGCGAACCGAGCGCGAGGATCGGGTGCGATTCCTGAGCCCAAAGACTCAGAGAAAGCGTAAGTAGAATCAGGGTTCTCCACATCATCATCGTCCTTCGGATATCAAAATCAGCGCGTCGTGGCGGGAGAGCTTCCCAGCGTATTTCCATCAATGATGGTGATATTCTCGCCCGCCAGGCTGGCCACGTACGCTTTATTCGTCGCAGCGTCGACCGCGATCGCGTAAGGACCATTTGCGGCTTTCACGATTGTCACGACGGAGTTGCGCGTGCCGTCAATTACGGTAACGGTACCACTGTGTGTGTTCGCTACGTATAAGGTGTGCGTTTCTGGGTTGACGGCTAGAGCTTGTGGATGCTCCCCGACGGGGACGGTTGCAATCACGGAGTTGCTGACTCCGTCAATCACCGATACGGTGTCGGCGCCGTAGTTTGCGGTATAGATTCTGTTCGCCGCCGGATCTACGGCAACAGCGCACGGGATCTTTCCGGTTTCGACCGCAACAGCGGCGCTGGTCTTGCCGTCGATCACCGTCAGCTTCGAACTACCGGTACTGGTAAGGTAAACCCGGCTCGTTGCCGGATTCACCGCGATTCCCCAAAGGTGAAAATCTGCAGGCAACGTTGTGAAACGATCGTTTGCGCCGTCAATTACCGTGATTGTTTTGCTCTCGTAGCTGGTCAGATAAATCTTGTTGGCCGCAGGGTCCACAGCGATGGCATCGGCCTGCACTCCCACTTTCAGAATATTTGTGCGGTTGGTTCTGCCATCGATCACCGTCAAGGTATTACTGAAGGTCTTCGAGACGTAGACCCGATTGGTGGCAGAGTTTACAGCCACGACGTAAGGCAGTTCGCCAACCGGTATCGTTGCAGTGACGGCATTCGTTGCTCCATCGATCACGCTTACGGTACCGCTCCCTCCATTGCCGATATAGATTTTGTTCGTATCCGGATTGATCGCGATGGCGGCAGGCTCATCTCCAACCTTCACCATTGTGGTGGAATGCGCCACGCCATCGATTACTGTCACTGTTCCCTTCTGCGTATTCACACCGTAAACCTTGTGGGTTTTGGGATTCACAACGATGGCGCGTGGACTGATTCGCAAACCGGACGCTGGCGAGCGATCGACTGGAACTGAGGAAGGACCAAGCGAGAGGAGACCATCCTCTATGAGCTTGTTCTGCGTGGCACTGTTGAATATCTTGTCCCCGTGCCCCATGTTCATGTAGATCATCTTGTACTTGGTGTTGGTCCACACGACCGGCAGGTCTCCACTCATGATGACGTCCTTCAATCCCAGCGGATAATTTGCGGGATCCAGTGTGACCAGCACACGGACATCTTTATCCAGCCGCGGACTTGGCTTCCAGACATACCATTCGTTCGCCGGCGACACAAAATTGGCCGGGACGTCAGTGGTCAGAGGAGAACTCCGATCGTCGACGACTAGGTTTGCAGGCAGTGGCGGCCAACTGTTGATGTCAAATACGGCGCCCCCCAGGAAATCGACATACCATGGCCAGTTCGTATCTTTGTCGTTGTAACCGGCGGCATGAAAACCCAGCCAAGCACCTCCGCTTTCCATGTATTGCTCGAAGGCGTGCCTCTGCTCCGCGTTAGAGGGCGAATCTGTCAGCCAGACGATGATTTGATATTTCTTCAGGTTCGCTGGGTTCAGGTCTGCCCAGTTAGTAGTTGACTCGAAAGTAAATTTATCTTTTGCAGCGGTCGCGCCAAAAAATGTTAGAGCACTTTCCGCAAATTGGACATGATCCAATTCTGCGGTTGGCGAATAAAAGGCAAGCACCCGCAACGGCGACTGCTGTCCCACACTGCCCGCCACGAGGAACAAGACCACCAACAAGGCCGTGAGCACGGCAAAACGTCTTTTCATTGGCCGGCCGCCCAGAAAATTGAGTTTCTGAAGATCGTTGTGAATGAGGGATTCTGAAAGAGTTCAGGATGGTGCCCCATAAAGATGTAGATGTTCCGCGCCTTGTAGTGCTCGTTGGTCCAAATGACCGGGTGATCAACGCCCATCTTGATGCGAGTATCGGGCGAGTAGGTAGACTCATCCACTCGGGCAAGAACGTGTACATTCGGGCGCGGCGACTTATCCCATGTGTACCACTCCTCCTGGTCCACAACGAAGGATCCGGGTACGCCTTTCATTGTGGGGTGTAATGGGTCCTCAACCATCACGGTCGCGGTAGCGAACTTCGGAATGTAGTCGGTGAAGCGGATTCCTCCCATGAATTGGGAGAACCACGGCCACATCTTGGTTCCGTCAAATTCGCCGAGCAGCGTGGCGTGGTGGAAGCCGATCCATCCACCTCGTCCTTGTTCGATGTATTTCTCGAACGCGGTCACGGCCTTTGGGGTCCAACCGTAAGGCGGATAGTTCAGCTGGATGAATAGCTGGTAGTGAGACAGGAAATCGTCATCGATCTTGTCGGTGTTCTCTATGTAATCAACCGTGAAATTGCGATCGGCCGCCAGTTTCTGCAACCACACTTTGGCTGCGTCCACAAAAGGACGGTGAATGCCACCAGCTTCGGCCAGAGCCACTACTCTAAATTTTGGATTCGAAGTTTGTGCCGGGCTTGCACCCGTGATCGTAAGCAAGAGGGGGACTACAATCAAAATCCAGCGCAAGGGTCGTGACCATGAGCGAGACAGCAGAGAAAATGACATTAGCAGTCCTAACCGAACAGCATTATACTCGGATTGTTAGGAATCATTAGAAAGGTTTTTGTCGAAAGGCCTAACCGTGAAGAAAGAACGCGTTCTAATCGGCAGGCCCCCGCTGCTTCGCCACACAAATGCGCAGGTCCTGTTAAAGCTGCTGCGTCAAAGTGGGCCGTGCTCAAAAGCCGACCTGGTTCGGGCTTCTGGTCTAAGCGCTCCAACGGTAACCAATGTAGTAGCTCATCTCGCTTCAGCGGGACTTATAGAACTGATTGGCGAAGGAGATTCGACCGGTGGAAGGCCACCCGACATACTTCGCTTTAGAGCGGAGCGGGGCTGCGTGATCGGAGTGGAAATCACTTCCGACTCCGTCCATTTTCTTCTCGCAGATTTGAACGGGCAGGAACTGGGAAGAGCCAGGGTTGACCTTTCATCGGCGTCATCCACACCTCCAAATGTTTGTAGCCTGATTGCTACAGAGGTTCGAGGACTTCTCCGCAAACATGGACGAGCGGAGGGGCAATTATTAGGGTTGGTTGTGGGAATTCCAGCCATTGTGAATGTGAACGAGGGCTCCGTTCTCTCGTTCACCGCCCTACAGGATTGGCGCGCTGTGCCGCTAGGCCGCATGCTCCAGGACAAGTTGAGGTGCCCGGTCATTGTCGAAAACGATACCAACCTTGCGGCGCAGGGCGAATACTACTGCGGGGCGGCACAGAAGCAGGAGAATTTCGTTTTCATCACCATTGGTGAAGGTGTAGGCGCCGGCATTTTTCTGAACGGGCGAATCTATCGCGGGTCGCAATGGTCGGCAGGAGAGATCGGCTACCTTCGAGTCCCCAGCATATCGCGCGAGAAACCTGCCATAGACGCTTATGGAAGGCTCGAGAAAGTGTTAGGCGCCGCTGGCATCCTGAAGAGCTGGCGCAGCGCTAGCAAGGGAAGTCGCACGCTCCCTCAGGTAAATCACGCGGCCGAGGTTCTCGACCTCGCCGCTGCGGGTAATGCTCACGCGAAGCAAGTCTTGCAGCAGCGCGCCGTAATTTTGGCGGACGTCGTTCTAGACATGGCACTGATCCTTAACCCCAGCGTGATCCTGCTGGGAGGAGAAGTTGGCAACCATCCCCGCCTGCTGCAGGAAGTAACGAGTTTGTTGGAAGGCAGCGAGATGCCAGTAGTACGTATCAAACTGGGCGCTCTCGGATCGTCGGCAGTGCTATGGGGTGCGATCTATAGCTGCTTGGAGCCCGCTATTCTGAGTCTGATTCAGCCGTCGAGACTAGCCAGCTGACACCTTCGGCCCCTGAAAGATTGCACTCGATGCATTGACGAACTTTTTAAGGAAGCATAAGTTAGTGCGTTAATATTGGCTAAATGTCGGTCATGACCCGAAATCCTCTAATCCGCAACGCGTCTCTCCGTGCATCCAAGCATTCTGAACTCATCGGCCAAAAGGCGGGCGCACGTGATGGCCATGTCGTCGGGGTAGACATTGGCGGCAGCAATCTCCGCGTTGCACTCGCCGATATGCGGGGAAACGTGCTGGGCAAATGGTCGGCATCTACAAAGAGGAGTTCGTCCCCCGCCGCCGTCATCAAACAGATTTGCGCAGGCGTAAACTATCTCCTGCACCGCAATTCTCTGCCGTACCATTCTTTACGCGCCATAGCGGCTGGGGCCCCGGGCGTTACCGATGCGGACGCCGGAGTAGTGATCGCAACCTCATACTTAAAGGGATGGTGCAATGTCCCCCTGCGCAATCTGCTCGAATCCACCCTGCAGGTCCCAGCCTCGATCGAGAACGACGTCCGGGTGGCAGCCATTGGCGAGAAGTGGCGGGGTTCCGCTCGCGGGGTTCGCGATTTTGCTTTTCTCGCCATCGGAACGGGAATCGCAGCTGGAATTTTTGTCAACGGTCAGATAGTCCACGGCAAACATTGGACGGCGGGAGAAGTGGGCTACATGCTGGTTCCGGGCACACCGGAAGCGGCCGCAAAGCCGGGAATGCCTGGATCGCTGGAGAGTGTAATTGGCGGCGAAGGAATCAAGTCTCAGTGGACGACAGCTCTCAACGGCAACCGCGATTCCCTGCCCCAAAATCTAAATGCAACCGAACTTTTCGACTACGCTCTCACAGGCAACGTGCTGGCTAAAGGTGTCCTGGATCGATCTGCGCGGATCTTGGCCTATGCAATCTACAACATTTCTCTGATCCTGAATTGTTCACTCTTCGTGCTTGGCGGCGGAGTCGGTGCGAGTGCCTCTTTGCTGGAGGCGACGCGACGCGTTCTGCGGTCCTACAACGAACCTGTCCGGCCGAAACTAACCCTCAGCGCCTTGGGGCAGGATGCGCAATTGATCGGAACCATTCGACTGGCTCTGGACACCGCGGCATCACGCACTTTGCGTAAGTAGCACGACCGTACATCTCCGGTTAATTTTTGTCTGCATATCTACGGCGTGGCCACAGGCGCATCTACTTTTCGGACACTGATGCTCTCCAGGTCTCGGCCGCACGTCTCCGGTACCGCGAATCGAACGAAGACGAGAGTCACAACACAGAGCACTCCGTAGATCGCAAATGTGGCGGCATTCCCAACAGCATTGATCAAGGATAAGAATGTAAGCGAAATGATGAAATTCGAAATTCCGGAAAACAGGGTCGCGACGGCGACACCACGCCCACGGACACGGAGGGGAAACACTTCCGAAACGAGAATCCAGGCAATTGCCCCCAGGCTAAAAGCGAAACACGCGATGTAGCCGATAAGGCAGGCAATCGCAACGATGCCTAAGGACGAGCCAAGTGTTGTCCCATGACTGAACGCGAACGAAAGCGCGAAGAGTGCGACAGTCATCCCTGCCACGCCGACATACAGCAGAGGCTTTCGCCCGATGCGATCCACGAGCACAATCCCCACCACCGTCGCGGCAACATTCACGACAGCAACCAGAAGCGTCGCCAAGATGGCATTGGCATGTGTAGCGATTCCGGCCAGTTCGAAGATCTGTGGCCCGTAATAAATAATGGTGTTGATTCCCGTCGCTTGCTGTAACACGGTGAGTCCGACGGCAATGAAAACCGCGCCACGCACGGCCGGAGTCCAGAGCGCGCTCCAGCGCTGCTCCATCGGCACCTTTAATCCTTCCCGAATGTCTTCGAGAAATCGTTGTGCACCGAGAGCGTCGGTGTAGCTACGGAGCACGGATTCTGCGTCTTGCTGCCGACTGTGGGCAAAGAGCCAGCGTGGACTCTCAGGAACGGTCAGTATGACGGCCATGAAAAAAATTGTCGGCACCGCCGCGATGCCAAACATCATTCTCCACGCCTGCTGGGTCGCCAGCCAATATCCGACGAGATCGGCGAGTGCAATTCCGATAGTAAGCGCGAATTGATAGAGCCCGATCAGCATGCCTCGAGATTGCGGTGGGGCCAATTCGGAAACGTACACGGGCGCCGTAACTGACGTGAAACCGATTCCAATTCCAATGATCGTCCGGGCCACGATGAGTGTCGTAACGTTCGGCGAAAACGGCGCCAGCACCGAGCCAACAATAAAGACGATTCCCGCCCACACCAAGGTTGCGCGGCGGCCAATCCGATCGACGATGGCTCCTCCAGCCATGGCCCCGACCATGGCTCCAATGAGAACGACGCTGACTACCCACTCCTCGACGAATGTAGTAATTCCAAAGCTGCGTTTCACGAAGATGGCGGCGGCCGCTATGATGCCCATGTCATATCCATAGAGGACGCCGCCAAGAGCAGCAATGGAGGAGATCCGAAGAATAAAACCGCGCTTTACATTCGGCTGTGAGAGGGCGACAAGATCGGCCACAATGCACCTCGGCGAAAGTGCTATCGTAGCCTTTATAATTGTTATTTACAAACTCTGTCGCCAATCCGCCCCGAACGCCGGATGGGCCGCGTGGAGAGATGAGCAAGTAGACGATTGAGGAGTAACCATGGACAGCAAAGCAACCAAGGGGCCGCGCTGGATTGCCGGAATCGAGCCATCCGCCGAAGTGCGCACCCAGAGCATGCTGGCGATTTACGAAAAGGAATGCATGGAACAGCCGGAGAGGCTGGCTGACCTGGTTCGCGCTTACGAGGAAGACAGCTCGATTTTGGAACAGATGGATAAGGTTCGACGAATTATGCCGTTGCCTGGTCCCATCCTGTTTGCTGGGATGGGCGCCTCCTACTGCTCTTCCGTGACCGGTTCTACTTTTCTGCGATCATGTGGACGATCTTCATTCTTCGTTGACGCAGGGGAGTGGCTGCATTACTCACTTCCAGTGGAGGATCAGATCGCGGCTTCCATTCTCCTCACCGCCTCTGGCGAGAGTGCGGAGCTTGTCGAGTTGTGTAAGAAACAGGAAATAAAGCCGCTCGCGGTGGTGTGTAACAACGAAAAAAGTACTTGCTGGTCATTGGCCCGAATCAGGCTGCCCATTCTTGCTGGACCCGAGTACGGAAACGCCACTAAGACCTACACCAACGCGACTGCCGCTTGCATCGCTCTAGCCTCTCATATCCTCGGGCGCGCATGGAAAGAAGATGCCGAGCGCGTACTTGAGGTCTATTCTGCCGATCTCCGTCGAGCATTTGGCCAGCGCGGCGAACTCGAGCAGTTCTGTCGGGGAGCAGCCAACATAGAAGTTATTGGGCGCGGAGCAGCATATGGCGGCGCTATTATGGGCGCCCTATGCATTCGCGAGATGACCGGCCAGCGCGCTGCAGCCCACTCTGGCGCAGGCTTCCGTCACGGCCCAATCCTTGACGTCAACGAGTCGCATCTTGCAATCATTGTCGCGCTTGGACGAACGGCAGAACTCGGCCTGAAACTGGCACACGACTGTAATGCGCGTGGAGGTAAAGTAATTCTGGTTACAACTGACGACATGCAGCCGTCCGAGAAACTGATGCCGATGAAGGTCAGTCCAGTGCCAGAACCGTGGGAGGGCATCACTTCACTCATCGTTCCGCAGGCCCTCACATTGGGCGTGGCAGAGAAATACGGAGCGAGATTGTCTCCGCGATTTCATTACGGAGTCATGGAGGAGTAGTCGACTTCGCTCACCTCATAGTACTCACCCTCCAATATCTCAATTCTGCTGTGTGAAACGCGCACAGGCTGTTGCCGCCACCTCCTGCATTCTCTGTTACACTTTCGCGCATGAGCCCAACTACACGGAGACAGTTCGTTGAGCAATGTGCAGGGGCGGCTGCGGGGGCGTGGCTTCTACCTGTCCTGGCGCATGCCGCGAGTTCTGGACCTTCAGTGAAATTTCCTACCAAACC
Organism: Terriglobia bacterium; assembly: GCA_963711365.1. GTDB lineage: Bacteria > Acidobacteriota > Terriglobia > Terriglobales > Acidobacteriaceae > Sulfotelmatobacter. The sequence goes on along the minus strand of CAVQDY010000001.1, from coordinate 445,731 downwards.
CCGGGAACGAGTCGCAGTTGCGGCGTATCCGTTTCGCGAATTTATTGTTGGCTGGAAGGGCTGGGACGGCAACACGCCCAGCAAAGTTCCGACCGCGCAGCAGATGGAATTGAAAGATTTCGCCGCGCATGTGGCGGAGAAATTTAATGTGCATCATATTGAACCGTGGAGTCCGATCTTCCCTTCTACCGACCCGAAATATCTGGAGCAATTCCGCGCAGCTGTAGAGAAAGCGGGATCGTCCGTCGTGGACATCGCGGTGGACGGCAGGCATAGCCAATATGCGGCTGACGCTACTGAGCGCAAAGCGTCGGTGACGGCGACGAATCAATGGATCGACGTGGCCGTCGCGCTTGGTTCGCCCGGCATTCGCACGCATATCGACGGCGGAAAGAATTCCAAGCCCGACGTGGAACTGGCCGCGAATACTCTTGCACAGAATGCGGAGTATGGCGCGAAGAGAAATGTCGTTGTAGCTCTCGAAAATGACAACCCGGTCAGCGAAGATCCCTTCTTTATCGTACAGGTCATTGAGAAGGTCAACAGTCCGTGGCTACGGGCTTTGCCGGATTTCGGCAATTCACTGGCCGCCCACGATGAGGCATTTCAAGACCGCGCGATGGAAGTGATGTTTGCGCATGCCTATGGAATCTGCCACGTAAAAGACGGCGAAGTAGACGAACAGGGGAAAGCATCCCATGTGAACCTGGAGAAGACTTTCGCTATCCTAAAAAAGCACGGCTACAAGGGATACTGCTCGATGGAGTACGACGCCCCGGGTGATCCGTACAAACCGACGGCGGAACTGATAGCGGCGACCATTAAATATCTTTCTTAAGGGACTTGGTCCTCGTCGTGCGAGGAATAACCATGGTGGGTCCTACACTTCGAAACCGATGAAGGTGGGGCAACCTTCTGTTGCAAATAAAGGCTTATGGCAGGACAAGGAATTCATCGGCGAAAGATTTTGCAAATCCTCGGAACTGCCGCGGCCGCGGCGAGCTTTTCAGGTTTCAGCAAGTGGGGATATGCGTGCGGTCATATCGGCAACGCGGCTTTGCAGATCAAGCCTGCCGAATACCATCCACAGTTCTTCTCACCATCTGAGTACGCGATGGTCGAGCGCCTTACCGAGATCATCATTCCCAGCGATGACACGCCGGGAGCAAGAGAAGCCGGAGTCGCAGAGTTTATTGACTTCATGGTAGCCAACGACCCCGCCCAGCAGTATCCGTTTCGGTTGGGACTGGATTGGCTGAACAGTCATTGCGAAAACAAGCTCGATAAGAGATTTCTGGAACTCACTCCTCAACAACAACAGTTCATCCTCGAACCACTCGGCTTCAAGGATAAGGCCCGTCCCGGCGAGGAGGATGGACGCAAGTTTTTCTCCTTGATGCGCGAATTCACCGTAACCGGCTTTTACACAAGTGAAATCGGATTCAAAGAGCTGGATAATCCAGCGCTGAAGCTCTATTCCGAATCGCCGGAGTGTCCGCATAAAGACGATCGCGAGCACCGGCATCTTTCGCAAGCAAACTCTTGAGACTTGTTAATCTCGTCGATTATTTATGGCCAAAAAGATTTACGACGTGATCGTGATTGGAACCGGTGCTGGTGGCGGCATGGCGATCAAGACGCTGTGCGAGGCTGGACTCAAGGTGTGTGCGCTGAATGCCGGCAAAAGGCTCGATCCGGAAAAGGATTTCCGGTACCACCGCATGCCTTGGGACATGAAGTTCCGCGGGCTAGACGATCCCAAACGCAACCCGAAATCGTTCGGCTACATGGATAACGAGTACACCAAGGTTGCATGGGATCACGAGATTCCGTTTACCGTGGCGCCGGGAACCAGATGGTTTTGGCCGCGATGCAGCGCCGTCGGCGGCAAAACGAATTTCTGGGGACGCAGTTCGGCGCGATTTGCTGACATTGATTTTAAGGCGGCCTCACTCGATGGGTACGACGTAGATTGGCCGCTCACCTATGCCGAGATCGATCCTTTCTATACGCGTGTAGAGAAGATGATCGGCGTGGCCAGCACGGTGCAGAATCGGCCGAGCAATCCCGATGGATCATATTTGCCGCCGTTTAACTTCCGGTGTCTGGATTACATTCTCGAGGCTGGCTGCAATAAGGTTGGGATTCCATATTTGCCGGACCGCTGCGCGCAACTCACTCAGCCGCATGAGGGACATCCGGCGTGCCACTATTGCGGCGAATGCACGACCGGCTGCGATGTCGGCGCATTCTTCTCTTCCCCTTATTTCCTTTTGCCCAAGGCGGAGGCGACAAAGAATCTCGAACTGCGGACTGACGCCTTGGCCAAGAATGTGCTCGTGGACGCAAATGGCCAGGCGGCTGGCGTTGCGTACATGGACCGGAAGACGAAACAAGAAGTCGAGGTGTACGGGCGCGCGGTCGTGGTGGCTGCGGGATGCGTGGAATCCGCACGTATTATGCTCAATTCAAAGTCGCGGCATTGGCCTAACGGAATCGCAAACTCCAGCGGACAGGTGGGACGCAATCTCTGCGACCATCTCTATGGCGAGTCTGCTCGCGGATATTTGCCACAGCTAATTGGTCAACCGAGCTTTCCAGACCACGTCGCAGACAGCACGATCGCCTGGATGCCTCGTTGGCAAAATCTCGATCATCCGCACGAAGAGAAGTTCATCCGTGGGTATTCTGTCTATCCCGATGGCGGATGTTCAGAATTTCCGTGGTTCGCGAATGAACTCGACGGGTTCGGCTCGTCGTTCAAGCGTGAGATCAAGCGGCAGTATCCCGCCCCGGTGAGCTTCGGGATCCAAGCACCAACGTTGCGGTCGGACAAGAATTATATGGATCTCGATCCGGAGGTGAAAGATCCATATGGAATTCCCGTAGCCCGCATGCATTTCGAGTGGGATGAGAATGTGCTGAAGATGTGGGAGCACTCGAAGCAGGCCTGCGCTGACGTGCTGCGCGCTGCTGGTGGGGAGCTAGAAGAATCAGGAGATGCACCGGAAATCCCGGGTTGGAGCTTGCACGAAACCGGTACCTGCCGTATGGGAAACGACCCCAAGAACTTCGTCACCAATAGATTTGGACAGACCCACGATGTTCCGAACCTGTATGTCTGCGACGCCAGCGTCTTTTTGAACTGCACCGACAAGACGACCACCATCAGCATTCTGGCGTTTACACTGCGTACGTCGGAGCACTTGATTGAAAGCTTTCGCCGCGGCGAGCACAAAGCCGCGTGAATGGCATACAGACGAATCCCGATGGCGCTGGACAACAGTTCGAATGGAATCCGTGGAATGGCTTTGATCCGTCTCGCCGTCGGACTCATCTTCTTCACGCAGGGCATTCTCAAGTTCATCGATCCGCACATGGGAGTCGAGCGGTTTAGTCGAATTGGTTTTCCGCATCCTGCGTTTACCGCGCATTTTGTTGGGACCTTTGAGGTCGTTTGCGGATTGCTGGTGCTCCTAGGGTTTTTCACCCGAATCGCCGCGGTTCCCCTCCTGATCATCATTTTGACGGCTATCACGGCGACTAAGATTCCCGAGTTGACGAGAGCAGGTCAGGGATTCTGGTTTATGGTCAGCGATGCGCGTACCGACTTCGCCATGCTCATGTGCCTGCTCTTCCTGTTGATCTCGCATCGTTCCTCAGGAGACGGATAGAGATAAATGGTGAACGAGGTTCAGCAAGGCGGCTGGGATTCGCAGGAAACGTCGTTCCCTTCTCGACTGCGGGAACTTGCTTTTCTTTTTCTGAAGCTGGGCGCAATAAGCTTTGGTGGCCCCGCGGCGCACATTGCCCTGATCGAGACGGAAATCGTTCACAAGCGAAAGTGGGTGACGCGCCAGCAGTTTCTCGACATGGTGGGAGCCGCGAACCTGATTCCAGGACCGACCTCAACAGAGACTGCGATCAATACAGGGTTCGTTCGGGCGGGTTGGACGGGACTGTTCGTCGCCGGAGTAAGTTTCATTCTACCGGCAGCCCTGATCACCGGAGCGTTCGGCTGGGCCTACGTGCGATTCGGAAACTTGCCGCAAACCATTTCTGTCCTCGCAGGAATAAAACCAGCTGTCGTTGCAATTATCGCAATCGCAATTTGGCGGCTAGGAAAGACTGCCGTAAAACGCGTTGGGTTGGCCGGACTCGGAGTCCTGTCATTCGCTGCATTTTTCTTTGACCTGAATCCAATCATCATTCTCTTCGGCGGTGGAGCGCTTGGAATGCTGATACGGAAGCCTCTTAGCTCCGGCAGCGCCGGCGCGTTCCTCCTCCCAATTCTGCGTCCGAGAGGCTCCCCTTCTCTCTTGCACTGGATGACTGTCACGGCCGTAGCGTCCGCCACTGCAGCAGCAGTCGCCATTCAGCCATCTATCGCACAGATTGGGTTGTTCTTCCTGAAGGTCGGCGCTGTGCTCTATGGCGGAGGATACGTTCTGCTGGCTTTCCTGGAGCAAGGACTCGTGCAGCAGCATTCATGGCTCACACAGCAGCAACTGCTCGATGCAGTAGCGATCGGCCAGTTCACGCCGGGGCCGGTGCTCTCCACGGCTACATTTATTGGATATATTCTCGGCGGAGCCCGGGGAGCGGCAGTCGCGACGGTGGGGATTTTTTTGCCATCGTTCTTTTATGTCGCTCTGTTGGCACCAGTTCTATTCCGGCTGCGCAAATCGACTTGGATCGCAGCATTCCTGGATTCCGTCAACGTCTGCGCGGTGGCGCTGATGGCGGGAGTTACATTCCGCCTGGGAGTAGATGCCTTACGAACGTGGTCCTCGTGGGTAATCGGTCTGACGTCCCTTGCGGTGCTGTTGCGCTGGAAGACCAGCCCGGCTTGGATTGTACTCGGCGGAGGTGTCGCAGGTTTTCTGCTGGCTGCATTCCGCTGAGAGTGATACTCTGCGGCGAATTCAATTTAAGGAGACTCTGATGCGCAAGACTCTTGCAGTTCTACCGCTTTTGCTCGTTTGCGTTTTGGCAAATGCTGCCGATCACAAGTACATCATGGATCCGCGGCCAGGTGACACCAAAGCGCTGCCATTTAGCGATGCAGTGCTTGCCGGCAACACTCTTTATGTCGCCGGTCACATCGGGCTTGATCCGAAGACCGGCCAAGCACCCGCCGACCCCGAACTGGAAGCCCACATGGTGATGGATGGCATCAAGAAGACGGTCGAGGCAGCTGGATTCTCGATGGATGACGTTGTCTCTGTGCAGATCTTCTGCACCGATTTGAAGCTCTACGACACATTCAACGCGGTCTATAAGACATACTTCCACGCGAACTTTCCCGCACGAGCCTTTGTGGGAAGTGACAAGCTCCTGCGCAACGGACACTATGAAGTCACAGCGATTGCGGTAAAACGATGAGTACCACCTCGCTGTTATTCGTATTTTGTTCGCCTTGGGTTTGAATTTGTGGTAAATGTATAACCCATGCGAAAGGCAGTTAGTCACCTGAAAAAGTGCGATCCGGTCCTGCGCGCCATTATTGAGCGCGTGGGACCGTGCCACATGGAGTTCGGCGTTCCGGAATTTTCTAGCCTGGCCGAAGCCATCGTTTACCAGCAACTGAACGGTAAGGCCGCGGTGAAGATCTTCAACCGCTTCGCTGAGTTGGCTGGCGATCCCGTCGCTCCAGAAGGAATCCTCAAACTTAGCGACCAGCAGTTGCGCAACGTCGGGCTCTCGAAGCAGAAATCGGCGTATCTGAAAGATCTTGCCGCTAAAACGGCGGCTGGCTTGCTCGATTTCAGCCGCCTTTCTGAACTGTCGGATGACGAAGTCATCCGGCACCTGACGCAGGTAAGGGGGGTGGGAGTGTGGACGGCGCACATGTTCCTCATGTTCTCGTTGCGGCGTCCGAACATCCTGCCGACGGGCGATTACGGTGTGCAGGTCGCAGTGAAGAAGTATTACAAAAAACGTAAGCTGCCAAAGCCGAAAGAGATGGAAAAGATCGCACGCGCCTGGGAACCATACCGCAGCATCGCTTGTTGGTATATGTGGCGAAGCCTAGACATCAAGACCCTTTAGCCGACGATACTGGCGTCGCTCTGTGATCGTCCACGTCCTCTGTGATTAAATGGTGATCGATGGCGGATATCAAAATTCGCGTTCTGGTGGCGAAGCCGGGTCTGGACGGTCACGATCGGGGCGCCAAAGTGATTGCCCGCGCGCTGCGCGACGCCGGAATGGAGGTCATCTACACCGGCTTGCGACAGACTCCGGAGATGATCGTGACAGCCGCCTTGCAGGAAGACGTACAGGTGATTGGGCTTTCGATTTTGTCCGGCGCCCACAACGCGATCGTCCCACGCGTTATGGGCCTGCTCAAGCAAAACAAGATGGATGATGTCATTGTGCTGGTTGGGGGGATAATCCCCGATCAGGATATCGACGGCCTGAAAAAGATAGGCGTGGCGGCAATTTTCCAGCCCGGCACTGCAATGGACGAGATTGTGCAGTTCATCCGCGCGCACGTGAAGAGTCCGGGCGTGCCGACGGCCGGGTGATGTCCGCCGTGGACGCGTCCCGCGTCAGGAAAATCCTCTCGGGAACGGTTGGTCCAGTTCCCTGGTACTGGGAAACTTTCCCATCGTTTCGTTCGCTCAGCGGCCAGGGCTTCCGCTGGACGCATCACGGGTCGCAAGGCCCGGTGGCACATCTGGTCACACTCGGTCTTGAGGACGATCCCGACAAGATCCGTCTGGCTCTGAATACTTATTGCCGTCCATTCCTTGTGCCGCCAAACTACCTTGGCATCTGGTGTCCCGAAGGTCGGAGCATCCGGATTACCTGCTTTGATCCGGACCAACTGAAGGCGTTTGACGTCGCGGAGGTCGCTGGCTGGTTCAAGCAATCATCCGAGCGCATCTATTCCTCCACCGCTCCAGTTGCGGATTTTGAAATTCCGCTCACCCTTACTCCTGGCACTCACAAGATCGAAATTCCCGCAGAATTGCAAACCGTGGATGAACTGATCGTTCCGACCAGCTACAAAGCGACGTCGAATGAAGAACCGGCGTTCGCTCTGTTCGTGATTTACCTGCAGGCCGGACTGGCGGAAGTGCTGCCGCAGAAGTGGTTCACGGCCGCGCAGTACCATGTTGGCCAGCAGTGGATCACCCGCGCTGCCCGCGATCCGGAGTCGCAGCGCATCGTTGGCGAGTGTTTTGGGGTGGGTACGTTCTTGCTGGAAGAAAACGGTTGCCGTCTGGCGGAGTGGGTGGAACGCAGTTCGTAGTCCAGCAGGCTCAGTTCGCATACTTCAATTTCAGTGGCAGACAAGTCCTTCGAGAACGACGAGTTTTTCCAGATGGAAGAGTGTCAGGGCGTCCGTATTCTGCGCCTGCGGTCCTCTGACGAAACCAACCGGCTGACACTTCGCTGTATGCTTTCGCTGACGGACGCGATCAACCAGTTGTACGGCGACCGGCGGCCACTGATTATCGCCGGAAATAAACGATTTTTCTCCGCTGGAGCGGAGTTGCAAGAGATTGCTGCGCTCGACGGTGTGACCGCTTACGAATTCTCGAAAACCGGCCAACTCCTAATGACGGCGATCGCGAACTTCCCTGCCCCCGTCTATGCCGCAATCGAAGGATATTGCATGGGCGGAGGGCTGGATTTAGCTCTCGCCTGCCAGCATCGCATCGCCTCACCCCACGCCGTTTTTGGTCATCGCGGCGCAGCCTTGGGCCTAATCACTGGCTGGGGAGGTACGCAGCGTCTGCCCCGCCTGATTGGCAAAGCCCGCGCCTTAGAATTATTCGTCGCGGCCGAGAAGGTCAATGCAGCCAGGGCACTGCGGATTGGATTGATCGATGCGATCGTCGATGACCCAGTCGCTGAGGCGATCCGTCGCAGCGCATTCTGATCCTAATTTCAGCTCTACTTATTACGCTCGATTGCGTCTGTCCGCCCCGCTGGTATACCGTAAAACGTTCGTACTTAAGCCATGTCTGACCGAAATGAGTCTCTCGCGGTGAATGCTTCCCCTGCCGGCAGTGTGTTGACCAGCAAGGTCGACCCCACCACGGCGCGGTACGAAGCGAATATGCGGTTCCTGGCCGATCTTATGTCCCAAGTTCGGAATGAGGGTGAGAAGATCTGCGAAGGCGGCGGAAGTAAGGCGATCGAGAATCAGCATGCCAAGGGCCGGTTGACCGCCCGCGAGCGTATCGGCCTGCTGGCTGATTCGGGAACGTTCTTTGAACTCGGACTTTATGCCGGGCATGGTATGTACGAAGAATGGGGTGGCGCACCGGCAGCCGGAGTCATTACTGGGATGGCCCGCATTCACACTCGTCTTGTGATGATCATTGCCAACGACGCCACCGTAAAGGCTGGGGCATTTTTCCCGATGACGTCGAAAAAAGTCATTCGAGCACAGAACATCGCGATCGAGAATCGCATCCCCACCATTTATCTGGTCGATTCGGCGGGGGTCTTCCTTCCTTTGCAGGAAGATGTATTCCCCGATACAGACGATTTTGGCCGGGTATTTCGCAATAACGCCGTGATGTCAGCCATGGGGATTCCGCAGATCGCCGCCATCATGGGAATGTGCGTAGCGGGTGGTGGGTATCTCCCGGTGATGTGCGATCACGTACTGATGACGGACGGCAGCGGACTTTTTCTTGCAGGCCCTGCACTCGTACAGGCCGCGATCGGGCAGAAAGTTTCGGCCGAAGAATTGGGCGGGGCGGCGATGCATTCCGCCATCAGCGGTACCGTAGATTTTCGCGAGCCGAATGACGAAGCCTGCATCGAGCGAATCCGTTCAATCGTTGAGAAATGGGGCTACCGCCGCCTTTCGCCGTGGGACCGCAAGAAACCGGTAGAACCGGCACTGGCTGCCGAAGAGATCTATGGAGTCTACGATCCGTCATCGGCTCGGCCCTATGACATGAAGGAAGTTCTGGCGCGCGTGCTGGATGGTAGCCGGTTCGACGAATACAAGCCCGAGTATGGAAAAACGCTGCTCTGCGGCTATGGGCGGATCGGCGGCTTCGCGGTCGGCATTGTCGCCAACCAAAAGTTGCACGCGCACCAGACCGACCACGAAGGACACAAGCGGGTTGAGTTCGGCGGCGTGATCTACACAGAATCCGCGGAAAAAGCCGCACGCTTCGTTATGGATTGCAATCAGAACTTGATTCCTCTGGTCTTTTTCCATGACGTCAATGGATTCATGGTCGGACGAGATGCGGAGTGGAGCGGCATCATCAAAGCCGGGGCCAAGATGGTCAACGCCGTTTCCAATTCTGTCGTGCCCAAGATCACCGTAATCGTCGGTGGATCGTTCGGCGCTGGCCACTATGCCATGTGCGGCAAAGCCTACGATCCCAGGTTTGTGTTCGCCTGGCCGACGGCGCGGTACGCGGTTATGAGCGGCGATTCCGCGGCTGGAACCCTGGTGGAAATCAAGGTCAAGCAACTGGAGCGCGGTGGCAAGAAACTGAGCGATGTAGAGAAAAAGGAATTGTACGAGTCAGTGAAGCGCACTTATGACGAGCAGACTGATCCTCGATACGGCGCGGCTCGTTTGTGGATCGACAAAATCATCGATCCCATCGAAACCAGAGATGCCATCACGCAAGCGCTGGAAGCAGCCGCTCTGAACCCAGACGTGGCTGAGTTCAAGGTCGGAGTGCTACAGACGTGATTCACCACGGAACGAGGCGCCAGGCTGGTGAAAAGAATGTCTGAGACCGTCAAACTGGTCGAGTGTCCCCGCGATGCGTGGCAAGGACTGCAAGGGATCATCCCGGCCGACCTGAAGGCCGACTACCTGAAAGCCCTGATAAGTGCGGGTTTCAAGCACATCGACGCGGTCTCGTTCGTTTCGCCGAAGGCCGTCCCGCAGACGGCCGATTCCGAGCAAGTCCTGAAGGAACTCGATCCTCCCGACGACGTTGAAATCATTGGGATCGTGGTGAATGAAAAAGGCGCACAACGCGCCATCGATACCCAGGCTGTTTCGACTGTCGGCTTTCCTTACTCGATCTCAGAAACGTTTCTACGAAACAATCAGAACCAGTCGCCGGAGGACGCGCTTGAAGAACTGGAGAAGATTCAAAAGAAGGCTGACGACGCGGGAGCAGGCGTCGTCGTGTACATTTCGATGGCGTTCGGCAATCCCTACGGCGATCTGTGGAATGTGAACGAAGTCCTGGACGCACTCGACCTGCTTGAGGCCGAAAATCTGCATATGATTTCACTTGCCGACACGGTTGGCATGGCGAGTCCAAAGCAGGTCAGCGATTTAGTTGGAGCGGTGCTCCACAAATACGACTACCTTGATGTTGGCGTGCATCTGCATAGCCGTCCCGACAACGCTGCCGAGAAAGTTCTCGCCGCCTACGATGCCGGTTGCCGTCGCTTCGATTCTGCCCTAGGCGGATTGGGAGGCTGTCCATTCGCACAAGATGCTTTGGTGGGGAATGTCCCCACCGAAAAAGTCATTGAAGCGCTCCACAGGCGTGGCGCGCAGTTGCCAACTCTCAAGCCACTCGATACCCTTCTGAAGGCAACCGGTGGCATCGCTGCTAAGTACTCCGAGTCGAACGCGGCAGATTAGCTATCACGCATGTAGACGGATCATCAGGCACTCATCACAATTCTGTCGATTCGTCAGTGAAATTCCCCGAAATTCGGAGCAAGGTCTTGTATGGGCTACAAAACAATACAAATCGCTTATGAAGCAAAAGTCGCCATTCTCACGCTGAACCGTCCGGACAAACGGAACGCCATCAGTTTCGAATTGATCGACGATTTACTCCAAGCACTCGACGAAATCGCGAAGTCTGACGCAATCGTGCTCATCGTTACTGGCGCGGGCAAGGCGTTTTGTTCCGGGATGGATCTTGAGAATCTCAAAGCACTCCTCGGCCGATCACCCGAACAGAACGTGCAAGACTCCGAAACGATGGTGCGGCTTTTCCGTTCGATTTATGAATTCCCTAAGGCGACTATTGCGGCGGTGAATGGACCCGCGATCGCGGGTGGAACGGGACTTGCGCTGCTTTGCGATTTCACGCTCGCCGTTCCGGAGGCGAAGTTTGGCTACACGGAAGTAAAGATCGGGTTTGTTCCAGCCATAGTTTCCACATTCCTATTGCGGCAACTTCCAGAAAAGCAGGCCCGGGACCTGCTGCTTACCGGCAGAATCTTTGGAGCCGATGAAGCGTTGCGTCTCGGATTGATCTCAGAGATCGTGCCCGCCAACAAGCTGATGGAACGAGCGCGAGAATTGGCTGCCACTTTGATGGAAAATAGCGTAGCCTCGCTTCGCGCGACCAAGCAGTTGCTGACCGACCAGGCGAGCGGCGAACTCGATGCGCAGATTGGCGCGGCTGTCCGAGAGAACGCTGCCATTCGAAGCACGGCTGACTTTCGCGAAGGGATCTCTTCGTTTCTGGAAAAACGCAAACCGGTTTGGACGGGGAAATGAGCTCGAACCATCATCCAGCCGTAAATGAGACGCGCTTACGCGTGCGGTACGCGGAAACCGATCAAATGGGAGTCGTCTACCATTCGAATCATCTGATCTGGTTTGAGGTCGGCCGGGTCGAACTGCTGAGGCAGATGGGATTTTCATACCGCGACATGGAACGCGACGAGGGACGTTTCATCGCTGTCGCCGAAGTAACCTGCCGCTACCGTGCGCCCGTGTATTACGACGAAGAAGTGATCGTCCGTACGCAGCTAAAACATGTTCGTGAGTCGGTCATCATTTTCAGATACGAACTCTCGCGGGCGGAAAATGGCACCTTGCTGGCTGAGGGCGAGACGACACATATTGTCACAGATTCGAAGATGAAGGTGGCAGCCTTACCCGAGAAGTACTTAACTGCTTTTCGTGCGGCCGCCGGAAAGTAACACCTTTACGCGGAGACTTATTTGAACGCACTGCACATTAACGGAAATGATCTGAGTCTGGAAGCAGTACGCGAAGTCGCCGTGGAGCGGCGGGCCGTTCTGCTGGGTCCTGACGCCCGCGAAGCAGTAAACCGGGCACGAGCGGTGGTGGACGACATCGTTACCAGCAACAAGGTGGCGTATGCCATCACTACTGGCGTGGGCAAACTCAGCGACGTTCGTATTGCCGGTGAGCAGATCCGCGAGTTGCAGGTCAATCTCGTCCGATCCCATGCCGTTGGAGTGGGCTCTCCGCTTCCTATTCCAGACACTCGCGCCATGATGCTGCTGCGCGCCAATTCGCTCGCCAAAGGCCATTCCGGAGTGCGCGGCATGGTTATAGATACACTCTGCGAAATGCTGAATCGGGGTATCACGCCAATGGTTCCGTCGCAAGGCAGCGTGGGAGCCAGCGGAGACCTCGCGCCTCTGGCACATCTCGCCTTGGCTCTGGTGGGCGAAGGTGAATGCTTCGATGAAAAAGGTTTACGCGTTGCGAGTTCCGATACCTTGAAGCGCGCACAGATCAAGCCACTCGTGCTCGAAGCCAAAGAGACTATCTCGCTTATCAATGGCACGCAGGCTATGCTGGCGATCGGCTCGCTGTCGCTGCTGGATGCAGAGATTCTGGTGAACACAGCCGACGTGCTTGGTGGTCTCTGTTGCGATGCTCTCAAGGGAACCGACACAGCTTTTGACGAGCGCATTCACCAGGCACGTCCACACAGCGGACAAATACGAACGGCGGCCAATCTGCGCCGGATGCTGGAAGGAAGTCAGATTCGCGAATCGCACCGCGAGTGCGGGCGCGTGCAAGATGCTTACTCGCTGCGATGCATTCCGCAAGTCCATGGCGCCGTGCGCGATACCCTAGCGCACTGCCGAACCACTTTCGAGATCGAAGCGAATTCGGCTGTCGATAATCCATTGGTCTTCATCACCGACACGAAGAATGGTCAGGGCGATGTCATCTCCGGCGGGAATTTTCATGGCGAGCCACTGGCATTTGCCCTCGATTTCCTTGCCATCGCCCTGAGCGCACTGGCCGGCATCAGCGAGCGCCGCATTGAGCGCCTGGTAAATCCCGCCCTCAGTGAAGGCTTGCCTCCATTCCTCGCTCCTGGCGCGGGATTGAACTCGGGATTCATGATGCCGCAAGTAACGGCTGCCGCGCTGGTCAGCGAAAACAAGGTCCTCGCGCATCCTGCCTCGGTCGACTCGATTACCACCTCTGGCAACAAGGAAGATTATGTCTCGATGGGAATGACCGCAGCACTGAAGTTGAAACGAGTTGTCGAGAACACTCGGAATGTCTTGGCGATCGAGGCGATGGCGGTAGCGCAGGCCATCGACTTCCTTGCCCCGCTTAAGACGTCCAAGCGCGGACAGGTTGCTCATGAGGCGATTCGCTCGGTGTGTCCGACCATGGAAAAAGATCGCGTCATGTATCCAGATTTTGCTCGGATCGCAGACCTGATCGCTAGCGGCAAGATTTCCGACTGCCTGCGCTGAGCATAGAGCTATGAAAACTCTTACCGAATATCTTCACTTTCATACAAAGAGTCACCGAGCTTACGTCCATATCACTCCGCAAGTCGAGGAGATCGTGATCAAGAGCGGCGTGAAGGAAGGTATGGTGCTGGTCTCCGCTATGCATATCACCGCGGGGGTTTACGTAAACGACAATGAGAGTGGCTTGATCGAAGACATCGACCAGTGGCTTGAGCATCTCGCCCCGTTTCGCAAGAACTACAAACATCATGAGACCGGCGAAGACAATGGGGACTCCCATCTCAAGGCGCTGCTCATCCACCATGAGGTGATCGTGCCGATCACCGCGGGGAAACTCGATCTCGGCACATGGCAACGGATTTTCTACGCCGAATTTGATGGACAGCGCGATAAACGCGTCATTGTGAAAGTCATGGGAGACTAACGGATGTCAGAAGAGTTAACCGAGTTACAGGAACGCGCTGAGCATGCCAAGGAAGATCCGAAGCTGGCCCCCGTATCGCTGACCATGGCGATTCTGGCTGTTCTCGTAGCTGTCGTCTCCTTGCTCGGGCACCGTGCGCACACCGAGGAAGTCGTCTTGCAGGCCAAATCGTCCGACCAGTGGGCTTACTATCAGGCCAAAAACATCCGGCGCCACGCTGACGAACTCTTTCTTGAGCAGACGTCCGTGGAGCCAACGACCGATGCAGCAGCCTTAGCAAAACTGCGCGAAAAATATTCCAGTGAAGTGGACCGGTACAAGGGCGAGCAAAAAGATATTGAAGACAACGCTCGCGAAATGGAAGCGGAAGTTGCTCTCGAGCGAGATCGCGCCGATCGCTTTGACCTCGCGGAGGTTTTCCTTGAAATCGGCCTGGTCATCACGTCCATCACTCTGCTTTCCGGACGCCGCATCTTCTGGGCTGTAGGAATCCTGCTGGGAGTGATCGGAACTGTCATGACGCTAACCGGCTTCTTCGTGCACTGAGACAGTGCAGCACGACAAGCTAAATACTGCTGACCTTCGGGAGCGAGGCCGTCGTCAACGTCCCGGTGTCCTGTCTCGCCTTCACAACCACGAACGGTCCAATCGCCAGGACATCCATGCGGGTCCGCTGAAAACAGTCAATCGCCTCTTCCGGCGTGCACACGATCGGCTCATTCTCGTTAAAACTTGTATTCAGGATGACCGGAATTCCCGTCTTCCTATGAAACGCGGAGATCAGATCGTAATAAAGCGGGTTTTCTTGGCGAGTCACGCTCTGCAGGCGGCCGGTGTCATCCACATGATTCACCGCGCAGAGACTTCTCCGCTTATCAGGACGAATCTTGTACACGTGCAGCATGAAAGGCGAGGGATGATCGTGCTCAAAATATTCATGCTGATAGTCGCTCATAATGGAAGGTGCAAACGGGCGAAACCACTCCCGGTGCTTGATGCGTGCATTTAACACGTCTTTCATATTCGGCAGGCCGGGATGCGCCACGATCGACCGATTTCCTAAGGCTCGTGGTCCCCATTCCATCCGGCCCTGGAACCAGCCGACTACGTCTCCTGCCGTGATCCGGTCGGCCACAGCATCGAGCAGCGCCTCTCGATCAAGCTGTCGGGACTCCAGTCCGGCATTCTGCAACGCCGACTGGATGCGAGAATCGGAGAACTCGGGGCCCAGATATGCGTTCTTCAGTTCTGCTCTCCGCGGCTGCTTCAGCATAGAGTGATACGTGTGTAAGGCCGCTCCGACCGCTAGCCCCTCGTCCCCGGCAGCGGGCTGAATATAAGTCCGACGAAATGGTGTACGCTCAAACAGCTTTCCGTTGGCGACGCTGTTCAACGCGCATCCGCCCGCCATGGCCAGATCGTCTAGTGGGGCACGCTCGTGTAACGAATTCAACAGGTGGAACAATATTTCTTCGAAACGCTGTTGCAGTGCATAGGCAAGATCCATGTCACGTTGTGTAATTTCGCTATGCGGCTGGCGCGGCTGGCCGAACTGTTTCTCCATCCGAGCGGAAAAATGTCGAGCCAGACGGACCGTGCCATCCGGCAACACCTGCATTCCCTGATTGCTGCCGAGCGGCTTGAAATAACTCAGATCAAGCCGAAACCCTCCATCCTTGGCCGAGACGACTTTGCTGATCTCTTTGCAGTACTTGTCTTTCCCGTAGGGCGCGAGGCCCATGACTTTGCCCTCATCGCCATATTTCGCATAGCCAATGAATTCACAGATCATCGTGTACATGCTGCCCAGCGAATGCGGAAGGAAGACTCGGTCCAGCACTTCAATCTCGTTCCCTTCGCAGCGCGCCATCATCGTCGAAACAAAATCGCCGGAACCGTCATAACTGAAGCCGGAAGCCTTTTCCCAAGGGGAGCAGTAATAAGCACTTGCGATGTGTGCAACGTGGTGTTCGAGGTGATGCTCCCGAAAACGCAGCTGCGAACTATCCGTGTCCAGCGCCTTGGCGAGCAGTGAGCGGACATCGCGCATCGCCTCTTTTCTCTGGCGAAGGCGGATGAAATTTAAAATCTTGGCTGGATTCGCAAGCGCGTATTGCACCTTCTTGGCCAGGTTGGCGTCGCTGTCCTGACCAACCGCGACATGCTCGATGTCAGAGATCTTCGCGCCCACGGCATCGAGACAAGCTTTAACGGCTAGCGCCGGGAATCCGCCGAAATGCTTGTGACGATTGAGACGCTCCTCTGCGATCGCAAACTTCACCTCCCCATCCAGAACGATCGCTGCCGAGGCGTCAGCGTGAAACATATTTAGGCCCAAAATCAGCATGCGCTAGAGATAACTCCTGAGGTACTCGGTCTCGATAGGGTCATTTGTTCTGTTAAAAATCCGATATCGGTGTTTGGCGGGCGGCTTCAAGAAATGACCCAGTATCGACGGGAACGGCTCTTCCGGTTGTCAGGGACTGTTCAATATGCAACGTTGCGAGAGTGGAACAAAGAATGTCTTCGAAACGGATCGCGGGAACCGCTGCTCGCTGCAACGAAGTAATAAATGATGCCCACTCTGCCGCGTGTCCCTTGTCCTGCCGCCAGCGCGAATGAATCGTTTTTTTGCGGCCGTTCCGAACCAGTTCGAGGCGGCGGAAATCTTCTAGCACGGCGGTCGCGCCGCCGCCGAAAATCTCAAGACGCTCTTTCGAAAATGATCGGTCGCCATTGGCGAGATAGCTGATCATGCCCTCTGACCCGTTCGCAAAACGTAGCGACAACAGCACGTTGTCTCCGCTATATCGACACGAAGTACCAACTGTCCGGCCGGCGACCTCGACAATCGGCGAGCCAGCCAGAAACATCAAAAGATCAACGAAGTGGCAAACCTCACCGAGAACACGTCCGCCTCCCTGCTCACGATCGTTGACCCAATGATCGGGCGGGAGATATCCGGCGTTTATGCGGTAATTCAGCGCAAGCGGTTCAGAGATGGAGTTCAGAAATGATTTCATCTGAACTACCATTGGAGCGAACCGTCGGTTGAAACCGACCATGAGCGCCGGACGACTCGCCGAACTGATGGCCGAATAAGCACGCACAATCTCGCTTAGCTCGTCTTCCGTCAGGCACAACGGCTTTTCGCAGAAGACATCCTTCCCTGCTCCAAAGGCCGCCATGACTTGCCGGGCATGCAAATGATGCCGCGTGGCGATAACCACCGTGTTGATCTCCGGATTTTGAATCAGCGCCGCTTCCTCGGTGGTGCAGACACGAAATCCGAACTTTCGTCCGGCGTGTTGCGCGTGAGAGCCAGTCGCCGCGCAGACCGAGATCAACGATGTATCCGACGACGCTTTCATGGCGGGAATCAGCGTAGAAGAAGCAAATCCTCCCGCACCCAACAATCCAACCTTCACGCTGCCTTCAGAAGAACCTAGTTTCGTAATGGAGCTCACCGGAATCAAGGTGATGGTACGAACAGCCTCGGAACTGTCCGGGTACCGAATCACCACTCCAAGAAAGGACTCACGGGTCCTGCCGGTGATGAGATCGTAAGCAATCTGAGCACGCTCCACTGGAAATCGATGTGTGATCAACGAGTTGACTTCAACCTTTTTTTCCGCAAGAAACTGTAAAAAGGCCTCCATGTTACGAGTTTCAGTCCATCGCACATAGCCAATCGGATAATCGCGCCCTTTTTGTTCGTACGCGACATCGTAACGGCCCGGGCCGTAGGATCGCGAGATACGGAAGTCCAGTTCTTTGTCGTAGTAGGCCTTACGCTCGATGTCCATTCCAACCGTGCCGACAGCGACGACCACAGCGCGGTCGCGGGCAATCGTACCCGCCAGGTTTACAGGATCGCTGCTTGCAGTTTCAGCGCTAATGAGAACCGAATCCACTCCCGCGCCACGCGAAGCCTCAAGGCAAATATCACGAAACGCGGACGCTGTGCTTACAGTAGCATCGGCGCCCAAACGTTTCGCCAAGGCCGCTCTCTCGGAATCAATATCCATTCCCAGAACTCGGCAGCCAGCGGCCTTCAGCAATTGCACAGTCAGTTGTCCCAGTAGGCCAAGTCCAACCACTGCGACGAGATCTCCCAAATTCGCTTCACTCGTGCGAATGCCGTGGAGTGCGACAGCCCCTACGGTCGCAAATGCAGCATCTTCGAAGCTGACGGGATTCCCGATCGGCTCGCGCTCAGGAATACGCGCCAGCATCAAGCGCGGCACGCACGCGATTTCGGCATGAACGGCGATTCCCGCGCCTGCGCAAGCCACGCGATCTCCGGGCTGAATATCAGTAATTCCTTCGCCTATCGAGATCACGGTGCCCGCGCTGCTGTAGCCGGGACTCTGCGGCTGATCGAGCCGGCTCCGCACCGCCTCGACTGCAGAGAAGATCCCATCACGCTGAACTTTGCTGATGACTTCTCGAACCAGATCTGGCCTCGATTTCGCTTTTTGCAGCAAACTCTTGCGAGCAAATTCCGCGGAAGCACGTTCGGTTCCCGCCGAGACCACAGACGCAGCAATTCGCACCAAGACACAGCCGGGAAGAAGCTGCGGCGCTGGAACCTCTTCGACCGTAATTTCGCCCGAACGGGCGTGCTGAAGAACCTGTTTCATCGAGCCCGCTAGCTAGAGTTCACCCATTTTCAACCGCGACACGACTGCCCGGAATTTTCCGTTGGGCTCTCTCTCTATCTCATGCATATATTCAAACTGAACCTTAAGCGTGGGGCTGATCCATCGCTGGATTTCCCTTCTGATTTCAGTTTCATCCTTAGCGCCGTATCCATCACGGCGCACCGTACGCACTGTAATCGTTCCAATCTGCTCTTGAACGATCTGCACCTCCTTAACATTCATCATGTCTTTGAAAACATAGTCAAAGCGCATGATGTGCGCACCCTCAGGGGTGACCACGTAGTCGTCTTTCCGCCCGTCGATGCGGAGCAACACCCGGGATTGGCGCCCACAGCGGCAAGCCTGGTCATTCTGCTGCCAAACTCCGGTATCGCCCACCTCATATCGAATCAAGGGAAAGGCGTCGTTAGCAAACCCAGTGCAGAGAATCGATCGTGCCGCATTCCCGGGCTGCAACTCCATCCCCTCGATAATGCCAAACTCGAAATCCTCATGGTAAACGAACTCGGTACACTGTGAGGCATTTCCGCAGCCTTCAGAGCATCCGTACTGGTCGGTCAGAATGGCACCCGTAAATTTCTGAATGTCGCGTCTCTGAAAGTCGAGGAGGTTTTCAGCCCCCGTGAATATCGCACGCGGCCGCAGTTGCAGGGTCAGACCAACCGCAGTCCCATGCAGCGCAAGCATATGGATGATGGAGGGATATCCCGAGTAAAAATCGAACCGATGCGAGTTGAGAAACTCGATCACGCTGGAAATCTTTCCCGCGGTCAAGTGATGCATTCCGAGCAATGCCTGGTGCAGTGGCTTATTCCAGCGCCAAAACGGCGGTGTGCGTTGGTCGAGGGGAACCACCCTCTTGCCCGTGAAGTTCGCGTGCCAGGCGCCGGGCGCAACGCCAAACCGCAAGCGGTGACGCCACCATACCGCCCATTGGAAGGCAATTGCGGGCTTCGTCGTATAGAAATGCAGAGCTTTCCCGGTTGTGCCGCTGGTATGGCGAAAGACCAGTTCATGCTTTGACACTTTCTCGGAGACTAGGCGCTCGAGATTTTGCCGCACATCCTCCTTGGTAAGTACAGGGAGCTTTGCGAGATCCTCTCGACACCGAATGTCCTCAGCTGATAGCTTCAGACTCTTCCAGCGTTCCCGGTAATACGGGACATTCTCAAATGCGTGACGAATCAGCCGGCAGAGTTTTTCGTTCTGATAGGCTTCGATCTCCGCAGCGCTCAATTTCTCCGAGTCCAGCAACTCTTTCAGGCGCTGTTCGAACGCTCGCCCGGAACGGACGCGTGCTTCTTTGGTCCCGTAATACCAGCAGGCTGCGTTCTGCAGGAAAACCGGAAGCCGCGGATAGACTTGCTCGACCAGAACCGACTCGCTCATGTCTTTTGGCCCACCTCGACAGTTTGCCGCGCAAGAATCGCATCAGGCGAATCTTGCTCGATATGCCCCTTCCAACCAAAGTGGGGTTCGAAATGAAAGGTGTTAGCGGCAGGTATTTCCACCAAGGGCCGCTCCCATTGGGAATCGTTGCTGCGCACCACGATGTCGCGCCAGCCGTGATCGGACAGCGGAAAACTCCTGCATTGAAAGGCATGGGACAGGATTGGAATCTTCTCGGGATCAAATCCCATAAGATACGCGCAGACAGTATCTACGCTGGGGGGATGTACGCCGAACAGTACAAGTCCGGCAGGCAGTGGATCGGGATTCAGTGGCCCCCGTCCCTGGCCGGCAAGAATTCCATCGACAACGACGTAATGCCGCTTGCGATTTGGCCGCGCTGGAGTGCGCAGGGAGCCATCAGGATTGCCGTAAGAAACAATCTTGTTGAGGTCGAGGCACATTCGCCAAACCGTATCGTTACCGAACCAGTTTCCGCTGCGCACCGTGATCTCGCTGTCGCCGAAGACCGGTTTGCCGACGCCACGGGCCAGTCGATGCACCCATGGTCCAATAACGGGCATTTGCAGTGAAAGACTGCGGACTACGGCCGCGACTTTTCGTTCGGTACGGTGCTTTAAGTTCGGATGCGGGTGCTCATCCCCTCCGTGCGCAAGAGCACCCTCGGTGTGATGTGGCAGCCAGTTCTTGTCGGCATTCACTCCAACCAGGTTCTTGAGACTCGCCGTGATGCCAGCTTTCTTATGAGTCTTCCACTTCGGCAAGCTGAAGATCACGTCGCATTTGATGGCACACCCAGCGATTAGATATTCGTGCTTCCCGCCGCTGTGATGTCGATTGACAACGCCTGCGTCATAGTCCGCTCCATAGTAGTAACCCGAGCCGTGATGGTCGACAAACTCACTTGCCTGGCCTAAATCGAACGCAATCGATCCATAACTATTGGATGGAAGTCTCCGCCGTTCCACCACGACATCGCCCCGCGTCGTCCATTCTTCCTGACGCAGATCAATGATTTCGAAAGTGAGTCCGCGAGACTGGTAGAAGTCGCGAATGACATGGAGGCCAAGAAGTCGCGCCATTTCAGAGAACGACGCATCAGTCTGAGGAGCATCTGCCACGATGATTTTGCCGGTCGAGCCAACCGCTTTCCAAACATAGTCTGCGACTACCCGGATCATGCTTCCGTGAGTGATTACGTAGCGCCAGCCCTCTGGATCACGGGGATGACGCTGATGAACCATATTCGGCTTGAGTAATACCGTCTCACCAGGATGAATCAACTCACCCAGAGGATTCCAGGCAGGACTACCGAAGCGCGCGGCATCAAGGCCGGCAAGATGAAAACATCCCCGAACAGCTTCATACACTCGGTTCAGTCTCTCATCGAGCGCCTGGAAATCGTACTCTGGATACGGCTGAGAAGGACAAAAGGGTGGTTGCTCCGAGTACCGGGCCGGACCATCTCCTCGCCAGGCGATGACTGTACTGTCGGTGAGACTAGTCATCCGAGATTTGATCCTTTTGTTTGTCTCGCTTGACGATATTCATAGATCTTCGCCTTCACGTGAAACACTTGAACCGCCTGGAAGCCACAGTAGATCAAACCTGGCACGCCGTCCAGGAATCCAAGCCCGAAGACATACTTGAAGACAAAGAACCATAATGGAGCTCCGGGCATACTAAGAAACTTGGTCTTCAGCCAGCGCCGGCGTTGGGCTTGCGTACCGGACAAGGATGCCGCGAGTTGCGCATTCGCTTGTCCTTCTACCCAAACCTTTGCTTCCCAGTTGGAATATTCATCGTGCTTTTGTATATAGCGGGAAAGTGATTCTACATTGTGGTGCTCGAGCGAGTTCTTGAGTTGCGCCGTATTCCCTTCGACAACGACGTGTTCGTGAACCTCCATGTCAGCCATCGAGTGATCCTGATCCTTAAGGCGGCATTCGAAGCGGCCCTTTCCTCGCCTGAACAATGAAAGCTTGTAGAAACTGGCTCCGCTGTGCCGAAGCTCCCGTCCAAGAAAAAACATGCGCAGCGCGATGTAGTAGCCATCGCAGTCTGGATTCTGAATCGCGCTTCGAATCTCGGCGGTAAGCTCGGGCGTCAGCGCTTCATCAGCGTCGATAAGAAAAATCCACTCATAAGTGAGAGGCAACGAATCCATGGCCCACTGCCGCTTCTTCGGCCAGCCTCCCTGATAATGAAACTGCACCACATGTGCCCCATAGGACTCCGCAATCTTCACGGTCGCATCTGTGCTTTGCGAATCGATAACGTAGACTTCGCCTGCAGACCGCAGCGATCGCAAACAGCGGGGCAGATTATGTGCCTCATTCCGCGCAGCCACCATGACCGTAATCGGGAGCGTCTCTGCCGATCGCGAAGTCAGCAGCTGTTTGGAATCTTCTAATTTGGGCATTGAGGAGTGAGAGGCTCTCTGTATTTTACTCTCCCGATCACCTCCTGAAAACGACTTCGCCGCGGATGCACCCGCAGGCAAGCCTTTCTGATCTCCATGCATGAGGCCAGTTATCGCAAAGACGAAGTACGCAATTTCTGGAATGCCGCATTAGGCATAAACATTCTGCAGTTCACACCAGCGCTGCAAAACGTACAAAGCCCACGGACGCGTCCAGGAGGTCCTGCCAGCAAGAAAGTTGTTCCAGATGCGGCCTGTTTCTTCGCCATCCAGAAGCGCGCCAAGCGGCCCTTCGCTGATCCGTTTGGCACTGAGGAGAGGCTCAACCTCGGCACGAAGCTCCTGGCGCATCCAATGTTCAAAGGGCAGAGTAAATCCACGTTTCGGCCGATGAACAATCTCCTCGGGTAGCGATCCGGCCAGCGCTTCAATGAGAAGCTTCTTCGGAGTCGCACCTATTTTCGATCGGCCCGGAAGGCCCATTACAGTTTTGGCTAGTTGATGATCGATCAGCGGAACGCGTACTTCTAGTCCTTGCGACATGCTCATGACATCGGCGTCGCGCAAGAGAGTGTTGAGCATGTAGCAGCGCGACTCGAGATAAGACACGCGATTGACAGGATCAAGTGACAGAGCATGCATGAGCCAGGCGCGCTGTGCGTCTTCACCGGTAGCACGTACTACACCGTCCACATTTCGCAGCATCCGCTCCGTCTGACCTGGAGTAAATAACATCCGCGAGACAAAGTACGGATGCAGGACCTCCCCGTCATTTCGGATCAGCAAGGCCAGCTTGCGGTTCTGGTCGCACTCGGGCGCCATCGCCGCAAACGCCGCCGCGATGCTGTGCCGTCCAAAAGACGGCACGTGACCCCAATACCGCTCGATTTGCTCCCATCTCGGTATGCTGCGAAACGAGGAATACCCTGCAAATACCTCGTCGCCCCCTAACCCCGACAAGGCGACTTTCACCCCAGCTTTACGCGTCTCGCGCGATACAAAGAAAGTGTTAATACCGTCCATGGTTGGCAAGTCCATGGCACGCAATGCATCGGGGATGGACGTCAAGACATCTGTCTGCGACACCGTAATCTCGTGATGATCGGTGTGAAATCTGGCTGCGATCGCCCGCGAATGTTCAGCCTCTGAGTAGTCGGCTTCGCGAAAAACGATAGAGAACGTGCTCGGCGTAATACCACCTCGACTCACGATGCTGACCAGAGCGCTTGAGTCGATTCCTCCCGAAAGAAATATTCCGACCGGAACGTCGCTGACCAACTGCATGCGCACGGACTCTTCCAGAAGCTTTTGCAGATCAGCGCTGGAACTGGCCTTGTCGCGCGAAAGTGCGGTACCTCCTGGTCCGACTGGCGCTGGATCAATCAGGTCCCAGTATTGAGATTCGTACACACTCCCCTTTTCCCAAATCAACGTATGTCCGGCCGGAAGAGCCCGTACGCCTTCGATCAAGGTGTGCGGATCGTATGCTGAACCGAACGTGAGAAAGTTCAGAAGACCGGCTTTATCAATCCGACGAGGAACCAGGCCTGTTCCGACAAGGCTCCGAACTTCAGAAGCGAACAGAAAAAAAGAGCCCGCCTGAGCATAGTAGAGCGGCTTGACGCCCATCGGATCGCGGGCAATGAACAATCGATGCTTACTCGCATCCCACAAGGCGAGCGCGAACATTCCGCGGAACTTTGTGAGGCATTCACCACCCCACCGCGCATACGCCTTCAGAACAACTTCGGTATCGGAGTGACTGACGAATGTCGTTCCAAGTCGTTCCAGTTCATCCCTGATCTGCTGAAAGTTGTAGATCTCACCGTTGTAGACGATCCAGTTGCCGGTATCGGCATCGTGCATTGGCTGATGTGCCAGAGGAGAGAGATCAAGAATGGCGAGACGGCGGTTGCCCAGGCCGATTTCGGTCGAACCGTTAGAGTTGTCTCTGAGAAGGATGGTTCCTGAATCGTCCGGGCCGCGGTGAGCCAACGATTGGGTTCCGCCCTCCAATACGCCCGCAGGGATCGCCGCATTTCGCGCGACTATGCCGAAGATTCCGCACATTTAGATTTGTTGATCCGAAGAATGCACGCACTTTTTTACGAGATCAGTCGTTTCGTCCTTCGCAGAATTCGCACTAGCCGCGGGAAGCGCTCGCTCACGGAGAGCTTTAGAAGCCGCTCTGGAGCAAGTTGGCTACGGAGGCCAAGATCCTTGTACTCTCCTGTCAAGTCGATAAAGCTAAAATTCGACTCACCGGAATTATGCAAGCAGAACTGCGAGTGAGGCAAAGCATAAATGGTTGCTCCCACCGCTTCGGCAAAATACACCGCAAAGGGAAAAACCAGCGTCGGTTCGTACTCGGTTTTGTGCTGCCACATGGTCGGGGTGAAATCGTCGCCGGCAATGTAGCCGCCAATCTTTACCTTGGGATACACCCGCACCAGATCGATCGCGATTCCTTTCAGAGTATGATCGCCGTCTATGTACGCAAAATCGAGTTCCCGGTCGGGAATCTGGTCGATCACATCCGTGGTCTTTCCGCGAAGGATCACCCTGCGATTTGCCGCGAATTCCGTTTTCTGTTTTGTGGCTTGGAAAAACTCCTCGAACTTCGCATCATCCTGGTTCGAAGGCTTGTTCCAGTCGTCCAAGTGCCGCCAGGGATCGACCATGTAGTACTTCGTGATGCAATCGCAGTGTCGCAAAATATCTGCCGCGAAGTCTCCCTGATAGACGCCGATTTCCACCATCCGCCGCACGTTGATAGCGCGAATAAATTCGCCCCACAGATCTGCTCTGGAGTGCGAATTCGATATACATCGATCTAGAATTTTCTGACTGGAATCTTCGACCGTAATGGCCAAGGCTTTTCCTTTCGGTCTCGCCAGCTTATTCAGCACCCGCCGGAAAATTATTGAAGTTTCTCTGCCACGATGCGCAATGCGTACGTTCCGGAACCTGACCTACACCCAGTGTACGAGGTCGAATAGGTGATCGCAGCATCGCCTTTCGACCAGACGAAAATCTCTCCACTGCCAAAGTTCGAAGCCGCGCCCAGTTTCAGCGTATCGGTATTCGCAACTCCTAACCCAATCAGCGGAACTTTCAGCGACCGGGACGAGGTCTCGTCTTTCCATCCGATCGCGAGAACAATGCCCGCATTCCCTGGAGCCGCGCACGTTCCGGTCGAATCCAAATAATACGCGATGCGGTATTGTCCCGCCCCGCAGTTCGCATTCGCGCAAAGATTCTTCGCCGGAATGGACGCAGCCTGGCTAATCAGAGACACTGTACCTCGCGATGACCCGCCACCGCTGGCGCCTCCGCATCCTGCGCATCTTCCCATTACCGTGAGATCGCCGTTAATCGTGACTGGCACGTTGAACGTTTTGGCCGATGCGGTCAGTTTCTCTGGAGGTGAGCCGTCGGGCAATTTCCCGACATATTCCCGTATCTCTTTTTCTGCTCGTGAATAAAAGACGTCGCCCCTGCCTTCGTAGCCCATGTCGAGGTCATTCGCGTCCGCCGTGGGCCGGTGATTTGAGGATGTCCACGTTTTTCCCCAATCGCTGTCAACCAGGGTGATCAGAGGCGTGAATCCCGAAACCTGACCGTGGTGTCCGAAGTTCAATCTTCCTTTGTGGCCGCTCTCCGGCGTCCCCAAGCCATTGGCGGCTTTCATGATCGTCGCTCCAGGAATTCCCAAAGTATCGTTGGTTTGCAGCGCCACGAGGTTTGCAGCCGCAGGGGGGGTTGCTCCTGTCCCAATCAGTACGCCAGCTTCTCCAGTGATAGCTCCGGGAGGATATGTGCTTACGATGGCTCCTCCCCCCAGCACATCAGCCTTCAGCGGCGGCGCAAAGTTCGACAAGGTTGCGGTCGACTTATCCTCCGCCGTACTGATCACGATTGCTCCCGGCCAGAAGTCCAGGCGGGGCATATAGAGGTTCCTGTTAAGATCCTCAGCCAGATTGGTGTAGGAAGAAAGTTCTGTTCCGCTGTCGGTAAACGGACACGCGAAGGTCGAGCACGAACTTTGTGGAACCGTCGCGACGAGATATTTTCCGGTACCCTCCGGATAGGGACGGGACGACCGCAGGTCCCAGTCCATCCTGAGAATTTTGTAGCTCGACGCTCCTACAATCCTTGGGAACGTGCCCTTGATCCGCGCTGAACCGTTAAGAAACGCGTAGCCCGCCGGCAGAGGAATCCCTTCTCCGAATTTTGCGTGAACCGGGACAACCCAGTACAGCCAGGCGTGAGAGCCCGACGCTGCCCCCCAGTTCGGATATACCCCCGAAGCGCCATTCGCCGCCACTCCACTGAGCTTAAATTCCACACCTTCCGCCAGGATGCCGGCGCTCCCTACATTTCCCATGGGGCTATAGTCCCTGCACGACGGGGACGCCTCGTAGTACACGTTCTCTGAGGTGAATCCGCCGTACCCTCCGCGTTGGTTGCTGACCCGCACGCCAAAGACCGACCACCCCTGAATCACGCTATCCGAGATCCGCAAACCATTTCCCGAGAGCCATTCCACTCCCTTCCCTGAACACTGCAAGGAGAGTGACATATGTTTCAGCCATCCCACAGCCGACCAGCGGTTGAATGGCCCGGGTGCCGTGACGAACGCGCCGCAGAACGATGGATTACAGGTCACGCTTTTCCCGCCGCCCAGCGTATCCAATCCGTCAAGCAGAAACGCCTGATCGTCATCGACCTGCACATAGGAGCCAAAACTGTTGTTCGGGAGCGCTATTCGCGTGCTCACATTGAAAATTCGGGTCTGTTGCGCGTTGACTTCGATAAATGGTTTTGTGCCTGCCACCATCATGGGCCTTCCGCGTGGATTTATCAGCGTAATGCTCTCGTAAGCGCTCGCTGGCCCGTGATCACCGACAAACACGCAGGCATCATCGGGCGTGTAGCAATTCAGAATAGAGCCGCTGAAATCGACGGTTTGGCTGGTTGCTCGAATCGAGATCGGCGCAAATACGTTATATTCGCCCGGAGTAACCACCACTCGGCCAGACTGTGCCGAACCGCTTGGATTTGTGGGGACAAAACGCGCCGCGATGGAAGCTTCCTGAATTCCACCCGAGGCGCTTCCGATCACGTAACCCGAAGGATGCGAACTCGTCGTCGTAAACTCCAACGTTCCCGGCCGGTAATCGCCTTTGCAGGTTCCGCCTGTAACCCGAACCGCCTCAGGGCTTCCCGTGCCAGAGATGTACACGTAATACCAGGGCTCGCTCGCAATCACGCCCGGAGGACATGGAACGAGCGTGACCGAGTTTTTGCCTGGAGAATTGATCCCGGACGTAGGGCTCTGACGCCAGTTCAAATCACCCGGCGAGCGCACCATATTGCTCGCGAGCGGACCTGACTGCGATGCCGTCGCATACGGCACGTGGTGAAGCGAAAGAAATACTGCTGAAACCACTATTAAAGCCCCCGCCGCCGACGCCACAGCTCTTAAATGCGACTGCAGGGACCGGAACAACGTTCCGGTTCGATCGTTTACATGAAACACAGGGGACCTCCTCATCTGCAGTTTGGTTCGATGGCTTTGCGGAAGTTAACCGCTACTGTAAGCTGCGAAGCCGGTTTTCGACAAACTTGAGCGATCATGAAAGGTTTCTTCGAGCAAATAGCATCATTCCTGCTGCAGTTGATGCACTCGCGATTCTGTTGTATCGTCCGTCTTGCTCCTTTTTTACATGTGTGGCATTCGTGCGTCCGCACGCTTGGACGCCGGATTCCGCACGCACAGAGGTTTGAAAAGAACCGCAGGCTGAGGAGGAGTTTTGATTCGAATTGGGGTCATTGGTTACGGCTACTGGGGACCGAATCTGGTACGAAACTGCTTCGAGGCGAAAGAAGCGCAGATCGCCTGCGTTAGTGATCTCCGCGAAGACCGGCTTGCCCTGCTGGCCAGCCGGTATCCAACGGTAAGGACAACTCGCGATTTTCGTGAACTGATCGAAGATCCATTGATCGATGCTGTAGCCATCGCCACTCCTGTCTCAACTCACTACGAACTCGCTCTACGCGCGCTTCAGGAAGGTAAGCATGTGCTTGTCGAGAAACCTCTCGCCTCCGATACCAGTCAGGTGCAGCGCCTGATAGATGTGGCGCAAAAACGCAATCGTGTGCTCATGGTCGATCACACCTTCGTCTACACCGGCTCCGTTCGCAAGATCCGGGAACTGGTTGAGAGCGGCGGCCTGGGCGAGATCTACTATTACGATTCCGTGCGCGTGAACCTTGGCCTTTTCCAACACGATGTCAACGTGCTTTGGGATCTGGCCGTGCACGATCTTGCAATCATGGATTACGTTCTGCCGTTTCGTCCCTGCGCTGTCTCGGCAACGGGCCTGAACCACGTACCCGGCGGAACCGAGAACATTGCATACCTTACACTTTTCTTTGAAGGCAGCCAGATTGCCCACATCCATGCCAACTGGCTGGCCCCGGTAAAACTGAGGAGAACGCTGATTGGTGCCAGCCGCAAGATGATCGTTTACGACGATCTCGATCAGGGAGAAAAGATCAGGGTGTACGACAAAGGCATCACCCTCAACAACCATCAAAATCCAGAAAAGCTCTACCAAATGCTCGTGGGCTACCGTACGGGAGACATGCTGGCTCCGCAGATTGATGGCACTGAGGCCCTACGCCGCGAAATCGATCACTTCTTGCATTGCATTCGGCAAAGCGAGGAGCCAATCACAGGTGGTATCGCTGGACTGCGCGTGGTAGAGATTCTGCAAGCTGCTTCCCAATCGATGGCCCAGCGTGGACGGCCCGTGGAGCTGCGTCTTACGCCGCTGGAAGCGACAGCGTAAGTTAAATAGAACCAGAAGAATTAGAATCACAGCAGGGCATGGCAAACGTCAAGGTTCCTTATCTCGATTTAAAGGCGCAGTATCGGAGCATCAAGCCTGAGATTGATGCCGCGATCAGCGGAGTTCTAGAAAGCTGTCAGTTTGTCCTCGGCCCCGAGGTGGCGGCATTCGAGCAAGATTTCGCGGTGTATTGCGGCGCGGCAGAATGCATCGCATTGAATTCCGGCACCAGCGCCCTGCACCTGGCGTTGCTCGCGGCCGGAATCGGCCCCGGTGATGAGGTCATCACCACTCCGTTTACTTTTGTCGCCAGCGTGGCGGCCGTTCTCTATGCCGGTGCACGTCCGGTCCTCGTTGACATCGATCCGCTTTCTTTCACCCTCGACCCTACGAAAATCGAAGCCGCTATCACGCCGCGCACCAAGGCGCTCCTGCCCGTCCACCTTTACGGGCAGCCGGCAGACATGGACCCCATCATGCAGATCGCGCGCCGCCATGGATTGATCGTGATCGAAGACGCCGCCCAGGCACATGGCGCGAAATACAGAGGCCGTACAGTGGGCAGCATCGGCGATTTGGCCTGTTTCAGCTTCTATCCAGGAAAGAATCTGGGAGCCTACGGCGAAGGCGGAGCCGTCACTACCAGCAATCTGGATTACGCACGCAACATACGCATGCTGCGCGATTGGGGCCAGGACCGCAAGTATCATCACCTGCTGCGCGGATATAACTACCGCATGGCGGGTTTTCAAGGAGCGGTCTTGCGGGTGAAGCTCCGCCACTTGGAAAAATGGACGGAGGCACGCCGCTCTCTGGTGCGTCAATACGACGAACTGCTTGCCGGCTGCGATCTGCAGACTCCAGGCGAAATGCCCTGGGCCCGGCATGTGTATCACGTTTACACTGTGCGATCCAAGGAGCGTGATGGCTTGCAAGTCGCGCTCAACGACAACGGAATTCAGACGGGCATCCACTATCCGGTTCCGGTACACCTGCAGCCGGCGTATGCTGATTTGGGCTATGGACCTGGCGCGTTTCCACAAGCGGAAGCGGCGGCACAGCAGGTTCTGTCGCTCCCGCTCTATCCTGAACTTTCGTCCCAGGCGGTTGCTCAGGTTGCTGACGCCGTGAAATCGGTTGTCGGCAGTAAATCGCAGATTGCGGTGTCGCACTGAACGAGTGCGTTCGGGGTTTAGCTATGGCCACATTTCCAGTAGTTCCCGACATCCTGGAAGTCACGCTGCGTGACGGTTCTTACCTCATCGACTTCCAGTTCACCGCGGAAGACACCTCCAACATCGCGACAGCTTTGGAAGGAGTCGGTTTCCGCTGGATCGAAGTTGGCCATGGCCTGGGCCTGTACGCATCACAGGCCGGAAAAGGGTCGGCAGCCGCCACCGACGAAGAATACCTTGAAGCTGCCGCGCAAGCACTGAAGGTTGCCAAGTGGGGAATGTTCTTCATTGCCGGCATCGGACGGGAAGAAGACCTTCGCCTGGCCGCGCGCTACGGCATGTCATTCATCCGCATCGGCACGAACGTGACCGAAGCTGTGCAAGCTGAGCCGTACATTGCGCTCGCTAAGGAATTGGGATTCATCGTCTCTTACAACGCGATGAAGTCTTACGCGGTGACTCCGGCTGAATTCGGCAAAGTCGTCGCGCAGGTTCACTCCTGGGGCGCCGACATCGCCTGTCTGGTCGACTCAGCCGGCAGCATGGATCCCGACTCGGTAGCGGCTTATCTTCGTGCCGCTAAGGCCGAAAGCTCTTCTCCCCTCGGATTTCACGGCCACGACAATCTCTCGCTCGCGATGGCAAATACCTTGCGCGCCATCGAAGAAGGCGCGGTGCTGGTGGACTCGTCCCTGCAAGGAATGGGACGCTCCGCTGGAAATACTGTGACAGAAGTGTTGGTCGCCATCCTGCAGCGCCGCGGATTCTTGTCTCACATCGATCTGAAAGCCGCCATGGACGTGGGCCAGGGACTGATTCAACCGTTACTGGGCAAACGCGGTATCGATCCGATGGCGGTCACCAGCGGCTTGGCCAAATTCCATTCATCGTTTACCGACAAAGTTCAGCGCTATGCCCGGAAGCACCAGATCGACGTACGCGACCTGATCGTTCGTCTGTGCCAGGAGGATCAGGTTTCTGCTCCCGATGAATTGCTCGATCGCCTCAGTCACGAATTAGCCAGCCTCAAAATGCCGCGCGTGCTTTCCATTCCGGCCTTTCGAGTGGAATGGGGCCAAGACAAGACGCCGATTGCAACCTTGGAATTGCTGCTCAAGGAGCTCAAGGCTCGCGCCGTAAAAGCCGGAAAATTCTCTACACTGAACCTCGTTATCGCAGGAACGCCTCACGAAGGCTTCGTGGTTTCGGGAAACATCCACTCCACCCAGTCTCATGTCGTTGGATCGGTCGAGTTGACGGACGATCAACAATTGGAAGCGGTCCTGAAAGCAGCGGAGGGCCGAGTTGATGTCATTCTGCTCGATGTGGACCGTAAACCTTTCGGTCCGGCCAATGCGGCCGGTACCGCCCGGAAGATGCTGAACAAAACTGCGGTGCTCACCTATCTCGACAGCCGGGTTTGGGTCGAGGCCGTGGAAGATCAGGTCGTCCGACTGCTGCACGAAGTACTAGATGACTCCGAGATTGCAATCGCCGGAGATCATCCGCGGAGCCGCTTCCTCGCATTACGTCTTGCAGAGCGTGGCGCACGCGTCACGGTGATTCACGGTCCGGAGCAGTCTTCCGCGGCGCATGCGCTGGATCCCCTGAGAAGTCTCTCGCTCGAGGGTGCCAAACTGAAACTCACGTCGATCCTGGCGAACTCCAAAGAGGCCCCCAAGGTGCTGGCAAAGGCAAGCGTGGTCATCGTTTGGCCGGCTGGCGGGGCATGGTTCGATCGCACTTTCGTCCAATCGTTATCGCCTAACACGTATGTCTTGGATGCGGGCATCGGCTCCATCTTGCCCGACGCAATCGCCGAATCCCAGGGCCGCGGATGCCTTCTGCTCCGTGTAGATATCTGGCCGGCTCTCACCGGTGCTCTCTCGGCTGCTCACGAGTCGTTGATGAAAACCCAGGATGCTCTCGGCTGGGAGATGTTCGATGGCATTCCCGTGGTTGCCGGAGGAGCGATGGGAAGTTCCGGCGACGTCATCGTCGACAGCGTACATCACCCAACCCGTATCATCGGGATCTGCGACGGCCAAGGTGGCGTACGCTTCCGCTATGACGAAGCCGATGCGGACCGCGTACGACGCGTCCAAGCTGAAATTAACCGGAGACTTGTGGCCCCTCAACTGGCCGGAACGGCCAGCTAGCTCGCGTGATAGACCGGATTTTCCTATGAGTTCTAAGCGAATCCTCATTCTCGGCGGCGGACGCTATAACGTACCGTCCATCCGCGCGGCGCGCGAATCCGGATTCTTTACTCTCGTCGCAGATCGCAATGCCGACGCTCCCGGACTGAAAGCGGCCGATCACCCGTTGCCCATCGACCTAAATGATTGCGACGCATTAATCGAGACTATAAGAAAGCTTGGCGGAGTCGATGGCGTTGTTGCCATGGCGGAGGTCGGGGTCCGTGCCGCCGCAGAAATCTCGGCTCGCCTCGGCTTGCCTTCGACCTCTGAACAAGCCGCCGCTAATGCAACTAGCAAAGCCGCCATGCGCCTGTGCTGGCGCAGCCTTCCCGAGTATTCCACCGAGTTCGAAGTCGTCGGTACTTTGGAAGAAGCCGAACGCGCTGCAGCGAAGATAGGATTCCCCCTCATCTTCAAACCAGACCGCAGTTTCGGGGGATCCCGAGGAGTCAGCCGCGCCAACTCACTTGCCGAAGTCGCAGCCGCTTTCGCCGCGGCTCGGTCCGGCGGCCTGACAGATTCGCCTGTCGTGATCGAACGCTGTATCGAGGGCACAGAGCACAGCGCCGAAGTGCTTATCTGGCAGGGAGAAACGTCGGTTCTGTGCATCGGCCAGAAGGTCAAGTCCCTCTTGCCGCATCGCGTCGACGTCAGTGTACAGTATCCCGCCCAGTTAAGCGCCGCGCAGCGAAGAATCGTTTCCGACATGTGCCATCGGGCTGTGACCGCTTTGGGATTAAGCCAGGGTGTCGCTCACGTGGAATTCGCTTACACCGGCGTGGGTCCGGTGCTCTTTGAACTAGGCGCCCGCTGTGGCGGAGGACATACGCCTCAGATTGCCCATCACGTGAGTGGCGTAAATGAATTCGTCGAGTCGTGCCGCATGGCTTCAGGCATGGCTCCCAGCCAGTTCACCCCAATTGCAAGCCGCGGAGCGGACTATCGATTCCTGATCTTTCCTCCCGGCATCGTAGAGAGTATCCATATTCCCGAAACAGTCGCGAGCGACAAATCCATTCTCGATGTCGGTCTTACGCTGCAGCCTGGGTCCAGTATCGGTCCGCTGCACAGCACATCGGATCGCGCTGGATTCTTGGTGGCCACTGGCGAGAAATCTCGACGAGGCCATCGCGTGCGCTGAGCGCAGCTGCCGTCAGATCTCGATCCGATATGCCGATGGAACCACGCACCATGCCTCGGGATTGACCACATTTCGGGAGCTCACACATTCATGACGACGCCCGTGCTTGATCCAGATGACCTCAGCCAGGTTGTTCGCCGATATCAGCAGCGCATTGCCAAGCACGGTCCAACATTCGCTTCGCTGAACTCGGGAAACGAACCCAAACAGGCGATGCGTCACAGCGTCCACGCTTCTGCCCTCCGTGGCGCCAAACCTTCCGTGTTGGAGATTGGCTGCGGGCTCGCAGATTTCTACAAATACCTACTCCAACAGCAGCGTGACTGTTCCTACCACGGTTACGACATCGTTCCGGAATATATCGACGAGTGCCGCAGAGTTTATCCCGAGGCCACGTTTGCGCTTCGCAACCTGTTCATCGAGGGCATCGGAGAGACTTACGATACGATCGTGATGTCACAGGTCCTGAACAACCGCTATCAGAAATCTGACAACATGCAGGTCATGCAACGCGCACTGGAACTGGCGTTTCAGCACAGCCAGGTTTCAGTCTCGATCGACATGGTCTCTACCTACGTGGACTTCCACAATCCCGATCTCTTTTATTACTCCCCCGAAGAAATCTTCCGTATCGCCCGGGCAGTTTCTCCTCGCGTGCTCCTTCGTCATGATTACCGCGCGTTCGAGTTCTGCATCCAGCTCTTCCATGAAGGAGTCGGGGGCTATGTTCGGTGAACACCCATCTGCTCTGTCTAACGGTAGACACCGATCCTGACGGACTCAGCGGAAAGGTCACCAACCGGCAAACGCTGAAATGGGACGGTTTCGAAAATCTGCAACGCTCGCTCGATCAAACCAACCCTTCTTCCTTGCTTGAAGAGATCCCAGTCACCTGGTTTATTCGAGCAGACGGTCAATTGGAATCCATTCTCGGAGATGCCGCGTATTTGCTTCAGAAATACGACCCCTGGTGGACAAACGTTCGCAACGCCGGCCACGAACTAGCATGGCATCCCCATCTTTACCGCCAATCCCACGCAGAGGACAGGGCTATCATCATTACCGACCCGCTGGAAGCGACGGACGAACTGGAACGCCTTTGGAGCATTCTGCAAACCAAGTTTCCTGCAACTTCTTTTCGACACGGAGAAGGTTGGCACACTCCAGAAACCTATGCCACAGTCGAGAGGTTGGGATTTCTGTGCGATTCTACGGCAATCCCCGGCCGGATCGGCGCTGCCGGGCACCCAATGAACTGGGAGGGCGCTCCCAATCGACCCTATTTTCCTGCTTCAGCTGATTTGCGCAAAGCAGGACCACAGCGCGCGTTGCTCGAACTTCCCATGAACACCTGGCTTGTAAAGGCCCCTTACGATGCCACGCCGCGGATTCGCTATATCAATCCTGCCGTGCGTCCCAAACTCTTTGCAAACGCACTGCAAAACTGGGAGAATACTCGCAAATTTTCGCCCTCTGAATTGCATATCTGGGTCATGATCTTTCATCCGGACGAGGTGTTGGCGACGCAAGCAGAGGACCATCTCTATTCCCGCTCGTCCGCTGCCCTATGTGCGAACCTTCTATCCTTCCAGGAAAACCTGCAGCGCGCGGGAGATGATGTCGAGTGGGCTACGATTTCTCACGCGGCACAGCGATGGCGCAAGCACCAGAGGCAATCGATTTGAGGTCACTTCTCCAGCAAACCGAGACAGACCAGACACTTAAGCCGGTCGAGGCCGATCTATTGCGTCACACAGGAGGCGTCACCGTGCAATGGTACGGAAGGGCCGCAACCGCGCTCTACCGTGCATATCAAGTCGCGCGCAAACTGACGCATGACGATCCACACGCCGAACTCATTCTTCCTTCGATTTCTTGTGCGACTCCCGCGAATGCCGCTCTTTTGGCCGGGGTCACGCCCCGTTTTGCGGATATCGATCCCGCCACAGGAATGCCCACCTTAGAGACCATCCAGCAACGCTGGACTCCACGCACCTGTGCCGTCGTATTCATTCACCTCTTTGGTCAAACTGCGGATTTGCGTCCTCTATCCCAATGGTGCCGGTCGAAAAACATTGCCCTGATTGAAGACTTGGCGCAAGCGCTCGGAGCAAGGCTTCCCCATGGCGAACGAGCAGGGTCTGTAGGCGACATGTCGGTGTACAGCTTCAATCCCACCAAGATCCTGGAATGTGGCGGCGGGGCATTGGCGGTCCGGACTCCGAAAATGGCTGAACTGCTGCGCGAGTTGGCTGAGACTGATCCATTGCCACCGGAGATTAGCGAGGAGCGAGCCAAGGTCCTCGCGCAGAGCTATCGCAATCTTCATCATTCGCTGGTTGCACTGTTGAGAACCCATTCCGTCGATGAGATTTCGACTGCATTCCTCAATGTGCAGCCTGCCTACCGTTCTTTATACCTGCGGCAAATGAAAAATCCGGCAGCGCTTCTCAGCGCATGGGGAAATCTGGCGAAAATCCTCGAACATCGAGCGCGCAATGCCGCCCTGTACGACTCCGCACTATCCGGGGGAAACTGGCAAACCTTGAGTCAGTGGAGAGAGAGCGGCGTCTGTTGGCGCTATTCATTGTTGGTCAATTTCCCCGACCAACTCGTCCCCTTTAGCGAAGCCGTGCGGCGCGACGGCTTCCACGTATCGAATTTGTATTGGCCGGTCAATGACTTCTTCCGGCCAACTGATTCTTGCCCCAAAGCTGACTGGTTCGCCCGCCGGATCGTGAACCTATGGGTTGACCCCACCGTCGATCCCGAATGGGTAACAAATTGTGCAAAGAGCTTGTTAAAGAATGCTCCTCCGGCTGCTCGTAGTTCCTTTACACTGAGACGAACTTCTAAAACGCATGCATGATCCAGAACTGAGTATTGTGATCCCGGTTTTCAATGAGGAGGCCGTATTACCGGCCCTTCGCGATCGCCTCTGCTCATTCGTGGAACGACTCACGCCATTCGTTACCGAAATCATTCTGGTTGATGACCACTCTTCTGATCGTTCACCCGAGTTATTGAAGCAATTCTGTCTGGAGAATCCCATCTTCCGTTATGCTCGGCTTGCCAGAAATTCTGGGAGCCATGTGGCGACCCTCGCGGGATTGCGGCAAGCCCGTGGAAAATGTGCAGTGTTTCTCTCCGCTGATTTGCAGGATCCGCCTGAGTTGATCCTGCAAATGCTCGATCTCTGGCGTCGCGGACACCACATAGTCTGGGCAGTCCGTCAAGAGAGGCAGGGGGTTTCCAGTTTCGATGTTTTCCTGTCGAACACTTTTTATCGCCTGCTGAATTTGTTGGGTGAAGTGAATCTGCCCCCACGCGGATCAGACTTTGCTCTCCTCGACCGCAGAGCGCTGGATGCACTATTGGAATCCGCAGGCAGCGACCTCAGCCTCGGCGGAGAGATCGCACGCCTCGGCTTTTCGGCGGAGCAAATCAGGTACACAAAGGAACGGCGTGCTGCCGGCACTTCGAAGTGGACCTTGAAACGAAAGTTGAAGGCGGTTGCCGACGCATTTGTCTCGTTTTCGTATGCCCCGCTCCGCGCAATGTCCTTTCTCGGGATAGCTTGCAGCTTGCTCGGCTTCGCCTATGCCCTGCTCGTGATCGTTGTCCGTTTGATGACTCGCACCCCTGTCCAAGGCTGGGCTTCGCTCATCGTCGTTGTGCTTGTACTCGGTGGATTGCAGATGATGATGCTGGGTGTATTGGGCGAGTATCTCTGGAGAACGCTGGAAGCCGCACGTCATCGCCCGATCTACTTTCTGGAAGAAACCTCCGAGTCGGATTCTTCGATTGGCGCACAAACAGAAAAAGTGGAGCGGCGCTTTGGGACGTAGCGTCCGTCTGCAGTCGGCCTTTTTAGGTCTCCTTATCGGGCTCGGTTGCGTTGCCCTTTTGCTGCGCCAAGTTGACCTCAAACAATCTTGGAGTACCCTCGGACGGCTCGGTGGGCCCTTCCTGTTGGTCCCCGTAGCCGTTTTCTTTCTCAATCTTCCTCTGCGTGCCTGGCGCTGGCAACTGATCTTCCCTTCTTCCTGCCGTCCTCGAATCGGTAAATGCCTCACCGTTCTCGGTATTGCGAACATGGCGAACTTCCTTCTGCCCGGACGTGCCGGCGATATATCCCGCTGCGTTCTTCTGGGAAACGGAAATTCTCTGGCAGACAGCAGCCGCACCCTTGCAACTCTCGCCGTGGAAAAAGTGCTGGACGGCTTGGCCTTGGTGGGAATGGTTCTGTTCTCAGTATGGGCTTTGCGACCGCCGCACTGGGTGCTGGATCTGTTACGAGCGGCGACTTTGATTTTTGCCGGAGCTCTTGGGCTGTTGATAATTCTCCGCTACAAGACGCGACTGCTGATTCGCTATGTCCGCAGTGCCTTCCATTTCATGCACCTGTCTTTTCTGCAAGAGAAGCTCGACCGCGTCCTGACCTCGTTTGCTGAAGGACTCGATTCCGTAAGCTCCGCCCCCCAGATGCTGATGTTGCTTGCGCTGACCAGCGTCATCTGGACGACCGAGGCCGGCCTGATCTGGGGTCTCGCTGGCGCTTTGGGATTATTCGTCCCTTTGAAGTCTGCCGTCGTGGCAACGGCCGTGTTGGGCTTAGGCTTAATGATTCCCGCAGCTCCCGGCGGTCTCGGCACCTATGAACTGTTCGGAACGGAAGCCTTCCAGCTAGCCGGTATCGCAGCCAGTCGCGCTCTGGCTTTGACTGTCGTTATCCATGCGTGGGTATACATAGCCAATATTGCGTTCGGCATTTTGCTGCTTGCCATTAAAGGCTTGAGCCTGGCTCAGCTCAAAGATCGTTTAGAAATCGGCACCGGATCTACAGTTCAGCACTTGAGCTAGTGGTCGGACTTGATAGAATCGTGTTTCCCATTTTCCAGGTTTGTCGGGGGTGATCTAGATGAGGAACCGGCGCGTTCTGATTACGGGCGGCGCGGGACTGATCGGCTCGCACATTGCCGATCAGTTGGTGAAGAGCGATGTGCGCGAGATCATCGTGCTCGACAATTTCGCCCGCGGACGGCGCGAGAATCTCGCAGGTGCGCTAGCCAGTGGACGCTTGACCGTCATCGAGGGCGACATCCGCGATCGCAGGCTGCTTGTCGAAGTCATGGACGGCATTGATGTCGTCTTCCATCAAGCCGGCATCCGTATCACGCAGTGCGCTGAAGACCCTCGCCTGGCACTCGAGGTGTTGGTCGATGGCACTTTCAATGTTGCCGAAGCTGCGGTAAAAGCCCGGGTCTCCCGAATGGTGGCGGCGTCATCGGCCTCCATTTACGGCATGGCCGATGAGTTCCCTACCACTGAAAACCATCACCCGTATCACAACCGCACGTTCTACGGAGCTGCTAAGACGTTCAATGAAGCCCTTCTGCGCAGCTTCTCTGAGATGTATGGTCTCTCGTACGTTGCGCTCCGCTATTTCAACGTCTACGGACCACGCATGGATGTGTACGGAGTTTATACCGAAGTCCTCATTCGATGGATCGAGCGCATCGCCGCGGGTAAGGGACCTTTGATTTTCGGTGATGGCAAGCAGACGATGGACTTCGTTTTCGCCGAAGATATTGCCCGCGCCAACATCACCGCGGCCGAATCGGATGTCAGCGATGAAGTCTTTAATGTCGCCAGCGGAACCGAAACCAGCCTCAATGATCTTGCTTACCTTCTCTTACGCGTGATGGGCTCGAACGCATTGCCGGAATATGGTCCGGAACGGAGAGTGAATCCAGTTCCTCGGCGCCTTGCCGATGTCTCGAAAGCGAAACAATTGCTCGGATTTCAGACGATTGTATCGATCGAAGAAGGTTTGCGGCGTCTCGTCGGATGGTGGCAGGACGAACGTCAGGCAGATGCGGCAGTGGCCTGAGATGCGACGATCTTCCTCGCAACTCGAACATTTTGTGAGCCGCGACAAGCCTTCCCACTTGCCTCAACAATTCATTCCAGTTGCCCGGCCGCAGCTTGGCCGCGAAGAAGTATCCGCCGCAGAACGGGCAATCCTTTCTGGCTGGGTCACTCAGGGTCCCGAAGTAGCCGCCTTCGAAAAAGAATTCGCAGATTTCGTAGGCTCACCTCACGCTTGCGCCGTCTCCAGCGGCACGACGGCGCTTCACCTCGCCTTGCTTGCGCTTGGAGTGCGTCCCGGCGATGAAGTCATCACAGTGAGCCACTCCTACATCGCCACCGCGAACAGCATTCGTTACTGCGGCGCTTTACCCGTGTTTGTGGACATCGACCCCAACACATTCAACATCGATCCCGGCAAAATCGAAGCCGCATTCACCGATCGCACCCGTGCCATCCTGTGTGTTCATCAGATCGGCATGCCTTGCGATCTCACCCGCATTCTCGAAATTGCCCGTAAGCATCGGATTCGTGTGATCGAGGATGCCGCCTGTGCGGTTGGCAGCGAACTCTTGTGGGAAGGTCGTTGGGAAAAGATCGGCAAGCCGCATGCCGACGTTGTCTGTTTCTCCTTCCATCCGCGAAAACTGCTCACCACCGGAGACGGTGGAATGTTGACCACTTCTGATCCCGACATGGACCGCACATTCCGATTGTGGCGTCAACACGGGATGAGCACGCCTGACACGGTCCGGCACTCGTCGCCGAAAGTCGTTTTCGAATCTTACCCTGAACTGGGCTTTAATTACCGGTTGACAGACATCCAGGCGGCCGTCGGAAGAGAACAATTGAAGCGTCTCCCCGAAGCGGTGGCACACCGCCGAAAACTGGCAGAGCGCTATAACGCGTTGCTCTCTGATATCCCGGCACTTATGCTTCCGCGCGAGCCACCATGGGCACACACGAACTGGCAGAGCTACTGCGTGCGTTTGCCGAAGGGCCTTGACCAAGTTCGG
Organism: Terriglobia bacterium; assembly: GCA_963711365.1. Classification (GTDB taxonomy): domain Bacteria; phylum Acidobacteriota; class Terriglobia; order Terriglobales; family Acidobacteriaceae; genus Sulfotelmatobacter. The sequence goes on along the minus strand of CAVQDY010000001.1, from coordinate 405,098 downwards.
GTGATGCAGCAAATGCTGGACGAAGGCGTGGCTACGCGCCGCGGCATCATGTGCGCGCACTTGGAGCCAGCCTACCAGGCAGCGGGCACTTGGCGCTGTGCTCAACCGACCTGCATGCACACGGGAAGTTGTCCGAATTTAGTCGAGAGCGAACGTGCCCAAAAGGAAGGCGTTATTCTGCCGCTCTTCGTTCAGATGACGAAGGAAGAGCAGGAAAAAGTTGCGCTGGCCCTCCGCCGCGCGTGCTCACATTAATCCTCCATGGAAGTCGCGCCCCAATTCCTGACCACGCAAAATCTTCCTTCGCAAGCATTGAAAATCTTTTTGTGGGTCTTGGTTTTCCTCGCGGCTGCCGAATTCACCGTGCGGGGGCCCTGGCGCTACCTGCACGAGCGCGGCACCTGGAACGACTTTTCGCAAAATTACACCGCATCGAAGCTTTGGCTGCAAGGAAAGAGTCCCGCCGACCCCAGAAATTTCCAGGCCTTATGGTGGCAAGAGGGCCTGAGCCGACTGGATGTCACTGACATTCGCACGCATCTTGCACCGCCTCCCGGCGGCCTTGTCATTTTGGCCCCCGTGGCCGCCCTGCCGTGGAGGCTGGCCAAGGCCTTATGGATCGTCATCTTGCTCATTTCTTTCGTCGCGACCGTGTGGAGTCTGGCTGCGACCTCCGGCTTTCAGCTCACCGATACCCGCACCTTGGTCTTCGTTGCGGCCTGTCTGGCGCTAGCTCCATTTCACACTGGGCTCGCCAGCGGTAACCCCACCATCCTTGTGATCGGGTTGTGTGCGGTTGCGATCTGGGCAGTGAGCGCTCGGCACGAAATCGCCTCCGGCATTCTTTTTGGAGTCGCTTGTACCATGAAACCGCACCTCGCGGCGTTTCTGGTTCTCTACTATCTCGCGCGCCGACGCTGGCGGCTGTTCACCTTCGCAGTGAGCTGCACGGTCGCTCTAAATCTCATCGCACTGCTCTTCCTCTACGTGCACGGCACTCCCTGGCTCCAGGACTACCTCAACAATGCCAGAGGATTTGTCACCGCCAACAACATCGACAGCTTTGCATCGGACAATCCAGCGCGCTTCGCTCTGATCAACTTGCAGGTTCCCTTCTTTTCCATTACCGGGAATTCCGGTTCATCCAATCTTTGGGCCTTTGCATTGGGTGGAATCTTGATCTGCGGATGGCTCTATTGGGTCCTAAAACAGGGAGCTCGCCGGTTACCGCTGCTTGCGCTCGGAACGATCTCCGCCATCGCATTGCTGCCGGTTTATCACCGATTCTATGACGCAGCGCTCCTTGTAGTGCCGCTGGGTTGGACTATCGCGAACATGGATGGAGAGGCGAAAAGAAGTGCGCGAATCGTCCTGCTGCTGATGACGCCTTTCCTCTTGCCAGGCGCCGCTTTTCTTCAGCAACTAGCCGTTCAAGGACGGATATCTAGCGTGCTAACGAACTCCTGGCCGTGGAACTGTATCATCATGCCCCACGAAACTTGGGCTCTTCTCGCTTTAAGCACGGTTTTGCTTTATAGACTTGGAGCGAGTCTCGGCCAGTATCGCCTGGATGCAGAGAATGCAACCGAATCAAAATAGTCCAAGAAATAAATGTCTTGACGTTCTGCTCCCACTTTTCAGGATGTGACCGAATTGGTAGAGGGCCGCAGTTCGAGCGGACTGGACACGATCGACACGATGTCAGTCGCGGGTGGAATAGCGTTGCAGTCCAAGCGCAGGAGCGAGCCGGCTTTGTGAATTTCGGTTTGCACGAAGCCAACCTCGGTGAATGCATTCAGCAGGACCGAGTTGCGCGGTGTCTTCACATAGGGCGCGTAAACCGATTGGTAGCCCGCATTGGCGGCCGCGTTCACGAGCCAGCCAAACCACGCATTTTCCAATTTCTTCTGCGCCACTCGGCACGAGAGCACAAAATCCTTCAGTGTCAGCTTTTCCTTAGACAACACAAGCGACGCAAATCCAACGATGCCGTGGTCCCCAAACCGGTCCCGGCACGATGTGCAAATGCAGAATGTTTCAGGCTGCTTCAGCAGTTCGGCAAATTCTTCGGCAGTGTATCGGTCGGTTGAGAGGTTCAGCTGATTGGACCGCTGCAGCAACTCGAGGCAACGTTCGACATGCCTCCGCTCAGTCGGTACGAACAGCGTAGCCTCCATCTTGCATGCTTTCAGAAAAGCCTCGAAACGGTCGCCATATTCCAGAGCCTGTTCGTTCCGCTGCGATTCTGACGTGTAATAAGACCGTCGCTGCTTGCTTTCGGCCGTCACTGGAACATCGAATTCAGGCCGTTCGAGCAAATTCGCCACTTCAGAATCCGAGAAGGCTCTGATCTCCGGCAGTTCATGCGTCACTTCTGCGCGCTCGAATGCAGAGTCGTCGATGAAGACGCAGCTATCCATCCCAATATTGAGCGCACTCACGATCCGCCGTATGTTAGCGCTCTTCGGCGACCAGTTTATTTCTGGGTACAAGAACAATTCAGATACTCCGAGACGGTCGAGAACCTGCCAGGTGATGGCGTAATCATTCTTGCTGGCAAGGCTTTGCAGAATTCCTCTTTCGTCGAGTGCCCGCATTGTCCGGAGAACGTCGGGCAGCAGTACAATCCGTTCCGCGTCTTGCTCCCCGAGTATGCCGTCCCATGCGGTGCAGTCCAGATCCCATATCACGCACTTCACTTTGCTGACGCTAAGCTGCTTCGTCGCAATCGGGAGACTTTCCAAAGTTGCGCGGTTCGCGGGTGCACGGTACTTCACAAAATCAAGCCAGGAGAAAACCAGGTGAGCCTCGACATCGTTCTCGGGATACGCACGAATCATACCGAACGGGCCATACAGATCAACGTTCATCGATGCCACGGGAATCCGGTACGTTGATCGCCCGGGTTGGAGAACAATCGATGTGCGAAACTTCGGTCCTTGCTGCCAGCACTCGATCACCAGCCGAACTACCTGCGCCTCGAGATTCCAAACTTCGATGACGAATTCGTCGTAAGTCTGCTTTCGCAGCCTGAGGGCCTGTAGAGAAGAGTCTCGCAATTGCGCATATGCTCGGTTCAGCCGGCGCTTCGGGCTCAGTCTACCGATCAGGGACGAGACCCGATGAATAGTCCGCAAAATGATGCGATCCACCTTGTCAAAGAATCGTGCCTCCCCGGCGCTAAGTGCCCCAACGCCAAAGTTCGCTTCCAGCTTGCCCCACCGCCGGAACTCCACCTCGGCACCGTAATCAAACAAGCCGGGATATTGCCAGTTCGGAGAAATGCCCTTCTTGAATCGCGCACACTTCTGATCCTGGCGCTCTACGTAGAGCGGGCACATTCTGTAGCAATCCGGAACCGCGCACTCGACGCAGTGCTCCATCCAGAAGACGCTGTACAGCGATACGATCTCTGCTGGGACAAGCGTGGGCAATTGCCGCTCGCTCGCCTTGGGTAAGTCTCGGTGTGCCGAAGCCCAGTCTGTCTGCCACATGAAATCGTCCCGGCCACAACCGTGGTAGCTGGTTCGGTTCGCCGGATGCGAGGGCTTGCGCGGCCAGCCGGTCTCCAGAATCTTTGCTTATTCCTTATCCAAGTGCGATCCGAATCCGCCGCCGGTTTGCACTCGTAGCCGGCGCCGCTTGTTCACAGCAAATCTTTGACCGCAGATCTTTCACGCAGATCGCGCGTCACGGAAAAAGGCATTGCCCACGCTTGCCTCCAGTGCCGGTTGTGGAACCCCTCCGATTATCAAAACTCGGACGTGGCCCCTTCCCCATCGTACACATTACGGCTCATTCTAAGGTTATCGATCCGATACCGCTGCTCCCGATCAGCAGCTAGACCCTCGCAATCTCGCGATGTTGAGAGAAACTTGGCTCCGCTAAAGTTCGGGCAACTTCCAGTATCTGCTCCACATGCTTTTTCCACGAAAACGATTTTGCCCTCTCCCTCCCAGCCACAGCCATGCGTTTCAAGCTCTCCGGTGATTTCGCCAGCCGCACTATCGCTTCTCCAAATGCTGCCGGCGAAAACTTCTCGACGTATAAACCAGTCTCTTCGCAGATTTCCCGATGGACCGGAATGTCGGATGCGATCACCGGCAAGCCGCTTGACATGGCCTCCACCAGCGGGTGAGCAAACGTCTCCGTGTATGCCGGAGTCACGTATAGGTCGGCACGAGCATAGAGCCGGTGTAGTTGTTGGTTGGGAATTGCTCCAAGCTCTACCACCATCTCAGACACCCCAAGCTCCTTTATTAGCGACGCGGCTGAGTCAGGGCGATACGCTCCTGGATTCTTGCCGGCCGCCAGTTCGCACGTCAGCAGGAGCCTTACGCTTCGGTTCCCCATTTGACTACGCACGAGCGGCAGAGCCCGAATCAGAGTCTCGAAATTACGGTAGTAGTTGTAGTGGCTGACGAACAGAAGTTTGAAAGCGCCATCGGCGGCGCGAATCTTCGCTTCAGTCTTTTCCGGCAGAGGCTTTGAGTTTCGGACAAACGCTTCTCGATCGAAGCCATGGTGAATCGCACGCACGCTCGCTCCTGTCCACTTCCTTAACTCGGTGGCAAATGCCTCGGTGGGCGCGACCGTAGCATCCGCCCAATGGATTGATCTCTTGGCCAGAATGGCTCGTAAATGCGTATCTGCCCACTTCCAGTACTCGCGCCGCTGTCTGAGATCGCGAGAATAATCTGCTGAGGTGTAAATCGAATTGCGGGAGAGCAGTATCTGCGGCACCGGCGATTTTCTCAGTGCGAAGTTGCCCGTAGAAAGAAGCACATTCGCCCCCGAACGCCGGATCAATTCCGGCAAGCTCGATTGTTCAAACCAGAAACGCCGAACTGGCGAGAAATCCAGGTCAGTGAACTCAACATTTGCAAACTGAGGAAACTCTTCGCGGAAGCTTCTGCCCACCGCGATGGAAACTTTAACGTCATTCTGCTCCGCTAAGGCCGGGATGACGTTCCGAACATACGTCAGCCCTCCGCCTGCACTCGCCGCAAGCGCGTTGATGAAGATATGAATCATCGTTTACGAATTCAGCCATTCATCGCGCTGCAGCCGCTCCATTGAAAGTCTCCTGCCTCGTGAGAACAGGCCAACTGCTGGCGAAAGGTGGCGATGGACGAGTCACATCCACCAGAATGAAGGCAAGGCTCCAGAAAAACACGCAAAGGTAGTTGCCGGGGGCGAACATCCAATCTTCAAACGCCGCGTGGACGATTCCGGCTACCATCACCATGGCAAGAGGAATGGCGGCATGTGCTGCGGTTGTGCTACGGCTCATTAACCGTAGCGTGCGAACCGTCTTAGCAATCAACATGCATAGAAGAACGAAGGAAGGTATCGCCCCCAGGATGCCCACTCCCGACACGATCGCTAGATAGCTGCTTCCATTCTCGGAAGTCACATTAGAATTGGATGAATATTTTCCTTGTTGCTGGTCCGCGTCGGCCCCATCTGCAGTCGTACCTAATCCCGTTCCAAACCAAGGATGCTCCTTGATGTTATCTACCGCAGTTCGCCAAGGAGACTGCCGCGAGGCCAGAATTCCTTGATCCTGATCCGCCCCTTTATACAGCACGGAAGACGTCATCGAGGTGATTGCTTCCGGGCGGACGATCCCAATCGCTGCCAAAATGATCACCAGGATCATCAGCCCTTGAATGAACATCTTGTATTTGCGGAGAGCCAGACAAAGCAGGCCGCAGGAAACGAAGGCTGCAGCTAAACCTGCGCGCGAGTGACTTACAAATCCGAGGTACATGCACACCGCGAAAAGCAGGCCACGCCGGTGACGAACCGCAGGTTCGCCTCCCAGCAAGAAACCCCACAGCAGAATCGGAGATCCCACGACACCCATCACAGCCCCTAGTGAGTTGGGGTTGCCCATGGCCTCCATCCCAAGGAGATATAGCAGCGCGGTGGCTCCTACAAAGACTTCACAGCCCAAAAGCAATCCACTGAAGAAGCGGCTCTCTCGTCCGGCGACGGCGATTCTTGCTCCTGTACCGCAATAGAGGAGCAAGAGGAATAGGCTCAGAACCTTCAGCAGAGCGACGTCGGGATATCGGGAAACGGTCGCTGACATCAACGCCGTCAAAACTGCGAAGCACGCCACTGCATGAAACGCTCCGAAGTGATACCGGCGATCCTTCAGCACGATGAAGGTGCCGGCCAGCGCTCCCGCGGCCAGGAATAACCAGCGAGCCACGGTCCACACCGCGCCGACGGGAAGATCCACTCCAGCGAGGAGGAAAGCCACGATGACTACCGGGAAGTAAACGCGCCGGTAAAACCACACGGCTGCGATCAAAAACTCGAGAAGAATGAGCCCGCCGAGGTAGACCTGGCTGGTGAAATACCCCGGGCGAGAAAACGCAAGAAATGCCAGCACGAGTGCTGCAAAACCCGCACCAGCAACCAGCAGAAACTTTGGGATCCCGTCACTCATTTGTGATCATTGCCGCAATGCATGGGAGGCGATCGGTTGACTCGCCGCCGGGCCAAGCTCTCTCGTGAAATGCCTCTCTTGATAGGTCCTTCTTCTGAATGAAACGAGTCATCGAATTTTATCAGCAAGGAAGCCGTTAGTTAAATCTATGGGCCGGGAATCGTCAGCTATGACCTGGAGCGCCCCCGCAACGGAATCGGACCACCGCTCGGGCGAATAACCTCTGATATGTTCCGCACTGTGAGTCCCCATCATTTTGCAAATATTTGACTGCATCGCGAGACGTCTCATCGCCTGTTCGAGGGTCGGGACGTCTCTCGGCGCCACCAGCACGCCATTCCAATTCTCGCGCACCAGGTCTGTCGCGCACCCGGCCACTCGGCTAACGAGAACCGGCAGACCGCAGGCCATGGCTTCATTGACCACCATTCCCCAGGTATCGGTATGGGTCGGCAGAATTAGCATTTCACCGAGTCCATAGTAGGCCCCTAACAGTTCTCGCTGGGCAAAACCGGTGAACTTGATCCTCCCCCGAGAGATGGAAGTCGCCAGATGTTCGAGCTTCTGCCGGCACTCGCCATCTCCAACAAACACCAAGCCAAGTTCCGCACGCACCTTCTCCTCAAGGTTCGCATATGCAGATAGCAATTCGAAAACGCCTTTCTCCCGAACTAGACGCCCCACAAAAAGAAAATAGCGGTCTGGCAAGGCAAGCTCTCTCCGCAAGGAGGTTTGATTTCGGCGGGCTTTCTCTGCCGCACCGGCAAACAGGTCGTTATCGACAGCATTGGGCGCAGTAAAGATATTCTCGTCTCTTATGTGGTGCCCTCTCAGGTATTCGAGAGCGGAGGTTCCCGGCACCACAAATCCATCACAACGGCGCAAAAAATGCTTCTTCAGAAACTCAATAAGAAGGTGAGAGCCACGGAGATCCTGCGAGTTGCTCTCGGACCAGAGCAAGAACGCCACCTTATTTTTCTGCGCCCAGAAGAGGGCTTGCCAGGATGCGATGTAGTTGTAGCCCCCGCACAGAATTGCATCCGGCTTTGATTGATTGAGCGCTCTACTGACGCCAAAATTGACCAACACGTTGTACTTCCCCATCCGTTTCCGCCAAGAAGGAAGAACTTGAAATGAGAATCTGATCTCCTGCTTATAAACTTCCCACTGCCGCAGCTTTGAATCTGTCTCAGCAAGGAAGATCACGTGAAGATCCACGTCAGGATGCTTCGCCAGCGCGTTAAACAGAGGAATCCGATACGGGGAAATGATTTCGGTCAGGATGGCCAGCCGCCGCTTCATCCTGCACACTCCCGGTAAATGCGGGCCAGGCTCTCGGCCTGCTGCCTTAGCGTTTGCCGTTCAAGAATTGTATCTCTGGCTGCCAGGCCCATCGCCTGTCGGCGGTGTTCGTCGCGCAGCAAGATTGCGAGTGCAAGCGCGAGTTCCTTGTCGTTTCCCGCCCCAACCAGAAGACCATTGGAACCGTGACGAATGATCTCGGCGATTCCCTGTCCGCGGCAAGCTATCACGGGCCGGCCGGCCGACATCGCTTCAAGATAGACACACCCCAGGGCCTCGTAGCTGCTGGGCAGCGCGAAAATGGTGCATCGCCGCGTAGCATCCGCCACGTCGTCGCGCGATTGCCGGCCGAGAAACTGCACTGTTCCACTAATCCCCAGCTGATGGGCTAACGCCTGCAGGCGCGGTTGCTCTGGGCCGTCTCCGATGACCTGCAACGCTAATGACGGGAATTCCGGAATGATAGAGGCAATTGCGCGAATGAGCACTTCGTGTCCTTTGATGGGTATTAGGTTCCCCACACAGAGCACGGTGAGTTCCTTGGAACCTGCACCACTGCCAGGAGAAAAGAAATCTGTGTCTACTCCGTTATAGACGACTGACGTCCTGCAGCCCGTACCCATGCCAGCGAGGACTTGCTCGCGGACGAGTTCGCTCACGCAGATCACTCGCCGAGAACACTGATACACACGCCGCGAGATACGACGGCACCATTCACCCATTCGTCCACCAACCTGCACAGAAGAAAAAGCATCGAGGCCATGCACCGACACGACATAAGGCAAGCCCAGTTCGGAACTCAGCAACATAGCCGCGTGCCCCGCGGGCAGGGCAGCATGAGCATGGATCATGGTGATGCGCTGCTCACGCACCAACTCACGGATACGGCCCACAATGCGAGCGAAAACAAAAGCTCCGGCCATCGACAGCCCCGCATTGCCCGGCAGTGAGAAATAGCGAATCCATTCCGACGGTACACTCGATTTCGGGGGGCGAAGCCGGGCCCGATAGATCGGCTGCAACGCAAATACGCTACTGGAAATCCCCGACTGAGCGAGCGCATTTAGGGGTTCGACCACGAAGGAGCCCTGAGAATCGTCATGCTCGCTGGGATAAAAGGGTGTCAGTGTGAGAACCTGGAGCTCAGGTTTCCGATCCTGGCCCGTCACAGCGGGGTTAGTCACGAGCGAACACCTTGGCGGGACGCTTCCCTTAAGAAAACTTCTTGCCAATTTTCAGTGATCAAATCCCAATCGAAGCGTTCACTGAGAGCACGTGACTCGCGCCCCATATCCCGACGCAAGTCGGCTTTTGCCAGCAACCGTCCCAGCCGGTCGAGAAGTTCATCGTCATTTGCTCCGAGGTATCCGGTTTTACCGTCGATCACTGTTTCTGGTTTGTAGTCCTTTCGAGCAATGATGGGCAGTCCAGAAGCGGCCGCTTCGAGAATCACCTTGGGTGAACCTTCCCAATGCGATGGAAACAGAAATATATCAGCCCCACGGTATTGCGCACGCAAATCTGCACTGTAGACTGCGCCGAGTAGGTGGCAGTTTGTTAGATGCGATTCGAGGATTTGCTCCTTTAGATCGGAATACATTGGACCATCTCCGGCGATCACAAACTCCGCCTCGGGAAATTGTGCAGCTGCGCGAACCAGCAGTTGCGGTCCCTTAAATGGCCGCAACGATCCGACGAAGAGAACCCGCACACGTGGATTGGCAGACCGGCCCCAATCTGGCGTAAAGAATTTCGCGTCCACGCCGGTAGGGATTACGTCGCTACGAAGGCCGTACTCTTTTTGCAAGCTGGCTTGTACTGCCAACGAATTGCTAAACAGGAAATCGCTTCGCAGAACTGTTCGCTCCCAGAGGCGGACTTGCTCGTCCTTGACCGTCGGTTCATTGTAGAGATCAGATTGTGACTCGATTGTCCCGATCACGATTCTCGTATCGAACCATTTCCGGCGCATCGCTATGTACATCTTTGTCGCTGGCGACGCCTTAATGTAAAAAACAATTTGGTGACGACCCCAGATAAATTGGTGCAGTATCCTGAGTGTCTGTCCGTGTGGTGGTAACCAGATGAGCCTCGTATTCGGCCTCTTTGCAATGCTGGCATCGACCTGGCCGCAATGGAACATCGTCACGTGGAAACGGGCCGGGTCCAGGCGGGAAACGATCTCGCGCGCATTGGCCATTTGCGCATTGAAATCGTTGGCATCGGCGAAGCTGTCGACCAGCAGCCGCACAGGCTTCATGCCCGCCCTCGTAATAGCCGATCGCGAAAACTGTCTTCGGCAATCTTTTTTCGGTCCGTCAGAATTCGAGCGCTCCTCAGTTTCGGAAAGAGGCGGACTCTTAAGATTAGTAGTGGATGGAACGGAGTTTTCAAGAGCTATGCAGGAGTTCGTGCCCATTCTAGCTGAATGTCACGCAAACGCGCTTGTAGGCGCATTCTTTCATCCCGCTGCCGGCTCGACCGTTGCAAGTGGTGGCGCGCGATTTCCAGCAGCCGCCGCCTCACGATCTTCTGAGCGGTTACAGGAAGCGGAGATTGCTCCCCTGGATCTACTTCCAGATCATAGAGACTCTCGGTGACAGGATCAAACCCAAGAACCAGCTTGTAGCGTGATTCCCTGACCGCGAGAGTGCGGACGCCTATTCGATTTTCTGGCCGGAAAGGGTTCGTGCATCCTGCAACACATTCAGAGATCGCCGGGTCGTCGAAACCTTGGCCTCGACGCAGCTGGTCAAGACAACTATGACCCTGAAATTCCCTTGGGGCTGGTACGCCTGCAGCGTCCAACAGCGTTGGGGACAGATTCATTAGGCTGAAAGGGGATTTGTTTTGCGCCCTTTTTGCGCTTCCCGGGACGCGCAGCAGCAAAGGAACATGGATGAGTTCTTCAGACAATTGTGGAGCATGGTATCGCCGTCCATGTTCAAGAAATTCCTCTCCGTGGTCGGCGCTGAGAGCGAAGATGCAATTATCCCATCGGTTTGACTGGCGGAGACACCGGACCAACCGTTTCATCTGCTCATCCATCCAGCGAACGCCGGCATCATAGAGCGAAACGATTTCTTGCCGGTGACGTTCAAGACGCGCGGGTCGAAGGTCGCCGCGGTTCCAATAAGAATTTAAGTAGCGGGTCCGCTGCGGAGTAACCGGCTTTTGCGACATCATGGAAATGGCGGCATCCTTGGGATAGTAAGGCGCATGCGGATCCATCAAATGCAGCCAGAGGAAAAATGGGACGCCCCGCCGTGACAACATCCAGTCGCAAGCGTGGTCGACAATCACATCCGCTGCAGGAAACCGGCGCAAGGAGTCCAGCGATTCAGGCACTGGAGTGGCCCGCTGGCAGTATTCAAAATAGATTTCATCGTAGATCGGTCCGAGAAAACCCATCGAGGCTAGAATCTTCTGAACTGAGCGGTTGAGGCGACTGGCCAACCCACTGGTCAGGTCCGATTTGTTCTCAGCAGAAGCCTCTCCCTCGGCTTTCAAGAAATCTTGAAATGTATCGAAGCCTCGATCGTACCCAAAGCGCCTCGACAAGTATGGATTTCCTGCTGCAAATGCAGCAGTGGCGTATCCCGCGTCATGTAAAACGGACGCAATGGTCGGCTCAGAGGGTGCAATGCCAAGAATGTCGCGGCCCAGCGCGAGCGGATATCGCGATGCCAGAATGGCCGGAACCGAGTAGTACGTTGGGGCGCCTGTTGTTATTGCATCAGGAATAACGAAGCCTTCATGAGCCAGGCCATCCAAAAACGGAGTAGTCGCGCGATCATAACCCATGAAGCCGACGTGGTCAGTTCGTAAGCAGTCTACGGTTACGAGAATAATTGATTCTCGCATCATGGACCAACTGTGGCGCGTGTTGCGACTTGAGCTCTCATAAATTTCCTGCTGGTCACCGAGACCCGCACATCTCCTCCCGGCGCTTGGCAGAATCCCTTCTGGACAATATCCCACAGTTGCGCATCATGGACGTATAGAAGATCGCGGTGACGCGACTCGACCGAAGTCAGGAATTCATCTAGAAGTCTAAGCGTTCGACTTCGAAAATCCTTAACGCTTGAATGAAAATTGATGGAATGGATCGATACCACGGCAGGAATTCCAAGTGCAAAGCAAGACTCCGCCTGCCGCAGGCATGCCTCAAGCGTGAAGTCTGCATCGGTCGCAGGCTCAAACTCGACCGTACGACAAACTTGCAGAACTTCATTGCCATCGAAATGGGGAGGGACGAGCGCACCCGGCCCATTCTGTGCCACGCGGATGCCATGCTGAGCCCAGGCACCTAGAGTATCTTCATTCGCGCGGTATCCCGGCGCACAAGCGGAAAACGGTAAAGTGGAGAATAATTTTGCGAATGCGCCGACAGAGTCTCCGATCAACTTGGACTGTGACGCGCGAGACAAAAACCTGTCCGCCTCTGCCGCCTCGGCATCCCAGTATTCGTAGCCGATCCACGGCATTCGCCAGTGGATGTACGGCGTTCCGCTCTGCCAGAGCGTTCGCAGAAGAGCGGCACGTTCACCGCCTGTCGCCAGGTTGCGTTCGACCGCCGTGCGGCAGAAGTGCGTCGTTCCGTGCACGGCTGGATAGAGAACCCCATCCGCAATGCCTCCGCGGTAAGCCTCAGTCAGTCCCGGGCGCTGCCAACCTCTCGGCAGCCCTTCCGCAAGCGGGAGCACACGGATTGCGCGCCAATCTTCCGCTTCCATTCTCGCGAAATCGAGGTTGCTTACAACGAAGTTCATTTGGAGACTCGGAAGGTGGCCAGCGGAATCGTGATGATCTTTTAGCGTGGCTGTTAGCGCTGTAACATCGTCGGCTGTCTCCAGACTATAAAAGTCGTATGGACGTTCCCCGAGTTTGAGTCCAGCGGATTGCAAATGCTCCAACCCGTCGCGGTCGCGCAATCCTACGCGACCCCAATCGTCGCTCTGGATCAGTAGCAGCGGTTGGCCGAAATAAAAGCCTGGCACCGGCAAGAGATCTTTCGCTCGGCTCCAAAGCTTGCGCACCATGGTCATGCTATTCTCACCATCAATACACGAAGATCTGCCGACGACGCCTGAGAATGAGCCGATTCGGATAGGTTAGAGTGAGATTGAGGCGTTCCATTTATTCAGGAGTTACCGTATCCAGAATGTCCACGTGGTCTTTGGATTTTCAAACGAGATCTGAACTCTCGACTTCTTGATCTCAAAGATATCCGAGTTCTTTCAACCGCTCCTCAACCAGGCGCTCCTCAGCCTCGTCGGCTTTGGTCGCCCCGTCACGCGCCAGATCTTGCAGAATAAAAGTCAGTAACTCATCGACGCTGCTGAATGTATTCCTAAACTTCTTCTCAGCCGCAGCGCACAACTCGGACGGGAGCTGCACAGTCCTCATTTCCGACATGGGTCATCCGCAGAATTCACAGTGTGTTTACCGACGCCTGACCAGTTCGCCAAGTTTCAATACTCCGTGCAGAGTCGCCAGCCGAAAGCGGACGGATTATCCCGAACCGTCCATTGAGAATATAACAATGAGCCGACGCGAAAGGAACTCCGCTTCTGTCGGTCAGACATTGAATGGCTGGCTAATCCAACGGAGAACTCGGGGATGCAAGAACGGCTGGAGAGGAGTTTGACAGCTTGTGAATCATGAGTACAGAGACAGCAATCAGGAAAGCAGCAAGCAGCAGGGTAACGATACTCGTTACGCGCTTCGCATTTGGTTGCGAGGCAGGTTGCAGCATCCAGTCGTAATTGACTGGCAAGTCGGCGGGAAACTCCTCATCCTCAATAGCACAACGCTCCGCCGCCCAGTCCGAAGCGGTGATTAAAGCCGGCGTCACGTTGTCCGCGGGTAGCGGGGGGCCGCACGAGACCTGCATGTCTGAATTCTAGAATTGCTGGAGCGATTGTTGGCAGTGTCGGCTGTGGTTCTCGGAGAAGGCTACCCACTTTTATCGCAATAAGAACAGCAAAAATAGACCGGACGTGAACACGCTTGAAGCGTACCTGAAATCTTAGTGAAAAGGTGTGTCCCTTCTACTTGCTACTTCGCGACCTGTTCCTTTGAGAACATCAGCCGCACACGCGTGAAAACCGCCTTTGTGATCAAGCGATCATCGTCATCGAGCCCGAGAGCGAATGCGGAAGCAAGGAACGCCCCATAAGAGAGCAGCAGAGTAACGACGATTCCGGCCACTTGAGCCCCCGCAAAAAAAGCGGCCCTTTTCATGAGGACCGTCAGGATTACCGCGCTCCCCACCGACGGTATCAACTTCGCATAGCTTTTGTTGTATGGGGAAAGCTTCAGCAACTTGCGAACCTCTGCCAGGTTCCACAGGTTCATACCAATGTTCGTCGTAGCAGCGGCCACCACAGCTCCCAGCGTTCCCCAAACAGGGACGAGTTGGAAGCACAGCAAAACCATGACTGCGGCCATGACGATCTGTACCCGCACTAAACGGCGCTCGTGGCCCGACATCAGAAGCAGCAAGCCTACGGATCCAACTCCACAGTTCACCATCTGGCCGCAGGTGCCAATCACCAGCAAAAGCCATCCTGCCTCGAAATCGTGCCCGAAGATGGCCATGATCGGGCGCGCAAAAGTTATAAGGACAATCGCCAGCGGCAGCGTCAGCCCCAGGATCCACTTGGTTAAAGTTTGGAATAAGCGCCCCAGTAATTCGTGTTCTCCACGGGAGTGAATGTCTGCAATGACTGGGGCGAAGATTTGATTAACGGACTGAAGAAAGATGGTCTCGTAAGCAATCAGCGACATGACGACTGCATAAACGCCCACGTCGTGGACTCCACGGTAGACCCCCAGGGCAACACGGTCGGTTTGGACCATGAGGAACTCCATCATCCCGACCCCGAACATCGCTGCGGAAAATGACCATACTTCCCTGTCGATTCTTAGCTTGCTCAAATTCGGTGATCGAGCCTCAGTCGGAGTCAGGCGCCACGCGAATGCGATCATCAGAGCCATCACGCAGACGGCACTCATAATCTGAGCAATCAAGTAGCCCCACAGTCCATAACCGAGCCAGATGAGCAGAACGCTCCCGGCGATCGTAACCGGGCTGGCAACGAATTTTGCGATGAGTGTTCTACGTCCGACTTCTCTATAGCCAGTTAATACCTTTCCGTAAAATACATTGAACGCTGACGTCACCATGATCGCCGCGAACAGGGGCAAGTATCGCGTTAGTTGGGGAGAATGATAAAAGCGTTTAACCGCCCAAGGACCAAATCTCAGCAAAATTGCACTGAATGCCAGATTTGTTGCCAGCAAGATCCATGAGCCGTTCCACAAGAGCGATCGTAACTCCTGGTATCGCTTCGAGGCCGAGTACATGGCCACGAACCGTACGGCGGATTCGGGGATTCCAAAGACATTGATTATGCCGAGGAAGCTCACGATCGTCATACCCAGCGCGTACAACCCGAGAGCATTGGCCCCCAGAAAACGAGCCAGATAGATCTTGAAGGCGTAACCCATTACAGCGGTGAAGATGGTTCCCGAGAACGCGATTCCCGACTGGCGCGAGATGCGCCCCATCTCAGTCTTGAAACTGGCTCTTTCTCGCGCAGTTGTCGTGGATTCGATGGGTACAGTTACGGGATTGGGCTGAACCCCATTCGTAATTTCCACTTGGCTCGCGAGAGCGAGCCAATCCTTTTGCGAGTTAACAAGGCGCCAAGAGGGAACGATTTCGAGAGCGCGGCCAAATATCTGATAAGCGCGTAACTTCAGTTTGCCTCGTCGACGAAATCTTTTCCGGATTTCACCGGCCTCCATCTCTCGGTATTGGCGATCGGCCTTCTCCAAGAGTCTCTTTTCCATCGAGGAGAACGAAAAGACGCTGGGAGCCGAAAGCAAGTAGCCCAAAGCCAGCATCTCGGCGCCCAGCACATGCTCGACCAGAGCTATCTGATTGGGATTGAGAGCTTCTCGGTAGCGCCCAATTTTTTCGGTTGTCGCTGGACGACTCAAGAGAATGTGATGCTCACCTTCGGGGATGTCTCGCTCGACATGAGCATGGCGATGATAAAAGTCAAGCATCGACGCTTCAAAATCGACCCCGAGGAACTCACAGATACCTTCCAATTCCGCGGAAGGCCTCGCCACCAGCGATTCATATTTCACCCAACGAACCTGCTCGGGCGGAAACATAGGGCGATGCAGCAGGTGGTTTAGATAGTACTTCAGCAGAGCGGCGGTACTGATCACATAGTGCGTATTTCGCTTTCCTTCATCCCATCGATCGTCGTAGGAAACCAGCACATCCCTCGGGTCGCGTACCATGAACAAAATCCGGGCTTGTGGGAAAAGTGCCCGAATTTGCGGCAGCCACAAGGCGTGTCCTGGAGTCTTCTCACCCCAGATCCGGGCGTTTCTTTCTTTCGCATAGGCACGGCCAAATCGCTCCAGTACCAACGCCGTCGACCCGACATACCCAATTTCATTTGAAGCTGTACGCGCCAGGACGCTCGCGGCAGGATCGCGGTACCCCTTCAAGTTTTGCCAGAGTTCCGTAAAAAACATCGAGGATTGCCAGGAATTCCTGATTCGTTCGAGACACCCCAGACGGTCCAGAACGACATACATCCAAGTTTCCGGAAGAATCGCGATTTCAGAATGAGCATCCAGCATGCGCGAGAGAAGAGTGGTCCCGCTGCGGCTCATACCTACGATGAAGATTGGCGAGTCAGTAGAGGACTCCGGTGAAGTTGGATTTCCCGGACTTGTCCGTGGCTCAGATAGCAAGAAGATCCCTCAAAGCCGTGGCCTCCGCTTACGAACGCCTCGCCTATTCAGCAATTCTCGAAGCTACGACCTGCGATGGATCAGTCTAAATGCTTTCTCTCATCACGTGTATCAGTCTCATCGCGCCGCGTTTAATAGTCTCTGATTTTCCCTAAGCGCCCCAACCTTGCGATGGTGCGGACGCTTGCCTCGAGGCGGGGGGATGTTTTGATGAGTTCGGCAGCGCGATAACGCACAATCTCACGCACATGTTTCGCCACGGAGCTTCTCAAGGTTATGTACAGCGTCTTGCGAGTTTGATTCGCAAACCGTTCTTTATAGTCTTCCGCTCCCAGGCCGAGGTCGACCATGTGCAGGGCAGGATTCTCAATGGCTTCTTCTATCAATTTCGTGAGTAGGCAGAAACCGGGCGAGTAGCGTTCGAGACTGGGGTCGAATGTGGGTTGATACCAGAACCATGTACCCTCAAACTGAAATCCGTAATTCCATGCGATAGTCTTGTCACCTGTCATCATGCGAGTTAGCACCACCCAGCCCGGACCGGAAAGCAGTTTTGCCAGCTGTTCCAGAAAAAGTCTCCGCTCTGCGGTTGCAAGATTACTGACCCGCCCCGTCGCCAAGAACCGTGCAACGTGAGCTTGTGCGAACTCCGAAAGGATCGGCTCTATTTCTTCCCACCTGCGTGCGTGATCGAGACGTATTGGAGAATTCTGCCCCATGGCTTTTAACGATCGCCGCACCATCTTTCTACCCGGCAAAACAGGTTTGTTCTCGCCGGTGGAACTCTCTCTCTTGCGGAGGGACACTTGTGCGCAAATGTAGGCTGTGCGCGCAAATGATCGATAATCGAACTCAGTGGAACTCCGCTGAATCGCTGGCACCGTGGTGGAATCAGCGGGAAGGTTTGTGAGGGTGATTTCGTTGATGCCCCGGCTGCGTAAGTGCGCCAGAACTACCGAAACAAACGCCAATTTGTGCCGTGTCTGAGCCAGGAAATCACAATAGTCACCGGTAGTCGCACAGAGAAAAGTAACGTGAACAGCATCCGCATCGAGTGCTAATGCCGCGAGACCGCACAAAGATTCGTTGCCGTCGTAAGCCAAAAATACAAGTGGGTGCAGCGCCGTGCTGTACGCCCGCTGTACGGCCAAAGCCCACTCATAGGTGTAGAAGACCTGAGGGTCATCGAGTCTTCGGACCAGTCCGTTCCACTGCTTCCGCAGGTTTGCATCTTCGACGATTTCTGTGAGAACGACGAGTCGCAATAGTTCACTCACTTCTGGGATTTAGTGAATGTGTAATAGTACCAATCGGCGAAGTTAGCTCATTCCACCGAGGACGCTCCGCCGCGCACATCTCTGCAATCGTGTATAGAAGCCAGACACATGCGCTTCGAGCTCTGACAACCTCATTGCAGCCGTAACATGAATTCTAGGCAATGCATACGGCGGCAAGCCAGAGCCCAGCCCTCCGCCGAAATTCAACAGCGCGGCCTGATATCCGGCCTCCCGCGGCATCGCCAGCACTTGCGGGGTCACCGATTGCGCGTCGCCAAAGGGATAGGCGAATGCCCAAACTGTCCTGTTAAGTGCCGACTCCAATCTCGTGCGGCTATCTGCGATCTCCTCATATGCGAGCGCTGGAGGTAGTTGAGATAACATCGGATGCGACAGCGTGTGAGCGCCGATGCTCATCCCTGCGGAAATCAGTTGGCGAACCTCGGCCCCGGTAAGCAATCCGTAGCGCCGGCATGATGGTGAACTCGAATTGCCCAAATAAACCAGATCGGAATCTATCGCGAAACGATCGCGCAGTGAATGGAGGAAACAGGCCCGCCGGATGGCATTCACCTGCGATAAACGCTCGACCGAGTCCCACCAGACGGCTCGCCGCTGCTCACGGCTATCAAGTGTGCCCCGGATCGTAATTCCCTCGGATGAGATATCAACTGGGCCAGCAGGACCCTTCAGGAACAGTAGAAAGAGTTCTTCATACCAAAGCATGCTTCGTACGTCCGTGGCCGACGCACCTGTTACGAAGAACAAGCATTTGACGCTTTCCTGCTGAAGAACCGGCAACATATCCGTCAGGCAATTGAGCAACCCGTCGTCACATGTCAGGAGGACCGCCTTAGGAGGCAACCCGTGTCCATTCTGACGCCAGTCCAGAAACTCCTCGGGGCAGATGACGTTGTAATAACTCTTCAGCAGACCTACTTGCCCCCGCAGAACGTCGGCGCTGACAAGGTTCCCATCAAAGGCGGCATCGATAGGCACGTATCCGGGCGGCCGGACACCGTGGTACGTAACAATGGCGAGCCCCGATGCGTGCATGCGATGAAAAATGCCGGCTGCGGCCAAAGCGGGATAGACAATTGTTTTCAGGACTGGGCTTACAATCCTCATTGTCGGTTAACCAACTCCCAGCTCAGTGGAGTTCCCCGCTCGATGTCGCGCGCCGCACGCTGTCCAAGGATTTCTTCCATATGCCGCGTATGAAGTCCGTGCCCCGGCCGGATTGAACGAACATTTTGTGCCGTGAACAGCTCACCCTGCTTCACATCCTCGACCACAAACAAAGACCGGCGAAAGACGCGGCTGTTCCTCTCAGCCGGGCTGAAGCCAAAATATACTTGGCCCAGAGCTTTTTCGGCCATACGAATCGCCTCAACCGTAGCTTTGAATTCGTCCGGCTCCAATGAGAATGCGCTGTCTGGGCCTGGTTCAGAGCGTGACAAAGTGATGTGCTTCTCAACGATGCAGGCCCCCAATGCTACGGCCGCGATGGGGATGGCTGTGCCCAGCGTATGGTCTGAAAGGCCGGCGGGTACGCCAAAGCGCCGCGAGAGTTCCGGAATCGTTCGCAGGTTCATCTCCTCGGATGGCGCCGGATAAGCGCTGGTGCATTTCAGCAGCGCGATCTGAGTCGCGCCCGCCTCGCGAGCGGTGCGAACGGCTTCGTCAATCTCCTCCAGAGTGGCCATCCCCGTCGACATGATCAGCGGCTTCCCCGTTTTCGCAATTTTTCGGATCAGAGGCAGGTCAACCAGTTCGAACGATGCAACTTTATAGGCAGGGACGTTTATGGATTCCAGAAAATCGACGGCTGTGGCGTCGAAGGGAGTGGAAAACAAATCAATCGCAAGTTCATACGCGATGTCTCGCAGTCGGGGTTGCCATTCCCAAGGTGTGTACGCTTCACAATAAAGTTCGTGCAAATTACGCCCTTCCCACAGCGTTCCCGTGATGAGAAACTCCGGCCGGGCGCAGGCGATGGTCATCGTATCAGGCGTATAAGTCTGCAGCTTCACAGCGTCGGCGCCAGCCTGCTTTGCCGCGCGAACGATCGATACCGCCTGCTCGAACTGTTGCCCATGATTGGCCGACACTTCGGCGATGATATAGGTGGGCTGTCCTGGTCCGATCGTCCTGTTTCCGATCTCGATCTGCGCTGCCATGCCTATTTAGTCTGCAAACTGCAAGGGGATAGTTCAATTGCTGTCGTAAGTCAAATGAATCGCGGCGTGGCCTCGGATCTGATCTCGACCAGCATTTTTGAAAGCGGCATGCTCAAACGCCTTCACTGAAGTTATGTTTTCCGGCTTGATAAACGCATGAATGCGGGCACCACGGTTATTTGTAACGACCTTCTGCACTCCGATCTGAATCAGCTGGGGTGACAGTCCTAGGCCTCTCAGCTTCTTATCAAGGCTTATACCCACTTCCCACTCGCCATCCGGTCGAAGATCGAATTTTATCTGCCCCAGCGGCATTCCGTTTTCATCCTCGGCGATAAATATCATGCTTGTGGGGCGCGGGCTCTTCTGCAAACTCAGTTTCGCATTGAACCAGGCCACATGCGTTTCCCATGGAATGGGATCTGGAGAAAATGAGGACGCCCGTACTTCAGGATCGTTGGCCCACTCCCACAGCAAATGTCGATCGTTCTCCTGCGGGACCCGCAAGCGCAAGCATGACTCGCCACGCAGAACGGAGACTACGCGCTTTGCGCCTTTGCCGTCCACTAAAGCTCGCGAACAGCGTGAAAGAGACTCGGGGAGTTCAATCTCGCTGAATAACCGCTTGATATGTTCTGCGACTGCTTCCGGCGTAATATCGCGTCCCATGTGGATGGCGCATCCTCGGCGGTGAAGCTCTTGAGCCAAGGCGGTCTGATTGTCGGCAACATCAATCAGCACCGACGGCAGGCCGAGCAAGCATAGTTCCCAGACGGTAGTGCCAGCGGCAGAGATCGCGAGGTCGGCCGAGGCCATCAATTCTCCTATGTTGGAGACGTCATGCAGCAGTTTTGTCCTGGAGGTACTCCGCGCAACCAAGTCCTGCAACTCTTCCAGATGTGGATTACTGCCACCCACCAGCACCGTAGCTTCAAGATCCTCGGTGGCGGATAGACACAAGCCCTTGATAACCGTTCCCGTCACATTCCGCTCGTCGCTGCCACCCATGGTCACCAGCACCCGACGGCAAACTGGAAACATCGTGCGTTTCCAATTCCACCACGCATTGAATTCCCGTCGTAGCAGTGCATACCGAGGCCCCAGAAGAAGCCGGGTGCGAGACTCCCGGCTCGGATAGAGCACCGGATTTGCCGATAGGTTTTGATTGAGTACCAGGTCGGCGGAATAGTGCTGCGAATGTCCGTAGTCATCCAGGAAAAGAACTTTCAAACCGGCATTTTTCAGGCCGCATTGATAAACCGCGTTGAACTGATAGCCATCTACCACCACCCATTCACAGTTCTGTTTCTGGGCGAGCGCGATCGTGTGCTGCAAATCGTCCTCTGATCCCATGGCAAATGGCACTGCCAGTACCTCGCACGATTCATCCGCCAGCCGCTTCCGGACTGATTCCGTGCTCTGTGCCATCGCGAACGACGTTTTGCCGCCAGTGTCATTCCAGGCTTGCGCAAGAGCAATGCAGCGCATGACGTGGCCGGTGCCGATCGCAGCACTGGCATCGGCTCGGATCAGCAGCGTCCCTATATCCACCGCTCAATCCCCTCAATTTTCAATTTCGTTCTCCAACCGTCATAGGCTGGGGCCTTCCCAATCCCAGCAGAGCCTGAAGGCGCTGTGATTGAATCGGAGTCCAACAGTTCTCCCGAATTGCGCTGCTCACGCGATAGCCCCGCAACATTTCGGGAATCTGTTGGATTTCTGCCGGTTCTCTCAGCCTGATGCCCACATCGAAACGTGTGAACTGGTCTACATATCCGTAAGGCCACGGATCCAGCCAAGCGCACAAGAAACAAGGAATCTGTTGCAGCGCGCACTCCACGACCACCGTTGACATTATCGCGACACCGAACCACGCATCCTTGAGCAATTCCGGCTTGAGTGGCCCGTCTATCACTCGAGCAATGCGCCGTTGTTCGGAATTCAGGACCTCTTGCACGAAGCGACTGCGCTCGGCGGCGCTCTCGGACGGGTGCAGCTTAATGATTAGTTCTCGCCGTTCCGCCACTGCCAGTTCGGCTAATCGCGGGAGAATATCACGGTAGAAACCTTTTACTCGCGCTCCCGCCATCTCATGGGGCTCGGAGAAAAAAATGATTGCCGATTTCTCGTTGGGATACGCCGGCCGGGGCTGATCCAAGTGTGATGAAACCAGGGGTGCTCCAATCTCGACTCTCTCCATAGGCACCCCGCACAATCGTACGAGATAGTCTTTCTCCATTTCCCCTTTGGCCAACACAACATCCGCGTGGTTGCGCTTAAAGAAATAGCGTCCGTCGAGCGCGCCGTGATGGCACGCAATGGTCGGCAATCCTCTCTGCGCCGCGAGGAGCAAAGGGATGTGAGTGTAGGGATTGCTGTCATCCGCGCAAATCACACTTTGCACCGGCTCCTGATCCAGAACATTGCTCCAGGCATCGCGAATTTCGAGGCCTTGCAGGACACGTCTGGGAAAATCTTCGAACGCCCCTAAGGCATCCAGGGCGAGTATCTCGGGAATCGCCTTGAGTTTGGTTCGCAGCAACTCCCATCGCCTTAGCAAGTCCCGATGTTCCAATTTTCTCGGGGGATTCCGCACAGAAGCATAACGGGAAAGCCACGTTGCCGAGACGTTCGGCGTTAATGTTTCGATCCATCCGCTTTGGCGGGTGACCACCAGCAAGAAACCGGTTTCCGGCAAACTCTGAGCATAGGAGAGAGCGGTGCGGGAAATGCCAATGTAAGAACTCGGCAGCAAGACGACCGGATCCGGCGATTGCGATCTTCTCCGGCGCAGTGATCCGCGGAACTGGTATCCAGCATCAACCTTATCCCAAAAAATCTCCATCAATTGCGAAACCGGAAACTTCCTCAGCAATCTCGCATAGTGTCCTGGCGAACCCTTACGACTGTTTACCGGCAACGGAAATGTCCGCAAGCGAGAACCTAGCGCGAGCCGCAGAGCGTCTGCATGGAACCCAGGACGAGTTACATATACTTCATCGCTTGAATCAAGGCTTTCAACCAATTCGTGCAACAGGAAGCCGATCTCGAGTTGCTGGTGAAACAGTATCGCCGTCAACTCCCACCAATCGAGGCCAAGGCTATCCGTCAATCGCCCGATCCCAACAGCCATCAACTCACGCAGCCTGAGAAGGCCTCGGAAATTGTTACCGAAATCACTGAGCCGCGAAATCGGGGAACCTAATATCGGTTCGGTTTCGGCATATGATTCTGCACCTGTCGTACCCAAGTCGATGACGCGATCCCAACGCTGCGATGCCCAGCGCGCATCCTGTAACTCGTCATCCGAATGTATGAGCAGGATTTTCATTGGTGAACGCGCTGAAGACATAAATTACGCGCAAACGGACGCCTGGGAGGCTAAGCGACTGATCACGCCTTTAATGTACCGACTTCTGCACGACACATCGGTTTAACTCTAATAATTCCGGTTCGCGACCAAGTAGGTCGAGCACTTCTCGCCAGGAAAATTCTCCTTTGACCTTCAGGCGGTCGTAGACGGCTTGTACAAACTCAAAGTCTTCCGGCACATCGACCGTCCAGCGATACGCGCTGTAATCTTGATCTCCAAGCACCGGCAGCAATACGAAGTCTTCGGGATGCTCCAGAATATAAGGCGTGACATGCTCGCGTTCGTGAGGTCTTCGTGCTTCCCGCCAGGCCCGCGTTAATGCAGCCATGGAAACGACCTCGGTGTCGAGCCCGCGCGGAAATGTTCGGACGATGGTATTGGAGGCATAGTCCGGCGACATATCCTGAAAAGCTCGAATCGTTTTGTCGATAATTTCGGGATCGATCAGCGGACAATCCGAGGTAATGCGGACCACAATCTCCGCACTTGTGGACTTCGCTGCCTTGAAATAGCGATCGAGTACATCGTCCTGATCTCCGCGAAACACTGCGACTGAATATCTCCGACACTCCGCGACGATGGCGTCATCCCCTGGACGATCTGTTGTGGCAATGAGCACTTCGTGAACGAACTCCGCCCCGCGAAGACGTTTCACAACGCGAGCCAACATGCTTTCCCCGGCAAGTTCTCTTAGGACCTTCCCCGGCAGACGGGTGCTCCCCATTCGAGCCTGAACAATCGCGACAACTTTCACGGTTCTCCTGAATCGTCTCTGGTCTGACAGACTTCTATGCTGTCCGGCGAAGCAGAAACGCGCTGTCTGCGTTTTCGTTTTCAAGATAGGGGAAACGTTCCTCGCGGACCAACTCCAAGTCCGGGAAATGCTGCCTATAGGCGCGGGCATAGTCCGTCTTCCACAGAAGAGATGTGTGACCGCGATACGCCACCTCCGTGGTTTCATGCGCGTAATACTCGAATCCCCAAATCCATTGACGCGTACAACGATGGATCTCCGCCAGCGCAGCCGTCAAATCCACCGGGGCGATATGGATCAGCACCCCCGACGTAAAAACGAGATCGAAAAAACGATCTGAATAGGGGATTCCGAATGCAGACGCTTCCTTCAATATTGCCCCCGGAATCCTACATCTCGCGCGATCTAACGCATAACTCTGGATTTCAATGCCATAAAGATTCGTGAACCCCATTTTCTCGAGAACAAGCAACTGCATGCCCGTATTGCAGCCGACTTCAAGGATACGAGCGTTACGGGGTACGCTTTCGAGCAGTCTCTGATTCAATAGCGTCCGCGTGACGCCATACTGGCGACGATAAAATTCGTCCAGTTCTGCTGGTGAATAGGCATTGCGATCGGTATACTCCCGCCCAAAATCGCCGGTCCAAGTCCGGATTTGCTCGGTCTTTTGTGAAGCATCGACTGCCAATCAGACCTCCTTAATCTTTTCCTGTTCCGACATAGCGTTCGATTACTTTTGTGGCAGCCTGGATTACATCCTCCACGTCTTTATCCGTCATTCCATGAAACATGGGCATGCTGATCAGTCGCGAGTACGCGTCCTCGGCGATCGGAAACTCGCCTCCGCGGTACCCGAAGCGATCGCGATAGTACGGATGCAAGTGCACCGGGATGTAGTGAACGTTCACTCCGATATTTTCTGCACGCAACGCACGGAAGATTTGTGCTCGGTCAACAACCAATTTCTGCAGATCCAATCGAATTGGATACAGATGCCAGGCAGGATTGACCTCAGACCGGACCGCAGGCGGAACAATTCCGAGCATGTCACGAAAAACCGTGGTGTAGCGATCAGCGATCCCTTGCCGTCGCGCTAAATTGGATTCCAATTTTTTCAACTGCTGAAGTCCGAGCGCGCAGACGATATCAGGAAGGCGGTAGTTGAATCCGAGCAACACCATCTCGTAGTACCACTGACCGGCGCTCTGCCGTTGTCGTGCATCGCTCGAGATCCCGTGGTTGCGGAACCGGCGCAGGGTCTCGGCGAAGTGCGGATTGTTCGTCGTCACCATGCCACCTTCACCCGTCGTGATGTGCTTCACCGGATGAAAGCTGAAGACAGTCATATCCGCGATGCTGCCCACGCGCGCTCCGTTGTGCTCAGCGCCCAAGGCATGGCAGGCATCCTCGATAACAATAAGGCCGTGCTTTCTCGCGATCTCGAGAATGACGGTGAGATCTGCCGGATGACCGGCATAATCGACCGGAAAGACGGCTCTTGTCTTGGGAGTGATTCTTTCCGCAAACTTCTCGGGATTCAGATTCAGGGTATCTGGAGATACGTCTGCAAAAACTGGGGTCGCCCCCTGATACAAAATACAATTGCTGGTTGCGGCAAAGGTCAGTGGAGTCGTGATCGCTTCGTCGCCGGGTTTGAGCTCGGCGGTGAATGACGTGGCATGTAATGCGGCCGTCCCGGAGCTAAAGCTAACGGCGTGGGAGACCCCGACGTAAGCGGCAAACGCTTCCTCGAATTCGGCAATCTTTGGACCCGTGGTCAACCAGTCTGAGCGCAGAACTTCAATGACGGCTTGGATGTCTGCTTCGTCTACTGATTGCCTCCCATACGGAAGGAATGTCGCACGCACAGGAGATCCGCCGTCAATGGCAAGCGCCTGCAAACTGGCCGGGGTCGTTGTCATGCTATTCCTAGGCAGGAACTTGGGCAGGTAGTATCGACTGCCCCATCGATCCGGGTGAAATCAGTTCCTGCAATTCCCGCCCGCTAAGCCAACGTTCGTTCGTGTCACTCGCATATCGGAAGCCCTCCGGCAACGGCTTACCATGGATCCAGTTATCGCGCCGCCACCAGGGATGGGACGGTTGAATGATGTAACGGTCTTCCACCTCGAGAGCGTTCCGCGCTTCATCTTCCGAAATGAGCACCTCATGCAGCTTTTCACCCGGACGAATCCCAATCGTTTCAATCTCACATCCCGGGGCAATAGTTTCCGCAAGATCCACGAGCCTCATGCTGGGAATCTTGGGGACGAAAATCTCTCCTCCATGCATCTGCTCGATGCTGCTGATCACAAAACGCACTCCTTGCTCTAGAGTTAGCCAGAAACGGGTCATTCTGCAATCAGTAATCGTGATGCGCCCCTGCTGCTTCTGCGCTTCAAACACGGGGATGACGCTGCCCCGGCTGCCAACGACATTCCCATATCTCGCACAACTGAAACGTGTCTCTTGGGCGCCAGCGTAAGCGTTGGCCTGCACAAACATTTTTTCCGCACAGAGCTTGGTAGCGCCGTAGATGTTGATAGGATTGACAGCCTTATCGGTGCTCAGTGCGAGTGTGCGCCGTACGCCTTGATTAATGGCGGCGTCAATCACATTTCGACCGCCCATGATGTTGGTTTGGATCGCCTCAAAAGGGTTGTATTCACAAGCCGGTACTTGCTTCAGGGCTGCAGCGTGCACGACTGCGGTGACTCCGGCGAAAGCGCGTTCTAAGCGGGACAGATCGCGCACATCCCCTAGGAAATATCGCAAACTTGGATCATCGAATCCTGAGGCGCGCATGTCATGCTGCTTGAGTTCGTCGCGGCTGAAGATCACCAGACGCTTGGGCCGATACTCCTTCAGCATGATCTCGACAAATTTCTTGCCGAAAGACCCCGTGCCCCCAGTGACTAATACTGACTCTTCCGACCAATTCATCCCGTCTGCCTCGCTGCCAATTTCAGAAGCCAGGCGCAGCATGACATTGACGAATCCGCTAAATCGGTCGTCATTCCGCACCCATATCTAGGAAATCGCATCACGATCGTTAGTTGCACGCTAGTATAACGGACTTTCCCGAAAATTCAGCCGCCCAACTCATTGACGCATTCGTTTCGCACGAAATTTTCATAACGAAATTTACTTCGGGCGATGCTAGAATGAGCGGCGAACTCCCAGTTCATTGTGCGAATAATTCCCTGCGCGACAGACCAGCCTCTTCGACTCGGGATGCGTTTGATAGGTGTGACTGAAAGTAGGCCTCGCTTGGGCCTTTTTTGTGAATGAACAACCCTTGAGGAGCAGGCATGGATATAGGGCCCTTGGCACCGGTGAATAATCCCGCCGTTCGTGAACTACCGCCCTCTCCGAACCTCGATTTGGGCAGGCCGGCAGGTGCCTCGTTCTACCCCATGCTCCCGACGCACGAATCCACAGCAGGCGAATACATCCGGATCCTGGTCAAGCGCAAGTGGATCGTCGTGGGATGCTTCGCCACGATCTTTTCCGTGGTGGCGATCGCCAGCTTGAAAACTACCCCGGTCTACGAAGCATCGGGCACAATCGCCGTCAACAAGCCTGACAATAGCCTGAACTTCCAGAATTCCACAACCTTGAGCCTCGACTACTTCGATCCCACGGAACTCGACACAGAAGTCAAAATTCTGCAGAGCGACTTATTGGCAATGCAGGTCATCCGTGAATTGAATCTCGATCGTCGGCCCGAGTATGCCAACGATGTTCCGCCTTCACCCTCTGGATCGGGCGACCTTTCGCCCGATCCATTGCAAAGCGATCCGGCCCGGGCGTCCGCCATGATTGGCGGATTCAAAGGGAACCTCAGGGTCAATTTGAGCCCGAATACCCGCATCATTGAGGTCCATTACCGAAGCGCTGACCCGCAAATGGCGGCCAACGCGGTGAATACGTTGATGCAGACCTATGTCGAGAACAACTTCAAGGCCCGCTTCGAGTCCACGATGCAGGCATCGGACTGGCTCTCGAAGCAGCTCGTCGATTTGCAGATGAAGGTCGAGACCTCTCAGGAGAAGCTGGTGCGGTATCAGAAAGAACACGAAATCTTGGGAGCCGACGAAAAACAGAACATCACCATGGAAAAGTTGGACGAGCTCAATAAGGAGCTAACGGCAGCCGAAAGTGAGCGAATGGACAAGGAAGCTGCCTATCACCTGGTTGAGTCTGGGGATCCGGATGCGATCGCATCGAGCCTCAACGCCGCAGAAGATAGTGGGAGTGGGCAATCGAGCACTGCGCTCCTTGGCGTGCTCCGTGCCAAAGAAGCCGACCTCAAAATCCAGGCCGCTGAGTTGAACACACAGTTCGGTCCTGCCTATCCCAAACTTTCGGTATTGAACAACCAACTGAAGGAAGTCGATTCGCAGATTCAGGCCGAGATGAAGAAGATCGTGAGTAAAGTGCGCGGTCAGTACTCTGCCGCTCAGCAGCGCGAGAACATGCTTCACGAAGCGCTTGAAAAGCAAAAGCAAGAGGCCAATAAACTTAATGAGAGTGCCATCGAATATACGCTGCTCAAGCGTGATGTCGATACGAACCGGCAACTCTATGAAGGGCTTCTGCAGAAGCTCAAAGAGGCGGGCGTTTCGGCGGGATTAAAGTCAAACAACTTTCGCATTATCGACGGAGCGCGTCCTCCAACAGCGCCCATCGAGCCTAATATTCCGAGGAATCTCTTGTTTGCAGCTGTGCTCGGCCTGGCGTCTGGCATAGGCCTGGCTTTCCTTCTTGAGGGTCTTGACAATACCGTTCGGACGACGGAACAAGCTCAGATGATTTCCGGGGTAGCCTCCCTGGGCATGATTCCACTCGGGTCGAAGGGGGCTCGCGAGGGACCGAACCCGAAGCGCCTCGTCATAGCCGCTTCCAAAGAAGCCGTGGAACTGGTCACTCAGGTACGCCCGCAATCGCAGATGGCGGAATCTTACCGTGCCTTGCGCACGTCCTTGCTGCTCTCGAATATTGGAGCACCGCCCAAAGTCATCATGGTCACGAGTGCACTACCGCAAGAGGGAAAAACCACGACCAGCATTAACACGGCAGTGGTTCTTGCTCAGAAGGGTGTGCGGGTGTTGCTGATCGATGCCGATCTGCGCCGCCCCAGCATTCATAAGACACTTGGTATGGGGCCGCACAGCGGACTCAGCAACGTGTTAACCGGCAGCACCACAATGGAGCAGGCCATTACGCGCAGTACGATCTTGCCCAATCTTTTCGTCCTTCCTGCAGGGACGCCACCGCCAAATCCCGCGGAGTTGTTGGCTTCCGCCAACATGCGCGACGTTTTGAATGAGCTTCGGGAACAATACGACCATGTTGTGATCGATACTCCTCCTTCGCTCTCAGTGACTGATGCGGTTGTGCTTTCTCCTCGTGCCGATGCCGTGGTCCTGGTGATCCGCTCCGGGCAGACTACGAAACAGGCTCTGCGCCGTTCTCGCGACATCCTGATGCAGGTGAATGCCAAGGTTGTAGGCGTTCTGCTCAACGCGGTGGATTTGAGTTCGCCGGACTACTACTACTATTACGAATACCAGGGCAAGTACGCCCGCTACTATCGCGACGAGGACTCATCGCACGAGGAAGAAGACGATCTGGAGGAAACTCCGTCCTCTAGCAGTGCTTAGGAAATATCCGCTGATCCGAACATGAAGATCCCATTCAACACGTCCCGGCGCCGGGGACCGATCGTAGTTGCATTTGCGATAATCGCGATCGCTTATGTCGGACTGGCGGCCAGCCAATTTATTGCTTCATGGCTCTCTGGACGTGTCGAGTTGCAGAGTCTCCGGAGAGCTGCATGGCTCGATCCGGCTAACGCTGAATATCGCGATCACCTTGGGCGCTATTACGATTTGGTGGCGCGCGACCCAGGTGCTGCCGCGCAGGAATATAGGGCGGCAGCTCAACTCAATCCGCACTCCGCCCGTTATTGGTTTGATCTGGCTAGTTCATACCAGGTTCTGGGGGACACCGCCAATCAGACGGCAGCTCTCGAACATGCAATCCGGGCTGATGCAACCACCCCCGACGTCGCATGGGAAGCCGCGAATTTGTATCTCGTGCAAGGAGAGAATGAAAAAGCGTTGCGCGAATTTCGGGTTGTGATCGCCAATGATCCTTCGCTCCAAAACGCCGCCTTACAGTTTTGTTGGCGAATTAAACCTGACGTCGACACGATGTTGCAAAATATAGTGCCCGTCCGGGTCGATGCTTACACCACTTTCCTTGAATTACTTGAAGCCAAAGAGGAGACCGTCGGCGCAACGAAGGTGTGGGATGCGCTCATGCAGACCCACCAGCCATTCGAGTTGGGATACGCATACAATTACGTTCGTTACCTGATAAAACACCAAGAAGCCGATCGGGCGGCGATCGCGTGGCAGCAGATTGCCAATCGGTTTGGGCTCACTTCCTATCTTCCTTCCTCGAGCAATCTGATTGTAAATAGCAATTTCAACCTCAAAGTGTTGAACGCCGGGTTTGACTGGCAATACCAGAAGCAATCAAGCGTTACTCTGACACTGGACCCGAGCGACTTTCACGCAGGCCGCAGGTCTTTGCTCGTTTCCTTTGATGGACCTGGAATCATGGAAGCTGGCATTTACCAGCCCATTGCGGTTCAACCCAATACCACCTATGACTTCACGGGATACTACAAAACCGGAGATATTGAGGGCGCGGGCGGTCCTCATTTCACGATTCAGGACATGTACACCCAGGCCGTCTACTACGAGAGCGACGAGTTGAAGGATACGGGATTCTGGAAGTCTGCAGACGGAGACTTTACGACTGGGCCGGACTGCAAGTTGATCGTGTTGCATATCCGCCGACTGCCGGCGGGCAGTCCCATACGTGGTAAGCTCTGGGTCGGCGATTTCCACCTGGTCAGGAAACCCTCGTAGATGCTGCGTCGCGCGAAGAAATTTATTTTCATGAGGCGTCATAGAACCAAAGAAGCGGCCAAGATGAACTCCCAGGAGCGCTCGGCTCAGTTGGGATCCGTACTTCTTTACGGAACGTTCTCTTTACTGATGTTCGGCCCACTCGCGTTCGGAGCGGTAGAACCTTGGTCGATCTTCGTGATGGAGACGGGCGCAGTCACTTTGTCAGCTGTGTGGCTTGCGAAACAATGGTTGGACGGGGAGATGAACATCCTCTGGAATCCCCTGTTCCTGCCGATGGCGGCCTTTGGTGGAGTCATCGCTCTGCAGTTTGCACTGCGACTGAGTGTATATCCGCACGACAGCATCGCTCAGGCAATGTTGTATTGCGCCTATGGGATGCTCTGTTTTCTCGCGAATCAGAGCCTGCTTCGCGCCTCGCAGGCCCGCAAAATTGCTGTAATCGTCTCGCTATTCGGGGTAGTAGTCGCGTGTTTCGCTCTTTTGCAAGGTGTCGCCCCAAATGGGAAGCTCTATTGGATGCGACAGCCTCGTCTGGGTGGTTGGATCTATGGACCCTATGTGAATCACAATCATTATGCCGGGCTGATGGAGATGCTAGTTCCGATTCCTTTGATCATCTCCCTTTCCCATCTGGTTCATGAGAAGGCTCGGATTGCGGCAGGCACCGCTGCAGCGATCATGGTGGGCACAATCTTTCTTTCGGGATCGCGCGGCGGCATGCTCGCTATTTTTGTGGAACTGGCGATCCTGGGAATCGTGCTCTCGCGACAAAAGAAGACCCTACGGATTGCTCTTACTGTGGGCACGTTTGCAGTTGTTCTCGTGACCTTACTGGTTTGGCTCGGCGGGAAAGAACTGACCACGCGTGTAAGCAGTATCTCGACCGAAGCGCGAGGAGAAATCTCTGGCGGCATACGGCTTTCGATCGATCGCGACGCCATCCAGATGTTTCGCCGCAAACCGATTTTGGGATGGGGAGTCGGCACTTTCCCGGTGGTCTATCCGCAATTCCGCACCTTTTATACGAATTTCTTCGTGAATGAAGCGCACAATGACTATCTGCAACTGCTGTCGGAGACGGGGCTCCTCGGCTTCGGCACCATGATCTGGTTTCTTGCGGTGCTATTTCTCCGGGTACGCGGCAAAATCTCAAAATGGCCGACCGATGTCAGCGGCGCCGTGACGCTGGCATGCACCTTAGGGGTCATCGGAATTCTCGTTCACAGTCTAATCGACTTTAACTTACAGATTCCGGCGAACGCCGCATTGTTTTATGTGTTCTGCACGATTGCAGCAGCCCCACCGTTACTGCAGCGGGCCCGGAAGCGGCGACCAGTCTCAACCGAACAGGAAGAACTTTACCCCACCTCAGAAGTTGTCTAGCGGGAAGCAGCAATATCCCAGATAGGTCAGAGCAGGAAGGACAATCGAATCTCGAACAAACGGGTGCTATTTCGATCCGCTTAGTTCGGCTTTGCTGGACTGGCTGGATCGTCATTCTTGATCAGGACCCACGTGACTACACCGCCGATGGCGATAGCGCTCCCTCCGATCGCCCACGGAGAGTTGAGAATCCCTCCAGTTGCAGCGGCAGGCGCCCCAGACTGCCGTTTCTTATTCTTCTTGTGACCTTTATCCGCTGGGGCAGGTGCGGTTTCGTCCCGAGTTGCTTCTTGTCCTTGGGCGACCGTCGCCGTGTTCTGGCCGTCGTTTACTAGCAGGTCACCTTTACGTGCCGCGATCCTGACAGTGCCATCAACGTCGATAACGTTGAATTCGGTCCACGAATTGGAAGCCGGCGTGACCGTCACATCGCCAGCCGTCGTCGCCATCTGCCTCGACGTCGAAACACTTACTCCGCCGTGATCGATGCGGACTGAACTTCCTTCAAACTTCACCAGCGAATCTGCTAAAACGGTGACGCTCGATCCCGACTCGTTGATGTGCGCCACCGAATCGGCACGAGTCTGCAAAAGATCCCCCGAAAAGATTGCCAGAGATGGACGAGGAACGTGTGCTCCATTAATCCAAGCCGCACCGTTGGTATAAAGCATGGCCGGGTTGGAGTCAGCGGCAAATAGAGACAAGGGGAACAGAATCGTAAGCACGCAACTTACCACACCGCGAAACGCGGACCTGCCCATTCCCACACTCCGTTAATAACTATGTTGGTGACTTGGTCCGAATCGTATCGTTCTAAGGACTTGTCCGTCAATGGCTTTTGTGCTAGCGAAACGCTTTTTCGGTGGAAATCTTATCGGAGGGAATGCGATGGGACGATCGAAACACTGTTCGGCTGTCTGCTCTCTTCAACTATCCCAGGAACCTCCCCGAATCGGGCTTCGGCTATGGGCGCAAAGACAAACCAAGAGCGAGCACTGATGCTAACGTTCCCTGGCCGCCCTCAGCTCTGCCTCTGCCAGCCAGCCCCGGCGGAGTTGCTGCGCAGGAATGCTCGATAGGTAGGGTTTGATATCGAGAATCGGAGTTGCGTCGAGCATATCGACTCCCCGCACGTGTACTGATGCGCCCTCTCGTCGAAGTATCTGCACCACGGTTAGACCAAGCGGATTCGGACGACGCGGCGATCGCGTGGCAAAGACTCCATGAGGCTCGGTGTCGATGGGAGGCTTGCCCACTAGTTCGTATCCCTCGGATCGGTCGAACACCCACAAGACGAAAACATGTGAGAACCCTTCAACGTCAGTCAGTCCACCCTCGTATTTTGAGAGGATCTCGAGCACTCCTTCTGCTTCGTGTTTGACGCCTAGACCTTTAGGAATTTCTTTTGTGTCCCGATAAGGACTTTTCACGTATCCGATTGGCTCAAAGGAAAACATAGAGAAAATTCTCCGGATGATAGTTTTTCACAAACTGGGTTCATTTGCTCACGATGCGTGGCTTAAGCCGGGACAAGTAACGCAATGCAGTGGAATGGTCTTTTAGCCGGGTTGCTTCGCAGGATCGACCGGCGCCTTGCGTTTCTCTTGTGTGTCGACTGAGTACAACATGAAGTGATCAAAGCTGTGCCGCCGATAGTAGCGATGTTTGCGAAAATCGAAATAGATATCGGCACTCTTTGGGAGCCAGAGCGTGGTGTTCTTCTTCGGAAATGGAACCGGACCGTATTCAACCGCTTGATGCTCGCTGATCAGTTGGATCTCTGGCATCGGACGTACCATGTCGGCCTCGATCCTCACAATTTGGAACTTATCGGCAGTAATCCATGCTCTGCCTTTTAAATCTACAGAGTGCAGTTGATTTCCGACTTTATAGCTGTGCATGCGACTGGGCCGGTCTTCTCGCTGGCGGAAGTGCATCAGCCAGGTTGCCTGCCCGCGCCAGTCACCCAGTCCTTCACACTTCATGGCGAAGTTGTCTCGCATATCTGGATGAAATACCAGAGCAAGTGCGGCGAATCCACTGCTCGCGATCTGGTCAGGGTATCCATCCAGCGTGATTTTCTCGGCTCTGTATTCATCTACCGCGATGAAGCCCGGCTGGGGTTCCGAGATCGATGCCACATAGTTATACTTGCGGGTTTCTGTGCGGACAGGAATTCCGAAATTATCGAGCGCCTGGTGAATCAAATCTTCCACTGCCGCGAAACGCTGGACATCATTTACGAGTTCTTGAACTCGCTTCCCGGACTCCTCAATCACCTGTGTTGCCGGACATTCGACCTTCGACGCAATCGCCGGCATGACGTCGTCCACGTTCGGCGGCTGCCATGACTTCAAGGAGAGCGTCGGAGCTCCCATTGCCTCGATCGGATCTACTGCAGAGAGATGACCTCCTGTCTTCTCCGGCGATACGCTCGAAACATCATTGAAGTTCTGTTCTTTAATCTCGTCGATCAACGTCCGCACCTCACCTGCCATCGGGTGTCGGGGAGTTTCATTTAAGAATGTATTCAGGGCTTTGATTGCATCTTGATTCTGTCCCAACCCGGCTAGAGCCTCTCCTAATACAAGATGACTTGGACTGGTGGCATTCTTTTCCATTTTCGGACTCTTCGCGATCGCAACCTGTGCCTCATCTCGTGCTTTGCCGTAGTCTTTCTGGCAAAGATAAGCGTCCGCCAGCAAGCTGTGCGGTAGCCAGTTCTCGGAATCAGCCAGGATTGCCTGCTCGAGCGCGGATCGAGCACCCGGATAGTCACGATTCTCCAGATCCGCCCTGCCTAGAAGGGTTAGGGTTTGCGCATTGTGGGGACTGAGATTCGCCGCCGTGCCGAGATAACCCTTGGCTTGCGAAAAGTCCTTTTTCTGAAAATACAAATAGCCTAGGAGGAAATTTAGATCCGAACTTGAGGGCGCCAGTTGATAGGCCTGACTGAGCTGTTTCTGTGCCTGGGCGAGATTACCCGATTTCAGAAACGATATCGCACGTTTCGTTTCTTTGCGTGCTTTGGCGGAAGGGACTGCACCGGCCAAATCGAGTCGGATAGCGGCAGGATCTCGGTGTAACACGATATCGATTTGCTTTGGCCCTAGTAAATACATGACTTGCAAGTCTCTGTGCTCACTCAGATAACCTACCGCGCTGACTTCCACTTCGTAGCCGCCGAATGGGATATTGGTGAAAACCCCTCGCGCATTATCGTCTGTGGTCTGGAAGATGGCGGAGTGATCTGCGGAACTGACAAGCTTCAGAACCGCCTGCCGATCAAGATAATTATTCGATCGCTCGGCATACACATTAAAGACCAATACTCCGGTCCCCGGAGCGGTATCGTAGGTCAGGATGACCTGGTTAAGATCCTTGGGGTCGTTCAACCCGCCGCGCTGCGCCAACGCAATCGAAACAAAGAAACAGAGGAGGAACTGGAGGCGGGCAGTTCGCGCGAATAAGCGGACCGCCCTTGATCCCATGCGAGTCATGAATCCCACCGGCTAGCCGCAGTGTGGCATAGGAACCTTAGAGGGTCAACTGGATGGGCTTACTTGGGCTGATCAATCTTTCGATGCAGGCTTCTCGTCAGCAACCGAAGGAGTACTCTTGGCACCTTCCCCTGCCACCGCGGGGGTCGGCTTATCATCCTCGTCATTGTTCTTGACGATGTACTGAACGATCACGGAAATCCGGCGGTTCGCTGGATCAAAGGGAGCATCTGGTTTCCGCAATCGCTGGTCGGCGAAACCGCGAACCTGCCTCACCTGGTCCGACCGGATACCATTGGCCTGCATCACGCGGCGCGCCGCATTGGCTCGATCCGCCGAAAGTTCCCAGTTCCCGTACGTCGCAGAGGGCGCATAAGGCTGAGAGTCCGTGTGTCCTTCAATTGAGAGTTTGTTCGGAAGATTGCCGAGTTCCTGCGCCAGCGTGACTAGAAGTTCCGCTCCGTCTGGCTTCAATTGTGCGCTCCCGCTGTCGAAGAAGGTTCCACTTGCTGATTCCGAGAGTTCAATGCGCAGGCCTTCGGTCGTAACCGTCATCTCGATGTGGCTCTGCAGTTTTTCAAAATCAGACATCTGCTTCATAGCCTTCTGCAGTTGCTCTTTGAGCCT
Source organism: Terriglobia bacterium (assembly GCA_963711365.1). Lineage (GTDB taxonomy): Bacteria > Acidobacteriota > Terriglobia > Terriglobales > Acidobacteriaceae > Sulfotelmatobacter. The sequence continues at coordinate 368,508 of CAVQDY010000001.1, read as the reverse complement.
AGGCATATTGTCGCGCGTAAGCACGAAGTTCTCTCCCGCGCCCTGCATGTTGGAGCCAACTTTCTTCGAGGTTCCGGTTGGATCCTTAAAATAACCTCCAACCGCTTCCTGAATTTGCTTGCTGCTATTGAGCAGCCAAAGCACGATGAAGAGCGCCATCATAGCCGTCACAAAATCGGCGTAGGCAACCTTCCATGCGCCGCCATGGTGCCCGCCATGGCCGACCTTCTTCTTTAAGATGATGATTGGACGGGTCTTTTCCATAGATATCAGCGGGGATCTAGGAGCCAGCTGCTGCTGCCGCAGCCGCTCCTCCTCCGCGGCACGCCTGTTCGAGTTCTTTGAATGAAGGGCGCACATGTCCGGGAACCGCGCGGCGTGCCACTTCAACCGCCATAATCGGAGCCGTCCCCTTAAGAAAAGAGACCATTAATACGCGCAGCACGTACAGGAACGCGTGCTCCTCTTCAGCGGCTCTGGTCATGTTGGCCGCAATGGGGCCAACTAATCCGTAGCACAGCAGAATTCCAAGGAATGTGCCGACCAATGCTGCCGCCACCTTGTGACCGATCTCTTCCGGAGGACCGCCCAATGCTCCCATCGTTATCACTACACCCAACACTGCAGCCACGATGCCCAAGCCGGGCAAAGAGTCGGCCATGGTAGTGAGCGCCGAAGTGGGCGCCGAGGCATCTTGATGGTGCACCTCCAGATCCAGATCCAGCATCTGATCAAGGTCGAAAGCGTCCACTCCGGTGATCGCCATGCGCAGCGAGTCGCAGACAAAATCGCAGACGTGGTGATTCTTCAGGAAGGCCGGATTCTTTGAGAAAACTGCACTCTTCTCTGGTTCCTCCACGTCGCCTTCGAGTGCCATCAAACCGTCTTTGCGCGCCTTGTTCAGCAGTTCATACATCATTTTCAAAGTTATGATGTATGTTTCCTTTCCAAACTTCGAACTTCCAAAAACGCCTCCGATACCACCCACGATCTTCTTGATGATGTGCAGGGGATTTGCAACCAACACCGTTCCCAGGGCCGCTCCGCCGATAATCACCAGCTCGGCAGGCTGGATGAGCACTCGAATATTGCCATGCTCCATCAGATAACCAGCTACTACGCACCCGAAGACCACAAGAATGCCGATAATGGCAAACATTACAAACTCCCCGCCGAATTGGAACCTGCTGCATCCGTACCCGTAATCCAAGCCGATGCTGTGCTGAGTGATTGCTGCGCCCGATCGAGCAGCATCTCAAAAGTGTCGTCAGGCCGCACGAACGCGCCACCAATCGAAACCGGCAAAGAATGACGTTCTCCCCACCACTCAATTCCTTCCCGCGCCAGAATTCGCCGAATTCGCTCACGCATGGAAGAAAGCGCTTCCTCCTGGAATTCGCCGACCACCACGAGGAATTGATCGTCCGTCCACCGTCCGATAAAGTCGCCGAACGAAAACGCGCTCTCGAGGGTTCGCGCCACCAGTCGCAGAAATGAAAAACCAGCCTCTGCCCCCAAATTCGCCCGGAAATGCCCCAACTTTTCGACCTGCACCAGAAAAACGCCAAATGGCACTTGCATTTCGCGGAACGAGGCCAAAGCCCTCCGAAGATGGCGCTCCATTGCGGCGTGATTCGCGGTGCCAGTCACTGGATCAAGGAATTCCGCGACTTGACTGCTACCCGAGCCACGATCGGATTTTGCACACGGTTGCAGTTCTTCAAAAATCTCGACCGCCCCAACAATCAACCCGTGCTCGCTGCGTACCGGCACGGCCCGCGCCCGAACCGGAATTTCATGGCCAGCCTTGTGATAAAGAATGCCCGTTGCTTCGGCATCATGCGACGTCTTCATCGCCCGGGCCAGCGGACATTCCTCATTGCAAAATTCGCAGCCAGGTTGATCGCAATGGAGCAGAGGGTCGGCAATGCAACAGCGCCCCAGCACCTCATGACGGAGATGCCCCGTAATGCGTTCCGCGCCGTCGCTCCAGAGCACAATTCTCTTCTGCATATCGAGGACGCATACCCCGATGGGCAAGCTCTCAAGAACGTTACGGCAGATGTCTAACCCGTCAAAAGACAGAGAGGTGCTCCGCAAGCGATTAGGAACCTAACTGTTGTTTTATCGGCAGGAATTTAGAGGACTTAAGGCAGAATTCCGACCCTATCAAGCTCTCATACAAGGAATACCCCTTTAGGCTCATGGAAGTACGGGCGTGGCACTTTAGGGGGATACATAGCCTGATCGTGCCATAGGCAAGAATCTGCAATCCGTCTTATTTTCATGGGTGAGCAGTTCTGGGGGAGGGCTGCCCGGGCGTCCTGGACTCGAAAGAGCTCCAGGACGCTCGTCATTTTTGGCGCGTTTTCTGGTTCAGTTCTTTCTGGTTCGCCGGGAATTTTTCGGTTAGAAGGTCAATTTGTTGAGATCGTAAAGTTGACCGTGATCTTGGCCTGCGTTTCTACGGCTTCGGTTCCCTCATAGTGCGGCTTAAAGTGCCACTGTTTCACGGCCTCGAGCGCCGCTTTTGCCAGGATGGGCGGGCCTACAAGTATTTTAAGATCCTGAATCAGGCCGTCCCGACCAATCAATGCCTGCAGAGTCACCGACCCCTGTACCTTCATCTCGCGCGCCAGCATCGGGTAGCCCGGCTGTACAGAGTGGCTTACAACATCGGTCGGTTCCGCAGAGATCGGAGAGTGTTCGGCCGCGTCTACCGTAATGCTGGCTGGCGTATCCTGCTGCACAGTGGACGCCTGCTGAGCCGACACTGCGTCCTCCTCCGGCTGCATATCGATCTTCACCGAATTGTTGCCGGGACGCAACCTGCGATGAGTGCTACCAGCCACCACCTCCACATCTAGTGGAGGCAGCACAGTCCTGGTTACAGTCAGAGGCGGCCTTTCCTCGTTAGGAACGGCCTTTGCTACGGCAGGAACGCGTGTTGCGACAGCAGGATGAACCGAACGCAAACGCCCCTTTTTGTGTCGGGCAGGTACGCTCTCCGAGTCCCTTGCGGCAATTTGAGAAGCGGTGGCCGCAGGTTGTTGGGTCTGGTCAGCAACTTCGTCCGAGTCCGGAAACCAGAAATCCCGCTCGTGATACAGCACGATTGCCAGCGACACTAACAACAGCGCTAGCGCCGTCTGCATGAGCCGACGCTGCTTTGGTTCGTCGGGCGCCAGTGTTCCAGGTAACAAATGGCGCTTCTGGTCCTGCGATCTGGCCGGTTCGAACATGGTGCCTACACTGTCTGCACAAATGACGGAGCATAGTATGCTCCAGAAAACGCGAAAAACCAACCGTAAGGCGGAAATACTGACTCGTGCGGTCCAAGACCGCATGGACGGCGCGGCGAGGTTTGGCGTAACTTTGTGGCACTCTCTGAATCTTATTGAAGAAGCTTACTCGGAGTCGGGGACATGGAACGGGACGACAGTAAACCCAAAGAAGCTGCGCTTAATCCAGCTGATGCAGGCTCTGAACGGGCTGGCTCCGAAATGAAACACCAGACGGAGAGAGAAGACCATCCTCTGCCAGCTCCGGCAAAGATCATTTCCCGGAGAATGACTGAGCGCAATTTCAGCCAGACAACGCGCCGGGAGCTACTCAAAGTCGCGCCCGCCCTCCTGTTAGGTGCCTTTGCCGTGCCGCATGTGCAGGAATGGCTTCTGAAGAGCGGCTTGGGCTTCAGCGATTGGGCTTCGGCCCGCCTGTTCCAACGCAGACATTTGGCGCCGACGTTTCCAAATTATCGACTCACGGCATTCGACAAGTTTCCGATTAACGATTACGACGTCGATGATCCGGGAGTGATTTTTGAAAACTGGACCCTTACCGTCAGCGGAGCGGTTCAGAAACCGGGCGAGTATAGACTGAACCAGATTCAGGCTCTTCCGCGAGTGCGGCAGAATACGCGCCACGTTTGTGTTGAGGGTTGGGACGTAATTGGCCGTTTCGGTGGCACCAGACTTTCCGACTTCTTGACAACGATCGGCGCCGATACGTCGGCCCGTTTCATCACTGTCGGATGCGCCGACGACTATTACGAGTCTTTGGACATGGCGACCGCCCTGCACCCGCAAACGCTACTCTGCTATGAGATGTACGACCGCCCGCTTACTCGCGAGCATGGCGCGCCCCTGCGGCTTAACATTCCAACAAAAATCGGCTACAAGCAGGCAAAATATTTGACCAACCTAAGCGTCACGAACGTTCTCGACAAAGTGGGCTACTGGGAAGATCAAGGGTATTCGTCGTTTTACGGGTTGTAGGGACAAAACCTGGTTGCAGGAGCAATGATGAGCGGTACTGTTGTCGAACTGATTCGCGGCAAGGACGACTCAACGGAAACGGTCGGTCGCGCCGCGTATGAACATCCGCTTCCCGTGCGTCTCTGTCACTGGCTGAATGCGATCTCCCTGTTCGTGATGGCGGGAAGCGGCTTGCAAATTTTTCGGGCTTTCCCCAGTTTTGGCGCAAAGATCCCGCAGAAGGATCTGCTGCATTGGCCCCAGTCCTTCGCGATCGGCGGGTGGCTCGGCGGCGCCTTGCAATGGCACCTGACGTTCATGTGGATTTATATCGCCACTGGCCTGATCTATCTCGGCTATGAGGTTTTCAGTGGCAACTACAAGCAGGTGCTGTTCACGCGTCGCGATATTCCAGGCGCCTGGCCCATGGTGCGACACTACTTCTTTTTCGGTCCCAAGCCCGCGCAAAGCGAGGCCTACAACCCGTTGCAGAAACATGCTTACACGACTGTGATCGTCCTGGGTGTTCTCTCAGTTTTGACAGGTCTTGCGATCTGGAAGCCTGTGCAGTTTTCCTGGCTCGCATGGCTCATGGGCGGCTTCCATCTTGCACGGCTCTGGCATTTTCTGCTCATGTGGGCCATATTCGCGTTCGTGCTGGGGCATCTGGTTATGGTGCTTTTGCATGGCTGGAACAATTTCCTTTCCATGCTGACTGGGTGGAAAAAAGATCCTGAGTACTGAGCCGCGGGGCAAGATGGCCGAATTAAATGTGGTTCTAGATAATTCGACGCCGGGGATGTCGCGGGAACAGGATCTCATTTCACAAGTACAGCGTGGCCATCACGACCTGTTTTACGAACTTGTCCATCCCTATGAGCGCCGGGTATTCGCCGCTGCAATGGCCATCTTGCGCAACGAAGCCGATGCGGAAGACGTGGCGCAGGAAGCAATGCTGAAGGCCCTCGCCAATATCCGGCAGTTTCGCGCGGAGGCGCGGTTCAGTACCTGGCTGATTCAGATTACTGTCAACGAGGCACTGATGCGGCGAAGGAGGGAGCGCACGGCCATGATGGAAGGAATAGACGACCACCGCGACGAAGATGGCGAATACACGCCTCGAGAGTTCGCGGATTGGCGCGAGATTCCATCGGAAGCCCTCGAGCGCAAAGAAGTCCGGCAGAAGCTTGCGGACGCTCTGGCCAGCCTGGATCGCAAATACCGCGAAGTCTTTGTATTGCGAGATATGGAGCAACTGAATATTCAGGAAGCCGCCGAAACGCTAGGAATCTCGGTTGCCTCAGTTAAAACACGGCTGCTGCGAGCGCGGCTGATGTTGCGTGACTTGCTCGCCGGAGGGTGGGATCGGGGATGGTTCAGCCGCCTGCCGTTCGAGAAGGGAACGAAACCATGGTGAACCACGAAGCAGTCAACTGCGATCGGGTGTGGCGCGAAATCTCCAATTATTTGGAAGGGGAGGTCACTCCGCAGCTGCGTGCGGCAATGGACAATCACTTCCATTCCTGCCAGCGCTGCCGATCGGTATTGGAAGGAACGCGAAATGTGATCGAGCTTTACAGCGACGAGCGAATGATTGAGATGCCGGCCGGTTTTAGCAACCGGTTAGAGAAACGTCTGGCACGGAGCCTCCGGAGTCGATGGTCGCCGTGGTCCACATGGTCCGCATGGCTGATTCCACTGGCTGCTCTCGCCCTGTTTACCGGGGGATTGCACTGGGCAAACTCGCTATCGGTGGCGCGGTCGCTGCTCTCCCAGCACGCGCAACCAGGTCACAATATTCCGCCTTATATGACCGTCGTGGTTTCCGAAGGAGCGAAAGAATTCCACGTCCCAGGGTGTGACTTTATTCACAACAAAGACAAAGAACGGACGCTGACTGCCCGCGAAGCGATCCGAGAAGGCTACGTTCCGTGTGTGCGATGCATGCGGAAATACCTGCAGTCTACATCCCCGGCGAATAATTCTGCGGAATCGGAGACACAAGCGGACGCCCACGTCGGTGACGAGCACAGTGGCAGCACTGACTTGAAGCGATAGGTCTGCGGCGCATGGAAGGGAGAAGCAACCTGGCCCAAGATAGCCCTCGTCGTGCCAGATCTCGGATCTGAAGGACGCTAACAAGCCAATTGATCGCGGGTAAGCTTCAATCCATTCAGGTTTCCCAGCGCAGTCACAGCGACAGACTCCGGTCTAAAGAATTCATTTGCCAGATTGGCCAGATCCTCAACCGTGACGGCTTCAATCCGCTCGATGAGTTCGTCCAGATCATAGAAGCGATCGAAGTACATCTCCTGTCGAGCCAAATTTGACATGCGCGATGTGCTCGACTCGAGTGACAGCATCAGGCTTCCCTTAAGCTGAGCTTTGGCGCGGCGAAGCTCTTCCTCCGGAACCGGATCGCTTTTCAGTTTTCGAAATTCCTGGACCACGGATTGCACGACCTTTGCCGCGGAAGTCAGAGAAGTTCCCGCATAAACAGCCAGACATCCCGTGTCGCGGTACGGATTGAGATCGCTGTAAATGGAGTAGGCCAATCCCTGGCGCTCGCGAATGTTCTGAAACAGCCGGGAACTCATTCCGCCGCCAAGCACGGTGCTGAGTATGTAACCCGCATGCCGTTTTTCATGCGCGATGGGATGAGCCGGCACGCCGATACACAACTGGACCTGCTCCAGGGCCTTTTTGTTCCGCAGGATGATTCGCGAGAATGTCTTCGGCTCCTGCGAATGGAAACCGTTCGACATCGGCTTCATGTGCTCGAATTTGGCCTTTACCAGTTCCACGAATTGGTCATGGTTAAGATTTCCGGCGGCCGAAACAATGATGTTACCCGGCGCAAAACGGTGAGCGTAGGCATCCAGCACCGAGTCCCGCTCAAAGCGCTTCACGGTCTCCTTTGTCCCCAGGATTGGCCGTCCTAAAGGATGGCCTTTCCAGAAATTCTGCGTGAATATCTCATGGACCAGATAGTCCGGATTGTCCTCGTCCATTTTGATCTCTTCCATGATCACCCCACGTTCGCGCGCGATGTCAGTGGCATCAAATACGGGGTTGAGCACCAGGTCACTTAAGATGTCGAGTGCGGTCGGAACATGCTCATCCAGCACTTTCACGTTGAAGCAGATGCATTCCTTGGCGGTAAAAGCGTCCATGTTGCCGCCAATCGAGTCCACCTGGCGCGCTATCTCTTCTGCCGTACGGTGTTTGGTTCCTTTGAAGACCATATGCTCGATGAAGTGCGAGATTCCGTTCCACTCCTGATCTTCGTCGCGCGATCCCGTTTGCAGCCATATCCCTATCGAGGCGGATCGGATATGCTGCATTTGCTCGGTAATCACCGTGAGCCCGTTAGAGAGCTTTTGACGGCGGATGTTTCGAACCTCTTTCGTCATGAATGCTTACCTGCTGTGAATCTCTCAGAAACCCCACGATGGACGTGCTGGCAGAAGGGTCGTCAGTACTGATATTTTTACATAGGCGTTGGAGTCCCGCTGGAGAAATAATTGCGGCTTTGGATTCAACAACTTACAAAACCAAGCGTCGGTCGGCAGGGTCGGCCGGCGAGCTTTTAAGGGTAGGTAACCGCGTCCCGTGAACATAGGTTCCGACAAATTGTTACTGGGTATGGACTTTGCGGAGCTTGCCTCGCTCATAGAGTCAACGGGCGAGCCATCGTATAGGACCCAGCAACTGCTTGAGGCGATCTACCGCCAGCGTATGGAATCGATGGAGGAGATCTCCACAATTCCACGGCAGTTACGTTTCAATCTGGCTGAAATGGGCTTTACTATAGGCCTGCCGAGGATCGAGAACCGATTTCTGTCTAAGGATGGCACGGTGCGGTATCTCATCGCATTTGCCGACGGTCAGAGCGTTGAGACCGTGTGGATGCCCGAGGGCGATGGAGGCGAAGCCGGGGACGGGAGCGAGGCAGGAGAGCAGGCGGAACGCATCCCTGAGGGCACCAGCGCCGATCAGCGAAACGGCCAGGGACAGAATTCCGGCCGCTCGACCATCTGCGTTTCCAGCCAGGTTGGATGTGCGGTGGATTGCCAGTTCTGTCTGACGGCGCTGCTCGGCGTAAAGCGCAATTTGACCGCGGGTGAGATTGTGGGTCAAGTGTGCGCCGTGCTCAAAGACCAGGCGGTTTCACCGCCCGCAGATCGCATCAACTTGGTTTTCATGGGAATGGGAGAGCCGCTGTTGAACTATGACAACTTCGTAAAGGCGGCGCGTTTATTGGTTCAGGAAGTTGGTATTGCCGAGCGGCGGATGACGGTGTCGACGGCGGGAATCGTCCCCCGCATTCACGACTTCGGACGGGAACACATTCGTCCCAAATTAGCTATTTCGTTGAATGCTTCTAATGACGAGCTACGTTCGCGGCTCATGCCTCTGAACAAGAAGTGGAATCTGGAAATGCTGATGGCGGCGGCCAAGGCCTACCCGCTGCGCACGCGGGAGTGGATCACTTTCGAATACGTTCTGCTCGGCGGCGTCAATGACACAGTAGAAAACGCGCAGGAAGTGGCCGAACTTTTGCAGGGAATACGCTGCAAGGTCAATTTGATTGCGCTGAATCCCGGACCAGGAATTGACTTTACGACGCCGGAAGCCGGCCAGGTTACGCTATTTCAAAACGCTCTTCGCGTAAGCGGTATTCCGGCATTTGTGCGGCGCCCTCGCGGTCGTGACATTTACGCTGCCTGCGGTCAACTCAAGCGTACGGTCGAGATTGCCAAAGCACCGGCACTGTAGCTTCTTTGGAATTGGCAGCAGTGCTCTTCGCGGCGGGCATCTCAACTCTGAAAACCAGGGCCCCGTCCTCTCGGCGTTCGCGCTGGATCTGACCCTGATGTTCGCGCAAAATTCCCTGACACGCTGCCAGGCCGAGGCTGTCCTCTGGATCAATGGGAGAGGAAGCATTTGCGCCGCTCGTCTGCACGATCGGCTCGGTAGTAAATTGCAGTACGCACACACTTCCGTCTCGTTCGGTGGTCACATGCAACGTGCGGCCAGTACGCTCACTGAGGACGTGCAAGCAGTTTCCCACCATTTGCAAGCACACTTGAAGGAGTTGATTCGAGTCTCCCAGCACTTTGGGGAGTTCGCGGTCCAGTCTCGTGCAAACTTCGATTCCCAGCGCCTCCCACTGGGGCTGCGTTAACTTCACTGCAGTTCGACCAAGTGTGTTCAGATCCAGCGGAGTCTTGGCGGCGGGGGTCTGCCGCGCAAAGCTAATGAGGCTTGCGACGAGCGATTTTGTTCTTCGAACACACTGCCCGATCTTCATTGCGAGAGGCTGCTGTTCCGAAGTGAGCCTTGTATTCAGCAGCAGATCGGAATACCCCAACATCGCGGTAATCGGATTATTCAGTTCGTGCGCGACGCCACCGACCAGTTGGCCGATTGATGCCAATTTCTCAGACTGCAAAATCTGGGCCTGCAGACGTTTGAGGTTGTCGAATGACTCGCGTGAGTGACTTAACAATCGAATCAGTTCGCGGTCGAGCATCTGCTGTCGCAGCAGCACCATCACTCCCATACAAAAGGCTGCCAAGAGGGTCAGCGCCAGCCGGAAAACTCTTATTTTCGATGGTACATAGGCATCCGAGATCGCCCAGGCTGCAAACAGCGCCAGTGAAAACACAGCGATCATGCCGCAACGGGCAATCCAGATACCGTAAATGGTCGAGGTTTCCGACCCTTCATGATCAGCCTTTTCGACCCTGGTGCCCAGTCCGATCCAAGTTAAACTCGCCATCGCCGCCACCAGGGGGATGTCGTAAAAGCTTCCGCTGTAATAGGTTCTTCTGCCAATCGCCCAGTTCGCAAGTGCAGATCCTGCCGAATAGCAAAGGCTCATTCCGAAAAGTGATAGATAGAGCCTTCGCCACTCTTCTCCTTTGCTCGTGAGCCAGCAGGCAAGCAACCCCAGAAGGAAGGCTGCCTTCTCCGCAAGGTACAGGTCATTCAGATTGTGATTGTAGGTAGGGACATCAGGCACGACGTACTGCCAAGGCATCACAATCAGAACGTACAGGTACAACCACCAAACAAAGAGCAGAGCAAAATCGAGACGCCCGACGCGAGCCGAATACTCATCTCTGGGAACATGCGGGCGAAGCGCCAAGGCCGCCATGAGCGGTGCGATGTGCAGGAAAAGCACAACGTCCCATGCGCATAGATCGGGAACGTCACGCCGCGAAATTAGTTCGCAATACGTCCAGAAGAATTGGTAAGACAGCCAAAAACTCAGCCCTAGCGTAATGAGTACCCAAAAAAGACGTATGCGCCCCACAGATCGCAACACCAGGGGAACGATGGCTGCAGTTCCCGAAAGCAGCAAAAGGCACTGGACGATGTCACTGACCGCGGTTAACGCGAATGAGCGATGCAGAAACAGCGCCGCTAAGATCTGCAAACCCACTAGGGCGGCGACCACCCCGAGCCATAGTTTGAAGCCTTTGATCAAAAAACACTCCTTCGCTCTGATTCTAGATGGCAACGGGCACACGCACTGGTTACCGGAGTAACCTCACTAGCCCTCCCTACTGCGATGTTGCCTTCTTTGCCAACCGCGCGACTTGCCCCCTAGGCTCATCTATTCAATAATATGCGGGTTAACCCGGCGCGCCCCCGAGGGATCGGTCCCAGTGAAACCTGCAGTAGAGCGCTATCGGCATTCTTGGAGAATGAGAATCCCGCCCGACCCGGGCGAAACCCGGCGCATAGAGCGCTGGCTCGCCACCGCCCGCGTCTTTTTGGCGGTCTCTACTCTGGTCGCCATCCGGATGGATCCGACGGAGGTACTAGGACATTCCTGGGCGGCCTACGGATTGTTCGTCTTTTACATGGCGAACGCCATTTTGATCCTGATGTTGCTGCGGCGCCGGCAGCAGTCCACCTCGGCATTTCGGTTTCTCGTGCATGCCGGTGATATTGCCTGGCCCGCTCTGATTTCGATTTTTGCGGAGGGCCCCAGAACGCCATTTTTCCTCTTCTTCTTCTTTGCGTTGGCTGCAGCCGCCTATCGCTGGGGCTTTCGCGAAACGCTTGGCACTGCCGCCGCGGAGGCAGCCCTTCTCTGGATCGAGGGTTTGATCGTACTTCACGTCTGGCCGCAAGGATCGCTGCCGCTGCGCGCTATGACCGGTCTTCACATCAATGTGAAGGAGTTCCAGCCCGAACCGCTGTTCATGCTGTCCGTGTACCTGATTGTGATGGGCCTTTTGCTCGGTTACCTTGCTGAACAGCAAAAACACCTTCGCGCGGAGAAAGCTGTTATTACAGAAATGCTGTCTAAAGTGCGCGTAGAAGCGGGTCTGACGGGTACGATCGAGCAGATCTTCGGCGAATTCGCCGCGATGTACGGGGCCTCGCGAATGCTCCTTCTGTCGCAGGAGATTCACAGCAAGCGTTCGTTCGCCGGCGAACTGAATACACGAAACGGCGGCGGACAGACTGAATTTCGATGGCTGGAATCAGGCCTGAGTGGCGCTCCCACTTACCTGAATAACTTCCCAGGTGTGGTTTGCTTCGCAAAGTACGAGAAAGACCGCTGGACGACGTTAGCTCTGGATCAATCCGGCCATCCTGTACCCGTCGCGGATCTCTCGCCAATCTCTCAATTCCGCCAGGCGCAACCTTTCGATTCCATCGTCACTGTCGCTTTCCTCCTGGGAAACGAATGGCGCGGTCGTGTCTTCCTATTCAATCCGGCATGGCCGGGCGAGAAGCAGGAAGAACTTCGTTTCTTTCTGGATCTGGTTCGACAGGTTGGTCCGGCTATCTACAATGTTTACCTGCTGCATCGTTTGCGCCGGCGCGCATCCGCTGCCGAGCGAGCACGCTTCGCCCGCGAACTCCATGATGGCGCCGTGCAGTCCCTGATTGCGGTTGAGATGCAGGTTGATGTCTTGCGCCGGCAGGTAGAACAGAATCGCCCCGTCGGCGGAGAACTCGGACGAATCCAGAGCTTACTTCGCGAGGAGGTTCTGAAGCTGCGTGAATTAATGCAGCAGATGAAAGCCATCGACGTCGATTCCCAACGGCTGCTTGGCGTGCTCAAAGACACAGTTGAGCGTTTCCAGCGAGAAACCGGTATCAACGCACGCTTCGTCACCGACCTCGATGAACTCGATATGCCCCAGCGAGTCTGCCGCGAAATCCTCCGTATTGTCCAGGAAGGCCTCGTCAATGTCAGGAAACATAGCGGAGCCCGCCACGCTCTCGTACGCCTGGCTTCCAGCGAGGAAAACTGGAGCCTGATAGTGGAAGACGATGGCAAAGGATTTCCCTTTGCCGGCCGCTACAATGACCAACAAATGAACGAATCTGGAAAAGGTCCAATGATCATCAAGGAACGTGTCGGTTTGATTGCCGGTGAACTCACGGTAGAATCAAATCCCGGTCAAGGAACGAGATTAGAGGTCACTGTGCCTCGGGATGGGGTTGTGCCACATGAACTTTAGAAAGCCGCAGCAGGTTCGCCTGGTCATTGCCGACGATCATCCTATTTTTCGTGATGGTCTCCGCCGGCTGCTCGAGGCCGAGGCCGAGATGAAAGTCATCGGCGAAGCCTCAGACGGCGCTGAAGCCGTGAAGCTCGCGCGTCAGTTGAAGCCGGACATTCTTCTGCTGGATCTTGCCATGCCCAAGCATCCAGGTCTGGAGGCTCTCCGCGAGCTCAGTGTACCCGCCAATTCCACCCCGGTTCGCGTCATTCTGCTCACGGCCGCTGCCGAAAAAGGCCAGATCGTCGAGGCCTTGCAATTGGGTGCGCGTGGTGTCGTCCTGAAAGATTCGGCCACGCAGTTATTGCTGAAGGCCATTCAGACGGTAATGGCGGGGAGTACTGGGTCGGTCGAGAGAGCGTTTCCAATCTCGTGCAATATCTGCGTACCCTGATGCAGTCCTCTCATGACGAAGCCCGTCAGAAAAAATTTGGCCTCACTCCTCGCGAACTGGAGATCGTTTCCGCGGTGGTTGCCGGTTACTCCAATAAGGAAATTGCCGAATATTTCAAGATCAGCGAAGACACTGTGAAACATCATCTCAGCAACATCTTCGACAAGCTGGGAGTTTCAACTCGCCTCGAACTGGCCTTGTTTGCAGTGAATCAGGCGCTGCCGCTCAAAAGCATCGCGTGACTCTGGTCACCGTCCGGTGGTGACCGTGCTTACCTTGCTGGCACTTACGTGCCATTGGCTACTGATTCGCTCGATATTATAGTTTCTCCAAGGTTCAGAGCTTGGGGTTGGCACGTCGTTGGGACGAGCTTTGTTTCTGTTCCCGAAAAGGTTGGGGGAGCACATAGAAGTTTCAGAGGTTAGAAGAAGAGGAGCCCCGTGGCAAAATATCTACAGCAGCTTTGGAACGATGACCGTGGACAGGACATTGCTGAATACGCTGTGATGTTAGCTGTGATTCTCGTTATCGTGGTGGGCACCATCCGTCTTATCGGATCGAATGCCAACAACGTGTTCTCGCAAGTCGGCAGCGCCATTCAGTAACACGCCGATCATTCCGCAGAAATCATAAAGCGGCAAGACAGCTTGACTCCTGCCGCTTTTTATCTTGTTTTCCGTATCAAGCCTCTTCGTTCTTCTCTTATTTCACGGAGTTTGCTCCTGGCGTCGACGTCCTCAACGCCATCTTCTCGCCTCCGGTTGGAATGTGGGTCAAATATGGGAAGAACGGAGTAATCTCGAACTCCATCTTCTCTCTCGCTGAGGTGAGAGCTACCGGTTTCGCTTTCGAAAGTTCGACTTGGTCACTCCACGGATCCACTTTGACGCGCCCGCCGAGCGGCAGCGCCGCGATTTGGTCGAGCCGCTTCGGGTCCAAGTCCGGAGCCTGCGCCAGCAAGTTGGCCATCCTCGTTGACTTCCCTCCCACAAACCGGTCGCCCAGGTGCGGACGGATCAGGTTCGGCAGATCCGGCGCCTTTTGCTGCAAAGCTTTCAGAAATAATCCAGCATTGCCCAGTTTGTCTTTATAAGGAGAGTTCTTCAGCAACACCAAGGCTTTGACGTCAGCCGCTTCTTCGTCGGCTGGACTTCTCTTGAAATCCAATCGCTGAAAGGACTCTTGGTCCGGAAAGAAGAGCTTGTCATTGAAAGCCAGCTTCGTATCAAACCGGTGTCCGAGTACGATGTGGCTGACCTCGTGTGCCAGCACCATCGCCAATGATGCTTCGTCCGGCAGGACATCCAGCAATCCACGGCTGATTACAATCGTATGCCCAATCGTGAAAGACTCCAGCGGCGCGGTCAGCAAAACCCGGCAATGGTAGTCGCCCTGCAGATCGATATTGTTCGTGACCAGAAGGTTGTTGACTACAGTTACAAGAACCTTGTCGACTTCGCCCGGAGGCGCCAGCAAACCGATCTTCTGCAAGCGCTCGATCGCATTCTCTTCCGCCTGCTTCTCCCACATGCGCTCGGCCATTACCGGAGTTGCATCTGCCGCCGTATCGCTCTGATCCTTCACTGAGTCCGGAGAGTCCACCATGATCTGCGTAAACTCCTCATTTTTTGCCAGCCCTTTCAGATCGTAGGCCCACAACCGGGTCTGCGCCTTGAAATGGAGAGCCTTGCTCAACCCGGTTTTCAGGTTTGACTCTTCCGTATAGACATACGCTGGCAGCCATGTTCCCGGCCGCATGTTCAAACGCCAACTATCGAAGTGAAAAAAGAAATTGATCTTCGGCTGCGGGAAGTATGTGCCGTTGAAACGCACGATGTTGTAGTCCTGGTCCTCCACCCATATGCGGCCAAGAAAACGGACTGTCTTCTCTCCTTCGCGCGGCTGTACATCGATGACGAGGCAGCGAACTTCGCCAAGAAATTCGCGCCGCACGAAAGTGAACCTGTAATAACGCTTCTGAAAATCGCTATCCAGCACGACCATCTGCGCGAATCCCATCGGAAGATAATGCAGTGAATAGATTCCAGTCAGCTTGCTAAGCATGCGGTGCCCGAAGCCCGGCTGGCCAACGAACGAGATATCCTCAGTCCCGTTCGTCATGTCCAGCCGGCCCAGGAAATACTGATCTTTCACCGGCGAGGTATCCCCGCTCGCGTCTGACTTTAGATCCTGTAAATATGTTTCCACCATCGGATGCATATGGCGCATCTGCGCCATAAAGTAGTGCTCGCGTTCGACGACTCGATCCATTACGTCATTCAGGGTCAGTGCGGCGGAAGGCGTTGCTTCAGAATCCGGCGCCGGCGTCCCAGTTGGCGCTTGGGTTGACGCGGGCGCTGACGGGGAGTCAGCAGGAGAACTCTGGCCATACGCAGCAAAACTGCACAGCAGCAAGAGAACGCCGGAGAGAAGCGACGAACTCAAACGAAGCATACGCATAAAACCCTTCTTCTGGAAGTTGGTCATGCCAACTGGAAAATGATGTGCACGACGGCCATCGAATCCGAGGGCTGGCCGTCTTTCAGGGCCGGCTTGAAGCGAATCTGCTCCGCCGCCCGAACGGCCGAATCGTCCAGCCCGTGTCCCAAACCGCGAACAATTTTTAGGACACGCAGTTTTCCTGACGCTTCAAACACGACCTCAAGCAGCACCTCGCCTTCAATGCGCTTCGCTCGTGCTTCATCAGTATAGGTAGGAGTTGGCTTCGAAAGTATCTCCGCTGGAACAATCTTCGCCGCGGCGGTTTCTGTCGCATGCGACCGCACAGTCGGCGGAGCAGCAACGTCCTCATCGAATCCCGCCTCGTGAACTGTTCCGTTCGCAGTAGATCGCGCGTTTGGGGTCGCAACACCACTTCCAAACCCCGTGCTGGCTACCACGCCCCGAACTCCTTTCGCCCCTCCTTGGCCATTTCCGTATCCAGGTCCGGTTGGGAGATCAAATCCGCCCGCCTGCGCAACGTTTACCGCACGAGTCGGCGTCGTCTTTGCGGGAACTCCATTCGGATCTCCGAAGCCGCCAGTTTGAACCTGTTGCACCGGACGATCAAGTGTCTGTGGCGCTGAGCTTGCCGTCGAGAACAGGTTCGTCCTCACAATCTGCTTCGAGATGGCAGGCACAACCGGAACCGGTACCGCATCCAGCTTTGGGGAAATCTTCACTTCAGGGGCTGGGGCATTTTCAATTCTCGGCTTGGGTTGTGGCCGGGGAGCAGTGAGCCGAAGAGGCGCAGGTGGCGGATCTACTGGATCAATCTTTGCCATCAACACCGGCCGCTTCAATTGTCGCTGCGCTTCGTGATTCTCCGGCACCGGTGTAGGCACTAATTCGATTGCGTGATAGTCCTTCTTGGACTCCAGAATCTGCGGGGTCAGCACAGGTACCCAGAAAAACACCGCGAGGATGGCCGCTTGCATCCCATAGCTCACAATAAACTCAGACCACGGAGCTCTCCACCTGGGAAGAGAAGAGAACAACACAGAACCTTCAGAATACTGCGGAGTCATATCCTTTTACTTTACTGCTGCAGTGTTGCTAACCCGAATATTAGCCTAAAAGTTGCCGATTGGCTGGGAGTTCGATGCGGGGAACCCGGGGAGGCAGGTCCAGCGCACAAAATAAACTCTAGTGCATTTGCAAGAGAAAGACCACTCGGAGAATGTGAATTTGCACAGACAGGCCGCGCAGAATCAATGCCTTAGGAAAATTCTCCTCACTCGCCTGCCGCGGACGCGGAAGCAGCTGAGAAAAACCTACATCGGTAAGTGCAGAATTCCCTGAGATAATCCTGTTCAGCACAACTCCTCAGCAACGCACAATTTTTGAACTTTCGACACCGCGCGTAGCATTCCTGGTGTCGACCACTAACTGCGCTTCCTGAACAATCTGCCGGTAGTCGTACTCAGAGTGGTCCGTGACAATCAACACGCAGTCGTACTGCCCCAAATTTTTCAACTCGGCGCACTTCATCTGCAGGTTGTATTTTCGCCCTTTTCCAATGAAGGGGAAATACGGGTCGTGATAGCTGACTTGAGCACCATCTTTCTGAAGAAGCTCAATGATCGTCAGCGATGGTGATTCACGTAGATCGTCAATGTCCTTCTTGTACGCCACGCCGAGGACCAGGACTCGGGCGCCATTCACCGATTTTTTTTGCGTATTCAAGGCTGAGCTTACCGATGCCAGAACATGGTAGGGCATATTCGTATTGATCTCGCCCGCCAGTTCAATAAACCGGGTTCGAAAATCCCATTCTTTCGCCTTCCAAGATAGATAAAACGGATCGACCGGAATGCAGTGTCCGCCCAGCCCGGGACCGGGATAAAACGCATGGAAGCCGAATGGCTTGGTCGACGCGGCCTCGATCACTTCCCAGATGTCGATGCCCATCCGCAGCGACAACAACTTCAACTCATTCACCAAGGCGATATTCACGCAGCGATAAATATTCTCCAGCAACTTGGTCATCTCCGCGGCGGCAGGAGACGAAACTGGGACTGTCCGGTTGAAAATGGAGCCGTAGAGAGCTGCTGCCAATGCGGACGCCTGCGCGTTCAAACCTCCAACCACCTTCGGGATGTCCCGGCGCGCTACCGTCGTATTGCCCGGATCTTCCCGTTCCGGCGAAAATGCCACAAAGAATTCTTTCCCCGTAGGCGCGGCGTTGCGAGCAGCCTTTAGATCGTTCTTGTTCTCCTTCTCAAGAATCGGAACCATAACCTCTTCCGTCGTTCCTGGATATGTCGTACTCTCCAGTACCACCAGTTGCCCCGCCCGCAGATGAGGAGCTATCGAATGGGTCGTATCAGTGATGAAGCTCAAATCCGGTTCGTGATATTCGTTGAGTGGCGTGGGCACGCAAATAATGACCGCGTCCATCTCCGAGATGCGCGCATAATCGGAAGTTGCCGTGAATCCACTCGCTTTGGCTGCCTGAACTTCATCCGGCAAAATCCGGTAAATGTAGGATCCGCCTTTCGCCAGGGTCTCAACTTTCCGCGAGTCGATGTCGAATCCAGTCACCTGAAACTTCTGCTCGCTGTATAACAGCGCGAGTGGCAGGCCGACGTAACCCAGCCCGATGATCCCTATGCGGGCTTCACGCTGCTGAATTTTTGTCTTGAATCGCTCGATAAATGGTTCTGCTGCAGAGAAAGTCGTCATTGAGGTTTCCGGAAGAAAGTCAGATGAACTGCATGAAAGCGCAATTTTAGCACGCACAACTGGTATGCCTTCGCTAGCATCACCCTGCTATCGCCGCACAGCCCAAACTGGGATAGCTTAGGAGAGCCCCTGGTTCATGAAAATTTCACTCCAAAAAAGGACTTGGACCGCCATCTTCGTCCTGTTTTCAGCGCTCGTTATCTTTGCCCTCAATGCAGGCAGAATCTTGGTGATTGATGATCCTAAGCCTTCGGATGTAATCGTCGTCCTGGCTGGTGAGACGGACCGCCGGCCCGCCCGCGCGCTCGAACTTCTCTATCAGGGTCTTGCGCCCCGAGTTTTGATTGACGTGCCTGCGCAGGCGAAGCTTTACGACACGATGCAGGTCGAACTAGCCGAGCGATACGTTCGTAACCAGCCCCACTCTGCCGCAATAGCCATTTGTCCGATTGAAGGCTTATCCACTCTCGAAGAATCTCACGACGTCGAGAGATGCCTCGCTCACGAACGAGGAGAGCGCGTTCTCATCGTAACCTCCGATTTTCATACTCGCCGCTCGCTCAGCATTTTCCGCCACGAACTTCATGACAAATCTTTCTCCATTGCCGCCGCGCACGATAACGCGCAATTCGGCGTTCGCTGGTGGACGCACCGTCAGTGGGCAAAAACCTGTTTGGATGAATGGATCCGTCTGATTTGGTGGGAAGCAGTTGAGCGTTGGAAGTAAAATCCGATTAAGGGCGTTCTGCAACAGTAAGACTGTCTTCGTCGACCCACCAGACACCGAGTTCGTCAGATTGCAGCTTCTTCTCGACGCTGACGCCAAGTCGTTTCAGTTCGTAGATCACTGCATCAATAACCTTCCACATTGATCCGCGAACCGTTGCACTAAGCGTCTTCCCTGGCTCGAAGCTAGCTCCGACTACTCCCACCAGCCAAACGTGTTCTGGTGTGGCACCAAGCAATTCTGCGGTCAAGAGGCACTCGGACAATGCGGGCGAATGTGGATCTAACCGTCGCGCTGGAATCGCGCTCAACAAAGCTTCCTTGTCATACAACAAAACTGTACCCGGCGCGTGCTCGTCGGATGCGATGCAATCGATCAGAATCACCCCTCGCCGACCGGCAATCCGATGCGTGAGGTCGAGAGCGGGCGTGCCCAGATCAGCCAGCTCGACTTCTTCGTCAAAGTTGTATTCAGATTCTAGCAAACGCAGCACATACGGCCCGAGCGCATCGTCCCCGAGCAGCACATTCCCCATCCCGCCAACGAGTATGCGGTTCACAGGATTTTCGCCGTACTGATCTTGCGCCCTGAAGGATCGAAGGCGTGGCAGGCGCAGGCCATGCACGGATCAAACGAATGCACTGTTCGCAGAACTTCCAGCGGTTCTTCTGGCTTGGCCAGTGGCGTGTGCAGCAGCGACGCCTCATACGGTCCATGGGCGCCGGCGTGATCCCGTGGGCTCGCGTTCCACGTCGACGGAACCACTGCCTGGTAATTCTTGATCTTCTCGTCCTTAATGACCACCCAGTGCGACAGAGTTCCGCGCGGGGCTTCGTGCGTTCCCACTCCGCGTACTTCATGCGAAGGCAGCACCGGTGCGTTATACACGCTGTAGTCGCCCTTGGCGATGTTATCTACCAGCAACTGCCAGTGCTTCTGAGCGAGTTCCGCCAGCATGCACGCGCGAATGGCCCGGGCGGCGTGGCGTCCGAGCGTGGAGTGTAGAGCCGCAGGAGTCGCGCGAACTCCACCAATGGCGGCAATCTTTTCAATCGCCATATCGGTGTACTTCTTCGTCAGCGCGTGCCCCTGCGAGTACCCGACCAACACCTGTGCCAGAGGTCCAACTTGCATCGGCTCGCCGTTAAAGCGGGGCGCCTTCACCCACGAATACTTCTGCTCGCCTTGCCATCCTGTAAAGGCAGGCTCTGTCTCGCCTTCCCACGGATGTAGCGGTTTCTCTCCTTGATAGTAGGCGTGCATCACGTCTTCAGTGACCGACTGACGGAAGATGGGATCCGCTGCCGTCTGGAATCCCTTTACACCTCCGAGATCGCCGTTGCGAATATAGCCGCCGGGCAGATCGTATGCCGAGCCTCTGCTGTCGAGCGGCAGGTCAGGAACGGCGAGATAGTTTGTCACCCCGCTGCCGATCTTGAACCAATCCGGATACATCGCCGCCACCGCGCAAACATCCACGAAATACACTTGCTGCACGAACTGTGTGACTTCCGCCAGCAGTGACCGGATCATTTCCAGTTTGTCCATGCCGAGCGCCGCCTGGCTATCGAGATCAATAGCGTTGGCCACCCCTCCCACGGTCAGATTCTGGATATGCGGCGTCTTCGATCCCAGAATTCCTACGACCTGCAGCGCCTTCCGCTGATACTCGAGCGCCTGCACATAGTGCGAAAAGGCCAGCAGATTCACGTCTGGTGAAAGCCGCATGGCTGGGTGTCCCCAGTAGCCATTGGCAAAAATTCCGAGCTGGCCGCTCGCCGCTACAGCATTCACACGATCCTGCGCAGCCTTCAACTCGTTTCGTGAATTACGCGTCCACGGTGAGATGCTCTCTGCCAGCTTCGACGTCGCGGCTGGATCCGCCTTCGGAATCTGCATCACGTCCACCCAGTCCAGGACCGACAGTTGATAAAAGTGCACGATATGGTCATGCAACGCATGCGCGATCAGGATCAGGTTGCGGATGTACTGCGCGTTCAGCGGCACTTCCAGTTTCAGAGCGTCTTCGACCGAGCGCACGCTGGCCATGGCGTGCACCGTGGTGCACACCCCGCAAAATCGCTGTGTAAACAGCCACGCATCCCGCGGGTCGCGCCCGCGCAGTATCTTCTCGATGCCGCGCCACATGGTGCACGAAGCCCATGCATTGCTGACCGCATTGTTCTCAACCTCGACGTCAATGCGGAGGTGTCCTTCGATTCGGGTGATGGGGTCAATGGTGATTCGTTTCGCCATAGGTGCCTACTCTTATTCGGAATCTGCCGGCTTTTCGTCTTCGCCGAAATGCCCGTACTTGAAGTATCCGGTCCATCGGATGTAAGGACGACGGAACCGGAAATAACTCGCCATGTCATGCCACTCGCTCAGTGGCGCCGGAAGAATGGCTAAGCGCTTCACGGCAACCAGAAAACCCAGAACACCAAGAGAAATGAATCCGAGCGAAACCAAAATTTCGATGGTTGCGGGGAAGTACAAAGCCTCCGGATTCGGCCGGAATGCCAGCGTGGTCGGACTGAAGCGGTAAATCATACCGCCCGTAGAGCTGAGGATGTAGCCCACAAACATCGGCTGGGGATCGTGATTCTTCAGCGACCGTCGCAACAGCCACCCACCGGCAAGAATCAAAAGCATCTCTAGCCAGAACACACCCGCGAATCGGTCAAACTTGAGCGCTGTTCCCAGCGCGCCCCGGAACAAAATGTCCAGCAATCGCAGCGCAGCCCAGCCAAAGATCAACCACGCGGTAATTCGCGCAGCCTCGTCGAGGACTTCCATGTCCATCCCACGCTTCCAGACCAGGCAGCAGAGCATTGTCGTTCCCGCCACGCATCCAAATGACATGAAGGTCGCCGCTCCCAGATAAAGCAGGGGCAGCCACGGGCTTTGCCACAGAGGATGCACCCGCTCGCCGGCGAGCAACATCAGCGCCCCTAACGAGGACTGGTGCATTCCGGGCAGCAGATATGCTGCTGCAATAATCCATGGAAAGAAATAGTGCAGTCTTTTTTCGACCAGTTCCACCCCTGGCCGCAGACGCGAATCGAAATACCAGAGCCGCTCTAGCACTGGCGGAATATTCTCGACCGCCAGAGGAATCATCGCGTAGATCGACATGCAGATGGCGACTTCTGCGAGTGGGGAGTGCATATTCCATTTCCACGGAAAGACGATCCAATAGAAGTTCCACGGACGTCCGGCGTCAATGCCGAGTAGCATCAGTCCGCAGGCATACGCGAGGAAACTCGTCAGAAGCGCCATGCGCATGAGCGCATGAAGCCTCTTGCGCCGAAAGACCCACGCCGCAATTCCTACTGCGAATGCTCCCGAACCGAGAGCAGTCAGCACCATCACATTGAAGGTTTTCCAGATTCCCCAGCCGTACGCGTCATTCATGCCACTGACGGGTCCAAGACCCGCTAGTTCGCGGTAGGCCGTCAGGAGTAATGCGACCAGAACCAGCGCGAGCAGCACTAGAAAGAACCGATTGACTACCGGAAATCCGAAAACCGGCACATTCCGTTCCCATCGACTCTTGCGTGCGTCATTCATTTCTATGGCTGCAGTGCTCATAGTTGCGCCCTCAATCCGGTTTCTTTCTCGCGCTCATGCGCCTCTTTTTCATGGCCGCTCAGATTCTTGCGAATTACCTGAACTAGCCCGGCGTAAAGGACGGCCGGCAACGCAAAGTACTGATAGAAGCGCCTCTGCCAGCGCAGCGTCTTGGCCGGGACTGACTCCGGTCCAAGTTCCGGCAATCCGAGTTTTTCAAAAGCAACGCGTGACAGATAGAGCGCCTGCGTCCCCCCGTTGTCCGTCTCGCCGTAGACGCGGTTCTGGTAATAGCGCCCCGGGTTCTTCTCGATTCTCTGCTTCGCCTCCAGCAACAGTACGGAACGCGGACCAAAGATCACTGCACCCGTCGGGCAGACCGTTGTGCATCCGGGCTTCAGGCCTTGTTCAAGACGTGGGCCGCACAATTCGCACTTCGTCACTCGCGGATTGAAACCCTTCCACTGGAATCGGGGTATGTGATACGGGCAGGTGATCGTGCAATACCGGCATCCGATGCACGCTTCCTCCGTCCAACTCACGATCCCGGTCTCCGTATCCTTGTGCAGCGCCTGGAACGGACATCCCGCGGCGCAAGCTGGATCCAGGCAATGCATGCACTGCCGTTTCACAAAAGAGAAGACCGGGCTGTTTTCTTCCTTGTACAGCTTGATTACATTGCGAGTCAGATCGTTCAGGTCCGAAGGTGCCTGGTGTAGACCATCTCCGCGCGTATCCGGAGGCGTGCCGTTCGCTTCCGCACATGCCGCTACGCACGATTTGCACCCGATGCAAATGCTGGCGTCATACAACAGTCCCACCGCAGCGTTCGGTACCGGGATCTTTTCCTCAGCATGCAGTACACCGGTACCGACTGTGACCGCAATCGCCGTTGGTACCCCCGCTTTCGCGATTCCTGAAAAGAGTTGTCGCCGAGTGATGGCCACGTTATTCCTCTTTCTTCACCGCAGGCTTTTCGGCCGCTGCTTTCGCTTTTTCGGCGTGCGCCCGATCCACCGCAATCCGTTCGACCCCGGCCTCCATGCTGCTGTGGAAACGTTGGGACGCTACCCAGGCTGCGCCTCCCACCGATCCCGCGATCAGTCCCACCAATCCGGCCGCTCCAACCTTAAGCGCTCCAGCCGTGCTGTAAATCGGTGGGTACGTTTCCGGTGGCGTTGCCAGATGAATGGGAGCTTTCTCGAACGTCCCCATCCGCCAGACGACTCCTTTTTCCGTGCAGCCCATGCAGGGAACTCCCGTTCCAATCGGCCATACACCCGGAATTTCGTTGAAGTGCCGCGATGCGCATGATGCATGCGTGACCGGGCCCTTGCACCCCAACTTGTATAGGCACCAGCCCTTGCGATGGCCTTCATCTCCGAATGAGCCAGCAAACCTGCCCGCGTCAAAGTGCGCGCGTCTTGGGCAGTTCTCGTGGATGACGCGGTCGTACGCAAAGTTCGGACGGCCATACTGATCCAATTCAGGCAAACGCCCCATCGTGACGTACTCGAGCACAACGGCCAGCAAGTTATAAGGATTGGGCGGACAGCCCGGAAGGTTGACGATCGGTTTTCCCGATATAACGGAATCGGCGCCCACGGCTCCGGTGGGATTTGGATCTGCCGAAGGAACTCCACCCCACGACGCGCATGAACCCATCGCAATCACCGCCGCCGCTTGTGCCGCAACTTCCTTAATCACCTGAATCGCCGGCCGGCTCGCGAGTTCCATATAGACACCGTCATCTCGCGTCGGTATCGCTCCCTCAACCACCAGCACGTATTTCCCGGCGTTGTCCTCGATCGCGGACCTCAGCGCCGCTTCTGCCTGCGCCCCTGACGCAGCCATCAACGTCTCGTGATAATCCAGCGAGATCACGTCGAGAATCAGGTGAGCGACGTCCGGTGCCGACGTGCGCAGTAGCGTCTCGGTGCATCCCGTGCAGTCCTGGAAATGCAGCCAAATCACCGACGGACGCCGTGCCTTGCCCACAAGCTTGGCCACCTGTGCGGCGGTGCGGTGGCTAGTCAGGCTCAAACCAATCGGCGCGGCGATGATGATTTTTGAACAGAGCTGTAGAAAATTGCGCCGAGACACGCCGCTGTTCTTGAGATGTGTTGCAATTGTCTGCTTCTCGCCTGTCGACATAGACAGTCTCCCTGGCTTCATAGCGATCATTGATTCGAGTACTCGCTTCCGAGAAGAAGAGCCCCCGCTGGCTTACCGCTCTTCGTGCTTCCTCGGTTTGCGTACAAGCGATTTCGGTAGGACTGTTAGGGATGTTTCTGGAAGGTAAGAAAATATCGTTTAAAAATTTTGAGCTTTCGATTCGTAATCCCGCTCAGTCTCCCGCACCTCCATGCGTGGACTTTTCCGGTCAAGTGGTCAGTCCGCTCCAAAGGAACGATACTTTTATGCTTGATTCTAGAGATGCCCTCAGTGACTAAAATCACATGTGAATGTGACGGAAATCGGCAGAGCCGTCGTTTAGTAACGCGGTACTCCAGTGGGCCGAGTGCACGAACGGCGAGACACTCGTCAGACGGCCTCCTCTAGACAACTAACGAGATCAGACAACCAGCGTTTTCAACTGCGAGATCTTTCTCGCGATCTGCACCGTATTCCTACACTTGGCGGTGCACGAATCGCATCCGCGGCATGCATTCAGCCCTTTACGGCTTCCCAAGGCAGCAACCGTTCGCCGTGCCAGGGACGGGTTCCGATATTGCACCGCGTACATGTGCGCTCGCATCAGCGCCGGGATATCCACCCGCTTGGGGCAATCCTCGCGGCATTGGCCGCACTGTTGACAGAACTCCGCCGATGCGGAAAATGTCTTGTCGGCCAGAAACATTTTCTCGTCGTCCGTGTATGCCAGGTTTCTCGCGACAGTAAAGTCTTGTTCCAGATGTTCGTAGGTGCTGAATCCAGGGATCGCCGTCGTCACGAATTCGTGATTCAAGGTCCACTTCAGCAGTGCCGTCTGGCTGAAAACCGGAAGCAGTTTGGGAAGCTTCGCGTCCGGTCTCACCGTGCCACCGGCTTGGGTCTTCATGGCAACAATTCCAATTCCACTATTCGCCGCCCGCTCGATGGTCTTCAACATTTCCTCATCGTGCGCCATGGTGTAATTGAACATCACCAGCGCGACATCGAACATGTTGAGCCGTATGGCCTCGCTCAGTACGGGCACTGTTTTGTGAGTCGAGATCCCGATAAATCGTGTCTTACCATCCTTTTTCAGAGCCTGTAGCGCTTCGAGCGGCCCTTCAAATCGCGCGTCCTCAGCCGAATCAACCCCGTGGTAGTAAAGGATGTCAACGTGATCCATCTGCAGACGACGCAGACTGAGTTCAACTCCCTCCGTGAAGCGCTTCTTCGCCTCCGCTACATCCGATTTGTGCCCGCGCATTCCCTGTTTTGTCGAGATGATCACGTGATCGCGCACGCCCATTTCCTTGATCATGCGCCCAACCATCTCTTCGTTTCGCCCTTCCTGATAAACGGCTGCAGTATCGAAATGCCGGATCCCAAGCTCATACGATCTGCGTATCAGGCCGGGGACGTCGGCATTCATGACTCCCATGCTGACAATCGGCAGCGTGATTCCGGTTTTTCCCAGACCACGTTGCAGTAGCGCCCCAGCCGAATCTGTCCCAGCGAAAAGAGTCTGTGTCTTGCCCAGCACTCCGGCAGCTCCCGCCCAAACCAGAGGCTTTACGATGAACTCTCTTCGATTCCACTCCCCCTGTTTATTCATCTTCAGCTCCTAAGAATGCATTCTGTCTCCACTCGGCCTGTGTATGAAAAGAATTGCCCTCACAACTGCTCTGTCTCTCCGAAACTCGCGCAGAATCGCTCTACACTTCTTACCGAAGCCCTTGCGCTGTGCGATTTAGAATTTCTGCACCATTTTCCGGCGGATTCACCAACGCGATCAGATAACGTCCTTGTGTCTTCGCGATCCAGTTCCCTTCAAAACTGTTCTTGGCGCGGATTCCGCCTGTTCCCAGATCTTTCGCCTTCGAGCAGCTTCCCGATTGTTCGAAGTGCTCTGCCAGTTGAGACAGTCGCGCCTTGGCTCCCGCCGGGTCGTCTGCTACGGATATGATCACCTTCCCTTCCTGCCCACCCCAGGTATATGCCGCTATATAGGACGGGGCTAGAAACGAATGGCCGAGAGGATCTTTCCTTACATACTGTTCCGAGCGCTCGACCTTGTGTTCTCGTGGCAGCTTGAGCAGCAATGCCGGCGCCGTCCGCGCTCCCCCGATTCGCTGAGACAGTGTCCGCGCCAACGGATCAAGCAGTGGGTCCGCCTTCGCCCCATCGGCCTGCAGCTTCACGTAGTAATGGTCCTGAACGAAATTCAGAATACCCTTGCTGCGATATCCTTCGATCCCGATAGGCACGAACTTGTACTTGGGTGATCGCTCCGCCGAATAAATTCCAAACGCGTCTTCGCCCCTACCCATGTCATAGACGTCAGCAGTGATCTCCGCGCTGCCGCTTTTCAACTCAAGATGCAGCAGCACGCGAAAGTCGTACAAAAGGTAGACGTCCGCCCCGCCGTCGATGTACTGGTACAGGCTGTCCGCTTTGTAATACGTGGCCACCTCTTGGGGTGTGAGTTTGCCTGGCAGGGGAACACTCAGGAAGGTCTGGATTTGCTTCTGGGAAATATCGGATGACTGCGCGAAAGCGGTAACCGCGCCAAACTCTAGGCTGGCTATTGAGACGCAGCTAACAAGGACGAACAAACAAAAGCCACCGTTATATCTGCCCCACGTTCTCATCCCGACCTTCCCGGCTTTCCATCGATCGGGAAAATCAGGATGATGGAGAGCTTAGGTGGATTTCACGGACCCCACCTTTATATCTCTCCAATCACCCGTTCGCATGTGACTTCCATCACAAAGGGGAAATCGCACTTTCAAATAAACAAGAGATGTCCGTTCACGCCAATTCGCCGCGGACCCGGACTCGCGCGCCCGCGAACGCGTAGATCGCAACCAGTGCGTACGCCGCGAGCGGAACCAGATAGGCAACCGCGATACTACGGTCCTCCGCAACCAGTCCCATGAGTGGCGTCAACACGGCGCCACCGACAATCGCCATCACTAGAAAAGAACCACCAATCTTAGTGTTGGGCCCAAGTTCCTTGAGTCCCAAGGCGAAGATCGTGGGAAACATGACCGACATAAAAAAGCTGGTAAGAAACACCGCCCACAGCCCGATCCAGCCGGGCATAGAGACTCCGATTGCTAATAAGAGAACGTTGATCAATGCGTAAGCCCCCAGCAGTTTGCTGGGCGGCAGGAAGCGCATCAGGTAGGCGGAACTGAACCGCCCGATTCCAAACGCGGCCAACGTTCCGGTCAGGAAATATCCTGCGATCTTCTCCGGTTGATGCGTGAACTCCTGCACATACTGGATAAAGTAACTCCACGTTCCCACCTGCGCACCCACATACATGAATTGCGCTACCACGGCGAACAAAAAATGCGGATAGCGCAGGAGATCCCGAAACCGCCCGTGATCTTCCCTGCTGTTTTCGTGTTCACTCTGGATGGCGGGAAACTTGGTCCGCAGAATCAGAATTGCCCAAAAGATCGCCACACTTCCCAAGAACAAATAAGGTTTTACCGTTCGCAGCTTCTCTGACCGAAGATACGCCTCGTAGAGATGCTGCGACTGCAATGACCCGACTTGCGCCGCACTCAGCTCCACTCCGGAAAAAATGAAAACCGTTCCGATCAGCACACCGCTGATGGAGCCCAACGGATTAAACGCCTGGGAAAAATTCAGTCGCCGCTCCGATGTATCCGGATCACCCAACTGGGCAATGAACGGATTCGCCGCCGTCTCCAGAAACGACAGACCACTCGCGATCACAAACAACGCTAGAAGAAAAAACGCGTACCTGCCCGAGAGCGCAGCCGGCCAGAACAAGTAGCACCCCGATCCATACAGCAACAACCCGGTTACAAAACCAGCCTTGTAACCGAGCCGGCGCATCAGCAGCGCCGCCGGAATCGCCAAAAGAAAGTACCCCATGTAAAACGCCGACTGAACCAGCCCCGCCTGAAATCGGCTGATCGCGAATGACTTCATGAATTGCCGGATCAGCACGTCGTTCAGGTTATTTGGAATTCCCCACAGATAGAACAGCGCGGTAACGAGAATGAAGACCGAAATGTGACCCTCTGGAAAAAGTCCCTGCCCGGTTTTTCTGTCCGAAGATTGCATGCGCCCCCTCGACGAGTTTTGTCCCACTTCACTGGATCCCACAACGACGCCTGCACGCTCACTCCAGCTTGAAAATCCGCTCCATCAACAGCCACTTCTCGCCCGGCTTCGCTTGCGGAAGTCCTTGCTGAAACCTCCACATCAGCTCTTCCCACTCTTGCACTTTTGGATTTCCTCGGTCTGCTTTGGCTTTTTTCTGGAACGAAAATGACTCGTTCACTTCCATGATCATGAACATCCGCGTCCCCAGCAGATAGATCTCCATGTCTTCGATCCCGGACTCCCGAATGCTCTCCGTGATCTCCGGCCAGATTTTCTCGTGATGCCCCTTGTACGCCGCAATGAGTTGCGGATCATCCTTCAAATCCAGCGTCAGGCAATAGCGCCGCCTCATTCTCCCCACCTTTCAGGAAGCACAATCAACCCAGAAATGTCGCGAGTAACCACAGCCCCTTGCGCGCTAGTTCCCGAGCGCAATCCACGCCGCATCCTTTTTCGACGACTCAATCGCCGCTGCGATGAAGCGCATCTCCGCCACGCCATCCTCAACCGTGGGCACCAGCAACGCCGCAGCTTTCGCTTCCCTGCCTTCGATTTTGGCTGCGATCTGCTCGGCCAGATCGGTATAGAGTTGCGCAAATGCCTCCAGGTAGCCCTCTGGATGTCCCGACGGGATTCGGCTGGCGTGCGCCGCTACCGGCATGGCAGCCGGTCCGGCTCTGCGTATCAGCATTGGCGCCTTGCCCAGCGGACGAAACGAGAGATAGTTTGGATCTTCCTGCCCCCACTCCAGCCCGGCCTTTTCTCCGTAGACTCTCAGGCGCAGATTATTCTCATTCCCCGCGGCCACCTGGCTCGACCACAACATCCCACGCGCTCCTTCATTGAAGCGCAGAAGCATTTGAACGTTGTCATCGACCCGTCTGCCGGGCACGAACGTGGAAAGCTCCGCCGCCAATCGTTCGCAACGCAACCCCGTCACGAACTCTGCCAGATTGAAGGCATGTGTACCGATATCTCCCAGGCATCCAGCCTGCCCACTCTGTACCGGATCCGTTCTCCACACTGCCTGCTTCTGACCCGTTTTCTCGAGTGGCGTCGCCAGCCAGTCCTGCGCATACTCGACCTGCACTACGCGAATTGCCCCCAACTCTCCATCCGCAATCATCTGCCGTGCCTGCCGCACCATCGGATATCCCGTGTAGTTGTGAGTCAACCCAAACACACGACCACTTCTCTGAACCAGCTTTGCCAGCTCAACCGCATCCGCCACTGTAGTCGTTACCGGCTTATCGCAAATAACATGAATGCCGGCTTCCAGAAAAGCCTTCGCCGCCGGATAGTGCACGTCATTAGGGGTCACAATCGCGACCGCGTCGATGCCGTCTTGCCTTTTGGCTTCGGCGCTAGCCATTTCGCGGAAATTCGCGTAGCAGCGCTCTGGCGCGATCCGCAACTCACGCGCCCCGGCACGTCCCCGCTCCGCATCCGACGACAGAGCTCCCGCGACCAGTTCGTATCGGTCGTCCATACGCGCTGCGATGCGGTGCACCGCTCCGATAAATGCTCCCGGACCACCCCCCACCATCCCCAGCCGTAGCCGCCGATTCAGTGTTCCTGTTGCAGACATGATTTCGAAAAGTCCTCCGTTTGCTGTCGAATTATGAACGCCCCCCATCCGTCACTGCTTGGGTCCCGGCAATTCTACTTCTTGGATCAGTTCGGAGTCGCAACGGCCTCTTTCGTTTCATTGCGAGTCCTTCCGCTATGGTTTATAGTGCTCCGTTCTTATGGAGCCTCATGAAATGGAATCATCACACCGATTCGCGCCCTCTTTGGCTGCGGCCTTCGACTTCTTCGCCGTCGCCTCCGTTGCGCTTTTCATCTTGTTTGTTCCATCTCCTGGCTTCGGCGCCACCACCGACATCCTTACCTCCGAGCCGGGACCAGCGGCTGTGGCAATCACCGGGAGTCTCTTCTCTCTCGGGAACGGTGCCCTTATGGTCGAATGGACCAACGAGGAGGGCAAACTAAAATTCAGCAAGGTTCATGACCTTTTTGGAAAAGAGGCGCTGGCCGTTCCCGCCGAACTCTTCGTCATCCGCTTGAAGGACGGACGCAAGTTTGAAGCCTCACAGATGTCGGTCATCTCATCTCCAAACATCGAGAGTCTCACTGCCAACCCGAACGCAGCCCGGGAGTCGGACCGTCTTCCGGGCAAGAAGATCACCGTCGCACTTCAAGCATCCCCGCATCTGCAGGTGATCTGGTCCGCAATTCTTCGCGACGGCTCAAACTACTTGCGCCAGGAAGTCACACTAAAAGCCGTCGGCCAGGACGTTCCCATCTCCGACGTGCGGCTCATCAGTTGGCAATTACCCGGAGCAAAAGTCGTTGGCACCGTAGCCGGCTCCCCCATCGTGGCTAACGGCGTCTTTGCCGGATTCGAAAATCCGCTGTCGAAATGCACGGTCAACGATGGCCTCGCATCTTGCTCACTGCCGCGAATCCTGCCTCTGCTCGGCGGCCACGAAGTAACCTACTCGTCAGTCATCGGCGTCACGCCCCCCAAGCAACTTCGCCGCGGATTCCTCAACTATGTCGAGCGCGAGCGCGCTCATCCTTATCGCACCTTCCTGCATTACAACACGTGGTACGACCTCGGATATTCCAATAGATACGATCAGGCCGGCGTGCTTGATCGAATTCGGGCGTTCGGCACAGAGCTCACTAAAAAGCGCGGCGTCGTTATGGACTCCTTTCTCTTTGACGATGGCTGGGACGATCCAAAAACTCTGTGGCAGTTTGATTCCGGCTTTCCGGATGGCCTGACTCCATTCGCCGAAGCCGCGGCGAAATACGGAGTCGCGCCGGGAATCTGGCTTTCGCCCTGGGGAGGCTACGGGAAACCACACGATGAGCGAATCAAATACGGTAAGGAGCATGGCTTCGAAACCAACAAGGTAGGATTCGAGCTATCCGGGCCCAAGTACTATAGCCGCTTTCACGAAGTCTGCCTTGAGATGATCCGCAAGTACGGCGTGAATCAGTTCAAGTTCGATGGCACCGGCAACGTGAACGAGGTGATTCCCGGTAGCCAGTTCGACAGCGATTTCGATGCCGCCATCCACCTCATTGAGGATCTCCGCGCCGCCAAGCCCGACATCTACATCAATCTCACAACCGGCACTTACCCCTCGCCATTCTGGCTCCGTTACGCCGATTCGATCTGGCGCGGCGGAGAAGATCACGATTTCGCCGGAGTCGGGCCGTGGCGTGAAAAGTGGATCACCTACCGCGATGCCGACACGTATGAGCACATAGTGACCGCAGGCCCGCTCTATCCTCTGAATTCACTCATGCTGCACGGGCTGATCTATGCCCGATACGCCAAGAATCTCGGCACTGATCCCGGCAACGATTTCACCGCCGAGGTCCACGATTATTTCGGCACAGGCACCCAGTTGCAGGAGATGTACATCACTCCCTCACTTCTGACAAAGGAGAATTGGGACATGCTGGCCGAGGCCGCGAAGTGGTCGCGTCAGAATGCAGAGGTTCTGCGCGACACGCACTGGGTAGGCGGAGACCCCGGCAAACTTCAGGTCTACGGTTGGGCGTCGTGGTCGCCCAAGAAAGCGATCCTCGTTCTGCGCAATCCGAGTGACAAGCCCCAGAAGTTCTCGGTCGATGTCGGGCCAGCATTCGAAATTCCGGAAGGAACGTCTGCAGATTTCATGGCGAAGAGTCCATGGGCTGCTGATGGTTCCACGCAACCGATTGAACTCGAAGCTGGAACAACGCATGAGTTCTCGCTTGCGCCATTTCAGGTGCTCACACTTGAAGCAACTCCAGTCGTTCATTGAGTTCACGGTCGGCAGCGCTCAAGCTAACCCACCGCCGTCGACCACCAGGCAAGCGCCTGTAATCCACTTCGCCATATCACTTGCGAGGAACAACACTGCGTCGGCCACGTCCTCGGCAGTACCCACTCGTCCCAGCGGGCGACTGCCGGCCTCTTTCATAAATTCCTCATGAGCCGCTCCCAATTGCCGGCATTCACTAGCCAACATCGGTGTGTCTACGTCGCCGGGGCAAACACAATTCACTCGGATGTTATCTTTCCCGTAGTCGATTGCCATCGCTCTCGTTAAATTGAGCACGCCTGCCTTCGCCGCGCAGTAAGCAGCCGCCTTCGGACCACCTTTCAGCGACCATCCTGAACCAGTATTGATGATGCAACCTCGCCCTTGGCGAATCATATGCGGCAGCACTTCGTGCGACAGTAAATAAACGCTTTTGAGCGTTACATCGAGCACCGCATCCCACTCGCTTTCTTCGAGCGCCGTGACTGCCTTTCGCACCACCATTCCGGCGTTATTGCACAGAATATCGACGCGTCCGAACGCCGCGACAGTTTGCTCTGTTGCCCTTCGGCAATCAGCCATCGAACTCACGTCGCAAGCAATTGCCAAAGATCGACCACCTTCTTTCGAAATTGCCTCGGCCGTTGATTCCGCTCCCTCTTTATTCTTATCGAGAATGGCGACCGCACATCCCAGCTCGGCCAGACGCAAAGCGATGCCGCGGCCGATTCCTGACGCTCCACCCGTCACCATCGAAACTCGGCCCTGAAGTGAAAGCAGCCGCGCAGCCGCCTGACTGATGTTTACCTGGTCTCCCTTCGACTGGTTTTCCTCAGACTGGCTCATTATTCCTCGAGCGCCCCTAGCGCCTTGTCGAGTGCATTCAGCGTAAATTCCACATCCTCCCTGGTGTGCGCAAACGTGGCGATCGAATGCAATCCCGCCGCCGGGCTTGTATAGACGCCAAACTCAAACAGTTTGTGCGACAGCTTCTGATACGCAGTCCGATCCACTAAACTACAAAATTCCCGGGCATCGTGAATGCTCGACGCCTTTGTAAACATGATCTGGAACATCGGGCCCACCCTCTGCACGATCGCAGGAACGTGCCGCTGTTTGAAGATTTGAGCAATGCCGGCGCACAATTGATCGGCGATCGTCCACATGTAGCGAAATCCTGCGTTGTCCTCGCGGCTGAGTTTTCGCAGGCTGGCCCGCGCCGCGTGCATCCCGATGCGCGAGGCATTGTGCGTTCCATAATGCAGCACCCCGCCCCACTCCAGCTTGCTCATGACCTCGCGCCGTCCAACAAATGCCGCCACTGGCAGTCCACAGCCCAAAGCCTTGCCGAAGGTCGCGATGTCCGGGCTCAATTTGTAATACTCCTGACAACCACCTGGAGCGATACGGAACCCTGTCACCGTTTCATCCAGAATAAACAGCGTGCCGTGCTTCCGGGCCAATTCCTGCACGCCCAGCAGATATCCCTCCGCCGGAGGAATCACCCCCATATTTGCCATGATTCCTTCTGTGATGATGGCCGCAATTTGTCCATGATTGTTCTCCAGGGCGCGTTGAAGCTCCGTCAGATCATTCCAGGAAACAACCACCGTGTCTTCTAGCGCATATCGATTCAAGCCTGAACTGTCAGGAATTCTTACGGGATCACTCTTAACACCCATCGTGGTTGTGGGCACGACGTTCGAACTTACGCAAAGGTCGTCGTACCAGCCGTGATAGTGTCCTTCGAACTTCACGATCTTCGGCCGCCCAGTAAAGCCGCGCGCCAAGCGGATTGCGGCCATGACAGCCTCAGTGCCGGTGTTCGCAAAGCGCACACTCTCGGCGTTGCCAATCATCTTCTGCAGCATCTCGGCAACTTCCACTTCAATCTCGGTTGCCGTCGCGAAATGTGCGCCGGTCGACGCAGCCTCCGTAATTGCCTGCGCCACCTCCGGATCTGCATGCCCCAGCGGCAGCGCTCCGAACCCCATCATCCAGTCGATGTATTCATTGCCGTCCACATCGTAAAGACGCGAGCCCGCTCCCCTTTGCATGAAGATCGGATACTCCCCGTAGTTCGCCGGCCCCCTCGATGACGAGCTTCCACCTTCGATCAGGACCTCCTTCGTTCTCTCGTAAAAACGCTTCGAATTCCCGGTCGAGTACACGTGTGCATCCTTCTTCAAGAAACCTCCTGAATCATGGGAAACCGCAAATTACAGCCTATTCGGGCAAAAGTGATCACGGCTGCGACTGGATCTTCACAAATTCAACATTGCGAATGCGGGATACAGTAAGAAACGCTCGCTTCGGGACGCCTCCCCGAATTTCAAAACGAAGAGAACCATCCTCCAGCGTAAACGTGGCCGGACTGATCGGACGCAACCTCAAGGACGGCGCATCGCTGTGCTTCACATGCGCCGTAAGTCGACCATCCTTCGCACGCAGCTCCCACGTCGCGTCCAGTTCGGCGCTGTAGTAATCTCCAACGAATTGGAGCAGGTCCTTCGGCGCCTGCGTCCGAATCAGGGCGAACTTCACCGGCGTCTCCCCGTCCATGTCCACAACCATTTGTCCCTCAGTAAATGAAAAGGTCCCTTCGGTGAAATCGGTTCGAAATACATTCGAGGATTGAGGAATCAATTCGATGCCGTAGGTCATCAGCCAGAGCTTCCCTTCCTTAAACTCGACGCGCTGATAGTCGCCCTTGTCATTCTCGTAGACTCCGACATACTTCTGCAGCACTTCAGGCGAAACCGATGTCCCCGTTGTCTTGTTTTCCGCAACCAGTGGTGGCGAAAGCACCTTTTCCAGAATCACGTCCGCGACCCGGTTTGCCCGCACAGACGGCGTTGCCTGCGCAACGTTGCACAGCACGGCAATCGAAGTATGCTGTTTCGGAAAACGTAGCAGTTCCGCTCGATATCCCGCCCACGCGCCGCCATGTCGCACTACCGGCTGTCCACGATACGTGGAAATTTCCAGTCCCGCTGCGTAGCCGTGTTCCTTTCCATTGTTCAATTTACCCACGACCTGCATCCGCCGGATCAAATCCTCGCCGCCAAGTTTGGCCGTATAGAAGTTCTCGTCCCAACGTTGCAGATCTTCAACACTGGTCTGCACCGAACCATCGCCGGTCTGCTCGAAGTTCGACATCTCGACACCGAACGCTTTGCGATCATCGTCAAAGCTGTAGCCCATCGCTCGATGCGGAATGACGAGGGTGTGGTCGTTGAAAATCTGTGTGCTTCTCATGCCCAGCGGAGTGAATATGTTCTCCTGGTCGAAGTCGCGCAGAGTCTTTCCCGTGACCCGCTTTACCACCTGCGACAAGAGAAAGAATCCCGTATTGCTGTAATCCCACTTCTCCCCTGGCATGAAATTCAGCGCCTTTTGACGGACAATCATGTCCACGGCATCCTGATCGTTCGTGAGATTCTGTTCGGGAACTCCGGCTAGATCGAAAAGTCCCGCATAGTCGCGCATTCCGCTCGTATGCGTCATCAGATGATGCAGGGTAATCTGTTTGCCGTAGTCGGGGATTTCCGGCATGAACTTGCGAATGTCGTCATCCAGCGAGAGCTTGCCCTCT
The DNA here is from genome assembly GCA_963711365.1 of Terriglobia bacterium. Lineage (GTDB taxonomy): Bacteria > Acidobacteriota > Terriglobia > Terriglobales > Acidobacteriaceae > Sulfotelmatobacter. The sequence continues at coordinate 332,124 of CAVQDY010000001.1, read as the reverse complement.
TGTTGCAGCAACAGAATGGAAAACGCAGTGAACTGCTTCGACGTCGAGCCGATATCGAATACCGTCCCTGGCGTTATCGGTACGCCGAGTTCTAAACTCGCCATGCCATAACCATGGGCGTATCAATCGCCCCATCGCGATAGACGCCCAGAGCACAACCGGGGGAATCAGCCTTGGCGTAGTCCTTGAAAATCTCATCCACCTTGCTGATCTCTGCTGGAGTGAGAGTCTGAGCAGTACTACCAACGGACAGTAAGAGAAGTAACAACAAAACAGAAGAAAGACTCGCACTGATCACGCATCGCATGGCAGAGCATTATATGCGCCGGGATCCGCGACACAACCGTTTCACTCACGCGTTGAAAGTCCCTTTCCTCCGCTTAGTGTCCCTGCGAACCTTCCACCGGCAGAATCTCCTTCTGGTCAACTTTCCCCAGACTCACATCAGCCACCTGCGCGCTTCCCCGAACGCGGAACCCATTCACATCGCGAAGCCGGAACACAGGCACGCCGGCAACGGCCGTTACTTGCGGACGCGTGAACTCCGCATTCTGCACATCTTCGAGCACGAACGCCGCCCTCTCATCGGGACTGGCAGCTATGATCTTGATTCCATCCATCTCAATTCCTTGCACGTGCCGTAAAAAGAATCCATGCGCGGGCATGGGACCGAACATGTCCGGATCCGGATATGCAGCCTCTTTTTCGGCTACACGGATGCTCGCCTGTTCCCGCGTCCCCCCACCCTTGTGGTGAACGATGATGTTGCTCAGTCGCACGTCCTCAATCGCGTGACCCGGGATCCCCGTAATGATCGAACAAATTGCGGAGTCTGCATCCGAGCAAACGACGTTGCTGATCAGCACGCGCCGAATGCTCCCTACCGCAACTCCGGCCGGACCACGCATGCGAGATCCCAGCCGGATGAAGATTGGTGAATCATAGACTCGACGCATTGTGATGTTGGTGATGGTCACATCTTCCAATCGGGCGCCGTCTTCGCTTTCGAGCGCCAGCCCATGGCAGCTGTCAAACACGCAATTGGAGATCGTGATGTTCTTGAATCCGCCATTCGATTCCGTACCGAACTTAATGCGTCCGGTACGCCACACCTCTTCACCGTGTCCAAATCTCTGCTCGGGATCAAAGTGGCGAAACGTGCCGTCCAGCAAACTCCCCTCTTCGTAATCACCGGACACCAGGCAATTACTGATCGTCACCATCTCGGTCGCGCGCGCGAATCCGAGCGCATAAGAACTCTTCAATACGATCGCGTCATCCCATGGCGAGTTCACGCTGCAGTTTGCGATCCGCACGTTCCGGCAGCAATCAATATCCATACCATCGCGATTCGTATCGATCTGCAGATTGTCGATCGTGAGGTTATCCACGCCCGTAGCTAAAATTCCGAAGTGGCCACCATGCAGAATGGAGAAGTCCCGCAGCAGCACATTGCGGCAGTTCTTTAGAGCGATACTCTTGTTTCCCACTCCTGGAGTCTCGGCCTTTGGTGGCGGTCCTTCACCCCGGCTTAAGCCTTTCCCCCAGATTCTTCCCGGACCAACAATCGCAACATCATGCAGCCCTTCTCCCCAGATCAGACTGTTGTGCCAGTGGTTGTGTCCGTAATCCTGATAATTCTCCCAAGGCTGGTTGGATTCGGCAGCGTCGTAGCCGGTGCCTTCCGCCGCAAGCAGAGTGCATCCATGTCCCAGGTGAAGGCCAACATTGCTCTTCAGCCGAATCGAATAACAAAGGTAAGTGCCAGCTGGAAAGCTGACACTCCCACCACCTGCGGCGGACGCCGCATCAATCGCGTGGTTAACAGCTGCAGTGTCGAGAGTCTTGCCATCGCCCCGCGCGCCAAAGGCGGACACGTCGTACACGCGTCGTTCGCGCGCGGATGCGTTCGATGGATCACTCGCGCCAAGACCAGCGCCAAGCAGTCCAACTGCTCCGGTAACATGGCCTAGCCTCGAGAGAAAACCACGGCGTGTTCCAAATGTGGAAATCATGAAAGCTCCAAACCTCGTCGAAGCTTTGTATCACAGATCTCTTAAGCAGTCGCCGCCTACTAGATTGTGAGCCTCGTCACTGCGGTCGAAGAGCTTGATGCGGACAATGCCTAAGAAACCTGCCGTTCCCGCAGAGTACGCCCCACGACCGCGACGCCAATCATCGAGGCGAGGATAGGCAAGGTCTTCATACTTAAAACTGTTCTCTTGCAAACTGAAAGGAAACTTCATGAGCGACTCCAACAAAGCTATCATCCTGCGTTTAATGAATGAGTGCTTCAACCAGCACACCGTCGATATCCTCCCAGGGTTCTATTCGCAGGATTTTGTGCAGCATACTCCTGCTCTCGGCGATCTCTGCGGGCCCGAACACCGCGAGCTTCTTGCCTCCACATTTGCGGCTTTCCCCGATGCCCGGTGGACCGTGCTCGATCAGATTGCCGAACAGGACAACGTCGTCACCCGCTGGACATTTACCGGTACCCATCGCGGAACCTTCATGGGCATCGCACCCACTGAGAAGGCAGCTGATCTTCAGCGGCATCCGTATCGACCGATTCGCGGACGCGAAAATCGTCGAGGAGTGGGAAGAGTGGGACACGCTAGGCATGATGCAGCAACTGGGCGTAGTCCCGGTGGAGACGAGCGTCGGAGACATGGTCGCCCCGTAGCCTCGGTCGCGTTGTCCCCAAAGTCTCAGGTCCAATAAGGACGGCACTCTTCGACGACAAATTATAGAGAACTAAGTTCCGCTACCGCACGGCCGCCGAGGTCAACCGCTTCGGGCCAGCCTCCAATATGTGCTCGGGACATTCCGCCATCATCAGTTTGAAGTTCTCGATGAAGCGGGCCGCCAGCGCATCGTATTTTCGGAAATACTCATCCCGGCTGGGCCATGTGTTGGCAGGATCCAGAATCTGCGATGGTACGCCCTCGCACTGTGCTGGCACATCGAACCCAAACACCGGATCCTTTTTGTATTCCACTTTCAGCAGAGACCCGCTGAGCGCTGCATTGAGCAACGCGCGCGTGTGATGAATGCTGATGCGCTTGCCAATGCCAAACGAACCGCCGGTCCAGCCTGTGTTCACCAGCCACACCTGCGCGCCGTGCTTCTGGATTTTCTTCTTCAAGAGCTCGGCGTATGCCAGAGGATGATGCACCATAAACGGCCCGCCGAAACAGGTGCTGAACGTCATCTCGGGTTCTACCCCGAGTCCGATTTCGGTCCCGGCAATTTTGCTGGTGTAGCCGGAGATGAAATGGTAGATCGCCTGATCAGGGCTCAACCGTGAGATCGGTGGCATCACCCCCGAAGCATCACACGTAAGAAAGATGACATTCTTCGGATGTCCCGCGCGCTTCTCCGGCATGTAATTCTCGATGTATTCCAGCGGATACGCGGCCCGCGTATTCTCGGTCACGGAATAGTCGTTCAAATCAAGGCGTCGCGAGACTGAATCGAACGTTACGTTTTCCAACACCGTTCCAAATCGTCGCGTGCAGCCATAGATTTGCGGCTCAGCCTCCTCCGAAAGACGAATCACCTTCGCATAGCAGCCATCCTCGAAATTGAAAACACCGTTGTCGCTCCAGCCATGTTCGTCATCTCCAATCAGCCGCCGATTGGGATCAGCCGACAGTGTGGTCTTCCCGGTCCCAGAAAGTCCGAAGAAAATAGCGACGTCTCCGCCCGCTCCTACATTGGCGGAACAGTGCATCGACAAAATGCCCTGCAGCGGTAAAAGAAAATTCAACACGGTGAAGATCGTCTTCTTGATCTCTCCGGCGTAACTTGTGCCTCCAATAATCGCCAGCCGTTCGCGGAAATTAATGATGATGAATGTCTCCGTGCGCGTGGCATCCACCATCGGCGAAGCCTGAAATCCAGGTGCCGCAATCACGGTGAACTCCGGAATGTGGCGCTGCAGCGCATCCTGACTGCGGATCTTCAAAAACATCGTCCGTGCAAAAAGACTGTGCCACGCCTTCTGCGTAATGATGCGGATCGGCAGGCTGTGCTCCGAGTCGGCTCCCGCAAAGCAATCCTGTACGAAGACGTCCCGGCCCTGCAGATAGCCTTGCAGCCGCGCCAGCAGCGCGCTGAAGCTCTCCCCGGTAAACGGACGGTTGTACTGACCCCACCAGATCTTCTCTTCGGTGGAATGTTCCCGCACAACGAACTTATCGGCCGCGGCACGAGCCGTATGTTTTCCGGTCGACACCACCAGCGGTCCGAGATGCGACAGGCTCGCCTCCGACCGAAAAATGCTTTCCTCGTAGAGCGCCGGCGTCGGCAGATTCCAATAAACACGCCGCAGGTTTGTCAGCCCGTGATTCTGCAGGCCATAGCTCGAGGCTAGCTTTCCGGCCTCTTTCACGGCGGGCGATTGAAGGTCGAGATAAATGTTCATACCCACTCCCTCACCAGTTTCCGGTCGCCCAGATACAGTTCGTTCGCCGAATTCGTATCCAGCGCCCACTTGATTCGATCTAGACCTTCTGTGATGTCTCGGATCGTTCCGCAGTAGCTGATTCGCAGGTGTCCTTCAAATCCGAATTCCTTCCCCGGCACCGTCACCACCCGCACTTTGTCGAGCAGGAAATTCGCCAGCTTTTGCGAATCCTTCATGTATGCGCTGAAGTCGGGGAAACAATAGAACGTCCCCTCGGGCTGATAGACCTTCACTCCGTCGAAGGCACGCAGGCGATCCATCATGACGTTGCGATTGTTCTCCAGCGTGACCTTCAGGCCATCCACTGCGGACTGCACTCCATTGAGCGCGCCCACGGCCGCCCACTGCGCCGGTGCCGAAGGCCCCGACGTCTGTTGCGACTGAATGGTCGCCATGGCCTCGACCAGCTGCTTATTCGCGATGGCCCAGCCGATGCGAAATCCAGTCATCGCATACATCTTCGAGACGCCATTAATCACCACCAGTTTTGATTCTTCCAGCGGCAGCTTCGCCGATTCGTAACAGATCGGAGCGCTCTTGCCGTCGAAAACCAGCCGGTTGTAAATGTCGTCCATGATCAGGTAAAGGCCTTTTTTCTCGCAGTACTCGACCATCTCCTCCACGAAGTCTTTCGAATACATCGCGCCCGAAGGATTATTCGGGCTGTTCAATACGATTGCCTTGGTGTAAGAACTCACCACGCTCACAATTTCCTTGACTGTCGGAAAGAAGGTGCCATCTTCTGCGGTCACCGGCACCGGTACACCACCGGCCAATTTCACCATTTCGGGATAGCTCACCCAGTACGGCGCGGGAAAGATTACCTCTTCCTTCGGATCGAGGATAGCGTGCAGCAGTACCATCAATGCCTGCTTCGCGCCGCCCGATGCGATCACGTTATTCGCCGAAACCAGCTTGTTGTAATGCTCCTCTGTGTAGCGAATGATCGCTTTCTTCAGAGCCGGAATTCCATCAGGTGCGGTGTACCGGATCTCTCCAGTATTGAGCAGTGCCGCACAGTTGATCACCGCATCCACCGGACACTTGCTTTTCGGCTCGCCGCCTCCTAAATGGATCACTGGCTCGCCTTTGTCGCGAAGCAGGGCCGCCGTTTCATTCAGTTTCAGAGTTGCCGACTCCTTGATGGACCGGGCTAGCTGACTGAGACTCATAAGTTTCACCTGTTCTTTCCGCAGACTGCGTATTTCACGGATGTGAGTGCGATCGTTCGCGCCCGAGATTCAAGCTCTCGTCCGACACATCGCACCCGGGGCGCACTACTCCGCGTCATCCCGACACCGAGGCAGTCGAGTCAAGTCAGCTTATCGAATGTAACTTTGCATGCAGTGACCAGGATCACGATACACACAAAAAGCCAGACGGAATTTTCCACAGAGAATCGGCAAGAAGAACTTCACTAACGGGATAGGTTCGATTCAGCTTTTCGGACAGAGATTACAGAGGCGGTGTAACGGTCGGCCCGCAATAATGACAGGCTGTACTCGATGGCGACACTTTGAAGGTCGTACGTGGTCTCGCGAATGACGAGAAGAGCGCTGCCGGGAGAGGTTTGCAGCACTTCGGCTTCGTCCGCACCGGCGATCATCGCTCCAATGATCTCCTCAGCCCATTGCAGCTTCCGTTTGTAAACGCGCTCGAAAATCGCATACAGAGACTGGTTTTCCAGATCTTGCTTGTCAATCCCGCCGAAGATTCGGGCCGGCAGGAAACTCGTGACCACCGCAACCGGCTCCCCATTGATGAAGCGCAACCGACGCACCTGATACACTTTTTCACCCGGGCTGAGTTTTAGCGCCTGCGCGGCTTCCAGATCGGGTTCTTCCAGACTCAAGCTGAGCAAACGAGCAGAGGGAACAAGACCACGCCGCCGCATTTCTTCGCTGAAACCACGAAGCTGCTGAAAATTCCACGGCACGCGTCCCGCGCCTACAACAGGTCGCTTTCCCTTCGCGATGATAAGCAATCCCTCTGAACGCAGCTTCTGAAATGCCTGACGGACGGGCATTTTGCTGATGCCGAGAGCCTCGGCCATTTCTCCTTCCGAACAAAATGTCTGACCCTGATTGAGCTTGTGCTTCTTGATCAGTTCGCGTACTTGATCGACGATCTGCATGTAGTACGGCACATAGCTGCCACTGTCCAGAGCAAGCCCAAGCTTGCTGATCTCGACTGGCCGCGTTTCTGAAGTGACCGATGGCACCATTATCCTCACGTGGATACATAGTATACAACGTTGGTATGTTAATTTGTCGATCATTATTAACGTGGGCGCTTAAACCTCCAAGAATTCGTTAACCTACACTTTCTAAAATGTTTACACAGATAGCACCCAAGATATAATTTCAACCCGCCGCCATTTTACTTGACATCGTTTACGCATATGAGCTTTATATTCCCGTGAATGAGCGGGAGGCCTCTGATGTTCGACCGATCGGATCGCCGCAATAATCATCGGCATTTCGTCCTGTGCCAGATCGCATGTTTGCTAACTTTGCTCGCTGTATTCACCACGGCTGACCTTTGCGCCCAGGTGGAAACCGGAAAGATCGTGGGTTCCGTGAAAGATCCCGCCGGAGCGGTGGTGGCTAATGCGTCCGTAACAGTGACCGAGGTCCAGACCAACGTCGAGAAGAAGACCACGACAAACAGCAATGGCGAGTACGTGGTCACGGAGCTGAAATCCGGCAATTACGTTGTTTCCGTCGAGCACCCAGGATTTAAAAAAGCCAAGCAAACCGAATTCAAGCTCGACGTCAATCAGGTCGTGCGCGTTGATTTCACGCTGGCCCTCGGCGCAGTCAATGAGGAAATCGTGGTCACTAGCGCGGAGCCCCTGGTCGAATCCGAAACTTCGTCGATCGGACAAGTGATCGAGCAGGCCCGGGTCAACGATCTGCCGCTCGATGGACGCGACTTCGTGCAACTGGCTTATCTGTCCCCCGGCGTGAACCAGGGCCCGACCGCCGGCTACACCGTGCAGCAAGGCGGAATTCCCGAAGACCAACGCGGCAATGCGGCAATCCAGGTGAACGGCCTCACCGCTACGAATAACAATTTCCTGCTCAACGGATTTGATAACAATGAGCAGCAAATTGGGATCGAAGTAATCCAGCCCTCGATCGATGCCATTCAGGAATTTAAAGTTCAAACCAACAACTTCGGAGCTGATATCGGCAGGGGTGGAGCCGTGGTGAACGTAGTCCTGAAATCTGGCGGAAACCAGTTTCACGGCAGTGTTTTTGAGTTTTTGCGCAACTCCGCATTCGACGCGAAGAACTATTTCGACAGCCCCAACCAGCCGATCGCTCCTTTCAAGCAGAATCAATTCGGGGGAACGCTGGGCGGTCCGATCCGGAAAGACAAGACTTTCTTCTTTGTGGACTATCAGGGAACCCGCATCCGTCAGGCCCAGACCTTCATATCCATCGTGCCTTCGCCTTCAGAGGTAGGCGGGAACTTCAGCGATCTGTTGACTGGCGACCCGGCGACGTATTTCCATCCTTGCTCCGATGGCTCCGGTCCCGCATTCGATCCGGGAACCATCTTCGACCCATTTTCAAATTATTCGTACACATGCGGAGACGGAACGCCGATCACCCTGAGAAAGCCCATTCCGGGCAACATCATTCCGGCTTGTACGTCCGCAAGCGGCGCGGCTTGTCTGGATCCCTCTGCACTGAAACTGGTCACGCTGTTCCCGCATCCCAACGTATCGAACTCAGCGGGTAACTATCTGTCGAATCCCGGCAACAGCAATGATCAGGACTCGTTTGATGTTCGCGGAGATCATCAACTCACCAGCAAGAACAGCCTGTCACTGACATTCAGCTTCAATAACGTGGATGCGCTTGCCCCAGATCCATTTCCCGGGTATGCCGGCGGAGGAACATTCACCGGGCATATCAAGAATCTGGCAAGATCGGCTGGGATCAGTGACGTTCACACCTTTGCCGCGAATAAGATCAACGAATTTAAGATCGGCTACTCCCGCTATGTCGTGAAAGCTATACAGAATTTCGCCGGGCAAGATCTGGCCTCACAATACGGGATTCCCAACATCTTCAATCCGAACAATGCCACCGCTACCGGAGGGTTGCCTTTCATCCAGTTCTCGAACCTTAGCCCGATCGGAACCACGGACTGGTTTCCGGAGTTTTTGAACGAAAACAATTATCAGTACATGGACGCATTTACATACGTTCGCGGCCGTCATTCATTCAAGTTCGGGGCGGACTTGCGCCGTCGCCTTCACGGATTCTTCCAGACGCAGAACGCGCGCGGCGATATGAGTTTCAACGAACTGTTCACCTCCGACCTCAGCACGGACACGGGCGGGAGCGCTCTGGCCAGCTTCCTGATCGGTTATCCAGGCTCAGCGTACCGGGATGGCCAAAAGGGATCGTTCGGCATGCGCTGGACCGAATTCAGTGCGTATGCCATGGATGATTTTCGTGTCAACGACAAACTCACACTAAATCTGGGTTTGCGCTATGACATCTTCACCCCGCCCGTTGAGCAATACAATCGGCTCGCCAATTTCGATTTCACCACTGGACAATTCGTTTCTCCGCAGATGCCCGGCGTCAGCCGCTCCGGCGATGTGAAAACCGATTACAACAACTTTGCGCCGCGCATCGGCTTTGCCTGGACTCCGTGGAACGAGAAAGCCGTAATCCGCGGTGGTTTCGGCATTTTCTACGATGTTCAGGCCGATCAAAGCGACGCGGAATTAGCCTACAATCCCACTGGATTGATCTTCAGCCAAAATTACAATCCAGCAGCGAACGCGACTCCAAATTTGCGGATCTCCACGGGCTATCCCACTCCCGTTTACTCCACCGTCTCCGACCCGTCGGGCCGGGCCAGTGCTTCGTTATTCAATAACCGCACAACCTACATTGAAGAGTGGAACTTGAACCTTGAACGCGCCCTCAGCAAGAGCATGGCGCTGCAGGTCGCTTATGTTGGGACGCGCGGTGTGAAGTTGTCATTTCTCAGCAATCGCAATCAGCCCACACAGCCGCTCGACGCCAATTTCGAGTCCTGCCCCACATCGACAGATCCTTCCTGCTTAACCGGAGCACCCACCAACTTCGGCCGCCTCTACTTCAATACAGTCCCGAACATTGGAGAAATCCGCACGCTCGATAATGGTGCTTGGTCCGTCTCACACGGGTTGCAGGTCAAACTGGAGAAGAGATTCTCCGGCAACTGGAGCATGCTGAACTCGTACACCTGGCAGCACAGCATCGGGCAGACCGAGGAAGACGAATATCTGGAACCGCAGGATACCTATAACCTCAAAGCCGAGCGGGGAAACAATGCTCCCGATTACCGTCATCAGTTCTCGTCGGCCTGGTCGTATCAGCTGCCGATTGGCCCAAAACAGAAATTCTGGAGTAACGACGGGCCCAGCCACTGGTTGACCGAAGGCTGGCAGTTGAACGGAATTATCTCCATGCATTCTGGCGAAGCGTTCACTCCGCTGCTTTCTCAGGATTACACCAACACGGATTCGGGCGCTCCAAGGCCCGATCTCGCCGGAAATCCCTACAACTTCTCCAACGCGGTCAGCCAAGGATGCCCTTCAAACCAGCAGACGATTCAGTGCTGGTATAACCCGGCCGCATTTGCGCTTCCGTCCTTGGCTCCGGGACAATCATTTGCGCGCGACTATGGAGACGCTCGGCGCGGATCACTGCGCGGCCCCGCGATCTACAATGTCGATGCTTCCCTGTTCAAGAACCTGAACTTGACTGAACATGTAAGGATGCAATTCCGGGCAGAAGCTTTCAATCTCTTCAACACGCCGGAATTTGCGTTACCCTATGCCGCTGTGGACCAACCCGGCTCGCCCGGAACGCCGAGCCTCTCGGGTTCGATCACCAGCACAGTGCATGCTTCGCGGGAATTGCAATTGGCGCTGAAACTGTCTTTCTAGTCGGATCGGGCTAGTCGGTTCGAGGAATGCGACGAGGATCATGATCATGCGAGTCAAAGCTGCGCAGCTCGCCCAAGTTCTGGCGGCGCTATTTGCCCTGCTTTGTTTATGCTTTTCCGCCGCTGTCGCCCAGCAGATAGCGCAGACGAACTCTGACCAGTCACGGTTGCCTGCGGTTCACCTGGATGGGAATTACTTTTCCCGCGATGGCCATCGATTTATTCCTGTCGGAGCGAATTGGGTTCCGGCGAAAGCCGCGATGCAATGGCCAACTCAATGGGACCCAAAGGCGATTGAAGCCGATTTCGCGCGTATGCACGAGTTAGGTTTCAACGCCATACGCCTGGATTTCGTTTGGGCATGGATCGAGCCGCGTCCTGGCGATTACAACCCGGAGGCATTCCGCGCCATCGACTTCCTCATTTCGCTGGCGCACCGCTATCACATCTATCTGCATCCAGAACTCTTGATCGGCGGTGAAGTTGGAGAAGCCTTTTGGGATGTGCCCTACCGGCAAGGCCGTCACCCGCATTCCGATCCCGACATGCTCCGCATCGAGACCGACCATGTGGCGGAACTGGCTCGCCGCTACGCCAATGAACCGGCGATTCTCGGATGGGACCTAACCGACGAACCTCCATTCTGGATCTCCCCGGAAACCACCGACGCGATGGCGATCAACTGGACGCGCTTGCTCTCGTGGTCGATGCGCCGTTACGACAAGCTCCATCCCATCGTCGTCGGCACCAGCATGGAAGATGTCGGCCGCGGCCCGTTTCGTCCCGACAACATTCGCGAAGAAGTCGACTTCTTCAGTGTTCATCCTTATTCCATCTACTCGCCGAAACTATTTCCCGATGCCATGCTCTCCGAGCGCGGGACGTACGGCTCTGCTTTCGAAACCGCTCTCACCGGCAGCGCCGGACATCCGGTAATGATTCAGGAGATCGGCGCGTCTTCAGCGCAATACTCTCCGGAAGAAATCGCGAAATATCTGCGCGCCAGCCTTTACTCTGGGCTTGGAGCCGGGGCCAACGGATTCCTCATCTGGTGCTACACCGATGCCGCACCCGAGCAATGGCACAAGGTCCCATATTTGCGCTCTCCTCATGAAACGCAATTCGGTTTAACCACCTGGGATGGCAAAGACCGTCCGTCAGCGCAGATGTTCGAGAATTTCGAAAAAATCGTCGGCCAACTCGACCTCGCGGGCATCGAACCGGCCGCAGCGGACGCAGGCATCATTGTTCCCTACGAGTGGTCCAAGCCGCATGGAGATTTCTCGCACTTCGGTTTGACCGGACCCGAAACCGTTCCTTATACCTCCACGTTTGAGGGAGCCAACGTCTCCGGCCAGTCACAACCGACTTTCAGCGAAGAAAACGCATGGATCACCGGTTCCTGGCTTTCGTCCTTCATTCTGGCGCGCCGCGCTGGACTGAAAGCTGACTTCCCGCGGGAATATGACGAATGGCAAAAGCGCCCGCTGATTCTGATGCCCTCACCCCTGACCAGCACTGACAGTTTTCTAGTCCATGTGCATTCGGACTTCTGGGAAAAAGCCAAGCAGTACGTCTCACAAGGCGGAGCGCTGTACGCCTCGGTTGCTGCCGATGCCGCGATACCCGAGATGGAGTCCTTGTTCGGCGCTCGCATGGTCGATGCCAATCCAAGAGACGACGTCACTATTAAAGTAGTGGCGCAGTTCGGCGATCTCAAACCTGGCGACACCTTCCACTACTCCGTCCCAAATCCCGGTCCCCGTTCATGGGGATCAATTCTGGAAGTCAAAGGTGGCACCATAATCGCAGTCGATCAAGATGGCCATCCTGCTCTCGTTGCCAATAAACTGGGATCCGGCAAAACCTTATTGAGCGCATATCCAATTGAAACTTACCTCGCGAATTCGCCCGCAGTTTTCGACAAACCCGAGCCGACACACCGCGTGTATCAGGCTTTTCGCGAAGAATCCGGCAAGAAGCCGCTCTTTCACACAGATCAGCCCTTCGTAGAAGTCGCATCCCTGAGCGGCACCTCGCATGGTTATGCAGTTGTGACGAATCACAGCGGCACAAAACAGACTGTAACCGTGACTTCCTCTCTGCCGCTGCATTCTGTTTCGCGAGTGAATGCACAAGGAAAAACTACAATCGGATTGTCTACGACTACCTTCAGAGTCGATCTGGACGCCTACGAAGGCGCCGTATTCGAATGGAAATAGTGAACTGCATGGAACAAATCCACAGGGAGGCCGTTTGATCGCAGCAGTCGATATCGGCGGTACGAAAATCGCAGTGGGAATTATTAGTGACTCTGGCAAGGTGCTCGCTCGTCGCGAGTGCTCGACCGATCCTCAACTCGGATATGCGAATGCCTTGGGCAACATTCACAGAATGCTGGACGCTACCGCCCACGAAGCCAATGCCAAGATCACTGGTATCGGCATTGGCTCAACCGGCCCCGTCCTTCCCCGAATCGGCGAATTCGGCGACGTCAACTTCTTCCCCAATTGGAAGGGCGAAAACCTGGTCCGCGATCTTTCTGGAATCTTCAATGTCCAGGTCGCGCTCGAAAACGACGGGGATGCAGCCGCACTCGGCGAAGCCAGCTGGGGCGCTGGCAAAAACAAGACTCGCCTGATGTACGTGACCATCGGAACCGGGATCGGAACCGGCTTCATCATCGATGGTCATCTCTATCGCGGTGTCGATTACTCCCACCCGGAAATCGGCCACCACCTTGTCGACCTTTCCGGCCCGGCTTGCGTCTGTGGCTTTCGCGGATGCTGGGAGTCTCTCGCCGCCGGCCCCGCCATGACCGCATGGATGAACGAACAAGCTCCGTCCAATTATCCTCATGGCCGTGACCTCTCAGCCAAGCGAATTTGTGAATTGGCTGCGGCTGGCGACGGTCTCGCCAAGCGTGCCGTGGATCGCGAGGCCTACTATCTCGGCCTCGGCCTGGCCAATCTCGTGACTATGTTTTGCCCCGATGCCATCGTACTCGGCGGCAGCGTCATGAAAAGTGCTCCGCTGTTTCTCAGCCGTATCAAAGAGGTTATTCGCCAAAGCTGCTCTTTGGTCCCCTTCGACAAAACAGAAATCACTCTGGCTTCGCTCGGCGAAGACGCAAATCTCATTGGCGCCGCCCGAGTTTGGCATCACCGATTTCAGAATGATGGAGTTCAAGGTGAACCCTGATATCGCTGCATCCGATCTCAGAATCATCGAAGGCAAGTACCTCGAAGACATTCTCGACCAGCCGCGAGCTCTCGACGCAACCCTGGCCAGTCTCGATACATCTCAGCCGCTCACGGATCTGGCTCACGATCTTTCGGAAGGCAAGTTTCAGCGCATCGTTCTCACCGGGATGGGCTCTTCGTTTCATGCTCTTCATCCTCTGAATCTGCAGTTGATCGATCATGGATTTACCGCCGTGATGGTGGAAACCTCCGAATTAATCCATTACAAGTCACGCTTCTTCGATCCAAAAACCCTTGTCGTCGCGGTTTCGCAATCCGGCCAGAGTGTCGAGATGGTTCGCCTCGCTGAGGTGAATCACAAACGCTCCGCCGTCATAGCTGTGACCAACACGCCGCAGAGTCCGCTGGTTGAGCATGCAGCCGCCGCACTCCTCACCCACGCTGGTAGCGAGTTCTCCGTCTCCTGTAAAACCTACGTTACTGCCCTGATGGTTTTGAAGTTCTTAGGCGACGTGCTTTGCCAGCGGGATCTTCAAAAAAGCCGCCGCGAACTGAAGAGCGTCGCGCCTTTAGCAGCCGAACATCTTCGCCACTGGCGAGACCACGTCGAGACGCTCGCCGACAAGCTTCGCAGCATACGGCACCTCTTCTTCGTCGGACGCGGAGGCTCTCTGGCCGCTGTCGGAACTGGCGCTCTCATCGTTAAAGAATCCGACCACTTCCACGCCGAAGGCATGAGCAGCGCCGCCTTCCGCCATGGTCCGTTCGAGATGCTGAGCCCAGATACCTTTGTCGTCGTCTTTTCCGGCGACAACAAGACCCGCGATCTCAACCATCGCCTGCTGACCGACATCCAGCAGAGCGGCAGCCAAGCCGAATTCATTGGCGAGCGTTCCCCTGTCGAACCGTTCTGCTTGCCTTTTCATGTCGATAGCGTCCGGCCGATTCTTGAGATCCTGCCTGTGCAAATGATCACGATCGCGCTCGCAGCACTGGCCCGGCGTGAGGCCGGGAAGTTCGAACGCGCCGCAAAAATTACGACCACGGAGTAGCCCCCATATGGCGCGAAGCCGCTACATGATCACGTTGGTCTTCATGACATTCTTCGTGATGTCCTTGTTGACCAATATCCTTGGCCCAATCGTCCCGGATATCATCAGCAGCTTTCACGTCAGCCTCGCAGCCGCCGCCTTCCTGCCGTTTTCCTTCTTCATCGCATACGGCGTCATGTCCGTCCCCGCCGGCTTTCTGGTCGAGCGCTTTGGCGAAAAGCCGGTGATGATCGCCGCATTTCTGGCAGGGACCATCGGATCCTTGAGCTTTGCGTTCCATCCTACTTATCAAGTCGCAGTCGTTTCTCTGTTCATCATGGGTTCCGGTATGGCGACACTGCAAACCGCCATCAATCCCCTGCTGCGGGTTGCCGGAGGCGAGGAGCACTTCGCCTTCAATTCAGCTTTCGCCCAACTGATTTTCGGTTCTGCATCGTTTCTGAGCCCGTACATGTACTCGTACCTGGTTCTGAATCTGGGCAAGCCCAGTTCTGACCCGCTGCTCAAACTGCTGGCGCGCCACACTCCTCCAACCCTGCCCTGGGCGTCCTTGTACTGGATCTTCGCCGTATTTACTCTCGCAATGATCTTCGTCCTTTACTTCACAGCTTTTCCTCGGGTTGAGCGCTCCAGCGACGAGTCCGCCGGATCGTGGTCGATGTACGGCGATCTCCTCCGTCGCCCCATGGTGTGGATGTTCTTCTTTTGCGTTTTCGCCTATGTCGGATCAGAGCAGGGTACCGCTGACTGGATGTCAAAATTCCTGTCCGTTTATCACGGTTTCGATCCGCACACCACCGGAGCAACCGCCGTCTCCTGGTTCTGGGGACTGCTCACGGCCGGATGCTTTATCGGAATGGGCCTGCTGAAGCTGTTCGACAGCCGTAGGGTTCTGATCGGTACGAGCCTCTGCGCTGTGCTTTGTCTGACAACCGCGCTCTTCGGTCCAGCCCATGTGTCGGTAATCGCATTCCCGATGGTTGGCCTTTTCGCATCCGTCATGTGGCCTATCCTCGTCTCCTTGGGCTTGAACTCCGTCGCTGAGCATCATGGACCGTTTTCTGGAATTCTTAGCACCGGGATCATGGGAGGTGCCGTTGTCCCACTCATCATCGGCCGCATCGGCGACCACTTCGGACTTCGCATCGGCATCGCGTTTCTTTATCTGACATTCGGATGTGTCCTCAGCGTCGGCTTCTGGGCAAAACCATTGATCACAAACGCTACTCTCGACCTGAAGAAGGCCGTGCCCGAACCTACAACCTAGTACTCGAATGCGGAGGCTTCATGCCTGACTCTCGTTTGCTTCTAGCAATCATCTTCTCCCTGGTGTCTTTTCCTTGCTCGCTGGCCCAGGCGCCCAGTTCCGCAACCGACTCCAGCACTCCTTATCTGCAGCTCACCACCCCACGTCACGTTTTACCCGATGCTCAGCCCTGGGAGGGCAAAGAGTACCCCCACACACTTTCGGTGCTGGAATTGAATCGCGACGGATTCCGTTACTGGGGATGGTACGGCTTGAATGAAGGCGCTGGAATTGGTCTCGCCCGCAGCAATGACTTCGTGAACTGGACAAAATACGAGAAGAATCCACTCTGGACCGATGCCCGCTGGCCCTCGCCGCTGCAGAATGCCGATCGCAGGCATCCCAAGTTGCTCTACTATGCCATCACGCGCGGCTACGACACTCCCAGCAGCTACATTGTTTTAGCAACGTCGGCAGATGGAATTCACTTGACCCAGCAGAAAACGTTGGTCGCGGCTGTGCCCAATCAGCGCAACCAGAATCCCAATCTTTTTCGCGACCCGCGCTCCGGCCGTTTCTATCTCACGTTCTATCGCGGCAACGATCAGGACCACTTCGAGATCGTCAGCCGAAACGCGGCGCAAGTGCAGGATCTCGATAAAGCGCCCGAAAAGATCCTGATGCAGACAACGGAGACCGTCGCCGCCCCTACACTTCTTTACCTGAAGAAGGCGCCGGGAGGGAACAAAAACAAGGGCATCTACTATCTCGCGACGGAAGTCTATCCGCACCGATATACCGACAATCCAGAAGGCGAATGGCAGGTTAAAGTCTTCGCCGCCGACTCTCCCGACGGCAACTTTCAACCAGTCGCCGCGAATCCCATTTTGCGAGGACAGCGCGCCTGCCTTTTCCAGCACGTCTTCAACAATCACTTCTATGGCTTCGATTGCCACTTAGATGCGCCAGATCACTGGGAACTGGAATTTACCGAGGCTCCTCTGCCGTGAGTGCGTTGAACTCGGAGTCACTCGCCAGCGCGATTAGATCTTCATCCCCCGGGTTCAGAGGGATTGCATCCGCTGCGTCCGCTGGCTCGAATCCGACATGAGCGCCGCGGCCTGTTTAAAACCAGAAAGACACCCGCGCATCACCGCGAGGCTACTGTAGTAATCGTTATATCGGAAAAAACCCGTCTGCCCTCGCCACATGGGATAGAAATCGCACGCCTGCAGCCACTTTCCATACACCGCTTCAATGTTGACGTACGTGTCTGGGACAAAGCCGGAGGCGTCCTCCCAGTTGTCTGCGTAGAAGATTCTAGACACCGCATGTGGGGGTCGGCTCCGGCTGAGCGTTTCCAATCCCGCGTAGAAGACCGCATCGCGCACGATCAGATGGCAATTTTGATGATCTTTATGCCAGCTTCCACTCCAATGGGTCACCACAATCTCTGGCCGCTGTTCCCGGATGCTGTCGCACACTTGCAACGCACTCTCCTCGTTGAACGGGATTTCAGCATCGGGATATTGCAGGAAGATCGCTTCTGCCCCAAGCGATCCGCAAGCCTTCCGAGTTGCCGTCCGCTGCATCTCCCCGTACTGCTGAACCGGAATATTCTTCGGAGCTCCTTTCTCTCCGATCGAAAGGCTTAGGAAAACACCGGCGCCTCCGCGCTCGATCTGCTGTGCCACGACGGCGCCCATGGTGAACAGCGCATCGCCGGGATGGGCTGCAATCGCCATGATCTTGCCTGGTTTCGCGCCTTCGGATGGTTGCGCCCACGCGGACGAACTTGCCAGAGCCGACAATATCGCCGCACCTCCGGCTGACTGAGCAAACGAACGTCGGTTCATGATTTCTCCTTCCCTGCCTCGAACTTCCTGCTCGGAGCGGGACGTTGCCGACAACATGTTGCTATTGCGAATCTCGCTTGGCGAACTCCCATCCCAAGCGCGCACAGCCTAGCAGGTTCACAGTATCCCCGAATTTACTCACTGCAATCTTCACTTTCTTCGCCGCCAGCGGTTGCGCCCGCTCAAACATTGCCCTCTTCAGCGATTCGAGATACAGGTCGGCAACTGCTGCCATCCCTCCTCCCAGAACAATGACCTCTGGATCGAAAAGGCTGACCATGTTCGCAACCCCAAATCCCAGGAGCCTCCCCGCTCGATCGAATACTTCCAGAGCGAGCCGGTCGCCTTTGCGAGCGGCAGCGGCAACGTCATGGGCAGTGATTTTGCTGGGGTCCAATTGCAAGAGGCTGCTAGGCTGTCCTTGATCTAACCTCCGTTGTGCGGCCCGTGCGATGGCTGGTCCTGCCACCAGCGATTCCAACTCTCCTGCTCGCGATGTCTCGGGCATATGCTCGCGCGTTACTGTCAGCCACCCGGCGCAGCCGGAGAGTTCATGCGCCCCCCGGATAATGCGTCCACCGCTCAGAATGCCGGCGCCAATTCCCGTACCGATCATCAATACAATCGCATCGGACTTGCCGCGCGCCGCTCCGTGCCAGGACTCACCCAACACCGCCGCATTGCGATCGCTTTCAACCACCACCGGAATGCCCAGCGCTCGCTTCAGCCGCTTAGCCAGTGGCATTCGATCCCACCCAGGTAAATTTGGAGCCCACACTGTTCCGTTCGCACGCACCAGTCCCGGCACCGCGACGGCCGCCGCCACAAAAACTTCTTTCGGTTTTTTGCTGCCCGCGAGATCCTCCGCCAGTTGCGCGATCTGCAGCACTGGACCCGACGGCGAGCAAAGATTCACGAGCACCGTGCGGCGCGAAACAATGCGCCCATTCCGATTAACGGTAGCAACACCACATTTCGTTCCACCGAGATCGACGGCGAAAACGTAGCGCTCCTTAGATCCTTTATGTCGTTGTCGCTTCACAATTGCACGCCTGTTCCAAAAAGAATTGTCGAATCTAGAAACGAGCCGCGCCCGCCTTCGAAACTGCCCCACTCTTACGGTCGCGCCACATCACCGTCGCGGATAAGACAACAATGCCGACGGCTGCAAGCGACGGCACGATCATGCCAGCGTGGACCCCAGCATTCTGGGAAACGTGGCCGACGGCCCAGGGAAGCATCATTCCGCCAATCAGGGCGATCGAAAACAGCAATCCAAAAACCGTTCCTGCGCGCTTGGAATAACGGTCTCCCGCAATGGCTAGCGTCGTTGGGAAGATTGGACCGTAAGACAATCCGATCAAAGCTGCCCCGGCAAATAACAATCCGAGCGATCGCGCCGACAGTAAGATCCCGCAACCCACCAATGACATCAATGCCGCGGCCACAACGAGTTGCGATTTGCCAGCCACCCGCAGCAGTCGTGCGGCCAACATTCTGCTGAGCATCAGGGCGCCCCAATAAGCTGCCAATACCAACGTTGCCATCCGTGGAGAATTTCCGGTACTGTCTACATACGTCGAGGTCCAACCGCCAATACAGGCCTCATTCCCCGACTCAAAAAACAAAATAAAGGCAAGCAGCAGGACTCCGTCATATCCGGCAACCTCCAGAATGTCGTGCAATGAGAATGCTTGGCCTGCCTTTGCCGCAGGAAACGAAATCACCGCGTACCACAGAGCGCACCCGGTGGCGAGAACAGCACAGAAAAGGAATAACTGTGGAATCGTGAAATGTCCTTCGATACTCGCCGCAAACAGCGGAACACAAACCGCGCCGATTCCGAAGAAGATTCCCAGCAGATTCAGCATCGATCCCCTTTTGTCTCCATAGAGGTCCGACACCAAGACATTGGTGCAAGTATTTAAGCCGCCTCCGCCCAGTCCCAGTAAAACAGCGGCCACGCTTGCCGCTGCGAAAGAATGTGCGCCCGCAAATAAGACCATGGCTGCCGCGACGATGGCACTAGAGACTGACAGGTTGGCTTTGTTCCCAAGATGATCAATCAGCGGACCGACCAACATCGACGCAGCGAAAATGCCTAGATAGAGAAGAAATATCAGGTTCCCTTGGCCGGCGGCGGTCACTCCCAGACGGGCCCGCATTTCGGGTAGGCCGAACACTGTCCCCAGAACGGCGAGAACTATGCCAAATACAAGGATCCCGGCACATGCGCTGATAAAAAGCGATCGCGGCCGCAGGGTTTGCGTCACAGGTTATCGTTTCAGCAAGCGCTCATATTCTTCATACACTCGGTTGTTATTATCCGCCGGTATCCCAGGAACGTTGGGCGATACGAACACCGGGGGATTGCAACCCCTCGCAGCCAGAACACTCGCCACCTCCGCGATAATCGCCATCCCGATCGTAACTGTTGAAACCGTCGATCCGGCGGCCACCGGCGCCTTCCAGCCTTTCACCGCTACCAACGCGTCTTCGGCGGGCACACAATTGTCGATCACGTAATCTGCAACGTCCGCCAACTTCTTTCCAGACGAATGCGTGGATTCCCGCTTGCGATAGTTGTCCAGAGACGTGATCGCCACCGTCGTCAGGCCTCGCTTCTTCGCTTCCTGCAGCACTTCGATACCAGCGGCGTTCAGGCCACCGTGCGAGAACACGAGCATCACATCCCCGCTGCGTATCGGCTCATTTTCGAACAGGACAGAGGCGTAGCCTTCCCGGCGCTCTAGCCACAGAAGCCCTTTCGCGCCCCCAGATCCGATCACGTTCGTCCACATGAGGCGCATGTCCATCAGCGGACGAAACCCAGGAAACGCGCCATAGCGTGGGAACATATCCTGGACTGGCAATACGGAGTGGCCGCTGCCGAATAAATGCACCAGACCGCCTCGGATAATACACTCAGCCATTACCGCCGACACCTTTTCAATGTTCGCTGTCTGCGTATCCCAAATTCGATTCAGAACTGCGGTAAGACGCTCGCGATACTGGACCACGCTCAAAGCTTCCTCCCCGACGTGCAGAATTGAAGAAATATGAATTGCAAATACGAAAGATGAATCCGTTGCCCAAAGCGTTCCCTCAGAAATCGATTCTGAAGATTCGTACGCTTTCCGCCGGTACCTCCGCCTTCAGATCCAGATGTGTTCCTGAATGCGCGATCTGCTGGCCAGTTACAATTTCATGAATGCCGGTAGCAGGTTTTTCCAGTTCGCGCTTGAATTTTACTTCTGCCGCTTTATCGCCATGATTGAAGAAGAACACCAGGCGGCCCTTGGGCGCATCCATCTGCCGCAGCTCTAACTTTGCCGGCGCATCGAGCCTGGGCTCCGAGAGCCCCGCCCACCGAGCCAGAATCCCCGCCAGTGGATGCATCTCCACCGGATGTTCGTAGTTTTCCTGTCCGGCAAAGCTGCCGAAGATGATCGCGCTTCCTTTATGAAAGCGGTTCTCGTACGCGATCGGAATTCCATCACATACGAACGCCAGCGGACGAGCAGACCGATTCTCCACTTCGAATTGCTCGTGAAATTTCATCCCCTTGAATTGCGCACTTCCCCACGTCACTGCGAACTCTTTGCCGGGAATCACCTGTTTCTCGCGAACACCCAGCATTTCGTCCCACCCGAAGCCCGGAACCTTAGCTTCGGCATGGCCCCGTTCATCCACCCATCCCGGCCGCGCTTCGACAAAAAGATGGCCGCCATCCGCAACATAGTCCTTTAGAATCCTGGCCTCCTCATCCGTCAGCATCAGCGGATAAGGAACGATGATCAGCTTGTATTGCGAAAGGCCGTCTTCCGCCAGCTCACGCGAGCTCAGCACATCCACCGGCAGATTCCGTTCGAAGAACATTCGGTGATATCCGGCCACAGCCTTATGCATCGCAGTCCGGCTGCCCTCCTCGTCATAGCCGCCGACCAATGGCGCCAGTGGACTGAATACGATTCCTACTTCCGCCCGCTCCGGATGCGACCGTAACAACAGATCGGCATTTTTCTGGATGCGTTTTGCAACCTCTCCTGCGTCGCGGCTGCGTTCTGTGAGAGATCCATCCAGGCTGATCATTCCATAGCCGCCCGACTCATATCCCGCATTCATCGGATAAAAAGCGTAGTAATTGATGGCACGCGCTCCACGAGATACCATTCCCCAAGTCCACATTTCCAGGTCGCTCGATGTAACCGGCGATCCAACCACTGTGCCATGCACGCCGTATCCAGCCTGCAGTTCGCCTACGTAGAAACCTCGTCCCGCGGTCATGTTATTCGTCAGATCCATTGCGAGGACACGCCGCTCAAGCGTCCAATTCTGCTCAACTGCCGTGAGTTTCGGATAGAAGCTGGTCCCGAAAAAGTCCACAGAGTCTTTCATCAGGAAGTCATCGGTCGGATCATACGGATCAGCCAGCGTGCGCACCAGTGGTGACGGATTCGGCGCATGGCTTGTAGTTACGTGGCTTGGATCGATGGCTTTGACCGCGTCATTGCGCATCTTCAAATCTTCGGCCAGTTTGTAGCCGTAATAGATACGCCAATCCATGAAATCTGTGTAAGTGAGAATCGTTCCGTATCGCGGCGGTTCGACCTGGCCCCAATCCGTGAACGTCCGGTGCCACGCTTCGTTGAGTTGATCGAGCGTCTTGTACTTATTTTTCAGCCACTCGCGGAACCGCTCCAGACTGCTGGGGCAATAACAGAACATCGGCTCCGATTTGTAGCCGATTCGTGCCCAGTTGAGTGCCGCCGGTTCACTCCACAGATCCCATCCGTAAAACGCAGGACTTTTTGCCACATGTCTGGCAACTTCCTGAAAGAAATCGAGCACCGCTTTCCGCACGCCTCGGTGATCGAAGCAATATCCCGGTGCCGCTTGCGAGACAATCGGCTGCCCATCCTGTGCTGCATAACGGCCTTCAGGATATTTCTTCCCAACCCACTCCGGAGCCGAATCGACATACACCTGCACAATTACTCTCAATCCAGCCTCGTCGGCCAGGCGCAAGAGCAAGTCCAGATTCTCGAGATGATATTCGCCCTCCGCAGGTTCCCCGACATTCCACTCCACCCACGTGCGCACTGTGTTGAACCCGAGATCCTTGATTTTATGCAGATCTTCGTTCCACAATCGGGCGGAGTCCGGCGTAATCGTCTCCAGCATGGGCGCCCGCGCCTTGCCCCCGCTATACCAAACGGAAACGGGAAAGAATGTGGGTTCGCGATTGCTCGCCCAGCTGGATTCTGGACGTGCAGATGTCGGAGTTTCCCGCGCCTCGGGCTGCTGCGATGGCGGTTTTGTGGGCGCCAGTAACGCCAGCGCTATCGCAACGCCGGCGAACGCAAGGAGTATTTCTCGCAGGATTGGCCTACGCTTCATCGGATGATTGCAGGACCCGCCATTCTAACCTGTGGCTGACATGTCCGTCTCCGATTTCGCGGTTCACGTGACCCACACTATGGGCTCAATTGGAGTCTCGCCGACACTCCTCGGGATTCAGGCTGCAAGAATACTGTCGATGCGGCTGAGTTCCTCGGAAGAAAAGCGAAGGTTGGACAGGGTCGCAACGTTTTGCTCGACTTGTTCAACACGGCTGGCGCCGATCAGAGCGCTGGTCATTCGTGGATCTCGCAGTACCCAGGCAAGCGCCAATTGCGCGACCGACTGTCCCCGTGACTGTGCCACCTCGCTCAGCGCACGAACCTTCGCAACAGCAGCTTGCGTGACGTCGTTTTTCTTCAGGAAGGCATCGGGTTTGTTCGCGCGCGAATCCGCCGGGATGCCGTTGAGATAGCGGTCGGTGAGCAGGCCCTGCGCCAAGGGGCAGAACGCGATGCAGCCGATGCCCTCCTTTTTCAAAACGTCGAGCACTCCAGTCTCGATGTCTCTCTCGAACATCGAATACTTGGGCTGGTGGATCAGGCAAGGCGTTCCTAGATCCCGTAGCACGTCGGCGGCAACCGAGGTCTGCTGCGCGTCATAACTGGATATTCCCGCGTAGAGTGCCTTACCCGAGCGCACGGCCTGATCCAGCGCTGACATGGTCTCTTCAATTGGGGTCTGCGGATCCGGGCGATGGGAATAGAAAATGTCCACGTAATCCAGCTTCATGCGCCGCAAACTCTGGTCCAGACTGGCGAGCACATACTTTCGCGAACCCCAATCGCCGTAAGGGCCGGGCCACATGTCCCAACCAGCTTTGGTGCTGATAATTAACTCGTCGCGATGCGCTGAGAAATCGGCCTGCAGGATGCGGCCAAAGTTCTCCTCAGCAGACCCGGCGGGCGGACCGTAATTGTTCGCAAGATCGAAGTGCGTGATCCCGAGATCGAAAGCGCGTCGCAGTAATGCACGACTGTTTTCCAGAGGATCGATTCCGCCGAAGTTGTGCCAAAGCCCCAGTGAGATGGCCGGAAGCAGCAAACCGCTCTTGCCGCAACGGCGGTATTGCATGGTGTCATAGCGCGAACTCGCTGGCGTGTAGTTCATGGTATCTCTTTTTCCGTTTTAAGATTTGGACGCCAAAATCGGGCGGCCCAACTCTGTCCCAGTCCCCGGAAAGCCTATCGAACAATCGCTGTTACCGCGACATTAGTTGTGCCCGCTGGCGGCAACGGCACCAGGTTCCCGGCAACAGACGCGCCGTCCACTTCAAGCGAGACCTCGTTTCCCTCCCCGGCCCGCTCGACAACAATGTTATAAGTCACGCCGCGAAATTTTCGCGTCACTTTAAACCCCTGCCACGTCTTCGGCACCACCGGAGCAATCAACAGACCGTCGTAATCTGTCCGGATTCCAAGAATCCACTGCGTGATGGCGTAGTAGTTCCACGCCGCCGTGCCTGTGAGCCATGAGTTCTTGGCCTCTCCATGCGTGGGAGCATCGCGCCCGGCAATCATCTGTGCGTACACGTACGGTTCGCAGCGATGCAGATCGCTGATCTCTTCGCGCGCCGAAGGATTAATTCGTGAGTAGTAATCGTAGGCGCTGTCACCATTCCCAACCCGTGCCTCGCCGACCATGACCCACGGATTGTTGTGACAAAAAATTCCGGCGTTTTCCTTGTAGCCCGGAGGATAAGAGGATATCTCGCCAAGCTCGAGGTAATACTTCGAATAGGCTGGCTGCTGTAGAACGATGCCGTGCTTGGTGGCGAGCAGTTGGCGCGTGGACTTCAATGCGCGGGCAGCCATGCCGTCTTCCAGACCGACCCCGGCAAGCGTGCAGAAACCTTGCGTCTCGATGAAAATCTTGCCTTCGACACATTCCTTTGATCCGACTTTGCGTCCGAAATCATCATAAGCGCGGACAAACCATTCTCCGTCCCAGCCGTGTTGCCGAATCGTGGATTCCATCTTTTCGACTTCCGCCAAATAAGTTTTGGCTTCAGCTTTGTGGCAGCGATGCCTCGCAATTACCGCCAGCTCCCGCCCCGCCAGAACAAAAAGCCCGGCGATGAAAACGGACTCTGCCACCTTGCCATCCTTATTAGTAGTGGTCTGAAAAGATTGCCCCGGAGAATCCGAAAAACAATTCAGGTTCAGACAATCGTTCCAGTCCGCCCGCCCAATAAGAGGCAATCCATGCGGCCCCAGTCGATCCAGCGTGTAACCGAAGCTACGCTGCAGGTGCTCGTATAGCGGCGTTTCGGTGCCGGGTTCGTTGTCGTATGGTACGACCTCATCCAGGATGCTCCAGTCGCCGGTCTCCTTTACATAAGCCGCGACCCCCACAATCAGCCAGTGAGGGTCATCATTAAAGCCGCTGCCGACGTCGTTATTGCCGCGCTTGGTGAGCGGCTGGTACTGATGGTACGCGCCCCCCGTCGGCAGTTGCGTCGCAGCAAGATCGAGGATCCGCTCGCGCGCGCGTTCCGGAACCATGTGGACAAAGCCAAGCAGATCCTGATTCGAATCGCGGAACCCTAATCCTCGACCGATGCCCGATTCATAGAACGATGCCGACCGAGACATATTAAAGGTCGCCATGCATTGGTAGGCATTCCAGATGTTCACCATACGGTTGGTGTGGACGTCGGGCGTTTCTACCTGGCAAAGGCCGAGCAAGTCGTCCCAATACTGACGCAGCTTTTCGAACGCGGCGTCGGCATTCGCCGGAACCAGATAGCGGCTCAAAACGCATTTTGCTTTTTTCTTGTTGAGGATCTGCGAATCGGGAGGATCAAACTTCTGCTCTCGCGGATTTTCCTGATAGCCCAGAACGAAGACGATCTGGCGCGACTCCCCAGGCTCCAGCAACAACTGAACATGATGCGAGCCAATTGGCGCCCATCCATGCGCGACGGAATTGCATGCCTGGCCACTCTCCACAACGGCAGGATCGTCCCATCCGCGATATGGGCCGAGGAAAGTTTCGCGCTGCGTATCGATGCCGGTGAGTTTTTCCGAGCAGGCGAAAAACGAGTAATGATCGCGCCGTTCCCGGTACTCGGTCTTGTGATAAATCACGCCGTTCTCGACTTCGACTTCGCCAATGCTGAAATTGCGCTGGAAGTTGGTGGAATCGTCTTGCGCGTCCCATAAGCAAAATTCAATCGCCGAGAATACCGAGAGTTCCGCAGCCCGCTCGCGACGGTTCGTGACTGTGCACTGCCAGATCTCAAGATTCTCGTCGAGAGGCACGAAGTACCGAGTGCTGACCTCAATCCCGTTATATTGCGAGCCGATCGTGGTGTATCCCATGCCATGGCGGCAAGAATAGTTCTCTAGCTTGCGCCGGGTGGGCTGCCACGAAGGAGACCAGAACTCGCCGGAAGCATCGTCTCGAACATAGATGTACCGCCCGCCGAAATCGAACGGCGCGTTGTTGTAGCGATAACGGGTGATCCGGCGCAGGCGCGCGTCACGATAGAACGAATAACCGCCGGCAGTGTTCGAGATGATCCCGAAATACGCTTGGCACCCTAGATAGTTGATCCATGGCAGAGGTGTGTCCGGTTGGGTAATTACGTACTCGCGCTTCTGATCGTCGAAGTACCCGTATTTCATGAAAGTGCCCCCGAACCGAGAACTGCATAAATTGAGACCGGGCTTAGTATAACGATTTTCTACTAGCGTTCAACAGGTTTCGGGTGTAGACATGTAGCCAGCAAAAATGACAGGCTCGTCGAGGTGAAAGGGCCGAGTGTTGAAGTTTACACTCTCCCGTGAGGCTAGTCAGACTAGGAAGAAAGTCGCTGTGAGACACTCGCAGCACTGACTCGAAGTGGAGCGAGAGAAATACGCACGCTCAACCATGAATTTGGAATCAACCTGTAGCTACGAAAAATGACGCGCGGCGTACCATGGAACCCGATCGCGAGGCAGTTCGAACAAACTGAGGTGCACCATGCATCTGCACGGAATTGATATCGCCATCATCATCGCCTATCTGGTTCTATCAGTGATGATCGGTTATTGGGTATCGCACCGCGCTTCGCGCGATATCAAGGCGTACTTCTTAGGCGGCAACGTCATGCCTTGGTACGTCCTTGGCATCTCCAATGCATCAGGAATGTTCGACATCAGCGGAACCATGCTTCTGGTCTACTGGATGTTCGTCTATGGCCTGAAGAGCGTATGGGTTCCCTGGCTCTGGCCGACTTTTAACCAGGTTTTCCTGATGGTCTACCTCTCCACCTGGCTGCGCCGATCAAACGTAATGACCGGCGCCGAGTGGATTCAAACCCGCTTCGGCAAGGGCCGTGGCGCGCAACTATCGCACATCATCGTCGTTATTTATGCCTTCATCAGCATCATCGGATTCTTCACGTATGGCTTCAAGGGCATCGGCAAGTTCGCGGCAACTTTCCTGCCCTGGCATCTCAGCGTCAATCAA
Organism: Terriglobia bacterium; assembly: GCA_963711365.1. Classification (GTDB taxonomy): domain Bacteria; phylum Acidobacteriota; class Terriglobia; order Terriglobales; family Acidobacteriaceae; genus Sulfotelmatobacter. The sequence goes on along the minus strand of CAVQDY010000001.1, from coordinate 304,477 downwards.
TATGCTCTCCTGCTGATTGCTATCACCGCGATCTACGTCATCAAGGGCGGAATGTTCAGCGTGGTCATCACCGAGATCATGCAATTCTGCATTCTGTCGGTGGCCTCGTTTGCCGTGGGAATCATCGCCATGATGCGGGTTGCCCCCGGAAGTCTGCAGCGCTTCATCCCCGCAGGTTGGGACAACGTCTTCTTCGGCTGGCATCTCGGTCTCGACTGGTCCAACCTCGTTCCCTCGGCCACTGCGAAGATCGCTCAAGACGGCTACGGGCTCTTCGGATTTTTCGTCATGATGTTGCTCTTCAAGGGCATCCTTATTAGTGCCGCAGGACCAGCGCCCAACTATGATATGCAGCGCGTTCTGTCCTGCCGGAATCCGCGTGAGGCGTCGATGATGAGCGCATGGGTGAATGTCGTTCTCACCTTCCCGCGCTATTTCCTCGTCACTGGCCTGACCGTTCTTGCGCTGGTGTTCTTCAGCGACCAGATCCGCGGCATGGGCACAAACATGGACTTCGAGCGTATCCTGCCCTCAACCCTTGCTCTCTTCGTGCCCGCCGGATTGCTCGGCATTCTGATCGCGGGCCTCTTGGCGGCCTACATGAGCAACTTCGCCGCCACCGTCAACGCCGCCCCGCCCTATTTCGTCAACGACATTTACAAGCGTTTCATCAATCCCAACGCCAGCCCGAAGACCTACGTTCGGCTAAGTTATCTCAGCTCATTCATGGTGGTCGTGATCGGAGTGCTTCTCGGTTGGTACGTCACCAGCGTCAACAATGTCGTGATCTGGATCGTCACTGCTCTCTGGGGCGGATACACAGCCTCGAACGTCTTGAAGTGGTACTGGTGGCGTTTCAATGGATATGGTTATTTCTGGGGCATGGTTGCCGGCATGTCCTCCGCCCTCACAATTCCACCACTCATCGCAAAAAGCCAGTCGCTGCAGGCTTTCGCTCATGCGCATTCAATCAACCTCGACGTTTCTGTGAGCTTCGGTATCGTGTTTGTACTTTCCCTGGTCGGCTGCTTCGCGGGCACATGGCTGAGCGCGCCGGAAGACGAAGAAGTCCTGAAAGATTTCTACCGCCGTGTCCGCCCCTGGGGTTTCTGGGGACCCATCCTGAAAAAGGTGCAGCGGGAAGATCCTTCTTTCCAGCGGAACAAAGATTTCTTTCGTGACATGTTCAACATCGCCGTCGGCGTCGTGTGGCAGATCTCCCTCGTGGTCCTGCCAATGTATATCGTGACCTGGAAACTTGAACGCGCTGCAATTACGTTCGCGGTTGTGGCGATCACTTCACTCATTCTCAAGTTCACCTGGTACGACCATCTGCAGGATCTCGAACATATCAACAACTTCGGAGACTCGGCCAAGACCTCTGCCCGAACTCAAGAAGTGACGGTCATTTGATTGCTCTCAACAGTTCCACCGACGACAACTTCCATCTGATGAGACGCAGATCTCATGGCGCGCAGTATGATCATGGGTCCTGAACGTCCTGGTTTTAGAGAGAGAGATCATTTGCAGCACCCCACTATGCGGATTCCATCCCAGTGCAGAGCCCACTCAATTCTGAAAACCGTGTTTCTTTGTGCCGTCATGCCTGCCTTCCTTGGCTTCTTTCTAACCGAACTGTCGTCCGCCCAGCAGACCGCTCCCACCATGCCCATGCACGCGCGTTATGAAGACGGAGCCGAATTTCGCTGGTTGCATAAGCAAGTTCTCGATTCCCGCCTGCTGGACGATATGAAAGACCTCTCCTCCTGGTCCTTCGCAGGGGCTGGAGAGATGACGCTGGTCGAAGTCGACGCCAGCGAGCCGTGGACTTCCTCCGGTGAGACCGCCTCCAACCGCGTCATGCGACTTCGTTCTACCACCGGTATCGCTCAGGTGGATGGCAGCGGAGAATGGGAGGATCTGGTCGCTACCAGAAAATTCGCCGATGAGGACTGGAGCAAATTCAACCGCATCTCGCTCTGGGTCTATCCCGACGTCATCGGCGCGCCCGCCATTTCCTGTTCGCTGGTACTTCACAACGACGGCGCCCACAAGCTCCCCGATCACTACAATGAAGGCCGCCACGAGTCGATTATTCTCAAAAACCACACGTGGAATCAGGTCGTGTGGGAGATCGCCCCATTGGACCGTGATCGCGTAACCGCTCTCGAATTTGCCTACAGCTTGCCGAAGAAATTCCCCGACCCCGGTGATCGGACGATCCTCGATGTCGCGCACCTTGAGTTGCAGAGCGTCGTTCCCGATCACGTGGAAGGTTGGGACGTGGCCTCTGGCAAAATTGCCTTTAGCCACAGCGGATACACGACGGGCAGTTCCAAATCGGCCATTGCCAGCGATCTCTCAGCATCGCATTTCTCCGTGATCGACCAGAAGACTGGGCAAGCGGTCCTCACCAAACCCGTCCAGCAGCAGACCACGCCGCTCGGAAAATACCAGCTTCTGGATTTCTCCGAGATTCGCCAGCCGGGTAGCTACGCAATCAAGGCCGGTGAAACACTCACTCGTCCTTTCCGTATCGGCGATGATGCCTGGAAAAGCAGTATCTGGAAGGCAATCAATTTCATGTATAGCGAGCGCTGCGGAACCGATATTCCAGGCATTCATGGCAGGTGTCATCAGGACATTTACACCACGCATGGCGACAAGCGAATTGTCGTGAACGGTGGCTACCACGATGCCGGTGATCTGAGCGCGACCGGTCATACCCCAGCGATGGCATATGCCGCATTCTCCCTGGCCCAGAGTCTGAGACGCCAAGCCGAAGATCCGCTCCTTTCTGATCGCCTGCTGGAAGAAGCGCGCTGGGGCTTGAACTGGGTGCTGAAAACGCGATTTGGCGACGGTTATCGCAGCACAGGACAGCTCGTCAGTTACTGGACGGACGGAATCATGGGCACCTCGGATGATCGCCATGGTGAAGCGGTGAATGATCCGGAGTGGAACTTCAGGGTGAGCGCTCTCGAAGCGCTCGCGTCCCGTGTATTAAAAGACAGCGATCCCGAACTCGCCAATCGCAGCCTCGTTATTGCGCAGGAGGATTGGAAGTACGCCATCGAAGGATTGAAAACAGCGTCTCCCCGGCCCGAGGTTTACGGCGCATCCGACGAATTGGAGCGAATCTCTTTCGGAGTCGTCGCGTCCGTCGAACTATTTCAGGCCACCAGGGATCAGCAGTACGCCGATCAAGCTATCGCCCTCGGCGACCAAGTCCTGGCATCGCAGGAACGCCAACTGCAGCCGTGGACGATTCCTTTAACCGGATATTTTTATACCGGGCCGAAACGAGAGAATTTATTTCACCGCTTCCACATCGGGCAGGAGCAGGAACCCATCCTCGCTCTCGTGAAGCTGTGCGAGGCTTTCCCCGACCACGAAAAGTGGATGAAATGGTATTCCGCCGTAGTCTTGCATTCCGAGTACTATCTCAAGCCTGCATCGGCCGTTGATCAGCCTTACGGAGTTTTACCCGCGGGCGTTTATCTCGAATCGGAAGCGCGGCTTATCCCCGAGGCAAAAAACTGGACTCCGCTTCGCGCTGCCGATCGCGATGCCTATATTGAAGAGGTCCGCCACGGCGTTCGACTCGGAGAGGGCTCGTACCTGCGCAGATTTCCTGTCTGGTTTGACTTTCGCGGCAACTCAAGCGTCCTGTTGTCTCAGGCCAAAGCGCTCTCAACGGCGGCAGGACTTCGTCGCGACCTTGACGCGGAGGATCTGGCCCAGAAACAGGCCGAGTGGTTGGTCGGACGCAATCCTTTCTCTTCGAGCCTGATGTACGGCGAAGGCTATGATTGGACGCCACTCTACAGTGTTCGCTCCGGCCAAATGGTGGGTGCCCTACCCGTCGGCATCGAAACCAAGGGATACGACGACGCGCCCTACTGGCCCACACAAATCTGTTGGACCTACAAAGAAGTTTGGACGGCGCCGGTCGGACAATGGGTCTGGCTCATGAACGATATCAGCGTTCCGGCAACAGTTCGCGGAGTCACTGATCCAGCAAACCACCAATCAGTTGAGTTCCGTGAACAAAAACCGGTCAACTGACCACCGTTCGTGCCCGCCTCGCTGGACGGCACGTTCAGCATCCGCCTGCCCGAAGGACGCTACGAAGTTCGCCACGGGTCTTCCCACACCAGTCTCACGGTCCTTCCCGGTGGCGTGTACGCTCTCGATCTGACCCCCGATCGTGTTCTTGACTTCAAAGTCGGCTATCAAAATGCCAAGAACAATGAAATCACCGTCCAAGTTTCCATGACCGGCGGAGGAGATCATCACTTTTCAATTCGCAGCGACAATCTCGCCATATCTGACCCAGAACCGCAGAGCGTTCATCTGGCTTCCGGAACAACAAAAGAAATCATCTGGCACGCGCGCGTCGTTTCGCTCGAAACACCTTGGGTCGCCGTGGTTGTGCCCGATGGCGATCTAAGCAAACGTGCCGAAATTACGGGAGTGGAACTTGACAGAGGAAAAGACGCAGACTCGGTGAGCCGCCAGTCTTGTCTGAATTGGAAAGATACTGAAGAAGATAAAAGAGAAAGGCTGCGACTTTGGTTATGCTCCAGCCTTCTGCTCCTGCGAGGGAGCCTAAAGCGTGGATACATGTACCGTCGCAGCCCTTGATGCGACCACCGCTTTCACGGTTCCAAACCCCAACTGCTCCTCGCTGAGTCAGTCGGTTTTTTCGGGTCTGGTTGCTCCTCAGGTCGCCCTGTTGAGCAGATCACTCAGCCTACTTCGGATCGACAAATTTTATTTCGTCAATCCTTTCAGCCGTCGACGTCAGTCAAATTAAATAGTTGCTTCGACAGTGTCAATGCAATTCTTACGTGAAAACAAAATATCTGTGAATGAATTTGTGGAAAACACGGCAGCACTTCCGCGTCTGCCAGAAATCCACACGCCGTCCGCTCGGTTTGCCGCACCGCTTGGTAGCTATTAGGTTGCAGGTCCGGCGAACAGCAACAGATTCCCGTCCGGATCCTTGATGACGAAACTCTTAGCCCCCCAAGGCTGCTTTTTCAGGGTCTGGTGAAAGACGACGCCAGCGGACTGAAACTCAAGAAAAAGCAGCTTGATCTCGTCCGCTGTAGCAACGGTCATAGAGACCGACAACAGCTCTTCCCGATCGCGGACCGTCACTAAGCAATCTCGCCGGCGACGCTGACAACCTCTATGTCAACCTGCTGTCTCCCCAAGGTTGGGTGGATTCCGGTTAGCCTTATGCTGCCGGGCTGCTCTTGCGCTCGAATCCAGATTGCACCCGTGCCGCCGATCAACGAGAACGGATTATCCCCGATGATCGCAGCCGGCCCCTCCAGTTCGAACTTGATGGCGTCGTTTGCAAACGGACGGATCGCGCCGAACTCGTCGGTCACCCGCAGCACGACCCGAGTCGAATCCGCGCCATCCGCGGCTAATTGCGTGTCGTCAGGCAGCAACATGAACTTCGTATCCACCCCTCGTCCCGGAAGGTTCTTCACGATCACCTGCTTGCCTTGAATGTATCCTTCGATTCGCAGGTCGCCCCATTTGTGGAACAGTTCCCCGAGCTCCACCACAAACGGAGCGTAGCGCAAATGCGCGAACTGCTTCCGGTCAGGATCGACATCGGCCACCAGCTTGTCATCGATGTAGAACTTGAGATGATCGCAATTGGAGCACACTACGGCTTTCGAAAATCCGATGGAAGCATCGCCGCGGGCCCAGTGGAAAGCCGGTTCGAGCACGATCTCTTCCGCAGGATCGCATTGCGATTTGTAGAACCCAGCCGCCGGTTTCGGTTCGCGGAAGATGTCGGTCACGCCGTGATAACAGATACGATCGCCTGAGCCGAAATCGCCGTGCGTGTTGTAGTCGAAGGCGCACCAGCCAATTCCACCGGCGTACTGCGGATTCGAGGCGAGTTGATCGTGCACCCGGGCATGGCGGATTGTATGCTCCGTAAGCCGCTCCACCTGATCGATCGTTTTCGTGGGATAAGTATGCCCCACAAATTCCGTGTTCAGGTAACGCGGATGATTTGGCGGCTTCAGCGGCCATCCAAAATCATTCATCGTAAAAACATCCTCCAGAAACTCCGAACTCTGGAAATATCGAATGCCGCCAGTCTGCCGGGTTGGGTCGAGTTGGTGAGCCACAGCATTCGTGCGCGTATAGAAATCGTGATCGTCTTTGGACTCGTTGATGCGCACTCCCCAGAGAATGATCGAAGGACGGTTCCAGTCCCGCCGGATCATGCGGCGTACATTGTCGATCGAGATTTCCTTCCAGGCTTCGTCCCCGATGTGTTGCCATCCCGGAATTTCTTCCAGAACAAGCAGCCCGATTTCATCGCAGGCGTCCAGAAAGTGCCGCGACTGTGGGTAATGAGAGGTGCGCACGATATTACATTTAAGTTTGTTCCGGAGAATCTGCGCATCACGCCGCTGAACTCGCCCCGCCATGGCTTGACCCGACCCAAGGGAATGTCTGATGCCGGTCGAGGCCGCGGAGCTTGATGATCTTCCCGTTCAATTCAAAGCCGTGGTCGGTAAACTGCGCCTCACGAAATCCAAACCGGCGCGAATCCTCGTCGAACCTTTCCATTCCGCGAACCAAGCGAACCCGGACCGAATACAAATTCCGCTCCTCCAGGCTCCAGAGTTTTATTCCGCTCAAATGCTCCAGGTGAATCGTATGCGCGAACGGCTCACTCGCCGCGCCTGTCTTTGGCAACTTCTGAGAAGCCTTCGCGATAACACGATCTCCATCCAGCATTTCTACTTCCAGCGTCAAAGGCTCGCGGGGCGGCTCCATCGTTTGGACGAAGCAATCGACATCGACTCCAGGATTCGAAGTGAGAACATCGCTGGGCCGAACAAAAATATTTTCAATGAAAGTTGCCGGAACAACACGCAACGAAACTTCACGATAGATTCCGCCGAACGTCAGGTAATCAATCTCGTATCCGAACGGCGGAATGTCAGGGCGTTCAGTGGAGTCCACGTCAACGGCCAGAACGTTTTCGCCCTCGAAGTCAAGATGAGGTGTCAGGTCAAATGAGAACGGTGTGTACCCGCCCTTGTATTCTCCCAAGCGCTGACCGTTAATCCATACCGTTGAAGCCGTCATCACACCTTCGAAATCGACGAAAACATGCTTCCCGCGCGCCTCGGGCGGCAGCTTGAATCGCCGACGGTAAAGCGAAACGAACTCATACGTCTTTTCATCAAACCCATGCCAAGGCAAGCGAACGTTTGTATGCGGCACGACGACCGAATCAAAACCGGAGTCGTCGAATTCTTTGGAGTGTCCCCCTTCGACGAACTTCGGACTGTAACGCCACTTCCGATTGATCGGAAGAATCAGGCGTCCGGCGGCTTCTGGCGAATTCGAATCCGCGGCATCCTTGGGAAAAGCATAGGGCGTCATTGCGGCACCCGCTAAAATCGTTCCCGTTTGTTTGATGAAGTCCCGTCGATCCATGTATGTTCGCTCTCCCTCTGGTTCTTGATGAATTCTTCACCGCAACGCGAATTCAATCTAGACGCTCACGTCGTCCACTCCAGCAACTGCCTGAGATCCGCAGGCGATTTTGATTCTGTTCCCCTCGGCGTTCCAGGCCCGATCGCAACGGCCTGATTGTGTCCTTCAAACCAGACAATAAATGACGACTGCTCCGCTCCGGGTAAACGCTGCTGGTTGATCCAGTTGTAATATGCACCCATATCGGCATCGATCAGAGAGCCGACGAAATCCAACACCGGTTGTGCCACGTTTGCCGACAACAACTCATTCATCGGCCGCTGTCTCTGGCGGGGAGCGAATCGCACCAGCAATGTAACGGGCTGCGCGCGTCGCAGAGCCTCCCGTGCCGCCCATTGTGCGAAGACCGTGCTGAAAATCTGGGTTCCCGAACCTTCCGTCAGCAGCTTCAGTTCGAAGCGCTTCAGCACTTCCTCCCTTGAGTTCTTGGGATCCAGGCGGCCCATCTCCATGTCGGCCGGACGCAGTTGTGCCAGGAATGTGCGCAGCGCCTCAGGGCCCATCCCCGGACGATGGAGTTCATCCTGCATCTTGCGCAATAGTGCAACCCGCACCGGCTCGAGCGCTTTGTAAGAGACACATGTAAGTACCGGGGAATAGTTCGTCGCTTCTCCCCCATCGATGTACCAATGTCCATACGCCAAAGAATGCGCTTTAGCGCGCGCGGCAACCGCATCCAAAAGTATGCCAACACCGTCCTCAGGATTGATCGCGCTGTAGTAAGCCCCGTGAGTTCGCAATTTACGAAACAATACATCTTTATAATCAGCCACGCCTTGGCCGATGACGGCGATCCCAAGCCTTGGAATTTTCGGAGGTTCCGGCGGGACGGCAGCGCGTAGTCGGTCGCCATACTCATTCGAGGCCTTACGGAAAGCGTCCAGTTGATGTGTGCTCCAAAGATGCGCCGAGAGTTGCTCCATAAACTGCGCGGGCGCTTTGATCCAATCGAACGTCTCCAGCTGCGAAGACAGCTGAATTCCGGCGAAACCCTCAAACCACTCTTTCAGTTGCGCGCCGGACAACGACTCAAGATGTGCCAACTCTCGTTCGTGTGCCCTCCGTTCGGCAGGAAATTTGAAATCGTAGTCGATGAGTTCTCGTAGTAATCCAGGGAGGAAGCTAAGAGGCAACTGCCGCAACGTTCCCAAATAATTTGTGACGAGCTTTCGCGCCTCCGGAGGATAACCGGCAAAATACTCCGTTTTCAGATCCTGTGGAAGCATGGCGCTATAACAACTCGCTTATCGGCTTGCCCTGCGCAAACCTCGGAGAAAATCCCATCATCTGTCCCAGCGTAGGAACCAGGTCCGTAGATTCCATTGCCCGGTCGTAGACCACTCCTTCACGAACTCCAGGCCCCGCTACCAGCATCCACGTCGTCCGCGAAAGAACGTCACCGGTACGGTGGTGCTGAAACCCGTTGCCTCCTGCATCTTCGTCGGAGTCGCGGCCAAAGTCGGGCAAGATGAAGAGCGTAGTCTTGCCCGCGTATTCCGGCTCGCTTTGAATCGTGTTCCACAACTCCACGCAGAGCCGGTCCGTGCGCCGGATTCCTTCGATATAAAGCGAGTAAGCTCCCGCATGCGCAACGTCTATGTCATGCATCGTGACCCACAACAGGCTCGGCGCCACGTGGCGCATCAACTGGCGAACGATATAAAGCGAAAGTTCGTCAGGGCTCGATAGAGTTTGCGCGTGGCTTTTGAAGTCGTCGACCGAGAGTTTCAGGATCGACTCCAGTTGCTGCAATTGGAATTCGCTGCCCGCCACTTCCGGCGCGTAATAAGGAGTTTCGTAATTATCGCGCAACAGATGCTCAAAATCCGTGCTGCGGCCCGCATTGGCAGCACTCAGCAGGTGCTTGGGAAGAATCACGCGCGCGCCCGAACCATAAGATCGATGGCTGCTTTCGCCAATCCGATTGAATCCGTTGCTCGGAGCCACTACCCAGGCATCAGAGGACGGACGCTTCAGGTCTTTGCGGAAGTACTCGAATACCGTCGGCGATTGCGGCGGCAGCGCAGCAAAATTATTAATGCTCTCGTAAACCCCCGTTGCAAGACTGGCCGTAGCCACATAATGGCCCAGAATTCCGCGATTCACCACCTGCGTGAAGAACGTAGACCGCGGAATCAATTCGCGCATCAGCTGCGGAATGTTTTCCTGACCTTCAGGCGCAAAAGTTTCCTGATCCCGGGCTCCGCCCCCGAACGTCACGACCACAACTTTCTTTCGTGGCGCCGGAGCCAGCGCTCCAGCCCACGATGAATGCAGAACCGTTCCGCCGAGAGTCAGCCCAGCAGCCTGGCGCAAAAAATCACGACGCGTTTGTGCCAGAGTCGCGCACTTTCGACGAGTATCGGTACGACCCGGATTCCAACGACCGCCTCGATTTTGTGCCGGCACAGTCATCCTTTACTTCACTCTCAAAACGCTTCCTTAGCTCTACTGTTTCCCCGTCGCATCCTCTTTCTCTGAATAAACAAACTGACGAATGTCTGCGACCTCCTTGTCAAGGTCCGCAAGGTGTTTCGCCCGCAATTGCTGGTACACCTGGAACTGTTCCTGCGCTTTGTCCTTCTGCCCGCTATGTACATAGGCTTGCGCCAAGCGATAGTGAGCATCGGCAGGTTTGGAGCTTCCATTCAGAGCCTGCTCATATTCAGCAATGGATTCCGCATATTTGCCCTGATCCGAGTACAAATTCCCCAATTGCAAATGCGCATCTGCGAGTTTGGGATCGAGCGTGACCGCCTTTCGCAGCAACGACTCAATTTGCTGGCGATCCGGACTTGGATCCTCCGCTCGTTTCCCTTTCCAGACGCTCATCGCGTAATAGTAGTAAGCGTGTGCATTTTCCGGCTGCCGCTCCGAAAAGCGGCGAAAACGTTCGATCACTTCATTCGCCTGGCTCGGGGAACTATCGTAAGCCTTGGAGAGGAAAAAGTAGCAGCGAGCATCGTTCGGACTCAAATCCGAAGCTCGCAGCAGCGACTTGATGGCATCGTCGTAGTTGCCGCGCGAGTAAAGAGCGATGCCGAGGCCGATCGCCATGCGCGGCGACTCCGGATAGCGTTCGGCGGAGGTGCGAAATACTTCAATAGCCGGCTCCAGGGTCCGGTGCATTAACAACTCGCTCGCCCAATCGAAGAGGTTGCTCTCACTCGGATCCTGATGGGCTGCAGTCTCAAACTCATTTGCCGCCACCACGAAGTTCCCGTCTTTCTCTTCAATCTGCCCGAGTAGATTATGCAGTTCGGCCGTGTTCTTTTCTTTGAGAAGGTTACGCACGACCTGCCGCGCCGGACCAGTGTGTCCTGTCAGCAAATACGCAAGCGCCAGGTCATACCCATTCTCGTAAGAAGATGGAGTGATTTCCTGAGCCTGCTTGAGATATGGGATCGCGGACTCCAGCTTGCCCGTCCGAATGTACAGCTCACCTAGATTGTGGTTGGGATCAAAAGCGTGCGGATCGAGGAGAATCGCTTTTTTCAATTGCTCCTGCGCGCTGTCCAACTTTCCCAGACGAACCAGATTCATCGCGAGATTCGTTCGCGCAGCGGCCAGATTCGGCTTCAGCCGCACAGCTTTTTCGAGATGCAGGTTCGCCGCGTCGTCCTGAGACTCCCCCGAATAAACCATCCCTAGAAGCTCGTGCACCTCGAAGCTGTCAGGAACCTGCTGCAGCAGTTGTTCCAGTTCGCTCGCAGCCTGCGAAAGCTTTCCTTCGTTGTAATGGGAAAGTGCCGCCTGGAATGCACGGTCGAGTTCGGGCCGTTTCTGCTGACTGACTGCCGCGATGGGCGCGCAGACCAAGGCTGTCACGAGGAAAGCTGTGGGCCAATAGTTCCGAGTCACGTACTTCGAATGCTACCACCCTGCCGGCACAAAAGAATCCCTGCCCAGCAAGGAATAAGCGGGAGGACGCTGGCAACATCCTCCCGGGTCATTCCCAACCTAGTAGTAAAGCTTCAGGGCAAACTGGATTTGACGCGGATCATACGGAGCGTCGCGCGTGGATCCAATTTCACCAAAGCTGCTGCTGGTAAAGTTCCCCGAATTCGGCACGGCTACAACCCCGTTCCCTCCGAAGTTCGGAGCGTTGAAGTTCGGATGGTTGAAGATGTTGAAGAACTCTGAACGGAATTCCAGCCTGAAACGCTCGGTCAGTGGGATGGTCTTGAATAAAGAAAAATCCATGCGCTTGAACGTAGGTCCTGCGATCTGGTCCGGCGGGCCACCAAGAGCAGATACAGGACACGGTAAAGCCGTGCAAGGCGCAGGCTGGCTGAACGCCGCTGGATTGCCGAAGAAGCTCAGCTTTCCATTGGAGTCGATATGCAGACCTCGCTTCTGAGGCTGCCCAGGTACCTCTAAGTCATAGCAATTAGCCCCCGCAGTCGTCGCAACCGTATTTGTCGGGCACGTGAGCGTGATCGGTTGTCCGCCCTGCAGCACGGCTGATAAATTGACGCTCCAGCCGCCAACGATCTTGCTCCCGACTCCATCATTGGCCATGAAACGCTTTCCTTTGCCAAAGGGAAGTTGGTATTCGCCGCTCGCGTGGAACACATTGCGAATATCAAATGGCGCCAACCCGTAATCGTAGTGGATGCCAAGTCCCGGCACATCCGGAACCCGGTATCCAGCATTGCTCCCCCCGTTGAGCAAGTCGACGGCGTCGGTGCGCGTCTTCGAGTAAGTGTATGTAACCAGGAAATTCAAACCATTGGCAAAGCGTTTTTCCGCCTTGGTCTGCAGCCCATGGTAGAAACTATTGCCAGCCGTCGCGGCATAGCTGTTGTTGCCACCAAAATCGGGGAACGGAAGACCGCCTTGAGCAGGAGTGTACGTCGCGCCGGTCCCCGGGCCACCGTTAACCCCAGCACTGTTGGTGAGCTGCGCTCCGGTGGGCAAGATGGCCGTTGGATTGTTGGATCCCGGGAATACCTCCAAATGGCGGGCCAGCGACGTTACATAACCTGCCTGCACCGCTAATGTCGGCGTCAGTTGATACTGCAGCGTGAAGTTCCCGCTCATCGTATACGGAGTCTGATAATTGAACTGGATCCCTCGTAAACCCAACCCGTTTGCCAGCACAGTGGTCGGATCCAGTGGAGTGCAGGCAAATCCGGTTTCGAACGTTGCAGTGCCCCCCGGCCCCGCGGCGGCACACCCGGGGAAGGTACGAGGCGTCCAATCATTCGGTTGACCGTAGTTGAAGTTGAACTGGAACGGATAGTTCTCCCCTAGGTTCGGCGAATACCCGCGGTTCTCAAACCCGTTGTAGAACATCCCGAACCCGCCTCTAACCACGAATTTAGGCGTGGCCTGATAGGCGAAACCGACGCGCGGCGCGAAGTTGGATTTCTGCGAGTTCCCTAAACCCTTGCCGTACTTGTTCGTAATCGCCAACTGGATTCCGTCGGCTGCCAACAGGTTTGTGAAGCTGGTTGAAAGCGTCGCAGGATTCGTTCCCGCCGGAAGTATGTACATCGGAGCGCCGGTCGGAGCGCCGCCCGGTACAAAGTTCGCCTGCGCTCCATGATGTTCGTAAACCAATCCGAAGAAGTCCCAACGCAAGCCGAGGTTTACCGTCAGCTTCGAAGTGACCTTCCAGTCATCGTTAAAATAGGTTCCGTAGTAGTTCTTGCCGTTATCGGTTAACGAGATGTTCGAGGCATAGATGTTCGTCGATCCGCCAAGGTAGTCGACCGTTCCTACCCCCGGCTTCGCCACTACTGGAGTCAGCAAGAACGCAGCACGTCCAGTGTTGCCTTGATCGCCGTTGGGTATCTCTGTGTAATTCCCGTTGTAGTCGAACTCGCCGTGAGACCACGGTGGTTGTAGCGTGGAGAACTTCACGTGCTGCCATTCGAGCCCCATTTTGAAAGTGTGCTTGCCATAGATCTTCGTCAGATCGTCCGTCAACTGGAACGTGGAACTGACTTCATCGGAGGGCAGAAAGGCGTTGCTGCCCAGAGTCGATAAGCCGCTGATCCCGAATGCCGGAAGTCCACCGTTCTCTTTGCTTTGAGGTATGCCCTGAATACCATATTGGCCCGGAATGTTGCTGAGATCGCCAGATACCGGTCCTGAACGGGTGGTATGCAGGTAATTCAGCCCGGCGCGCGCAACGTTCACCAGGTTCGGCGAGAAGATGTGCGTGTAGGCCAGTGCGCTTTGCTGCGCCAGCGCTGTCTGATTGCCCTGCTGGAAAGCGCCGCCATCTGCCACTCCTCCGAAAATACCCGGGATGAATTGAGGATCATCTACATAGCTGAAACGATAAAATGCCTGATCCCGCTGGCTGAAGTTAACATCCAGCCGGGTATCAAATGCATTGCGATGTTCATCCAGTTTCGGCGAGTTCGCGAAATTCGAGAACAGCGCTGAGTTGGTCGCGTTTGGATATAGATTCAGCAACTTGATCGCGTTCGGATCAAGCCGCCCCGTGGGAAGCTGATTCAAACCGCAGGCTCCCAAGGTAAATGCCAGGGTGCTGGCTGGACACGTTCCGAAGGGGTCGCGAACATAGCTTCCCGCCGGTGCGGTGAGACCACTAACCGGATCAACTCCGCTCACTGGGATTTTGCGGGTAGTGGAAGGATCCAATATCGTCCCGTACGGCATCGTCCGGCCCAACTGATCCGTCAAAGTCCCCGAACTCGACTGCAAGGTGATTAGATCCGAGAAATTTGTATACCCGCTGCTCCGTTCCGCTGCCGTCGGAACATTGCCCGTAAGGATGGTTCCCTGAATTCTGCGCAGTCCCTCGTAGTCGCCGAAAAAGAAAACTTTGTTCTTGATGACCGGCCCACCGATGGTGCCGCCAAACTGATTCTGGCGGAGCTCGCCCTTCTTGATGCCGCCGGCGTCCTCGAAATAGTCCGGCGCATCAAGCTTATCGTTACGGAAGAACTCCCAGACCGCTCCGTGAAACTGGTTGGTTCCGGACTTGATGGTTGCATTCAGTACGGCTGCGCCCGAGCGCCCGTATTCTGCGCTGAAATCCGAGGTTTCGACCTTAAATTCTTGAATTGCATCGACCGGGGGAAGCACGACGAAATTGGTGCCGTTGAGGAAATCGACAGTGTCGGAATTGTTATCCACACCGTCAAGCATGTAGTTGTTCTGCGCTGGCCGATTTCCGTTGGCGGTAAAAGCTCCACTGGATGCGTTGCCACGCGTGTCAGACTGCGGAGTATTTACGCCGGCGGCAAGCTGCGCCAGAAATGTGAAATTCCGGCCATTCAGCGGCAGGTCATTGACGCTGCGTTGGTCCACCACCTGACCAACGGATGCGTCCTGGCTTTGCAGGACAGGCGCCGTAGAGGTCACCTCTACCGTTTCGGTGACAGCGCCAGTCTGCAGTTGAAAATTCTGCAACACCCTCGCGCTCACGTCGACGACTACGTGGGTCTGCTCTGCGGTCTTAAACCCCTGCGCCGAAACGTCTAGCTTATAATTCCCGATCCTTACCGGGCTGAAGTTGTACACGCCGTCGGCTCCACTGACGGTCGTCAGACTGGCGCCCGTGGCTTCATTGGTCATTGCCACCTTGGCTCCGCTCAGCACGGCGCCGCTGGCATCGGTAATCGTGCCTGTGATTGACCCGGTATCGACCTGACCCCAGGCCAGGCTGGCGCCCAGAAAGGTTACAAGCAGCAGAAAACCGCGGATCCAACGAACTGCGTATCGGCTCATGAGCTCTCCTTCGAGCTTGCCGGCTTAGCAACGGTGCCAAAGCCGCTCACCATGAAAGCTGCGATCGCTGAAACGGAATTTCCCCATTTCGCAAGCCGCCTCGTCAGCGCTTGCCCGTTTCCCACAGATCTAATTAACCGCTTAACCCAAAAATACTAGTGGGTCGGAAATATCATGGTACTCAATGCATTGTCAAGATTTTTTTCTTGCTTTACACTACGCCCTCGCTCATCCTCCTCGCAGAGCGGGATTTGAGCGGACAAAAAAATTGGGACGAAAACCGGAAGGCCAGTCATGAACGTTACCATCCGTGATGTCGCCAAAGCGACCGGCGTCTCGACGGCCACGGTCTCCAACGTCCTCAACAAGACTGGCAAGGTCGGATCGCCTACTCGTCGCATCGTGCTCGCTGCCGTCCGCCGCATGGGCTATATCCCGGACGTCCATGCCCGTCATCTTGCCTCCCGCGAGCGACGTACCCTCGGAATCATCGTCTCCGATATCGAGAATCCTTTTTTCCCCGAGGTGGTTAAGGGTTTTGAAACCCGGGCGCGTCAACTCGGGTACGACGTAATCCTCAGTGATACCAACTACGATCCGCGTAGAACGCGGGAAGCCGCCGATCGCATGATGGAGCACAAGGTCCGCGGTGTCGCCGTAATGACCTCTGAGATCAGCATTAAGTTGATCAACCAGTTGTCTCGCCGCAGAATTGCCGTCGCATTCCTTGATCTCGCGCCCCCGCGGAAGCATGTCAGCAACCTCCGCATCGACTACGCCTCCGGAATCAAACAGATCGTTGAACACCTGTACGCGCACGGACACCGCAAAATTGCCTTCGTCGCCGGCCGTCCGAACCTGAAATCGAATGTCGCCCGGCTGGAGGCATACCAAAACTCAATGCGGAAACTCGGACTCGAACCAGGTCCGATTCTCGCGGGAGACCTGCGCTTCGAAGGCGGTCTCGCCGCCGGTATCAGCATCGCCAAAGCTTCTTCACGGCCGACCGCTGTGGTCGCGGTCAACGATCTTACTGCGATCGGAGTCGTGAAAGGATTACTGCGATCTGGCTGCCGCGTCCCGGAAGATATGTCCGTCACCGGCTTCGATAAAACCCGCCTCGCCGAGTACAGCAATCCGTCCATCACCACCGTCGATGTACACCGCGAAACTCTCGGCCAAATGGCTGCCGATGCTCTTAACGCTTTGACCGGCTCCGATGACTCAGAAGGGCGCGAATATCAGATCGGAGCTGAACTGGTTCTCGGCGGCTCTTCTGGTCCCGCACGCCCCTGAACGCTTCCAATTGGTAGACTGGCAACACTCTTACGGTTGGAATCCCCATCATGCGGCCCGAGAAACACGGTGACACGATCGCCTCGCGAAGAAAGTTCCTGAAGCAAATGGGCTGGGCTCCCGTGCTCTTCCTTCCCTCGTCGCTAAGGGGTCCGCTGCTTCTAGCTTCGCCTTCGCGCATTTTGCACGATGCGCACTTTCCCTTTGCCGAGGCTCGTCTCCAATCGCATTACCCGGTCAGCTCTCGCCTGGACGAGATCATGCGTCTCGCCGCTCCTGGAGCCGACGAGTATGCCGTGGAAGGACACGTTACCGAGATCAAGTCCGTCTTATCAGATTGGGGCAACCAACTGAAAGAAGCTCCACCCGCGACCACGGCGCTTAGCCAATTCCTTGACCCCTCGATTCAATCCAATGCGCTCTCGTCGGCTCGCGAAGTCGCATTGCGCCCCGGCGACGCGATTCAAGCAGTCCGCAGGCAATTCGATGGTTCTTCGCTGCCAGGCCGCGAACGTTTCTTGCAAGACGTCAGATCGTACTTTTCATCTCTCCGCCGAATCGAGGTTGCCGATTTCGAGATCTACAGCTGTACTCCGGTGACTGATTCGTCTGCAGTTCTGGACACTAGCATTCGTTACGAGATTGTTGGCGCCCGGAAAGATGAAGCCCGGGAACAGCGGATCGGCTCCTGGAAAATTCACTGGTTGCGCGATGCATCCGGCCACTGGAAGGCGACGCAATGGATCGCGATCGAAGAAACCGTCACTCGTGCCTCCGCGCCGGTTTTCTTGGACATCACTTCCCATGCGCTCGGAAATACAAACTCCTATCAGAAGCAACTGCTCCACGGCGCGGATTATTGGCGTACCGTTCTCGATGGCGCGATAGGCGTTGATGTCTACGGAAATAATGGCGTCGCAGTTGGCGACTTCGACAACGATGGGTTGGATGACCTCTACGTTTGTCAACCGGCCGGATTACCCAACCGCCTCTATCGCAATCGTGGAGATGGCACCTTCGAAGATGTGACGGAACAATCCGGCGTTGGCGTGCTGGATTTTACCGCGTGCGCGTTGTTTGCCGATTTTCAGAACCGCGGGCTGCAGGATCTGCTCGTGGTCTGCGCAACCGGGCCTCTGTTGTATGCGAACCAGGGAGACGGGCGCTTCTCTCTGCAGCGGGATGCTTTCCAATTTGCACGTGCACCGCAGGGAGCCTTCACCCACGCAGCCGTCGCTGACTACGATCACGATGGGCGCCTCGACGTCTATTTCTGTCTCTACAACTATTACCAGGGCCTCGATCAATACCGCTATCCGGTTCCCTACTTCGATGCCCGAAACGGGCCTCCAAATTATCTTTTCCACAATCAGGGGAACGGCACTTTCCTGGACCGAACCGAATCCGCCAGACTGAACCTGGAAAATGATCGCTACAGCTTCGCCTGTTCCTGGGGAGATTCGAACGGTAACGGCTGGCCGGACCTATACGTCGTCAATGACTTTGGACGAAACAATCTCTACCGCAACAATGGCGACGGAACCTTTGCGGCCGTTTCCAAAGAGGCCAAGGTCGACGAGGTCGGGGCCGGCATGAGCGCATGCTGGCTCGATTTTGACAACGACGGCAAGCCTGACATCTACGCTGCCGGAATGTGGGTCGCAGCCGGCATGCGTGTCTTCGAAGATCCTCATTTTCATTCAGGAGAACCGGCCAACATTCGCGATCTATACCGCCGTCATATGACGGGCAATTCCATGTATCGCAATCGAGGCGATGGTACTTTCGAAAATGTAGCCCCACACGCTGGCGTGGAAATGGCGCGCTGGTCTTGGTCCACCGATGCGTGGGATTTCGATAACGACGGCTATCCGGACTTATACGTTGCCAACGGATATATCTCGGGCCTCAACGACCTCGATGTCTCGAGTTTCTTCTGGCGTCAGGTGGTGGCAAAATCGCCCGCGGACTCCACTCCGTCCCCTGCGTACGAACTCGGATGGGGAGCGATCAATGAACTCATCCGCTCCGACGCAACCTGGAACGGTCATGAACGCAATGTATTCTTTGTCAACAATCGAGACGGTACATTCTCCGACGCAGCGGGAGTGGTTGGTCTCGATTTTCGCGATGATAGCCGCGCCTTCGTTCTGTCGGATTTTGACGGCGACGGCAGGCTGGAAGTCGTTCTCAAAAATCGCAATGCGCCGCAGGTTCGAATTCTGCGGCTCGCCATGGATTCCATCGGAAACTCCATCTGCCTTCGGTTGCAGGGAGAGAAAAGCAATCGCGATGCCATCGGAGCCGCGGTTACGGTTAAGACCGGAACACTTCGTCAGACCAAGTTCATCCAAGCAGGTTCAGGATTTCTTTCCCAACATACGAAAGAGCTTTTCTTTGGCATAGGACAAACTTCCGCACCCGTATGCGCAACGGTTCAATGGCCAAGCGGTCTAACCCAGACCTTCGATTCGCTGCCAGTCAACTGCCGCATTCAGATACGAGAAAGCTCCGCTGAGTTTCAGGCGAAACCCTACGCCGTATCTCCTGCGGCGTGGAAAAACGAAGGCAATACACCGAAGCCCGAAATCCCGCCAACGGATGTGCAAACCTGGCTGATAGACCCAGTGAAGGCGCCCTATTTCTCTCTTCCCGATCTGGCGGGAAATCTTCGTAGCCTGCGCGATTTCCAAGGCCATCTTCTCCTCTTGAATTTCTGGACCTCAGAGGCTCCGGCTTGCCTCGAACAACTGCAGATTTTCCGAGAAGTCCAGTCGCAATTCGCCTCCGATCGTCTGACCGTGCTAGCGATAAACCTGGACGCTCCCGCCGACATTCCGAAACTGAAATCGCTTGCAGCGGTCCGCGAACAACCTTACCCCATTCTGCTGGCCGACCCCGATACTGCAGGCATTTACAACATCGTGTATCGATATTTGTTCTCCAGGCACAGAAATCTTCCGCTCCCCATTTCTTTTCTGATCGACGGTTCTGGAAAAATCGTCCGCGTGTATCAGGGACAAGTCACCGCCCAACAGATTTCCGCAGATGTGAAAGGCATTCCCGAAACAGCCGCCGACCGCCTGCGCGCCGCACTTCCCTTCCCAGGCAATCTCGTTCAGGATGCATTTCAACGCAATGCGTTTACTTACGGCGTGGCCTTCTTTCAGAATGGCTTTCTAAAAGAAGCGGCGCAGGCGTTCAAGCAGGTGATTGCCGAGAAGCCTCAAGATCCGGAAGCCTATTACAATCTCGGAACTGTCTATTTGCGTCAGAATTCTCCGATCGAAGCCAAAGAATATCTCGAACAGGCACTGAACCTCCGACCGAACTACCCCGAAGCATGGAACAATCTCGGCATGATTGCCGCGCAAAAGGGCGACGATCCTGCAGCAATCACGAATTTTGAAAAATCATTGGAACTTCGCCCCGCTTACGCCACCGCTCGGCTGAACCTGGCAAACGTATACAGGCGGCAAGGGAATTCTCCTGAAGCCGAGAAACTCCTCAATCGCGCCCTCGCTGACGAACCGGCCAATCCTGAAATTAACTACAGCCTCGGAATGGTTTATGCCCGAGGTGACAATAAAGAAAAGGCGATTTTATTTCTGCAGAAAGCCGTCGCCCTTCGACCGGGCTACGCCGATGCGCTCAACAATTTGGGCGTCCTCTTTGTCCAGACGCACCACTACCAGGAGGCAAAACAGAATTTCGATGAATGTATCCGTGTCGCTCCCGAGTTTGATCAGGCCTACCTCAACCTCGCCCGTCTTGACCTCATGCAGAACCAAAAAGACGAAGCACGAACCGTCCTGCATGCATTGCTGCAAAAGCAACCCCAACACAGAATGGCCCGGCAGATGCTTGAGATGCTATATTGAGGACCTTCGGAGAGGCATTGCAGATGTGGGGTTGCCCCTCGAATCCAGTCCGGACGCATCGTTCCATGGGGCGAGTGGCCCTTACTCTCGCACTGGCGACGGCCTCCAGTTTTAGTCAGTCGCCTCCACCAATTCCGCCAACACATCGCACCACTGATTCTGCAGCTTCGATTTCTCCAGAACTGCAGCAGGCCCAAGAACTCATTCAAGCGGGAAATTTCCAACAGGCGGAAGACGTTCTCCACGAGCAACTCACGCTGAATCCCTCGAGTGTCGAGGCTTACAACCTGCTTGGAATTGCTTGCACCAATGAAAAACAATTCGGGCCCGCCGAAGAGGCTTTTCAGCAAGCCCTGAAACTTGCCCCACACTCCGCGAAAACTCGTGTCAACCTGGGAAATCTGCTCGTCGCAGAACAGAAATTCGATCTCGCCGAAAAAGAGTTCACCGAGGTTCTAAAAACTTCTCCCGCTAATCGGGACGCGAACTACAACCTCGGCTTGCTTCTTCTAGCGAAACGAGAGCCCGCGCCGGCAATCTCGCACTTCGAACGAGTGCGACCGCAGACAATTGAAACTCGATTCAATCTCATTCGCGCATATCTTCAATCGGGGAAAACGTCGGAGGGCCTCAAAACTGCTCGTGATCTTTCACTCGCGCACAAGTCTGACATCCAATTGCATTTCACCCTCGGTGTTCTCTTGGCCGAGGCCACGCAGTACAAACAGGCTCAACTCGAGCTCGAACAGGCAAATGCCCTGCAGCCGGAAACGTTCGAAATCCTCTTCAATCTCGGACAAACCTATTTTCGAGAACACGCCGACGACAAAGCCGAACTTTCCCTCAACCGCACACTGAAGCTGAAGCCCGACTCTCCCGAAACTCTCTACTTGCTAGGCCAGGTTTACTTCGATGAATCCAGACCGGTAGACGCACTGGATGCCCTCGTCCGCGCACACAAACTCGCGCCCGACAATACGGATGTAGTTTTCCTCATGGCCCGCGTCAGCATGACGCAGAACTATTTTGAAGATGCCATCCCCTTGCTCGAATCTGGCTTGAAGATCGCTCCGAATCGCCCCGATCTTCACGCGGCGTTAGGGGAAAGCTACTTCATGTCGGGCAAGACTGAAAATGCAATCCATGAATTCAAAACACTCATTGAGCTTGATCCATCGGCTGCATCCTATGCATTCATGGGTCTCTCGTATCGTCACCTTGGAAGATTCGACGAAGCGCTGAAGTACTTCGATCAAGGGCTCCAGAAAGATCCCCACAATGTCTCCTGCCTGTTCAATGTGGGCTTCATTCAAGAGAGGCAAGGAAATTACGCCAAGGCGGAAGACTTGTTTCAGCAGTCGCTTCGCTACAATCCCGATTTTCCCGAAGCTCTCCTGGAGCTTGCGAACCTCCGGCTGAAAGACAAAAAGTACTCCGAAGCCGCGGATCTCCTCCACCGATTCGTGAAACTCAGCCGCAATCCTGCCGACGGTTATTACAAACTCGCCATGGCTGAACGCAGTCTGCATCAAACCGCGGCCGCCCAGAGAGACTTGAATACTATTTCAGACTCTCTCAAAGAACGCCGCAACCGGCACGTATCCCTATCAACACCTATTCGACTATCTCGACAACCGCTCGGCGCTCTCCCCGCGCGACCGCACTCAACTTGATATTTCTGAACTGAGCGACGAAATTCAAAAGCACCCCGGCCAGCCGCAGAATCTGTATCTTCTCACCGAAGCTTATCTAAAGATCGGGCGCCTCGACGACGCGCGCCAAACGGCTTCGCAACTCGATCAGGTCAGCGCCAACGACTTTCGCACTCAGGCCGGCATCGGCGTTCTGTTTGCGCGCTATCGCCTCTACGACGACGCAGTCCAGCACTTCCAATCCGCGCTCCGTGCCAATCCGGATTCCGATGATGCCAAGTTCGATCTCGCCAGCGCCTACTTGCGCCAGGGACGCTACACCGACGCCCTTCAGACTGCCCAGAACATTTCCACCGCCGGTCAACAGGACGACAGTTTTCTCTCGCTGCTCGGCGAAATCGAGGCGCACGTCGGCGACACGCCTAAAGCGATCGATATCTTCCGTGACGCGATTCGCCGGAATCCTGACAACGATCAGTACTATCTGTCGCTCAGCCTCGTCCAGCTTCGCGCCAATGATGTGGACGGCGCCGAACAGACGCTCCAACAAGGTCTCGCCCGCACACCCGGCTCGGGTAAGATTGTCTGGGGCTTGGGATTGGTTTCCGTCTTACGCGGAAATTCCAAACAGGCAGGCGAACGGCTGCAACGAGCTGTGGATCTTTTGCCCGACTGGGCCGGCAGCTATTCCACTCTTGGAGTTTTCTATTATCAGACGGGCCAGATTGAAAAAGCGCGCGAAGTGCTGGATCGTTTCAAAGGAAGCAGTGCTGGCGGACTCGATGTGAACCGAATCGAAGAAGCTCTCGCGAAGGGACCCGCCACCACGGTCGCAGCAGGTCAGCCAATTCCGATTCCCGCTCGGCAGCAGTTGCTCCAGTTGGCGCTGCTGATTGCTGACCGGAGCTTGTAAGAATTACTGGACGCAAATAATTCGTAACGCCGATGCGCCACATGTACCGCATCACTGCCACCGAATAATGGGGAAACTCACGACAGCCAAACGAACTTTGATGCTCTTCGTATTCAGTGCGCTACTCCTGGCTTTCACTGGAATCGTCGGAACGCACATCTGCCTGAGAGTGTTTGCATCCCAGTCCGCTTCCGACACCACCATCCCCGTGCGCTTCACCAACGTCCGTGAGCAGGCCAAAATCACTTTTCAGCAAGATTCCACGCAAACCGACGAGAAGTATTACCTGGAGACGATGGGCACAGGCGTTGCCTGGATCGACTACGATCAGGATGGGCTCATGGATCTCTTCTTCGTCCAATCGGCGGCAACTGACGCCTACAAGCCGCCTCACCCGCTGCGCAGCGCTCTTTACCACAACAACGGCGATGGCACTTTCACCGATGTCACGGAAAAGGCCGGCGTAGGCGGCGAAGGTCACTATGGTCAGGGTGTTGCCGTCGGCGACTTCGACAACGACGGCTACCCTGATCTGTACGTCACCGGTTATGGCCGCGCGATTCTCTACCACAATAATGGCAACGGAACTTTCACCGACGTCACTGCGAAAGCTGGCGTTGCCGACGAAACTGGATGGTCCACCAGCGCCGGGTGGTTCGATTACGACAAAGACGGATGGCTCGATCTTGTTGTCACGAACTACATCGAGTGGTCCCCCAAAAACAACTTGTGGTGCGGTGAGAAGCGTCCGGGATACCGTTCCTACTGCCATCCCGGAAATTACAAGGGCCAGCACATCAAGCTCTACCACAACAACCACGACGGGACTTTCACCGACGCGAGCAGTTCGTCCGGCGTAGGCAAGCCGGAAGCCAAGGGCATGGGCGTCGTACTCGCCGACTTCAACAACGACGGATGGCCCGACATCGCGGTTGCAAACGACTCCTGGCCCAATTTCCTCTTCCTCAATAAACATGACGGCACCTTCGAAGATGTTTCCCTGATGTCCGGAATTGCCGCCAGTGAAGACGGTCGCTACGAAGCCGGCATGGGCATCGACGCCGCCGACGTCGATGGCGATGGCTGGCAGGATGTCTACATTACTCACCTCGACTTCGAATTGAATCGCCTCTACCGCAACAGCCATGACGGTACTTTCACCGACGAGACTTTCCGCTCAGGTCTCGGCAACAAAGCTGTCCTGCTCAGCGGCGTAGCCATGAAGTTTCTCGACTATGACAACGATGGATGGAACGACATCCTGCAGCTCAATGGATCGATGCTCGATAACGTCGCTCTCTATCACGAAGAGGTCAGCTACAAAGAGCCACTATTGATGTTTCGCAATACCGGCGCGGGGCACTTCGAAAAAGTATCCGACTCGCTTGGCCCCGACTTCGTCCGGCCTATTGTCGGACGCGGTCTCGCGACCGCCGATTACGATAATGACGGCGATATCGACATCGTCACCAACAATCGTGGCGGCTATCCTTCCCTCCTGCGCAATGACGGCGGAAATGCGAATCACTGGCTCACCGTTCAGTTAGTCGGCACAAAATCCAACCGCGATGGTATCGGCGCATCACTCAAGGTGACTTCCGAAGGTTTCGTCCACGTCGAACAGGCAAAAGGCGGCGGTAGTTACATGTCGGCCAGTGATCCTCGGATTCACTTTGGCTTGGGAAAGCGCGACAAAATCCAGTCTCTTGAGATTACATGGCCCAGTGGCCAAGTCGAGAAACTCCCGAATGTACCGATCAACCAGATCATCACCGTCAAAGAAGGCGGCGGGATTATCCCTCGCCCCTTTCCCAAAATCACGACCATAAACATTTCAAAACCTGATTCACAACGACACTACTGAGCCATGAACTTCCCTCGTCGACGCTTCCTCGGTGCTTCTTTCCTTGCTCTCGGCAGCACGCTGGTCGATGCGCTCGCCACTCCGCTCTGGAAATGGCGATCTCCCCTGCTTCTCGTTTCCAAGCCGAATCCCGGCGCCTCGCCTGTTCAATTCATCGACGTCGCCCGCGACGCCGGGCTCACGATACCCAACGTCTGGGGAGATCCCAATCACAAGCGCTACATCATCGAAGCCAAAGGCAGCGGAATCGCCTTCTTCGATTACGACCAAGACGGCTGGCTCGATATCTATCTGACCAATGGTTCACAGCTTGGCAAATCCTGGCCTGCAGGACAGGCGCCCACCTCCCATCTGTACAAGAACAATCGCGACGGAACGTTTACCGATGTCACCGCAAAGTCCGGCCTAGCCCGCACTGGCTGGCAAACGGGCGTCTGCGTTGGCGACTACGACAATGACGGCTGGGACGATCTCTTCTGCTGTTTCTGGGGACACAACATCCTTTTTCACAACAACGGGGACGGCACGTTCACCGATGTCACTCGCAAGGCCGGCATCTATGACGAACGTGTGCGTTGGGGCGCAGGCTGCACATTCCTCGACTATGATCGCGACGGCCATCTTGACCTTTTCGTCTGCAATTACATCAAGCTTGATCCCGCAAAGACGCCCTCGGCCGACGAACCCGCCGCCTGTCAATGGAAAGGTATTCCAGTGATGTGCGGCCCGCGCGGTCTCGCGGGCGATACCAATGTTCTCTTTCACAACAACGGCAACGGCACTTTTACCGACGTTTCGGAAAAGTCTGGCATCCTCAAACCCGGTCCACGCTATTCCATCACCGCATTGTCTGCGGATTTCGATAACGACGGCTGGCCCGATATTTACGTTGCAGTCGACTCTGAACCCAGCATCCTGTTTCACAACAATCACGATGGAACTTTCACGGACGTCGCCGTCATGTCGGGATGCGCTTACAGCGAGAACGGCCACGAGCAGGCCGGAATGGGAGTTGCCGTCGCCGACTACGACTGCGACGGCTGGCTCGATATCTTCAAGACCAACTTCGCCGACGATACCTGCAATCTTTATCACAACAACGGTGACGGAACTTTTAACGACGTAAGCTTCGCCTCAGGCATCGGCATCAATAATCAGTACGTGGCTTGGGGTTGCGGCTTCGTCGATTACGATAACGACGGTTGGACCGACCTCATTCAGGTCAACGGTCATGTCTATCCCGAAATTGGAGGCCATGAGATCGGACAGACTTTTAAGAATCCACGCCTCGTGTATAAGAACCTGGGCAACGGACAGTTTAAGGATGTCTCTTCCACCATGGGCCCTGGCATCACCGAGCACTTCTCCAGTCGTGGCGCGGCTTTCGGCGACTACGACAATGATGGCGACATCGATGTCCTGGTGCTGAACATGAGCGATCTCCCGTCACTCTTGCGCAACGATGGAGGTAACCGGCAGAACTGGATCAAGCTGAAACTGATTGGAACGAAATGCAACCGCACCGCGATCGGCGCACGCGTCCGCGCGATTGTCGGCAATCATGCGCAAATGGACGAAGTCCGCAGCGGATCCAGCGTCATGTCGCAAAGCGATCTTCGGATACACTTCGGCTTGGGCAAAGCGCTATCCGTCGACGTGATCGAGGTCAAATGGCCAACCACGCAAAAGATTGAACGGTTTGAGAAAGTAAAAGCAAACCAGATCTTAACGATTCGCGAAGGAAGTGGAATTATCACGCCCACAGACTGGCAAGTGAAAGCCTCACGATGAAAGCCTTGCTGCTCTCCGAATATCGAAAGCTCGAGTTCACAGACCTCCCGACGCCCGAGCCCGCGCAAGACGAGGTATTGATCCGCGTCGCCGCCTGCGGCATTTGCGGGAGTGACGTGCACGGATATGACGGCTCCTCCGGCCGGCGCATTCCTCCCATCGTCATGGGACACGAAGCCGCCGGCACAGTTGCCGCGGTGGGAGAACGTGTCGAGGGAATTTCTGCAGGCGATCGCGTTACCGTCGATTCGACCGTCTATTGTGGCGATTGTCCAAACTGCCGCCGCGGGGATATCAACTTGTGCGACCAGCGCGAAGTCCTCGGCGTCTCTTGCGGGGACTACCGCCGCGCCGGAGCCTTCGCCGAGTTGGTCGTTGTCCCTGCCCGCATCGTGCACCGCTTGCCCGACAATCTCCCCTTTGCCGAGGCCGCCATGCTCGAAGCCGTTGCCGTCGCTCTCCATGCAGTCTCCCTCGCTCCGGTACACTCGGGCGATACCGCCCTCGTAATCGGCGCCGGTACGATTGGGCTTTTGCTGCAGCAAGCTCTGCGAGTCGCCGGATGTCAGCGCGTTTTTGTCACCGACGTCGACCCGACTCGACTGAAACTCAGCCTTGAACTGGGAGCCACCGCGACCTTCGCCGCCGATGACCTTCCACAAAACATCGCACATCACACCGAAGCAGGCGTGGATATCGCCATCGAGGCTGTCGGTAAATCCGAGACGGTCAACTCAGCCATCGACAGCGTCCGCAAAGGTGGAACGGTTGTGCTCGTAGGCAACATCGCCCCGCAGATCACTCTGCCGCTGCAGACAGTCGTCACCCGTCAGGTTCGTTTGCAGGGATCGTGCGCCTCCGCAGGCGAGTATCCCCGCGCCATCCAACTTCTTTCCACCGGTGCCATTCGCGTCAAGCCTCTAATCACAGCCGTCGCACCGCTGGCCGAAGGGCCCGCATGGTTCGAGCGTCTTTACGCCCGCGAGCCTAACTTGATGAAGGTGGTTCTTACACCGTAATTCAGAACATCCATGAACGACACCTCCAATGAACGCGGACTCTTCGACCTTACCGGCCGCGTCGCCCTCGTCACCGGAACCAGCCGCGGCCTCGGCCAGCAATTTGCTCGCGCACTAGCCCGCGCTGGAGCCGATCTCGTCCTGACCAGCCGTCATCGCGAAACTCTTTCCACCTTCGAAGCAGAACTCAAGTCTCTTGGCCGCCGTGCACTATCTCTGGAACTCGATGTCCGCAATCACCAGAGCATTCAACAAATGGCAGCAGCAGCCGAAGAAGCCTTCGGCCAGATCGATATCCTCGTCAACAACGCAGGCTGCAACATCCGCAAGCCTGCGCTCGACGTGACCTGGGACGACTGGAATCAGATCCTCGATACCAATCTGCGCGGCAGCTTCTTCGTGGCCCAGGCGGTCGCCCGCCGCATGATTCCCCGCGCCTACGGACGCATCATCAACATCGGATCCGTCACCAGCGTCGCTGGATATGCAGGTCTCGGCCCCTACGGTGCCAGCCGCGGCGGCATTCGACAGCTCACCATGAGCCTCGCCGATGACTGGGGCAAACACGGAATCACCGTGAACTGCCTCGCTCCCGGCTGGTTTCGCACTGATCAGAACAAGATTTTGTATGAGGACCAGGAATGGGTCGAATATCTTTCCGAGCGAATCCCACTTAAACGTCCCGGAGCTCTCCCCGATCTCGACGCCGCCGTCGTTTTTCTCGCCGCCGAGTCCAGCCGCTACATCACTGGACAAACGCTCTTAGTCGATGGCGGAATTTCCACCGGCGCATTACGCGCCTTGCCAAAATCACGCTGATCTTGCTCTATTGATGTATTCGCGCCGCCCATCCCCCACCACTCGCCAGCGGAAGCGTTAACTTCGTACTCCGGTTCACTTGCGTGCTCATCTTTTTGTAATCGCTCGCGTTGCGATCCGCATTCACTCCATCCTGGTACGCTTCCATCGTGAAGTTTCCCTCCGGCAAAAACGACAGATCGATTTGCAGAGTGCGCGCAGTCCAATTGTTCATCGCTCCTACGTACCACTCGCGCCCATTTCTCCTGGCCACCGCGACATACTCTGCAATGCGCGCGTCCAGCACCTTTGTGTCGTCCCACTCGGTCGGAACCGGGCCCAGAAATTCCATCGTTTCCGGCTCCCGCAGATAATTCGAAGGGCTGTCCGATAGCATTTGTAACGGCGCGTCATACACCACATACATCGCCAGTTGATGACAGCGCGTACCCATCGCCATGGGCTGGCTATTAATCGCCGCGAAGGTCGTGCGAGTCGCATTCCGCATTGCCCCCGGCGTGTAGTCCATCGGACCCAGAAACATCCGCGTAAACGGCAGGGTCACATTGTGTTCTGGCTCCGAATCTCTGCTCCACTTACTCCATTCCATTCCCCGCACACCTTCGGCATTGATCAGGTTCGGCCAAGTCCGCGTCATCGTCGCCGGTTTCTGGTCTCCGTGAAAGTCCACCATCATGTGACGCTTCGCCGCCTCGCGGCACACGCGATAGAAATAATCGATCATGATCTGATCGCTTCGCTGCATGAAGTCAACTTTGATTCCCTTCACGCCCCATTTCTCAAACTGATCGAGCGCAGGAATAAGCTGGTCATCCAGCGTCTTCCATGATGCCCACAGAATAATTCCTACGTTTTTCTTCTTGGCATAATCCACCAGCTCCTGCATGTTGAGATCAGGAGTAACTTCCAGCAAATTTCCCAGCTTGTACCAGCCATCATCCAGAATGATGTACGGGATGCCATACTTCGCCGCGAAGTCCACGTAGTACTCGTAAGTCTTCGTGTTGATCCCGGCCTTAAAATCAACTCCATAAATGTTCCAGTCATTCCACCAGTCCCACGCCACTTTGCCCGGCTTGATCCACGATGTGTCCGCAAACTGCGAGGGACGCTCCAGCAGATATACGATTTGATTCGTCAGCAGGTCGCCATCGTGATCCGCGATCCCGATCACCCGCCAGGGAAATGTCCGCGTTCCAGAGGTGATGGCTATGTAGTCAGCCGTCTCGACCGGCTTGTAGTCGCGATCGCTAGTCTGCTCCAGTTTTTTTGGATACGCAGGAAATGTCGCCGCCAGCGCGTTTCCGCCCGTCCCTCGCAGCCACAATCCGGGATAATCCTCCACGTCCGACTCGGCAATCGCCAGCTTGGCTCCCTGTCCAATGTCCACCACCGCGGGCAGAGTCGCAATGAACGCAGGCGCGATCTCGCTCAGTTTTTGTGGCAGATACTTACGCTCGTTGTGCGAATAAAAGCTATCTTCCTGCGGATAGTAGACGATGAAATTCGAAGGAAAGTTGAAGGCCGACTCTTCCCCGTATATCTTCACTTTTTCCTGCGGAAGTGAGGTTTCGAAGCGGTACGCTGCGCCTTCGTTGTACGCGCGAAACACAACGGCATATCCGCCTCGCATGTTCAACCGGAGTTCGTTGTAGCGGTCGCGAATTTCTGCAAATTTCTGGCGCACTACCGGCATGATCATCTCATCGTGCGAGCCGCTCTTGGCATCCACGACCTTCGGATCCGCCCCCAGCTTTTGGTGCTCGACGTCGAGAGAAATATTGCAGTTCTCCAGCACCGCTCGGCCTTTCACAATGACGTCATATCGCAACTGTCCCGCCGTGCGGATCCTGATTTCAATTCGCTTGTCGGGAGACTGAACGTCGTAGCTGGATTGTGCGAACGCATTCGCGACAAGAAAGGTAAGAGCAACAAGGACGAGCGAAGCAACCGTTTTCATAGTGTCAGCCCTGAGCCGCAGGTCGATTCGTGCTCGTCGATCCTGCGGGAAAACGATACTACTCGCGCATCCTGCTTCGATTCAAATCTTTCGTCGTCTGCATTTTGCCAGAAACGAAAAATCTCGCGAGACAGTCGCCGCCGTACACAAGCATTACAAAATCCTTGGATTCAACGTAAGCGGCTGGAAAATGAGGGCAATAAATGGCTTCTCAACGCCATTACTGTCAATTACCGGGAATTGTGATCATTCCTGGAGCAGGAGACTTAACGCATCATGCCCTGCGAAGAGTGCCGGATCTGGAAATCACTCGAACCATGGCGAAACCGGCGACTTGATTCGTATGGATGCCAGGAAGTGCGCATCGTACTCAGCGATTAGCTCTGCCTCTCGCTCCGTCAATACCCTTCGCACATTTTCACGACCAAGGGACTGGTCCTCCTGATTCAGTTCACCGGATCGAGGTTTGGTGCCGTTGTTTCCGTCGCCAATCAATATGTGTTGTAACCGAAAGTATGCGGCTACTTCGGGAATGCATCTTCCAAATGAGGGGGACACCGCGATACCTTCGCGGGACGGCAACCTGTCGGCGCGAAGCAGAAGGCTGAAACTTTCCAGCCTCGTCAGCGTTCTCCTTTCCCGCCACAGCCAATAACGCATACGAATCGACCAGTAAGTTCGACCGAAAATGCCGCGCACATATCCAATCATGCTTCGCTCCACAATCGAGGGACAAACCTCGTTCGAGGACGTGGCGCTTTTTGTGTAAGGGTGTCCTCGTCTCAGCCCGATTGCTCATGGCGTTGTCCTTCAGGCTGGGTGGGCGGGGGCGTCCAAAATCAAACCGGATGACTAGATGGTCGGGACGCCCGGCAGTGTTGCCGCCTAATGTTGTCCGCCCTCAATGGTGCGCAACAATGTATCGGAATACGATACAACGAAATCTTCGGAAATTTAATCTATCCAAGTAGGTAGGCCGAGCTGATCTCACATCCATAAAACTCTCGCCTTCTGTTTATATTATGGCGGGAATTGGGGCTTCGGGAGTCGGCTCGACTGCCGCCCTGGCTGCAGAAATTACACTTCCGGCACGCAGCCTGGGCCGCCGGAGAAGGAGTTGATGATGATTAGTCAGGTTGTTCCAATGCCTAATTCCCAGACCGGTGGACTGACGACGGTTCCGGCGCGACGTATCGGCGCACCGTCATCGATCCTTGGGCTGTATGCCTTTGCCGCTGCGACCTTCGTGGTAGCGGCGCAGATGGCCCACTGGTATGGTGCTGCTCAGAACGCGATCTTTATATTCCCGCTGGTCTTGTTTTTCGGAGTGGCTCAGTTCTATGCCGGCGCGTGGGCATTCCGAACGGACGACGTGCTGGCGGCAGCAATGCACGGCACGTGGGGTGCCTTCTGGACCGCTTTCGGAATTCTGGACCTCATGTATGCCATGGGCAACGCATCGCATCCAGCAGGCGTGTTTCCAGCAATGGGTTTTTGGTTCATCGCGATAGCCGCCATTACCTGGGGTATCGCCGCCGCTTCCCGCGAGAACAAAGGAATCACGAGTCTGCTGTTGCTGTTGGCGATCGGCGCTACCCTTGAGGCGATCGCGGAACTGGCAGGCTTAGAGTGGCTGCAAATGCTTGCGGGATATTTTCTGATCGCATCGGCGATTGCCGCTTGGTGCGTGGCAACGGTGCAGGTAGTGCGTTTCGGAAAGGTTCAAAAGCCACAGGCCGCCATCCCGGTCGTACAAACTCAACCCACGCGTGCAGCTAGTTAAACGCGTCGGCCCGACTGAGTTGGTGTGGCTGAGCGGGGCATCATAGTCTGCGACTGCAGGGGGCAGCGAGGGTTCCTTCATTGCTAGCCCCCAAGCCTCAGCATCTTACTGATCCAAGAACGCCCCTGACCATTCGGTGCAAGGTCTTCTGCGGTTCAGTTTTGCTCGTCCCCCCCTGCGGCAACGAAACAACCAGCCGCCGTGGTCAAGCAACTACTCATTAGCCGCCTACCCTAGCCGAAATACGGTGGAGCGGCAAAAAACACATTGGAGACTCGCGGTTCTCTATCTTCGTTGACTTGCTCTTCCTCGCAACCTAAGATTTCACCGCAATGATTGAGCGGACTATTTCTCACTACCGCGTGCTCGAGAAAATTGGCGGAGGAGGAATGGGTGTCGTCTACAAGGCGGAAGACACCGACCTCGACCGCTTTGTCGCCCTCAAATTTTTGCCCGACGATGTAGCCCAGGATTCGCAAGCTCTCACCCGCTTTCAGCGCGAGGCCAAGGCCGCATCCGCACTCAATCATCCCAACATCTGTACCATTCACGAGATCGGCAGGCACGATGGGCATCCGTTTATCGTCATGGAGTTTCTCGACGGCCTGACCCTTAAGCACCGTAT
Source organism: Terriglobia bacterium (assembly GCA_963711365.1). Lineage (GTDB taxonomy): Bacteria > Acidobacteriota > Terriglobia > Terriglobales > Acidobacteriaceae > Sulfotelmatobacter. The sequence goes on along the minus strand of CAVQDY010000001.1, from coordinate 271,613 downwards.
CGGCAATCGCCCGATGGAACTGGACTCGATCCTCTCCCTCTCCATCGAGATCGCCGACGCCCTCGACGCAGCCCATGCTGAAGGCATCATCCATCGCGACATCAAACCCGCCAACGTCTTCGTGACCAAGCGCGGTCATGCCAAAGTGATGGATTTCGGCCTGGCGAAGGTCGTCATCACATCCAGCTCCGCCAGCCGCATTGCTGCGGCCGGCACACAGACCGGCTCCCTTGAAGATCCCCACCTGACCAGCCCCGGCTCCGCGCTCGGAACCGTCGCGTACATGTCGCCGGAGCAAGCCAAGGGCAAGGAACTCGACGCCCGCACCGACCTGTTCTCCTTCGGTGCGCTGCTTTATGAGATGGCGACGGGGGCGCTGCCCTTTCACGGCGAAACCTCCGCGCTTATCTTCGACGCCATTCTGCACGCTGACCCGCCTCCGGCCATTCGTTTCAACCGCGAAATTCCGCCCAAGCTCGAAGACATTATCGGCAAGGCCCTGGAAAAAGATCGCGCTCTTCGCTACCAGAGCGCAGCCGAGATGCGAACCGACTTGCAACGCCTCAAGCGAGACCTGGAAACCGGGCGCGCACCGTCGGGCACTTCCAACCGAGCAGTCGTACAAGAAAGCGGGACCCAGCGCTGCGATCGCATCAGCAACTCCAACATCGGCTCCTGCTGCTGTAGCCGTGTCGCCGTCATCCGCGACGGTGAAACCTGTCCAGTTTCCTGCCGCCAGCAAGACAACTTTCTGGAAGATCCTTGTCCCCTCACTCGCCGTAGCCGTCGCAATTGTTGCGGGCCTCTATTATCGTTCGCATCGCGCCCAGCCCCTGACCGAGAAAGACACCATCGTCCTCTCCGACTTCGCCAATAGCACGGGCGATTCGGTATTCGACGACACGCTCAAAACGGCGCTCAATGTTTCTTTGAACCAGTCGCCATTTCTCAACGTGCTCTCCGATAGCAAGGTCGCGAAAACCCTGAAGCTGATGACCCGCCCACCTGACACCAAGCTCACGCCCAATGTTGCCCGCGAACTTTGCCTGCGGGCGGGCAGCAACGCTTACATCGCCGGATCCATCGCTAGTTTGGGCAGCGAGTACGTTCTCGGATTGAAAGCGGTAAATTGCCAGAGCGGCGACGCCCTGGCCGAAGAGCAGATCACTGCCCCATCCAAAGAGAAGGTCCTCGATGCCCTCGGCACCGCAGCATCCAAACTGCGTGCGGAACTAGGAGAATCGCTGGCAACGGTGCAGCGCTTCGATGTACCCCTTTCCGAGGCCACCACTTCTTCTCTCGAAGCCTTGAAGGCATACAGCCTGGGCGTCAGAATCGGCCACGAAAAGGGCGGGGCGGCCGCCTTGCCGTACCACCAGCATGCCATCGAGCTCGATCCAAATTTCGCCATGGGATACTGGGCGATCGGCGCCGCTTACAGCGGGCAGAATGAGATCGGACGAGCCAACGAATATTACTCCAAGGCATTTCAGTTGCGAGACCATGCCAGCGAGCGCGAATCCTTAACCATCACTGCTCTCTACTATGCCAGTGTCACCGGCGAACTGGACAAAGCCGCGCACACCTATCAGCAGTGGATTGCCAGCTATCCGCGAGACAACCGGGCATATCTCAATCTCGGCAACATGTACGCCGAACAGGGACAGTACGAAAAGGCTATGCAGGCATATCGCGAAAGCCTCAACCTTGCCCCCGACAATCTTGGACCATACGTAAATCTCGCCAACATGCAGCTGGCCCTGCAGCGTTTCGACGAAGCCCGGCAGACAGTTCAGCAGGCCCAGGCCCGAAAGCTCGACGACTTCTCGTTCCATACCGTCCTTTACGCTCTGGGTTTTCTTGGGGGGGACTGGTCAGCCATGGCCCAACAGCAGCAATGGTTCGCAGGCAAGCCTGAAGAGAATTTCGGGCTTTCTCTCGCTTCCGATACAGAAGCATACGCGGGCCATCTGGGCAAAGCGCGGCAACTCACCAGGCAGTCATTCGATTCCGCAATCCGCAATGACAGCAAGGAAAGTGGTGCCGTCTGGCTCGAGAATTCGGCTTTGCGCGAAGCCGCTTTCGGCAACCCGGCTGATGCGCAACAAGCGGCAGCAGAAGGGCTCAAGATGGTTCCAAACAGTCAAGGAGTCGAGGTCGAAGCCGCACTAGCCTACGCCATGGCAGGCGATTCGGCCCGCGCCCAATCGCTGGCGCAAGATCTGAATCAGCGATTTCCGCTCGATACCCAGATGCAGTCTCTCTGGCTGTCTGCAATTCAGGCACAACTGGCGCTCAATCGAAAGAACGCCCCTCTCGCCCTCGATACTCTGCAAGCCGGATCTACCGGCGATCTCGGCGAGATCCTGTTTGTGGCGAATCTTTCCTGCCTTTATCCAACTTACATCCGCGGCCAGGCATATCTCGCGGCAGGACAAAGCACGCAAGCCGCCTCTGAATTCCAGAAAATTCTCGACCACGGCGGCATCGTCTGGAATTGCTGGACGGGAGCCTTGGCTCGCCTTGGCGTCGCCCGCGCTAACGCCTTGCAGGCCCGAACCTCCCAGGGAGCCGATTCCGACGCCGCCCGCGCGCGCGCCTTCACCGCTTACAAAGATTTCCTCACCCTCTGGAAAGACGCCGACCCCGATATCCCCATCCTGAAAGAAGCCAAGGCAGAGTACGCCAAGCTTCTTTAACGCAAAAGGGAAGTTGCGTCCCTTTACTGCTTTTGATTTTACGGAAGCGGTCGGAGCACAAGATTGGCTCCTCAGGTAGGATTCGAACCTACAACCCTCCGGTTAACAGCCGGATGCTCTGCCATTGAGCTACTGAGGAGTGTGGTGAAGAACTACTCTACTTCAGTCAGCATCATAACATTTTGGCTCTGCTTCTGAAAACACGACGGTGATACGCTTATCGTTTCCAGCAATCATTTTCAGCAATCGTTCACAAAGCTCTGAGGTGCTCATGGCAGGAGGCCGGTTCTTGTTGTTCTCTCTTCTATTTCTGTCTTCGTTCGTCCTGATCGCAGCCGCGGCGTTCGCTGGCGACACGCAATCTTCCGCGGCCAAAGTTCCCGAGGCCCCGCCTGTGGCGCCCATCAAGCCGATGCTCGACATCTACCACGGCACCAAAGTTGTCGACAACTATCGCTGGCTCGAGGACGGCAACTCTCCCGAAACAAAGAAGTGGGTCGCCGACGAAATGTCTTACACCCGCGCCATCCTCGATCCCCTTCCCGGACGCGATGCCATCCACAAGCGCCTTACCGAACTGCTCTCGATCGGCAGCATCACGGCTCCTTTCCTTGCCGGCAAACATTACTTCTATACCAAGCGCGAGGGCATGCAGAACCAACCCGTCCTCTATGTGCGCGATGGACTCAACAGCCCCGACCGCGTCCTCGTCGACGCCAACCAACTCGCTGCCGACGGCACCATCGCCCTTGATTGGTTTCAGCCTTCCAACAACGGCAAATACGTTGCCTACGGAACTTCTGCCAGCGGCTCCGAGATGTCTACGCTTCATGTCATCGAGACCAAGACCGGCACGATGCTTCCCGACATCATCGAGCGCACCCGCGCCTGCTCCATCGCATGGCTGCACGACAACTCCGGTTTCTATTACACGCGCTATCCGAAAAAAGGCGACGTCCCCGCCGGACAAGAAATGTACAACCGCCATGTCTTTTTCCATCAACTGGGCAGTCCGGTGGACAGCGACGATCCCATCTTCGGCGAAGGACGCGACGCCGAAGACTGGCCGAGCGTTTCTCTTTCCAACGATGGGCGCTGGCTTCTTATCAGTGTCGCGCAGGGATGGACCAAAACCGAGCTCTTCCTCATGGATTTGAAATCCAACAAGGCTCCGACCCGCCTGACGACCGGCAAGAATTTCCTTTACAGCGGCGATGTCTATGAAGGCAAGGTCTACATCACCACCAATGAAGACGCGCCGCGCTACCACCTATTCGTCACCGACGCAGGAAACTTTGAGCGCGACACCTGGAAGGAAATTATTCCGCAGACCGACGCCGTGCTGCAGGGCGCAGCGGTCTTCGGCGGAAAGCTCTTCGCGCAGTACGAGCAGAACGCCACTTCACAGTTGAAGCTCTTCGATCTCGATGGTAAGACCTTGGCGGACATCACCCTCCCCGCGATCGGAACAGTCTTTGGTACGGGGGGAAAATGGAATCGCGACGAGGTCTTCTACGCCTTTCAGTCGTTCACGGTTCCGCCCAGCATCTATCGGGTTGATCTAACGCCAGTCCACACGGAGACAAAACCCTCGGGCCCCTCAGGCGAATTGATCGGTCTGACATCCCTCTGGGCCAAAGTCGACGCCCCCTCCATCGACCCCTCGGCCTACGAAGTCGCGCAAGAGTGGTTCCAGTCAAAAGACGGCACGCGCGTGCCGATGTTCGTCGTTCACAAAAAAGGCCTCGCGAAAAGCGGCAAGAATCCCACGCTGCTCACCGCCTATGGTGGTTTCAACATCAGTGAAACGCCCACTTTCAGCCGCACCGCTTATCTCTGGATGGAGCATGGCGGCATCTATGCCGTGGCCAACCTGCGCGGCGGCGCCGAGTTCGGAGAAGACTGGCATCGCGCCGGCATGCTCGACAAAAAGCAGAACGTCTTCGACGACATGATCGCCGCGGCCCAGCACCTGATCACCGAAAAATATACGGATAAAAATCATCTCGCCATTCAGGGCGGATCGAACGGCGGCCTGCTCATGGGCGCGATGATCACGCAACGTCCTGACCTGTTTCGCGCCGTCGTCTGCCAGGTGCCGCTGCTCGACATGCTGCGCTATCAGGATTTTCAGATCGCCAAGCTCTGGATCCCGGAATACGGCAGCGCCGACGATCCCGCGCAGTTCAAGTGGCTCTACGCCTACTCGCCCTATCACCACGTGAAGCCGGGCGCGGCGTATCCCGCGATCTTGTTCATGACGGCCGACACCGACACGCGCGTCGATCCCATGCACGCAAAAAAGATGGCGGCGCTGATGCAAGCGGAGGCGAAGAATGGTCAGAGCAAGACGCGCCCGATCCTATTAAGGATCGAGCAGAAGGCAGGCCACGGCGCAGGCAAGCCGGTAACGAAGCAGATCGAAGAGTTCACCGATGTGTATTCCTTTTTGTTCTGGCAGTTGGGAGTGAAGGAGTAGACCTCAGCACGGACGCGCCGAGATACGGAGAAAGCTAAGTCGGATTTCGACGGCGCATGCGTCTGTGGGTCCCACCCTTTCGCAAACGAACACGAAAGGAATGGGCACCCCGCCTATTTCCCCAAATTTCCGTTTGGACTCAAGAATTTTAGACCCGATCGCTCATTCTCTACAGCGGAACCCGGTCGCGAATCAGGGTTCCACCCGATGCTTTGTGTCTTCCTGAACGCGTGTTAATTTCACCATGCTTCTGGGCCCGCCGTACGACTTCTTAAAATTGGAGCCACTCCGATGCGTCAGCTTAACGCTGCGAGAGTCACTGTCCTCGCGCTCGCCACCCTCCTCATCGCCCCAATCTCACAAGCCCAAAGCGGCGCCACTACGCTTGATACCGAAACCGGAAACAATACCGCCGCATGCTCGGGGCCTAATGACCCGTTGGGAAACAGACCGCACCGCCGCCTGGCAGTAACTACGAATACCTTGCCGACTTCTACGGCCAAGCCCAGACCAATTCCCCTAAGCTCGCATTTGGAGAGTTATTCAAGGGTTTCGATTGGTCGCATGCTTTATGGGGATCACCTGCGAAAATCATTGCGCAGCAGTGCGGCCAAGTACTGGCTTACTCGGCTTCTGTCACGAACTCGTCCCTTCCTAACTTAAATCCGCCTTACTACATTCAAACCCCCACCTGGAATGACTACGAGGAAGGCACCGAAGTCGAGACAGGGGTGGACAATTGTTGGCGCGTCCAGAATGCGAGCTACGATAGAGGAAGTGACAAATTGACATGGCAGCTCACTGCTCTGTCCGGACAGGCAAGCTATGCCAACCTCTCAACTGTTTATGGATACACAGTGTGGGCTGTGATGAACCACGTATCTTCGAATCCGGTGCTCCAATACGTCACCAACGTGAGCAAGAACGCCACGTCTCTGAACAATGTTTCCACCCTCATCCATGGGAGCTTCAGCCAGCTATACGTCGAAATGGTCGGCATGCCGCTAATCATGGACCAGATGTCCAACGCAGCCAACTACTAACGCAATGAGGTAAAACAACGATGTGGCGACGTTTACTTATTCTGACTACGAAGCGTTCACGCGAACCAATAGCCGCACTGGTGTGGTTCTTGGCACTGACCGCGTGGGCCCTGCATAGCCCCGTCACGATGACTGCGCAAACGCTGACCACTCTCTACAACTTCCAAGGCCCGCCTACGGACGGAATGGCCCCCGGAACGGGAGTGGTCCGTGATCACAACGGCAATATGTACGGGACGACCTCGGCAGGTGGTCAGAGCGAGAATGGAACTGCGTTTGAAGTCGATGCCAGTGGCACAGAAATCATGCTGCACAGCTTCCAATTCCTCGTAGATGGCGTCAACCCCGAATCTTCTTTGGCTCTTGGACCCGGAAACGCGCTCTACGGCACGACTCCGTTAGGCGGACCTAACAACGCATATGGGACCGTTTTTCGCATCAGAGACAACACCGTGACTGTGGTATACGCCTTTTCGGGCGGCCTAGACGGACTCGCACCCGTGGGTGGCGTAGTCGAGAACATTGACGGGAACCTGTATGGCACCACCGGCGGAGGTGGTACGGGTACTTGTCCAGGCGGCTGTGGCACGATCTATAGGATTGATAGAAACAGACATGAAAGTGTGCTGCACAACTTCGACGGACCAAACGGGGCCCATCCCGGCCTCGCCACGCTGATCCACGATCCACAGGGAAATCTGTACGGAACTACTTCGGGTGGCGGCTTAGACGACTCCGACAATATGTGCCCAGGCGGCTGTGGCATAGTCTTTATGCTCAGCCGATCGGGCAAATTTACCGTGCTTCACAAGTTCACCTACGGAACGAGCGACGGCCGCTTCGTTGAGTTTGGAGTGGTACGCGATCGAAACGGGAACCTGTACGGCACGACACTAGGGGGCGGAACCTGGAATTATGGAACCATCTACGAGATCACGAACACCGGCGAAGAAAAGGTCCTATACAACTTCGCCGGCGCCCCCGACGGATCCGACCCGGGGCCCATAGTTATTGCGAACGGCAAACTTTACGGCGCTACCACGTCCGGAGGCCAACCGACCTGCTGGCTTTCGTATGGCGGCTGTGGCGTCATTTTCCAATTTGACAAGTCAGGAACCGAAAAAGTCTTATACACATTCAACGGAGTCACTGATGGCGCAGTACCGGTCGGCCCTCTCACATTCGACTCCGAAGGCAACATGTACGGCGCAACCGTTCAGGGAATGAAAGACAACTGCGCGTTCTGGCAAGGCGGCTGCGGAACCATCTGGAAGCTCTCTCCACCCAGTCAGTGATACGCGACGGTGGTGGGTCTTTGTGAAAGGTATGTCAAGTAAAAACACTTAGCCTTCCGGGGGCCGGGAGGATGGGCGACGCGGAACGTCCGTACCACCCCAAGGTGTTCTCGCCGCCGCGCCGTGGCCGAAACTTCGATCTCAACCCACCCGATCTCAAGCCACCCTCGTTTTCCCCATCGCAGCAAAGATCCTGTCCGTACGCGACAAGAAACCGATTGCCGCCGAAATGGCCGCGCACAGGAAATAAGTCACGCTAGACTGCGGCATTTCCACGTTGCATCGCGCCGATCGCTTCGCCAAAGAACGCGAAAGCATGGACAACCAGGTCCCTGCACCGGGATCCCTCGCGCCGCCGTAACCAGCGCTTCGCTAGGGGTGACGGTGACGTCATATTGAGCATTACGTGTTTTTCGTCACAGTGAGCCGTACCTCCGATCACTGACATTTCGCTGGCGGAATTTTTATCCTTAAGTATTTGTCTGAAAATGAATTTGGCGATGCAACTTGCGTCCAAGGATCGGCATTGAGCACGTCGCCGGCAAACCTGCCAATCGGCAGACAAAGCCAAGCTATCTCCTTGCGGCTCAGGATTTTGCCTCTAAGCTATTGCAGCCCATAGATTATTTCGAGATTTCCCGCTAAGTCGATGATTCCAGAGATCCGACCATGGGGGGGATATACCCGATTCTGAAAACCATTTTCAGTGTCACCTCTTCACCGCGACCAGGTGATTCCACGCCCAAGCACAAAGATAAACAGGAGGCTGGCGACGGATGCGGATATGATCCATCCAACACTGCGCGGAATTTCCAGTTCTTCCGGAGCCGATGGATCAAGACCAGATTGATCGGAAACCGGTTCGCCAGTACCGGAGCTGCGGCACACGATGCTTGGCAGGCTCATGAGTCCCGCATTCGCTCCCAAAGTTGACGGCAGAGCCGAGGCGATGACGTAGAACAATCCCGCCGGATTGAAAAGACTGGCAACTCCCGCAAGAACGCCGTCTGTAACGTAAGGCGTCCAGCATAGAGCGCGCAAGTTTGTCGAGCAGGAGTCGCGTCCTCGAAATGCACGCAGTTGGGCGGCGACCAGCATCATCGACGCATAATAAGTAGCCGCTCCAAGCACAACCAAACCAAGACGCCACATCCAGTACGGATGTAAGCCGCTAATCACCGCCGCCCAATCACCAAAGTTCGCCACTCCAGAAAAGAAAAAGTAACCGGTTCCGGTGAACAGATTACCCGCCAGAGCTAACACCAGGAAGTAACGAGTTGTCGGACGGAAGCGCGGGGCGCGCAGCAGAATGAGCCACAGGATTCCCGCGGCAAAAAGATTGACCAGCGTGCCCGCGGCCGCGATCCATCGCGTGTCGATATCGCTCTGCATCGCGACGGTGCTGATCGTGATGCGATGAGCGCCGCTCAACCATGCGGTCACAGCGTGGCCGAGGCCCTCGTGTAAAACGTCCTGCAAGATGCAGGCCAAGGCAGCCACCGCAATAATCGTGAGCCGGTTGTACTTAGCGGGAAGAGTTTCGGCAGACATGCTTCATTTATAGCGCAGCGAGAAACGGTGCGGTTGCGCGACTCTTGGATGAAACATCAGAGCGACTGCCAGGAATGAGTTCCCCACCTTTCGACGGCTCTGGCAAGCAGCGAAAGGTGGGGGCAAACCCGCGAGGCTTATCGCCGGTTGGCGGTCTCGGCGGCAGCCTTCAGTTCGTTGTTCACCTCGACGAGAAGCTGACGGGCCTTCTCGGCGTGGCCGTGCATGTCCCAGCGATTGTCTCTTTGAGCTACAGCAATCGCCTGGTTGGCTTCCACCACGTGCCGTTGGGCAGCAGCCAGATTGGGATGGATCCTGGGATTGATGTCCTGAACTGGCTCTTGGGCTATGGTCACGCCGCACAACAGCAGAGCGGCCAACAGAGCGGGATAGGCAAAGGCTTTCTTCTTCATAATTTCTCTCCTGTTTGGGACTGACTGCAGGGTTCGTGCAAAAGTTTACCATCCTAGGCGTCAATCTCGTCTACGGTCGAGAATCGAAGGTGCCGAATCGGACACACCGAGGTGATTGATCCCGCGCGATGATTGCAGATAGGCTAGCCACGTACCGCAGCAATCTTGCCTGCAGAGGAGGCCTTGTGATCTCTTACGCTTCGAAGAGTGCTGCTCGTGGTTGCCGTTTGTGCCATATCGAGCATGGTGTCTGGTGGAAATGTGTTGGCGAATCATCCTGCGGCAAATCGTCCTGCCGCGGATCGCATTACAAACGACTGGCGCAGCCATTTGACAGATGAACTGCCGCTGCTCGGGCATCGCAACTGGATCGCCATAGTGGATTCTGCGTATCCGCTGCAAACGAGTTCAGGCATCGAGACCATTGAGACGAATGCCGATCAGTTGGATGTGGTCGAGACGGTGCTCGATCAGATTGGAAAAACCAGGCATGTGCGGCCGGTAGTGTTCACCGATGCGGAACTGCAGGCGGTGCCGGAAACTGATGCAGCGGGCGTTACCGCCTACCGTGAGGCGCTGAGCCATTTGCTGGCCAAGAGCGGGACGCAGTCTTTGCCGCACGAGCAGATCATCGCCAAGCTCGATGAAGCGGGGCAGCGATTTCATGTTCTTGTCCTGAAGACGCGATTAACGATCCCCTATACATCGGTATTCATCCGCCTCGATTGCGGTTATTGGACCGACGATGCGGAGCGCAGGCTGCGCCAATCGATGACGAAGTGAAAGCGGCTCCGCAGAGGAACCGGGGGAGTCAGGAACCGGCAGCCTGGGCCAAGGGCGCACGCTCATCGCGCGAGATGCGACTCGCCAGACGAATCAGCTGGCGGCAGCGCGAGCAGGAACACTTGGCGCGAGGTTCATCGGGCGCGGCCGTATGGCCACAGGTGGGACAAACGAAAGATCTCCTGGATCGCCGGAACATGGGCCGAAATTCACTGTCCAGCACACAATAAGGACAGCGGACAATCTCTTGCGACATTCTTTCCCGCACTCCTTCCCTTTCGGCTAGCGCACCAGCTATCCAGCGTTGGCAAGAAGCAAACGATGGTGGACTAGGCGGGGGAGGCACGGAATGGACAACGCGTCCATTTCAAAAATCCTGCCTGCGCTGAAAGATTACCTTAGAGGAGTTACGCCACGAAAGGAATGGCCCGTTGGTTTGAGGGGAATAGCCCATTCGTGACCGTGGTAGCCCGAGAGTAATGCACGCTGTCTTAGTAATTTCGCAGAGGCGAAAAGCGCTGCGACAATCGAAACGCATTGGTGCTAGACCGGCGAGAAGGCCGAAGTCGATTTCAAAAAAGGCTATACGGCGCGGCGTTCGTGCTCTGCAGCCTTTGCGGAGTCCCGGTCGGTAGCAGGCAGCCAGGCAATTACGGTGGTGCCAGTCCCGGTTGAATTTATGTCGAGAGTCCCGCCGAGCTGGACCAGGCGCTCGTGCATGCCGCGGATGCCGACACCGGATGAGGTCGTGCCCTGGATAGGTTTGGACATACCGCGGCCGTTGTCGTGGATGATGATTTGCAGTCCGTTCTCATGCCTAGTAAGTTCCAGCGAGCACGAGTCGCAACCCGAGTGCCGGTACACATTGGTAAGACATTCCTGCACCATGCGGAAGACCGCAATCTCAACATCGGTGGAAAGGCGTCCGAGGTCGGAGGGAAGTTGGACGTCGACGTTGATGCGGCTTCGTTGGGAGAATCCATCGACATACCAGCGAATGGCTGAAGAAAGTCCGGCGACGTCGAGCAAAGGCGGATGGAGCAGATGCGAGATAGTACGAATTTCTTTGCTGACCTGCGAGACCATGACGGCGCTGTCATCGAGCAGGGCAGAATGGGAGGGACTGAGGTTGGTAGCTTCTTTCCGAAGGGCGGCAAGATTCATGGTAATGGCGGCGAGAAGCTGTCCCACGCTGTCGTGCAACTCGCGCGCGATGCCGCGGCGCTCTTCATCCTGAACACGTTGAATGCGCGAAGCCAGGTCCAGATTCGACTTCTCGGTCGTAAGGTCGGTAATCAGGACCCCAGTTACGGATTTATCGCGGGCAAGGGTGGTGAAAGAAAATCGGGCAGGAAGAAGGCTGCCATCGGGCCGGCGGAGCCACAGTTCTCCCTCGCTGGCGCCAGTCTGCGCATCTGCGATGAGTCTGTGCAACTCGGCGCGATCCTCCGGCTGCACGAGGCTGGACAAAGGAACTGCGATCATAGACTGGGCCGTCACTTGAAGAAGCGCGGCCAGGCTGGGATTGCAATAAATGACTTCGCCGCGAGCGTTGAGCATAGCGGCGCCTTGTTGCATCTGCTGGACCAGCGTGCTGTAGGGCAGATCGGCGTTCTGCAAAGTATAGACGGCATGGCCCCCGTGATCTTCGACCACGAAGGCATCCACACAACCGGTGCGAATCGCATCCAGAATTTGTTCTTTGTCGTCGGCATCGTCGGAGATCAAGTGCTTCTCGTCAGTCACAGCTTTATTCCCCATGGTGTCTCGCCTCTAAGCGGACGTGTGAAAGTTCCGATCAGCTTTTTCCAGGACGCAATTGCAGTCCCACTAAAGCCCGTTCTGTGTCGCGTAAATCGCCGACGATTTTGCGGATCGGCTGCGGCAGTTTTCTGACCAAGGTTGGAATCGCGATGATCTGGTCGCCTGCTGCCAGTTGCGGATGTTTCACCAGATCGATCACCTCGATGTTGTAGCGTCCGGCGAGATGCTCCTCGCACAAGCGCTTCAAGTTGGCGAAGGCGGTCACGGAACGCGGAGTCTGCCCGGCAACGTACAGGCGGAGATCCCATTTCTCTGCATCATGCTCATTGGAATCGGAAGCGATCTCCTCAAGCGAGCGCGGAGATTTCGACTCGTCCTTTGCATTTTTCTTCATCGAGCTCCCTGCTTTCTTTTCGTCCCGCCTGCGCGGGTAAACCCGTTGCCGTCCGCTTGACGACTCATGGCCATGGTCTTGCGTTCCAGTTTTTCGGTCTGAGCACGCGCAGCTTCCGCGGTGGCCAGAATAGCGACCTCGGTATCCTCGACTTCAAATTCCTTGCGCATAGCGGCGATCTTTGCCTCCAGAGCCTCGCGGCGGCGAACCAGTTCCCGCTGCTTGCGCTCGCTTTCCTGCTGAACGGCGAGGGCAGCCGCCTTCTCCCGAGATTCAAGAGAGAGGCGGGAGGAGCCGGTCAGGACGCCTTCTGGCCCAACGTAGACGTCGAGCAGATCGACGCCATGGTTAGTGAGGAGGAACTCACGCAGTTGGTTGGAATGATTCATGCCGCGCGATTTGAGGACATATAGAGCGCGATTGCGCTCGCCGCCAAGTTCGATATCGCGCAAGAGCAGCCACGTGTCAACGACCGAAGAGATATCGATTTCAGTTCTCTCCAGTGCCTCGCCACCGGAGGTCAGGTTGGTCATCAAGGCGGTAATCTGGCGGACTTTCAAAAAGTCGATGAGACGGATCACCATCGCGTTGGCGTCGCGGCGAGTTCCCGCCTGAATGAGAGCTCCGATGGGATCGAGGACAACGACAGTGGGATTGGCCTTCTCCACTAATTTGTGAATCATTGCCAGGTGCATTTCAAGTCCATAGAAAGTGGCGCGGCTGGAGTGAATCTCGAGCAGGCCGCGGTCGACAAACTTGCCCAGGTCAAGGCCGATGGAACGCATGTTGCGGACAAGCTGTCCAGGAGATTCCTCAAAGGCAAAGTAAGCGCAACGTTCTCCGCGATCGCAGGCGGCGTGGACAAACTGGGCAGCGATGCTGGTTTTGCCGGTTCCTGCGGTACCGGAAAGCAGGATTGAGCTGCCGCGATAAAATCCCTCCCCGCCCAGCATAGTGTCGAGGCGAGCGATACCGCTGGAGATACGTCGATCGCTGACTTCATGTTGCAAGGCAAGTGAAGTAACAGGCAGGACGGTAAACCCGTCATCATCGATGAGGAAGGGGTATTCGTTGGTGCCGTGAGTGGTTCCGCGGTACTTAACGATGCGGATGCGGCGCGTCGAAACCTGATCATCCACGCGATGATCGAGCAGGATGACGCAATCGGAAACGTACTCTTCCAATCCACGGCGCGTGAGTGTCCCTGTTCCGCGCTCGCCGGTAATGATCGCGGTTACACCTTTATCTTTTAGCCAGCGGAAGAGGCGCCGTAACTCAGCGCGCAGAATGCCTTCATTCTGCAGACCGGAAAACAAAGCCTCAATCGTATCCAGCACGACGCGCTTCGCCCCAATCGAGTCAATGGCGGCGTTCAGGCGGATGAATAAGGCTTCGAGATCGTATTCGCCGGTTTCCTCAATTTCATTTCTTTCCACGCGAACGAAGTCGAGCACCAGTTTCTTCTGCCGGACCAGTTTGTCGAGATCGAAACCCAGCGAACGTACATTCTGCGTGAGTTCTTCGGGCGTTTCTTCGAAGGCCATAAAAACGCCCGGCTCGCGGTACTGTGTAGCTCCACGAACCAAGAATTCCGTGGCAAGCAAAGTTTTGCCACATCCGGCGCTGCCGCACACCAACGTTGGCCTGCCGAGCGGGAGGCCTCCGCCGGTAATCTCGTCGAGGCCCTGGATTCCGCTGGGAACTTTCGGCAGAGAGCGGTCGATTATCTTTTGTGCACCCGTTGGTTTAGCCATGTTCTTCAGGACACAGAGTTTAATACGTCACAGAGCTTCAACGCGCAATACAAGCTGCAAGGCAGTTAGACCCGCCTGATCGCCTCTTTCAGACTTTGCAGAAACTACGGGAAAGAGATGCAACTACCGCATTATTGTGAGTGCTGGGGAAAAGTAGGAATACAGTATTCCCCCTATTTACTGATTGGTTAATAGATTTGGGCAAGGAATAGTAACGCGGCGGTTGCGAAATTGCTGAGAGTCCGGAGTGATGGCGACGGGTTGCGAGAGGTTTCAAGAATCGCGATGACTTGGCGCATATGGCGTTCTGGCGCGAAATTCGTCCGACGGCGGCAGCCCGGGGTGATGCGAGGAAGCGGCGATGCCAGTTCTTTGTAATTTTTTTCATGGCTATCTTTCCAGCGAACAAGGACCGAGTTCGCCAGCATCATCAGCGGAAAACCTGCATCCAACGGAGTATCATTCGGGAAGTGGGCAGGGGATGATCAGGGTTCAGAATCGACATAGGATGTCGCGGCGCACTTTTTTTGGCGCGATACGTCCAGGGGTATGGATTCGCGTGGCGGTGGTATCGTCGGCGCTGGCTGGACTTCTGGTTGCCCGCAGCGGGCCGCTACGGCTTTCGGCTCTTCCGTCGGGGCACTCTGCGGTTACGCACTTAAGCCACGATCAACGGCCCCGTTTCGATAATACTGGCTCGCAATGGAGCATCCCGATTGCTTCCTTCGTCGGAACGCCTCCCCTGGCCATCCAAGCGGGCATCATTCTGGCCAAGGCACTCGATGATCCCTTCCGCACGGAAGGCGCGCACTATAACCGGCCACCTCCCTGCAGTTAAAACACCTCCCAACATTGCGGAGTACAAGATTTGTCTTGAGCTTGCGGGGCCGCGCATCACACAACGATCGCGATACCGGCGTTGGTGAAACAGGGATATCCGGTAGCCGTCTAATCA
The DNA here is from genome assembly GCA_963711365.1 of Terriglobia bacterium. Taxonomy (GTDB): domain Bacteria; phylum Acidobacteriota; class Terriglobia; order Terriglobales; family Acidobacteriaceae; genus Sulfotelmatobacter. Next base: position 256,483 of record CAVQDY010000001.1, on the reverse strand, counting down.
AAATTTGGCCGCAACGGCGGCATAAGAGATAAGGACAGATTCATGACGAAAAGAGAATTCAAGGAATTAAAGGAGAGGCTGGAAAGACAGCTTCGTGAGGTGCAAGGATTTCTAGGCCGGCTGGGGCAGGAAACTCGGGAACTCGAACTGGACGTTCCGCAAGATAGCGCCGACCGCAGCGTTGCCAGTCTCTCACAGGAAACATTGTTTGAGCAGGCCAGCCAGCGGCGGCAACAACTGCGGCGAATCGAAGGCGCCCTGCGTCGAATGGACGAGGGGTGCTTTGGAACTTGCCAGGTTTGTGAGAGGGAGATCGCGCGGAGACGGTTGGAGGCATTGCCCTGGACCCAGCACTGCCTGGAGTGCCAGGAAATGATCGAGCAGGGAACCCTGCAGCCCATATCGGCGGCGAGTTGATTAATATTGAAGGGATAGGGAGCCCGGTCGGAGATGCTGGAATTTTGGTGCCTCGTCCGCAACTTTATTAATTGGAACGTTTTTCTTAATCTCAGGAGGGTAACTTGAAAAAACTGTATTGGATTGCGATTGTGTTGTGCAGTTTCACCCTGACCTTGCCATGCTGGGCGCAGCAGATCGACGTGGCCATTGCGGGCAGCAGTCTCGCATCCTCTTCCGGAAGTTTCGTGGGGAATCCGGCCACTTATCTACCGAGCGAGAAGGGCGGAATGTACCTGGGCTTCAACGGAGACGTTCTGTTCCATGGAAACCTGGGCGTGCAAGCCGAGGTGAACTGGAGGGCAAGCCAAGGGAATTATGCAGGACTTGGACTGGGATATCGGCCGATATTCTATGACTTCAATGCCATTTATGCAAAGCGCTTCAGCAAGAGGGTGGGAGCAGAAGTGCTTGGCGGGATTGGAGGACAGAGCCTCCGTCTCTATACTGGCCAATCCAACTGCGACTACTACGGAAACTGCACCAACTATGTGAGCAGCAATCACTTTCTTGGGGACTTCGGAGGAGGAGTGCGCCTTTACGTCTGGCACAACATGTTTGTAAGGCCGGAAATGAGGCTCTACATTGTGCACGGCAATCAGCAATATTTCAGTTCCGACTACCAGTTTCGATATGGCGCGTCGTTGGGCTACACATTTGGAGGAAATCACTGAGGCTCAGGCGGAACTGACTCCGGTTGCTGGTGGAGCGAGAGTGCAAGGTGCGGTCGACAATTTTCCTTTTGCGAAAACAGATTCGCGACAGGGAGTTCGGCGGCCGCAACCTCGCGAGAGCAACGGCATCTATGCAGAATCTCCCGCTCAGAAATCAAAACGTTCATCGTGAGGTCGTCATGGAAACCGGAGTAAGTGGTCAGACTGAAGATCGATTTACAGGGGCAATTGAGAGCCAAACATCGAGAGTCCCGTCCTCGGTGTTTCTTGGAATGGCTGTGGGATCGATGGTGGCATCTTTCATCCTGAAACTGGCCGAGAAAGATGATTGGGCCTTATTCGTCGGGCAGTGGGCAGCGCCATTCCTGATTATGGGGAACTACAACAAAATGGTGAAACAGCATGGGTCGGACGCGCGCCAGCGCTGGGCCGCCTAGAAAGCATGATTCGGGACCGGCATCTGCTTGGGTACCGGTTTTTTTAACGATCCTGTAGCGGCTTCTGTGTTGGCATCCAGGAAGAAATTGCTTGTGTTCGCTGCTTTTTAGCAGACGAAATTCCCGCCCATGCATCTGAATTCAAGGACTTAGGTGGTTGGCATGCAGCCTGCTGTTTTGCCAGGAGTGGGAGGGGAAATCTATGACAATCAAGTTGCGCAGCGGGAGTTTTGCCGGATGGCTGGTGACGGTCGTGGCTGGGTTGTTGCTCACCCCGCTTTTGTATGCCGGGAACCAAGTTATGGGTGAGATCACCTTCGAGGGCAAGTCGAAGGTCGAGAAAACATCGGGCGTCTGGGTCGACGGACAGTACGTTGGATACCTCAAAGAGCTGAAAGGATCGAAGAGAGTATTGCTGTTGCCGGGAGAGCACACCATCACCGTGCGGCAAGATGGCTATCAGGACTTTGTGCAGCGAGTTACCTTGCAACCCGGGGAGAAGCGCGTGGTCAGTGTCGCGATGGCACGGGCGGCGACGGGCGTCATGCCTTCAGTCACGTCGACGGTAAAGATTTCTCTGAATCCGAATCGAGCCGCGGTTTTTCTCGATGGATTGTTTGTGGGACATGTAGGAGAGTTCGAGGGAGCGGGGAGGGGATTGCTGGTGGCGCCGGGGTCGCACACGATCAAGATCGCGTTGCCGGGATACGAAACATTTGAGACGCAGATCACTCCGCAGCCGCATCAAAAAGTTGAGGTGAAGACCGATTTGATCAAAAGCGATAATCCGGGGAACGATCCATTGCTGAATGGAAGATCCAGCGATCGTGCCCCTTTGTCGCAGCCGGAACCGGCGGGTTCGACGCAACGGATGAATGGAGGCGTGAGCAATCAAGCTCCTTCTTCTCCGCCGGTTAGAAATGGAAGTGTGATTGACAACGGTCCGCCGCCTCCGCCGGAGCCGGCGAATCCACCGCAACGGTAGTGAAGTAAATTGGTGAGTCGTATGGTGCGCACCTTGGTTTGCGTGATGTTGTTCGGCGCTGCATTGGCGGCGCAAGAAGTCATTCCGCCGGGCACGATCTTGCCGGTCGAACTGAACACCTCATTGCGCTCGGATAGAATGCATTCCGGCCAAGTGGTGACAGGACGCATCATGCAAGACGTCCCGCTCCAGGGAGATGGGAAGATCCACGCGGGCGCAAAAGTCGTGGGAAAAGTGGTCGACGTGACGTCGGGTGCTCGACAAAGAATTGCCCTGCGTTTTTATGCCCTAAAAACGCGGAGCCGACGGATTGCGCTGAGCACAGATTTGCGAGCTATCGCCACGACGATGGACGTAGAGCAGGCGATGATTCCAACGTCCGGTCCAGATCGCGGCACGTCGGAAGCTGATTGGGTGACCGAGCAAATTGGCGGGGATACGGTCTATCACGGGAGCGTTGTCACGCACGGACCCGAAGTTGTCGGTCATTATGTCAGCGGTGGAGTATTGGCCCGCGTGTCTGCGGAAGCAGGGCATGGTTGCCGCGGCGATGTGGGGGATCACGGTCAACCGCGGGCGCTGTGGGTCTTTTCGTCCGATGCGTGCGGCCTGTACGACATGCCCAATTTAAAGCTGGAGCATGCGGGCAGGACGGATCCGGTTGGCGAGATTCGATTGCGATCTACCAAAGGGCCAGTCAGGGTGTCATCCGGCAGCGGGATGCTGCTGCGAGTGCTGCCGGCCAGATAAGTTGGAGCGGTGTATTGGGCCAAGCAAATTTGCTGTAAATCGACAAAATCTGAAAGGAGGCTGTGAGATTCCAATGTCAAGTTTCCGATGGTGTTTTATTATGCTGCTGTTCCTGCCCGCAATAGCGAGTTCCTCGGCGAAGCCGGCGCCTTTTCACATCAAAGTGCTGAGTGCGGAGAGCCAGAGCTTTCAGGCTCCTCCACTCGTGCCCGTCAATTGCAATTTCGAGGATCTCAATGCCTATTGCTCCAGTTCGAAACCTGAGACCTACGTAGCAAAAACCATGGTCATTCAGGACAGCAATGGCAAGTCTCTCAAGGTCGGCTGCACGGTTTATAACCAGTGGTCCCATTGCGCGGCTTTGCCGGTCAATCAGACCTTTGAAGCGAGAATGGAAAAGCGCGGCCTGGAGATCAGCTATCTTGATCAGGACAACAAGGTGCGAAGGCAGCTCTATGAAATTCTGCAGGAGGATTAGGTTAAGCCACAGAACCTCTTGGCAAGGTCGCTCCGACGCATGAGCGGAGAGCCAACGCACACGGCGTGCAGAGCATCGAGAGTCATGATCCATGCCGTTGGGCGATGGATCATGACTTCGAGCTTAGTGCTCAGAAGATCACTTTCATGCCGAATAGCAGACGCCGACGACCGATACCGTCGGTGTTAATGTTCCCGGCGAACGTCAGTCCGCCGTTGCTGTTGAAATTCGTATTCTGGAAGCTGCCTCGGGTCACATCGTCCAGAATCGGATCAGGCACACCGCGGAATTGCACATTCATGACATCGAAAGCCTGCGCCTGGAACTGCGCCTTCACGCGTTCGGTGATGGCGATGTCCTTAAAGAACGCAAGATTCGCAGTGCTGATGTCCTGCCCGCGCAGGGTGTTGCGACCGACGCCGGCAAACGGTGTGCCGTAGACGATGGCGGCTGCCGGACTGTTCTGAATCCAGTGCACTGCGCTCGTCGTGGTTGGCGCACCTGTCACGAAGTCGGAAAGACTGCAGGTGGAAGCCGTGGTTCCGGTGCAGGTGTATTGGCCGACCGTAGCAAGCGGCGCGCCGGGGTTCGACACGATGGGACGGCAGGCATCGTAGTTTCCTCCGAAGTCTCCCGCCGGATCGCACAGACTGCCGTTTACGTAGCGTTGAATGGTCGTATAGGGCTGACCACTGGTGTAGCGATACGTCGTATTGGCCTGCCAGCCACCGAGCAGGTGACCCACCAAGCCACGCTGTGTCTTGTAAAAAGGCAAGTTGTAAACGACGGCGACGCCGACCACATGCGGGAAATCGATGCCCGAGTTCGCTCGTTCCGCCGCACCGGTATCGAATGGATTTTGCGCGTAGGCCAGCGTATTGCCGCCCGCGATCGTGCTGAAAACTTCGCTGGCGTTGTCGATCGTCTTGCTGAAGGTGTAGGAACCGGTTGCGGTCAGTCCGTGAAAGTTCGCAATGCGGAGTTCGCTTTGCAGGCCGTTGTAGTTCGACGAGGCGGTGTTGGCGTACTCGACCACATTGGTGAAGTTGCAGTTGGCATATCCGCCGGCAAATCCGGGAGCATTGGGGTTACTGCACGGAGTAACTCCGGCCGGAATCACATTCTGAAAGCCGGCGTTGATGAGTGGCGCAACTTCTGGATTCCCATTGAGCTCCTGGAATTGCGCAACGGCGTGGTTGCCGACGTAGCGAACTTCCGCTACCACTCTGGGGGTGAACGAGTGCTGGATTCCGACGTTCCACTGTTCGGTGTAGGGATTGCGAAAGTTGTGCGGTACCTGGGTCTGATTGGCAAATCCAGGATTTCCGCCGGCTGCCAGCGGCTCGAGGAACGGAATCACCTGGGTTCCGAATACACCGGTAGAAGGAATGCCGGTGGTCGGTCCGCCCACGAGTGGACCGAGAGAAGCGAAATTGACCTTTGGCGCCGCAGTGGCGACATTGAGGAACATATTGTAGAAAGCGGGGTCATAGGCAATGCGGAAACCGCCGCGGATGACCGTTTTATCCACCCCCAGCAAGCGGTTCATGACGTTCGGAGTCCACGCGAAGCCCACGACGGGCGCAAAGTTCTTCAAGGCCTGGGGCACGGATGGAACGGTCGTCTGACTCAGGGGTAACGATGACGACCACAGCGGCGTTGAGCCGGTTTGTTGCTTCACGCTTTGGTCGTGCAGCAAGTTGATTGCCTGCTGATACCAATCCCATCGCATGCCGAGGTTCAGAGTGAGGTTGTGCTTGACTCTCCAGTTGTCCTGGAAATAGAAGCCCAGGTCCCATTCGGAGAAAGGCAGGGTGGGATTGCCCAATGCGATCTGAGTTCCGAACGGATTGTTGGCGACCATGTCGCTGAAGGAAGTGAACAAGAAGATGCCATTATTCCCGGGAAGGAAGACGTTCGGCGAACGCTGCTGGTCGATCTCAGTGCCGAACTTCAACGTGTGTTCGCCTTTCTGCATCGAGGCGTTGTCTTGTAGTTGGTAAACGTTGATGATTCGTCCTTGCGGGAAGCCGGCTGAAACGCCAAAGCTCACGCTGTCCTGCGGGGCTGAGCCGATCATTACCATGTCGGCGGGACACGCTGTTGGGTTGTTGGAATTACAGCTGGAAAACGATTGCTCGTCAAAGAAGCTGCTGGCCCGCGAGTAGCTGAAGCGAACCTGGTTCACGAAGGCATTGGTGAACGTCCGTGTCCAGTCCAACCCAATCTGCTGGCTCAGTCCGGGAACACTCTGCCAATCGCCGACCTGGATTCCGTTGCCGAAGTTTACGCCGCCGCTAAAGGTCTTTTGATACACGTAACGGCCAAAGAAGTTGTCCTTCTCGGAGAGTTTGAAGTCCAGACGACCCGTGGCCTCATAGTCATTGAAAGGTCCGGGAACGAATCGCGTTAACGAGCCGAATTCAATGGGCGTGCAACCATTCACGCCTGCTGTAGTGCAGGGAAACGCAAGCCCGGTGCTGGGGTCGATCTGATTGGTGACGAGCACGTTCTGCACATTGGTGAAGGTGGGCTTTCCTGCCGTGACTGCATTCGGTCCGATCGTGCTCTCGATGAGATTAATAGGACTGTTGGGAAAAGCTGCCGCCAGTTGAGCGTCACCATTCGGAGTCGGCACCAAACCGCCGGCGGTTGAGGCGGGAGAGCCTGCGAAGCGCTGGCGTTCAAGATTGGCAGAACCGAAAAACCAGATACGATCCTTCTTCACCGGCCCGCCAACGGTTCCGCCGAAGCGATTGTCGACGAAGCCGGGAACTGTGGGAGTGATGCAGCCGGATGACGCAGACTGACCCGGCAAGCAGAATCCCAGCAGCGGATTCTTCTCGTTGTTTTCCAGCGAATCAAAGGTGGAACCCTGCCAGAATTCGTACGCCGTGCCATGAAACTGATTGGTCCCGGCCTTGGTGATGTAGTTGATGACCGCGCCGGTATTGCGTCCAAATTCGGCGTCATAGTTCGTCACGACTTGCATTTCCGAAATTGCGTCCTGGTTGCCAAAGAAGATCGATGGACCGGCAATTGAATTGTCATTGTTGCTCTGGCCATCGATTTGAAAATTGTTGGCGCGCGCCCGAAGGCCGTTGACCGACATCTCAGCACCATTGTTGTTGCTGAAACTGGCATCGCCCACTGTCACTACCCCGGGAAGAAAAAGGGCCAGGGAGTCAAACGTATTCCCCATCGGCAGGCTGGTGACTTTTTCTGAACTGAGCGTGTCTGAGATCTGATCGGTGGTGGATTCGATCAGCGGAGCTGTGCCTTCGACGGTAACGGTCTCGGTCGATGAACCGAGCAATAGCCGCACGGTTCCTAACCCGGTGTCTTTTCCGACGCTTACTGTCAAGTCCTTCGATTCGAAAGCCCGGAAGTTCGGGGCTTCGATTTTCAAGTTGTAGGGCCCCGATGGCAGATCGCGCAGGGAGATAATGCCCGCTGACGTGGTCTGGGTTTTGAACACGCGATCGGTTGTCAGTTGTGTCACTGTGACGGCGGCGTTGGGAATCACGGCTCCTTGCTCATCTTCGACTACGCCGGAAATCGAACCGGTGACAATTCCTTGTGTGAACGCGAACGTGGCGCAGAAAACTAAAACAGCGATCGCCACCGCAGACCAAATCCTGCTGCACAATGCAGACGTCATCTGTTTCTCCTTAATCTTGGCGGAGGCGCCTAAACACAAGTGTTTCCCCCTGTCTCGTGTTCAAGCCCCAATTCCCGCAGAACATCTGAGTGCACAAGCCAGGGCAAATTCACTTCCATAACACGCAGATATAAGTCCCAATCCTGTAACAGGCAGGAAGAACTGTTCATCGTTATGTGTTGACATTCCGATGATTTCTTGAAGATGAGCTACACAAAGAAGTAGACGGGGCATGAATCGCGCTTATCCGTTGGCGCGGGATCACGTACGAAAGCAACTGGAAATCTCTCGACACCGGCTGCACGGTTCGCAACGTCAAATGTCTCTCAGGGCTGAGTCAGGAAGGGCCAGACGCGATCGGGTAGTTGATTCTTAGTAGTGATCAGGCGCGGGAGGCTCACTAGAATTGGCGGTCGCCTAGTATCCTCCGGCTATGACCTTTCGCAAGAACGCGGGCGCGCTGGCAGTCCTGTTATTCATGGTTGGCTCGGGCCGCGCCGTCGAGCATCCCGGAATTGTGCCGCAAGGCGTGGAATGCGACTCGTGTCACGCGAACAAGCTAACGGGAAAATCGGTGCATTCGGCTATGGCGACAACGTGCACGGTCTGTCATGTGGCGATGACGCAGGGCGACATGACGACGGTCAGCCTCTCGATGCCCAAGGGAAAAATCTGCTCGGCTTGCCACGATGAAACAGCGGCGCTGCGTCAGCATGTGCCATCGGTCAAGGGATCATGCATCGAGTGCCATGACGCCCATAACAGCGACCGCAAAATGCTGTTGCGCGAAGTGGCGACGCTTTCCCCTGCTACGAAGAAGTGAGCAGATCGAACCTTCAGGAACTCACCCGCAGTCGTGTCTCACCTGTCTTTCATCACCGATGACATCTATTAATCACTTCATGCCTACTCACTTCTCGGACCGTGGGCGGGAATTTTGACCCGGACATACTTCTGCCGAATGATCCGGCGATGATATGCGTGACTCTGAAAGTAGGCTGCGGAATTGAGACGAAAGGTACGGTAGAAAAGTCGATAGAAGGCTTGCAGGTGCCATTTGAAATACATAGGCAAAAGAACTTCGCATCCTCCTGGCGATTGCACTCGGAGTGCGAAAGACCGGAGACAATCGCGCCCATTTAAGATGCCTTGCAGCGGGTGGGGGTTTAGAAATCGAGATTAGAAATCTGGCGAGCGTGCGGTGTTGCTGGCGCTGAAATACAGGATTTCTGGCAGCACTTCATGCGGAGTTTGGAACCCAAAAGACAACACCGTTGTGAGGCCGAGGTTACGGATCAGGTGATAGGGATCCTTCGACTGCAAACGACTTCCGCTTTAGCGGAAATCGTTCTCCGCTCTGGATGACAGCCTCTCGGACTTGGCCGGTCGCCACACGCTTGAAACGACGACCTTACCAGATGAAAATGCGGTCAGATAAGAAGCATGGGCGGCACAGTTCCGTGATAAGATCCTTGCGCTCTGAAGCTGAAAGCCCCGTCCAGTGGGCTGTTCCACCTTCTCCCGGAGGTATTTCTCATGTCCTTTCCTGTACGCTCTTTTCGTCTTGGCCTCGCTCTTCTTACTGTCGGAATTCTGGCCACTTCCCTGCCGCCGGCGCTCGCGCAATCGGCGCTGCCGAATCATCTGATAAAACGGGTGGTAGGCGATTACGGATATTGGAGCAAGTATCAGACTCCGCCGTATGGAGCAGGGCAAATTCCGTATCAGAAGCTGACGCACATCAATCATGACGGGGTTTCGTTTGATTCCACGGGAACGCTGTCTGTTCCGGATGGATTTATCGAGCCGGAATTGAACGTGCGCGCCCATGCCAGGGGCGTGAAAGTCATGCTGCTGCTGGGCGGGGACTTCCCCGGACTCGAAGCGAGCGGCGACGTTCAGACGCTGGTCGACAACATTGCCGCGTTTGAGAAGCAATACGACTACGATGGCGTGGACATCGATTGGGAATATCCGGCGACCAGCGGCGACGGCGCCTTTCTGGTGGATTTAATGTCGCGCTTCCGGAAAGCGAATCCGGATTACGTTCTGTCGATCGATGCGCCACCGTGGGGCAGTTCCGCGTACGACTTGCAGGAACTGAACCCCACCATCAATTACGTCAACATCATGATGTATGACTGCGCCGGACCGTGGACGGCGCATGGCCAGCTGAATTCAATGATCTTCTGGGATCCGCGCGATCCGGCTCCGTATGAATGCCAGCCAGGTGGAAGCGCGGACGGCGCGGCGACCATTTTCCTGAAGCAGATCCCGGCCAAGCAGATCAACATGGGCACTCCGTTCTACGGCTACGTTTATACCAATATCAACCAGCTGTTTGGACTATGTCCGAATTCGAGATGGACCCAGGACCGGGAATGTGACAACTCGGTGGGAAGTGCGAGCTACGGACCGAATTTCAAGCCCAATATCAACAAGAACGGCTGGCACACGCTCTACGACCCGATCGCACTTGTCCCATACATGCTGCGCGTGGATGGGAGCAATGGTTATGTCACGTATGACGATGCCTACTCCACCTACATGCGCGTCTGGTATTCAGATTGGCAGCGCGGACTGGGCGGGACGTTTATGTGGGCGCTCGATCAGGATTACGATGGGCATTCGCAGGATCTGATGGACGCGATGTATAACGCATCCGTTTTGCGCTAATTTTGCGGCCGTTCAAACGGTAGCGGCCGCTCGATCAGAATCCCCCGGCCTGGCCGCAGAATATGCCGCTAGGGTTCGGGCATCCTCAAGGTCCGTCGATCCGCAGGGTCATTTTTTTGCCCGATCTGGGAAGACCTGTCCGTCCGGGTCAGACTGGGCATCAACCTCCGATTGACCATGTCTATCCAACGTGTTATAAATGCCCGTTTTGCGCTGGTACGCTAAGGCTAAGGACCTATGTCACTAGTGACGGCAAGCTGCTGAGTACTCCAGCGCAAACTCCGACGCGGCCAAGCTTCATCACTCCTTAGGTCTTGCGGTGGAAGCGTGTTCGGAATTCCGAAAAAGCATCAGCTGAAAGAGGCATGTCCGCATGTGAAACGCGGCGTGCGTGAGGCTGGCTGTTTCGGATTCAGTACCTAAACACGTTTGTAAGCCTTATAACCGTTCTAATTCGGAGGACTCGTTATGCGTACTTATCTTGCCACTGCTGCGTTCTTCAGCCGCCGCATGGCCATGAAAATGTCGGCCGTAGTTGCGCTGCTTACCCTTGGCGCGGTCGCAGCGTTCGGTCAACCCGAAGGTAAAACCACCGGCGGAGAGGCTTCGCTCAAGCTGCCCGATCTGTCGCAAGTCAGCTTCTTGAATGGCTCCATTGACGGCCACAAACTGCTGTTGATTGGAATTCTGTTCTGCCTGTTCGGACTGGGGTTTGGTATGGCCATCTTTCTGCGCCTGAAAAATCTCCCTGTCCATCGATCGATGCGTGAAATCTCGGAACTGATCTACGAGACCTGCAAGACCTACCTGGTAACGCAAGGCAAATTTATTCTTCTGCTGTGGGCATTCATTGCGGTCATTATTGCGGCGTATTTCGGATGGTTGTCGCCGGTGCCTGGGAAGCCGGTGGGCCTGACGCTACCGATTATTCTGGCGTTCAGCCTGCTGGGCATCGCGGGCAGCTACGGCGTCGCGTGGTTTGGCATTCGCGTAAACACCTTCGCGAATTCGCGGACGGCGTTCGCGGCGCTTCCGGGCAAGCCATTTCCGGTCTATCAGATTCCGCTTGAAGCCGGCATGAGCATCGGCATGATGCTGATCAGCGTAGAGTTGCTGATGATGTTGATCATTCTGCTGTTCGTCCCCGGTGACTATGCAGGTCCGTGCTTCATCGGCTTTGCGATTGGCGAATCACTAGGGGCTGCGGCGCTGCGCATTGCAGGCGGCATCTTCACCAAGATTGCCGACATCGGCTCGGACTTGATGAAGATTGTCTTCAAGATCAAGGAAGACGATGCGCGCAACCCGGGCGTCATCGCGGACTGTACCGGCGACAACGCCGGCGACTCGGTTGGCCCGTCGGCGGACGGCTTCGAAACGTATGGTGTGACCGGCGTGGCCTTGATCGCCTTCATTCTGCTCGGGGTGAAGGATCCCAGCGTGCAGGTGCAGTTGCTGGTGTGGATCTTCGTCATGCGCGTGATGATGCTGGTATCGAGTTCGGCCTCATACTTCCTGAACGGCATCATTGCGAAAGCGAAGTATGGCTCAGCGGCCGAGATGAACTTCGAGGCGCCGCTGACCTCGCTGGTCTGGCTTACATCGATCGTGTCGATTGGGCTGACGTACGTGATTTCGTACTTCATTATCCCGATGCTGGGCCCGGACAATACCCAGTGGTGGAAACTCTCCACCATTATTTCCTGCGGCACGCTGGCGGGCGCTTTGATCCCGGAACTGGTGAAGGTGTTCACCTCGACCGAGTCACGGCACGTGAAGGAAGTTGTGATTTCGGCGCAGGAAGGCGGAGCGTCGCTGGGCATTCTGTCGGGATTCGTCGCAGGCAATTTCTCCGCCTACTATCTGGGGCTGGCAATGATGTTTCTGATGTCCATTGCCTACTACATGAGCACTATGGGCTTGGCGCTGGCGGCGGGCATGCTGGCACCGGCTGTCTTCGCATTCGGGTTGGTCGCCTTCGGATTCCTGGGTATGGGGCCGGTTACCATCGCGGTCGATTCCTACGGTCCGGTGACCGACAATGCGCAGTCTGTCTATGAGTTGTCGCTGATCGAGAGTGTGCCGAACGTTCAGAATGAGATCAAGAAAGACTTCAACGTGGACGTGAACTTTGATCGCGCCAAGCACTTGCTCGAAGCCAACGATGGTGCGGGAAATACTTTCAAGGCCACAGCAAAACCGGTGCTGATCGGAACGGCCGTCGTGGGAGCGACCACGATGATTTTCTCCATCATCATGGCCCTGACCAACGGACTCACCGATGCCGAGGGCGTGGCCAAACTCTCACTGCTGTATGCACCGTTCTTCCTGGGATTGATCACGGGCGGAGCGATGATCTACTGGTTCACCGGCGCTTCGACGCAGGCCGTGACCACCGGCGCCTATCGCGCGGTCGAGTTCATCAAAGCCAACATCAAACTCGAAGGCGTGGAGAAAGCCTCTGTGGCGGACAGCAAGAAGGTGGTGGCTATCTGCACCAAATACGCGCAGAAAGGCATGCTGAACATTTTCATTGCGGTGTTCTTCGGGACGCTCGCGTTCGCGTTTGTCGATTCCTTCTTCTTTGTCGGGTACCTGATCTCGATCGCCATCTTTGGGCTGTATCAGGCGATCTTCATGGCCAATGCTGGCGCGGCCTGGGACAACGCCAAAAAGATCGTTGAAGTTGAACTGAAGCAGAAGGGCACTCCGCTGCACGACGCAACCGTGATCGGCGATACGGTCGGCGATCCGTTCAAAGACACGTCGTCGGTGGCGCTGAATCCGGTGATCAAGTTCACCACTTTGTTCGGGCTGCTGGCGGTGGAATTGGCCGAGAGTCTGAAGCCGGGCGGCGCACCGTCGACGCTGACGATTGTGCTGGCCATCGCGTTCTTCCTGGTGTCGTTCACATTCGTATACCGTTCATTCTTCGGCATGCGGATCAAGCAGGGCGCGGAGTAAAAAGCGGCAAAATACAACGCCATCCAGCCATGCACTGGATGGCGTTTTTCTTGGTAAGCCTTAATAGATGAGCTAGCCCTTTTGAATCTGCGCGTATGAAAATCGTCACTTCCCCAAACAAGGGAGAAGTGGGGCACGGTTTTGTGGATGTGGTTTAGAACGACTGCTTCATTTTTGATTTCACGCTATGGGCCAGCTTTTCGATTTCTTCAGCCTTCTTGATGGCTTCGACGGACATCACACCTTGATCGCTTTTGGCGAGATAGTCTCTTAGCTCCTGCATCAGTGCGGCCATCTTTTCTGCATCACGGCGGATTTCGACCTGGCGCTGCAGATTCGCGGCGATGGCTTGCTGCCGCTGAATCTCGTCGTCGGCGCCCGTTGGCGCGGTCGAAGGTCGGCTGCCAATCGTGAGATTCTGCGACTGCGGTATATTCTGCGGGAGCGGGACGTGTACACTTTGCGCCAGAGAATAGCGCGCGGGGCTCAGTGATACGAGCAGGCAGAATACAACTGGCATAGCTCTCGGCATGACAACCCCCTTGGCGTTTTCACCGTGGACGAATCCGTAACCCAAATGAGCGAGCCGACTGGAGCCCTAAAAATCTTCGCGGGCATTATGGCGCGGATAGGGCGGGGAAACAATAGGGGTTTTAGTAGCGAACAACGCTACAGCCTATGCCTGCGGAGTTACTGAAGACCTGAGTTAACCAATATAAAGATGTGCTCCTGACGAGTCCCTCTTTTGCTGTGCCTGCCGACGTTTGGACGATCCGGCGAAGCAATTAGTTTGGACCCTTCATTTTATCTTTCACGCTCTTGGCCAGCTTTTCGATTTCCTCCGCCTTCTTGATCACATCGAGCGACAGGACATTCTCATCGGACTTGTCGACGTACGATTTCAGTTCCACAGAAAGTTTCAGGAGCCTGTCGGTATCGCTTTTGAGTGTGGCAATGCGTTCCTTTGCAGCCTTCTTCTCCATATCGTGGGCGATGCGGGCGCGGGCGTCATCCGCGTCGATCATAGGCGGAGGTTCACCAGTTGGTGGGGAGGGCGCGGTCTGACGCTGGGCGAATGCGGGGGAAAACAATCCGAATAGAAGCAACAGTGGCAAGTAAGAAGTGAATCGCACTGGAACCTCGCAGAGATCGGGCGCACTAGATAAGAAAATTATACGTCGGGAGGGTTGCGAGGGAGCAGGACTACAACCTAAGAACCACGAGGGACGCAAAAAGGGCACAAAGGGAAAGCAGATATCTGAAAGCTTTTTCCTTGTGAACCTTCGCGCCCTTGGTGGGCAATGCTTTCGCTCCGGGCAGAAGAAAAGCCAGAGCCCGCGGGCCCTGGCCTTCGAATCAAGTCTGCTCCTGGGTTACAGCGCGCTCATGTTGGCAAGGAATTCCGAGTTGCCTTTGGTCTTACTGAGTTTGTCGATAAGCAATTCCATGGCTTCGACCGGCGAGAGCGGGTTGAGCACTTTCCGCAGCACCCAAATTCTTGAGAGATCTTCCTTCGGAATGAGCAGTTCTTCCTTACGGGTTCCAGAGCGTTGAATGTCGATTGCCGGGAAGACGCGCTTGTCGACCAGTTTGCGCTCGAGGATGATTTCCGAGTTGCCGGTGCCCTTGAATTCTTCGAAGATCACGTCGTCCATGCGGGAGCCGGTATCGATGAGAGCGGTAGCGATGATCGTGAGCGAGCCGCCTTCTTCAATGTTGCGGGCCGATCCGAAGAAGCGTTTCGGACGCTGCAAGGCGTTGGAGTCGACGCCGCCGGAAAGCACTTTGCCCGAAGGCGGAACGATCGTGTTGTAGGCGCGAGCCAGACGAGTGATCGAGTCGAGCAGGATGACGACATCGCGCTTGTGCTCGACCAGGCGCTTCGCCTTCTCGATCACCATTTCGGCGACCTGCACGTGACGGGCGGCGGGCTCGTCGAAGGTCGAAGAAATGACTTCACCTTTGACTGAGCGCTGCATGTCGGTGACTTCTTCCGGGCGCTCATCGATCAGCAAAACCATCAAAACAACTTCCGGATGATTGGTGGTGATGGAGTTGGCGACGTTCTGCAGCAGCATGGTCTTGCCGGCGCGCGGCGGAGAAACGATCAGCCCGCGCTGGCCTTTGCCCAGCGGCGTGAGCAGGTCCATGACGCGGGCGCTGGCATTGTCGCGCGTGGTTTCGAGCTTGATGCGCTCTTGAGGATAAAGAGGCGTGAGGTTATCGAAGAGAATTTTGTTGCGGGCTTCGTCGGGAGACTCGAAGTTGACGGCTTCAATCTTGACGAGCGCGAAATATTTTTCGCCTTCGTGTGGAGGGCGTACCTGTCCGCTGATGGTGTCGCCGGTCTTGAGGTCAAATTTGCGAATCTGGGACGGGGAGACGTAGATATCATCTGGGCCCGGGAGGTAGTTATAGTCGGGCGAGCGAAGGAAGCCGTAGCCGTCGGGCAAAATCTCGAGGACGCCTTCGGCAAAAATGTGGCCTTCTTTTTCGCTCTGCGCCTGCAGGATTTTGAAGATGAGATCCTGTTTGCGCATACCGCTGGCACCGGGCAGATCCAAGGTCCTTGCGATCTTGGTCAGCTCGGTGATGTTCTTTTCTTTTAGTTCAGCAATGGTCATGATTCACCTGAACCCGTGCACTAGCACCTATTCGGTAGTGTCGACGGGAGATTTTCAAAAAGGAGGGGACTCAGGAAAGATGCACTCAACAACGCCAGGCGGGAAGGCGGGGCTGGTGTTACGCAGCCCGCCGTTGTGCCTCGGCAACGTTCTCTGGTTCCGACAATACTGCCTGCCGCTCCGAGTCAGCGATACGATCCAGCACGCCGTTCATGGTTTCCTGGATTCTGGTACTTGGCCGATGGAACTTCCGCGTGGCCTTGGAGGCAAGCTGACAGAGCATATAACGATTCCGCAGAGTCTGTAAAGCATCAAACACACGATCAGAGCGCATGTGCTTTCAATCTCCTTACTGTATGAATTTGTGGCCTTGCGCCTTGTCCTTTGCCATGGGAGGGTGACCGGAAACCCCAGTTTCCGACCTAAGTCACTGATTCCGAGTAGGTTGTAAAGGAGTTAGCGTAAAACTCACTCTTTGTAGATAGATGCTTGGCGGAACCCCGAAGATGCTCGATTTTCTGGGCTTAGCCTTCGTAGATGCTGCTCGATCAGCTATAGGAGACAGCGGTCCGATGGGTTCCAGGAACTCGTTAATGTAGCCGCAAAGCGAAGTTGGGTCAAGTAATTATTTGTAAGCCGGGGCCACCAGATTCAAGAATAGGGAGATTACTCCAGATGGAATGGCTAATATGGGTAATAGAATCAGCGATTTAGCGGAATGATCGGATACCCACGGCTCTCAATCAAACAAACCGTCCAGCGCATAAACTCGCAATTGAAGGTAAGCGAGACCGAGTTCTTCGGTGCGGCGACATAAAAAGAAGAGAGTTAGGATGGACTTGTGATCGGAATCCGGATGGACGCGTGGCTGTGGGCGGCCCGCTTCTTCAAGACGCGCACGCTCGCTAAAAAGAGTTGCGACTTGGGACGAATCTTGTCCGACGGACAGGTTGCCAAGGCGGCCCGCGAGGTCCGCGTGGGGGACATGCTGCGCATCACGAACGATGGCGGGGATTTCGAGATCGAGGTGCTGGGGCTGAACGATGTGCGGGGTCCGGCGGTCGAGGCGCAGAAGCTGTATCGCGAGACGGCGGCCAGCATCGAGGCCAGAAAGAAAGCTGCGGCGGAGCGTCGCGCGGCACGAGAATGGGAAATCCTGCCTCCGACCAGACCGTCAAAGCGAGATCGGCGAAGGATTATTCAGTTTCGCGGGAGAGGATAAAGGCGTTCACACCAAGGACACCAAGGTTCGCCGCTTGGTTGGCGGAACGCAGTGGATGCAGGTGGGCGCGTAAACTCATTCGTCGCGCAGGCTGCGGGCTGGGTCTACATTCGCGGCTCGCAGAGCGGGGGCCAATGCGGCCACCATCGAGATGGCGAGCAATACAAGTGTCACGGTCAGGAATACGGACCGATCAAGCGGGTTGACATTGATGAGGAGATCGGCAATCAGTTTCGTGCTGAAGGCGGAAGCGAGCGCCCCGAGCGCTATGCCCAGTCCCGCCAGGATGGCGGCGCGGACGAGCACCAGCCACAGGATATCGGAGCGGGATGCACCGAAAGCCATCCTCAAACCAAGCTCCCGCAATCTCTCGCCGACGACATACGAGAGAACCGCGTACAGTCCAAGCGCGGAGAGCAAGAGTGCGATCGTCGAAAATCCGGAGACCAGAAGCGCTTCGAAGCGCGACTGAGCTGCTTTGATGTCGGTTTCTTCGATAAACGTTTTGTAGCTGAACACCGGCGAGTCGGGATCGAAGTGCGCGACCAGCTTCCGCACCGCGTTTTCATAACTCAACGGATCGCCGGACACCTTCATGACGACCAGCGGCCTCTGGTGCGATGGGTCTTGCGCATAGGGCAGGAAGAACTGCGGCCGATATGGCGCAAACAGGTCGTTGACTCTGGTGTCGCCCACAATCCCAATGATCTGGCGCGGCGCAACCGGCTCGTTCGTGTACGGAAATGTGGGAGTGATGTATTGCCCGATCGGATCTTCCCCGCGGAAATATTGCCGCGCAAATGCCTGATTGATGATGGCAACGCGCGCCGAATTAGCAACGTTGTCGTGAGCCGTAAACACGCGGCCGCGCACCAGAGGGATTGAGAGCGTTTCAAAGTAGCCGGGCATCGCGATGGTCGCCTGGGCATTTGGAATGTCATCCGGTTCGACTGCGCGATTTGCGATGGTGAAATTGGTGGTGCTGCCCTCTTGCAGAATCGGCAGGGGATGCGCCGCCCCCACTCTTTCGACGCCGGGAAGAACGGCCAGTTCCGGCAAGAGCTTGTCGTAGAAAACTGCTTTGCCGGGCACCGGGTAGCGTTTGTTGGTTAGCGCGATGTCGAAGAAGATCCGGTTGTGAGTATCAAAGCCGGGCTCGATATGGAGGACATTCACTAAGCTATGGATGAGAAGTCCTGAGCCGATGAGCAGGGTAAAGCCGAGAGCGGTCTGTCCGATCACCAGAATTTGATGAAGACGGTTACGTCGGCGGCCGGAGGTCATCTGCAAGCCGCATTCGCGAAGAGAACGGGCGGGGTCCTGACGCGACATGATCCATGCCGGGAGAAGCCCGAACGCAACTGCGGTTGCGGCAGACAGGGCTACGGCAAATGCCAGCACACGAAAGTCGAGGCTCGCGTTGTAGAGACGGGGCAAGTCTTCCGGAATGAAGCGCGGGGCAATCCGCAGCAAGGCGTAGGAGAAGATAATTCCGAGCACTCCTCCTCCAACCGCCAAGAGCAGCGCTTCGACCAGCAACTGACGGACGACGCGCGCTCGACTTGCACCCAAGGCCGTTCGCAGAGCAAGCTCGGGTCGGCGCCGGTTGGCGCGGGCCAGCAGCAATCCCGCCACATTGGCGCAGCCGATCAGCAGCAATACTCCTACCGAGGTAAATAAAAACCAGAGATGTGTGCGCGCATCGGAGACGGCCTCATCGAGCAGAGGCATGACTGCGACGGCCGGTCGCAGGCGATCTTCAGAATATTGCTGCGCAAGCCCGCGCTGAATCGTATTGAGATCCGCTTGCGCCTGGTTCATGTTGACGCCGCGTTTCAGCAGGCCAACGATGTTGAGATCATTCTGGTCACGCAGTTTGGTCAAACCGAAAGCGCCCTCGCTCTCGATCGCGTATGTCGACCAATAAAGTCCGGGATCACCGACTGGGTAGTGAAAGCCCGCCGGCATCACTCCGATGACGGTGTAGGGCTCGTCGCTGATTTTGACTGTCTCCCCAATGACGCCTGGCGACGAGGAAAAATCAGAAGTCCAAAGTTCATGGCTGAGAATGGCGACGCGATGCCCAGGCTGCTCCTCTTCAGCGGTAAAGTTGCGTCCGAGAGCAGGACTGACGCCGATTGTCGGAAAGAAATTGGCGGACACGCGGCCGCCGACTAGGACCCGTGCGCCGTAACCATCGTTCCGGCTGAAGAGTCGGGTGATGGCATTGTAAGAGGCAAGGGATTCAAAGGTGTGGTTCTGACGCTGCCAATCGAAATAGTCCGGATAGGAAGTGCCGAGATAGTCTGCCGCGGCGGTATTGGTTGCCGCGATGCCGGGTGGAAATTCCAGAGTTTCAACCGCAACCAGACGATCGGCCCTGGGAAACGGCAGGGGCCGCAGCAGAATGCCATCCACCAGGCTGAAGATTGCTGTCGTTGATCCAATGCCAAGTGTAAGCGTAACGATCGCCGACGCCGCAAAACTGGGACTGCGCCGCAGTTGGCGGATGGCAAAAATCAAGTCTTGCACGACGGACAATAGCACACCCGAATTATGGCAGCACGTGTCCTCAAGGCATAGAACTCGTTAGTGTCATCGTGCTTGCGAAGAACCGGGGCGAAGTCAGACTTTCCTGGTGATCCTTCGTATCCGTAGTAGTTAAAGCTGTAAGATCGGCGGCAGGCGGTTGACCGTGGAAAGCGATCCACCTACTATCTTTGCCAATGGTCACACCGGCCGAACTCACGGGGCAAACCATTTCGCATTACCGAATCGTCGAGAAACTCGGCGGAGGAGGGATGGGAGTAGTGTACAAGGCCGAGGACATCAAGCTCGGACGCTTCGTCGCACTCAAATTCCTGCCCGAAGAGGTTGTGAAAGATCCGCAGGCTTTGGGCCGATTCCAGCGTGAAGCCAAGGCGGCATCGGCCTTAAACCATCCCAATATCTGTACGGTCCACGAGATTGACGAGGCGAATGGCCGTCCGTTCATCGTCATGGAGTTTCTGGACGGCGCAACCCTGAAGCATCTGATCGGGAACCGGCCGTTGGAACTCGATCGCACGCTCGAGATTGGTCTTGAAGTGGCCGACGCGCTGGAAGCGGCTCATGGACAGGGGATTGTGCATCGCGATATCAAGCCGGCAAATGTTTTTGTGACGAAGCGCGGTCACGCCAAGGTCCTCGACTTCGGACTGGCGAAAATGACCTCTTCGCCGGAGGTTGCCGGCGCACAACCAACGGTGACCGTGGCGGAAGAGCACCTCACAAGTCCGGGAAGCACGATGGGAACCGTGGCGTATATGTCTCCCGAGCAGGTGAGAGGGCAGGAACTGGATGGTCGGACGGACCTGTTCTCCTTTGGAGTGGTGCTGTATGAGATGGCAACGGGCAAATTGCCCTTTCGCGGCGACACTTCCGGGGTCATTTTCGATTCAATTCTCCACGCCACTCCGGCTGCACCCGTACGCCTCAATCCCGACGTAGTGCCCAAACTCGAGGACATCATCACGAAGTTACTGGAGAAGGATCGCGAGGTTCGGTATCAATCCGCTGCCGAACTGAAAGCCGACCTGAAGCGAGTGAAGCGGGATACGGAGTCGCAGCGAGGTCTGGCTTCGTCCGGCGACAGGCACGGTCGACCGCCGGGTGAGGAGTAACGCTCTGGATCTGGGCGGTCAGCATCCTTCTCGCTGCGGCCTTAACAGCCTTAGGGTATCGAGCGTATCGATCGCAACCGGCACCCAGCACTCAGGCGCACCAGAATCGAAGACCCCCACCGAAACTATGGCGGTGCTTCCCTTCCGCGATATTTCGGCAACCACTGGTGACAACTGGGGTGTAGGGATTACGGATGCAATCATCAGCCGCCTGGCCTCACTTCAAAACCTTGCCGTGAGACCGACGACTTCGGTTCTGAAATATGTGAAAGAAGTGCCGGAGGCTCCGGAGATCGCTAAGACTCTCGGCGTAAAGAGCATTCTCGAAGGAACCTATCAGAGATCGGCGAACATGATTCGCGTGTCGGTGCAACTGATTGATGGGGACACAGGCGA
This sequence comes from Terriglobia bacterium, assembly GCA_963711365.1. Lineage (GTDB taxonomy): Bacteria > Acidobacteriota > Terriglobia > Terriglobales > Acidobacteriaceae > Sulfotelmatobacter. The sequence continues at coordinate 235,498 of CAVQDY010000001.1, read as the reverse complement.
CACGAAATGGTCACAACGCTACGATCTGAAAAACGCGGACGTGCTGAGTTTCGAAGATGAAGTGGCGAACCGAGTGGTGGAGGGATTGAAGATCCAAATCTCTCCCCGCGAACAGAAATCTATCGAGAAGCCGGTAACATCCAACGTTGACGCGTACAACGATTATCTGCAGGCACGGTTTTATCTGAATCAATATTTTCTGGACTCGCGGGTGGAGAGTCTGGAACGCGGCGAAAAGTCCTTAGTGCATGCCATCTCGCTGGACAAAACATTCGGCGATGCTTATGCGCTGTTGGCTCAGCTTTACATCATTCAAGGAGCGAATTTCGTCGAGGATGCCGGTGCGAACTTGAAACGAGGCGAAGAGGCCGCCAAGAATGCCCTGAGAATTGATCCGCAATCTGCTCAGGGACTGATCTCGCTTGGGTTTGAATATGCTGAAGAAGGCCGTGAGGCGGAAGCGATTCGAACACTCCGCCAGGCTGTCACGCTAGCACCGAACAACCCGCTTGGATGGGACGTGCTTGGGTATGCCTATTACTACTCCGGCTTGAATGAATTGGCGGAGCGGGCATACGCACGCGTCCTGGAATTGAACCCCACTCCTCCGCGAAATCACTGGATGCATGCGCGCGCGCTGTTATATATGGGCAGGGCGCATGAAGCCGAAATGGAGATGCGGGTCACGGTTGAAAAAAATCCGGATCAGTTTAAAGCATTGGCCTATCTTGGCGCCTTTGTCTACTACCAAGGCAGGCTCGACGAAGCCGAGACCATTGTGGATCGCGCGACCATGCTAGCTGGTAATTCGACTGACGACACGGCCAAATTGCTGGCTGCTTTTGTTTATGCTGCGCGGAATGAGCGACAAAAAATCAGTCCGGAAATCCTCGAACGCCCTCCGCAAGAGATGATTGACGGCGACGGCGCATATTGGACTGGAAGCGTCTTTGCGCTGCTGGGCGATAAGCAGCACGCGCTGCTCTGGCTGAGACGTACGGTGGCGCTGGGGAATGTGAACTATCCATTTTTCCAGCGGGACAAGAATTACGACAACCTGCGGAGCGATCCCGAGTATCAGGCGATCATGGCGGGTGTTCGCCAACGCTGGGAGGCGTACCGGGACGAGTTTGCGACTCGACAGTGAACAGCCCGGAAGTGTTTCTGTTCGCGTACTCCGTTCGATTTGTAACCGGCTAACACTTTTCAGGAGCCTGTCGCCGCTCTTCTGTACGCTTCGGTGTGATTGAAATCACAGACCGCGCAAGGCCGTCCAACTACGTTAGAGGGTAACTTTTTTCATATATGTGAGGCAATCTAATGTCTATTGCTGCGCCTGCCACACGCGTTTTGAGCTCCAAGCTGGAACGAAAAATCATGAGCGCCGAGACCGCGGCCAGCCTGATTCATTCAGGTGATCAGATTGGAATGAGTGGATTTACCGGCTCTGGGTACCCGAAGGCCGTACCGGTGCAACTGGCCAAGCGGATTGCCGACGCACACTTCCGCGGCGAGAAGTTTCAGGTGAGCGTGTTCACCGGCGCGTCGACCGGTCCCGAGCTGGACGGAGCGCTCGCCATGGCCGGGGGAATTCATCTGCGGCTGCCCTATCAGTCGGATCCCGAAACCCGCAAGCGGATCAATGCCGGCGAGATGGATTACATGGATATCCATCTAAGCCACGTGGCGCAGTTTGTCGAATACGGATTTCTTGGCAAGCTCGACGTGGCACTGATCGAAGTGACGGCGATTCTGGAAGACGGACGCGTGGTGCCGAGTTCTTCGCTGGGTAATAACCGCACATGGATCGATTGCGCCGAGCGCGTGATCCTCGAAGTGAATTCATGGCAGCCGGCTGCACTCGAGGGGATGCACGACATTTATTACGGCCTGGAGCCGCCACCGAATCGCAAGCCTATCCCGCTGGTGAAAACGGGAGACCGGATCGGCACGCCATATCTCAGGATTCCCGCTGACAAGATCGTAGGGATCGTGGCGACGGACTCGCCCGACCGCAACAGTCCGTTCAAGGCTCCGGATGAGGCTTCGAAGCGCATTGCCGGACACATCCTGGAATTCCTTAGTTGGGAAGTAAAGAAAGGACGCATGCCGCAGAATCTGCTCCCGCTGCAATCGGGCGTCGGCAATATCGCGAATGCAGTTCTGTTCGGGCTGGAAGAGGGACCGTTTGAAGGCCTGACTTCTTATACGGAAGTCATTCAGGATGGCATGATCCGACTGTTGAAGTCGGGCAAGCTGACCTGCGCGTCGGCTACGGCGTTTTCGCTCAGTCCGGCGATGCTCGACGAAGTTAACGCCGACATGGCGATGTATCGCGAGAAGATCGTGCTGCGGCCGCAGGATATTTCGAATAATCCGGGGATCATCCGGCGGCTGGGCGTGATCGCCATGAACGGCATGATCGAGGCCGATATCTATGGCAACGTCAACTCGACCCACGTCATGGGATCGCGCATTCAGAATGGCATCGGCGGTTCGGGCGACTTCGCGCGGAACGGATATCTATCGATCTTTATGGCTCCTTCATCGGCAAAGAAAGGGACGATCTCGACCATCGTTCCCATGGTTTCGCACGTGGATCACACAGAGCACGATGTACAGGTGCTGGTGACCGAGCAAGGACTGGCCGACCTGCGCGGTTTATCGCCAAAGGAGCGCGCCAAGCTGGTCATCGAGAAGTGCGCGGCATCGGAATACAAGTCACTGCTGAAAGATTATCTGTCGCGCTCAGAGCAGCTTTCGTATGGGAAGCACACACCGCATCTGCTGACGGAGTCGCTCGGCTGGCATAACCGGTACTTGCGCACGGGCAATATGCGCAAGCAGGAAGAGAGCTAGGGCGACGCGTCAGGGTTTCGGGCTCCGAGTCCAGAGACAAACTCGGAGCCTTCGGAAGAATTCCTTGTTGATCCTTCGTTTGAAAACGTTTTATCGCGGCCAGAGCCAGCCGAACGTTCCCGCCATCAGAAGGGCGAAGATGAGTCCATCAATCGCTTCTTTCAAAACAAAGCTCCAGGGATAACCTTTCCAAATCACGTTGGCCACCGGGCCGAGGCCGAAGGCGAGGAATCCCGCCGTGCCGACCACGCGAAATACAGCCAGGTAATTTGCGCCCTGCGGAATCGTGTGCGCAGCCAGATACGCGACGAAGAAAGCGATGACCAGGCAGTAGCCGAACCATAACCCGAGAAACTTAGGAATGAATGGGGTCCCGGTGGGGAATACGATCATCATGCCCACGGGCCCTTGATTGTATTTTTCGACCGCAGCGGGCGAATTCATTTCTTTGTGGGTGCAGAACGGGAACACGTAAAGACCGCGCTTCAGACCAGCCGTGCGAAGACTCGTGCGAACATTCTCTTCGTCGGGCAGCTGGCCATAATCGCCGTGATGGTACGGCAGCACCATGTGCATAATGGAACTGGCGATGAAAACGATCACCGCCGAAAGAACGATCGGCAACCAGAGAGCGGCAAGTAGCGTCATGAGATAGCCTCCTGGGCGAAGCTGATAGACGGCTAGGGCGTCTCCGGGAGGCTAATCTCGAATCGGCAAGCGGTCAAGAGTGTAGCGACAATTTGAAAAACTTTTCATGTAGAGCTTCGCAAGAGTCGGGCTGGCCCGCGTTCTCAAAGATTACGGCAACAACCCCGGATCGCAGTGCTTCGAACTGCCCGTGTGCTGCATCCAAACGAGGAAGATGACATCCGAAGGAAATTCAACACGCGTCCAACCGATTCACGAAGCCGGTCCTCAGGAATCCGCCGAACTCAAACAGTGGCTCAGCGAGCTAGTCTCACGAAACGGCAGCGATCTATTGTTAGTCCCGCAGGCGCCAGCCTCGATTCGTTTCGAAGGCGCCCTGTCTGCCATCGGAGACCGGCCTCTGAGTGGCGAAGAGATCGAGGCTGCGGTCTTCCCTGCCCTGGCGGCACATGCGCGCGAAGAGTACCAGCAGTATGGGATCGCCGACTCGTCGTATCGCATTGAGGATCTCGGCCGCTTCCGTATCAACCTGCATCGCGAGCGTGGACGCGCCGCTGCCACGGTACGCGCCTTGCCGTCAACCGTTCCGACTCTGGACGAACTGCATTTGCCGTCGGGTGTCTGCGCGCTGGCTGGGTTGCAACGCGGATTGGTGATTATCGGCGGAGCGACCGGATCCGGCAAGACGACGACGCTGGCCGCTCTGGTCAATGAGATTAATCAGCGCGACGCGCGGCATATCGTGACCATTGAAGATCCCATCGAGTATGAGCACGCGCACAACAAGAGTGTGATTGAGCAGGTGGAGATAGGGGTCGACGCGCCTGACTTCCCTACCGCGCTGCGAGCAGCCATGCGGCAGGCACCCGACGTCATTGTCGTCGGAGAGATGCGCGATTCCGAAACAGCGCGCATCGCGCTCTCCGCCGCCGAAACGGGACACCTGGTATTTACCACGCTGCATACTACCGATGCGGCTTCGACCGTGTCCCGCATCGCCGACTCATTCCCGCAGGAGCGGCAACATACCGTGCGCGCGGAGATGGCGATGGCGCTCGCAGCCATGCTGACGCAGACGCTGCTGCCGAAGCGAACTGGCGGACGCGTTCCTGCCGTAGAACTGCTCATGGTCGGATACGGTGCGCGACAGCATATCCGCAAAAACTCCCTGCAGCACCTGCATCAGGAGATCACTATCACGCGCAAGAACGGTTCATTCACTTTGGAAGAGTCACTAGCGCAACTGGTCTTTCAGCAAGACCTGCTTCGTGAAGAAGCCATGACGCGTGCGATTCACCCGGACGATCTCGACACGCTGCTCAAGGCCAAGGGATTCTAGGATCACTGGAAGCCCCCACCTCTTCGCAAAATCCGCGAGGAAGGTGGGGCAACCAGCAGCTAATTTAGTCTTCACCACGCCGTCAGGTTCACCTCGTCCAGCCACACGTTATACGGAATTGGCGGCTGCTGCAGATCCATCTGGAAGGCCGTATCGATTTCCTCCAGCGTCCAATCCACCTGGTTGTTGTAGTAGGTATCGACGTTGTAAGTCTGATCTCCCACCTGCAGGCTGATGTAGTGCACCTGATTTCCCACTCGCTCCAACTGCCAGATCAGATGAATCCAGGTATTGGCCGGAAAGGTGTTGCATGGAACATCGGTCTCGCGCCATATGCCCGAGGCATCGTCCCAAATGTCCCAGCGCGGGGGGTCTCACCCTTGAAGTTGCACTCCGATCCCCAGACCCAGCGATAACCGCCGAACGTCTGATTCGTGTCGAATTCGAGCGCCTGCGGCGCCGCGGGGTTGTCGATGTAGAAATACAGATCGTAGGTGAAGTGGCTCACGTTGTTTCCGCCGGCAATGGCATTGAAGTAGAGCTCGTTCGAATAGCCATTCGGCCCGCTCATGCTGAATTTCGCCGACTTGCCGTCCATCGCAGGAGACGACTGTCCTTGTGTCATTGAAGAGGTTGGCGGGTCCGGATTGCCAGAGGCACAGACTTGGCCATCGCGGCCCGAACCCGGAGGGAAGTCAGCGGCGCAAGATTGCCATCCCGGCATGTTTTGAATTCCGCTGATCGTGGTTTTGGCTGCTTGCAACGTCACCGTCACATTCATGATCGTCGCAGAGATGTAACCGCTCTTATCCTCGGCCATCACTTCGATGGTGTGCTTGCCGGGTGCGGCGAAGATCTGCGTATTGATCGAATTGGTGAAGGTGAAATATTCCGCGATCTGATCGACGTAGACGCGCATGAAAAAAATCGGATTCTTGGGAGCTGGCTGTGGCGGCAATACTGATCGGCGATGTGACACTCGATCCATCAACGGGATTCGAAACGGAGAGCGGGAAATCGTTCGACCCGTTGGGATCGGGAGGCGTGCAACTCGAGGTCGGAGGCTCGCATGCCGGAGGGGCAGGCAGCGCGCTAGTGCTGGGCGACCACGTGATCGCTACCGGAGGAGTCGACGGATACGTTGGTTGCTGCGGAGGCGGCGTGGTGCTGCCCATCTTTGCGTTGGTGCCGCAGCCAAGAGACAGTGATATGAGCGTTAAAAAAGTGAAGAACAGGAATTGATACAGGAAAGAACGACGCAAGCCGAACCGAACCATTCACCAACCTCCACAGATTCCAGGTCGTCCCTACGCACGAATCTGGATCGGAAGCGGCGAACCATTTCTTTGGAGATGAAGCGCAGGCTCTCAAAATATGAGGTTTGCCGCTTCCAGCGGCAATCAGGGAGAACCTTAAGCCGACAGGAAATCCTTGGTAGCCGTTTTCGGGCAACCGTCCATGGGAACGCATGATTTCGTGAAACGACAAGGGTCAGTACAATCCAGCATCAGTACAATCTGGGAATGCAGAAAAAGATCTTTTGGGTCGTATTTGCGATTCTGGGTCTGCTGGCGGATTTCCTGCTGCCGTTCTGGTGGGCTTTCGGCGCGACGATTCCGATACTCTTCCTCTCGTGGTGGATTGCTTACCGCAGCGATTGGTTCTGAGGCGTGTTGAAAACCAAACTGAGAGTGCTATTTTTTGGGGTATCCCCCCTCCCTCGGCGAATCTCTGGAATCATTGAGTTAGGAGGAAAATTCGCAAAATAATCTATTTGGCTCAAGCAGTTGCGGGCAAAATCTTGAGCCGCTAACGACTTACGAAGCCCATTTCTGCCGCCCTCGCTGCCCACTAACTCGCGTCGAATCGGCATCTAATTTTGGACTGCTCTCGCCTCGGCATGATCTGCTTTTCTGAATCTGTGCGCAAGGTCAGATGTCACAATGCGGCAGCGATAGTTGTGGAAAAGTTTCGATTCCGGTTGCTGACTTACAGACTTCCAACCTCAGCGTGTTGGTGAGTAGGACGCAGATTTTTTCTGACATTTCCGTGGTCGGGGTAGTCTTCAGCCCGCCTGCTACCAGCCGAACCGCTTTGGATCTTGTCCGGATTCCGTAACAACTCCAGACGCATTTTCGAAATCGCCCAGAGATTTGATATTTTGCATGCTCCAGTTTGGGCCCCTGCCGTTTCCGCTTGCCCCCGATTCGATAGCTATTCACCACGCCAAATCCCCATCGAGGGGACTTACAAGAGGAGATTGACATGAAGGTGTTCTCACGGGCCCTCTTGGCAGTACTTACTGTTGTATCTGTGGCAAGTTTCGCCGCCGCTCAAACGATTCCAACCGGAACGTTCAAACACATCATTATCGTTATTCAGGAGAACCGCACTCCCGACAATCTGTTTGGAGCCGGGGCGGGGTCCTCATCAAAGTGCGTTATACATGAAGATCCGTTCGAGCCCGGCGTCGATATCGTCAACGGTGGACAGAGTCACGTTGACGGGACGATCTGCAGCGTCCAGCAACCGATGAATACGCCTACTCTGGACCCGGGCCACTTCTATCACGACTGGGCCGCCGACTACGACTCCGGCGCTATGGACGGCTTCTGCCACACCTATACAAACGGCAAAACCACGTACGTTCGTTGTCCGACGTCCCAGCCTTCACCTTATTCGTACATTCAACTGCCGGACGTGCAGCCGTATTTTGATATCGCCAAGGCCTACGGCTTCGCCAACTACATGTTCCAAACTAATGAGGGCCCCAGCTTTCCCGCGCATCAGTTTCTATTCACGGGCACGTCGGCGCCGGTTGCGCCTAAAGACGCGAACCATTACTACATCGACTTCGTGGCCGACAATCCGCCAAAAAGCGCGGGATTCAACAATAGTGGATGCCCCGCCAGCGGAATAGACGGCTATCCCATGTGGAACCTGCCGACGGGTGTTCAGGAAACCGATCCAAGGACGCAGCCGAACGAGTGCTATACACACGACAGTCTGGTCACGAATGCCAATGGCGACAAGGGCGTGAGCTGGCGCTACTACACCCCAACCGTCAGCAACCCAAGCAATCCCTTGGGCATCATCTGGGACGCCCCTGAGGGAATTCCCGAAGTTTGCTACGGACAAAACGAGGCCACTGGTAATCCCTGCAGCGGCAGCGAATTCACAAGCCACGTCGTCTACCCCGAAGAGAACCAGTTTGGCTTCAACTACGACGGTGCGCCGATCCTTGACGACATCGCAACTTGTAGCCTCCAGAAGATTAGCTGGGTCATTCCTGACGAAGCCTGGTCAGATCATCCATTCTCCAACGTAAACAATAGCCCTCCCTATGGGCCATCGTGGGTGGGCAACATTATCAACGCCATTGGCCAGAGCTACGCTAACAGTGGCGGCAAATGCGACTACTGGGGGTTCGGTACAGGCTCAACCAGTCCAGAACCGACAGCGATCTTTGTGGTTTGGGACGACTGGGGCGGCTTCTTCGATCACGTGGCGCCGCCTGAGGCGCTGGAAGAGAACCCGCAAACGGGATACACCAGCTGCGATCCGAACAGCCAGTGGGGATGTGGCTACGTATATGGCATGCGTGTGCCCCTGATGGTAGTGTCTGAGTACACTCCAGCGGGCTACGTCTCGGGCGCCTTTCCAAGCCCTGGTAAAACGTTCCCTTACGTGCACGACTTCGGGAGTATTCTGAGGTTCGCAGAGTTTAACTTTGGCATGGGCCTAGTTTATCCATTAACCAACTATTACGCTGACGCCAACGCTCCCGACGGCGCCGAAGGCAATACTCCACTGTCAGATTTTTTCAACACAAGTACGCCTCGCGGCTTCACCACCATTTCGACGCCATATCCACCGAGCAAATTTAGAAACTATTACACGACTCCGCAAAACGGAGTCTACCCGACGCCGACTGGCCCCGACGGCAGTCCGGGCGAGGAGGACGACTAAAGGGCGCGCTCTACGGCCACTACTGTGATAGAGTAACCGGCGGCGGGGACCATCCTGCCGCCTCCCCTGCAACCGACCGAAGCTGACGACAAGACGGTGCCTCATGCATAGGAGATCGTTTGATCCGGCGGCGCTGCTTTTCTTGACCTTTGCCCTTTACCTCGCTGTACCTTCCTGCGCACAGACCTATCGGGTGCTGCACAACTTTGATTATGGCGAGAACTATCAGATCGGGCCGCCGACTGGCACTGTCGCCCTGGACGCTACGGGGAACGTTTATGGGGGGTCAGGAGGCGGACGGGGATGTGACCCGTTCGGCTGTGGCGTCATTTATCAGGCCACCCCGAAGAATGGGTCCTTGATCTATGAGTTTACTGGTGAGAGCGGGGGCGCCAGTCCCCAACAACTGCTCTTCGACAGCGCGGGAAACTTGTATGGCAACCTAGAAGGTGACGCTGGCGCGGGCGTAGCCGGCCTCTACGAATTGGCTCACCAGGGCGATCAGTGGAACTTCAATATGTTCTACACCGAAGGCGGTTGCTGCCTAGTCTTCGACAAGAATGGGAATCTCTACGGCTGGATTGGCTCGGGGGAATATAAGGCCGGAGCAATTGGTGAGCTCTCGCCAGGTTTGAACGGCTGGACCTACACCCAGCTTTACAGCTTTTGTGGCAGCGTGGGCTGTCCTGACGGCGAAGAACCCCAATCCCCGCTAAGCTGGGACTCCAAGGGCAATCTCTATGGCACGACCTTGTACGGCGGAGTCAGTGTGCTGCCGTGCCCTGGAAGTCTCGGCTGCGGGGTTGCCTTTCAGATGACCCCCAACGGCGACGGCACGTGGGCTTACCACGTCATGGATCGCTTCGCCAGCTACAAGGGAGACGGTCTCTACCCTTACGCAGGCTTGACGCTCGATGCTTTCGGCAATGCCTACGGTGCAACAGCCTCTGGCGGGACTTATGGGAATGGCACGATCTTCAAACTGTCACCGTCCGCGGGTGGATGGAAGAAAACGGTGCTATACGAGTTTCCCAACTGCGCCGAAGGATGCGTTCCGTCGTACTCGCTGGTATTCGACAAAGCCGGTAATCTCTACGGCAGCGGGGGTGGCGGAAACCCAGAATGCGGCAGCTACACTTGCGGCGCGATTTTCCGGTTGATCCCACAAGCTGGCGGAAAATGGAAATATCAGGCGGTATACAAATTTTCAGGTACGGATGGCGCGTTCCCGTACGGAGTGGTCATCGACGGTCGAGGTCATATGTTCGGCACGACTTCGGGCGGTGGAACCTACAATAGCGGCGTCCTGTTCGAGATCAGCCAGTAGTTGCCCGTTGATACGGCGATTCGTCGGGCACGCTGCTTGTCGATATTTGCGCGGGCCTCGCCGAGCCTGCTACGCCCAATACGTGCGATCCAGACTCCTGTACTGGATCGCTTCAGCGATATGTTTGGGTTCGAGATTCGCCGCACCTTCGAGATCGGCGATGGTGCGGGCGACTTTGAGGATGCGGTCGTGGGCGCGGGCGCTGAGTCCTTGCTGCGTCATGGCACGCTCCAGCAGGCGCTCACAGTCAGCCGAGAGTTCGCAGAAGGCACGGATGTGGCGCGAGCCCATCTGCGCGTTGCAGTAAAGCTTTTCGCGGCAGGCCGCGAAGCGCTGCAACTGCCTCTGCCGAGCGCAAACCACACGCTCGCGAATCTTGGCCGATCCCTCGGGCTCCGTGCCGGAGCGCATTTCCTTGTAGTTCACCGCCGGAACATCGATGTGGATGTCGATACGGTCCATCAGCGGTCCGGAGATCTTTGAGATATACCGCTGGATCATGGGAGGACTGCACTGGCAGTCGCGCGTGCGATCGTTGTGAAAACCGCATGGGCAGGGATTCATGGCGGCAGCGAGCATAAAGCGGGCGGGGAACGTCAGCGACATTGAAGCGCGTGCAATCGAGACCGTTCCATCTTCGAGCGGCTGCCGGAGCACTTCGAGAACATTCCGGGGAAACTCCGGCAGTTCGTCCAGAAACAGCAGCCCATTGTGCGCGAGGGATACTTCTCCGGGACGCGGGATCACTCCTCCACCAATCAGACCGGCATCGGAAATCGTGTGATGCGGAGAGCGATACGGACGCGTGCCGACCAGTCCGGTGCCTTGATCGAGCACTCCTGCCACGCTGTGGATCTTCGTGGTCTCCAATGCTTCTTCGAAAGTGAACGGTGGCAGGATGGTGGGCATCCGTTTTGCCAGCATGGTCTTGCCCGAGCCCGGAGGGCCGATCATCAGAATGTTATGGCCGCCCGCGCAGGCGATCTCGATGGCGCGCTTGGCCGTCTGCTGGCCGCGAACATCTTTAAAATCGACGTAGAACTGCTGCGATTCGCGCAGCAGCGATTCGCTATCGGCCTTCATGGGGAGGATGCCGTTCCCCGTGTTTACAAAGTGAATCACGTCCAGCAGCGAGCGGACAGGATAAACGTCGACGCCGGCGACCATGGCCGCCTCTTTGGCATTGGCTTCCGGTACCACCATGCGGGAGATCTTCCGGCCGCGAGCTTCGATGGCGATCGGGAGTGCGCCCCGAACACTGCGCACGCCACCATCGAGCGACAGCTCTCCGACGAACAGGCAGTCCCCAATGTCCTTTTTGGTCAGCCCCCCGTAGGCTCCCACGATTCCCAAAGCCATGGGCAAGTCGAATCCGGAGCCTTCCTTCTTAATGTCAGCGGGAGCCAGGTTGATGGTGATCTGAGTGGGCGGGATGTCGTATCCACAATTCTTCAGCGCGGCGCGAACGCGGTCGCGGCTCTCGCGCACGGCGGCGTCTGGCAGGCCGACCGTATGGAAGTGATCCTGATCGGTTTTAATGCCGGAGCAATCCACCTCGACCTGAATGATGTTGGCATCAATGCCAAACACGGCCGCGCTGAGCGTCTTATAGAGCATAATAGGAGTACTGCGTCAGAGCGCCTCCTGCCAAACTATTGAAGCCCCGGGCAGATCCCAGGCGAGTTCCGGATTCCGCGAGTCTGGGCACACGTGTTCCGAAACCGAGGTCCTGATCCTCCAGATAGTCACGTTACGCATCTGGTGGGTGCGATGGCTGTGACGGATGTCACCAAGGACTGTGGAAATCCCTCCGGCAACAGCGGTTCCTGTTAGACGAAGGGTCATTGTCCCCTAGTAACAAAAAGAGCAACAATCTGGTTGTTGACGGAAGCCGATCCAATTAGGATGGGTCGTTCAATAACAAATAATGTCCGCATGAGCTTAGATACCGATACGCCGCCGCGACCTCCCCGCCAGCCCGGAAACCTTGATCAGGAAGAATCGCAACTCTGGCGCTGGGCGCTCATGTTCATGATTTTGCTTGCGTCGGCGCTGGCAGCACTCCTGTGGGAGCGCCTGGAGACTATTCCGTTTCATCTGCGGGCGATTCCTATCGGCGTTCTGGTTCTGTCGATTCTGTTTGCGGTTTATGCCTATGGACGGCGGCGGGAGGTCCACGAACTAAAAGGCCTGCTGCGCGGCCTGCAGGAACATGTTGGCGCGGCTCCTTCCGAAGAGCAACTCGATCAGTTGAGCCAGGTCATTCTGCGGTCGCAGCGCAATTTCAAGGAACTGATCGATTCCATGGACGACCCGGCCTGCGCGGTTTCGCTCGACGGCACCCTTCGTACTGTTAACCGGCGCGTTACCGAGTTGACCGGGCTTAAGTACTCGCAACTCGTCGGCAGCAATATTTATGACCTGCTGGAAGAACCCGCGCGGGAAGAAGTGCAACGCGGCCTCGGCCGTTTTCTGGAAAGGAAGCGTTGGGCCGGCACGGTACGCATCCGGCTGAAGAGAAGTTCCCGGCCACTGTATTTCGAGGCTGTGCTGAATGGGATCGTCAAAGGGGATGAGGTCGTCGGGGTGAGCGTCCTCGGGCGCGATGTAACCGAACAGCGCGAAAAAGAGTTGCGGTTCACCGAACTCTTCGAGACCCTGCAGGAAGGAGTCTACTTCAGCACGCCTGAAGGTCAACTGCTCGATGCCAATCCCGCGTTGGTCAGTATGTTGGGCTATACAGACAAGAAAGAAATGCTCGCCGTGGAACCTGCCGCGCTAAATTTCGATGCCGGTCCGCCCGTTCTCGGACGAGCGGTCGATGATCGCGGAGGGCTTCGCACGCGCGAGATCAAGTTGCGGAGGAAAGATGGGAAGCCCGCCGTCTTCCTCGACTCCTCGCGCGCGGTCTGGGATATGTCAGGAAACATCATCCGTTATCAGGGCACGCTAGTCGACATCACAGAAAAGCGCAGCATGGAGCGGCAACTGGCGCAGCAGGAAGAATTCCGCAGCCGCTTGCTCGAAAGCTTCCCCGATTTGATCCTGGTTGTCGATCTCGAAGAGCGTTTCACCTTCGTCAGTTCGCGGGCGCTGGAGCTTCTCGGCTACCGGCCGGATGAAATGCTGGGCAAAAAGATTTCGGAACTGGCTGATTACTCGCCTGACATGGTATCGCTGTACCAGACGATCGTCTCCGGCGATCAGGCCTTCGGTTCAGCCGAGTACGGGGCGCGGCATCGGGACGGGAACGTGCGCACGATGCGGGCCGCCGGAAGCCAGCTGGTGGATGGCGAGGGCAAGATCAGCGGCGTCATTGTTTCGGTTCGCGATATCACCATTGAACGCAAGCTTGAGCAACAAATCGTGGAGAGCGAGCGGCTGGCTGCGATGGGCGCCATGATTGGCGGTGTGGCGCACGAGTTGAACAATCCGCTGACCAGCATCATGGGAGTCAGTGAACTTCTGCAGGACACCGAGACCAACGAAACCGCGCGCAAGCAGCTTGTGATGTTGCAGCAGCAAGCCCGACGCGCCGCCGAGATCGTGCAGAATCTGACCTACTTCTCACGTCCGCCGGCCCCGGGCAAGAGCCGCATCAATCTTGTCGAAGTGGTCGAACGCACCCTGAATCTGCATGCCTATTCGCTCCGCAAGAACAACATCACCGTCGACTTTGTGAAGGAACCTGGCGTGCCCTATGCCTTGGGCGATCCCCACCAGTTGATGCAGGTATTCCTGAACCTCATCGTGAATGCCGAGCAGGCGATCCGCGAAGCGCGCGATCGCGGCACGTTGCGCATTCGTCTGGGGAAAAGCGAGCAAACTGTATGGGTCAGCTTTCACGACGACGGGCTGGGCATTGCCAAAGAAAATCTCGCCAGTATCTTCGATCCGTTCTATACCACCAAGCGTCCGGGCCGCGGGACCGGATTAGGCCTAAGCATCTGCAAGTCGGTGATGAAGGAGCACAACGGTAGCGTCGAGGCAGAGAATGCTCGCGGATGGTGGCGCCGTATTTACTGTAACGCTGCCGGTCGCGGGAGTGAACTAGATTTGGGAACTGCCTTGCGAACCTCTGTGGTGAATCGGGCTTGAAGTTAAGCCCGTTCTATCGCCATCGCCACCGCATTCCCTCCGCCAAGACAAAGCGCGGCAATCCCACGCTTCACATCGCGGCGGATCATTTCATACAGTAGCGTTACCAGCACGCGCGCGCCGCTGGCGCCGATCGGGTGTCCGATGGCCACTGCTCCACCGTTCACGTTAACCTTCTCCGGGTTCAATCCAAGTTCGCGCATAACTCCCAGCGCCTGCACCGAGAACGCTTCGTTGAGTTCGTAAAGGTCAACGTCTTCATTCTTCCATCCGGTCTTCTTCCAGATCTGTTGTACCGCGCCCACGGGAGCCATCATCACCCATTTGGGTTCGACTCCGCTGGTCGCCTGCGCGACGATACGCGCCATCGGCTTTGCTCCGAGTTCTTTGGCACGGTGGGCGCTCGTTACAACCAAAGCCGCCGCCCCATCATTCACTCCGGGAGCATTGCCCGCTGTCACAGTCCCATCTTTCTTAAATGCCGGCTTCAGCGAACGCAGGACTTCGATGGTAGTGTCCTCGCGGGGGCCTTCGTCCTTATCAAAGATCGTCGGAGGTGCGCCTTTCTTTTTCGCTGGAATCTCCACTGGAAGAATCTGCGACTTGAAGCGGCACTCTTTGATGGCTGCGACTGCTTTGCGATGCGAATTCACCGCGAACTCATCCTGCTCCTCGCGGGTGATGCCGTACTTCTCCGCGACATTCTCGCCCGTGATTCCCATGTGGTAATCGTTGTAGATGTCCCAGAGTCCGTCGTGAACCATCGAGTCGATGATTTGCGCGTTGCCCAAGCGATACCCTTTGCGCGCTTGCGGCAGAAGATACGGAGCGTTCGTCATCGACTCCATTCCACCGGCAACGACGATTGAACTGTTTCCCGTCTGCACCGCTTGCGCCGCGAGCGCGACTGATTTCAATCCGGAGCCGCACACTTTGTTTATTGTCATGGCACCTGTCGCCGGAGACAGTCCTCCGAAGATTGCAGCCTGTCGCGCAGGATTTTGTCCCAGCCCCGCCGAGACTACGTTGCCCATGATGCACTCGTCGACCAGCGCTGGATCGACACTCGCGCGCCTCACCGCTTCGCGCACGACCATCGCACCCAGTTGCGGAGCAGTGAAATCCGACAGGCTGCCTTGAAATTTTCCAACAGGAGTACGGCACCCGGAAATGATGACAGTATCGTCAAAAGTAGGCATGAATCGCGGCTCCAGCGAAGATTTCGCTTTCTCATTATAGATGAGCGACGCGGCAACGTCGGTTCATCGCGCATCCGCCTGCAATCTGCGGCATCGATCTCGCGATGCCGGCGTATTCTTCTATTTCACAACTCATTTGCCGCGCGATCTTGCATTGTGAGGAAGAACTCGCACACGAAATCGATGTGGATGCGAAATATTTTGGTTGACATTCGTCATGAAAATTCTTTCGGCGTGACTTTGGTGTCACGACTTGCGCCGTTCCATCATCATTTTTTTCTTGACTTCATTTTTCAATAACTCTATACATCAACTAGTTGCAGTAGAAGACCACTGCAAATTTTCCATGAAGAATGGAAGGGAGAATAGAACACAATGGCAACCAAGAAAAAGGCAAAGAAGAAAAAGAAACACTAAGCAGGTTCAGTACGAAGTAAAAAAGGGGACGCAAATTGCGTCCCCTAAGTTTTTGCGCGAAGGCTTTCACTCCTGCTTCGCCAGGCAAAAATGGATTGTTTTTTGATTCTTAGCGGACTCGGCGGCGGCACACAAACCAACGAACTAGAGATCCCACCTAGCGCGCAGCGGTCTCCGCCAGCCTCGGAATGCGCTTTTCCTTCTCAGGACACAAGCTGCGATACGCGCAGAAATTGCAATGCTGCCCGAGCTTTGCTTCGAAAACATTCTCGGCAATTCCTTTGGCAGCCTCCACTACGCAACGCCGCGCATCCAGCAACTGCGACTCTGACCGTGTGGTGATGACCGGAACGTTCTCTTCCAGGTTGTGAAAGATCAGCGCGCCCACCTTGTAACCCCACTTCTCTTTCGCGGCGATGGCATAGAGCGACAGCTGCAAGCTCTCGTCGGCCGATTCCTGATCGCGGGCCTTACCGGATTTGTAATCGACAATCGCCACCGTGCCGTCGGCACGCTGGTCGATGCGGTCAATGCGTCCCGCGACAGTGGTTTCGCCGATCTTGATCTCAAACGATTCTTCCGTATGCAGGACCTGCGAAGCTGGAATCGCGCGGGCCGAAACCAGGAACTCCTGTAATTGACGCGCCCCGAGATTTTCGTAGAGTTCGTGCTGGTATGCTTCCTGGATCTTCGCGCTCGCCAAATCGATCCGGAAAAGCTCAATCAGTTCTTCATCTGTCTTGGGCCGACCCAGCCGAATCGAATCAAAGTAGGTCTTCAGCACACGATGGATCGCCGCACCGTATTGCATGGCCGCCGCCGGTTTCGCAGCGATCCGCCAGTCGCGCTCGAGCTTGAACTGCAACCCGCAACGCTGGTAGGTGTCGACCGCCGAAGCGCTTAGGCGCTTGTGCAAGCCCTCCAGCACCGGCAACTCGAACCACATCGTGGTCCGAGACTCATCGGGATACAGCAGAGACGCAGCTGCGGCCAGATCCAAAGTTGATTGGGCACCACCTGCCTGCATCGCCCGAAAATAAGGCGCGATGCTTTTGTTCTTCATTAACTCGCGCAGATACCCGGGAGGAGTCTTATCGATCTTCCCGGTGCCCTCACGCGCATAGATGCGCAGTGAGTCTCGCGCCCGGGTCATGGCAACATAAAACAGGCGCCGCTCCTCCTGCTCGTGCAGGACCTTGTCATCGGCAAGGTCGGAATCTGAATCCCGCAGCTCCCGCGGGAAGGCTACGACCGTCTCGCGGAAAGCATTGGGGAACGATGGTCTGAGCGCACGCAGAATGAACACATGTGGAAACTCCAGCCCCTTCGCCCCATGAACCGTCATCAGGCGAACTGCATTCTCGTTTTCGTTCGCCTGCAGTGGAATCACTCCACCGGCCTCGCGGAAATATGCGAGATAGTCGACCAATTCCTCAAGATCGGTCGTCTCGTTAATCTTCTTCCCTTCCCAAGCCTCGACAAATTGCAAAGCGCCCTGCAGAATTGGCGAACTCCGATCCATCGCGAACTGCCGGACCACGATCTCGAGCGCCGCACGCCCCTTCGCCCCTCGCCGACCGATCTCCTCACGAGCTTGCCGCAAAGCGTCTAGAACCTCCGCTCCGCCTTCCACGCGAGCCAGCGCAGAAGAAAGTGGCACAACCTGCGCGTCCCGGCTCTCGCGGGCGATGGCGCGCATCACCTGACGCAGTTGCTCGGGGTTCACCCGAAAACATGGCAAACCAGCCACGCGAATCAGGCTGACATCGTCACCGCTAGAGACAATCGCATACAGGCACGCAAACAAGTCGCGAACCTCTGGAGTGTCCGAGATATCCAGGCTCTCGATCACGAACGGAATCCCGGCTTCTCCCATCTCCTGCACTAGATCGTCGCGATGCGAGTGCAGACGGTACAAGACGCCGAAATCTGACCATTTGCACTTCAATTTTCGCTGCGACTCGCGCAGATAGCTGACCAGGTCGGGCCCCTCGGTGCTTTTATCCTTCAGGATGACCGCCGTGACCGGCGAACTTGACCGTGCCTTCCCGGCCTTCGCTGCTTCTTCATCCCGCGCCGACTGCAACGCCACTCGCTGGTAGGCAAACGCCCCGCCTTTGGCGAAGATCGGAGGATTTTCATCGATCACGGCAAACGCGGTTTGCAGGACTGCGGTGGTCGAGCGCCGATTCTTCTCCAGTACAACCCGCTTGGCAGCTGGAAAATTGCGGTGAAAGAGTTCAAATGCCTCGCTCGAGGCTCCGCGGAATCGATAGATCGACTGATCAGGATCACCGACCGCAAACAGGTTCCCATCAGCGCCCGCGAGCCGGGCAAGAATCTTGATCTGCGCGAAGTTAGCATCCTGAAACTCATCGGCCAGAATGAAACGCGCTCCCTTGTGCGCCTCAGCCAACACACTTTCATCATTCTGCAGAAGCGTGTGCGCCCGCGTGATCATGTGGCTGAAGGTGCCCAGATTCTCTTCCGCCAACCAGCGCTCCATGGTGGAAAAGACCCGGGCGATCTCGCGGCAACGGCCCATCACCTCTTCGTCGTCAAGGACGGTCTTTGACTTCATGACGCGCGGGACCGGTACTTCCCTACGCTCAAGACGTTCGACGTACTGCTCGTACTTTTCGGGCGTAACCAGTTCGTCATGACAGCGCCCGACGAACTCGATCAGATCGTTGAGAAACTGCCCCACATTGGCGGCGCGGATGTAGTGCTCAAGATGGAGATCGCGAATTCGTCGCCGTAGATAGATCCAAAGATCTTTCTCATCCAGCACTCCAAAATCCTTGCCCACCCGTTTCAACAACTGCAGGCAATAATCGTGAAATGTGACCGCCTGCACCGTCTGGCCCCCCAGGAGCTTGCGGACGCGGTCGCGCATTTCTTCGGCTGCATTCACCGTATAGGTGAGCGCGAGAATTTCCTCAGGACGGGCATGGCTTTCCTTGACGAGGCGCTCGACGCGATGGGTCAGGACAGAGGTTTTGCCCGTACCGGCGCCCGCAACCACCAGCATGGGACCATGGACGTGCTCGATGGCTTCTTGCTGGCGCTCGTCAGGAGTAAAAGCCGTGGGACGGAAAGTGGACTTTGAGACCGGCACTGGGGCTCAGCATACCACTTGGTGGATTGAGGAAAAGAATCAATTGGGATCGACGCGACAGGGTTCCTCGTGTTTCCCCGTTTTGGAGAAGTGGAACTTTTTGCCGAATGCTATCAGCCGAGCTGCGCTGTCGTGATCGCCACGGCGGCAATGGCAGCCGTCTCTGCCCGCAGGATGGTCGGGCCGAGAGAGACAGAAAGCCATCCTGCCTTTTGCAGGAGTTCCAACTCATCTTGAGTCCAGCCGCCTTCAGGCCCGATCGCGAGAAGAACTTCGCTCGCATTCTGATTGGCAGCAACCACATCCTTGAGAGTCGTTTCCTGCTCTGCTTCGGAGAGGACGACCCGCAACGCTGCCGGAAGTGCGGCGGCATCGCCCAACTTCATCGGATCGTTAAGTTCCGGTGGACGGGTCCGGCGTGATTGCTCCGCGGCTTGCACCACAATGCGCCGCCATCGTTCAAACCGTTTCATCGAGGCCGATGCCAGGTGCGCGTCCGTGCGGCGGGCGATGACCGGAATGATCCTCACGACGCCAAGCTCGGTTACCTTCTCGATCGCCCACTCCATCCGATCGAACTTGAATACTGCGAGCAATAATGTGAGATTCACCGACACAGCTTCCGAGGAGACTGCTTCGCCAAGCGTGAAGGTAACGCTCTTTTCGTCGATGCCAGTAACCTGGCCGCGGCGAACGACTCCGTCCGCCACAATATCGAATTCCTGTCCCACGCGCGCGCGCAGCACACGAATGAGATGATCTGCATGGGCGCCGGTCAATGCTGCTTGGTTTCCCGAAACTTCATCGGCAATCCACCGGCGGCGTGTCATTGGTGATAGAGGGGAATTGTTGCCCGCTTCAGCCTTACTGGAACATGTCTTTCATCTTGTCGAGTAGCGAACGCATAAGCGGTTGGTTGTCGACCTTGGAGAGAGCATCGAGTTCCTGCAGCAGTTCTTTCTGCCGCTTGTTCAGCTTGCTCGGAACCTGCACGCGAACTTCAACGTAGAGATCACCCTTGCCGTGTCCGTTTAACACCGGCACACCCTTGTTGCGAATGCGGAACACCGTTCCGGGCTGGGTGCCTTCAGGAATCTTGAGGCTGTGCTCGCCCTCCATCGTAGGGACGCGAACCTCCGCTCCCATTGCTGCCTGCGCCACAGAAATGGGCACCACGGCGTGTAGATCGTTTCCTTCGCGCGCAAAGAAGGGATGATCTTTCACGTGCAGCACGACATATAAATCGCCCGCCGGGCCGCCGAACTGCCCCACTTCTCCTGCTCCAGAGAAACGAATGCGCGTTCCGTCTTCCACTCCCGCCGGAACCTTGGCGTCGACCGTCCGTTGCCGCAGAACTCGCCCTTCGCCCTTGCACTTCGGGCACGGATCGGTAATCACGCTGCCCGATCCCTGACACGTTGGGCAGGTACGCGCTATGCTGAAAAACCCTTGCTGGTACCGAACCTGACCGCGGCCATTGCACGACCGGCAGGTTGTAGCCCCCTTGCCTGGCGCGGAACCCGATCCGTGACACTCTTCACACGCCTCGTGACGACGAACCGTGACCTGCGACTGCGTGCCGAAAAAAGCTTCCTCAAATTCGAGTGTCAGGTCTTCGCGCAGATCGGCTCCCCGCTGCACCCGGTTGCGCCGGCGGCCGCCACCTCCTCCGCCGAACATGTCGCCGAATCCAAAAAACTCGCCGAAGATGTCGCTGAAGTCCTGAAAGACTGTGGGATCAAATCCTGCGCCCTGGGACGCCGCACCGCCCAGACCTGCATGGCCATAGCGGTCGTAGACAGACCGCTTTTCAGAGTCGGCGAGTATGGCATAGGCTTCGCTGACTTCCTTGAACCGCTCTTCCGCATCCGGATTGTTCGGATTACGGTCGGGATGATACTGCAGGGCCAGTTTGCGATAGGCGGACTTGAGTTCCGTCTCAGTGACCGTACGGGTGACGCCGAGTACTTCGTAGTAATCGCGCTTTGCGTTTGTAGTCAAATATACCTTTCGTAGATCTAGCGAGCGCTCGCTGGCCGATTGTCTGGGATTGAGATCAGAAATCTATTTCCCGGGATTCCGCGCGACCTTCACCATGGCAGGACGCACCAGGCGATCTTTGTACTTGTATCCGCGCTGCCATTCCTCGAGGACTTCATGGTCCGCCGCGTCTTGAGTCTCCACCATCTCGATCGCCTCGTGCACATGGGGATCGAACTGTTCGCCCTTGGCGGTAATCGGACGCACTCCCAATTTCGCCAGCACATCCTGCAACTGCTTGTAGATGAGTTCGACGCCTGACCGAAATTCCGCGGCGTCCGACTTCGACTGCAGAGCGCGCTCGAAGCTGTCGATCACGGGCAGCAAAGACTTGATGACCTCCATGCTGGCAAAGTCGCGGAAATCCTGCTGCTCCCTGGCGGCGCGTCTGCGTGCATTCTCAAACTCCGCCTGCGCTCGCGCCAACCGGTCGAGCAGCGAATCGCGCTCAGCCTTTAGTTTTTGTAAATCGGCTTCGCTGAGCGCACCGTCTCCCGCAGGTGTGCCTGCGCTTCCGGAGGCATTTGACGAACTCTCATTGCCGTCTCCGGCAGTAAGTTCGTGCTCCACATCAAATTCCGTCGTTTCTTTTTGTTTTCCGTTTGATTTACCCATGACTGCCTGTCTTACTCCGATTCATTCAGAATTTTGTCGAAGAGGCGCGCGATGTACGACACCGCAGTAATCGTGTGCTGATAATCCATGCGCGTCGGCCCGATCACGGCCAGTGACCCCATCACTTCATTGCCCGCATGCGCCGGTGTACCGATCAGCACAAAATTGCGCATCGAAGGCAGCGCTTCATCCAGCCCGATCACCACGCGCACCGCTTCCTGCTTCACGTCCAGATAGGCACCGAGAAGTTGGACTACTTTTTCTTTTTCTTCGAGAGTCTGCAGCATCTCCTGCAGACGCTGGCGGTCTTGCTCGCCAGAAAGCAAATTCGCTGCTCCTTCGACGAATACCATCTGCGATCCCTGCTCGGCCGCGAGCGCTCCCTGCTTGTAGAGCGCCTCAATGGAGTTCATGAGTCGATCGTACTCGCTGCGCTCCTGATCGATTCTGCGGGAGAGTTCGCCGCGCATGGCTTCCATCGTCCATCCGCGAAAGTTCTCATTGATATATCGCGCCGCCAGATCCAGATCCGACTGCGACAGGTCCATCCGCAACACGCGATCGCGCACCAGTCCGGACCTCGTTACGACCACGGCTAACACCTTCTGGTCTCCCAGCCGCGAGAAGTACACATGCTCCAGCGCGTTCTTCGGACCGCTGACCGCGACTGTCACGCCCACATTGCGCGAGATGAGCGACAACACACGCGACGTTCGCTCCATGAACTCCTGCACATCGCTGATCCCGGCCAGCGAGTCCGAGATCATCGTCTCTTCCTGCGGCGCCAGCCGGGCATCACCCGAAATTTGCTCGACGTAGTATCGATAGGCTTCGGTGGTGGGGACGCGGCCGGAAGAAGTGTGCGTCTGCTCGAGGAACCCTGCGTCCGACAGGTCAGCCATCACGTTGCGAATCGACGCCGGACTCAGCCCTTCGCGATTTGATCGCGCGAGCGTCCGCGATCCCACCGGCTCACCCGTCGTGATAAACGTCTCCACAATGGCGGTCAGAATTTCGCGTTCGCGATTCCCGATATTGGGGTCAGCAGGCATACGGTAATCTGTCAGTTATCTCAAACCGAGCGGCTCGAGCCGAGGAAGAAACCGCTTCCGATCTATTTTACCTAACTATTTTAGATGCAGAAGCTTAGGTTTTGGATCGTAGTTATGATCCTGTGTGGATTTTAGGAACGGAGCCGGATAGTGTCAAGAAGCTAGGTTTCAGAGTTTCAAGGTTTCGCAGCTCAAAGTTTCGGGTTGCACTCCGACGGCGTCATC
This sequence comes from Terriglobia bacterium, assembly GCA_963711365.1. Lineage (GTDB taxonomy): Bacteria > Acidobacteriota > Terriglobia > Terriglobales > Acidobacteriaceae > Sulfotelmatobacter. The sequence goes on along the minus strand of CAVQDY010000001.1, from coordinate 212,592 downwards.
CCGAAGTCCCCGCGCTTTCACCAGCGGGGCGAGGGAGCTCGCCCGCGGCTTATCCAGTGAGTACGCACTCCACGCAAGATCCTTCCCTCCGCCTGAAAACCGGCTCCGGTCAGGATGACGCCCGATGAAACTGGTATCCTCTTTTTCTTCACTTGAAAGCCAAACCACACATTGCCGTGATCGGCGCCGGCGCCTTCGGCGGATGGACCGCCCTCCACCTTCTGGAATGCGGCGCCCGTGTCACCCTCGTAGACGCCTGGGGTCCGGGCAATTCGCGCTCTTCCTCGGGCGGTGAGACCCGCGTCATACGCGGGACGTACGGCCCCGGCCAGCCCTATACCGAACTCGCCGCCCGCGCGCTCACGCTCTGGACAAAGTACGAGCGCAAATGGAAGCGACACTTCCTCCATCGCTCCGGTGTCCTCTGGATGGCTTCTGGCCGCGACGACATCTTCGAGCGCGGCTCCATCGAAATGCTGCGCGCCGCCAAGATCAAATATCAGGAACTCTCGGCGCCCCAAATGCGAAAGCGCTGGCCGCAGATCAACTTTGACAGCATCGAGTGGGGCATCTTTTAGCCGGAGTGGGGATATCTCGATGCCCGCGCCAGCTGCGCAGCGGTCGTCGACGCATTCGTTGAAGGCGGAGGAAAGTACCGTCAGGCCGCAGTGGCTGCTGAGGGCCTGGAGGACGCTCCGCTACGCATCATTAACTTGTTCGATGGCTCGCGGCTCAAAGCTGACTTGTACATCTTTGCCTGCGGACCCTGGCTCGGAAAGTTGTTCCCGCACACCATTGGCGATCTCATTCGTCCCACCAAGCAGGATGTCTTTTTCTTCGGCACTCCTTCCGGCGATGCGCGATTTCATGATCCCAACACTCCGGTCTGGGCCGATCATCGCGATCACTTCTGCTACGGTATCCCGGGCACTGACCGCCGTGGATTCAAAATCGCCGATGACACACGCGGTCCCAACTTCGACCCTACCAATGGCGAACGGATCATCGATCCCGAAACGCTGAAAAATGTTCGCGAGTATATCGCGTTCCGCTTCCCTGCCCTCAAAGACGCACCGCTTGTCGAGACGAGGGTCTGCCAATATGAACAGACTCCCGACACTCACTTCATCATTGATCGCCATCCGGCGCACGAGAATGTCTGGCTTGTCGGCGGAGGCTCCGGCCACGGCTTCAAACACGGCCCGGCCATCGGAGAGATGATGGCAGAGTTGATTCTGAAAAATCGCGAAACGTTGGAGTGCTGGCGCTTATCGCGATTCAAAGAGCTTTAAACGCAGACGGCACAGAGCCACACAGAAGTGGTCCCCTGTGAACCTCTGTGCCCCCTGTGGTGAACGCTCTTACTGGATCTGAATCACATTCGCCGGAGCGTTTGCTTTGATCTCGGTCACGCGCTCAACCACCTTCTGCGCGAAGTCGTATATCGACTTGGCATGTGGAGAATTCTCGCCCTCCAGCACAATCGGTTTCCCGCCGTCGCCTGATTTGCGGACTTCTGGATCGAGCGCGATATTCCCCAGGAACGGCACGCCGAACTGCTTCGCCATATTCTCCGCGCCGCCGCGAGAGAAGATATCCACCTCGTGCTGGCAATGCGGACACACGAAGTAGCTCATGTTCTCCACCACGCCCGCGACGTCCACCTTCATCTGGCGAAACATTTCAATGGCCTTGCGCGCATCCTGCAGGGAGACGTCCGACGGAGTGGAAACCACTACCGCACCTGTCAGCGGCACCGTTTGCACCAGCGACAGCGCCACATCGCCCGTCCCCGGAGGCAGATCAACCACCATATAGTCGAGATGTCCCCACTCCACCAAGCCTAAAAACTGACGGATGATCTGGTGGAGCATGGGTCCGCGCCAGATCACAGGCTTGTCGCCGGGATTGAGAAATCCGACCGAGATGACCTTCAAGCCAAACGCCTCAATCGGCTCAATGCGGTTTTCGCCGACCATGCGCGGCTGCGCGTTCGTTCCCAGCATCAGCGGGACATTCGGTCCATACACATCGGCATCGAGCAGGCCAACCTTGTGTCCCATCTTGGCGAGCGCTACGGCCAGGTTCACCGAAAGCGTGGTCTTGCCGACGCCTCCCTTGCCCGACCCGACGGCGATGATGGCGTCGACTCCAGGCAGCGGCTGCGGACCCTGCTGCGTGGGTCCTTGTCCATGCTGATGCGGCATATGTGCGTTCAAAGGATTGCTCCTGATGCGGATTAAGAAGAGTTCTTGAGGAGATGCTGCAGAGCCCCAAGACTCGATTATACAAGCGAGCGGCGGGAGGCGCCGGGATCGGCATTCGCTTGCTGGCTGATACGCCAAGATCACTGCTGGGCTAATTACGGGCGAGGGTTTGGTGGAATTTATGCAGCACACATATGCTCATCATTTGATGCTATAATTAGTGCCTATGCGAACCACAATAGCGCTTGACGACGACCTCATCCGCATTGCTCAGGAATTTACTGGCGTGGAAGAGAAAACGGTTTTAGTCCGCGAAGCGCTGAAAGCTCTCATCGAGCGAGAAAGTGCCCGACGCTTAGCAGCTCTCGGTGGCTCCATGCCTGAATTGAAGAAAGTTCCGCGCCGCAGGCCAGGGCGACATTGATTCTCGCCGACACCTCTATCTGGATCGATCATTTCCGCTTAGGAGATACAGATCTGCAAAAGGCTTTGAACCTGGGGCAGATCCTGATTCATCCTTGGATCATTGCGGAGCTTGCATTGGGATCGTTGCAGGACCGTACCAGGACATTGGCGATGCTTGATTTGTTGCCGCAAGCGGAGGTGGCGCAGATAAGCGAACTGCGTCACATGATCGAGGCACGTCGTTTGTACAGCCTCGGCATGGGGCTGACCGACGCGCACCTGATCGCCTCCGTGCTCCTCAATCCGCCCATGCTTTTATGGACAAGAGACAAGCAACTCCGCAAAATCGCTGCCGCCCTCGGTATCCACGCCAACCTCGCGTGAGTTCTCCACAATCTTTTCACCCAAAGGCACCGACAACTGCGATCAGTATCCTTCTCCTTCAAGTCGCACCTTGCCGCGGAACGTGCGATACACAAAGAAGAAGTAGCCCAGAGAAAGAATCATACCCACGATCCACCAGGCGAATCCCACGGTCAGGCCGTGATGTCCAGCTGCCGCGTTGTAGATGGTCAGGCTGTAGGCGGGATCGGTGCTCGCCGGAAGCACCACCGGATACAGTCCGTAGGCCGCTCCGACCAGCATTCCCACGATGTAGAGGGCCGAGGCGACGAAAGCGATCTTTTCGGCCTGCCTGATCATTGCGTGCATCATGACGGCAAGCGAGCCGAAGACAAGCACGGGGATGATGAATCCGATGGCATGGGCTTTGTAGTTATCGAGAACGCCCGGGCGAATGGAAACAGTCGCAATCAACCCGACGACCGTCAGGAGCACTTGAAGTGGCCAGACCCATTTGGCAGTCGTGAGGACACGGCGGTTCAGATCACCTTCCGACTTCGTCGCGATGTAGAGCGCGCCATGCACGGTCAGCGTCACCAGCGCGATCACGCCGGTCAGCACCGTGTACCAGTCGAGAATTCCATTGTTGCGCCCTACGCGGAAATTGGTCCACAGCGGCTCGAAGAAATACTGGTCCGCGCCCAGCGGCACGCCCCGAACAACGTTGCCCAGCGCTGCGCCAAAGAAGATGCAGAGCAATGCGCTGGCTACGCAAAAGACGAAGTCAAAGAATCCGCGCCACACAAGATTATCCATGTGCGCGTGCAATTCGATGCCGACGCCGCGCAGCATGAGCAGCCACAGCACCATCATCAGCGGCAGATAAAAGCCGCTGAAGCTCGAAGCATAGAGCAGAGGGAAGGCGAAGTAGAGGGTTCCGCCGGCGGCGAGGAGCCAGACTTCATTGCCGTCCCAGACGGGGCCGATCGCGCGCATGATGGTCTGGCGCTCGGCCGGAGTGTGAGCAGCGGCCAGATAAATGACACCGGCGCCGAGATCAAACCCATCGAGCACCACATAGGCTGCGACCATGACAGCGACGATTGCGAACCAGAGAGTTTCCATATCAGTGTCCCGTCTCGATCTGCGCTTCCGGCCCGCGCTCGATCTCGCGCCGTACGAGGAACAGGAACAGAATGCCCAGCACGGTATACATGCCCATAAATCCCAACAGCGTGAAGATGCCATTGCCGGCCGAAACCAATTTCGAATATCCGTCGGCGGTGCGCATGAGCGAGTACACCAGCCACGGCTGCCGGCCCAATTCAGCAGTCATCCAGCCAGCCGTGTTGGCAATGTAGGGAAACGGCAGCGTGAGCAGCAGGATCCACAAGAGCCACCGACTGGAAAACAGTTTGCGGCGCGAGAGCTGGAACTGAGCAACTAAAGCAATTGCGATAAACAATGTCCCCAGCCCGACCATGATGTGGTAGCTGTAGTAGAGCAGCTCGACGTTTGTCGGCCACTGGTCCTGCGGAAATGCGTTCAGGCCTTTCACCTCGGCCTTCCACGCCCGGTAGGTCAGAAAACTGAGTGCGTTGGGCACCTCGATCGGATTATCAATCTTCCGCTCGTTCACATCCGGCTGGCCGATCAGGACGATGGGAGCTCCGGGCTGAGTTTCGAACAACGCTTCCATCGCGGCGAGCGTAACCGGTTGATCGAAAGCAACCATGCGTCCCTGGCCATCTCCGGTGGGAAATACCTGCAGGACGCTCGAGATCAACGCAGCTGTTACACCGACTCGCAGAAAGATTCGGCCGTATTCTTCAAACTTGCCCCACAGCAGATAGAACGCTCCGACCGATGTCATGACAAACGCGCCGGTGATGACCGCGCCGCTCATGTTGTGCGCGTATTGCCACCACGCCCACGGATTCAAGACCAAAGCCCAGAAGCTCGAGAGCTGCGCAGAGCCGTTGGGAGCCAGCGTGTATCCTACGGGATGCTGCATCCAGGCGTCGGTCACGATGATGAAAAAGCCGCTGACCCACGATCCAAGAAAAACCGCGAAGGCCGCCCACCAGTGCCCTCGCGGCCCGAGGCGCTTCTCGCCGTAAAGAAACAATCCCAGGAACGCGGACTCAAGAAAGAAAGCGAACATGCCTTCCATGGCAAGGGTTTGCCCGATCACCCCACCGGCGAAGCGCGAGAAAAGCGACCAGTTCGTGCCGAACTGAAATTCCATCGGGATGCCGGTCACTACACCGAGCAGGAAGTTGATACCGAAGATCCGCGCCCAGAAGCGCGCTGCCCGGTTGTAAGCCTCGTCCTTGGTCCTCAGCGCCATGCTCTTGAGAACGAGGATGAGGGGCGCCAGGCCCATGGTCAGTTGAGGAAAAAGGTAGTGAAATGTGACGGTGAAGGCGAAGTGAAGGCGGTGAACTAAGAGAGCACTATCCATGAATTCCTCTGAACTGCCAGAAGCCTAACGCGGCGGAATTTTTCTGGATGTGATGTCAATCACAGCTTGGCACGCGTCAGCGTGGTAGACGACGATGCCTTTCAAACTCCACACGGCGGATTTCGCGGCGGCGGCCGGCGTCGTCGTAACGACGCCGCTGCTCGTCGGTTTCGGGAATCACCGGAGCGACCTTCAGACGGTTCCCTTCCTTATCGATGGCTACGAACGTCAGGTGCGCGGAGGCGACGTGCTGCGCTGTGTCGGCGATATAGTTCTCGACAAAGACCTTAACGCCCACTTCCATGGAACTGGTGAAGACACGATTCACGGAGGAACGCAGAATGACGAGATCCCCGACACGAACGGGCACCAGAAAGTCGATGTGATCGACCGAAGCCGTCACCACGTGATTGCGCGAATGGCGGTGCGCAGCCATGGCTCCGGCAAGATCGATCCAGTGCATGAGACGTCCGCCGAGAAGAGCCGCCAAGGGGTTGGCATCGTTGGGCAGAACGATTTCCGCCATTTCGGATTGCGAATCGCGGACGGGACGCGGGGTAAGGCTATCTTGCGGCATGGTCTTGCCTCGATCAGGTCGAATAACAACTCAAAACGGTTTCAGGACTTTTTCTTCAAATATGATTTCAGAAAGCATTCCGCCATCTTCTGTATACGGTGGTCCGAGTGGCGTTTGAGCCACACAGCTTCTGCAATGTCGAACTCGAGCTCCCCATGTTCGACTGGAAGATGCTCGCGTTCGCAAACATAGGTCAGGCGCAGCACCTGCGCGGAGCCGTCGCTGGAACGCAGAGACTTGTCGCGGGAGCCAAGGGGCGCGTTCACGGCGAAGCGTACCGCATCCCAGGCGCGCTGCGGCGGGGCCCAGCTGCAACTGCTGGCGTATCCCAGATTACAAAAGGCTTCGAGGATATCCTGCGATGGAACTTGCAGCTCATGGCCCGGAGCCGTACAGTGGCCACTCCAGCCGCAACCCAGAGGCAATCGCGCGGGATGCGGCCAGTTGCCATTTTCAATCTCCTCGACCGGCATAAAATACGGGCAGGTCAACTGTTCCTCCTCGCGCAATAAATTCGGGAAGGCCAATTGTAATCGAAGGCAACGCCCCAAAAGCCTCGCCGTCGAAAAATCGGTTTGCGCAGGTTTGTAGTAATCTCGGTAACAGGGACGACTCGACCATGGATCGCATCGCCGCGCTCAACGACATTCTTACCGAGAATCCTAAGGACGCCTTCGCCCGTTACGGACTGGCGATGGAGTATTCGAAGCAGGGTGATTTCGACCGCGCCCTCGCCGAGTTCTCAATTCTGATTGAGCACCATCCTGACTACACCGCCGGTTATTTCATGGCGGCGCAAACCCTGGTGCGCGCCGAGAGAGCAGAGGAAGCCAAGAAGATGTTGCAAGATGGCATTTCCTCAGCGCGCCGTACCGGCAACCTGCACGCGCAATCGGAGATGGAAGCGATGCTAGGGGAACTGGGTTAGCTATTTGGCCATCCGGTTCATCGCCCATTCCACCATGCCGGGGAACAATTGATACAGCTTCACGGGAATATGCATCGTCCAGGGGACGATGACCTCACGCTTGTTTTTGAGATATCCCTGCAGCGTGGCCCGAGCGACGCGCTCCGCCGGAATTCCGCGAACGGAATTCGGTCTCACCTTCTTCTGTTCGTTGCCTCGGACAAGATTCTCGCCGAAGGCAGTGGCCACGTAACCCGGGCAAACGGTGAGCACATGGATGCCGTCATTCTTCAGTTCCACTCGCGCGGCTTTGCCGATGGCGTTGAGGGCAAACTTGGTCGCGCTATAAGCGGCATGAAAGGCGAGCGGAATGTGTCCGGCCACGCTTGAGATATTAATGATCGTGCCGCCGCCCTGCTGCCGCATTACTGGAATGACCTTCTGCATCGCGGATACGGCCCCGAAAAAGTTCGTCTCAAACATATCGTGACAGGCTGACATATTCATCTGTGAGACGGAATCGAGCAGGCCGTGTCCGGCGTTGTTGATCCACACATCGATTCGTTGAAAGTGATGCAGCGTGAGCGCGAGGACCCGGTCAATTTCCTCCGAGTGTCGCACATCGCAGGAGAAAGCCGCCGTACGTTCGGCGAAGCCAATTCTGACCCTTGCCGCCTCAGCGCGAGTCGCATCACGCGACAACAGCACGACACTTGCGCCTGCTTCCACGAATACTTCGGCGATCGCCTCGCCGATTCCCATCGACGCGCCCGTAACTACGACAACTTTGCCGGCAAGTTCCATGCTTGGGTTGTATTCAGACAGGCGATGCAAGTCAAGGTGTGCCAGATGCTGTCGTAAAATCGAATGGTTGAATTCGGAGATCGCGTGGCTCTTCTTCCCTTATTTCCGTTGGAACTGGTATTGCTTCCGGGTACGCCTTTGCCGCTTCACATTTTTGAGCCGCGGTATAAGGAAATGATCGGGGAATGCCGGGCGAATAGTGCGCCGTTCGGCATCGTTCGCGCGCTGGAAGAAGGCATCGCGGAAATCGGATGCACGGCGGAAATCGTCAGCGTGACCAAAGAATATCCTGATGGCCGCATGGACCTGGTTTGTGAAGGACGCCAGCGGTTTGAAGTACTGGAGGTCAATCGCGACCGGTCGTTCCTGCAGGCAGATGTACTGCTGGTGCCCGACGAACCGGCAAGCGCCGCGCAAGAAGAGCGGGCGAAGGCGATTCAACTCCATCTCGAAATTTTGTCGCTAGCGGGTGCGGTACAGGATTTGTCCTCGGCCGATCAGAGCCAGCTTTCGTTCCATCTCGCAGGATCGCTACCGCTCGATCTGGATTTCAAGCAACAGTTGCTGTCTATGCGCTCCGAAGGACAACGCCTGCAGGCGGTGTCCGCCTACCTAGAGGCCATCTTGCCCAAGCTGCGCCGCGCATCGCGGGCACGCGACAAGGCGGGTGGGAACGGGCGCGTCCATTAACGGTTGAATCTTCCTCCTACATCTCAGAATTCGTCTTCTGAAACTCGCTCGCAGCGCCAAACTGAGCCGCAAGAGCGGGCGTATAATCACTGCATTGTAGTTCGTGGGGGTTCCTTTCATGAGTGTTCCGCGCACGTTGGGTGAGCTGCGTCGCAGTGAGTTCTCCGAAGAGCGTTTAAGCAGCCGCAGAGTTAAAGATGAATTGCGCGACAATCTGGTCGCACGTTTGCGGCAGAGCGATGACGCATCGGTGTTTCCGGGGATTGTGGGATATGACGATACGGTCGTGCCGCAGATCATCAACGCGATTCTCTCGCGCCACAATTTCATTCTGCTGGGATTGCGTGGTCAGGCGAAAAGCCGAATCCTGCGGGCGCTGACGACGCTACTCGACGCGCAGATGCCATACGTCGCCGGATGCGAGATTCACGACAATCCGTACGCGCCGATTTGCCGACGCTGCCGCGAGGAAGTTGCGCGGCTTGGCGACCAGACACCGGTTGCGTTCCTCACACCGGAGGAACGCTACGTGGAAAAGCTGGCAACACCCGATGTGACGATTGCAGACTTGATTGGCGACATCGACCCGATCAAAGCCGCGCGCGGCGGTCACGAGTTATCAAGCGAACTGACGGTGCACTATGGGCTTATGCCCCGCGCGAATCGCGGCATCTTTGCCATCAACGAACTGCCGGATCTTGCCGGGAAGATCCAGGTCGGATTGTTCAATATCATGCAAGAGGGCGACGTCCAGATTAAAGGGTATCCGATCCGACTCCCGCTCGACGTTGCGCTGGTATTCAGTGCCAATCCTGAAGATTATACGGCGCGCGGCAAAATCATCACGCCATTGAAAGACCGCATTGGATCGGAGATTCGCACGCACTACCCTGCGACCGTGGAGGAAGGAATTGCGATCACGGAGCAGGAGGCCTGGACGCGTCGCAATGGCCACACGCTGCATTTGCCAAGTTACGTGCAGGAAGTGATTGAACGAGTCGCCTTTGCGGCACGCGAAGATAAGAAGATCGACAAGCGATCGGGGGTGAGCCAGCGTTTGCCGATCTCGGCCATGGAAAATGTCGTGTCGAACGCAGAGCGCAGGGCAATCCGCAATCAGGAAAAGGCCGTGGTGCCACGCATCAGCGATGTTTACGCGGCGCTGCCAGCCATCACGGGCAAACTCGAACTCGAATACGAAGGCGAGATGAAGGGTGCAGACCACGTCGGACGCGAACTGATCCGCACCGCGATCGCCAAGACCTATGATGAGTACTACACGGGCGCAAACGTGCAGCAAATTGTGCAGTGGTTTGATCTGGGGGGAGAAATTCAGTTGTCCGACTCAGTTCCAGCCGCTGAGGCTCTGGAGAACCTGCGCGGTATTCAGGGATTGATCGACAAGCTGGGACCGCTGGGCATCTCGGCGAAAGACGCCGCTGAACAGCAGGTGTCGGCAGCGGAATTCATCCTGGAAGGGCTGCACGCCCACAAGCGCATCGGCCGGAGCGAAGAACGAGTATTCAAAGCAGGCGAGAAGAAGCCCGAAGCTGTACGCGAGAAATCGTTTGAGGCCGAAGATCGTCCGTATCGACAGAGACGACAGTTCAACTAATCAGGGAATAGGGATCAGGGGCCAGGGGTTAGCTGCCCTCGTCCTCTGATCCTAGACTTCATGAAGCGCATCCGTTACTCCAAATACGTGCCCGATCCGGCGGGCGAGATGAGCATGGAGGACTTGCTCAGCGCGCTTTCGGACTACCTGCTGCAGAGCGGATTTCAGGATTCCATGTGGTACGAGATGCCCGAAGGCGAGCAGACGCTCGAGAATCTGAAGCGCGCGATCGAAGAGGCCCTGCTGAATGGTGAGATGTTCGACGAAAATCTGCGCGAGCAGATCGAGCAAATGATGGCCGATAGCCAGTTGGACGAACTGATCGAGAAGCTCATTGAGCGCATGCAGCAGGAAGATTACATCTCGGTCGATGAGCCGCATGATCCGGCGCAGCAATCAAGCGTAGGTGGCCAGACGGGCGAAGCACAGCAGGCTCGATTTGAGATCACCGATAAGAGTCTCGACTTTCTTGGTTTCAAGTCGTTGCGCAATCTACTTGGCTCTCTGGGGAAATCGAGCTTCGGACGCCATGACACGCGCGATCTGGCGACAGGGATCGAAGCCAGCGGATCGTCAAAGACCTACGAGTTCGGCGATACGTTGAATCTCGATATCACGGCCACGCTATCGAACGCGATTCAGCGCGAAGGGCTGACTCTTCCCCTCAATATAGAGTATTCCGATCTGCAGGTGCATCAGTGCGAGTATCAGTCGTCGTGCGCAACGGTGTTGATGCTCGACTGTTCGCATTCGATGATCCTGTACGGTGAAGATCGGTTTACGCCCGCGAAAAAAGTGGCGATGGCGTTATCGCACTTGATCCGGACGCAGTATCCGGGGGATTCGCTCTCGCTTGTGCTTTTTCACGACTCGGCGGAGGAGATTCCTCTTTCGCAACTGGCGCGCGTGAAAGTTGGGCCTTACTACACCAACACGCGCGAAGGATTGCGGCTGGCGCAGCGTATTCTGCAGCGGCAACGCAAAGATATGAAGCAGATCGTGATGATCACCGACGGTAAGCCTTCAGCGCTCACACTGGAAGATGGACGCATTTACAAGAACGCGTTCGGGCTCGATCCACTGGTGGTCAGCCAGACGCTGGAAGAAGTCTCGAAATGCAAGCGGGCAGGCGTGCTGATCAATACTTTCATGCTGGCGTCGGATTATGGCCTGGTGCAGTTTGTGCAGAAGGTCACGGAAATGTGCCGCGGTAAGGCATACTTCACTACTCCATATACGCTGGGGCAGTATCTACTGATGGATTACATGTCGCGGAAGACGAAGACTATTCATTAGATTGCCCTCGGATTGAAGCCTAATTCCTGGTGGGATTCGCCCGGCGCTGCTCTTTCACCTCGTTATCGCCGCCTTCTACACACGCGCCTTCGATCGTTGGCCGAGGGAAGCCCTCAATCCCCCAATCTGCGTCACTCCTGATAATCTTTCAGTACGACATGGCGAACTGTATTCGATGCGGGCGGCAGCTCCCTCCTTTGAGTTTTGGGAGGAAGATCTGCCAATGGTGCGTCCAGCATGAGGCGGCGCAGCGCGGTGAGGTTGTCGACGAACCCCGGCAGCGCGTGATGCCAGCGCCCTGGGTAGTGCGGCGCAGCGAGTCCAGCATCAGTCTGACACACATTCTTTTTGGAGCGAACGTTGCGGTGTTTCTGGCCATGCTACTTGCCAGCGGAAATCCGGCGGCGTTCCTGGATCCGATGCACGAGTTTTCCCCGGGGGTGTCGATCCATTTTGGCGCCAACTACGGCCCGCTTACGCTCTCGGGAGACTGGTGGCGGCTCTTCACATACATGTTTCTGCATGGCAGCCTGCTGCACATCGGCTTCAACATGTGGTGCTTGTGGGACCTGGGCAAGTTGTGCGAGTCGCTCTACGGGCGTTGGACGTATCTTTTCATTTATGTAATCACGGGCGTTGCGGGCGGCGTTGCCAGCCTGGGCTGGAACCCTGGAGTGTGGAGTGTGGGGGCATCCGGCGCAATCTTCGGTTTGGCAGGTGCGCTGATTGCTTCGTTCTACCTTGGCGAATTTTCGCTGCCGCAAATTGCAATCAAAGGCACGTTGAGAAGTCTGCTATTTTTTGCCGGGTTCAACTTGCTGTTTGGAAGCATGTTCCCGGGCATTGATAACAGCTGCCACGTGGGCGGATTGGTAAGCGGCTTGGCGTTGGGCGCGGTCATAGCGCGTCTGGCCCCGCACCAGGACGCCCCATTGCGGCGCGCGAGCGTCGTGGGACTTGTGGCTCTGGTGGTGGTTGCGGCGGGATTTGGCGTCCGCGAGTGGCGCGGCGGTCCCATGCGCATGGCGCGAGAATATCAGGAACTTGGTGGCAGGACCGATTCAGTAGCCCAGTTGGAGAAGATTGTCCGGCAGCAGCCGAATCTTGTGCCGGCTCACTTTGCTTTAGCCCAAGCTTATTTGACTCGTCAGCAGTTTCCGCAAGCAGAGGCCGAATTCAAGCGGGTGTTGGAATTGCAGCCCAAGAGTCAGGCGGCTCGCTTCGATCTGGGCATGACATACCTGAGTGGACAGAGACCGGAAGATGCGAAAACAACTTTCAATGAAATGCTGGCACAGGATGCCAACAGTGGCGACGGGCACTATGGGCTCGGCATGACGCTCGCCGCAGAGCAGAATTATCAGGACGCCATTGCGGAATTTAAAAAGGCCGAAACATCGGGAACGCAAGTCTCGGGGCTGTATTACGAGATGGGAAATTCGTACGCGAAATTGAAGAAGTATGATGATGCTATCTCTGCGTATCTGCAAGAAAAGCAGAAAGACGGGGATGATCCGGATCTGGAGAGCGCGCTGGCGGAAGCCTACGAAGCCAAGGGAATGACGCAGCAGGCCCAGGAGGCGCGGAATCAGGCGTTGCAGCTAAGGGGACAGAACGGCCATTCAAATTAGCCAAGTGGGGAAAATGCTGGCTCAATCCAAACGAAGTGCGTCATTGCGGAAGACTTCGCCCCTCGAAATCCAATTCGTGAATCGCCTATCGTTTATGTCTTCGTCAGTTCTTTTACGGCTCGATAAGCTTGATTGATGGCCTCGTCGGTGTATGCATAGGCGCCGGCATCAGAGTTCGCGATGGCGATCCTTCCGAACGTCTTGCGGGCAACTTCGCAGGGTGTCTCACCGCCCTCCAGCCAGAATGAATCGAACAACGAGTTGTACTCATAGGCATAGCCATGAGGCCAACGGTTCACCGTAATGGCTGCGACGTCGCGCGCGGGATCGAAGCCGCCGGGGCCGATCGTCCGCGCCAATTGATCGCGGATGTTTCGCTCCATTGTTTCGAAGGTGGTCGTATACAGTTCGGTGCGGCCGTAGCTATGCTGCTGACGCGCTGGCAGCCCCGGATGGCAGGCGGCTTTCATCATGTGCACAATGATCGGCTGCTCGGGATTTTTCGCGCACTCGTACCCGCCGATGCTCACGGGTAAGTCAAGGTTCACGTACGAGTGATACATGCCTGGAGCGTAGATGGAATTGGTTCCGACTTTCTCAAATGCGGTCCAGTTGCGAACGGCGATATTGCTGTAGAGAAGAGGAACCTTCTGTGCGGAAGCGAGCGCTTCTTTTTGCTTGTCCGGCAGCTCTTCGCAAATGTAGGGGATCATGACGTGCCAACAGGCGAGAACCGCATTCTTCGCATGAGCGGTATAGGCCTTGCCGCCTTTGGCGTAGGTAACTTCTACTTCTTTCGCGCTCGCCGCGTCGCCAACATGCTTGACGCGCACTGCTGTGCTATTGAGGCGAATGCGGACCGGCGAGGCGGAGCTGTCCAGCTTGGCATAGTTAGCTTTTGCGAGAACGACGTCGGAGGCAGATTTACCTGGGATCACGCCGGGAATCAGCTTGCGGACCATCAAACGGGCGATGGTCGCGTTGCCGTCGGGAAAATGAAAGAAGTACTTTTCCGCTTCTTCGTTAGGAATGGCATCACGATTCATTCCCTTGCCCGGTGTGGGATCGAGTTTCAATCCATCAAAGCCGGGGAAATCGAAGCCCCATGCATCCTGGGCGGCGATCGCGTCGATTCCGACTCCAAAAAGCCCGTGCGGCAGCGCCTGGTACAGCTTAACGAGATCCTCGTGAACGCGGGCTACATCTTTCAGATAGCTGGCGTAACTGATGCGAGCCAGCTTGGACTTCTTCTCATCCGAGCTTAGGCCGGGAAAATAATCTTTCGGCTCATTGTAGAGGCGCTCGAGATCCCGCTTGGCTTGTTCGGCGATGGGAGCTTCCCGCATGAAGCGCTTCAACAGTTCCGGGGATTCATTACTGGCATCTTCACTCTCGCCGCCGCCTCGAGGATGGAAATTAATAACCAATTTATCGGCGCCGAAGGTTTCCTTATCGAAGAAGATTTTTGAGCGCAAACCACGCGATCGGTAGACCGCCTTGTCCACATACTTTGGGTAAGACGGAACGTCGATGCCGAGTTCCTCGATCATCGCCTTGGCGACCACACTATAAGGAGCGGGGCTCTCGATGGAGAACGTTCCTCCGAATCCGAGGCGGAATGCATTGCCCACGCGAAATTCATTGCGCTTCGCGTGTCCACCAAAGTCATCGTGATTGTCGAGAATCAGAACGCGAGCCTCGGCTCCCGCTGCTTTGCGATAGTAATGCGCCGCAGCGAGCCCGCTGATGCCGCCTCCGACCACGATGAGGTCGAAGGTTTCTCCAGTATCCTGGGGCTTGCCGACAGAATCCCAGAAGGTGCCATCGCGCACACTGTGCGCCGTCTCAAAGGACCCCGGATGGCTGCCTCGCATTCCGGTCAGGGCGGGAGGATAGTAGTTGGGGGACTTCTCCGGATCTGCTGAATCATTCCCGAACAACTGCCACGGCATCATCGCCGCGCCTGCGGTCACAGCAACACCGTTGATGAAGTCGCGGCGCGTAATATTGCGACGCATTCCCAATTCGCGGTCCTGTGAATCCACGTTCTTCCTCCCGAACTTTTCCCGGAACTCTGAGGTGCGGAACTAAGCACACGACGGAGGCCGTGCCCTTTACTGATCCTTCGAGAAACTTATGCTTGGCCTTCAGCTTTCTTGACGGCCAATTCTGCACCCTGGAAGCCGATTTTGCTGTGAGTTCCGTCGCAAAAAGGTTTGTTGACGGAACCGCCGCAGCGGCAGAGAGAAAAGGCGGTCTTGCCGGTGAGGTCAAATTGGTTTCCGTTAACGTCGACCAACTCGATAGAGCCTTCCGGAGCCTCGACACGGAACGGGCCATTCGGACGAACAGTGATCTTGACTTGAGCCACGAAGAATCCTCCAACCTTACGGGTTTCTAGTAAGCCTTAAGAAGATACCACTAAGCAGGGGGAAACGTCTTGTGAGCGAGAGGATGGCGGGATCAAAGAACTGGAAATTCAATCCGCGCCCAGGCCATTTGAGAACCGATCTCCCCAAGTGACACCTTTTAGGCTTCGAGTTATGCGGCCTCGACGCGAGCCGAGCGCAGACTTCGGTAGAGCTGCAGGTATTGATCGATCATGCGCTTGGTGGTGAAAAGGTCGCGGGCACGGGTATAAGCAAGCTCGGCATAGGCGCGACGCATGGAGCGATCTTCGTTGAGCAGCCGGATATTCTCCGCAAGGCTGGCGGCGTCGTTGGTACGGAAATACAGCACGGCATCGCCCCAGATTTCGCGGTAGCTGGGGATATCGTTGGCAACGATGGCGCAACGCGAGAAAGCCGCTTCGAGGGTAGCCATCCCCAGAGGCTCGTAACGTGAAGTGGCCGCGTAGATCGCAGCGCGGCTGTAAAGCGCGCGTAATTGCGCATCGGTCTGAGGGCCTCGAATGGCAACCGAGGTTTCCTGGGTGGCCACTTTTACGTCCGCGCGGATCGGGATGCGAGGCATCGGTACGGTTTGTTCTGCGCCGACGATGCAGACGGGCAATGGGTGCTGTTGCTGAGTCAGCAGGAAAACCTGTTTCCCCGCGTCGATCAATCTTCCAACGGCAAGGACTGAGTCGTCTTTGCTAACGTACGGGTTGAAGAAGATCGGGTTCCGGCCCGGATAGATCACTTCTCCGCGGCGCGGCTGCAGGTAGCAGTCGCAGATGCGATCGAGCATCCAGCCGGACGGGGCAACAACAGCATCAGCCCCGGAGAGGCCGCTCAGAACCATTCTGCGATACCAGTTCATCGAGCGTGGCGTCTGCTGAGGCCGGTCGTGCACGGCTTCCGATCGCGTGATCAGGTCGCCGTGAACCATCACAACGCGGGGAGTATCCACGGGCAAGTTGCCGTAGCAAAACTGATTCAAATGCAGCACATCGGGCCGCAGTTCCTGAACCAGCGAGAGCAGAAATGCCGATGACTCCGGCAGGTCCTCTTCGGCTTCGTGCATCCATTCCAGACGGAAGGCAGTCGGGCGATACTCAAGGCCGTGGAGATGGTCCATCCACGCCGTCTGGTCAGGCAGTGGAATCTCGCCGAAAGTGACGAGAGTGACGCGAACTCCGCGCGTTACTAGTCCGGTCACCAGTTCCCGGGCGTAGGTCCACGAACTCGTCATGGAATCGGCTGTGACCAGGACGTGCACAGAACCTCCGGGAGGCGAAATGCCGCGGGAGACGCGACTTTCGCACGTGCACCATTTTAATCCAATATCGGATGCGGGGCAGCGAATTCTGGTCGATGCAGCCTGAGATCACACTCTCTTAACTTTCTCTACCGTGCAGAAAACTGATCCCTTCAGAACTGGAACTTCAAGGCCAGCTGAATCAACCGGGGAGGCTCCGCGGCCAGGATCTGATTAAAGGTCGGCGAACTGATGTCGCTGTCAGGCAGCCGGAAGTTGGTGTGATTCAGGAAGTTGAAGAACTCAGCCCGGAATTGGAATTGCTTGCCTTCGGTCACAGGAATGTTCTTGAAGGCAGAGAAATCCCAGTCGGCGTACCCGGGTCCTTGAGCGATATTACGGCCTGCAGTCCCGAACTGCTGGACGGGAGAATTCGGATCTGGCGTGATCCGCTGAAAAGCGGCGGCATTGAGCCATGCGGTCGGCGTCTTGGGGCCACTGTTGGGATTCTGACCCGCGACGAGATTGGGACGATTCGCGGAAAAGCCGGTGATTTCGGGAGCGCTGCCCTGCTCTGACACGTCGACCGAATCAAAAACTGTAAACGGAGTTCCGCTCATCACGGTAAAAATTCCGTTTAGTTGCCACTTACCCAGAATCTGCTGATACCAGCCATGCGGCTGCCGCCATACCGGGAGAGCCCACTCATAGCTCAGCACGAGGCGATGGCGGGAATCGAACAGTGAGCGTCCGCGCTCAGCCGCAAGATTGAATGGGTCTTGAGCGAGATCGTTTTCTCCAGCGACGGGTTTGGCCGCGGACCCCGTCATATTGAACGAGGACGCGTCGTCAATCGTTTTCGAAAAGGTGTAGGAAGCGAGAAACGCCATGCCGTAGCTGAATCGCTTGCGCAAGCTGGCTTCCAGAGCGTTATAGGACGAGTTGGCGATGCCAGCGATTAATCCAGTTGAGGAGAAGACGCAGCTGCTCGGCGGATCGTTCAGCGTGCACCCGGAATAGAGGCGGCGCTGGTCGGCGTTGCCGGAAGTAGAGTTCGGCTGGCCGGTAGCGGAATTCATTCCAGGCACATAAACCGCTGGATTGCCCTCAATGAAGCGCGGTAGTTTGGTGCCCTTCGTGCCGACGTATCCCACTTCGAGTAAGAAATCAGAGCCGAAGGAACGCTGGAGGTTCAGATCCCAATCCTGCGAATACGGGAGCGGGAGATTCGGCGTGAGTGTGAGATTCGTGAGTGGAGTGGCGAAGGCTCCTGGCGCCGGAGGATTACCGTTGAACGGATCGGCGAAGTTCGGGACGCTGATTTGCGCGGTCTGCAAGTACGGTGGCGCGCTGATCGGCGATTGCAACGGTCCACCCTGACCGGTATAGTACGGCTCGTAGAAGATGCCGTATGAGGAAGTGACGAGCCACTGGCCTTTGCCGGTGGGATCGAACGCAACTCCGAAGCGCGGAGCAAAGGCTTTTTTGAACGTTGGAATTAAACCCGCGGGGACACCGGGATCCCCGGGATACAGCAATCCTCCGGGAGCATTCGGCATGACCACCGACTGGCGGCCGGGAATCCAGAGTGTCTGTCGATTGTGGATCTCGGTGTAGGGAAAGGGCAATTCGTAGCGCAGACCGAAGTTCAGGGTCAAGCGCGACGAGACCTGGTAGGTGTCCTGCCCGTATCCGTTCAGGCCGTTGCCACGAATTCCACGAGCGAAATCACCGCGCCCTTGCAGGAAAACCACCGGTTGCCCGAAAAGGAATGCGGCAAAGCCGTCTCCAGCTATAGGAAATCCAGGATCGAACACAAAGAAGCCGTTGGTGGCGATGCCCTGCAGAGCGTTCACATTCAGATGCTGGTACCCGCCACCGAACTTCAGTTCGTGACGTCCGCGAATCCAGCTGAGCGATGCAGAGGAGTCGTAAGCGTTCTCGTAGGTATCGCGTGGTCCGGTGATTGGATCGCCGACAGTGGTGTAGCCGTTCACCTGAATAAACGGAGGCCCTTGGGCGAGAGCCAAGCTCGGCGCATATTGAAATCCGAGGCTGGTCGGGCTCTGGTGATTCAGATGTTCGTCGAAGAGAAATTTGTATCGAAGGTATGAGAACCGGGCCACACCGATAACCGTCGGAGAAAAGGTGTGCGTCTCTTGCGCCACGAAATTCTGAGCGCGGTGATCCTCTCCCACGGGAAATCCGGGCACGCTGGCGCCGGAGGTAGATAGCGGATCGATGCGCGATTCGTTGCTGAACATGTAGCGGAAGTTCAGAGTATCGGAGGGTGAGAGGTAGTGGTCGACCTTAACGCCGAACTGATCAGTGTCGTCGTGCAGTGTCTCGGTGGCGTTGTAAACATTCATACCTGAGTTCGGCTCGGGAAAGAAACTCAGCAGCTTCTGCGATAGCGGGTCGATAAATGGCAGCTTGTTGAAAGGAATCGGCGCGTTCGCGAAAATATTGAAAAGCTGATGCGCGGGGTTGTTGCAGATCCCGCCGCCGTTGAAACCCTCGGGACATAGCTGGCCGAAGTTTCCCTGCCGCTCCGCGAGCGATGGAACGGTGCTTCCCTGCGTCTCGCCCTGGCGGTTGCGGAAGCCCTCGTAATATCCGAAGAAGAAGGTTTTATCTTTGCGCACGGGCCCGCCGAACGTACCCCCGAACTGGTTCTGTTTCAGAGGCTCCTGGCTCGTCGCAAAGTAATTATTCGCATCGAAGGCATCGTTGCGAATGAACTCCCAGAGCGACCCGTGGTAGCTGTTGGTGCCGGAACGGGTGATGATGTTGGTGGTTGATCCCAGAGCGTCTCCGAATTCAGCATTGGCGTTGTGCGTCAAAATCTTGAATTCGATGATGGAATCGAGGGGCGGCTTGAGGACGAAACCTCCATCGACGCCATTGAAGTTGTTGGCGCCGTCGATCAGGAAATTGTTGGACTCGGGCCGCTGCCCATTGACGGCGTAGGCTTGGCCATCGCGCAAAGAGCCTCCCGCTTCGGCGAGGCCGGGCGTGAGCGGGACTACTCCTGGCTGAAGAAGGCCAAGTTGGGAAAAGTTGCGTCCGTTGAGCGGGAGTTCCAGGACATCGCGCTCGCTCACGGTTTTGCCCAAGCTAGTCACGGTGGACTGAATCAATTGTGCGTCAGCCTGTACTTCCAGTTTCTCCATCCCAGTGCCCACGGCGAGGTGGACGGGCACGGTCGCGGTCTCATTGACGTCAAGGATGATGCCCTGTTGAATATACGTTGAAAATCCCTTGGCAGTGGCCTGTAGCGTGTAATGGCCGACGGGCAATTCCAGAAGTATGTATTCTCCCGAATGATTGGTCATGGCGTTCCGCGTCAATCCAGTTTCCAGCTGCGTAGCGGTCACGGAAGCGCTCTGCACCGCGGCACCCGTGGGATCCAATACATTCCCGCGTATGGTTCCGGAAATCTGTTGACCGGCGGCAGAGCACACGAGCAGAAGCAATAGAGCGAAACTTGTCCAGCCACGCTTTTTACCCACGACGCCCCCAGCGATTCGCAGATACACATCTCCACGCAAACCGATCGCACGCCAAAATAGAAAGGCGGCCAAGGCCTGCAGGGGATGCGCTTTAGATTTTCCGGGACCCCACGTCCACAGAATGATGAGCAGCGAAAAGTTACCGGAGTGCGAGAGGCGACTCAATAACGCAAAAACACTAGCTCCAGGAATTCGGGGGTTGAGGCCGTCGCAATTCCCGTAATTGTCCCTGGACGTGCTCTTCCACAGCAGGGCGGGCATCGAGCAACAGCGCCCCGTCTTGACAGGCTTCGCCCGCGCAGCACGCTCAGTTCACTTCGAGCCGTAAGCGCAGCTCGCGCGCGAGCGTGTCGATGGTACGAATCTTCTCTGCGGCGAGTCTTGGTACATCGGGCACCGACATAGCCAACTCGCAAGAGAGAAGCATCATGGTAAGGGTTTCGCGCATTTCGCTGTGCATCTGCTCGGCGACGGCGCGACGCGCGGTTAATTCCTCACGATTACGGCGATGCAATGCCGAGCGCACCTCGCGAACGAGACGATCGAGCCCGGTCACGGCAAAGTTGATGTACACGGGAAATGCGGTGCCCAGATGTTCGAGCATGTCGTCGCTGTCTTCGGGCTCAGTTTCGAGCAGAAATTGATCAATGATGGCGGCGGAGTAGGTGTGTTCGCGGAGCCGTGTGGACGCCTCCGGCACGCTCTGGGCCCAGTGGGTTTCCTGACTCGTCTCAGCATGCATAAGGGCGGCAAGTTCGGGCCCTCGAGATTGGGGAGTAATGAGTAAGATCATGGCCTTTCACTAGCACGTGCGCCGCCAAAATCGACGGATTGGAAACGCGATAGTTAGCGGAGTCTGTGCTTCGTCAGTTTCCCGTTGCGGAACGCGATTGTGATTTTGCGGTTCGCAATCGGTGCGAGCTCAGCAACCGTGCGCCGCGTAATCTTTCAGCTTGCGGTATAACGTGGTTTTACCGATGCCCAACAGGCGAGCTGCCTGCAGCTTGTCTCCGTTTAATTCGGTGATGGCTTTGAGGATGGTTTGCTTCTCCAGCTCTGCGATGGGAACAATTTTTAGGTGTCCATTCCCATTGCCGTTTCCGTTCGAAGCCTCAGCCATGGGCAAGTTGGCGATCTCGCGAGGTAGATCAGCGATGTGGATCGCTGGGCCGCTGGTGAAGGCATAACTCCGCTCCAGACAGTTCTCGAGTTCACGTACGTTGCCCGGCCAATCGTACGCCAGCATACCTTTGAGAGCATCGTCGCTAAGCACCTTTTCCACGCCGGAGGTGCGGGTCATGCGATCGAGGAAATATCCGATAAGAAGGGGAATATCCTGACGGCGCTCGCGAAGAGCAGGGATGCGCAAGCTGAGGACATTTAGGCGGAAATAGAGATCGCGGCGGAATACACCTTGCGTGACCGCTAGTTCAAGGTCACGATTCGTAGCCGCCAGAATGCGTACATTGATGGGCACGCGGCGGGTGCTGCCTACGGGCCGGATTTCCTTTTCCTGGATCGCACGCAGCATTTTAGCCTGAAGGTCCACGGGAAGTTCGCCGACCTCGTCGAGGAAGATGGTTCCACCTTCAGCCATGGCCAACAGGCCATCTTTGGACTGATTCGCCCCGGTGAAGGCGCCCTTTACGTATCCGAAAAGTTCGCTTTCGATCAGGGTGGGAACCAGAGAACCGCAATCCACGGGAATGAAGGGCTTGTCGCGAAATGGACCGGAATAGTGAATCGAACGCGCGACTAACTCTTTGCCGGTTCCACTCTCGCCCAGGATAAGTACAGGATGAACGCTGTTGGCTGCTTTGGCGATGATGCGGTAGAGCTTCTCCATCTCGGGAGCGCGGCCCACGATTCCGCCGAATCCTTGTTTCGATTTCACTTTTTCGCGCAGCATGCGATTTTCTGATTTCATCTTCAGATGGTTGGCTACCCGCTCGAGGAGCAGCTTGAGTTCATCGACGCTGAAGGGCTTGGTCACATAGTCATAGGCGCCGTTTTTCATGGCTTGAACCGCAGACTGGACGGTGCCGTATCCGGTTACGACAATAACCACCGCCTCGGGACGCCGCTCCCTGATGCGCCGCAGCGCATCGAGCCCTCCGGCGCCGGGCAGCCGAAGGTCTAACAGAACGGCGTCAAAAGCCTGCAGGTCTAACATGCGGTAGGCCTGCTCGGCAGAGTCAGCGGCATGCGCGGTGAAGCCGAGAGACCGGGCCACTTCGCCGCAGGCCTCGCGAATCGTGCGCTCGTCATCGATGATAAGAAGGTTGAGGAAATTAGCGGGTTCAATCTGTGGGGTGGGCGTGGTAAACGAACTCAAGGCTGCTGCTGTCATTGCATTATTCCTTTTCTTCGTGCGATGAAAGTTCCTCGTCGTTCATGGGATAAGAACTTGTATTCAGCGATTCGGTCGCCTGTTGCGAGGCAATTGGAAGCAAGACACTCACCCGCGTTCCCTGACCAGGTTCGCTGTCGACATAGATCAGTCCTCCGCTAGTTGTCACAACGTCATGGACGGTCGAGAGCCCAAGGCCAGTGCCTCTGGCGGCTTTTGTGGTAAAGAACGGCTCGAAGACGTGGGCGCGAACGGATTCATCCATGCCCGGTCCGTTATCGGACACCAGGAACAGAGCGCAGGGCAGTGTTGGAGCCGCTTTGAAGCAGGGCGCATCATCCGCCAGAATCTGCACCTTGCAGTTGCGCGTCTCAATCCGAATCTTGCCGCCCAGCGGCATTGCGTCCCGGGCGTTCAGCACCAGATTCAAGAGAATCTGTTGGGCATGGGAGGGATCCATGCTGACGAGACCCAGACCGGGATCGAGGTGAAAGGTGAGCTCAAAGTTCTCTCCGATCAGGCGCGACAATAAGTTACGCATGCTTTCGACGATTTCGTTCAGGCAGAGCGCGCGGGCTTGCGAAGCCGTGGGCCGCGCAACGGCAAGCAACTGTCGTACGATGCCGGTGGCCTGGAAACCTGCTTTGCGAATCTCGTCCGCATACTTGTGCGCGCGATGGCTGGGATCGAGACTGGCCATCAGCAGGTCACAGTAGAGCAGCACTCCCGTCAAAAGATTGTTGAAGTCGTGGGCGACGCCGCCAGCGAGTCGACCAATGGCTTCAAGGTGTTGAGCCTGGCGGAGTCTGTGTTCGACAGCCACGGCGTCCGGAACTTCTTCCGCAAACGCCAAGAATGCATTGCGATCGCCTTGCAGCCTCCAAGCGGTCCAGCGCACGACGCGAAGCATTCAGGCCGCTCGTTCTGGTGTCGATTTGGAAGCTGGTACGCATCCCTTCCATTAGAGCGTGGATTTCGCGCTCCACTAGCGGGTGTTGCTCAAGAGGAATCAGATCCAGAAAACGGACGACCGGATGGCTATAAGGATTTCGTCCCAGCAGTTGCTGGGTAGCAGGATTGAAGCTGCTGATCGCGCCGTCGGCCCGACAGAGCACGAACGCGTGGGGCGCATTGCTCCACAGCGAAAGAAACTCCGCTTCGGGATTTTCCGCGATTCGCAGAACGTCAACAGCTGCGCTCATAAATTTTGGTTCCGATTTCTACTTTGCGGGAAAAAGGGCAGGAAGGAAGCGCGGGATGCGCTAGCCCATACCTACGTTTTCCCGAAATGGGAATTCGGACATCTCATGCGGTTCGTCCAACTCCCATTTCGGCTCACTATAGAGACAAGAGGCTGTGCGAGCGAAGGTCAGATGTCACTAAAACAGGAAATCTTTCTGTGGAAAACTCAGAAAAATGCGAAAAAAGGTCACTGGCGGGCTTGGGTGCGTTGCGGACTGAGCGAAACAGGCTCCGTGAGGCGGAAAGTGAGGCGCCGTCCCTGCTCTAAGCGGACCGTTGAGAGCGAGATCTCGGCGTCGGGACCTTGGCGGGCAAATAAGCTGGCGGTTTGGACGGGAATCTCCACGCCGCCGCAATGAACGGACGCGAGCACCAGACGGACATAGCCCCGGTCAGGTTTCATTTCAGAAGTTCGCGCCGATTCCACCCTTCCGCTGACGATCGAGCCTCGAGGCAGCACCGTATTCCCATCGATCATCACGGGCTGATCGATGGCTGCTTGGAAAGAGCGGTCGTTCGTCTTTACTCCTGCTGTAACGGGATTGGAGAGTCGGACCGTGAGCAACGTACCGACGGGAAGGCGATGGGCGTCTTCAAAGGGCAGATCCATACCAGCATCCGCCGGAAGGGTGTGCTGAACAACCTGCGGACTACTCGGTGTTCCGCTCGCACCTTCGAATGGAGCCTGGCTGTCCTGGCTTGCACCTTCTTCAGGTACGCGGATCGACCGGGAACAGGCCGAGGTCAGAAAAAGGAGGGACAATAACAATCCGGCCCGACTAAGTGGCTTGCGAAACTCCCCCATTCCATCCATATTTCGCTCCCCGACGCGCCGAATTGGAAGTGGCAACCCGAATACCAGTCACAGTCTCATCAAATCAACCTCTTGGCGATGGCACTTTGGTGGGAGTCGTGTAGATTTTTCGCCATCCTGGTGAATTGAGGTTTATATCGGAGGTTCACGCGAAACAAAACAAGGCGGAGAGCAACTATGCTCTCCGCCTTGTGCCGGGTTCTTGTTGCGATTCTGTTACTGCTTCTTTGCCGGTTTCTTAGTGGTGCGCTTGGCTGCCGGCTTCTTAGCCGATTCGCGGCCTCCGATCAGGCTAAGCGCGTCGGTCGAGTTGAACGGGAACTGACGCACCGAGGTTTCCGTCTGGCCCGCTGAGCTCAACGTGACGTCGACGCGGCGGTTGCTAGCCATGCGGATAACATCGATCCTGGCGACAGCGCGCTTGCGCTCTTCTGTGGTCAGATCAGAGTTTTGCTCGATTGATTGTTTAACCTGCTCCGTGGTCAGGTTTTGTTCTGCGCCGAAGGCCTTGGTGTCGATATCCGCCTCGGGAACGCCTTGCTCCACGAGGAAGCTCTTCACTCTCGCCACGCGACGTTGCGTGAGCGCCTGATTGAAGGCAGGCGATCCACGATGATCGGCGTGACCCTCCAGCGTGAGATGCGCGTCCGGCTTGGCTTCAAGATATTTCTTGAAGTCGGTGGCCAGAGCCATCAGAGTTTGCTGCTGACTGAGTAACAGTCCGCCGCTGGGATCTTTCGCCGTTGGCTGCGCTGTTGCGAAGTAAACGCTGTGCAGGGCCAGGCGCGCTTCCAGAGCCTTGTCCACCGGCGGTGGAGGAGGCGTCTGGATCGTAACCTGGGTTGTGGCTTGTGCCGTTAGTCCGCGAGAGTCGGTACAAGTGGCAGTGACCGTGACTGGACCCGGCTGCAGGCCCGCGGTATTCAGCGTGACCGAGGTTCCGCTGCCGGAAACTGATCCGGACGTGGATGTCCAGTTCGCAACGGAGACTGGCACTCCGTCCGGGCTGGTGCAGTTGCCCGAGAGATTGACCGTTCCTCCCGGAACCAGTTCGGTAGGATTCGCCGACAATGACATCGTCGGAGGATTCTTCGGCGGAAGCGGCTTCACCGTATAGTTTGCCGAGCAGCTGGCTTCATTCGCCTTCTTCAGCTTGGGGTCGGTCACGTGCGCCGTAACTGTGTAACTTCCCGGAGCAACGTTGTTGGTATCGATGCTGGCAGTCGTATCTTTGCCGGTGACTTGGCCGCCGGTGCCGCTCCAGCTGTAAGTGACGGTGTGTTTGGGATTGAAGTTGCTGGCGGTCACCGTCGCGGTAATCGGTTCGCCGACCATAGCCTCGGTGGGCTGCACGGAGCAGGATGCGGCAGGCATGGCCGGTTCTGCGCCGCCCCAGCTAAAGACTAGTCCGGTGCGAAGTCGGGCACCTTCTAATGAAATGCGCCGCAAGGTGGGGAATTGTGGCGCCGCTTGATCGGCGTAATTGTGGCGCGCCCAGACATAATCCACCTGGAAGAGCCGCCAAGCCACATGCTTGCTGAAGGGCAGATCCATGCCACCGCCGAGGAGGGCACCGATGCCATTCTTGCCATTGCCCGCTACATTTACCGACAGGTAGTTGTAGCTAAGCAATCCATGTACAAAAAAGTTCGCACCATCGCCACGCCACATAAAGCGAGGTCCGACCGAACCCGTGGTCTCGTAGCTCCCGCTATTCCAGTTGTGTCCGAAGTCGGCTTCCGCAGCCCAATTCTTGTCGAAGTTGTAGGCTAGAGCCGTGCCGAAACCCTTGGCCATGTCCGGCACTTTATATGGAATTGGATTGCCGGGAGCTCCGCTCATCGGAACTGTCGCACCCGGATGCAACCACTGATATCCGGCGAAAAGATCCCACTTGGGATAGGAATCGCTGCTCTGAGCCACGAGCTGAACCGGAAGCTAGAACAAAACAGAAAAATACCGCGACAAAGAACGGAACCCGACAGCGGAAGCCTGTTGCGCTCCCCTTGGTCATAAATCCTCCATAGATTGATTTTGATGGCTATCCCATGCACCCACAGTCAGGCGTGGGATTGGGTCACTGAACCAGCAGATGAAGCAGGTTTATTCTTGGAACCAAAAATTCTATCTCAACAGCAGGACAAACCTAAAGCGTAGACTAGAATTATTGTCTGGGCGAGCGTCTTCCCTAGCCGTCTCAAAATGATACTCACGAAGTGACGCGCATATCCGGAGCGAGCGGTTCACGTTTCGAACCTTGCCGGATAACAAGTCAGCCGCGTATCGTGGGAAGCCGATGCCAGGGCAGTCCACGGTATTAGAGCCCTGCAACGGCGAAATCGAGTGAACTGAAACGAGGCCATGAGCCACGAAAAAGTATTGATCGTAGAAGATGAAGAGAATGAACGGTCCGGCATGGCGGAGCTGGTCAGCTCCTGGGGATTCCGCGTGGAGACCGCCCAGGATGGCGCGGAGGGGCTGGAGAAGGCGACGCAGTGGGCGCCGTCCATCGTAATCACCGATCTGAAGATGCCCCGGATGGGTGGACTTGAACTCTTGGAGCGACTGGCGGAACAGGCTCAGACTATTGCGGTCATTCTCGTAACCGCTCAAGGAACGATCGACAGCGCAGTTCAGGCGATGCGGATGGGGGCATACGATTACATCACCAAACCGATCGACACCGATCGCCTCCGGACAATTCTCGCGAATGCTTCGGCGCTGCTCGGTACGCGCGCGGAACTCGAAGCGACGCGCCGCCGGCTGCGGGATACGGGATCGCTCGGCCGACTAAGCGGATCATCGCGCAAGATGCAGGAAATCTTCCGGCTGATTGAGATGGTAGCGCCCAGTACCGCCTCCGTTCTCATCACCGGGGCCAGCGGAACTGGAAAAGAACTGGTCGCGCGCACGATCCATGACCTGAGTTCGCGCAAGGATCGTCCTTTTGTTGCCATTAATTGTGCCGCCATTCCCGAGACTCTGATGGAGAGCGAAATCTTCGGCCACGAGAAAGGTGCGTTCACTGGAGCGGTAGAACGCCGCACCGGCTGCTTTGAGCTTGCTGAGGGCGGAACGCTGCTGTTGGATGAGATCGGTGAGATGCCAGTCGGAACTCAAGCCAAATTGTTACGAGTTCTCGAGGATCGCAAACTCCGGCGGCTGGGAAGCAAAGTCGAGACGGCAGTCGATGTGCGCGTGCTCGCTGCCACGAACAAGGTTCCGGATGAGGCGGTCGCCCGCGGCGAACTGCGAAGCGATCTTTATTACCGGCTGAATGTCTTCAATATCCACATGCCACCGTTGCGCGAACACAAGGAAGACATTGCCGGCCTGGTGCAGTTACTGCTGGCTGAGATGAGTTCCAAACATGGGCGCAAAGTTACGGCCGTCAGTGAAGCGGTGCTGAACCAGTTCAACAACTATTCATGGCCGGGGAACGTGCGCGAATTGCGTAACACCATAGAGCGGGCAGTCATTGTCTGCGATACGGGAGCAGTTGAGACCAAACATTTGCCTCCGGGATTCGGGCAAGCTCCGCTTCGTACTGCGGTGAACGATCCGGATGCCGTCCGGCTGGGCGTGGGTACGACGGTGGAAGAAGCCGAAAAGATGCTGATTCTGAAGACTCTGGAGGCCACCAGCAATAACAAGACGCGAGCTGCGGAAATCCTGGGTATCAGCCTGAAGACCCTGCATAACAAGTTGAAAGAATATGGAAGTGCGGCGGCGGAGGCGACACCGGGGAAGGAAGAAGTGCCGAGCTAGTTATGTGGCGGCAAGTCTCATCTTAAGCTTTCCATGCTTCGAAGGAAAACCATTATCGTCCTGGTCATCACTCTCATGGTGGCCACAATGGTCACAGCATTCTCCTACCTGTACATCTCTCAGATTCTGCGGCTGCGCATTGCCAATGCCTACGAAAGCGCCACCAGCCTTACACATCAGCTGGCCTATGCTGCGGGGAATGATGTCCCTGACTTTGGCAGTACCAAGATCGATACCAGCAACCCGGTCGCTCTGAGACGCGCGCTGACCGAGTTTGTGCAAACGGATGTCAACCTGAACAATCTACTGCAGTCGGATCCAGGAGATTGGAGATATATCTACGATGTCGCCATCGTTGACATTAACGGCAAAGCGCTGCTGCACACGAATGAAAGTCTGGTCGGCAAAATAATCGAGCCGAGACCCGATTTCGATCAGGTGATACACGCGAGGTTTCGCGATCAAATTCGTCTCGTATTCAGCCCGGCTGCGGTTTATGACGTGACCTATCCGCTCGAATTGAATGGATCCCCTTTTGGGACCATCCGCATCGGAGTTCAGACGGTCTTCTTGCGCAGCGAAGTGCAGGCGCGATTGATCAAGTCACTCTACATTTCCGTGACATTGATTATCGTTTCGCTTTTCCTGGCTGCGGGCATTTCGAATCTTGCTCTTGGCCCATTGAAGCAAATCAGCCGGAATCTCGATAGCGTGAGCGCGGGCGAAGCCGATCTTTACAGCGCGGAGGCAAAACACGATGAGTACGGACTGGTTTCGCTGAAGATTGCGAACCTTGGGCGCCAGATCCGGGACAGCAAAGAAATTTTCTCGGCATTGAAAGACAATGTCGACCAACTCATGTCGAAGCTGCAGGATGGCCTGATGCTGTTTGCCCGAGACTCGCGCGTGGTGCTGGTCAGCGCGCCGGTAGAAGGCTTCCTCGGACGGCCTCGCAGCGAGTTACTGGGGCGAACGGTGCAAGAGGTGTTCGATCGCAACTCTCTACTGGGAACAGCTCTGCTGGATGCATTCGAGCGCCGGCATCCTATCTCGCAGCGCGAGTTCGATGTCGCAGGAGAAAAGCGGGTGCTGGTGTCACTGGATTTCGTGCAGGAAAAATCCTCGCAGATCGGCGCTCTGCTGATCATGCGCGATACCGAGCCGGTGCGGCGCATTGGCGATGAGATCGAAATGTCGCGGCGGCTCTCCGCCAGCAGCCGAGTCACGAGGGGCGTAGCCCACGAGGTCAAGAACCCCATCAATGCGATCGTGCTTCATCTGCAGCTTCTACAGAACAAACTGGCACACGAGGAACCGGACACCCGGCGGCATATGGACATCATCGACAGCGAAATCCGTCGGCTGGATCGCGTGGTGCAAACGCTTGTCGACTTCACTCGTCCGCGCGATCTACACCTCGAGGAGGTGGATCTTCGGCGCCTGCTGGAAGACGTTGCACAGCTCGCTGCTCCCGATGCCGAACAACACGGTGTCACGATCGAACGACACATGCCCGACTTCCGGCTTCCCGTAAAGGTCGATACGGACTTGATGCGGCAAGCAATTCTCAACGTGGTAATCAACGGAGTGCAGGCCATGCCTCAAGGAGGGCTGCTCACCATCTCCGCCGGCAGGGAAAATGGAATCGTGGTCGCCGAAGTACAAGACGAAGGCAATGGAATTCCGAAAGAGATGCACGACAAGATTTTTGAGCTGTACTTCACGACGAAGAAGGAAGGCAGCGGCATCGGCTTAGCGCAGACCTACCAGATCCTGCAGTGGCACTATGGCTCGGTAGACTTCGAATCTGCTGAAGCCCAAGGCACCGTATTTCGCTTTCAGATACCAGCTGCGGGAGCCGCGCCCGATCCGAGTTCGGACTTTACCGCAGATGAAACAACCTCAAATCGTGGGGACTAATAATGGTGTTTGGCTGCCCAGAATTCATCGCAGGCAGACAGTCCTCGGCGTAAGATGGGATAGAAAATTTGCTGTTTGACTATGGGACCCGTATGACTCTGGCCGCCGCCATCCTGCTGTTCGGAATCTGCTCCACCGGGTTGAGCGCACAGGAAGCGACTGTGCAGGCGCAGTCGACGCAGCAGTCGGGATCTTCTGCTTCCTCAAACACAAAATCGGACCAGGAACAAAGCGGGGCAGTTCCACCAGCGGCGGCGCAGGAACCCAAGCCTTCGTCATCTACGCAACAATCAACCACGAAAGCAAAGCATCATTCCGCGAGGAAAAAGGGCTCCCAGAAAACCGCGTCGACCACAACGTGTGATACCGCGGGTAACCCAGGCTCGACTAGTCCCACCACGTCGCAACCTTCTGGTACAGCGAGTACTCCTGAAACATCGCAGTCCCCGAGTTCTGGCACTACTCCCGGCAAAAACTGCCCTCCAGAGAAGATCATTGTGCGGCAGGGAGGAACCGCGGAGCCGAGCATTCAACTGGCGGGCGGTGATCAGACTTCGCAGAAGCGCAATGAAGTAAGCCAGATATTGGGTTCGGCGGAGGCAAATTTAAAGAAAATTGCCGAACTCCAACTCACTCCAACGCAGCAGGATACTGTCTCGCAGATTCGCCAATACGTGGAGCAGTCCAAATCCGCATTGGCCGATGGAGACGTAGAGCGTGGCAAAACGCTGGCACGGAAAGCTCAGTTACTCTCCGAAGATCTGGCAAACCCACCGCAGTAATTCGGCCCTATCTTCCTTTGGCGCGCGCGCTATTGACCTTCGTCAGTAAATCCTGAGACATCGCCTGTAACGGTCCAGGAATCTTCACCGCCTCGGTAAGGACTTCGCGGGCTTCCGTCAGCTTATTCAACTTGCCGTAAGCAAAGCCCAATCCATACAGCGCGCGAGCGTACTGCTGATCGTCCTCTCCCTTGAGCAAGGTAGAAGCGGACTTGAGGTCGGTAATCGCCGGAGTTGTCTTTTCCTGCTTCAGGTAAGCCCAACCAATCGTGTTGTAGGCTGCGCCCGCCGCCATTTTGCGGGATTTGTCGGCATCCGGAGCATCGGGTTTCGACACCTCGATTACTTTCTCGGCGTATGTAATCGCTTTCGCGGAACTTCCGGGCTTGTTCTCGTCAGCGTAGTAGCTCGCGAGCAGCAGTAATGCCGGTACCGAGTTTGGATCTGACGCCAGAATCTTTTCGCCGAACGCAACCAGGCGGGCGTGATCGTTTAATTGACCTGGTCCCAGCGTGTACATGGCGTAATTGGAAACCTGGGCCGCGAACTTCGAATTCGGAAACGCTGCGGTGTACTTCTCAATCTCGGACATGCGGTTCTTCGGATCAGTTTCGGTTGTGATTACATTGAATCCGCTGGTCTCCAGGAAATCGCAACTGCTCTGCGCGGCACTCTTCTCCTGATCGATTTTCTGCTTAAAATCGTCGTCGCTCATACCCTCGGGCTTAGGCTGCTTGGCAATGGACTGGCAGACCTCGCCGCCTTTCGAGACATAATCCATCATCTTGCTATTGCTCTTGGCCTGCTGCGCAAGGCTGGTTTGGGAAACCATGATATCGAGATCATGCGGTGATGCGGCGAGCGCTTTGTCGCCATCCTCGAGAGCTTTGTCAAATTCGCCGTTCGCCTGATAAAGCTGCGCAAGCTGCCAGTTTCCATACGCCACGGCCTGAGGATTGGTGGAAAACTTTTGCACAAAATCCTGATACATGGCTATCTTCTTGGCGGCGTCTGGCTCGTTAGAAATAGTCTGAAGGGCGTGATCCTCGTCTGTCCCTGCCGCGATCACGATGTGGTCAACCTGGGCCCATGCCTGAGAAAACGAATATGCGAAAGAGAAAACGACGAGAAGCAACCACCATCCCTTGCACCGTCTCATAGCCCGCCTCCAGCAAATATGCAAGATGACTTTACTCTTGAATAGCACGCGAATCGTATCGCCGAACGGCGCGCCGCGCAAGAGCTAGGGTCACAAGGCCGGTCAGGATTCACCTCGGAGAGGCGGAGCTTGGCAATATTGCCCAGAATTTTGGATGCACTGCGCGGCATCTCTGAGCGTCGATCAAGAAAATCAAAAAGAAGAAATGGCTGCTCGATCTAACCTTTCCCGATCATCGCGCGCCCGGCACCGCGTAGGATGCTTCGATTTCTGAACCAGAGCTTTCCGCTCATTTTCGCCGTGCCCCGTCTCTCGGTGGTGGAAAACTCGTGCGGTAAAGTAGAAGAATGCGTGACAGTTTCAACCGTCGTCCGCTGCGCTTTGTGTTTGCGGCCAACCTGATTTCCATGGTGGGCAGCGGGATGAACTCGGCCGCCGTCGCCTGGTACATTCTGAAAGCCACGCATTCCGAGACCGCCCTCGGCACTTTTGCCGTGCTCCAGACGGTTCCGGCCATGCTGATGCTTCCCTTCACCGGCGTGGTCATCGACCGTGAAGACCGTCGCCGGCTCGTTATGTGGCTGGACGCGATCCGCGCGATCATCATTGTCGCCGTCGCGATTCTCGCGTTTCGTGGACGAGTGCAGGTCTGGGAACTTTATTTAATGAACACTCTGGTTGCTGCGGGCTTCTGGATGTTCTGGCCGACCATCACCGCGCTGATCCAGGAACTCACTCCGGAGGGAGAATTCGTGGAATCGAATACCTTTCTGCTGGCCGGAGTGCAGGGAGGATTTCTCATTGCGGGCGCGATTGTCGGTTTCATCTACGACCATATCGGGCTGGGCGGCGTGTTGATGCTTGACGTGTCCACCTATGTGGTTTCGTTCCTCTGCTACTTCGCGGTGCGCAAGGGAAGGCACGTGGTCATTCACGCAGATGAGTTGCGCGCGGACCTCGTCGCGGCGGAGACTCAGTTCGAGCGCTTCTGGCGCGAGATGCGCGAGGGCCTCCACTTCTTGCGCGACCATCGAGCTGTGGTCATGCTCGGCATCAGCTGGGCCCTTTTCCTGGGTGCGATGGTGACCGGAGTCGTTGTGACTCCGTCGCTCAGCGACCGCATCTTTCACGCAGGCGCAAAAGGGTATGGCTGGCTCAATGCAGGATGGGGTACCGGAGCATTCGTCAGCGCGCTTTACGCGCCACAGATGATTTCCCTTCTGGGAGGCCGTCGCACGATTGCGTTCTCGATGGCACTGTTGTCAGTGTGTGTTGCATTTGCGCCGATCTCAGGATTGTTGTGGTTGGCGATTGCGACCTATTTTGTTATGGGTTCAGCCCGTGGCCTGGGCGGCGTTGCAATGAATACGAACCTGATGGAGATGGTTCCCAAGCACCTGATGGGGCGCGTGCAGAACACTTTTTACTTCGCAGGAACCTTTCTACAACTCGTGCTCGCGATCTGCGTAGGAACCGTCGCCCACAATGTAAGTTTGGTTGTCGCCTTTGCAATCCTTGCTTGCGTTTACGGCCTGTCGTTCGTCGCGGCAAGTTGGCCGGTCGGAAATCGAGTCCGCGAGGAGATCGCCGCGGAATGAGTTCATCTTCACGTTGTCCGCAGGGCCTCGTCGGAAGTGAGACCTCTAATTAGCTCTCCGTAGTAAAACAGCACTTCCCCCTGTTATTCTTTCCATTTCCTCAAGGAGAGATATGTCCGCTGACCTGCAGGGCAAGAATGCTGTCGTCTTTGGAGTAGCCAATAAGCGCTCGATTGCGTGGTCGATCGCCCAAGGACTGCATGCCGCCGGTATGAAGCTCACCATTACGTACCAGAACGAGCGCCTCGAGCAGGAAGCAAAAGATCTAATTCTTTCGCTCCCTGGCGCTGAAGCCTACATGTGCGATGTGTCAAAGGACGAAGAGATCGCAGCTCTGTTCGCTAAATTGAAAGAGCGCTACGGCAAGCTTCATACGTTGGTGCACTCGGTCGCTTATGCTCCCGCAGAGGAACTGAAGGGTGACTTCGTCAACACCTCGCGAGATGGCTTTCGCGTCGCAATGGACGTCAGTGTATATTCGCTGATCGCAGTGGCGCGCGGCGCGGCGCCGCTGATGACTGAGGGCGGCTCGGTCGTCACCATGACGTACTACGCTTCGGAGAAGGTCGTGCCGCGCTATAACGTCATGGCGGTCGCGAAGGCAGGATTGGAATGCTCAGTGCGTTATCTCGCCTACGAACTCGGGAAAGACAGAATTCGGGTGAACGCCATTTCCGCTGGACCAATCAAAACGCTGGCTGCCCGCGGGATCGCCGGCTTTGGAGATATGCTCCGTGAGCACGAAGAACGTGCGCCGCTCGGACGCCGCGTTGAAGTAGAAGAAGTCGGCCGAACGGGAGTGTTCCTCGCGTCCGATGCGAGCAGCGGTATTACTGGCGAGGTCATCTACGTAGACTGTGGCTACAACATTATGGGGTTCTAAAGCAGTTCTCAGTTGCCGTCGGTTCTCGGTAGGAACGCTCGCCCTCAGAGGGTTCAACTATGAATTTTTCTTCTCTCCGGTTGGCCGGAGCAATGGCGCTTTGCTGCGCATTTGTGGTGGTTGGGTCACAGGCTGAAACTTCCTCGCATGCGGCCGCCGTTCTCGATTCGATGCCGCATGCCAAGAGCATTCAGCAGGCGGCGATCTCTCCCGATGGATCTCAGATCGCATACATCGTGGGCGGCGAACTCTGGCTGGTACCTGCGACCGGTGGCCCTGCTCGGACGATTGCGATTGAAGGCAAACCCTCGATCCGCGACGTCTCGTGGTCACCAGATTCCAAGCAGCTGGTTTTTCTTGCGGACCTTCCCGGCGATGTTCCCGCCGCGCAATTGTGGACCGCCGCTCTCGATGGGGACGCACCAGTCAAGCGTGCGGATCTGAAGGGTTACGCTTCCGCTCCAACTTTTTCGCCAGACGCATCGAAAGTCGCCTTTCTCTTCACCGCGGGCCTGCCGCGAATTGCAGGTCCGCTGCAGCCAATGCTGCCGCTGGCGGGAGTGATCGACGAGCAAGTTTACGAACAGCGGTTGGTAACCGTCGATCTGGCCAGCAATACCCTGAGGCCCATAACACGTCCGGATATGTATGTGTATGAGTACGATTGGATGCCTGACGGGCAAGGCTGGGCAGCGATTGCGGCACATGGCTCCGGGGATGCCAACTGGTATGTCGCTCATCTTTTTCATGTCGATGCGCGGTCGCATGATATGCATGAGATTTACGTGCCGAAGTTTCAGATTGCGGAGCCCCATGTATCACCGGACGGCAAACAGATCGCCTTCATTGAGGGGCTTATGAGCGATGAGGGCTCGGTGGGCGGCGACATCTTCACCCTCTCGCTAGCTGGAGGCGGAGTTCGCAATCTCACGCCACGGATCGCGAGTTCACCGTCGAGCCTGACCTGGATCTCCGCCGACCGAATTCTGTTTGGAGAGAACATCGACGGCAAGTCGGGATTTCGGGCTGTCTCTTCATCTGGCTGGCGAGGTGCAGCAGATCTGGTCTGGCGAAGAATATGTCAGCGCGCAGCGTTCGCTTCGCGGCGCTCTCTCGCATGACGGATCCGATCTCGGCTGTGGTCCGCCAGTCACCCACCATCCTCCGGAGCTCTGGGCTGGGACCGATTGGACGCTGGAAACAGCTCACGACCCTCAACTGTGGGCGTAAAGCCAGCGTGGGGCGAGGCGGTGAATTTTCATTGGACGAATGGAAGTTTGAAGCTGCAAGGCTGGTTGATGTTGCCCGTCAATTACAGTGCCGACAATAAAGTACCCGCTTGTGGTGAACGTGCATGGTGGGCCGTCGGCCGCGTGCGGGGCGCGTTGGGATGTACAGACGATGGGCGCGGAGTCCGCAATGGGTTACTTCGCATTCTGCCCAAATCCGCGCGGGAGTTATGGACAAGGCGAAGCATTCACCCGGGCCAACGTCAAAGATTTCGGCGGCGGAGATTTTCGCGACATCATGACCGGAATCGATGCCATTGCGAAGAAGTATCCGATTGATGCGCACAGGCTCGGCATTCGCGGGCACAGTTACGGCGGCTATATGACGATGTGGGCCGAAACCCAAACTCATCGATTTGCTGCGGCTGTGGCCGGAGCCGGACTCTCAGACTGGCTCAGCTACTATGGCGTGAACGAAATCGACGAGTGGATGATTCCCTTCTTCGGCGCATCGGTTTACGACGATCCTGCGGTCTATGCCAAGAGCGATCCCATGCATTTCGTGAAGAATGTCAAGACACCAACTCTGATCCTCGTCGGCGATCGCGATGGCGAGGTGCCGGTCGAACAATCGATCGAATGGTGGCACGCATTGAAAGATCTGCATGTTCCGGTGAAGTTCGTCGTCTATCCAAATGAGGGACACGTCTTTGTGAGGCCGGCTGATTGGCACGATTACTTCCTGCGATCGCTGGAGTGGTTTGACGAATGGTTCGAAAAGGCGGCCGCTCCGCGGTAGGGGTGGGTACAACGGATGACGTTAACCACTGATTCTTAACTTGCGGCCGTTCTCGCCTTCTCGTTCTAACGAAATCTCGATATCACGCTCACGGACGAAGCGGGGAAACTTCTCTCCCCACTCGATCAGCAAGGATGCTGTTTTCGCTTCGGAGGTCGTCGAGAGCCAGCGTGTCCAATTCACGTGGCGTGTCGATGCGGTAGAGGTCGATGTGGTAGAGATTCGCTTTCGGTCCGCGATATTCGTGGATCAGCGTGAACGTGGGGCTGGTGACCTCTTCTTCA
Organism: Terriglobia bacterium; assembly: GCA_963711365.1. Lineage (GTDB taxonomy): Bacteria > Acidobacteriota > Terriglobia > Terriglobales > Acidobacteriaceae > Sulfotelmatobacter. The sequence continues at coordinate 175,675 of CAVQDY010000001.1, read as the reverse complement.
TCGGCGGCTTGAAAAGCAGCCGCGATTCCCTTCACCAGCGTCGTTTTTCCAGCACCCAGGTCGCCACGCAGCAGTACCAGCTTTGGCGGAGCGAGAAGTTCGGCCAGAGTCCGTCCAAACGCGATCGTCTCGTCAGCGGAGTGCGTTCTGACTTCCCGCAGGATGTTCACTTTGGCGGCGGTGTCCACTTCAGAAGTATAAGTGGGCGGGCCGTTTCGTGGTGATCAGCATCGGGGCATTCCCATTGGCGGCGTCGATTGTTTTAGTAACGTAAGGTCCTTCGTGGCGCTTCGCCGCCATTCAGGATGACATCATGATGCCCGATTGCCGCTCATCGCAGGCTAGGCGGCCAAGGCGGCCGTCTCCACACGCATCCTGGAACTTTCGCTCAGTAGGTCGAGAACGCGCTCGACTTCAGGCCAAGCGTATTCCGCTCCACCACGTGATCGAGCGAGGTGCGCAGGCGGCGATGGTCATCGTCCTCGATGGCCACGAAGCGGAAGGGCTGCAGCACGCTGTTATCCAGCTTCTGGGTCGGACTGAGGACTTCGGCCATGGCGTGCACCGGGCCGGCCTGCGTCTGAAAGGCGACTTCTACGAAGTCGCCCTGTCCCAGCGAGTGGGGCAGGCGCAGCAAGCCTCCGGTTACGGAGATGGTTTGGAGTTTGGCTTTTGTGCGGCGGCCATCTTCTAGGCGGATCGCAGCCAGGACGGAATCTCCTAGCTGGACTCGGGCCGCGCGGCGTGAGGGGTGCGGTTGGGGGAAGTGAGTCATAGGCCAACTGCACTATCGCACTATGCCATGTTGCGTAACAGATTACCGTGGCCCCTTGTCCGGATTCCGCTCTGCAAGCGGGAAGCAGCCCCGGTCAAACCTAATATACTGAGGCAGTTAGACAATGTTTACCTTTTGATTAATGTCCGAACAGACAGACTCTGGAACGGCTGCTTTTCCGGAGCTGCGTGCCCATTTACCATCTGAACGAACTCAAGGAGTCGAATGTCGCTCACCACATCTGTAATATTCATCCTTCCCATTTTTCTCAGCCTGCTCTCATTCGCGCAATCAGCGCCTCCGGCGAATCGCCCGCGGCTACGCGTCGGCATCGTGGGTGTTGTTCACGGGCACGTTGACGGCTTCTTCAAATACTCAGGCAAGAGCCCCGCAATTGAAATCGTCGGCATCGCGGAGCCTGATTCGCAACTGCTCGCCCAGGCAGGCAAGAATTTCGGATTTGAGCGCTCCCAGCTGTTTTCCAGCCTGGAAGAAATGATCGCCAAGGCACATCCGCAGGCCGTGCTGGCGTATACGAATACCTACGATCATCGGAAGGTAGTGGAGATCTGCGCGAAGCACGGCGTACACGTGATGATGGAGAAACCGCTGGCCGTCAGCCTGGATGACGCGCTGGCGATCCAGAAGGCGGCGGAGCAAGGTCGTATTCACGTGCTGGTGAATTATGAAACCAGCTGGTATCGCAGCAATTACGCCGCCTATGACCTGGTTCATGACGGAGCGTTGGGCGACGTCCGCAAGGTTGTGGTGCATGATGGGCACAAAGGCCCAAAAGAGATTGGCGTCGAACCGGAGTTCCTGGCCTGGCTCACCGATCCCAAGCTTAACGGAGCTGGCGCGCTCTTCGATTTCGGATGCTACGGCGCCGACCTCATGACCTGGCTGATGAATGGCGAGCGTCCGCAAACCGTCACGGCGGTCACGCAACAGATCAAGCCGGAGATCTATCCGAAGGTGGATGATGAGGCCACAATCATCCTGACTTATCCGAAGGCGCAGGCCATCATCCAGGCCTCATGGAATTGGCCGTTTGATCGAAAAGATATGGAAGTCTACGGAAAGACCGGATATGTGATCACCGTAAAGCGCGATGATATCCGCGTTCGCCGCGCCGGGGAGAACGAAGACAAGCAGGTCGCGGCCAAGCCAATCCGGGCGCCCTACGACGACTCCATGGAATATCTGAGGGCAGTGATTCTCGACGGAGCAAAGGAAGAGCCGCTATCGTCGTTGGGAACAAATGTGACAGTGACCGAGATTCTCGATGCTGCGAGGCGGTCAGCGTCTGAGGGAAAGACGATACGGCTGCCTGCGGCGAGATAACTTTGTTAAGCATCGCGGTAGAGGCGTTGCTTGCAACGTCTTTGCCGCCAGCATCGACGTAGCTGGCAAGACGCAGCAATCTGCGTCTCTACGGAAGGTGAATCACGCTTCCCAACTCGCGAACTTGTTGTCCGCAGCCGCGCGCGCGCGTTCGAATGCGTCCGGCAGCCCTCGCAGCAGATCAGTGGCGACCAGTGAATGCTCGCCGACAATGTCTCGCATGACATCACCCGCCAGGCCGTGCAAGTGGACAGCGGCGCAAACCGCCATCGTCACATTCTTTCGATTCTGTGCGATCATCCCGGCCACCATTCCCGTCAGAATATCGCCCGTTCCGCCGGTTGACATCCCCGGATTTCCCGTCGTATTCACCCAGGCCTCACCGTCCGGCTGCACCACCAGCGTACGATGGCCTTTGAGAACGACGATCAATTCATGCTCGCGTGCGAACTGACGCGCGACTCCCAAACGGTCTTTCTGGACATCTGCGATGGAACACCCCACCAACCGCGCCATCTCTCCTGGATGCGGCGTAATCACCAGCGTCCGGCCGCTTCCATTCAACTCTTTGGTCTGTCCCTCAAATGCGTTGAGTCCATCCGCATCGACCACTATCGGAGCCTTATGATGCGCCACCAGCGACCTCACCAGAGTCGCGGTATGCGGATCGCGCGAGATCCCGGGACCGATCGCAGCCACAGTCATGGTCTTAAGTAGCTCTTCGACTTTTACGCCTGCGCTGGTGGCGATTGTTCCGAAATCGGTCTCTGGCAGTGGAACGGTCATGAGTTCGGGATGAAACCCCGCGACGGTGGGCAGGACAGATTTCGCGGTGGCAACGGTCGAAAGCCCGGCTCCCGCGCGCAATGCCGCCATCCCGGCCATAGCGACAGATCCAGCTTTCCCCAAAGATCCGCCGATCACTAATACATGTCCGTAGTTGCCTTTATTCGACTCCGCTGGGCGGGGACCGATGAAGCTCGCGTAATCCCGCGGATGAATCAGATTCAGATGAAGTGATGAGACGATCGCCTCGGCCGGAGACCCAATATCCGCAACATAGGCCGTGCCTCCGGTCAGCATACCGAATACATGCGCGGGCCGGGGCGCGGTAAAGGTGACGATCAAGTCGGCTCGCGCAATCGTACCCTGCTGCGGGGACATCGCGTCTGCCTCAGCTCCCGAAGGAATGTCGACGGCAATCACTTTGGCCTTGCTGGCGTTGATCGCAGCAATTGCATCGGCGTAGAGCCCGGTCACCGGGGGCTTGAATCCCGTGCCCAAAATTGCGTCGACGACGATGTCGGAAGACAACAGATCTAGTACTCCCTCGCCTTTCAACTCTTCGCTGGAACGAACGATGATTGCCGGCATCGGCAGTTTGCCGTACATGACAGCGGCGTCGCCCTTCAACTCGGCAGGATCTGCCAGCAGAATCAGCTGAACCGGCTTCCCTCGCTCGCGCAGCAGCCTGCCGACAACGAAGCCATCTCCTCCGTTGTTTCCTTTGCCGCACAGAATCAGAATCCTCTGATCGCCACTGTGAGAGCGGAGTACAAACTCGGCGACTGCCCTCCCTGCGTTCTCCATTAGAGTGAGCGAAGGCGCGCCGAAGCGCTCGGCGGTCACGCGATCGATCTCGCGCATCTCCGCTGCGGTCACAATTTTCATCGGAGTTCCGTTCTCATGAAGTGGCAGCTGTCTGTTCGAGTTCGCGCAACTGTGCGGGTTCACCCATGGCAATGAGGCAGTCGCCAGGCTCAATGCGCTCGTCGGGGGCGGGATTGAAACGCATGTCATCGTGACGCTTGATGGCCAACACGATCACTCCGCGCTCGTGACGAATGCGGGAGCTCTCGAGAGTCTTGCCGGCGAACATTGATGCGGGAGTGATGTGAATTTCACCGATTTCGAGATCCATGCCGAGGTGTGTGGTCGCGGTATCGAGAAAAGTCACAACGTGCGGGCGTAAGAGCGACTGCGCTATACGCTGGCCTGCGAAGGAGTATGGCGAGACGACGGAATCCGCGCCTGCTGTTAATAGATGTTTTTCAGCGGCATCCTCGCTGGCGCGCGCAATGATCTTCAGATGTGGATTCAATCCGCGCGCGGTAAGCACGATATAGAGATTCGTCGCGTCGGTGGTGGTGGCGGCAATCAGTCCACTCGCCCGCTCGATTTGTGCCTGGCGCAACGTCTGCTCGAGCGTTGCATCACCGGCAATCACCAGCCAATTCTCAGAAGCAAATTTCTGACGCTTGGTCTCGGCGCTCTCGACAATCACAAACGGCGCCGGCTTCCGGGCCAATTCGCGAGCCACGCTGCGGCCGACGCGTCCCATACCGCAGATAATGAAGTGGCCGTCGAGTCGTCCGATTTCGCGCTCCATGCGACGCCTTCCGAAAAAGCTCTGCAGTTCGAATTCTAGCAAAGCCTGACTGAGCGCTCCGACCCCCAACAACAACAGCGACACACCGGCCAGAATCACGAAGACGTTGAAGACGCGTCCGGCGTGGGATAACGGATGCACCTCCTGGTAGCCGATGGTCGTCAGCGTCGTGACCACCATGTAGAAGCCGTCAAACCACGGCCAGCCTTCGATGTAGTGGTAGCCTGCGGTGCCGATCGCCATGACAAGCACCAGCATCAACCCGATCATGCGCAGATTGCGGAAGGCTTTCATGGAAGCAGTGGCCTGTGGTCAATGGCCAGTAAAATGATGTAATGCATTCAGGTGCTGCTCGCTAACCACTTTCCGACCAACGACTATAAAACAAAAAGACCCCCCGCGCAGTGCGGAGGGCCTCCGAAAGAGCAGCGAGCTCAGTCTGCCATGGACGGCGCGGGTCTTCCGGCTCTGCCATTAGCAACCTCATGCTGCACCTTGCTGTGCTTACGCCCATAACCAAAGTAGATTCCCAGACCGATGATCAGCCAGACGACCAGCCGAAGTTGCGTCATCGGTGACAAACCAATGATCAGCGCAGTCGAAAACAGAATCGCAAGAATCGGTACCAGCGGCACCAGCGGCGTACGGAATGGGCGATTCAGCCCCGGATGCGTCCTGCGCATCACCCATACTCCAGCGCTGACCAGTACAAATGCGAGCAGTGTTCCGACACTGGTCATCTCATCCAAAATATTGAGCGGGACCATCATGGCCAGGATCGCGACAAAGAAGCCGACCACGATCGAACTGATGTATGGCGTCCGGAATCGAGGATGGATTTTGCTGGCCCATGGCCACAACAGACCATCTTTCGACATCGAATAAAAAACGCGCGACTGTCCCAGCAACATCACGAGCATGACGGTAGCGAGACCGGCGATCGCGCCCAACTCAACCAGGAAAGTCGCCCACTGTTGTCCAGTCACGCGGATGCCGACCACAACCGGATCTGGCACATTGAGTTCCTGATAGGGAACCAGACGCGTCAGTAGGCCGGAAACCAGAATGTACAGAATTGTACAGATGACGAGCGAACCGAGAATGCCCAACGGCATGTCCTTCTTCGGATTCTTCGCTTCTTGTGCGGCGGTCGAAACTGCGTCAAACCCGATATAAGCAAAAAACACAACTCCCGCGCCGCGCAAGATGCCAGACCATCCAAAGTGTCCCTTCTCGCCGGTATTCGGTGGAATGAACGGATGCCAATGATTGGGCTGCCAATTGTGCTTCATCAGGAAGCTGGTCGCCAGCGCTATGAAAACGCAAACGACCGCGACTTTCAGGATTACGATCGCGGTCGTGAAGTTGGCCGATTCCTTGATCCCGATAACCAGAATTGCCGTGATGGCTGCGATCACCAGGAAGCCGATGTAGTCAAAGGTCAAGTGAACGTGCCTGCCAAACATCATAAAATCCGAGTGGGGAACCGGCGGTAGCCCCATGCCGATATCATGCAGGAAAGCGCGCAGGTGTCCGCTCCAGCCAACCGCGACGGTGGCAGCCCCGAAGGCGTATTCAAGGATCAAGTCCCATCCGATAATCCATGCCACCAGTTCGCCCAGTGTGGCGTAGGAATAGGTGTAGGCACTGCCCGCAATCGGGATCATGGACGCGAACTCGGCATAGCACAATCCCGCAAAAGCGCAAGCGATGCCTGCCAGGATGAAGGAGAACAAAATCGCGGGACCGGCAAACTGTGCGGCGGCCTGTCCGGTAATGACGAAGATCCCCGCCCCGATAATTGCGCCGATGCCGAGCGTCAGCAGGTTGAGAGGTCCGAGGGCGCGCCGCAGGCTGTGTTCGCCTGTCTCCTGCGATTCCTTCATCAATACTTCGATCGACTTGGTTGCCAGCAGCCTTGACATCCGTTTAGTTCTCCTTGGCGCTTAGGGCGAAAGGCGCTTGGCGCCTGCGCTTCGCGACCACGCGTAATATACCGGAATCCCCAGCAGCACTACGATCAGCCCCGGCCACGTGTACTGCGGCTTGTAGCGCAATAGTACGACATCGATAAATAAAGCCATCACAATATAAACGATGGGCAGGATTGGATATCCCACCGCCTTGTACGGCCGCGGCGCATCCGGATGGGTCTTCCGCAGCACAAACAAGCCGACAATCGTCAGAATGTAGAAAACCAGCACCGCAAAGATGATGTAGTCGAGTAGCTGTCCGTAACTGCCAGACACGCAGAGGACGCAAGTCCAGACCATTTGTACCATCAGAGAAATCGCAGGGGTCTTGTACTTAGGATGCAATTTGGCGACATTTCGAAAGAACAGGCCGTCTTTCGCCATGGCGTAGTAGACACGTGCGCCGGAGAGAATCAGCCCGTTGGCGCAGCCGAAACCGGAGATCATGATGGCCGCAGCCATTAGCAGACCTCCCACGGGACCGAACATCTGGGTCATGACGGCAGTGCCTACGCGGTCCTCAGCGGCGTGAGTGATCCCCCTGGCAACAATGCTCGTTCCGCCCGTAACCCCCTCCAGCGGAAGCGCGCTCAGATAAATCAAGTTGCAGGCAATATAAAGCGCGATAACGACGCCCGTGCCGAGGGCCAGTGACAGCGGCAAGTTACGGCTGGGATTCTTCACTTCTCCGGCCGTAAACGTCACGTTATTCCAGGCATCGGCGGAGAAGAGCGATCCTACCTGCGCCACGGCCAGAATGGTCAGAGTACCAACCATGACGATCGGTCCGCCTACTCCAACTTGGACGGCGTGCTGCACGCCCAAACCTGCGTTGTGCCAGAAGTTTGATCCGAAGTTTGCGGCTAGAGCCTGAGGATTCCGGCCGAAGAGAAATCCGAACGCCGCCAGGCCTAGCAGCGCAGAAACCTTCGCAGCAGTAAAGACGTTCTGAATGGCCGCGCCCGTCTTTACCCCGAAAATATTGATGATGGAAAGAAAGATCACCAGCAGAATCGCCATCAGGTTCTGCGTGTTGATGCCGACATCCATGTTGCCCAAGACCATCGGCCCAACAGGAATCGGCGGAACTTTCCAGAGATGAAGCAGCCAGTGGGACGAAGAAATGGAGGGGAAAAAGACACCCAGGAACTTGCCGAACGCCACGCCGACCGCAGCGATCGTGCCGGTCTGAATGACCAAAAATAACGTCCAGCCATAGAGGAAGCCCCAGAGCGGTCCGAGCGCTTCGCGCAGATAGACGTACTGTCCGCCCGCCCGCGGCATCATGGCGGCGAGTTCCCCGTAGCTGAGCGCGGCCACGACCGTCATGAATCCGGCAACGGCCCAAGCGCCGATCAGCAGCGCCGGCGACCCTACTTCCCGCCCGATCTCCGCCGAAACAATAAAAATGCCAGAGCCGATCATGGATCCCATGACCAGCATGGTCGCGCTGGTCAGGCCCAGACCTTTGACGAGTTCTGTGTCTTGATGGCTGTGAAGTTCCCAGTCGCTGGTAGCGGCTGGCTGCGTTGTCGGAGTACCCAGAAATTCCCCCTGCACGATTGATTCAGCCCACGCGAATCGGAAAGGGCACGGCTTATCCGTGGCGCACAGGGCCTTTGAAGAAAAGGGTTTAGCCCCTGAGGTCTCGCGGCAAGCCTCGTGGAAAATCTAAATGACTTTACCTTAAGATGCGGAAAAATTCCTCTGCTGATTTCCGGGGATCCCGTAACAGATCGGATATCACGGCCACTGAGTCGGCCCCGGCTTCGAGGACCGATGCCGCATTTGCACGCGTAATCCCCCCGATAGCGACGAGAGGTTTTCGGGTCAAAGCTCGAGCCCGGCGCACTCCATCGAGGCCTACAACCGGATCAGGCTTCTCTTTACTGGAGGTGGCAAATACTGGGCCGATCGCGACGTAATCCGCGGAAGTCACTTCGGCCTCAAGCAGTTGTTCCGGATTGTGCGTCGAAACGCCCAGCCAGCGGTCCGGCCCGATGATCGCTCGCACGGATTCGGGGGAGAGATCGTCCTGCCCCACGTGGACGCCGTCGAACTCGGCGGCAAGACACAGATCTGCGCGGTCGTTCATGATGAGCGTTACCAGACTTGCCGCGGAATATGGGTGCCCCGCTTCTCCCTGGTTTTGGGAGAAGTGGGGAATTTGATCTTGCATCGGGCTCCTCGGCTGCGCATCGTTCAAAGCGTCCGGACCCTCGGGAAAAAGTCGCCGCAGTTCCCGCGCATGCTCCAGCATCAGGCGTGCATTGCCGTTCTTATTCCGATATTGAATCAGCGTGCATCCGGCGGCCGCAAGTTCCTCCGCCGCGGCAAACATCACCGTCGCATCCGCAAAGAAATCAGCGTCGAGAATGGCATACAGCCGGAGAAGTGAGACCATGCGCTGCTTAATATATCTGCTTTATCGCGACAGCTCACAAATCCAATTCACTTCCCAGGTCTTGCCGCCGTCGGGCGAGTAAGACTGTTCCATCCGTGCCGACTTGGGAGAGATATCGAGCCAGACATAGCGCACCAGAATCGTGCGGCCCTTCAAGGTCTCCTGATGAAAAAACTCTCCGCGCTTGCCGGTGAACGAGCCCACGACCGGAGGAGTGTCGAGAGTACCGTTATCCAGGTCCACCAGGTAGATGCTCCACTGGCGCGTCTCCGGGTTGTAAAGGCGTAGCGTTTGCGCCTTGATGTGGAGTTTCTTGTCGGTGCTGGTGACCTCGAACTGTTCGAAGTTCGCATTGCTGTCGAGCAGTTTGTGGTGATTCGAAATGCCGTCGTACTCAACCCAGACATTAGAGTTGTTCAGCCGGTCCGGAAGTCGGCGAACATGAGCCTTCCAGTCGCCAATGAGGAAATCAAAGTCGTGCGAGCCATCGCGCTGCGGCAGGAGCGCGGGATTGCTGGTTTGGCCATGAAGTGAGACAGCAAGCACGACGCCGAGGAAGAGCAGTGTAAGTCTCGCGAGCTTGACGGCTTTCATAGCAATTCATCTTTCGAGGATGAGATGCCCCAACCTACGGAATCCCGCGAATCACTTCCCGTTCTTCGCCAGAAATCTCTCAATAAATCCCGTATCAAATTTCCCTGCCCGGAAATCCGGGTCGGCAAGAATCTTTCTATGCAGAGGAATCGTCGTGTAGATGCCCTCGACGATGAACATCTCCAGCGCCCGCGACATACGCGAAATGGCTTCAGGGCGGTCTTTGGCGCGCACGATCAGCTTGGCGATCAGCGAATCGTAATACGGCGGAATCACACCCTCGGCATATGCCGCTGTATCGACGCGCACGCCGGTGCCGCCTGCGGGATGGAATGCCGTGATTTTCCCCGCCGACGGCGTGAACTTCTCGGGATGTTCGGCATTGATGCGACATTCGATCGAGTGCCCGCGGTGCACGATCGGCCCATGTAGCACATCCGACATCTTCGCGCCCGCCGCGATCATGATCTGACTCTTGACGAGGTCCACATCGGTGACCATTTCCGTGACCGGATGCTCCACCTGGATACGCGTATTCATTTCGATGAAGTGCAGTTTGCGGTCCTGATCCATCAGGAACTCAATGGTTCCCGCGTTCCAGTACCCGATTGCCGCCAGCGACTTGCACAGAACCGCGCCGATCTGATCGCGTAATTCAGGAGTGACCTGCGTCGAGGGCGACTCTTCCAGCAGTTTTTGGTGACGCCGCTGGATCGAACACTCTCGCTCGCCCAGGCTTACCACGCTCCCGTGCTCGTCGGCCAGCACTTGAAACTCAATGTGCCGGGGATGCTCCACATACTTCTCCATGTAGAGATCGCCGTTGCCGAACGCTCCGGCCGCTTCCGCCTGCGCAGCTTTGTACAATCCCGGCAACTCTCCTTCGTTGCGGACAATGCGCATGCCGCGTCCTCCGCCGCCGGCCGATGCCTTCATGATCACCGGGAATCCAACCTGCTTGGCCCATTCCAACGCTTCACCTTCATTGGCGACAATCCCGTCGGAACCGGGAAGGATGGGGACACCAGCCTTCTTCATCGCGGCCCGAGCCTTCTCCTTCTCGCCCATGAGCCGCGTGACCTCCGGACGCGGGCCAATGAACTTGATGCCGCTCATCTCGCAGACCTCGGCAAAGTTCGCGTTTTCGGCCAGCAAGCCATATCCCGGATGGATGGCTTCAACGTTTGCAATCTCGGCGGCGCTGATCACCGCCGGAATATTGAGGTAGCTCAGCGCCAGTTGCGGCGGGCCAATACAGATCGCTTCGTCGGCAAAACGCACAGGCAGCGAGTTGCGGTCAGCCTCGCTATAAATGGCTACCGTGCGGACTCCGAGTTCTTTGCACGCACAAATCACGCGCAAAGCAATCTCACCGCGATTCGCAATCAGGATCTTCTTAAACATGGGTAAAGCCGTGAGCTACGAGCCTCGAGTTATGAGATGCGGGCTATCAAGCACTCAACCCCGGCACTCTTAGCTCAAAGTTCACATTTCGCAGACAGAAAAAAGGCGCGGTTGAGCGCGCCCGTTTGAATGACTCCAATTTCACTTTTTTGGCCTGACGGAAAACAACTCCTGGCCGTATTCGATCGGCTGACCATTCGTGGCCAGCTTTTTTATGATCTCCCCGGCTACGTCGGATTCAATCTCGTTCAGCAGTTTCATTGCTTCAACGATGCACAGAACCTGTCCTACTTCGACCATGTCTCCGGCCTTCACGAACGGAGGAGCTCCTGGCGACGGTGCTTCGTAGAACGTTCCCACGATCGGCGACTTCACGCTGTGCAGCCCCTCTTCTGGAGCGGGTGCGGCCGGGACCGCAGGGGCAGCCGGTGCTGCGCCGGTAACAGGCGCTGCAGTTGGGGCGGGAGGTACAGCATAGAACCGCGGCTCCGACTGTGAGTGAACGATGGTCTGTTCGCCGGCCCGTTTGATCTTCACCTTGACATCGCCACGCTCCAGCTCAAACTCGGCGATATCCTTCTCGATTAAGAACTCGATTAGTTCTTTCAGCTCTTTTTGATTCATTCGCGTATGGTGGGACGGTTTCTTTATGCCTGCCACGGTGCCCGATGGGCACACCAACAAGCCGGGTGTGGATCTTGCCCGGCGAATGTTAACCGGCTGAAGCCAGAAAGACTAGACTGCTAGAAAATCCTTGCTCGTCGGAGTGAGGACTTCACAACCTCCGGCGGTTACTACGACCATATCCTCAATCCTTACGCCCCATTTGCCGGGGAAGTATACTCCGGGTTCAATGGTAATGACCATCCCAGGCCGCAGGGTCTCTTTCTGCCCGTCGGCGATACGCGGGCTTTCGTGGATCTCCAGCCCTACTCCGTGGCCGGTGGAATGGGTAAAATACCTGCCCAACCCGGCTTTCCGAAGCGTCTTGCGCGCGGCAGCATCGACTTCGCCAGCCGTAGTGCCGGACCGTACAGTGTCGATCGCGGCTTGTTGCGCTTCCCGAACTGCCTCGTAGGCATGACGGGCCGCCTCGGAGGAAGCACCCACCCAGACAGAGCGGGTCTGGTCCGAACAATAACCTGAAAGTATAACACCGAAGTCACAGACAACGAACCCGGTTCGGGCGATGGGTTGCGACGATGCACGCCCATGCGGTAGAGCCGATCGCGGGCCGGACGCGATAATCGTGTCAAACGACATTGCCTCTGCCCCACCTCGGCGCGCGGCTAGCTCCATTTCCGCCGCGACTTCCACTTCTCGTGTGCCCGGGCGAAGAACTTCGAGCGCTCGCTCGTAGATCTTGGCACCGAGCGTTACAGCCGAACGAATCAGACCGATCTCCTCCTGATCTTTCACTAAGCGCAAGCGCTCGATCATCGAGGGCGCATCTTTCAGCCGGACCGCGGACGGACAGAGCTGACCAAGGCGCTTCCTATCTGCGATCGTAAAATGCTCGGATTCAAGGCCGATGATGCGGCTGCGGACGCCCTTACGGCGCTTGGCGAGGAACTCTCCAAGAGCAGCCAGCGGGGCCTTGCGCGCAATCACCACCTTCGAGCCTTTCACCTCCTCATGCGCTTGGGTGTGGTAACGGACATCCGTGAAGAAGACGCTGCCGCTTTCCTCCACGAGCAAGAGCCCCGCGCTGCCGGTAAAGCCGCAGAGATAACGGATGTTGGGGAGATGGCTGGCCAGCAGAGCATCAAAGCTGGTAGTGGCTAGATGCTCGCGCAGCTTCTGTTGGCGTGCTCGGAAATCCATTGCTGAAAGTTTAGCAGCAGCGGCGACACAGCAGCTACGAGCGATCAGTAGGCGAAACAGTTCGGCAGGTGGGCTCGAAGTTCCTGGTCAAGACAAAACCGCCGACCTGACTGGTTCTTCAGGCCGGCGGCTTTAATTTCCGATCGCGCTGCTGCTTCAGACTATGTCTGAATGATTCGCGGCGTGATGAAGAAAATCAGTTCCTGGTTCTGGGTGTTGACCTGCGTGTGCTTGAACAGATTGCCCAGCACAGGAATGCTGCCCAGTAGCGGAACCTGCGTGATGTTGATCGAGTTCTGCGTTTGGATAACGCCGCCGATCACCACCGTGCCGCCATCGGTCACCAGTACCTGCGTGGTCGCCTGCTGCGTGATCAACTCGGGGTTGCCCTGCACTTCCTGGCCGAAGTTCGGCGTGGTGTTTTCCACGTCAACGTTCAGGAAGATGGTGTTCTCCGATGTAATCTGCGGAGTCACCGTCAAACGCAGGAACGCATCAACGTAAGTCACGGTTGGAGGACCACCCAACTGCGCCTGCGTCACGATCGGTACGCGTACGCCCTGTTTCACCAGGGCCTGAATGTTGTTCTGCGTAACCACCCGTGGACGCGAGAGCACTTTCAGCAGACCGCGCGATTCAGCCATGGAGAGCTGGAAGTCGAGTCGGACGGTGTTGCTGGCGTTAAGGAACGTCAAACCGCTCGACGGCTGCGTGGAGCCCAGGTTCGTGAACAATGGGATCGTGTTCCCTGTTCCTGAACCGGAGGACGGAGTCGTAATGTATCCCGGGCTTAACCCGCTCACGTTAGTGTTGGTTGTTCCCACCGTTGAGTTTCCGCCGATCGCGCTGTGTCCGTCGCCCCAGCCGAAGCCCAACTGGGTGCCGATGTCGCGGGCGAACTGTCGGGTGGCGGCCACGACGCGGGCTTCGATCTCGACTTCCTGCGTCTTGCGATCGAGCTGCGTCAACAGGCGGTCGATGATCGGAATCACCTTGGGAATGTCGTTCACGATGACAGCGTTGGTCCGGTCGTCAGCCACCACATCGCCGCGTTGCGAGAGGAACTTCTTCACTGTCACGATGGCGTCTTTCGCCTTCGCGTAGCTGAGGAAGCGCGTCACCGAAACCTTCTCGACGGCCAGAGCTTCAGACTCGATCTGAGCGCGCCGGGCATCGGCTTCCTTTTTCAGGGTCTCAACCGTGGCGATGCGCAGGACGTTGCCTTCCAGCTCACGCGCCAGGTCATTATTCTTCAGGACGATGTCGAGCGCCTGATCCCACGGCACGTCGTCGAGCACAATCGTCAGCGTGCCATGCACGTTCGGATCGAGCACAACGTTCAAGCCGCTAATTTCATGGATCAGCCGAAAGAAATCTTTCAGGTCTACATCTTTCAGATTGACCGAGATCGGCTCGCCGGTGTAACGCGGTCCAGCCGCGGCAGTCTGCTGTCCCATCTGAGCTTTCTGCTCAGCCGCCAGGTTCACGGCCGGCGTGATGCCAGTCGAGCTCTGCGGAGGAGCACCGCTGCTCTGCGCCTGCGGAGCGGCATGCATACTCACGGGAAGAAGGTCAACGGCAGTCTCGTCAGAAAAGCGAGCGGCGGCTTCTTGCGCGCGGACCGTCGGTTCTTCCATCGCGGCGTCCGTGGCGCCATCGTTCTTCGTCTCGCTCTTCGCCTGATACGCAGGCTCGACGAATACAAAGTTGTTGGGCGTCGCCGTATTTTCCGCGCTTGACTTGGTCGTTTTCTCGACCGTCGGCGTCGACGCAGCATCCATCACGCGAGGCGCTAAGGGCGAAGTCGGATGGGTCGCCAGTGCGGTCGCGTCCGCGATCACCGTCTTCTGTTCAGCAGCCTGGGCAACCGCATTGGCATGCAGCGTCAATACCAGCTTGCCCGCCGGCCCTGGAGTCAGTTCGTAGGCACAGGCCTTCTCGAGGTCAACGACCACACGCGTCGTAGGATGGGTTTGGCCATCCATGCCGATGCGCACGCCTTTGACGCCGGCCGCCCCCACCGCGATCCTGGTCTGGCCGGTGGCCATTACGGTCTCCGGCAGATCGACCACCACGCGAGCGGGTGAGTCCAGCGTGCTGAGCTTCGGCGTCACCGCGCCGCTAGCTTTCATCTCAACCCGGATTGTATCCGTGTCGCGGATTACGTTGACTCGATCGAGCTGGCTGTGCGTCTGGGCGGCCGCGGCCACCACCATCGTCAGCAGCAACGATACGAATATGGTCACTTGTTGCTTTCGCATTTCGCCTCTCCCCACCCGCGGGCCTGGCCCGCGTGTCCTTCGTGCAACTTGAATTTCAGCGCCTAAAAATGACTGCTTAAACCGCCGGAGTAAAGATTCTCTTCACCACTTCGTGCGTCGAGGTCTTGCCCAGCTTGTCCTGCACTGTCTCCTGGAACACGATCGAGTCGCCGGTAATTTTGACGACATATCCGTTAAAGACGGGGTCGTTCTCGTGCAGAAAATAAGCTTTCCCGATGTTGTTGGTCACGACCGCGATAAAGCCGCCATCAGACTTCACCACGCCTCGCAGGTTAATCCCGTTGATCTCCAGGCACTTCTTGCCCGTCGAACAACCCGAGCCTTGCTGCTGCACCACCGGACTGAAGAACGGATCGCGTTTCCCGTTCATGGCCCACTTCTTGTCTTCTGCTTTGGGCTTAGCTGGCTCGACCGGCTTTACCGCCTCCGGGGCCGCAGCAATCGCAACAGGAGTTACTTGTTTAGACGCCGCTGTCTTCGCAATCTTCGCTACTGGCTTGCTTTCTGCCTTGGCTGCCACAGTTTTCATGGCGGGCAGTTTCGTCTCCGCAACCTTCGTAGCCGAAACAGCTTTCGCCGTGCTCACAGCGACTGTCCTCTTCGGAGCGGCACCCGGTGCAGTCTTCGGGACCGTTGCGGATGCAATCCTCGCCGCTGGTGCTGCCTTAGCAGGGGCCGGAGCGCTCTTCGCCAGATCGGTCCCACCCTGCGTGTGCAGGATCAGCGCGAACTTACCCGCTGGCCCCGACGACACGTCATAGGTCAGCGCTTTTTCGAGATCCACCACAACACTGGTCGTGGGAGGATTCTTGCCGTCCATGCCAATGCGGACGCCCTTCACCCCACCGCTGCCCACAGGAATCTTGTTCTGAGCCGTGGCAACCACTGTTTCGGGCAGTTCGAGCAGAATCCGGGCCGGCGAGCTCAGTTTGGTTACGCGAGGCGTCACCGCCTGGCTGGAACTAATCTCGATCTGAATATCGTTGCCGCCAGGCACAACGTTCACGTGCTGCAGTTGGTTATTCTGACCTGAAGCCGCTTGCGACTTCGCCGACGCTTTCACGGCCGGGGCCCCAGCCTTGGCGGAAGGTTTCGCCTTGGGTGTGGGGGCGACGGAAATCGCGGAGGAACCGGAAATCACCGCTGGCTTCACCGCCGTAGCGGGAGCGCCTGGCGCAGGTTTAGCCGGCGCAGCCGGAACTCCGGCCGCATCCAGCGCCGCGTTGGAATCGTTGGCCTGCTTCTGCTGCAGCGACTTCGCTATGCTGCGCGCGTTGTCGATGGCATCCGTGTTCTGCCCCGTAGCCATCAGGGCCGCAGGTCCGCTCACCATCATTGCCACTGCCAGAATGCTTCTCGTCAGTTTCATCGCCGTCTTCATAGGGTTACCTATTTCCCCGCCGTCTTCGCCGGTTTTGCACCAGCGGCCGCTGCAGGAGGTTGCGAATCACGACTGAAATACGTCGTTGCAGTAAATGTTGCCACCACACTCTCGTTGGGCGCGTACAGGTACGTATGCTTCGCTTTCGCCGCGCTGGGGGCTTTCGTTGTTCCCACAATCAGGTTGCTCACGTTGACAATTCGCTCCAGCTTGCTCACCCGGTCAAAGAAGTTCAGCGCCGAGTAGTACGGCCCGTCGAGTTCCATTTCAAACGGAACTTCGGTGTAGTACTGCTGTTGCTTCATATCTTTTGCGGTGTAGCGTCGCAGCTCGATACCCGCCTTCTGGGCTTCGCCGTCCATCATCTCGATGAACCCATCGACCTGCTTGTCATCGGGTACGATGCGCTGCTCGATTTCCAGCTGCTGCTTGAGCTCGGCCAGCTGCTGCTCGATCTGCTTCAGCTTCGGCCGATAGGACTCGAGTTCGTTGTTTTCCCGAATCTTGTCTTCGAGAGAGTGTTGCGCCGTTGCGTTCTTCTCGTTCTGGCTCTTGAAGACAGTGAAATACAGAGCCGCGGAGACGACCGCACCACCGAGAATCACCACTCCCCATTGCTTGATGCCCGACAGTTCGCCAAAGTTCGCCATAGGTCCGCCTCTACGACTTTCCCTTCTCGCAGGTCAGGGTGAACTGAAACGCCTGCATTTCCTTGATTTGGTCGTCCTGATAGGTTTCCTTGATCTCGACGTTCTTGAAGAATCCGGTCTTTTGCAGATTGGCGATCAGATTGGCCACGGCATCGGGGCTCAGCGCTGTGCCTTCCAGGTTCACGCTCGCACCCTGATCGTCCATCTTGCTCAGCCATACCGCTTCGGTGTTGTTGACGGTCTCGCCCATCATGGCTAACAGATTCACGGGACCCGTCTGGTTCTGGCGCAGACCGTCAATCACATCGACGCGGCGCTTATAGACGTTGGCCTGGTTCTGACGCTCTAGAAAACGCGCTTTGACGTCGGCCAGTTCCCGATTTTTCTGTTCCGCAACTTTGATCTTCGAATCAATCTCTTTCGACAGATGATCCAGCCGATACCAGTACCCAAGGTTCACCAGGCCAACGAGCACTACGATGACCAGGATCTTCAGCTTCGGAGATCCCATGTCTCCCATTTCCATCGTGGGCATCACCGGGCTGCTGCCGCCGCGTTTGCCCTTGCCTTTGGAATTTTCAAGCAGGTTGATTTTGATCATAGGGATTCAAAGCTCCTCAGGGCCAAGCCCACTGCCACTGCCATCTGCCCGGGATTCTTCTCCACCAGTTCCGCGCCAAATCCCTCTGCCGGCGGAGTGACCCGCTGGAAAGGATTCAAGAGCTCCACTGGCATCGAAAACTCTTGCCGTAAGGCTTCCATCAGACCCGGCACTTTCGAAGAACCACCTGCCAGGTAGATCTTCTCGATGTGCTCGCCCGCCGCGCTGGCGCGGAAGAAGTCAAACGTTTTCTGAATTTCCAGCACGATAATCTCGGTCACCTGTTGCAGGATCGGTTGCTTCGCGTCTTCGCTGACCGTTCCCACTTTGTTGCCCAGCTTTAACGATTCCGCATCTTCAAAGCTGAGATCGAGTTCTTTCTGCAGTGAGTCGGTGTACTGATGGCCGCCAACGCTGACGTCGCGCGGGAACAACGGCGTCGTGCCTTTGACGATGTTGATGTTCATCACGCTGGCGCCCAGGTTCAACAGCGCCACCACCTGGCCAGGCGCCGGCTGGTAGTTGTACTCGTAGCAGTTCTGCAGCGCCAACGCATCAATGTCGACGATAGCCGGGGTACGGCCCGCCATCGAGAGTACGTTGGTGTAGTTCAAAATCTTGTCCTTCTTCACCGCGACCAGAAGCACGTCCATCTGCGGGCTGCCAACTTCGTCGGAGAGAATCTGATAATCGAGGCTGACGTCCGCCAGATCGAAGGGAATGTGCTGCGCCGCTTCCTTCTCGATCGTCTCCGCCAATTCCTGGTCGCTCATGGAAGGCAGCGAGATCTTTTTCACGATGACGGAGTGACCGCTCACCGCGGTGGCCACGGCCTTGGTCTTGATCTGGTTGTCGAGGAACAGCTTTGAAATCGCGCTCGACACCGTGCCCGAGTCCACGATCATCGAATCGACAACGATGTCGGATGACAGCGGTTCCAGTCCGAGGTGTGCGACTTCAATCTGCCCGCCTTTTTTCTTCAGCTCAACAGCCTTGATGCTTGAAGAGCCCACATCCAGACCAACAATCGATTTCGATCCCATTCCAAACATGTGCCCACCTTTGTGTGTGGCGCGGGCAGTCCTGCCCGCGACGTTTCGCTTATAGTTGCCCCGCCGCCTTGGTCGCCGCTTTCGGCTTCCGTTTGGCTTGCGGTTCCATCTCACTCGACTTCTCTTCCATCCACTGATCCAGCCGCGATTTCTTGAAGCGCCACCGATTGCCCAGCTTGAACGCCGGAATCTTCTGCTCCCCGACGTACTTGTACAAAGTGTCCGGACTCACGCCCAGGTACTGCGACGCTTGGCGAATGTTCATCACTTCTCGCGAGTCGGCCATGGTTCCTTTACTCTCCCTGCCAGCATTTCTATCCCGTCCCGATCGCTCGGTCGCACGGGATTCTTTGGGAGACTGCCCCCGCCCTATCTATCGGCTCAGGGCACTTTCGTGTCCCGAGCATATATCAGCCTCGAAAAGCCTCGGGTCGGAGCGAATCTCCGCGTTTTTCCGTGTTTTTTGGGTGTTTTATGGAATACCGAAGGAATGCTCCGGATCCATCGATCTATATGTTGTGGTTTTAGCTTGCCTGGATACTATTAGAAGTATTCGCGTAGGAATCGATGAGAGGTCATCGGAGGAGGGGTAACTGAAGTACTAGGCACGGTACGGAGGTACTATATCGCTGGTCCAAACTGTTGTTTCGGCAGCCTTTGTAATCGCTGCCGAAACCTCTCTAGCTGTTACTGCACGTCCACGACTTTGCCGTCCTTGAAAATCACTTTCATGTCTTTGTAGTAGTACGTTTGTTTGGTGGGGAGAGTGACTTTCTCATCCGGCTTGCCCAAGGCCGCTTCCACTTGCGCCGGAGTCATGCCCACCTCTATGTTCGCTGGCTCGGCTTGCTCCGCCGGTGCGGCCGCCTGCCCACCCTGATCCTGGCCGCCTTGAGCTCCCTGCTGGTCTCCCTGTGCGCCCTGTTGCTGCCCGCCGCCCTGATCCTGCTGCTGAGAATCGTCGCTGATGGCGAGCAACTGCCCGATCGTGTCTTCGACTCCACCTGCGCTTGCACTGGTCAAAGAACCTTTCGCAAATTGAAAGACCACGTTGGCTTTGTTATAGGTGGGCGGGTCGGTCTTGTTGCACGTATCGCAGGCAACGATGCCTATCGTGACTGTATCCTTACCAACATTCACGTCGATCTTCATGGGATAGACTTTGTCGCCAGACGCAAAGAGGTGGGTCGTCTGTTCTTTGCCAAATTTCCCCATCAGCGATTTTCTTCCCATCAGCGCCAGACCGCTCGGTCCGTGAACAGAGCCGTTTTCATACTTACTGGCAGGAACGTTATTGTCACCATAGGGCACACCCAGAATTCCGCCTTTCTTGATCTCCAACAGCGTTCCCTTGTCGATCACGGAATACCCGCTCGTGTCCGATCCCATCTTCACGATTTTGTATTCCGCGGCAAGTTGTTCCTGCAAAGAAACAGCCTGCGCACTGGCGCGCGCTAATGGAAATATCGTGGCACACATGATAACCACGACTGCCGGAATTATCCGCTCGATCTTCCGCCCCATCACTGAATCTCTCCTCTAAATATCTGTCCCATTGCTTCCGCATCGGGATAACCACTCTAAACACCTGGGTTTTAAAAAAGAACGTAGAGCGTCACCCATTAGGTGATGCTCTACGGCAATTTGCAGAATCGAGTACCCAACTTACAGACGGATTTACTGCGAGCCCCCGCCCGACGAGCCAGCTTCCTGTTTGACCTGCGCTTCGGTTTGGTCGGCAGCCTTGTCCTGATCGTCCAGAGTCTTCCCTACCGACTGGTCCGGCGGAGGCGCCGGCACGTCGGATGCTACCGTCCCGGTATCCGGAGCCTTTGGCATCCCTCCGGTCCCTTGCTTGGCAGCCAGCGACTTCATCCCCGCGTCCAGCTGTTCCTGAAAATGATTGTGCATCTCCTGCAGGTCGTCAACCGCCACGAGAACATTCTTGCCCGCGGCACAATCGTTGCTCTTGCTGCTGGCAACACTCACATTCACCTTGTTGTCCTGATCGGGAGTGTCGCCCAGCCGGGTAATGACATCTCCCTGCGTGAGCGCACATTCCTGTCCGTCAGCAACCACGTCGACTTCTGTATCTACGATGAACGTCCGATGCGCGGGATCCAGCGCTGGCGGAAGCTCTTGAGCATTCGCCGCTGCCGGTGCTGCCTGAGCACCGCCCGCAGGCGCAGGCTGCGCAGCCTGGGACTGTGACGCCGCGATCTGCGCCTTCACTTCGTCGGCGATTGCCTGCTTAACTTCCGGCGAAAGCTCGACTTGGCCGTTCGGCGCCGCCGCAGGTGCCGCATTGCTCGCGCCTTGATCACTCCCTGCTCCAGGATCTGCCGCCGCTGCGTTGGCTTCTGCGCGCGCCGCGTACGCCGCCTGCAGATTCGCCGAGATCAGGTAGTCGGTCAGCCAGAATGCCGCCGACGGATACACCGGATATGGATTCCAATATGCTCCGTAATATCCATACCATGGCGCCCCGCCCCAGCCCCACGCTCCAACGCCCCAGTAAATCCCTGGGCCTGGCCACGGGTTATATGCCCATCCGTAAAACGCCGGATGATACCAGTAGGGGTGATAGTAGCCGTAATACGGATGTCCGCCCCAATAGTAGCCGCGATAGACACCCACTCTGTAAGCGCCGTGGTAATAGTATGTCCGCGAATAATAAGAGTGGCCGCCGCGAGTGACGTAAGCGCGCTGGACGTAGCCTCCGTGTCCTCGCGTAGTGACAATTCGTGCGCCATTGCGAGTGGTGACGACAGATCGACCGCCATGCACTCCCCGGTTAATCTGCATCCCGTTCCGGTTGATCGAGCGGATCTGCCCGTTCGGACGAATACTCGCCGACCCGCCTCCCTTCAGTGAAACCGTGCGTCCCGGCGCAACATGGCTTGTCGAAGCGGTGCGGGTTGTTGTGCCAGTGTGCGTTGTTGTGCCAGTGTGCGTCGTCGTGCCCGTGTGCGTCGTCGTACCCGTGTGCGTCGTCGTGCCCGTGTGCGTCGTAGTGCCTGTGTGCGTCGTAGTGCCCGTGTGCGTCGTCATGCCGGTGTGCGCCGTCGTGCCGGTGTGGGTCGTCGCGCCGGTATGGGTCGTCGTACCGGCATGGTTCGCCGAACCTGTCGTTGCATGACTCTGGGTGCTCGGGTGGCTGGGAGCACTCGTATGCGGTGCCGCCGGCGCTTTCGGCGCGCTCGGCGTTTTTTTCTGGCCCCAGGCAAGAGCTGGAACCGCCATCAGCAGCAGGAATAGGACCGACTTCCGCAACGTACCTTCATTGCTAGAGCAATTCATTTGCAAAACTCCTGGAGTTTTTCATTCGCACTAAGTACTGACCCCCCAAAAAATGGGTCCGACGACAACATTTCGATTCGATTTCTAGGCCCCGGGAAAGACCGGCAGGAAGCTCATAACGGCGCTTGGGACGTGCGCAAACTGGCATCCTGCGGCGCAGCAACGTTATCAAAATAGGTCCACCTCCGCAACTCGTTTTCGAGGAATTCCTCCCCACCAGAAGCTCTCTGCGCTAATCTATTCGGTCAGTTTGGGAGGACTTGTGCGTTATCTCGATCGTTTGCAACCGCTCGCGCTCCTGGTGATGCGCGTTTCACTTGGCGTCATCATGGTGGCTCATGGATATCAAAATACCTTCCGCCATCTGCATGATCACGTGCATCTTGTCGCCAGTCTCGGTCTCCCATCGTGGCTGGGATACGTTTCGTCGTTCACCGAGCTTTTGGGTGGTCTGCTGATCCTGGTGGGATTCTTCACCCGCGCTGCCGCCTTCGCTATTTGCATCGATCTCGCAGTGGCGATCTGGAAGGTGCATTGGCACAACGGGCTGACGGCCGATCACGGGATCGAGTTTCCTCTCGCCATCGCCACCATCGCTTTCGCGCTTATTTTTTTTGGCGGAGGCCAGATTGCGATCGATCACGTCTTGCGTGGTGGCGGCTCTTCCAGTCGATAACACATGCGGCCCCAACCTGACCAGCACGTGCGGGCCGCAACTTTATTTATCCGGTAGGGTTCGTAGCCTTAGTTTTAATCATCCCAACCAAGCCTCCCGTAGTTCGACTCATAATTCCCAACCTGGGAATTTGAATGTTCTTCGGGCTTGCAATTAAGATGATTGGTTAAGCTACATGACTGCATCCAAAAGGTTTGGCGGCAGCATCTTACCCGCCAGCACCCACACAGGAGGTTCTCTTGAGAAAGTTCGCCTTCTTTGCCACGCTAATTGCAGTTCTTGCCTTCGCCGGTCTCGCCTCAGCCCAGCAGGGCGACGCCATGTTCGGGTTCGGAACCCTCATGTCCTCTGGCTCCTGCAGTAGCTTCAGCGGTCTTTGTCCCGAAAAGGGTGGACTGTATCCCAACATTGGCGCGGACGTCATCTTCCACAAGCGCGTGGGCATTGCATTTGATGTGGCTTGGCGCGGAAGCCAGGGAAACTACGGTGGCATTGGCCTGCCCTATCGTCCCATCCTTTATGACTTCAACGGCGACTACCAGCCTCGGCTAGGCAAGAAGGTTGGAGCGGATGTCTTTGGGGGAATCGGTTGGCAGAGCACACGCTTCTACTCAGCTCAATACAACTGCACCTACTTCAGTTGCACCAATTACACCAGTTCCAACCATTTCCTGGTTGATGCAGGCGCGGGCATTCGTTACTACTTCTGGGGACATGTTTTTGTGCGTCCCGAAGTCCGTTACTACCACGTGCTGAACAATACCGATGTGTTCTCTTCGGGCAACATTTTCCGCGCTGGCGCCTCGATCGGATACACTATCGGACCGGAATAGAGGCAGTCTGACCATCGCATTCGATGCTTTGCCCCTCTGCGACTCCGTCTTGAAACGGCGAGGTGACAGGGGCGGATCAGATGGTTAATCTCGCTCACAGGGGGCAGGTTGAGAAAGTTTCTTTCGCTCGAGTTGGCTTTTACTCTCCTATTATTCGCCGGTGTGGCGCATGCTCAAGAAACGCAGGTGGACGTCGCCGGCGGGGGCAACATTCTCTGGTCTCCCCAAAACAACACCGCCTCCGAGGCCTTCTTACCCCCCGCGGAAAAAGGTGGGATTTATCCCAGCGGTTCTTTCCAATACCTGAATAAGAGAGATCGCGGCATCAACATCGAGGGTGCTTTCCGCTACCACGAAGGCCTGTATAACGGCTTCCAGTATTACCGCCCCATTCTGATTGACGCCAACGCAGTTTACTCCCGCCGGCTCGCCCCAAAGACCCATGGTGACCTGATGGCTGGGCCGGGTGTTCAGTCTCTGCTCTTCTACGGAGAGCGCTATTGTCCTCTCAGCAGTGGTGGGTGCAGCTCCAACATCAACAGCTACCATTTCCTCTTCCATGCAGGATTCGGCGTCCGCTACTATGCGTGGCGCGATCTGTTCGTGCGCCCCGAGGCGCATTACTACTTCATTGTGAACAACCACGAGTTTCACTCGGATAACGTCTTCCGTGTTGGCGTCTCCGTAGGATGGACGTTCGGCCACCACTGACAAACTGACAACTGCGACAGACGAACATGACAAAGGCAGCGTTCTGAACGCTGCCTTTTCCTTCCTTGTTGGAATTCCGAGCTACCGCATCGACAGGCAGATCTCCGCCTCGTGAATGGATTGATTCAGGTGCTCCAACGATTTCGCGCGGTGTCCATCGAAATCGTGCTCCGCGATTTCCAGTTCGTGCTTGGCCGCGCGCATATGCTCCAGAGCTTCGTCGATATGCGGATGCCGATCCGGAGTTGCTACCGGCACGGGAGCAGGTACGGCCCCGACTGCTGGAACTGGTACCGCGGGCGCAGCGGATGCCTTCGGTTGCATGATCGTCGATGATAGAGCCAGCGTCACCACCACTGTTCCTGCGATCACTGAAAAGTAACTCAAAAACTTCTTCATAGATTTCTCCTCGTCCGAATTCCGGCCCGGACGCGACCGGTAGATTTCCTCCATGCCACGGACACGCTCACCCCAGTCGTGAAGATGCCTCCCGCGACACGGGCAGAGTATATCCGCTCAATACAAACCCCGAAACCCTCAAAGAGTTACTCGGAAGATGCGGCTGATTCTTTACGTTCTTTCCGCCACCAGAGAAAGACACCTGCGATCACCAGAACAAAGGCAGCCACGAGATCGAAACGCTTCATGTTTCTTTCCACATGTTCCCAGTGTCTTCCAAACATATAGCCGCAACCGGAAACCACAGTCACCCATATGGTGGCTCCGAGAAAGTTAAAGACGATAAATCTACGCCAGGGCATGCGCAAGACTCCGGCCATTGGGCCGGCGATGATCCTCATCCCGAACAGAAAGCGCGCAAAAAAGATTGTCGCCGCCCCGTAGCGCTCAAACAGGCGTTCGCCACGTCGCACAGTTTCGTTTCGAATCCGGAAAACATGCTGATACCGGTCCAGCAAACGCCTTCCCCCGTAGTAACCGGCAATGAACCCCAGATTGTCACCGCAGGTGGCCGCGATGGTCGCCACCACGATGATCCACGAAAGTTGTAGTTCGTGTTGTGAGTAGGCCAGAAAACTGGCCAGCAGAAGAATCGTTTCACCAGGCACAGGCACACCCGTATTCTCGAGCAGAAGTGCCGCTCCCACGGCCCAATATCCGTAGTGCACCACGGCGTCCCGCAGGAAGTCGACAATGGATTGGGTCATGAAGTTGAAAACCAGGGACCAGGGGTTAGGGCTCAGGGATCAGCCTGAGCCATGATTGCGGTGAATGTAAGAAGATCGATTGGTGCGGTATTTCCCAGATCGTAGCCGCTAGCCCCTAATCTCTGATCCCCTATTCAGAAACCGGATCAGCGCCTGATTGAAATCCTCTGCGCACTCCTCGTATGGAAGATGCCCGACACCCGGGAACACCACTTGTTCGCCTTTTGGGAAAAACTTTGCGAGCGGCTTCATCGACGAGAAGTAGACTGCAGGATCCTTGCTTCCCCACATCAAGAGAGTGGGGATCATTGCGAGTTTCGGCAGCAGTACCTGCAATTCAAGAAGGTCTTCGCCCCATGTTCTCACGATGCTGAGGGCATGATCGAAGAGTCCCGGGATGGCTAAAGGAGCTTTGTATCCTTCAAGACTGTCAGCAGGAATTTTCTTCTCGTCTCCGAACATCCTCCCGTGCCAATAGGGATAAAGAGACGGGAACCATTCGAGTACCCGGCGAACGATCAGTGATCCGAAACCCGAGCCTGCGAACGCAGCCAGCCGGCGGCCGTGCGCGGAATAGGGATTCACCGGAGCCACCAGGATTAGACTTTGTACCGTCGGCTCTTTGCGGTCGATGCACTCCGCGGCCGCGCACATCGCTACTGCTCCGCCCCGAGATGTGCCGAGTAAGTCGAAGGACGAGAGCCCAAGCCGCTCAGCGAACTTCAAAACTCGAAGCGCCGTCACCCGCATCGAGTGATCGACCTTCGGCCTGTCCGAGAAACCCGCGCCCAGCATGTCAGGAGCGTAGACGGTGCGATAGGGAGCCAGAGCTGTCATGACGTAACGCCAGGAAAACGAATATCCCATCAGCCCGTGAAGCAGGATCAGCGCCGGCCCCGACCCTGCTCGCAGGTAGCGCATGCGCGCACCGTCGAAATCCATCCAGCACTCCTCAATACCGTGACGTAACGGCGGAGCGCCGCTCACCAGATGCTTCGACACGCCAATCATTCAGCTTCGCGAATCATCGAAAATCTTCCTGTATGCAGGACAACTTTTTCCCATACGCCGCATTCTATGTAAATGAAACAACGCCTCTGTCGCTTCACTTTGGGGAGCTTCGGCTCCCCGTTTTTATACGGCCTGGGTTTCCGCTGCAGTTACGCTGCTTTCTTCTTCTTTCCCAACAACTTCTTGAGCACTCGAATCCCTTTATCGACATGCTTTTCTTCGAACAGAAATGGAGGCAGAAAGCGCACTACGGTGTCCTGCGTGCTATTGAACAAGACTCCCTCGGCGAGCCCCGCATCCACAATCGGACGCGCGGGAATTTCCAACTGAATCGCCTGAATAAATCCTCTCCCACGCACTCCGACCGCGGCCGCGCGTTTCTCCACGACTTCCTTCAACTGCTGCTGCAGATACGCGCCCACTTTGTTCACGTTCTCGAGCAACTTTTCTTCCTCCAGAATCGCCAAGTACTCAAGCGCCACCCGGCATGCCAGCGGACCACCGCCAAACGTTGTTCCATGCTGGCCAAAGGAAATCGCGGTCGCGAACTCCTCTTTGGCAATGAAAGCTCCCAGCGGCAAGCCGGCCGCTATCGGCTTGGCAATTGCCACGATATCCGGGGTTACACCGAATGTCTGAAACGCAAAGATTGCGCCTGTGCGCCCCAGCCCGCACTGAATCTCGTCAAAGATCAACGCCGCTTTGTGTCGATCTGCCAGAGCTCGGCACTCGCGCAGAAATTCCACCGAACACTCGTGAATTCCGCCCTCGCCAAAAATGGGCTCCAGGACGATTGCGCAGGTACTGTCGTTGACCGCATTGCGCAGTCCTTCGATATCATTCTGCTTCACAAAGGTTACGTCTTCGAGCAGCGGCTCGAATCCCTTGCGATGTTTGTCTTGTCCGGTGAGCGAGAGCGCTCCGAAAGTGCGCCCGTGATAGGAGCCATCGAGTCCGACGAGTTTGCTCTTGGCCTCGCCTCCCGCGCGATGCCCCGCCAGCCGCGCCAGTTTGATCGATCCTTCAATCGCTTCGGTTCCGCTATTAGAAAAGAAAGCACGGTTCAGCCCCGACAGCGAGCATAGCTTCTCAGCCAGCGGCCCCTGGTATTCGTGGTAGTAAAGATTCGAGACATGCACCAGCTTCGCCGCCTGCTCCCGGATCGTCTTCACGATACGCGGATGCGCGTGCCCCAGCGCATTCACTCCCAGGCCGGAAACAAAGTCGAGATAGCGCTTCCCCTCGATGTCGTAGACAAACACTCCTTTGCCACGTTCGAGCACGACGGGATAGCGGTTATAGGTCTGCAGCAAATACTTCCGTTCCAATTCTGCGATTTGTTCAAAGGTGTTCATAGGAAGATCTGATTTTACCGGAACCAGAGATAGACCGGAGCACAAGCCTCGGCGGAGCAACTCTTTGGGCGCCGATTCATCCGGATTCGAAAATGATGCAAGTAGATGCAGCGTCTTTGCCAAGGGAAGAACTAAAGGTTTAACTTGACCCGACCGGCCTTCTGGAATGCCTGCCAAATGGCGGATCGGCTTACTTTCAGGCCATGGCTCAATGGTACCCACACTGTCGTTACGCTGATTTCAGTGCAGATCAGGTTCAGTATGTTCGCAGCGAGTTTGGACATTCGGAACCGCCAAGCCCCAAGCGCAGGTTTTCAGTAGACATGAAGAGGGTTCATCCTATTTTCGTCTTTCTTCTGGTTCCCTTAGCCTGCGCCTGCGGGCAGATGACCGTCCTCAGTACTGCGGCGGCGGACCCCGACCTGAAGCCCGAGCAGCGAACCGCGACCATCGTGCATTACGAGAAGATGCGGCTCACCGCACGGAACGCGATTCGTGTGTTGGCGCTTGCCCTTCAAAACACAGATGGCTCGAAGGCGAGGTTGAACGACGCCCTCAACAACGAGCAGGACATCGTGGATTGGGCGAACTGGTGCATTGTGGCATTGCGGGACAAAACATCGGAAGCGGTGACATGTGCGTTCCCACCCCGCCTGAGCGATGAAACCAGGTCACAAAGTGTCTGTCAGGTCGCTGGAAATTCCCTTTCACACCTGAATTGCGCCGGAAGGCCCGGATCTGCGAAACGCACCGGACCTTCTGACACGACGCCCAACTGATAAACCGGCCACAGGGCTCAACCACAGTACTTCCATCCTCCAGACAGCCTCCCTGCGGCGTGGGTACGGCGCACTTGCATTCCACCTCAAAAAAGCCCTTGGCGCTCAGCAACAACTGGAAGAAAGGGCCCCGCCGGGGTACGCGGCGCGAACCCTCAACCGGCGAGTCCCACCATCTCCACCGGCTCCAGCCTTCCGTCAGCAATGCTCATGTTCACGTTCTTCAGCATCAGCGGCGCTTGCTCGCCCATCAGGATATGCACTCCGATGACTGGCGGCACGCCAGATGCAGCCTTCGCTCTCATTGTCTCCATGAATGCGACAGCAAATTCTCGCCGGCTGCGCTGATGTTCAACTCGAAACCCGGCTGCCTCCAGCTTGTTTCGATAATCTTCGGCTGTCTCGACGAAGCTTGTCTTTGCGTTCATGGCCCAAGGCAGCGGAAAATTCAGCGTTCCACTGCCTACCTTCATGATGTCGAAGATCGCAAACCGTGCGCCGGGCTTTAGCACTCGCGCCACTTCGCGGAACAATCCCGCCTTGTCTTGGATGTTCATGCCCACGTGAATCATGTAGGCACCGTCAAACATACCGGACGAAAACGGCATCTCTAACGCGCTGCCCTGCCGGAACTGCGCCTTGCCCTCCAGTTTCAGCCTGCGCGTGAGACTTTCGGCCACTTGCACAAATTCGTCCGTTAGATCGATTCCCGTAACCTGGCATCCGCGCTCGGCGAAAAAGCGCGCCGGGCCACCTATACCGCATCCGACGTCCAGCAAATGCATTCCCGGCCGCAGCGCCATGAACTGGGCCAATTCCTGGATCGCAGGCCGCTCCCCGACATGAAAATTGTCCAAGGGAGCCAGATCGTCACTGCGTAGGCTCTCCAGATTTTTGCCGGATTTTTCCAGCGCTCCCAGGATTTTCTGTTCCAGCATGTCCACCGTGTAATGGTCCGATACCTGCTTTTCAACGTTCATGATTCCCCCCTGCAACGGCAAACGATTGAGTCGCCACATGCATAGCCCATCAGACAGATGTCCAAACCCGCTAAAAAGACTCGCATCCCTTACTGGGCACGCTTTGAATGCATATACGTATACGGCTTGCGGTGCATCTTAACGTTGCTGGCTGCCTTTTCGGAGGGTGACCGTTTGCACAGGATCTTACAATTCCTCGCCGTGCTCACTTTGTCCACCGCTGTGGCAAGTCCTGTCACCCAAGCCAATGAGGATATCGAAACGCCGCAACACAAGGCCTGGGACATTCTGCAAAACGCCGTCACCTCACCGAGAACCCTGAATCGTACTGACGGAGTTCGCGCCCTTGGCTTGCTGAAAGATAATGCCCGCGCCCGCGAAACCGCTGAGGATGCCCTCCAGGATCCCAACCCTGAAGTCCGCGCTGCGGCGGCTACCGCTTTGGGACAGATGCATGCTACCGAATCCATCCCCAAGCTGCAGCGCGCACTTTCCGATGCGAAAGTCCCGGTCGTTATGGCCGCCGCCCATTCGCTTCGTGACCTCAAAGATAGCGCACCCGCATACGCAGTCTACTTCGGCCTGCTGACCGGAACCCGCAAAACCGGTGACGGTTTCATCGCTGAACAAGTCAATACTCTGAAGAATCCACGAGAATTGGCCAAGATCGGTTTCTCCGAGGGGATCGGTTACATACCTTTCGCCGGCATCGGTTGGGACGCATATCGCACGATCCATAAGAGAGATCCCAATCCGGTGAGGGCGGTCGCTGCGACCTATCTCGCCCACGATCCCGATCCGGCCACTGCCAAAGCTTTGCTAAACGCAACCCGAGATAAGAACTGGATAGTCCGCGCCGCCGCCATCGAGGCCATCGCGCAACGCGGAGATCCGTCGTTGATGCCCAAACTCGAGCGGAGCTTTTCTGACCGGAATCCAAAGGTGCGCTACAGCGCCGCCGCGGCTGTCATTCGGTTGAGTGAGATCGAGCCAAGCCGCACAGGCGAAAACACTGAGCTCGGTCGACGCTAAAAACGCATTCTTGCCCCCGATCAGTAGCCGCATCACCCACGACATTGACATTAGGCGCTCGTTCGTGTGGGATTAGGAGAGTTCGCCGTCCATCTCTTGCCGCTGAGGCTGGAAAATGCTGAGTCAACTGTTGCTTTTCGTGATCGCGGTTCTGCTGCTTTCGATTTTTTGGGTACTAAGCAAGATTAACAGTCTGCTGAAAAAGACACTTCTTCCCCAGAAAGCACATGACCGGGAACTCGCGACGAAGGATCGTGCCGTCATCGAAAACCGGTCCCAGGTTGGCGTATAAGACACCGCTGAGTTTCGTTGAGCAGCTAGAGGAACCAAATTGTGACAACGGCGTTATGCAGGCTCTGGAACCCAGATCAGGGGCAAGACATTGCCGAGTACGCGGTGAGGCTCGCCGTTGAATTGGTGTTAGTAGTCGGTACGGTTCGTCTCATTGGCTCGAATGCAAGCAATGCTTTCTCCAGTGTGGCGAGTTCACTTCAGTAGCATCGGATTTATCGTCGTCTTGTAACTTCAATACAGACCCTTCTCGCCCTCGGGTCGCGTCTTCCAGCGCCGGTGTACCCACAGCCACTGATCAGGATATTTCCGCACGTAGTCTTCAATCACCTTCGTGAACTTCTGCGTGTTGGCGACGATGTCGGCCTCCAAATTGCCTGTTTGAGCCAATTCCACCGCAGGATCAAACCGTAACCGGTACTTGCCCAGCGATTCATCCCAGATGGTGAAGCCGGGGACCACCGCCGCATCCGTCCGCATCGCGATGCGAGCCAGTCCACTCGCCGTGCACGCCTGAATGCCGAAGAAATCCACAAACACCCCCTGTGGCGGAGTCATATTCGTGTCCATCAGAATTCCGACAGTTTCTCCGGCCTTCATCGCCGCCAGCAGTCCGCGCACAAAGTCATCTTTGGGGACGACTCTGTTTCCATGCATCGTCCGGTATCGCTGCAGCAGACGATCGAGATATGGATTGTCCATCGGCCGCATCACGATGTTCACCTGGTGTCCATGCAACGAGTGCGCAAAGGCCGAAAGTTCCCAAGCTCCGAAGTGCGCAGTAAGGAAGAGCACACCCTTACCGCGCGCATACGCCCGTTCGTAGTTCTCCAAGCCGTCATACATGACAACCTCGTCGATGTTCTCAGGGGTGTAACGCGGAAACTGACACAACTCCGCCAGCTCGCGGCCCAGCGAGGTGAAAACCCCACGCAGAATCCGCCTCCGCTGCGCCTCAGTCTTTTCCGGGAATGCCAGCTCGAGGTTGCGCATTCCTACTTGGCGCAACCGGAAATGAAAAACGTAGGCCAACTGCCCTATGCTGATCGCGACAGCGCGGGAAACAGGGCGAGGCATTATGCCCAAGACCTTCAGAAACGGCCACGCAGCCGCGTATTCGAGTTTCCGCCGCATGAGAGAAGGAAAACTTTAACATGCGGGGAAGTCAGGTTTGAGCGCTTTCTCGCAGCGCGTTAAGCGCTGCGCCACACAGAAGCTAGTTTTTCAGCAACGTTCTCGCCCTTGCTGACTTCCGACTCTTACTCGCTTTGATGTTGTCTTCCACTTCTTCCGTTCGGTTATCCTCCGGCCCCCTTTGCGACTTCGGCTTCACCCTCTACTTTGGCCGTCTTTTCGATTCTTACTCTAGCTATGCGGTGGCCTTCCAGTTCTTCCACTGTGTAGCGGCGGCCTTCGTACTCGAAACTGTCGCGCAGCCGTGGAATGCGCTGCAGACGGGCCAGGATGAATCCGGCTAATGTTTCGAAGCCGGCATCACGCGGGAGCGTGAGTCCATATTCGGTTTCAAGATCCCGAATGTTGACCGAACCTTCCAGGACCATCGCCGATTCATCTTCCAACGCTGGTTCACTGGGCGAGACATCGAATTCATCTTCTATATTGCCCACCAACTGCTCGAGGATGTCTTCAACGGTGATCACGCCGGCGGTAGATCCAAATTCGTCGACCACTACGGCAAGGTGACGGCGGCGCTCCTTGAATTCGGCGAGCAACTCGGCGAGGACCTTGGTCTCCGGAACGACGACTACGTCGTGCATGATCTGCCCGATCTGCATGCGCGAGATTTTCGTAGCAGTGGATTGGCCGAGGTTGCTGAGGCGAAGTCGCATCCAGCGCATGAGGTCCTTGTAATAAAGGACACCGACAATGTGCTCAGGGCCGCGTTGCGGATCGTAGATGGGAATCCGGGAGTGCTGGCCTTCGACGACGCGGCCGAGGGCATCATCGAGTTGGAGGTCCGACGGCAGGGAAAAAATGTCAGGACGGGCGACCATGACTTCTTTGACCGTGATGTTGTCGAGTTCGATGGCGCTGTGGATCATCTCTTCCTGAAATTCGGGGATTTGGCCGAACTGGCGGCTGGCAGTAACGATAAGTTTGAGTTCATCGGGAGAGTGGACGGCGCCTCCGCGACGGGTGAGTTGGGCGCCGAAAAGCCGCAAGACCAATCCGCCGGAGCGGCGCATAAAAAAGAGTAGGGGGCGAGTGAGGGTGAGGAAGGCTTCCATCGGCGCCGCGACGGCGAGGGCGATCTGCTCGGCGCGTTGGAGCGCGAGAGTCTTGGGAACGAGTTCGCCCAGGATCACATGCATGTAAGTGATCAAAGTGAAGGCGATCGCGATGGCGATGGTGTGAGCGTAGATGGCGACGTGCGGCAGACGCTGGACGACCGGCAGGCTGCCAACCAGGCTGGCGACCATGGGTTCACCGATCCAGCCGAGAGTCAGGCTGACCATGGTGATGCCTAGTTGGACGCCGTTGACGACTTCGTCAAGGTTCTGGTGGAGGCGTTGGACGACGCGGGCGCCGATTCGTCCAGCTTCGATAAGCTGCTGAATGCGGGTGTCGCGCACGCTGACGAGCGCGAATTCCGCGGCCGCGAAGAACGCGTTGGCTGCCACGAGTAGGAGGATCAAAAAGATCCGGAGCAGCACAAAAGCGAGCATGGATGGGTAATTCTAACATTTAGAAGTAGTTGGGGATCAGGGCTAGGGCTAGGGTATTAGGGACCGGTCGTGAGTGGTCGGAGCTGCCTATGCTCCTCGGCGCCAGTGGTGTTTTGGATCACAAATTTCCAGCGACTTATCCGCTATCCTTTTAAGAGGTTGCAGGTCTAAAGGAAAGAAGGAGCAGGTCGGGCAACGAAGACCTCCACTCTCGCATCGCACGCAACAATTCTTCGGAACTTATTCAGCAGGCGCCGCGTACTACAAGTCAGGGCGGCGAGATGGCTCCCAATCTTCAATTTGCGGTACATACAGGAGGGTTTGTGAACGGTAACGGCAATAATGGCAAAAAGAAACGCCGCAGACTGATCATTTGGGGGAGCGTGGTAGCAGTTATCGTGCTGCTGATTGCGGTCGGCGTCATCGTAGCGAAGAGCGGTGGAACCAAGATTGATCCGTCGAAACTAGCGAAGGTGGAAAAGGGCGATTTGGCCAAGAGCGTGGTGGCGACTGGCAAAGTCACGCCCATCACGAAGGTCGAAGTAAAGTCGAAGGCCAGCGGCATTGTGAAGAAATTGCTGGTGGACTACGGCGACCGGGTGAAGAAAGGTCAGCTGCTGGCGCAGCTCGACAAGATTGAGATCGAGGCGCAAGTAGATCAGTCGAAAGCAGCGCTAGAAGCAGCCGAGGCGAATCTTACAAGCTCTCAGGCCGATTTTGAGCGGGCCAAGGTCGATGCGGAAGGTCCGGATGTGCCGCCTCTGAAGCGTGCCTATGATCGCGCCACCGGGATGGCTAAGGACGGAATAGTCTCGGCTTCTCAACTTGACGATGCCGAGAAGAACTACACCATGGCGGTGAACAAGCAAAATGTCGCCAAGGCACAGGTCACAGTGCTGAAAGCAAAGATTGCGCAATCTCAGGCCGTTGTTGCTGAGGATCAAGCAAACCTGAAGCAGCTTGAAGAGCAGCTCAGCTACACCGATATTGTGTCTCCGATTGATGGCATTGTGCTATCGCGCGATGTGCAGATGGGAGACGCCGTGAGCTCGATCCTAGTGTTGGGATCGTCCGCAACGCTGGTCATGACGCTTGGCGACACCAGCGAAGTTTACGTAAAGGGCAAAGTCGATGAGAGTGATATCGGCAAGGTTTATCTCGGACAGCGCGCTCGAATCAAAGTTGAGTCGTTCAAAGATAAGACGTTCGACGGCAAAGTGACAAAGATTTCCCCGATGGGTGTGGAGAAAGATAACGTCACGACTTTTGAAGTCCGCGTGTCGATCCAGAATCCAGGTGGCGAGTTGAAGGCTGAAATGACCGCCAACGCGGAAATCATTCTGGAAGAGCACAAGAACGTGCTGCAGATTCCGGAAGGCGCGATTCTGTATGACAAGGACAAGAAAGCGTCGGTGGAAATTCCTGATCCCAAGGGTAAAGACGGTAAGGACAAAGTTGCCGTCAACATCGGGATTTCGAATGGCGCGAAGACCGAAGTGCTCAGCGGTTTGAAGGAAGGCGACCAGGTCGTACTGCAGTAAATCGGCGTCAGACCTCGGACCTCGGACTTCAGCCATCCAGCCTGACATTCCGAGGTCTGACTTGCGTACGAACGATTTCAACGCCTGTGATCCGATGCCTGAGGTCCGACGTCTGAGGTCTGGTTACATGACCCTGTCTGAAATTCTCCGACAAGCGGTAGCGACCTTCCGGGCCCACAAGATGAGGACGTTCCTCACCATGTTCGGGCTGGTGTGGGGGATTGCGTCGGTCATCATTCTGGTCGGACTTGGACGGGGATTTGTAGTTGATCAGAAGAAGCACATGGAATCCCTGGGTAAAGATCTGGTGATTGTCTGGGGTGGGAGAACGAGTGCGCAGGTCGGCGGACGAGCGGCCGGCCGGGAAATTCACTTAAACGTGGATGACGCGGAGCTGATCCGGGATGAGTGCTACCTGATCAAGAACGTCAGCCCCGAATTGCGGAGAACGATCCCGGAGGTCAGCCAGTACAACCTGGCGAATCGCGGAGTAGTAGGAATGTGGCCGTCCTACCAGGATTTCCGGTCGCTGAAAGTATCCGAAGGACGATTGATCACTGATGATGACGAGCGCGAAGGGCGGCGCGTGCTGGTCCTGGGATCGAAGGCATACCGCCAGTTGTTCCCGGGGCAACCTGCAGTTGGCGCAACAGTGCTGGTCAAGAGTATGCCGTACACCGTGGTCGGTGTGCTGGCTGAGAAGAAGCAGAACTCGAACTACAGCGGTCCGGACAACGATTATCTATTCGCGCCCTACTCGGCGGTGTCACGCGACTTCCCTCCTCCGGAAAAGCCGGGCGCTGGAATCACGCGCGGCTATCTGGATGACATCGTCTTCGAAGTGGTGGATCCAGAAAACCATGAGGAGGCCGTGCTGCAAGTGCGCCGTGCCATCGGAAGAGTACGGCACTTCGATCCGCTGGACAAGGATGCGCTCTTCATATGGGACACGATGGATGGCGCCAAGCAACTGGCCAAGATTTTCGGAGTTGTGACATTGTTTTTCGGGTGCGTGGCGATCGTGACGCTGTGCCTGGGTGGGATCGGAGTCATGAATATCATGCTGGTTTCGGTCACCGAGCGCACGCGAGAGATCGGCACGCGCAAAGCTATGGGAGCAACCAAGCGGGACATCCTGCGGCAGTTTTTTGCAGAGTCGGCCATGCTGACTATCGTGAGTGGGCTGCTGGGATTCAGCATCGGAATCGGATTGTGCGCCGCCATGCAGGCGCTGCCGTTGCCGGATTTCGTTCCGCATCCAATTGTTTCGCCGATTTCGATTGTGGTTTCGATTTTGACCCTTTCGTTGATTACCGTGACGGCAGGCATGTATCCAGCCCAGCGCGCCGCGGAGATGACACCTGTGGAGTCACTACGTTATGAATAAATTTCGAAAGCATCTTCTGCCTTTGTCGCAGCGCGTGGCATTTGCGCTGTTCCTCAGCACAACCCTAACCGGAGCCGCCCTCGCTTGGCCTTCCACGCCGCAAGGCACGTTCGACCGGACTCTGCAGGTAACCGGACCTGTCGATCTGGAAGTGCTCACGCACTCCGGGGATGTACGCGTCCGCGCCGGATCTTCGGGCACAGTGCAGATCCACGCCAAGATTTTCGTTGGCGATCACTGGCTGATGGGAGGTCGAGAGGGCGATGTGCGGGCGATCGCTCAGAATCCCCCGATCCGCCAGGAAGGAAACAGCATTCACATCGACTATGTGGAGGCGCACAACATTTCTGTGGATTATGAAATCACAGTGCCGGCAGATACGACGGTGCGCAGCCATAGCGGTTCGGGAGATCAGACGATTGAAGGAACACGCGGCAATGTGGACGTGCAGACAGGGTCGGGCGATGTGCGGCTCGCGAGCGTAACCGGAGAAATTCGCCTGCAGACGGGATCTGGGAATGTGCGGGCTCATGAAGTCTCCGGCGCGGTGAAAGGCGGCACGGGAAGCGGCGATGTGGAAATTGAGGAGACGGGCCAGGGGAATATCGACATGCACACGGGCTCGGGAAACATCACTGCACGCGGAGTGCAGGGTGGTTTCCACGGCGAGGCGGGCAGTGGCGACATTACTGCTGAAGGGACGCAGACGGGCACATGGGAGATCCACACCGGATCGGGCAACGTGCATGTGCGGCTGCCTGCAAATGCCGCATTTGATGCGGATATCTCCACCAGTTCGGGAAGCCTGGATATAGGGCCGCCCATTGAAATGACCGTGCAGGGGCGTGTTGGCGAGTCGCGGAAGTCGATCCAGGGCAAGTCGCATGGCGGCGGCCCGTTGCTCAGAGTGCGAACCGGATCGGGAGATATTCATATCGAGTAGGGGCTAGGGCCAGGGAACAGTGGTCAGTGGTCAGTGGTCAGTGATCAGTCGCTCGCGATTAGCGTCCAGTCACCGGGTTGAATGCAAAGGTCTGAACTGGCAACTGATCACTGGCCACTGACAACTGGGTTTTTATGTTTCTCAAAGAGCTCATATCGCAGGGGTGGCAGGCTCTGATGCGAGACCGGACTCGGTCGGCGCTTACGATGCTGGGCATCGGCTGGGGCCTGGTATCCGTTGTTTTGCTGCTCGCCTACGGACAGGGACTCGGCGGCTGCGTGCTGCACGCGTTCCTGAATATGGGGAACAACGTCATTGTGATGTGGCCGGGGCAGACCAGCATGCAGGCAGGCGGCCAGCGTGCCGGCAAGGCTGTGAAGTACGAACTTGAGGATGTGGAAGCGATTCGCGATGAGGTGCCGATCATTCGCGCGGTAAGCGGAGAGATCGATCGTGATTTCGGCTTCAAGATCGGAACGCGAGTTGTGTCGATCATGATCCGAGGCGTGGACATGCCGTACGGACAGATGCGCAAGCTCGACCTCGCCGACGGACGCTACTTCAGCGAAACGGATTTTGCGGACCACAGGCGCGTTGTCATTCTTGGATATGAGGCGGCGAAGAAGGTATTCCAAGGCGCGCCAGGAGTCGGGCAGCACGTGGAAATTGGCGGACTCGATTTCGAAGTGATCGGGACCATGCGCAACAAGATTCAGGATTCGATGTATCAGGGTCCAGACAACGAGAATGCTTTCATTCCGTTTGCGCTGATGCGCGATCTCAAAAATCTGCGTGATCCGGACGAAATCATTATTCAGCCGACGGCTCCGGAATTGAACAAGAAGGCGCTGATGGCGGCGCGGGAGGTGATCGCACGACGCCATCACTTCGATCCCAAGGACGACAAGGCAACGCCAGAGTGGGACACGATTGAAGACCGCAGCATGATCAATGCGTTCTCCTACGGACTGCAAGCAGTGCTCGGACTGATTGGCGTGGTCACGCTCGCGGTCGGCGGAATTGGCGTGATGAACATCATGCTCGTCTCCGTCACGGAGCGCACGCGAGAGATTGGACTTCGTAAGGCAGTTGGCGCGCGTCCGCGCCACATTCTATTGCAGTTCTTACTCGAAGCGTTGGTGCTGACGTTCGTGGGCGGAGCGATCGGGATGCTGGCCGCAGAGTTGCTGACATGGGCTATTCCACCGATGCCGCTGTACGACGAGTTCTACAAGACCGCCGACCACGAGGGCGCGATCTTTCTGCATGCGTCCATGGGTGTGATGGTTATTTCGTTCACGATTCTCGCGATGGTAGGAATCGTGTCCGGCTTCTTCCCTGCCCTGAAGGCATCGCGGATGAATCCGATTGAGGCGTTAAGGTACGAGTAGAGCGGCTTCGTCCCTCCGACTCGCTCTAGCTTCCATTTCCTTGGGTCCGGGTATCTCTAATCTGGGGTAATGTTCTATCCTGCACTCTCAACCCTGAACAAGGCAGGGCTGGAGAGCGGATTGAACGCAATCGACAACTTACGCGATCTTCTGAGTCGAAGCCGCAGACGGCGGCAAATCTTCGAGTCCGTGCCGAAGAAATCGAAGCTCATGCTGCTGGCCATGGTCTTCTGTCTCTTCTGCGCGATCGGCATGATCAGCCAACTGGATTCGCAGAAGGCATCTCAGGCCATGTTATGGACTGCCGCTATCTACACGGGTCTTTTCGCCGTTACCTATGCCTGGATCGCGACCGAGAAGAGCTGGCTGTGGATTCTTCTGCTATTCCCTGTCCAGATCGCCATAACTCCGCTCTTGTTCTCCTACGTTCAACGGCATTCGTCGCGTGGTCCGGTCGTTCCAGATGCAATCAAGCCGTGGCTTGAGACAAATTCTGTGGCGACGCTTTTCCTATTGTCGGCCGCCTATGCCTTAATGATGACCTTCGTGAGCCGTGAAGGCGAACGATTTTTCCGCACACATACCGAGATCCAGCTGGCGGGCGAGATTCACAAAGCGCTGGTTGTCCCAATTCAACGGCAGATCGCGGATTATGAATTCTATGGAGCCTCTTTGGCGAGCGGAGTTGTGGGCGGAGATCTGGTCGACGTAATCGAGCAGGATGGCTACTGGCTCGCCTGTGTCGCCGACGTGGCCGGGCACGGCGTCTCTTCCGGTGTGCTGATGGCAATGATCAAGAGTGCCATTAAGATGAGCATGCGTTTCGATCCGGAAGCCAGGAACCTGCTGGCAGGGATCAACGAGGTTCTGTGTTCGCTTGAAACCGGCAATATGTTCGCGACGCTAGGAGTTCTGTCGTGGTCGCGAGAACACGGTCTGCGCTACTCGCTTGCCGGACATCCGCCGATGCTGCTCTGCCGGGAAGAGGTTCAACTGCTTTCTTCACAGAACCTGCCGGTCGGCCTGTTTCCTGAAACCATATTTGAGAGCACGGAGATCGAGGCCCACTGCGGTGATGTGCTGGCGATTCTCACGGATGGGCTGACAGAAGTGGTTAACTCAAGTGGCGAAGAAATGGGCCTGGATGCGATCGCTTC
This sequence comes from Terriglobia bacterium, assembly GCA_963711365.1. GTDB lineage: Bacteria > Acidobacteriota > Terriglobia > Terriglobales > Acidobacteriaceae > Sulfotelmatobacter. The sequence goes on along the minus strand of CAVQDY010000001.1, from coordinate 135,762 downwards.
GACCTTGCGGAGTCTAAGAGACCGCCCCCTTGCCGAGATTGCCGCGGCTATGTTTGAGCAGGCGGACAAGCATGGGCCCCGCACGGACGACCAGAGCCTGCTATTCGTGCGGAGAGTAAAGTGAGTGCCCAGATGGATAAAAGAACCGGTGCGGGAAAAGAGCTCTTGTGGGCTTAATCCCTCTGTCCTGTCCTGTTTTCGTAAATTACTGCGCGCCAGCGACACAGAAACAACCGAGCTGTGTAATGCTTCCTGAGGTTCGTAGGCCCTTTCAGGCAGATTCTGGGAATTCCTGCCACACGCGTGGGGGGAATGCCCACTCCAAAAACCGACAACCCAGGAGGATTTTGTGAAAGCCAGAATTTGCGTGTTGCTGCTCTCACTCGGATCGTTCCTTTCAACCGGATTGCAAGGCCATGCAGAGACCGTCAGAACGCGGCATGTGCGTCCGGTAACCGTCACAGGCGAGGCCAGGATGGTTGGACATCTTGCCTCCAACCAAATTTTGCAACTGGATGTTGTGCTTGCTCTGCGCGACCAGGCTGCGCTCGACGCCTTCCTCGCGGATCTGTCCAGTTCCACGATCCCGAACTATCGCCACTTCCTGACTCCTGCAGAATTCACGGAGAGGTTTGGACCGACGCAGCATGACTATGACGAAGTTTTGCGTTACGTCCAGAGCCACGGACTGACGGTGGTCGGCGGATCGCGGGACGGAATGGAAGTGCAAGTAAAAGGTCCAGTGTCAGCGATCGAGGCGGCGTTTCATGTGAACCTGATGACGTATCAGCATCCGACGGAAAATCGTGTGTTCTTTGCCCCCGACCGTGAACCCACGACCGACTTGCCATTTGCGCTGTGGCACATCTCGGGCTTGGACAACTATTCCATTCCACATCCGCTGTACGTGAAAAAGAGCGACTATGCCAAGGAGCACGGGATCAGTCCCGACCAAGTGGTAAAGAATGCCACGACCGGATCGGGCCCATCGGCTTCGTTCCTCGGCAGCGACATGCGAGCGGCTTACTACGCCGGAACGGCCCTGACCGGTTCGGGCCAGAACCTGGGACTGTTCGAGTATCTGGGAACCGACCTGGCTGATCTGACGACTTATTACAAGAACGCGAAACAGACCAACAACGTTCCGATCACTCTGCTCTCAACCGACGGGACGAGTACGAATTGCGTGTATTCCCGCTCGGGCGGATACTGCGACGATACCGAGCAGACCCTCGATATGACGCAGGCCCTGGGAATGGCGCCCGGGCTGGCAAGCCTGGTGATGTATGTGGGATCGACGGACACAGCGATCATCAGCGCGATGACGACCCATAGTCCGCTTCCGACAACCATCGGATGCTCGTGGGGCTGGACTCCGGCCGATCCTTCGACACTGGATCCCTATTTCCAGAAGATGTCGGCACAGGGCCAGAACTTCTTTGCGGCTTCCGGTGACAGCTCAACATGGTCGCGGCGGAACGAAGCCTGGCCGGCGGACGACGCCAACGTTGTCTCAGTCGGCGGAACGGATCTGACGACCGCGAGCGCAGCGGGCGCATGGAAGTCGGAGACGGCTTGGGTAGATAGCGGCGGCGGCATTTCTCCCGACAACATCAAGATCCCGTCGTGGCAGTCACAGCCTGGCGTGATCAACTCGAGCAATAAGGGGTCGACCACGTTACGTAATGGGCCGGATGTGTCGGCGAATGCGAACTTCACGTTCTACGTCTGCGCCGACCAGACGACCTGCACGGCCAACGAATATGGCGGCACGAGTTTTGCCGCTCCGATGTGGGCCGGGTACATCGCTCTAGCCAACCAACAGTTGAAGGCCAACGGTTATTCGAACCTTGGGTTCATCAATCCCTATCTTTATTCGTTCGGCGTCGGTTCGAGTTACGGCACGGACTTCCACGACATCACCAGCGGAAAGTCGGGCAGCTATTCGGCGGTAACCGGATACGATCTGGTGACCGGATGGGGCAGTCCGAATGGACAGGGACTGATTAACGCGTTGGTAGGAGAAAAGTAGAGCGGGCGCTCGTCGTGCATAACAAGAGCCTGGACTATTGGGTCCGGGCTCTTCTTTCATGCTCCACACAGACGGCGACTACACCCGTTTTCCCTGCAAATATAACTTGGTCCCGCTTGGATAACTTGGATGGGAGTTTTCTGCCCCGTCCGTGCTCCGCTGATCGACAACCCGCGGGGCTCTTCCTGTTCTGTTCGTTTTCGAACATCCGCTTCCAACTTCGGCCATTCCTCTTTCGCGTACGATCTCCCGAACCTAGGAGAAGCCTTTGAAAACATGTGAGATATCCTGCTGAAGTATTTGGCGACGAAAGTGCCGGATACAGACTTTCGATCACCAGGAGCTTTCTGTGCAAACCCTGCTTCACGACCTGCGTTATGCCGTGCGCCAACTGCGCAAAACTCCGGGAATGGCAGCGCTGGCCATCCTCACTCTGGCCCTTGGCGTCGGAGCGAATACGGCGATTTTCACAGTGATTGAGAGCGTGCTGTTACGCCCGCTGCCCTACGCGCATTCGGACCGACTGGTGTACGTCGGAGCGCGCACGGAGAAGCCGGAATACTCTACGACTTCGTGGCTGAACTATCGCGATATTCGAGCGCAATCCACTCTCCTCGAGCAGGTCGCGGGTTATTCCGAGGACGTTTCGGTTCTCCAGACTCACGATGCATCGCAAGCGCTGGCATCTCCGCACGTCACCACGAATTTGTTTTCGATGTTGGGAGCACAACCGTCCCTCGGGCGCATATTTACAGATGCGGAGGGTCAAGCGGGCGGGCCGCAAGTCGCGTTGCTGTCGGACGAAGTCTGGCGGCAAACCTTTCACGCCGACCCCGGCATTATTGGGCAAGCGGTCAAAATCGGAGGCCAATCGCGCACCGTCGTCGGAGTGATGCCACCCAGCTTTCATTTCCCTGAAGAGCTTGGACCCGATATGGACAAAGGTGTATGGCTGCCGCTGCAACCGACGCCGGAAATGTTGAAGGACCGAGGGTACAACTTCTTCAACCTAGTCGGAGAGCTTCGTTCCGGAGTTACGGTTGCCCAGGCGCAGCACGAACTGGAAGCGATCGCCGCGCATATCCCCCGAAAAAGCGATGAAGGCGCACTTAACTTCCGCGCGACTTCATACCAGGAATTGCTGACCGGGCCCGTGCGTCCCGTTTTCTACGCGCTGTTCGCCGCGCTGGGGCTAGTTCTGCTCATTGCTTGTGCGAATGTCTCCAATCTGCTGATCGCGCGGTGCCTAGGGCGGCAACAGGAATTTGCCGTGCGGGCGGCCTTAGGAGCCGGACGGACCAGGCTGATACGACAGATGCTCGCCGAAGGATTAGCCTTGAGCGTGCTGGGCTGTGGCCTGGGCTTGCTGCTCGCGCAATTGGCGATGGTTGGTGTGCGGAAGTTGCCTGCGGGCACAATTCCACGGACGGATTCGATCGCCATTCATTGGAACATTGTGCTGGTCCTGGCCAGCATCGCAGTCTTGACAACCATTTTGTCCTCACTACTGCCGGCACTGCTGGTGTCTCGCGCGAATCCTCAAGCCGCCCTCCAGGCAGCGTCACGGGGGGTCGGATCGAGGTCGGTAGGAGGAAAACTCAGTGGTGGGCTCGTCGCCATCGAAGTGGCACTTTCCACGCTGCTCCTGGTGGGAACTGGATTGCTCTTTCACACGCTCTGGAATCTCGAACAGTCGCGGCTGGGATTTGAAACTGCAAACATCACCACCTTCACGGCGTTTCCCGCCGATTCGTCCGGTTTCTCGGCAATGAGTGTCTCCGAAGATACGACAAATGCGCCTCCGTCTGTCGCTGCGCTGACCTATCAGCCCGTTCTCGATCGCATACGGCAAGTGCCGGGCGTGGAGAGTGCAGCTCTGTCGAGTGCGCCGCCGCTCTCAGGGATGGATGTCGGCTCGGGCTTCGAGATCGTCAATCAGCCCAAAGATCCGACGAATCCTGCTGAGGCCCGCGTGGCGGCTATCAGCGGCAACTACGCCCGCGCCCTGGGAACCCCGATCATGCGCGGTCGCATGATCAGCGACGACGATGTGGCCAGCGCGCCATTTGTGACAGTAATTAATGAAGAGCTGGCGCGCAAGTATTTTTCAGGCAAAGATCCGTTAGGACAGCAGATCGAACTCGGCGGCAAAGAAACTGGCATGATCAAGCCGTACACCATTGTCGGAATCCTTGCCGATCAGGTCGACAAGAGCGTGGGCGGAGATGTACAGCCATTCATCATGCTCTCGCAGCAGCAGGTTCCCACGACCTCGCTGTTCTACCAGGCGCTTCTCAGAACCATGGTCGGCTTCGTGGTCAGAACCCGGGGCAACATTCCTGTCGCCTCGGAGATGAAGTCGGTGTTTCATCAGGTCGCTCCACAACTGGCCTTGGACAACTTTCAGACCATGCAGGAATCCGTGGAACAAAATACATTTAGCCGGCGGCTAGGACTGTATCTTGTGGGATCTTTCGCCGGACTCGCGATTGCCATGGTAATCGCCGGGCTCTATGGAGTGCTCTCGCAGTTGGTTGGATACCGGCGGCGCGAGATCGGGGTGCGCATGGCGCTGGGCGCAACCCGGCAGAGCGTTGCACAGATGGTCTTACGGCAGGGATCCATCCTGATTGCAATTGGACTCGGCGTGGGACTCGTACTGGCTTTTGCCTCTGAGCGACTGATCCAGAGTTTCCTCTACCACGTGCGGCCGTTGGATATATGGTCGTACATCTCGGTGCTGCTGGTCTTGCCGGTCATCGGACTGATTGCGGCGCTGCTACCCGCGCGCAAGGCGGCATCGATCCAGCCGATGCAGGCGCTTCGAGAGGACTGAGACACTGAAGTCCGGGCGCTTATCCAGCTTAAAAGTACGGAAAGGACCGACTGTAGGATCAGCGCGCAGACGTTTGCGCCGGACGTGCTATGAGTGTGACGCCCCAGACTTGGCCCGACTTCAGATCACTTTCTGCCTTATGGAAGAAGTAGTCGTCTGAGTTAACTGCCACGGAATAGTGCCCCTCCTGCAACCCGACCAGATCATAAATGCCTTGTTCATCGGTTTTGGCAGAGGTCCTTCCGTTGGGGCCAGTTACGATTAGTTTCACGTTGCGAGCGGGTTCACTCGTAATGAACATGTCCGTGTAGACGGTTCCGATAATTCGGACGCCGAGTTTTGGCGGTCCGTCACGTAATGAGCGGAGATCCGCGACTGCACGGTCGACAGGTTCGGAGTGACAGCACGGATACATCTCAAATAACGGGAGGAAATGCGTTAGCAAACCTTGACTTCGGCGGACATCAACAAGATATTCGCTTTTTTCAACCCTGAAAAACCCTCGCACGATCACGAAGTTAGGAGCCCACCAGGGAAGCCCCCAAAACTTCTGACGCACGTGCATCACCGACCAAGTACCGAAGCGAGGGTCGCGACGTGTCCCTCCCGCAAATGTCAAGCTTGCAGTGAACACGGCCTGATCGGGAAATTGCGGCACGGAAAGCGTAGGGTATCCTCGACACTCTCCGCCGCCAGTTTTAGGAAGGTAGAAGGACAGCAGGATCCCGCCTAGCGCACATGATGCGAATAAAAAGATACCCCCGATGACGCGGGAATGTTTGTTCGGCAGGAAACGCAGCGACAAAACGGGCGACCACCCAGATCGGGAAGTCGTGAGCCAGAATCCTCCAGGTATCGCGAGCGGGAGCGAGGCCAATGAGAACACCAGGATGGGGCGAATTAATGTCACCGCCGGCGTATACCTTTGTTCCACTCCTAGCCACCAGGCAAAACATCCTCCTACGATTGGAGCTACACACAAAAGCAGCATGCCGGCTTGGCGGCGGCGTCGGAGGGCGAGGATCGATCCGATCAGCGCAATGAAGCCAATTAATGCGAAACCCGCCACTCGCCAGAACTCCGGCATGTAATACCCAGAAAAGGTGGGCATGTCGGCGACCACCGCCACGCCAGAGATTCCGACGATCATACCGAACGCGAACACGGCGAAACTTGAAGAGTCCTTCAAAAACGGGACCGTCCGAGATGGGCCAGCATTATCCATACGAGTATTAGACACCGGCTGGTTGAAACTTTTGAATCTCGAGGTACGGTCGCTATTACCACCGTGTCTTGACCGGGAGCTTCCCTACAAATTAATTTCGAATGTACAGGGATAATTCTGTCTTCCAGCGAGGATCAAGTTGCCGCAACGTCCAATCGTCACTCTTACTACTGATTTTGGAACCACCGATCATTTTGTGGGCGCCGTAAAGGGAGTCATTCTGGACATTGTGCCGGAAGCGGCCATCGTTGACATCACGCACGCTATTCAGGCGTTTGACGTGCTCGACGGTGCGATTGCCATTTCGCAGACGTATTCCTATTTCCCGAACGGGACGGTGCACATGGTCGTGGTAGACCCGGGAGTAGGAACCACGCGGCGGCCGATCATCGCGTCGAGCGATGGCTATCACTTTGTCGCCCCGGACAATGGCGTGCTGTCGATGGTGTATGCGAAGGAAGAGCGCATCCACGTGCGGCACATCTCCTCCGATCATTATTTCCACCAGCCCGTGAGCAACACCTTTCATGCGCGCGACATATTCGCACCGGTGGCGGCGTACCTGGCAAAGATGGTGGACTCACACAAGTTTGGGGACGAGATTCAAGATTATGTGAAGTTTGCAGCGCCGCGTCCGAAGCCGAATGGCGAGAACCGGCTCCGCGCCGTCGTGCTAAAGGTGGATCGCTTCGGGAATTTGATCACGAATGTCACGCCGGAGGATGCGCCCGCATTGTTCGCCGGGAAATCAGCATTCAAGATTGTGGTGGGAAGCAAAGAGATCAGCGATATCCACACTGCCTATGCTGAGGGAGCGCCGGGAGAAGTCTTCGGCATTCTGGGCAGCATGGGATATTTGGAAATTGTGGCCAACCGGGCTCCGGCAGCACAATTAACAGGAGCAGGCAAAGGCGCCGAGGTCAGCATTCTTTTCGGCGAGGCTGCGGCGGCAGGCAAAGGCGCTTAGCCGTTCACCGCGATCAAAGCCCCAAAACCTTTCACCACAGGGGCCGCAGGGGTTTACGGAGAACTCCGCTACGAGCTTTTTGGTTTGGGATGGATGTAGCGTTCCATCTCGCCCGTCCATCGCAGAAAGCGCCAGAGATTGTCGCGTTCCCGCCACATGAACTCCCAGAATTCCAGAAAACCGATTTCCTTCATCTTGACGCCGGTATAGGTTTCGATGCGCCATAAAAGGTAAGGGCTTCGCCAAGGGGCGAGGCGGTGGCCTTTCGTGGCATTCCAGAGGAAGCGGATTCGGTTCCGCATGGAGCCATGATACCCACAAATAGCTGGGGCGTACAGAAACGAAAGAGCGCGAGCCGCGAGGCAGGACGGCCGAGCGCGGCTGTCCCTACATCTCACTGAGAATGGTCATCGTCGACCTCGAACAATTCTCGCGTGGTAGAATCCAAGCTCCGCCGGGAATTTCTTCCATGTCCGACGCCAATACCCGCCAAAAAGCTGAAGATTCTTACTATGCCGCGCTGGACTTGATGGCGGATGGGAAGCTCGAGGAAGCCGTGACGGCTTATCGCGAATCCATCAGCATCGATCCAACATTTACGGAAGCCATGCACGGACTGGCGCGGGTGCTGCAGGATCTCGAACGCTACGACGAAGCGATCGAAGTGGCGAACAAGATCGCTGAAATCGATCCGGACGACGTGCTGGCGCACACCAGCCTGTCGGTTCTATATCAGAAGAAAGGCATGATCACGGAGGCAGAAGCGGAGGGCGCCAAAGCTCGCGTGCTCGGCTGGAAGCAGCAGTTAAAAAAGGGCGGATAGTCCACAGGAACCTCTCCTCGGTTCGCCGGAGGGTCCCCTAACCGTGGGGATACGATTTTCGATTCCTACCTTTTACTCTCAAGATTCGTATTTCGGCTCACCTGGTTTCAGGAACTCGCAAGAAGCTCACGGGGAACGGAGCTTTTGATTCGCTCAAATCTGTTTTCACGAAACTCGTACGCGGCAGAAAGCGATAGCGAAGCAGAGTCCAGATGGCGAGCCATCCGTCGGAGTGACGGATTTTCTTACCTTCCACTGCGGAGCGAGGATGGTAGGAGATGGGAACCTCTTCGATCCTCTCGCCCATGCGGGAGAGTTTGGCAGTCACTTCGGGACAGAATTCGAAACGCTGGCATTCCAACTTCACTGTCCGCAACAAGGAACGGCGGAAGACCTTGTAGCAGGTCGCTTCGTCGTGGATTCCCGCGCGATACAGAAGATTGGTGAGGTGAGTGAGAAACTTCGCGCCGAGAAAGAAACGCAGTCCACGCTCGGGACGATCTGGGCGCACTCCATAGACCACGTTGGCCTGTCCTTCACGCAAAGGACCGAGTAAGGCGGAATAGTCGCGGGGATCATACTCAAGATCAGAATCCTGAATGAGGACATATTCGCCGCGAGCGTGTTCGAGTGCAGTACGGATCGAAGCTCCCTTGCCGCAGTTCGACTCGTGGAAGACGATGGTTATGTCGCTCTGAGCCGGCAGCTCCTGGAGCTTTTCACGAGTGCCGTCAGTCGAGCCGTCGTCAACGATGATAATTTCTTTTTTGACCGGCGAGTTTTGCACTGCCTGCAAGAGTTCCGCCAGATGCGCCACTTCGTTGTAAACAGGGACGATCACAGACACGCATCCTGCCCAGCGGTCGGAAACCGGCTGCGGGTTGTCGCGAGTTAATATCTGCGCGGAAGCCACGACTTGCTCAAGAATACCGTTATTTCGGACGATCGAAAAGGCCGACGTATGTGGCGAAGGAGGGCCACCACGGCGGGACTGGACGAAACAGCGTGCACATGTCAGCGGTAGAGTAGAAGCGCTAGTCGATTCAGTAGCGAACCCCAAAGCTGGTTCGGAAGTATGGGGACCGGGTCGTCGGTATAATCTTGGACTCGGTGCGCGCGTGAGCGACGGCAACATTGTTTCGCAGAATCCGCAGGTTGTGGTGACACATCTGAGTAGCGGCTGGTGGGTCGAGCCCCCAGCCTCTCCTCTGGCTTCACATGACATTCATGTTTGGGGATTCCCCCTTGACGCGGCCCCCTCTACGGTGGCTGAGAGTGGCGAGGAAGTGCTATCGCCCGATGAGCGCCAGCGGGCGGCAAGGTTTCATTTCGCACGGGATACTCGCCGCTTCAAGATAGCGAGATCGAGAATGCGATTTATCCTGGGCTCATACTTGGAGCGCCCGCCGGGTGAACTATGTTTTGCCTACGCCGGGCATGGGAAGCCGTCGATCGAAAATCCCGAAAAGGATATCCGATTCAACCTCTCCCACTCTGGGGAACGGGCAGTTCTAGCGGTGGTGCAAGGGCGCGAAGTGGGTGTGGATATCGAGCAGATCAGACAGAATGTAGAAATCGATGCGCTTGCGGAACGATTCTTTTCCGTGGGCGAAAAAGAATTTCTTCGGCGCCTTGCGTCCGCAGACAAGCTTCGGAATTTTTTTCGATTCTGGACTTGCAAGGAGGCACTCCTCAAAGCTCAGGCGGTGGGATTAACGCGCAATCTTGCGTCGTTCACCGTAGATCTGAACTCGGTCCCGCCTCGTCTGTCGGACGCTGAGGAAATTCACAGCGACGAATCGAAATGGTCGTTACTGGAACTTGAGTCCGAACCTGGGTATGCATCGGCTTTGGCGGTCGAGGGTTCGATTGTCTCGGTTAAGGATTTTCGACAGAGTTAGCGCAACGTTCCTCATGAACTAGTCATTTCTTTCCTTCTTGTTCTTTTTGTCATCTGATTCGATGCAAGCGTGCACAAACTTGCACATCGTGAGCACACTGGTGGCTGAGATTTTCCTACGGTTGCGCAAAAAGTTGCACAAGAGGCCGGCTGCGCCCCCGCGGAAAAGATTTTATCAAATTTAACCGTTTATCCTTATCAACTTACAGTAGAATGACGAAACCGTAGTCGGCACGGCACTTGCGTGGAATTGGATAGTCCAGTTTTATGTACACTGAGCACAATCAGGGGTCGCTGACCCCACAATTTGTAGTCTCGTAAGAAATCCCCCCAATAGCAGTCCGGAAATCATCAATTGATTCCCTCTGCGAGACACTGACTTACATGCGCTAAATCCAAAAATCGATGTTCTGGGAGGTTTACGCTCTTGTCCGCTTCTACCAGCCATTTAATTGCTCCGCACGGCGGCGAACTCATCAATCTTTTCGCGTCGCCGGAGAAAGCCGCAGAACTGAAAGCCCATTCGCGCGAATGGCCATCGTGGGATCTGACTGCCCGCCAAATCTGCGATCTCGAACTCCTGATGAGCGGTGGATTTTCTCCGCTGCGCGGCTTCCTGAACAAAGCCGATTACGAGGGGGTTTGCCATGAGATGTGCCTGGCCAGTGGAGTTTTTTGGCCGATGCCAATCACGTTGGACGTTACCGAAGAATTTGCAAAAACACTCACTGCCGGCAGCAGCAAAGTTGCATTGCGCGACGCCGAAGGTGTAATGCTCGCTGTGCTGCACGTAGAAGAAGTGTGGCAGCCGGATCGGGCGGCGGAAGCGAAAGCTGTTTTCAATAGCACCAGTAAGGCTCATCCCGGCGCTAACTACGCCATGAATATTGCTAACCCGTGGTACGTGGGTGGGCGGATCGAGGGACTGCAAGCTCCTTCCCATTATGATTTCCGTTCGCTGCGATTGACTCCAGCAGAATTGCGCGCCGAGTTCGCCCGTCTTGGATGGCGCCGCGTGGTTGCATTCCAGACGCGCAATCCTATGCATCGCGCACACGTGGAACTAACGTTCCGCGCAGCGAAACAAGTCGAAGCTAACCTGCTGATTCATCCCGTGGTCGGTATGACGAAACCTGGTGATGTGGATTACTACACGCGCGTTCGCTGCTACCAACTGTTGAGCTCGAAATATCCGCAGGGAACGCAGAAGCTATCGCTGCTTCCGCTTGCCATGCGAATGGGCGGACCGCGGGAGGCGATGTGGCACGCACTGATCCGCAAGAATCATGGCTGCACGCATCTGGTTGTTGGGCGCGATCATGCCGGTCCGGGCAAAGACACCGACGGCAAGCCGTTCTACGGTCCCTACGAAGCGCAGGAGCTTTTCAAGAAACACCAGTCCGAAATCGGAGTCACCATGGTGCCCTTCAGCATGATGGTGTACCTCGAAGATGAAGACCGTTATGTACCGGACGACGAGGTCAAAAAGACGGATCGCGTCCTGAACATTTCCGGAACTGAATTGCGCCAGCGCCTTAATGAAGGACGCGAAATTCCGGGCTGGTTCACGTATCCGGAGGTGGTGCACGAACTGCGTCGCAGTTTCCCCCCACGAAGCGGCCAGGGAGTGACGATTTTCTTCACCGGACTCTCGGGCTCCGGCAAGTCGACGATTGCCAACGTCCTGCTGACTAAGTTCCTCGAGGTCGGTGGACGGCCGGTTACGTTGCTGGATGGCGACCTGGTGCGCAAACATCTTTCTTCGGAGCTGGGATTCTCGAAAGAGCACCGCGACATCAACATCCGCCGCATCGGCTACGTGGCTTCGGAGATTACGAAGAATGGCGGGATCGCTATCTGCGCTCCGATCGCTCCGTACGATGCCACCCGCAAGAGCGTGCGCCAGATGATCGAGCCGTACGGAGGCTTCATTCTGGTGCACATCGCCACTTCGGTGGAAGTCTGCGAGCAGCGTGATCGCAAGGGTCTCTACGCCAAAGCTCGAGCGGGCATCCTCAAAGAATTCACCGGAATTTCAGATCCATACGAAGTTCCGGCGGATGCGGAAGTGACCATCAACACTGGCGAGTCGTCTCCGGAGGAAGCCGCCCAGGAAATTATTCTGCATCTGGAGCGGGAAGGTTTCATCGGAGTGAGCGGAGCCGCAGCGTAGGACGTCCGAACATGGAACTCGTAACAGTCAAAATCCTGGTCGGCTTTGTGGTTGGTGTTCTGATTGGCATGAGCGGCGTGGGGGGCGGCGTGTTGCTGCTCCCCGTGCTGATCTTTGGTTTGCGGGTGCCCGCGATTGTGGCCGTTGGTTCGGACGCACTCTTCAATTTCTTTACGAAAGTCCCAGCGAGCCTGATGCATCTCAAGAAGGGCACGGTTCGCCGCACGGTGGTGATCGCGCTGGCAACTGGGAGCGTTCCCGGTTCGATTATTGGAGTAAACCTGCTCATGTACATCCGTCACCTGTATGGGGACGGCGTAAACAACTTCATCAAGAGCGCGGTTGGCGTTCTTCTCATCGTCATTCCGACGCTGATGCTTTTCCAGCGGCGGATCGAAGAACGAATCGCGAATCGCCCGCCGACGATGAAGGGATTAGCAGGTATCTCGGCAATCGGACTTCTGGCCGGTTTCCTGGTCGGTATGACTTCGGTAGGATCCGGCAGCATCATCATGATGCTGCTGCTGCTGTTCTACAGTTTCCCGCCGAAGATCAACGTTGGGACCGACATTGTGCATGCCGTGATACTCACTGGTGTGACGGGATTTATGCATTTGCGGCTTGGCAATGTTGATCCCGGTCTGGTGTTGACTCTGCTCATCGGCTCGATACCGGGCGGTTTGCTCGGATCTCATCTTGCCATGCGCCTTCCCATGCCTTGGCTTCGCCGCATACTCTGCACGTTACTTCTCATTACCGGGGCCCGAATGTTGTGGGCCTGATCTGAGGAATTCTCATCCACATGACTTCATCTGCCTACGCTGACATTCTGGAGCGCATTTCCTCCGCATTGGAAGCGGCTCGCACTGTATTCGCCCGGTTCACTCCGGGCGCGATTGAGACGGAATACAAGATCGGTCACGATCCGGTAACGGAAGCGGATCGCGCCATCGATGCGGTGCTGCGCCAGAACTTGTTGCGAACGGACGAGGGCTGGCTTTCAGAAGAGAGCGTGGATGACGTTTCGCGCTTGAGCAAGCGCCACGTTTGGGTAGTTGACCCGCTGGATGGAACGCGCGAATTTGTTCAAGGCATTCCGGAGTTCTGTGCTTCTATTGGATTTGTGGAAGATGGACGGCCAGTCGCCGGTGGGATCTGCAATCCGGCAACAAATGAGACGATTATTGGCGCCATCGACGCAGGTGTGCTTTACAACGGAACGCCGGCGCGAGCTAGCCAGAGAGCGGATTTAAAGGGATCGCTGATCTTGGCCAGCCGCAGCGAAGTGAAACGCGGAGAGTGGCAGACTTTCCAGGGCGGCGAGTATCAGATCCGTCCCATGGGATCGGTAGCCTACAAGCTGGGATTGGTCGCCGCCGGGCGGGCAGACATCACGTTTACACTGACGCCGAAAAATGAATGGGACGTGGCTGCGGGTGCTGCCCTGGTCCAGAGCGCTGGAGGTTTCGTAGCTACCCTCGACAATGAACCGTTACACTGCAACAAGCGCAATCCGCTTCTTTCTGGTTTGCTGGCGGGCGGGCCTTTTCTCAAAGAGCCGCTCATGGAGCGTGTTCGACCCCATCTGCCCGTTGCGGAAGAGAGTCGCCTGCCTTAGTTTTCGTTTTGATCCCAGCGAGGCCCTTCTTCAAAACCCTTAGCATCCCCTGGTGGCTGTCTAACCGCTGCCAGCGACTTGTGCAGCCAGGTCCAGAACAGCGAACACGAGAATGCGCCTCAGAATGCTATTTGCATTAGTCAGCAGCAATTTCCTGCTTAGGAGGCTGCGGATCCCGCCGCGTCATTCGATTGGATGGCAATCCGGCGTCGCGAATCTTATAAAGCAAAGCCCGGTAACTGATGCTCAAGGCTCGAGCTGCTTGCTTGCGATTCCAATGGTGATTTTGCAAAACCTTGAGGATCACCTTGCGCTCTAATTCGCGAACCGCCTGTTTCGTCAATTTCTTCAGAGAGATCTGCCCATCCACTGGAATATCGGTGTTAAAGAAATCGGCGGGCCGTGCAGCTAGATCAGTCGCGATCACGTCTTCGTTGCCCAGAATCACGTAGCGCTTGACCAGATTCTCCAGTTCACGAATATTCCCCGGCCAATGGTACTTTTTGAGCGTCGTCATCATCTCGCTCGATAGAAACCTTGCCCGGCAGTTGTACTTGCGATTGTGATAGTCAAGGAAGTAAGCGATCAGGTCCGGAATGTCTGCGGCGCGCTCTCGCAATGGCGGCAGGTACAAGTTCACCACATTGATGCGGTAGAAAAGATCGGAACGGAAGGTACCGTTTTCAATCTCTTGTTCGAGTTTGCGATTGGTCGCGCAAACGACCCGCACTTCGACTTTCTTGTCTTCCTGCGCACCGATACGGCAGAATTGCCCGTCCTGCAATAGTTGCAGCAGCTTCGATTGCAGCGACATGTCCAGTTCAGAGATTTCGTCGAGAAACAAAGTGCCGCGGTGCGCCATCTCGACCCGTCCGGGTTTCACTCCATAAGCACCTGTAAATGCTCCCTTTTCGTAGCCGAAAAGCTCGCTCTCCAGCAAAGTCCCCGGAATGGCTGGACAGTTCACTTTGACCCACGGGCCGTTCTTCCATGGCGACGACGCGTGGATCATTCTGGCGATGATGTCCTTTCCGGTTCCGCTCTCGCCCTGAATGAGCACCGGAACGTTGGCCCCCGCGAGTTTCGTGAGGCGTTCCCTGACGGCCTGCATCGCTTCGGTGCGGCCAAATACGATGGCATCAGGCGGCATTTCCCCTAGAGGCTGGACCAGTGTATTCACATTGTTTGTCATGATTGGCATCTACCAACTAGGGGAGAACTATTGCAATGCACCCCGAGAGCCAAAGGTGGCGAATCTGGGGAGTAACCATCAAATCTAGCCTATCTGATTGAAAGGCATCAACTTACCAAAGACGCGACAGGTCACACCTCAGTCACTTGAGGTTGGTCGCAAGGGTAACATTTTTCAGTAACCGATGCGCAAACTTTTTCACATCTTTGAAATTGATTTCCTCTTGGCGGTAGACTTGCGGCCAAGAGATAGAGGACGGGCGAACTGAAGCCCGAGCAGATAGTATCCGTCCGCAGGCGTAGTGCGAAGGGTTTTGGCACGAAGTATTCTTGCTGCGTGCGGCAAAGGGGCCATGGCTGCCACAGGAACGCTCGGAATCTCCAGACGTATGTGACTAATGGCAGGTAGCAGACGCCGAATCGCTACCAGCATGCCACCCGCACTCACGTTCAATGCGGTAGCAAACTCAAGAAACTCTTTGCCTTTGCGATCACGGCTTCGCACAAAGACGGGAATCGCCAACGGCAGCCTGGACCACTTGCGCCGCTCCTTTGCGAACTCTCCCGTGTTCATTGCAAACCTCTCAATAACGCCATGCCCAGCAGCCTTAAATAGCACCTCAGTGGCCAATTATCGGTCGAATGTTCCATGAAAACAGGCCTGGAACTTGTAAGCAACCCCACAAACACCCCAAAAACCCGCTAAAAGCTCGGCCATTCAGGCTGCTAGGTTCGCTATACATTCGCCCATGCCGCAACCTTGCTCACCTACCCCTATCGTTCGGAAGTGCAAGGTTTTGCTATAGTTGGGTAATTCTGTTGCATTTTTGATTGACAACATGGACCCCCTGCCATACGATTTTCTTAGCCGCCACTCGGGTTTGCGCAAGTTGAGAGTGCGGCAGCAGTTCCTCCCCGCGTAAACCTGTGGTATTTCTTCATGGCCTCTGCCCACAAGAACGCGTGTGTTTCGGACCCGGGGAGCAGCGCAGCAACGTCCCGTGCGGTCTCAAACTCTGATCAGGACATTCCAAGTCCTGAGAATCTCCTGCACGAGTACAAAGAACTTCGCGAACGATTTCAGCGCACGACCAACGCACTCGCATCCGCCGCCCATGATCTCAAGACACCGCTGTCCATTTTGAACGGATATGTTGAGCTCCTGCATAGCGAAAAATTGGGCCCTGTGAGCGAGCGACAACGTGAAGTGCTGCAAGACATGCGCGACAGCGGCAAACGACTGCAGGATTTTATTCAGGATTTCTTGACCTACAGCGCCCTCGAAATCGGCGGGTTGCGCATGCACTTTGAGACCGCTGATCTCAACGAATGTCTGTCAGGCGTGTGCCGGCTTTGGTCCAGCCGCTTTCAACAAAAAGGAATTGCGCTCTACTTTCTCGCCAACGAAAAGCTTCCGATCTTTCCCTTCGACGCGCCGAAATTAGAGCGTGTCATCTCCAATTTGCTGGAGAACTCGTTCAAGTTCACGCCGCAAGCTGGAACCGTTTGGCTGCACGCCGAGCCCTATATGTGGGAGCGGCGAGCTGCCTCGCTTCCGTCGGCTTCCGAGCGTCGGCGTCAAAGCATCGCTCATCCGAATTCTGTGAAGGTCAGTGTTGCCGATACCGGCCCCGGCATTCCAGCCGAATTCCATCTGGAAGTTTTCGACGATTTCTTTCGATTGCCCGGAACTGAGGGCAAGGACGGCATGGGATTAGGCCTGGCCATTGCTCGACGCCTGGTGCAAGGGATGGGCGGCAAAATCTGGGTCGAAAGTGATCCCGGCGCGGGCTGCAAATTCTCCTTCCTGATTCCGTTTAAGCCGGCTACTGCAGCCGCCAGCAAAGGAAAACATCGATGAAGCGAACCGCCAAGATTCTGCTGGTGGACGACGAGCCGGGCATGCTGCGCTATATCAAGACCCTGCTCGAGGTGGATGACTACAAAGTCGAAACCGCGGCTACCGGGGAAGAAGCTCTGCAGCGAATCGAAAAAGGCCTGGAGCCGGATCTGGTTCTGCTCGACGTACTCATGCCCGGAATCGATGGCCTGCAAACGCTCGAGCAAATTCGGCAAAAGCAGCCAAGCGCGAAGGTTGTGATGTTGTCGTGCGTGAGCGATACGCGCAAGGTAGTTCAGGCCATGAAACTAGGCGCGCAAGACTACCTGACAAAACCTTTTCAGAAAGCTGAGCTGGATGCCGTAATCGATCTGAGTCTTGGACAGGGCAAGCAGAGCTATGGCGGAGAAGTGGAAGAACTGGCAGATGATGTCTTCTTCATCGCCGCCAGCCCGGCCATGCGCAAGATTCGCTCCCAAGCCGCGCTGGTCGCCAACGTAGACATTCCCGTGCTCCTGCTGGGTGAGAGCGGAACTGGCAAGGAAGTCCTGGCACGTCTCATCCACAAATTGTCACCGCGGGCTCATCGTACTTTTCTTAAAGTGAATTGCGCCGCAGTACCTGCCGATCTTCTCGAAAGCGAGTTGTTCGGCTACGAGCCCGGTGCTTTTACGGGTGCTACACACGCCAAGCCAGGCAAGTTTGAGCTGTGCAACAAAGGCACCATCCTCCTCGACGAAATCGGCGAAATGCCGCCCCTCCTCCAGGCCAAGCTTCTGCACGTCTTACAGGACCAGCAGTTTTCTCGGCTCGGGAGTCGGTCGGTTATCAAGGTCGACGTTCGCATCTTAGCAGCGACCAACATCAACATTCCCGAAGCGCTCGCGGCCAAGCGACTGCGCGAAGATCTCTACTATCGTCTGAATGCTTTTACCTTGAGCTTGCCGCCGTTGCGCGATCGTAAGGAAGAGATTCCGATATTGCTGAAGCATTCCATGAATCGCATGGCGGAACGCTATGCGCGTTCGCCGTTGCCACTCTCGCCGGTTTTGCTGCAGGCATGCCATAACCACACCTGGCCGGGAAATCTGCGAGAGTTGAACAACTTCCTGAAGCGTTACCTCATTCTGGGGGACGAAAGCCTCGCGGTGACCGAACTGCTTCCGCGAAATGATGGGAATGCAGGGCAGGGAGATTCTTCAAGAATCAACGATTCTGGCGGCCTAAAGTCGTTAGCCCGCTCGGCCAAAGACGAAGCCGAAGCTCAGGCCATCACGAGCGCACTGGAGCAGACCAATTGGAATCGCAAGCAGGCCGCAGTGATTCTGCAGATTAGCTATAAGGCCCTTCTGTATAAGATCCGGCAGTATGGGATCGCCGAGGCTCGTGGCCATCACAAGCTTTCGGCCGGCGCATAGCCTTAGCGAAACCTGCACATATTCAAGAAACTAAAAACCCACTGCGCTGGAAGCCGTGGGTTTTCCTTTTCCGCTCCCTGCTCGGTTCTATGGAACGCTGAGCGTGATCGTCTGACTCTTGGAATCCGTGCCCGACGATGCAGTCACAGTAATCGTGTACGTCCCTGCGGGAGTTCCGCTCACCGGAGTCTGGGTTGTGCTATGGCTGCATGACGGCAAAAGAAGCAGCAGCGAGAAAACCATACACAGCATGAAGATGCCCAGAATTTTGCGCCGCCGGCGATCCCCACCAATCCCAAAGATCGCCATCAATGGGATCGCCATCCACACCGCGTAGAAGTGCCGCGATGCCAAACTTGTCGTCGTCGGTGTGATCGGCCGCGCGGTAGTGGGGATGTTTAATGTTGCGGTTGCACCGCTGGCACTCGATATCGTGATCGAATTGCTAGGGCTGAAATTGCAGCTTGTACCTGTAGGATTGCCGCTGCAGGATAGACTGATCGCGGAACCGTAAAGCGGAGAAGGAGTCAGTTGAACTTGATACGTCGCTGTCAATCCGGCTTCCGCGACAGCCTGATTCAGCGGACTCACGGTCATTCTGAAATCAGACATCTGCGCAGTGACCGAGGTTTCCGCCAAGACGATGTTGCCGGGCGCTAGAACCTGAATCGTTCCTCCGTTAAAGGATTCCGGAGACGCCCCATTGCTGTTGGCCGTCGGAGTCGCGCTAATCGTCAGAGTGGCTGTTGAACCAGACTGCAGTGAAATTGGCCCGCAACTGATGCCGGTGCCACTGGACGTTCCGCCCCCACAAGTCCCAGTGCTAATGCTGCCGGTAATGTTCGTAAGTGGTACACCAGTCACTCCCGGACTCATCGTCGCGAGAACCGTAATATTGCTCGCGAGGTCAGGGCCGTTATTCGTAATCGTGTAAGTAAATGTGGCGGGGTTTCCTGCACTGATGAACGATTGATTTGTGCCCAGACTGAGCACACCGGAGATCGAGAGACTCACAGCGGTGCCCAATTGGGTCACGAACGCGTCGTAACCGCCATTGATCGCTGTCCCCTGGGTCAGCGGCTTTGCCACGGTCAAGACAGCGGAATTGGTATCGCCAGCTACGTAGGTGTCCTGATTAACGTCAAGAGCAATACCCGAGCCTGCCGTCATATCCGCCGCACACGCGGGATTGCCCAAGGGCAAGCAGATTCCTCCGAAATAAGTGGACCACGAAGCGGTCGTCGTTTGTCCCACCACTGCAGCAGTGTTGATCCGCGCGATAAATGCGGCCTGCGCATCGTACAGCGTGCTCTGAATCGAACTGGGGTTTGGGGTCAACGGAAACGTTCCAGATGCGTTCGTAAAAGGAGACTGCGTGGATCCCGTGATCACTGCGCCGCTGTTGGAGTCGACAACGATTGCATTTCCAGCTTCATTGTTAGCTCCGCCCAAATAAGAGAAATAACTGAGAGCGACGGTCGTTGAGCTTCCCTGTGTAATTGTCGGATTTGTGAGTTTCGCCACGAAGGCGTCATTCGGGGGATTTGTTTGCGTCGTACAGGGGGTGCCAGCGGGGGGATTCTGCGGCTCATTGTTAAGACATTTCTGAAAGGATTCGTACGTATTTACGAAACTCGGATTCACAAAATCCTGCGAGTTCGTAGTACCGACCACGTAGACGTTAACAGCGCCCGCATCGAGTGCGATACCCACGCCGCTGTCTGTGCCGGATCCTCCGATATACGTCGACCAGAGCAGTTGTTGGCCCGGCGCCGCGGTCGGATTTAGCTTCGCCACAAATGCATCGGGTGCGGTCGCGGTAGTAGCGGGGCAAGATTGCGGAGGGACTTCAGTGGTCGGCGGTGCGGAATCCAGACAGGGCTGATACGCATTCAAAATCGGAAAGTCGGTCGACCCGCATCCCGAACACCCGGTGTACGTAAAATTCGTCGCTCCCGTGAAGTAGACGTTTCCGGTTACGTCAACGGCTATGCCGCCTCCGATGACCGTTGGCAAGGTGGTACCCGCTGGTGGGTTGAAGTTCGCCCCTCCAAAGTAGGTGGAGTAGGGTATGCTCCCAGCGTGCGATGAACTCGTGTACACTTTCGTGACGAAAAACTGAATCGCAGCATCGGACGACTGCTGAAATGGAATCGAATCCGGCGGGGAGGTGCTCGCAGGAAACTCGATGCCGCGGCCCGCATCCGCGAGGTTCGTCGAAGTGGTCGTGCCGGTTACGTACAAGTCTCCTGAGGCATCGATTGTCATCCCGCTGGCGGCGTCGGTGCCGTTGCCGGAGAGATAAGAGGAATACAGGAGTGAAGTAAAGTCATTCTTCACCTTCGTCACAAATGCATGCGACGTGCCGGTGCTGTTCGGGTACACACTCGACTGATATGCATTCGTTGCGGTCGTCGGAAAATCGGCAGACGATGTTGTGCCCGCCAGGTATGGAATCCCACCGGCGTCCACCTGAATACCTACAGGCGAATCCGTGCCCGTTCCGCCAAGGTATGTAACGTCATCCAAGGTAGCGGCAATCGATCCTAACGGCGGAGTGATTTTCGCGACATAAACGTTTTGCGCGCCCTTCAGCGTCCCCTGGAACGACCCGCCAGTCACAGGAAGATTAGTTGATGTGGTTGAACCTGTGAGATAAACGTTGAAGTTAGGATCCACCGCGACAAAGGACGAAAGCTCGTCTCCGCTGCCCCCAAAGTAGGTTGAGAAATTAAGGATTGGATCGATGACCAGTTCCCGCGAATGGTCGTACGCACCGATCGCGAAACCAGCCCGGTTCCGGCCATGGAGGACAAAGCTGGCCTCGACGGGCTGCTGCTTGCCCGCCACTTCCTGATACACGCGAGGAGCCTCGAGAGCAACGCTTCCACGCTCCGCTCGAATGATCAGGGAACCATCCTTCAACTCGAGCTTGTTAGCCCCGTTGAATTCCAATTCTGCTTGCGCGGGATCGGCGCCCGGCCCTACCTGAAAGTCGTATTCGAGCTTCCCTTCACTTCCATAGAAAACCAGGTTGATCCCGGGATAAACATTTTCGTAACGCACATGGGCAAAATGGGGCACACCAGAGCGCCATTTCGCTGGATTATTTCCGATAAAGTAGTTGCTCTTTCCAGCGAGTTCATCTGTCGCACTTATCGTCGACCCGGGATTCGCTCCAACAAGCCGCATCTGCAGGAACTCCAGACTTGGCGCAGAGGGCAGTTCGGTCATGCCATGCGCTTTCTTCGGATGCTCATGAGAGGCCAAGCTCAGGATCGCGCCACCGGAGCCGAGAAAGAGGCTGTAGCCGGCGCCGCGGCTTATAAATTTAGCTCGTAGATCGGCCGGATCCAGATTTCCTTGCCCCTGATTGGGTTCGAAGTAGAGCGGTAATCCAGCCAGAAGCGAATGCGCCTTCGTCGCTGCGTCCTGACCAGCATTGGGGCCGTAGAACTGGGCGGTATCCGGGATGCTCAACCCTGACTGCCGCGAAAGGGACGGGGATGCGGGAATTGCGGCGGTCTGGCGTGCGCGGGAACTCGACCCGAGAATCAGGCAGCCTGCCCCGAGCAAAATGACCCCGGCTACCAGAACACGAATCCAAACAACGAATGCTGCCCCCCAACGGCGTTCTACTTTCACTCGTTCCTCCGGTATCAGATCAGTTCGTGCGCTCAACTCGTTTCGCTCAGGTCAGTGGTGAGTGACGTTGCACGGGATATGGCTGCGGGCCGACGCAGACACCCGGGCGAGTTTTCGCCCTCAGCTCGCTGGTCACTGGAACTCGCTGAAAAATTAAGTAACTACTTAAACATCTTGCGGATAGGCAAGTCAAGCCGCCTCCGACTCCACTCGCTCAAGTTTCGTCAGATGCGACCGACCCTTCGGAAAGATGCCGGATCGATCAGTAAACTTCTCGCCCATGAGCTTTACTGGATCAATCCGGTCGCTTCCATCCTCTTGCATATTCGCCTGCAACGAATTGCATCAAGCAGTCCGAGCGTCTCCTCCCGCATCTGCAACGCATTGAATCTGTTGCTTCGAAGAGCCCCTGGGTCTCAGCCATGTGGCACGAGGATTGCACAGACAGGGTTGGCTCTCCACCAACGCCCTCCTCCACTTTCTCTCTCATGGCTCCCCCTTTGAATTCTGGCGCGGGCCGATTAACCGACTCAGTTCCAACCGCATTTTGCGGTTGTAAATTGCCGGGAATTCTATAAATTGAACTCGGAAGTTACGGCTGTCGAGTCTGATTTGTAGGCGTTGCTATGAGTTTATCCGGGGACTTCACGCTTTCAGCGGACTATGCAACCGAACTCACAGGACCGGCGGGCGATGCGGCGTTTCGATATGCGATTGCCCGCAATCGTGAAACTCGAAGGCGAGAGTGAATTTCACACGGAAACCCAGAATGTCAGTGCCCGCGGCGTGTTCTTCTATCTGGATCGCGCAGTAACGGCAGGAACCAATCTCGAAGTTACCCTGACCTTTCCGCCCCATGTGACCCTTACCGACGCCGTCCGGGTGCGTTTCTCAGCCCATGTGATCCGCGTTGAGGATCCTCTTCCTTCTGCCCGCATCGGTATCGCCGCTATGATCGAGGATTACCAGTTTCTGCGCTCCGCCGGTAGTCCCGACTTTCTCACCGCATTACAAAACGAGTGGAAAACCACGCACTGACCTCGTTTTCGTCGCTGTCAGATTTCGCTTGTTGCGGCGGGCATTCTCGAGTCTGCGAAGCGGCAGCTTCGCGTCTACGAGATCGGCATAAGCTATTGGGGCCGTACGTACGCAGAACCGACCTCAAAGGCTCAAAGAGACTGATCCGCGCCTGCGCCGAGAAACTACTTCCCTTTCCCGAGTTCCTTCAACTGCTTTCGCAGGTGGCTGAATCTCCGCACCACGCTTCCCAGATAGACGCCGTGAATCACCCAAGTCGCAATATAGGCGGCGAATAAGAACTTGACCGAGTTCATCTGGAGCTCCTGCTCAGCGGGAGACTCGCCTTCGACGATGTTCCCGCTCCTGCTAATGATTCCATCGCGTGAGCTTCCTCAACCTCGCGCTTCAGGAGTTCCAGCCGGAATCGCGACCAACAGACAAGAAATGCAAAGCAGAGGAACGCCATCCAGCTGATCAGCAGGACGTGCAACATCCTCGGATCCATGGATCCGCCTCCTCCGATCACCGGCTGCGGATGCTGCGTTCTGAAGAACCAAATCGAAAAGTAAACCAGTGGAACATCCAGCGCTCCGAATACGGCCAGCGCTGCAGCCAGTATTTGCGTCTGCGCGCTGTTCGAAAACCGCCTTAGCACCAGGTAGCTCACGTAAATCAACCAGAGAACCAAAGTAGAGGTCAGCCGAATATCGCCCGGCGCCCACCAAATCCCCCATACTGGTCGCGCCCAAAGAGGTCCTGTCACCAGGACGATCGTACAAAAAACTACGCCTACTTCGGCTGACGTGACCGCGAGCACATCAAGCCGATCTCCCGGAAACCATCTCCCAATTGAGAGATAGGAGATCGGGATCAGGAGCAGCGTCGTTGCCACGGCACTCGGACGCATTCCGGGCGGCAATAAATGCTGGACCGCGGGAATAAACGTCGCGATGACTCCGAGCACTCCAATGCCAATCACAATCCATTTTGCAGCCCTGTCTGTGGAGGGCTTTGCCCGCGCCAGGTATTGGATCGAAGCGATGAAATTGATGAAGAACAGGAGGAATGCCGTCCATGCTGACGGCACGTGGTAGTAGATGATCCGGTACACATCACCCTGCAGCGCATCCGTCGGAGCGACCACCAACGCCTCATACAGGGCATACGCCAGCAAAACCACAGTCAGTATCGAAAGGATAGGGAAAAGACGCTTCATTCTGCGTGCAGGATTGTCTCGAACAAACCCAGACAAGCTGTAGTAAACACCACATCGTAGGTGAGAAGCAATACGATGTAGAAGTGCGCCGAGTTCTCGCCCGTGAGGATAGCGGTCGTCCCAGCAACCATAGCAATCACCGCCGGAATAGAAATCGGAAATAATAGAAGCGGCAGCATGATTTCACGGCTGCGTGTGCGCAGCGACATTGCTGCAAAGAACGTTCCATTCACCACCAGGGCCCAGGTGCCGAGTCCTGCAATCGGGATCAGTTGCCATGCAGGGCCCAATGCGCGCAGGTTATAAAAGACCACAAATAACGGCACCATCAGCGCCTGCAGCACCACCACAAACATGAAGTTGCCAAGCGCTTTTGCCAGAAAGAGCGCATTTGCCGGGGCAGGAGACACACGATAAGCGTCCAGCACCTGATTGCGCAGTTCCCTCGCCCACGTCTGATTCAGGGCGACAACCGCGGCAAAGAGAAATGCGATCCATACCAGGCCGCCCACAATATGGCGCGACTCTTCCGCCAACGGATCAAATGAAAACACGAAAATGACTACGACTTGCAGCGAGAAAAACAGCATCGCATTCAGCGCGTCTTTTGAGCGCCACTCCAGCCGAATGTCCTTCACCAGCGTGGCCAGGGTTAAACTCCAGAGCGAGTTCATAGCACGCTCCCCTGCTGATTCGCGACGCGCGCCACGTTTGCAGTTCTATCCACAATCTGGCCGGCTTGCATCCAGATGAACTCATCTGCGACTCCATCCAACAGCATCGCTTGGTGCGTTACCACGAAGATCGTCTTGCCTGAATCGCACATGCCTTTCAGTAATCCGACCATCTCGTGCGCAGAGGTGACGTCCACGTTGGAAAAAGGTTCGTCCAGCAAAAGAATCTTCGGATCGTGCAGGATAGCCCTGGCCAGCGACATGCGTTGCCGCATGCCTTGCGAATACTGACCCACCCCCCGAGTCAACTGCGGATCAAGCCCCACACTTCGTATGGCTTCCTGGCAGCGGGAATCTCCGGAGATCCCGTAGAGTCGGGCGAAATAGCGCAGATTCTCCATGCCGCTCATCTCGTCGTACAACAGAGAAGGATGAGCCATGTACCCGATATCGCGACACGCAACTTGCGTTGATTTTCCAAAGATCGAAATCGAGCCCTGCGTCGGCTGCGCTAATCCTGCCAGCGCGCGCAGCAGCGTGGTCTTTCCAGCACCGTTGTCCCCGAGGATGGCATGGAAGCGCCCGGCATCGAATTCGGCCGACACTCCACGCAGGGCGGCAAAACGTCCGAACTGCTTGATGACGCTTTCAACCCGAATGATCGATGTGTCAACCGGCCCGGTTCTGGGAATATTCACGTAGTAGGAGAAACGGTCAGCGTTGAACTCGCGACGCCCAAAGCATGAATCTATGGATTTCGCAGACTTTTTGCAAAGGAGGAAATTCTCTTATAGAAGAGCGAAGGCCAGCAGGGCGCGCTTGCCGGAACGAACGAATGAGGGACTCGACAATCGCTGATGAAGAACTAGAATTCAGCTAGTTCGCGCGGGCAGGCTGTTCGGTTTGCACTTGTGTCATGCTCTTAGCAGGCTCCGTCGATGGCGTTTCCCCCGGCTGTTGCGGAGCGTATTTCGATGCGCATTTCGCCTGCAGTTGCTTGGCGTGAAAGACTCCGTCGCGTCCAAAGTTTCCGTCGGCCAGCGCCTGGGAATCGTCTTTGAAGGTGTCCGGAGGCGCTTCTGTCCCTGTATAGTCAACCGCCAAGTTCTGATCTTGCTCTACCAGCACAAACTGTACGTGCGTTCCTGTCCGCTTGATCGAACCCGGCTGTACGTTTCCGGCTACGCGCAAGCGCTTTGAGTAAGCGCCATCCCCCATTTTGTGCAGCTCTTTGATCGTGACGTAATAGCTCTTGCTGTCCTGCACGCCGGTGTAGGCAAGATAGCCCAGCAGCAGCAGAATGACTGCCACGGCGCCACCGAACTTGAGATACGTCTTCGCTTGGCTTGACATAAGACCTGCCCCGACAGGAGAACCCACCTAGACTCTACCCGTCTGATGGACGGGAATCAAGCTCTCCTCTAGACTCCCCGCATAACACGAAAGAATCCGCGGAAATTCTAGACTTTCGCGGGCTCAGCGACTTTAATGATTGGTTTTCCAGGCTGACACTTTGCTGTACTGGAGCCCCTTATGTCCGTCAACCCGTATTCGCAGCATCGGTATTTCTCGCTTCTCTGCATCGCAATTCTCATCCCTTTCGGAATTGCTCTTCCCACGCTGTCAGCTCAGAATCACCGAAGTGCCAAAGATCTGTTGCGACAAATGACGCTGGAAGAAAAGATTGCTCAACTATCGCAACTCCCAGGAATGCCTGTTATCGAGTTTAAGCAGCAGGTGGGCGGCGACCCGAAAGGGGTCGTCCGAAAATATGGGGCAGGCTCCGTCCTCTGGGTCTCGGATCCAAAGGAGATCAACCAGTGGCAACACATTGCGGTCGATGAATCACGGCTTCATATCCCGATTCTGTTCGGGCTCGACGTCATCCACGGCTATCACACGATTTTCCCGGCTCCCATCGCTATGGCGTCTTCGTGGGATCCGAAGATGGTTGAAGCCGCACAGACCGTTGCGGCCCGCGAATCTCGCGCTGCCGGCATAGCCTGGACTTTCGCACCCATGCTCGATATCGCCCGCGACGCGCGCTGGGGACGCATGGTCGAAGGTGCTGGTGAAGATCCCTACCTGGGTTCAGCCATGGCACGCGCACAGGTTCTTGGTTTCCAAGGCACCAAACTGGGAGACCCGGAGCACGTTCTGGCCTGCGCCAAGCACTTCGCTGGATACGGAGCCGCTGATGGCGGCCGCGACTATGACTCTTCCTACATTCCGGAAGAGCAGATGTGGAACACATATCTGCCCCCGTTCAAAGCCGCAGCCGACGCCGGTGTCGGATCGTTTATGAGCGCCTATATGGATCTCAACGATATTCCCGCAACCGGGAACCGCTGGCTTCTGCATGACGTTCTCCGCGATGCCTGGAACTACCAGGGCTTCGTCGTCAGCGACGCCAATGCCGTGCACAGCCTGATCACGCACGGCTATGCGCGCGACGGACAGGACGCCGCTTCCAAAGCTTTTGCCGCGGGCCTGAATATGGACATGGCCTCAGGAACCTATCTCAAGTATTTGCCTGACGAGGTAAAGCAAGGCCGAATTTCGATGCAGCAGATCGATGATGCTGTCCTTCCCATTCTCGAAACGAAAATTCGTCTGGGTCTTTTCGAACATCCATTTATTGACGAGTCCCGCATTTCAGAAGTGATGAACGCGCCAGAGAGTGCTGAACTCGCCCGCACCGCTGTGCAGCGATCGGTCGTCCTGCTGCGCAACGAGCAAAACACTCTTCCTCTGGATAAATCCAAACTCAAATCCATCGCCGTGATCGGCCCTCTCGGCGACGCCGACAAGGATGTGCTCGGTCTGTGGGGAGCCACGACAAAGCCGGGCCCCACCGTCAGCATCTTGCAGGGCATCAAAGACAAAGTGGGGAGGTCAGTGACCGTCTCGTTCGCGCACGGACCAAATATCCGCCGTGATATTCCGTCGTTTTTTGAAAATGTCCCACTGGTCACGGTAAAAGAGCAGCCGCAGCAGACTCCTGAAGAAGCTCGTCACGCAATGGACGATGCAATCGCTTTGGCAAAACGTAGCGATGTGGCTGTGCTCGTGCTCGGCGAAATCGCGCTCATGAGCGGCGAAGCGGCTTCCCGATCCTCACTCAAACTCTCCGGAGGGCAGGAAGAGTTGCTCGAAGCCGTAGTCGCCACCGGCAAGCCAGTTGTGCTGGTGCTCGTGAACGGCCGTCCACTCGATATCTCATGGGCTTCCGAGCACGTGCCTGCGATTCTTGAAAGCTGGTACGCCGGAAGTCAGGCAGGCAACGGTATCGCTGACATCATCTTCGGCGATACAAATCCGGCCGGACATCTTCCAGTCAGCTGGCCTCGTAACTCGGCGGAACTTCCGCTCTACTACAACCACACTCGCACACAAGCTCCCGAGGATGCTCCTGACTTCAAGTCCCGTTACTGGGACGCTCTCAGCACTCCGCTTTATCCGTTCGGCTACGGCCTCAGCTACACCACATTCTCATTCGACAATCTCAAGTTGGATAAGAGCGCGGCAAAGATCGGAACTCCAATCGACATCTCGGTTGACGTGTCGAACACCGGCAGCCGTGCCGGGGACGCCGTCGTGCAGCTTTATATCCATCAGCAAGCAGGAAGCGCCTCAAGACCGGTCCGGCAGTTGAAAGGATTCCAGCGAATCAACTTGCAGGCGGGAGCGAAGCAAACCGTGCACTTCCAACTCGGATCAGATGAACTCCGGTTCTGGAGCCCGGCCAAGAAGCAATGGGTGGTCGAACCGGAACAGTTCGACGTGTGGGTCGGCGACAACTCACAAGCCAAATTGCATAGCGAATTTCATCTCATCCAATAATCCGAGGGAATGCAATCGAGGGTGCCCCATTTCTGGCCGACTTGCCGGAAGTGGGGTTTTGATCTCCAACACATGTTTCCCACCAGTTCATCCGCTAGAATGGACGATCACGGAGCAACCATTTCCTCTATGATCCATCCCTGGCACGATGTCACTCCCGGCGGCAAGCTTCCTCACGAGTTTGATTGCGTGATCGAGATCCCCTTCGGATCGAGCGTGAAGTATGAACTCGACAAGTCCAGCGGACTCATTCGCCTCGATCGTGTGCTCTACTCCGCGGTCTACTATCCGGCGAATTACGGATTCATCCCGCAGACTCTCGCGGAAGACGACGATCCACTTGACGTTCTCGTCCTCTGCCAGGAGACCGTCGTGCCGCTGACCATCATCCATGCCCGGGCAATCGGCCTCATGACCATGCTCGACGCCGGCAAACAGGACCACAAAATCATCGCTGTCGCCACCGAAGATCCGGAGTTTAACTCCTACCGCGAGGCCGCTGAGATGCCGCCTCACCGACTGATCATGCTGCGCAGGTTCTTCCAGGATTACAAACAGCTGGAAGGCAAAGCCGTCGAGGTCGATGAGATCCGCCCTGCGACCGAAGCGTATCCCATTATCCTCGACGCCTTGCATCGCTACAGCGAGGAGCGGCGCAAAGGGTTCAAAGCCAAATATTAGCCCGTGCGGAACTACATCGCCTTGAAGACGAAGGTGATTTCCTTCATCTCGTTCGGGCCGATGGTCACGGTCTCGCGTGCTCGTGCCCAACTTTTCGTGCCAGGCCCTGATGGTGTAAGTCCCAGCCGGAAGATCGCGCAAATCGAAGATTCCATCCTTCCCTGTAACTGAAAAGAAGGGATGCTTGAAAACAGCGATGTATCCCTTCATCCAGGGATGGACATTGCACTTGACCGGAATCGCCACTTCTTCCCGGGCGAACGAGTCTTCTATCTTCGATCCTGGAGGCTCCGCCTTGTTCCACTCGCGATTGTTGGCCGGCTGAGGATGAATGTTATGGGAAGTCGCGTCATCATTCACCAGTTCCAACGTCTGGTTCGCCCGCACCGCCATAACGTGCGGTTCATACATGCATCCCTTTTGCTCCACCACGGCCGGCTGGCTCGGCGGATCAAATGTCATTCCGTTCAGACCTTCTGACACGAAAACGATCACGTTCTGCAAATCGCCCTTTTCGTCCGCCATGACCTCCTGGACCATAACAGGGGAGGGATGCTGCTTGGCGCAAACGGGATCAGCCGCCATGTTGATCGGCTTCGCCGGCGGAACCTTGCCCTCAAATCGAACTGTGCCCCGCAAGCTTCCTCCGGCCGTTGACGGAGCTCCAGCTTTCAAAGCACTCGGCAGAAAATACAGCGACAATGCCAATACTGCGATCAATCCAAACATCGAACTGCGCATACAACTTCACCTCAGACTGGAGATTTAGTTTCGAGTTTGTGGAGCTTATAGTTAACTGCGGTTAACGCGTCGCATTCTCGGCAAACGCGACATATCCACGCTGGTAGCCCGCCACGAACGCTTCGCGATCTCTCTGGGTCGACCATCGGCCCACCGGCGGACGCATCGGCAATCCCCGTCCTGCCGTAAATCTGCCGACAAACAGTCCGTCGCGAAAACTGCCGTCCTGCGCCAAGGCCGCATCGGAGTTCGAACTGTTCCGTCCTTTGTTGGCTACCATCAACGTCGTACCCAGGCTCAATGCAGCTGCGAGCACGCAAATCAGAATCTTTCCCATGTCCTTCTCCTTTTCTTGCCGAAGCGCCCAACGAGGCTTTCCCTCGGCTTGTCAGCGAACACTTCTTCGCGAACGAGTGATTTCAGTTAGCAGGGTTTACGACGCCGCAGGGTTGACGCCGTTGAATCGAGTCGAAGCTATCCCACGCAGGAATTGAGATTGTCATTGCATCGTCATGCGGCCGTCATTTCTGGTCACAACATTGTCAAAGCTAAGTTATCCACGGCTCACGCCCTGCCGATTTTGAAGAGTGAAATCTTGTGAGGTGTGCATCCCCTTGTTAACAAAAGGTAAAAAGCTATTGACATGTTGTACTAATTCTATAGTACACTGTAACACATGCGAAACAGATCACAGCGCGATACCGCCTTTCGGTTCGCGCTTGATCTGCATACCGGCGTCCCGGTCTACCGTCAACTTATCGATCAGGTGCGGGCCGGAATTGCTTCAAGCAAGTTGACGGCCGGTGACCAACTCCCTACGGTGCGCCAGCTCGCTGTCGATCTGGAGATCAATCCCAACACTGTTATGCGCGCCTATCGCGAGCTGGAATTGGGCGGGATGCTCGAAACGCATCAGGGGACAGGAACCTTTATCAGCGACAAGAAACTCGAAAAGAAATCGGCCGAGCGCGATCGTCAGCTCGGACAAATGGCTAGTGAGTTCGCGGCCCGCGCGGGAGCCGCCGGATTCACCTTGGAAGATTTGATCGACCGTATGCGCGAACTGCTGCCGCATCCCGCGCAAAGGAGATAGTCATGCCTAAGATTCGCATTCAGGAAGTAAACGGGGTCGCTCTGTTGCTCTTTGCCGTCTGTATTTTGGTTGGGCTCGCAATCTCGCAAGTGACGCACCAGCCCGCCTATGCGATCTCAGGGACTCTGGTCGGCCTCTATTTTCTCTTCGCGATCAAGGTCGTCCGCCAGTGGGAAAAGGTCGCCGTCTTGCGCCTGGGCCGCTATGTCGGCCTTCGCGGCCCCGGCCTGTGCCACATTGTTCCCATCGTCGAGACCCTCAGCCCTTATGTCGATCAGCGGGTACGCGTTTCCACCGTTTCCGCCGAGTCCACACTTACGCGCGACACCGTCCCGGTGAATGTCGATGCCATCGTGTTCTGGATGGTCTGGAACGCCGAGAAATCCATCCTGGAAGTCGAGGATTTCGTCCA
Source organism: Terriglobia bacterium (assembly GCA_963711365.1). Classification (GTDB taxonomy): domain Bacteria; phylum Acidobacteriota; class Terriglobia; order Terriglobales; family Acidobacteriaceae; genus Sulfotelmatobacter. Next base: position 104,414 of record CAVQDY010000001.1, on the reverse strand, counting down.
GGCGATCAATCTGAGCGCCCAAACCGGCTTGCGCGAATCCATCGGACGCCATGAACTCGCGCAGATGATCACCGAGCGCGAGACCCTCGGCCGAGAACTGCAGCGCATCCTCGATGAAAAGACGAATCCCTGGGGCATTACCGTGCAGTCGGTCGAGATCCGCGACGTAAGAATTCCGCAAGGTCTGGAAGATGCCATGTCGCGCCAGGCGCAGGCCGAACGCGAACGTCAGGCCCGCATCATCTTGGGCCAGGCAGAAAAGGAAATCGCCGATAGCTTTGTACAGGCAGCTTCCTCGTACACGGAGAACCCCATTGCTCTGCACCTGCGCGCCATGAACATGCTCTACGAAGCCATCAAGGAAAAAGGTTCGATGGTCATCGTCCCCTCCTCCGCAGTAGAAACCATGGGTCTCGGAGGCAGTCTCGCTACCGCCGCTCTTGGTGGAGCAAAGCCTTAACAATTTCCTGAACACGTCAATCTGAATCTCGAAAGGAGTGGTTCCAATGAAGTCTTTACTATTCGTGTCTCTACTCGTGTTAACTATGGTTAACATTGCGCTTCCATCGGATGCACAGACTTCAGCCCTGCAGAAGGGTGTCAGCGTGCAGATGGCGGTTACAAGTAATGCTCAGCCGATGCCTGCAGCGGACGACCAAGATGCAATGATCATCGCAGTCACGGCCGATGGCAGGCTCTTCTTCGGAATCCATCCCGAAAGCGCGGAAGGTTTGCTTGAGCAGATGAAGAACAATCCTAGGCGGCGCGACCAGAATCTGTACATCAAGGCTGACGAGCGCGCGCCCTTTGCCACTGTGCGCAGAGTCCTTGCGGCGGCCCATGACGCGGGTTTCCAAACCACGGTTCTGCTGACATCGCAGACAGAATTGCCGGGTACGGGAGGTGTCGCACCGCCGCAAGGGCTCGAAGTTCTGATTGGTCCTCACTCCAATGCAGCAATCGTCGTGCAGGTCAGCGCGGCGCAGCCATCGCCTACGATCGAGGTTAACGATCGGAAAATTCTCGGGACCGCACTTCAGGACACGCTTAGGCCCCTTCTGCAGAACCGAAGCGATACGACAGTTGTGGTGAAGACTTCGGGACCGGTGGCGTTTGCTCCAGTCGTCCATGTGATCGACACGTGCCATTCGATTGGAACTAAGGTGATGCTGGTGACGCCGTTACTATGAGCGGAGGATTTATGAATCGACTATTCAGTCTGTGTCTTCTGGCCTCGGCTATGACCATCAATACAGTCCACGGGCAAGATTCTGCATCCTGGCACGATCCGTCCAAACACATCGTGCAATTCGTAACCGTGGAAAAGGGCGTCCGCCTGGAGGTACTCGATTGGGGCGGCACGGGTCGACCGGTTGTACTGCTGGCGGGATCCGGAAACACCGCACACATTTTCGACCGCTTCGCCGAAAAACTATCTAGAGCTTGCTGTCACGTCTACGGCATCACCCGACGGGGGTTTGGCGCTTCCTCTCATCCCGATTCGGGTTACGAGCAACAGCGGCTGGCCGACGACGTGCTCCATGTCCTCGACGCGCTAAAACTTGTTGCGCCTGTTGTGGCTGGTCACTCCATGTCTGGCGAGGAATTGACAACGTTGGGAGACGAGCACTCCGATCGCTTGGCTGGGCTGGTCTATCTCGATGCTGCGGATGACCCGACCGACTTTCCAGGGAGTAGTGCGGCCTATATGGCGCTCTTTAATAAATTGCCCGCGGCCATGCGTGCCAACGGAAGTGAACCAGACGCCTCGGACCTAAGATCTTTTAAAGCCTTTCATGATTTCAAGGTGCGGCAGAATGGCTTTGAATACCCAGAGGCCCAACTGCGCGCCAGTTTCGACCAGAATCCCGACGGCTCAGTGGGTAGTTACAACACTTCTGATAAAGTTCACAACGCGATCGGCAGAGGAGCCCTGCCCCGCGATTACTCTCGAATCCGTGTGCCCATACTGGCGTTGTTCAGCTCGCTGAGTATCAACTATCGGTATCAACCGAAGGACGCCCAGGAGCGTGCGGTCATCGAGGAGTTCAACGCCGCTACTGAAGTCTATGAGAAGAAATATAAGACGAACCTTCTAAAGGCAAAATGTGGTGTGCGTATCGTTGACCTGCCTCAGGCCGATCATTACCTATTTCTGAGCAACGAGGCCGACGTGCTGCGTGAGATGCGGGCATTTATAGCAGGTTTGAAGTAGCGGAAGAGTATCGCGATCGAAGGCAGAAGCGGGCCGCGGGAGCGACCCGCTCCGTTACAACTCGAAACTACCACACGTGGCAGGCGTTCTCCGAAACCATCGGCTGACCGGCCTTGCAGCTCCACGCTTTCTCGAACTCAGGCATATTCTGCACGACGCCGTCGACGCGATATTTCCCCGGCGAGTGCGGATCGGTCAGCACGCGCATACGCGCAACCTCCGGACGCCGCTTCTCGCACCACACTCGTCCGAATCCCAGGAAGAATCGCTGCTCCGGCGTATACCCATCGATCTTCTGTGATTCTTTCCCGGTCTTGTCATCGGCAATCACGTGCTCGAGAGCCATCAGCGCGATCCGCGCCCCGCCATTGTCCGCGGTATTCTCGCCCAGCGTCAGACGCCCGTTTAATTTGAGGTCATCCACCGCGACAAAGTTCGAATACTCATCGGCGACACAGCTCACGCGCTTTTCAAACTCCTCGCCATCCTGCTTCGTCCACCAATCATGAAGGTTGCCCTGCGCATCGAACTTACGTCCCTGATCGTCGAAGCCGTGCGTCAGTTCGTGACCAATCACCAGCCCGATCCCGCCAAAGTTCACCGCGTCGTCCATCTTCGGATCGAAAAATGGAGGTTGCAGAATGCCCGCCGGAAACACAATCTCGTTGAATGATGAACTGTAATATGCGTTCACCGTCGGTGGAGTCATGCCCCACTCTTTGCGGTCCAGCGGTTTGTCGATCTTGTTGATCTCCCGTTTCGATTCGAATTCGTTGGCTCGCTGCAGATTCCCCAGCAGATCGTCCGGCTTGATCTGCACCGAACTGTAATCGCGCCACACGTCCGGATATCCAATCTTGTTGTGGATTGCGGCCAGCTTAATCGCTGCCCGTTTCTTGGTTTCGTCGCTCATCCAGGAAAGACTTTGGATATCCTCGCCCAGTGACTTTTCTAACTCACCCACCATCTTCACCATGCGTGCCTTGCTCTCAGGCGGAAATACGGCCTCGACATATCTTTGACCGAGTGCTTCGCCCAGTTCGCGATCCACAAGATTTGTGCAGCGTTTCCATCGCGCCTGAATCTCTTTCTGACCGGTCAGAGCATGTTGAAACTTGAAGTTAGCGTCGACGTACGGCTGCGAAAGCCACGGAGCCGATGCATGCAGCACCTGCCATCGAATATAGGTTTTCAATGAATCCAACGACTCCGATTCCAGCACGCCGTTAATCTGCTTGAAGAAATCCGGATTCGTCACATTCAAGTCTTTAAACGCCGGGGCATTCACATCCTGGAAATACCGGTCGAGATAAAAGTTCGGGCCAAGCGCCACAGCTTCTTCGCGCGTCATCTTGTGATCGCGATTCTTGGGATCACGACGGGCGGTTCGATCCATCTCCGCTTTCGCCAGCTCGGTCTCAATGCGCAGCACCGTGTCCGCCGGGGCCGAGTCCTTCGCCGACGGGCCATTTGCTAACGCAAAAACCTGGCTGATGTAATCGACCAGCGCCTGGCGAACGTCTTTATTCTTGCCTGTGTCTTTCAAGTAGTAATCGCGATCGGGCAACGTCAATCCACCCTGATCGATATACGCGATCACCTGATCTGCATTGTGCATGTCTGACGATGAATAGAAGCTGAACAGCGGACTCGGCCCCGTCATGTGAATGTGCGCAATCTCATCGATCAGTGCCTGCTTGTCTTTGACCGCATCGATGCGATCCAGCTCCGGTTTGAGCGCCAGAATTCCTTTGGAGTCGACGGCTTTCTCGTCCATGCACGATCCGTAGAGATCTCCAATCTTCTGATCGATCGCATTTCGTCCGGCGCCACCAGCCGATGCCTTCTCCAGAATTCCGCGTTCGATATCCAGGTTGCGCTCGTGTAATTCCACGAAACTCACCCATTGCGACTGGTCAGGAGGAATTTCCGAATTCTTAATCCAATTGCCGCACGCGTACTGGTAGAAGTCCACGCAGGGATCGACGCTTTTGTCGATTGTGTCAATGCTGAAGCCTGGAGCAGGCTTCGCGGAAGAGGATGCCTGAGACCAACCGAGAGCACTGAGAACAAGAAGAACGGCAACAACGCGGAAAAGACGCATGGAAAAGATCTCCTGAGGCGAACGCGACAAATTCTAAGCCTTGGATCGAGAGATCAGCAAACCGTTCCTGCGCCCGCGCCGTGGAAGGTGGTTATAATCAAGCTTACAGAATTCTTCCGATTGGGGTTCTTATGACTTCCACGAACGGCTCGAATGGCAACGGCTACAGCGTCCCCAAACCACGTGCAGAGTGGCTTTCTCGCCGTAGGCAACAGAACACAGACGGCAATTTCTCGCAGATGCACTACGCGCGCCAGGGCGTGATCACGGACGAGATGTCGTTCATTGCGCACAAAGAGAAGCTCACTCCCGAACTGGTGCGCGACGAAGTCGCGCGCGGACGCATGATCATCCCCGCCAACATTAACCATCCGGAGCTCGAACCGATGGCGATCGGCGTGGCGTCGCTTTGCAAGATCAACGCCAATATCGGCAACTCAGCCGTGACCTCTGAGGTCAATGAGGAACTGAAGAAACTTCATACGGCTGTTCACTACGGTGCCGATACCGTCATGGATCTCTCGACAGGCGGAAACATCCACGACATCCGTGAGGCCATCTTGCGCCACTCTCCGGTTCCGATTGGTACGGTTCCAATCTACGAGGCGATCGCTCGGGTGAAGCGAGTCGAAGATTTGAACGCAGAAGTAATGCTCGAAGTGATCGAAGAACAGGCCGCACAAGGCGTCGATTACATGACGATCCACGCTGGTGTCCTCATCCAGTACCTGCCGCTCGTCGCAAAGCGCATCACCGGGATCGTCAGCCGGGGCGGCGCGATCCTCGCCCAGTGGATGGCTTACAACCATAAGCAGAATTTTCTCTATGAGCACTTCGACGACATCGTCAAGATCTTCAAGAAGTATGACGTCAGCTTCTCGCTGGGAGACGGCCTGCGTCCCGGCTGTGTCGCTGACGCCAGCGACGAAGCCCAGTTCGCCGAGTTGCGCACCTTGGGCGAACTAACGAAAAAGGCTTGGCAAGAAGACGTCCAGGTCATGATTGAAGGCCCCGGGCACGTGTCGATGGACAAGATCAAAGAGCAGGTGGAAAAGGAAGTCGAATACTGCTACGAAGCTCCGTTTTACACACTGGGGCCGCTCGTGACGGATATCGCCCCTGGCTACGATCACATCACCTCGGCGATCGGCGCAGCCATGATTGGATGGTACGGCGCAGCCATGCTCTGCTACGTCACTCCCAAAGAGCACCTGGGTCTGCCCAACGAGAAAGACGTGAAAGACGGCATCATCGCCTACAAGATATCGGCGCATGCCGCCGACATCGCTCGCGGACGTCCCGGAGCCCGTGACCGCGACGATGCCCTCAGCTACGCGCGTTACAAGTTCGATTGGGAAAAGCAGTTTGCTCTTTCGCTCGATCCCGAGACCGCCCGCGCTATGCACGATGAGACTCTTCCCGACGACTTCTACAAGGAAGCCGCATTCTGCTCGATGTGTGGGCCCAAGTTCTGCTCGATGAATTACTCGTCCAAAGTGGACGAGTACAACAAGCAGGTCCACGGCATCGAGAAGAAGGATTATTCAGAACTGGTGGAGAGGCTCGTCACACTGAAGTAAGGCTCGACGGATTCTCCGGCGATACGCTCTCGTTTTCCAAAATACTCACGATCCACTATCGCAAGCTCAGAGCTCAACGCCTCACGCTGTGGGACTCTCCGCGATACAAGTTGTGGAATTTGACTCGCGAATTCGATTGAGCTTATGCCTGGAAGTGAAACGGGTTGAAAACCTTGACGCTCAATCTTTGGAAGTCGCCCTGATTCCGCGTGGCTACTTCCAACCCGTGCACTCGTGCCGTGGCGGCAATCATCGCATCTTCGATTAACTCCGAAGACTTCCCCGTCTTGAGCCGCGCCCATTCGCGAAAGCAGGCCGAATCCATTGGAATGACTGAGAATGCACCCTCCGTGACCAACAGCCAGTTTTCGATCTCCGCAGCTTTGGCTGGGTCAGTCTTTCGCGTTAATTCAGCACCTGCCTGTAGTTCGCCAATGGTCACTGCCGACAGGAATATTTGTTCGGGGCGGAGCGTATCCATCCACGCAAGAATCGCACCATGCGGTTTGCGTTTGCGCAATTCGGAAACGACGTTCGTATCGAGCAAGTATCGAATCACTGGATTTTGACGGCCTACTTAAACTCCGGTCCGCTGAAATCGATCGCCGGACGACTCCTCCAACCGCCTCGCTTCGGCACAATATCCTCAAATCGCGGGCCCTCGCCCAGCAGCCACTCCTTGATGTTGGGGCGGCTATCACGCTGCAAACGCCGCCACTCCGCAATCGGTACAAGTACGGCCTCTTCAACCCCTCGGCGCGTGACAACTTGCGGACCCTTCTTCAGGGCAGACTCCAGAAATTCGCTAAACCTCGCTTTTGCCTCTTGCAACTGCCATGAACTCATCGTAATAGCTCCTCGTTCAGTATCTGACTAGTCATATGACTAGTCAATACTTTAAATGAAATTTTCGTCGATTCATCCGAGGGCCCAATGACCTTGCATTCCAATCAGCGAAGTGTACAATCTAACTAACTGGTTAATTAACAATGGCCCGATTGTTTCACCACCACCGCAAAGACTGGCACGGCCACATGGGCACTCGTGGCCAGCCGGAAGAGAGCCGCGCCGCCATTCTGCAGGCGGCCGCGCGTGAATTCGCGGAGCATGGAATCGCCGGGGCCCGCACCGACGCTATCGCTCGCGAAGCCGGTGTCAATAAGGCCCTGCTCTACTACTACTTCGAAGACAAAGAGACTCTCTACGGCGCCGCGCTCGACAACGCGTTCTCCGGACTTAAAACGACCGTTTTCCAGGTTCTGGACGGCGCCCTTCCACCTCGCGAAAAGATCCTCTCGTACGTGGGAGCCTATTTCGATTTCATTGCTTCGAACCAGGTTTATCCGCGCCTGATGCAACGCGAGATGATGCGCGCGCGCGAGGGCCAGTCACCGCACATCGAAAAGCTGATTACGGCCTACATCCAGCCCATCTTTGTTCGCGTGAACCAGGTGCTCCAGGAAGGAATCTCGCGGGGTGAATTCCGCCCGATCAAAACCGAACATTTCGTTCCCTCCATGGTCGCCATGATCGTTTTCTATTTCAGCAGTGCGCCCATGATGCAGAAGATCATCGGCTTCAACCCGCTTTCGCCGCAGCGCATCGCCGAACGGCGAGCCGCGGTGCTGGACTTCATTTCAGCTGCATTGTTCCAGCCTGAACAGACCGTCACGCGAGGAGCACGCCCATGAGCGCGCGTAATCGATTCTTCATTCTTCTTGGCATCATTTTCGTCATAGCCGCAACCTACTATTACTTCTCGACCGACCACTCGCGCGATCTCGTTCTCATCGGCACAGTCGATGCCAATCAGGTCATCGTCAGCGCCCAAGTCGAGGGACGTATCCAAAAACTGCTGGTGGACGAGGGAACGCCCGTGAAAGCGGGGGACCTGATCGCCCTGCTCGATCCTTCCGAGTTGCAGGCACAGGAAGCCGCTGCTACAGCCACCATCGCCAGCCTGCAACACAAAGTTTCGGAGATGCAGCACACGGAACAGTCCACCTCGGGATCGACCTCAAGCGATGTCGCCAACGCAGAAGCCAAGCTGTCTTCGGCCAGGGCGCAACTTCTGCAAGCGAAAGCCACTCTCGATCGCACTGAAAGCGACAGCCGACGGACCATCGAACTCGCCAAAGCTGGTATCGCTTCGGATCAGGAGCGCGTGCAGGCGGAAACCAATTTGCAGGCGGCGCAGGCAACGGTACAGGCTCAGCAGGATCTCGTCAGGGCTGCCCAGGCTGATCTGACTGCGGCCCAAGCACGCACCCAGCAAGCAAATGCTGCCAAGAGCACTGTGGCCTCCACTGAAGCCGACCTCAAGAATGCAGTCGCCCAGAAGAATCAAGCCGAAGTGCGCCTGGGCTACACGAAAATCTATGCTCCGGTCACCGGAACCGTATCGGTGCGCGCGGCCCGTCAGGGAGAAGTAGTAAACATCGGCGCGCCAATCGTCACCATCGTTGATCTGGGTGACACTTGGGTGAGAGCAGAGATTCCGGAAACTTATTCGGACCACATCGGATATGGCGACACTTTGCAGGTTCGGCTGCCCGGCGGAACGGAGACGCGAGGCAAGGTGTTTTTCAAAGGAGTTGAGGCCGACTTCGCCACGCAACGCGACGTAAGCCGCCGCAAGCGCGACATCAAAACTATCGTATTGAAGGTCCGGCTCGATAATCCGAAAGGCGCCTACGTTCCCGGCATGACGGCAGAAGTCCTGGTGACCCCGGAACAGATGAAGGGAAATGGAACCCAGCGGGTGGCAGCATCGGAGCAACAATGATGGCCTCTACTCCACACAATAATCCCGCCGGCACGAATGGAACGAACCACGGTTTAGAGAAGCCCGTCTACGATCCCAGCGCTCCCTCCGCCATCGAGGTCGAACACATCGTCAAGAAGTACGGCGACTTCACTGCTGTCGATGACGTCTCCTTTGCTGTGAAGGAAGGGGAAATTTTTGGCCTGCTCGGTCCCAATGGCGCCGGCAAATCGACTTTGATTCGCATGATGACCACGCTGATCCCGATTACTTCAGGGAAAGCGCGCATCGCTGGACACGACGTCAGCAAAGAACCCAATGCGGCGCGCAGGATGATTGGTGTGATCCCGCAGGCACTCACCAGCGATCTCGACCTCACGGTCGAAGAGAACATGAATATCTACGCCAAGCTCTACGACGTTCCGGCGAAAGAGCGCAAGGCTTCGATCGAAGAGCTTTTGCAGTTGGTCGATCTCACGAAATGGCGTGACGCAGCCACGAAGACGCTATCCGGAGGCATGCGGCGGCGCCTGGAGATTGCACGGGGCTTAGTCCATCATCCGAAGATCTTCTTTCTGGACGAACCTACAACCGGGCTGGATCCAGTCTCTCGCGTCGCTGTTTGGGAGATGCTCGGCAACATCAAAGAGCATCGCCAGCTCACCATCCTGATCACGACGCACTACATGGATGAAGCGGACCGCCTCTGCGACCGCATCGCCATTGTTGATCATGGCAAACTCGTCGCGCTCGACACGCCGATGGCCTTGAAAGAGAGCGTGCCCGGATCGAATGTTATTGAGGCGCAGTTCGACAATGCGCCCGCAGATTGGGAGCAGAAGCTTCAGGCGCTCGATGATGTGACGTCGGTACAGCATGAAGGCGCAGGCATGTATCGCGTCCTCACCAGTAACGGCTCCCGGACTACAACGCAATTGGTTGAAATGGCTGTGCAAAGCGGTGTTCAGGTAAAAACTCTGACCGTCCAAAACACAACTCTGGACGATGTGTTCGTGCACTACACCGGCAGGCAACTTCGCGATGAGCTGCAGAAGTCTTATGCGTTCGTCATGCCGCAGAGGCCTGGACTGCAGCCGTAGTGTGATCCTGGAGTTTCTATGAATCGAATGATGGCCATCGTCGAGCGTGAGATGCGGAAGTTTTTCCGCTCCCCTGCCCTGATGCTGGCTTCGATGATCTTTCCGCTTGTGCAGTTGATCATTCTTGGCAATGCTTTCGGCGGAAAGATCCATGATGCCAAGATCGCGTTTGTGGATCAGGACGGCGGCCCGCAGGCGGTAAGAATTCGCGAGGCGTTCGATGCAGTGCGCGCCAACATTCGCACGTTCTCGCCGATCAACTACGACAATGAAAAACAAGCGGTGCAGGACGTGCGCAACGGCAAGCTCCAGGGCGCTATCGTTATCCCGCCCCAGTATTCACAGCACGTCTACGAAGAGAACCATCCCCGCATCGGATTGGTGGTCGACAATAGCGACAACTTCATGAGTTCGGCCGTTGAGACAGAAATGTCCAGCCTAGTCGACGCGTTGAACCAGCCGACGATTTCTCCTCGCATTCTGCAGCAAACTGCGCTGCAAATTGTCGAACTCTACCCGTACATCGAATACATGAAATATCTGCTGCCGGGTTCGCTGGTGCTCGCGATGTTTGTCTCAGTCATGATTGGCGGCGGGATGCTGTACATCGACGACAAGGCCCGCGGCGTGCATGAAGGCTATCTGGTCACGCCCATCACGAAGCTCGAGCTTGTGCTTGGACTCAATCTCGCGGGCGCGATCAAAGCCGTGATGACCGGCGTCATCATTGTTGCCATCGGCTCATTGATCGCAGGCGTCGGCACGATTTTCGATTTCACCACGATTATTGGGTTGATCATCATGATCGTGCTGACCTCGCTGGCTTTCAATACGATGATGTTCCTGCTGATGGTGCGGATCGAAGATCCGCTGGTGCCGCGGGCCATGTTCGGCATCCTAAACACGCTTCTGTTTTTCCCCAGCGGGTCCGTCTACCCAATCCAGGCATTCCCGCCCTGGCTGCGCGCCATCGCAAAGTGTGACCCTTTCACCTACGCGGTCGACGGTTTCAAATGCCTGCTCCTGAAAGAGACAACCCTCTCAGCCGTCTGGGGAGACATGATGTTCCTTGCCATCTTTGCGACCGTCACCCTGGGAATCGCAATTCCCCTGTTCAAACGAACGCTCTAGGCACGTCCACAACTGGGCATACCTAGAGCGCCAAAAATCTCCGTTTGATTCGAGAATTATTTCGCCTTGATATCAACCGAGGCTCGGGTGGTCTCCCATTCGATGTTCATCGTGCAACCATTCCCTGCCTTATTGTAGGAAATCGTGAAGTTCTCGACCGGCGAAGGCAGCTTCGAGACCTTCATGTCAATGCGGGCTAGTTCATCACTCTCATATTTGTAAGGAATGCCCCATTCTCCCGTCTTCTTGTTGATGATCAACGTCCATTTGTCCGTATTGGGGACGGTAAAGATGGTGTAACTGCCCGCAGGGACCGTCTTCCCGCCGACAACGATGTCACTGCTGGTAACGAACGTGGTTGCTTCGTTCGCCCCGGTGCGCCAAACTTCGCCGTTCGGCACGAGACCGCCGAAGATCTTACGTCCCTTCATACGCGGGCTGGAGTAGTCCGTTTTAATGGTTTTTCCGCTGCCGAGATCGCAGGATGCGGACGCGGCGGGGCTGGGTTTCGCGCCCTGGCACGCGGCGAAGATGCTGAGGCCAAAGATCAGGCCCGTGAGAATGGCGATTCGTCTTTGCATGGTTTCTCCTTGTATTGAACTGCGCTGGTAAAAGCTTTGGACGTTTGAAATTGGATTCTGTCAGCCGCCCATTATGCTCCACCAGGCCAGTACCGTACAAAACGGTTGATGCAATCGCTCGAATGGCAAGGCTATAATGGTTAGTTCCGGGGCGGCAATCACCAATTCCCCGCGGGCGGGTCTCGGTCACTCCTTCTAACTTGATCGGAACTTTCTAAAGGGCAAGATCGTACTAGAAGGTGTGTGCCCGTCACGCTCGCCGATGGGGAAGGAGGTTTTACCCCTAAAATAACGATTTGGCGTCGTTTAGCCGGTCGAATAAGCTCCCCTCGGATGTGACGGTAAACATGAAAGCTTGGAAAAAGATTGCAATCGGCGCCGGTATTTTGGTTCTTCTGGTGGGCATTGTCAGTTTTACCGTCTACCAGAGCCGAAAGAATGTTGTCACGGTGCAAACGGGAAAGGCGCAGCACGAGGATTTAGCAACCATCGTAAGCGCCTCGGGTGAGATCAAGCCCAAGACATACGTGAATGTCGGGGCGAATGCTTTTGGCAAGATCACCCACCTGTATGTAAAGGAAGGCGATCACGTGAAGAAGGGTCAATTGCTGGCACAGATCGAGAATGTGCAACCCGAGGCAGACGTGAACGCGAATCAAGCTTCGTTGCAGGCCGCGCAGACCGACGCCGTCGCGGCGGCAGCGGGGATGAAAACCGCACAGGCCGATTTATTGAGGGCGCAGGCCGATTACGAGCGGAACAAGCTTGATTGGAGCCGTGCCCAGAGTCTGTTCAAGGATGGTCTGATTTCCAAGTCGGATTTCGATAGCCGCCAGAACGCGTGGGCGACGGCCGATGCAGGATTAACGCAGGCCCAGGCGCGAGTCGCCCAGGCCAAAGCGCAGAACAGATTCTGCCGACCGGCATATCGCTCAGGCTCAAGCAACTCTGACCCACTACACGGACCTGCTCCGGAAAACCACCTATCCGGCGCCTTTCGACGGGGTTGTCACGAATCTTCCCGTGCGCGAAGGAGAGACAGTCGTCATTGGCATACAAAACGCCCAGGGTAGCACCTTGATGACCATCGCCGATATGTCGGTGATCACCGCCGAGGTCAAAGTCGACGAAACCGATATTGTGAATGTGCATCTCGGGCAGCCCGCCGAGGTCACGATTGACGCCATTCCCAGAAAGATTTTTCACGGGAACGTCTCTGAAATCGGAGACAACGCAATTGTCCGCTCCAGCGGCGTTTCCACTTCGCAGCAGGCGACTGCCAGCGAAGAGGCCAAGGATTTCAAGGTCGTTGTAACTCTGACCGATGCGCCCCGGGATTTGCGGCCAGGACTTTCAACGACGGCAAAGATCACAACGGCAACGCGCAGCAACGCGCTCTCGATTCCGATTCAGGCGCTGACCCTGCGCACGAAGCAACAGATGGAGCAACAGAATAATGCTCCGGGATCGGTACATGCGGCGGCACCTGCAAAGGAAGTTGCATCCAAATCCAAGAAAGACGACGAATTGCAGGGTGTATTCGTAATTCGGAACAAGAAAGCGATGTTCGTGCCGGTTACTACCGGCATCACTGGAACGACCGATATTGAAGTGCTCGATGGTTTGAAAGAGGGGGACGAGGTCATCACCGGCAGTTACAAGGTGCTGCGTACCTTGCGTCCGGGCAGCAGCGTCAAGATCGACAATACGACCCCCAAAAAAGAGGAAGACGAGTCATAACCTTAGTCTTGCTGAAGCGTCCAAAAGGGAAGCCGGTTTGAGGTCTCGGAAATCGGAGCCTAAACAGAAAGAACGAAGCCAAAAGATCGGAGAGGTCAGTGGCGTCGGACCAGGAGAAAAACATGGCAACCGCAGAAGTCATCAGTATGCCGAATACCACCGCCCCAAACCCCATCGTGGATGCCCCGCCTGAATCATGCATGATTGCGGCCGAAGATCTCTGGAAGACCTACGACATGGGTTCCGAGCAACAGGTACACGCACTCCGCGGCGTCAATCTGCGCATTCAGCGCAACGAGTACGTCGCGATCATGGGACCGTCTGGATCGGGCAAGTCGACGCTGATGAATCTCATCGGCTGCCTCGATACTCCTTCCCAGGGCAAGTACTGGCTGAATGGCCAGTTAGTCAGCGAGTTGGACGATGACGAACTGGCGCGAATCCGGAACAAAGAGATCGGATTCGTTTTCCAGACTTTTAACCTGCTGGCCCGCGCCACCGCCCTTCATAACGTCGAACTTCCTCTGATTTACGCTGGCATTCCGACGGAAGAGCGTGTTGAACGCGCCAAAGAAGCTCTTTCTGCCGTTGGTATGGGCCCCCGCATGAATCATAAGCCGAACGAACTTTCGGGCGGTCAGAGACAGCGTGTCGCCATTGCCCGTGCACTGGTGAATAAGCCTTCGATCATCCTGGCAGACGAACCGACGGGAAACCTCGACTCGCAGACCGGCGTGGAAATCATGGCCCTCTTTGATCGTTTGCAGACCGAGGGTAACACCATCATCCTGGTGACGCACGAGCACGATATCGCCGAATACGCACACCGCGTGATTCACATTAAAGACGGTGTGATCGCCAGCGACCAGAAAAGCAGAAATCACGCCAACTAGTCCAAACCTAAATCGAGAAACGCCTGGCTGCGGCCGGGCGTTTTCGTTTTATGCGCTGGTGTTGGAGGCTGCTGCAGCCGACAATTGCAGAGCAGTTATCGGTGAGTCAGCGACCACGACGCGGTCCCGGCCCTCTCGCTTCGCACGGTATAACGCCGCATCCGCCGCCTGGAGCAGTTCCTTCTCGCTCATGCCGTGGTCTGGAAGTGCCGCTACTCCGACGGAAGCCGTGATCACTCCGACCGACCGTCCATCGTGCATGACGACCAGATCGCGGAGCTTCGCTCGAATTCGTCCGGCGCGAGCTTCCGCGGCACGCAGGTCAGCGGTGGGCAGGACTACCACGAACTCTTCTCCCCCATACCGGCAGACGAAATCCTCCACTCGAATGCTCCTGACCAGGAATGACGCCGTCTCTCGCAAGACCGCGTCGCCCGCATCATGGCCGTACGTGTCGTTGAATTTCTTGAAGAAATCCAGGTCGAGCATCAGGATGCCCAAATGTTGTTCCGACCGGATGGCCCGCCGTATCTCTCGATCCAGCATCTCCTGCAGATAACGACGGTTGTATAGACCCGTAAGCGGATCTTTCGTCGACTGCGCTCGCAAAGCCTCTCTTAATCGAATATTTGCGACCGAGAGCCCGACCTGCGCGGCAAAAGTTGTCTTGAATGACAATTCCGCCTCTCCCATGCTCGGATTCTCGTCTGTGGCCTGCATATGCAAAATTCCCAGCGCCTCTCCCTGCGCAAGGATAGGCACGCACAAATACGTATTCTTAACTCCGGCGGCATGACCACACCGGGCAGTGTCGTCTCCCGCTACGACCAAGTGTGGATGCCCAGTCCGCAGAGCCCAGCAGGTATCCGGTTCAAACGACGGTACCGGCAGGTGGCACTCACGCCATTGGCCCGCAACCTCGACCAGATTTCGGGACGAATTGAACAGAGCCAGGGCTCCCCGGCGACTGGGAAAAATCTTCGGCGCGAAGCCAAGGGCGGCCGCGAACACTTCGTCACGAGAATGACAGCTTTGCAGCAGCTCTCCCATTTTGGCCAGCAGCGTTGCTCTCTGCGAACGCTCTTTCAGCGTACGCATCATCTTCTCGTTTTGTTCGTCCAGGCTTCGGCGCGCCGAATCCTTCTCCCACATCTCTTGCTGCAGATGCGCGTTGGCTTGGGCCAATTCCTCTGTACGTTCTTTGATCTGGAGCTCAAGAGTCTGCTGGTAATGCTTCTGCTCTTCGATGTCTGTGCATGTGCCAAACCATTGCTGGATGACACCCTGGTCGTCCCGCAGCGGCACAGCTCGATTGAGATACCAGCGATAGCCCTTCGCCGCATCCCGCAGGCGGTATTCGATCTCGAACGTCTCACCCGAAACCATGCATTTTTGCCACTTTTCCATGCAGGGCGAGCGATCATCCGGATGAAGCGCGCGCAGCCACCGCTCTCCCAAATCGTCGCCTTCTGGAGTTCCTGCCATTTTGTACCAACGCCGGTTCAGATACGTGGTGAGACCCTTCGCGTCGCAGATCCAGACAATCTGAGGAATCGCTTCAGCCAGAGTTTGGAACCTGGCCTCGTCGCGGACGGTAAGGCCGCTAAGCACATGCTGAACCTTCGCGCGCTCCAACAACGCGGCCACAATCGCCAGTGACATCATAAAAAGCGCAGTGAAGGTGATAGCGACTGTCTGCTGCGATGAAACGCGGATGGTGTGATGCGTTGGAAACGGATTGTCAACTACTTGAAAGCTTACCGCTAACATGGCGGCGCGCCTTAGCAACGGTACGCCGCATCCGAGACCGAGGGCAGCGAACAGTTTGCTGACGGTAAAGCCATGCTTGTTGCTCTCCCGAAGGGCAAGGAAGAGCGCCAGGAACGAGACCAGAAGCGAAAACGCCACGACCAAAACGACCAGGTGCAGCGGATACTCCATCATCGCGGGCAAAACCAGGGCATGCAGGTCAATGTAGTGCATGGCGCAAAGAAGAATGGCTACCAAAACACCACCTGCCAGATTCGGTCGGATCCCGATTTGCTGACGACTCACGCAGACCAGGAAAACGGTGGAAGCAGCGATTGCGACCGCCAATTCCAGCAAAACGTCCGGATAATGGTAGAGGATCGGGACGGGGAGGCTGAAGGCAAGCGTACCTACATAGTGGGTTGCCCATATGCCAACCCCGATGACGACCGAACCTGCAACCACCCACCACAGCCGCAACTCCCTTCGGACTGCTGAGATCCGCCCGGCAAGGTCAAGAGCGAGATAGGCCGTGAATACCGCAAGCACCCCAGAGAGCACCAGAACGCGGTAGTTATAGGTGACATGGAGCAATATGGGGCCGGACGTGGATCCTCCTCGCCCGCCGTCGAGCAACATATATCCGAAGCGCGGGCTGCTCTTCGAGATATCGGCAAATTGACCCTGGTTCGTTACTTAGAAGTCTGCGAGAACGAATGGAATAGGGAATGGGATGCGGGATGGGAAAGCGCTAATTTGGCAATCACCGGTGGAAATTCAATAAGAAGACGCGGCCGAAGCCGCGTCTTTGCCCACCATTCTTTGCAATGATTAAGGGTTCGTGCTGACGGTTTTTACCGCGGCCGAATCGGAAGGTGTTGCATGACCGGCAACAAAGAAGTTGTGGTCATACATATTGCGGTACATGCGTCCCGCAATCTCGGCGGCCTTCGGTCCGAACGTCGGCCGGCCCCCCTGCAGGAAGATCACGACGACGACGCGCCCAATACTTGTGTTCGCGTACGAAGCGAACCAGCCAAATCGCGTTCCCTCGTGCGAGCAAGTACCGGTCTTGCCCAGAATCTCTTCCTCATTGAAGTTGAGACGCAGACTGCGCGCCGTGCCGTACTGCACCGCACCGGCCATGCCATCAGAGAGTTCGGGAATGACGGGAGCAATATCGAGCTGCCGCTTGACCCGCGGCTGGAAGCTCGCCACCTCTTCCGGAGTGGTCGGATGCTGTAAGTAGTAGAGCGTTCCTCCATTAGCGATCGCGGAGACCATGGCTCCAAGCTGCAGCGGCGTCATGGAGACTCCTTCGCCGAAGGAACACATTTTGCCCACGCCGCCCAGCCTTTCCGGAATTACTGCGTCGGGATAGGTGCCGAGTTCCTCCCCGGGGATATCGTATCCCGCGAGTTCGCCCAAGCCATACTGGTGCGCGTAGTAAGCTACCTTTTCGAAGCCAAGTTTGCGTCCGAGAGCCTCAAAGTATGCGTTGTTCGAGTGGGCCAGCGCCGTGGTCAGATTCATGCGGTAATGCCCGCCGAGCGCCACCGGCGTGTCTTTTGAAATCAGACCTTCGCTGAGCGCGGCCAGCGCCACCGAAAGCTTAATTGTCGAGCACGGCTGCGCCCCGCTCGATAACGCCAGCTTCTGATTCACCATCGCCAGGATGCGGCCACTCGTGGGCTCGATCGCCACCACGGTGCCGTTCATGTTGCCAAGAGCGTCAATCGCCGCTCGGCGCACAACCGGATCTTCACCCGTAGTGATGTCACCCCCGGTCACGTCCTCCACCACAAACGAGCTCATATGGAAACGCTCGTAATAGTGATGGTGCCGGCGCGTCGTGGCAGAAACCGTAATCGGCTTCGCACTGCGACTGCGGGCCAGATGGTGATAGCGCCGTCGCGTGCGTGGGGTTTCATTTACCTTTTGAGATTTCGATTTCGATGTTGTGTGCGTGTTGATGTGCGCTGCCCAGCTCATGCCCGCCAGCGGCAGACATGCGCATAAAGCAAAAACGAGACGAAGGTGGCTTCCCCTAAACATCTTCTGAATTCACTCCCAAGGATTTAAGGACTTTGATGCACGCTGGCTGCCAGCTAGACGGTAACCCGGTACCCTCGCTGAACTTCGCTGATAGTACGAGACTTACCATCTTCTGGCAACGCTAAAGTTTCAATCCAGCAAAACCGTTCTTTCTCTTCTAACTTACTCCTGAACATCGACATACGCGCAGATTACCGCGGTTCAGACCCTTTCGGTAATGTATTACCACGTTACTGAAGTGGTACTAGGCCATGTGAAAAGTTTTTCCTATTTTCGACTGTCATTGATCAAGAGCGCAACTGTCAGATTATCCGTTAGCCCTCACATGACTTCGTTGCGTTTGCGCAAGAACGCAGGCACGTCCAGATCATCTTGCTCAAAATTCGCTGCCAGATTTGTCAGAACGCCTGTCCGCATCGAGTCGAGGGAGACCACCTCGTTGACCTGCTCGGCCGCTGGCGCCATCGCCGCATTCCGTTCCTCCATAAATGAGCGGTCATCTCCCATCTGTTCGTGCGACATGTCCGGCTCCGACATGATGTGCTTGGGCGGCTCCGGCATCGGATCGCGCGGACCGATCGCCTCCGGAAAGTCCATCGCCTCATCGTGTGCCGCAGCAAAGGAAGTGCGCGCCTCCTGCTGACGGTGGCGCGTAGCCGGTGCCTCGCGGAATCCCGTCGCGATCACCGTGATCTTGACCGCATCCTTCATTTTCTCGTCCATGACCGCCCCGAAGATGATGTTGGCATCTTCGTGCGCGGCACCCTGAATAATCGAGCAGGCCTGCTGCACTTCTGCCAGTTTCAGCGAGGAAGAACCTGTAATGTTGATGAGGATGCCGCGAGCTCCGTCGATCGCTCCCGCCTCGAGCAGTGGCGAGGCAATGGCGCGCTGCGCCGCATCGATGGTTCGCTTCGCCCCACAGGCTGAAGCCGTACCCATGACGGCGTATCCCATACGCGCCATGATGGTCTTCACATCGGCGAAATCGCGGTTGATGATGCCCGGGATCGTGATGATGTCGGAAATTCCCTGTACACCCTGGCGAAGAATGTCGTCCGCAATGCGGAACGACTCAAAAAAACCCGCGTCTTCCGCGACCGCCAGCAGCTTTTCATTCGGAATGACAATCGTGGTGTCGACCGATTCCATCAGCTCCGAGATGCCGCGCTCAGCCTGCTGCATGCGTCGCTTCCCTTCAAACGAAAACGGTTTGGTCACGACGGCGACGGTCAGCGCTCCCATTTCACTGGCGAGCGACGCAATAATCGGAGCAGCGCCGGTACCCGTGCCTCCGCCCAGGCCCGTGGTGACAAACACCATGTCGGCGCCTTCGAGTGCTTCGATGATCTTGTCGGAATCTTCGAGTGCGGCTTTGCGCCCGACTTCCGGATTTGCCCCTGCGCCAAGGCCATTCGTCAGCTTCACTCCGAGTTGCAGCTTCACCGGTGCGTGCGACATGCGCAGCGCCTGCAGGTCGGTATTGGCAACGATGAATTCGATGCCCTCCACTCCGGCGTCAATCATGCGATTGACGGCATTGCCGCCTCCCCCGCCTACCCCAATAACTTTAATCTTGGCGTCGTTCCGGGCTTCCTCATTGAAACTGATGCGAATATCGCTTCTCATTTGTTGACTCCGTCGTTGAATTCTTCGTGCTGCATGCTGTAAGTGTTCAGCGGAAAAGAGTCCGGCAATTAGGGCCAGCAGTCAGCAAACGATTATGATGCTCACTGACCCTAGTCCCTAGCCCCTGATCCCTGCTCTTACGCTCCTTTTCCGACCAACATCGCCTTCAATCTCGTGCCCCATCCGTCACCCTGCAAGCCCCGGGCGATGCGGGCTCGATGGCCGTAGTTCACCATGCCGAGAACTGTCGCGAATTCCGGTTCGGACAGGTTCGATGGCATCTTCGCCATCGGCGCCGGCCACGAGAGCCGAACCGAACGCCGCAGCGCGGACTCAGCTACATCGAAAATTCCCGGCAACCGCGATGCGCCCCCAGTGAGCACGATTCCAGCGATGCACATCTCGAACATCCCACTCTGACGGAGAGCGTCGCGCATCATTTCGAAAAGCTCGCGCGCCCGGGGCTCGAGAATTTCGGCGACAAAACGCTGCGACATCAGGCGCGATGGCCGGTCGCCGACAGACGGAACTTCCACTTCATTGCCCTCCGGAATCAGCGTCACGATCGCGTTTCCGTATACTTTTTTGATCTTCTCGGCTTCGGCCAGCGGTGTGCACAAACCAACCGAGAGATCGCTGGTGAAGTGATCGCCTCCGACTGGAATGACCCCAGTCCATGCGACAGCTCCCTGCTGGAATACGATGAGCTCCGTCGATCCTGCGCCGATGTCCGCGAGGCACACTCCAAGTTCCCGCTCGTCCGAACGCAACACTGAATCGGCGGCAGCGAGAGGCTCAAAGACCGTGTCATCGACATGCACTCCCGCCTTATTGACCGCGGTAATCACATTCTGCGTGGCGCTGGTGGCCGCGGTGACCATGTGTACGCGGACTTCAAGCCGCGCCGCCATCATGCCCAGCGGATCATGCACGCCAGCCTGATCGTCGAGAATGAACTCTTGCGGCAGCAAGTGTAGAATCTCGCGATCCGCAGGCAACGGAATCGCCCGGGCTCGTTCGACTGCCTGCTTGATCTCATCGCGTCCGATTTCACGCGGGCGCGTCCCCAGGCTGATGCCTCCATGACTGTTCACGCCTCGCACATGCCCCCCGCCAATGCCAATGATGGCGTGTTCCACCGGAGCGCCTGCAATGTCTTCGGCCGCCTCGACCGCTTTCTGTATCGAAGCCACAGCCTTGTCCAGTTCGACGATCACGCCCTTGCGCGAGCCCCGCGATTCGGCGAGCCCGTGTCCGCGATAGCGCAAACCCGCGTCGCTCATCTCCGCCACCAGCGCGCATGTCTTGGCGCTGCCGACATCAATTGCCGTAAGAAAGCTTCCCTGCTGGTTCCCCATGTTTATATGTTTCGTAACTAAACAATCTTCTCTAACAAAAAAATCAGTTCGACGCCGCGCTTGGCGTTGGCTTCGCGACCGCAGCGCTTGGCTTCGGAATCGCAGCGTTAGCCGCGACCGCCGGTGACCATTGCGCCGACTTCTTCACGTCTCTTTTATGCGCAGCTGGATGCGCCGCAACTGTTTTTGCCTTCGGCACCGTCGCGTGCTTCGCCACCTCTTTTTTCGGCGGCGCAGCTTTTGCCATCTTGGCCGCGGGCTTTTTGCTTTTTGGCTTCGTGGCCGGTTTCTTTACCGCCGCCCTCGAATCCAACTTCTTTTCCGTCAATTCAAACGCTGGCTTGGGGATGGCTTTGTCATTCGGATTGATCTTCGTAATCAGTGCCGCCGGCTTTACGCCCGCAGCCGCCGCGGCTTTTGCGGCCGTGAGCGTAAGCGCGGGCTGCCTCGGTTTACCTTCCATGTCGGGATTGACAATAACTTGGTTGTCGTAGCGCAGATTGACCGATTCGAGCTTCTGGAATTGCTGCCGCCATTCCTGCACATGGCTGACGTAGGTGCGATAACGCTTCAAATAGTCAGACGCGCCGAGTTCTACCAGCACATCTCCGGCAGGATCGTTCACGCGAACCTTTACATTGTCGAGGTCCGACACATCCACTTCGCTCAGATCCTGCGAATAATGGGCTCCGCTGGAATCCAGATCCTGCACCAGTTCGTTGTATGCTCTCATTCGCGGAACGCGCGTCGAAAGCGGCTCGCCGGGATTCATTCCAAGGATCACAGGGAATGAGTACTTGTGCTTCTGCGGAAGTTCCATCAGCGTTCCACCGGCATCGATCAGGAAAATTCGCGGTCCGACGCGCGCGAATGCCACCGGAGTGCGCTCCGCGATTTCCACCTTCAGCCGGTTGGGGACGAAGCGCATCACACTGGCCGACTCGACCCACGGAATCTGCTCCAACTGAATCTTTTGCTGCGACAGCGGCACGAAGAAGATGTTGCGCCCGATATCGGCACCCATCACTTCCATGATCTGCGCTTTGCTGACATTCTCATTCCCCGAGACCTCGATGTTGTCGCTTGATTCAATGCGGAAGCGCCAGGAGCGTTCTCCGTACTGGTACAAAGCCGCCGCACCTAGGGCAAAAACACAGAGAATTGCCACGGCGACCGAAGCCCATAGCAGCCGGTTGGCAGTTTTTTTGGGGATCGAAGTGCGGCGTGCGGAGACACGCTTTTGCCCACGCAGAAAAGGAGATTCCTCAGCTACATCCAGATCCACCAGGCGCGCGTCGTCAAGCTCCTCGCGCGGCAATGGCTCGCGCGTGGGCCCGGCGGCCGGGTACAACTCCTCCTGCAAGATGGTGGGGCTCTTCCGCGCCATCAGTTCAGGTTAGTCGTCGCCTTGGAATCGCTGAGCTTCTTCACTATAGCTGCAAATCTCGAAATGAGATACACGAAAAATAAAACGATTTGCACAGGTGGGAACCGGATTGGGTACGTGCAGAGAAAAAGAAAACGGGCGCGGCTTGTTTTCCGCACCCGCTGCTTCCCAAGGAGAGAAAAAACTCTAAAGGCCGAGCCACCAATTCTTCTGCCCTGGCCTATTCCCCTCTTAAACCGGCCCCGGCCCCATGTACTCGACGTGCACCACCGGAATCGCTGGCATTTTCATCACCGGCATCCGCGGAACGCTCACGTGCACTCGCGGGCAAACCACCACCGTCGGTAACCTGACAGCCACAGGATTGAAGTTCGCCATCCTCAAACGGCCAATCTGTGCTTCCATGCGGGACCGATTGGCCTCAAGACGAGCGAGTTGCGCTTCTTCTCGTGCCGGCATCTCTTCGACGCGTTCAAACTCCGAGTGTCCCGGAACGATCGACCGCCGTACTTCCGCCAGGACCGCGGTCACGGGGCACGAAGCTGAATGGTGTGCGCCGACCATTTTCGCCTCGGCCATAAACTGGTCCGCTCGCCCTGTGGCCAAAGCCAACACAGCATTGCTGTTATGTTCAACTTGGTCCGCAATGCGATGGGCCCATTCCAGGCCGCCGTTGTGGTAACTCGAGTTCAATCCGGCTGCTAGAACCGCGGTGGCCAGCCATCCCCATGCTTGTGTCTTCATTGCCTTAACCCCTTATGCCTGAATAGACGAAGGGCATTTCAATCTGTTAGCAAAGCAAAGATACGGAAGACGGAGGTGGGAAGTTCCCCGCAAAAGAACGCCGCGGACGGCGTCGGCCAAACCAACTCGTGGGCGAGCAGCTTTAGGGCTCGGTGTAAGTGCCCTGATTCTGCACGGACTCGAAGGCGCCAGCCGCTGGGGTGTTCGAGGCGAAGGGCAAAGTTGCTCCCCCGGCGATTGCGCCTTGCCAGGATACTGATGTGCCCGACGCGGCTGCCGGAGGAAATCCTGCGACCGACGTCAAATCAGGGATTGTGACGGAGGTAGACGCATTTAGAAAGTTTGCGGTCGAAGTGACGCTGATGTCCGTGAAAGTTGTGGCCGTGTTCTGCCAGCCAATAATGGCCTCATATGCAATGGCCGTTGCTCCAGAAAAGGCCGGATAGGTGAAGGTGAAGCTGGGAAATTGTGCAGCGGACGGCCCGCTGTACGACCATGCCGCAGGAAGAGACAAGTCTACCGTGGCGGGAAGGCTGCCCGCTGCGATGTTCTGGCCCATGGAGGTCGTCGAATTATGCGTAGCAGTGTCTATGGTGTCGCTGATGAACTCGTAGAAATCTCCAGAGGCCACGGCGGCCGCAGGCAAGATTGAGGACTGAGTGGGCGAGTTATTGTTATTGAGTAAGAAAACAGTTCCGTTTGCTGTGAAGTAATACACCGTCATGAAAGGCGGATTGAAAAATCCGGCGGGAACATTGGTGACCGCGATGGGCTGGAACGTGGTCTCATCGCTGGCCTGAAATACAATGGGCGCGCCCCCATTCAGCGCGCCGGGTATTGTTTGGCTGCGCAGGATCTTCACGGCCAGAACGTTTGGGGGGGTAGCGCCGTCAACGGCCACTACGGCGACGTCGACGCTCCCTGCAGGCAGATTGAAGTTGAAGGTTCCGTTCGTGGATCCCACCGACCCGGAATTTACATTGCCGCTATAGACCAATATATTGGCCGCATTCGAGATCGCCGTCGCGTCGGCGCTGCCAGTAGCACTGCCCATGTTCTGGCCATAGCAGCTCAAGGTAAACGCTGAACCATCCTTTGTGCTTGCCTGGATGACAAACTCGCCGGTAAAGCCGTTGGACACTGGGCAAACATAGGCCATGGAATAGTTGGTCGTCCCACTCGGAACCGAGACGTTCAGGGCGTTACTCTGAAGCGTGGCTGCACTGAAGCTGCTGGTTCCAGTTTGCACCGCAGCGGCCGTCGGCGTGCCCCCTGTGAACGTAAAAGCCACCGTTTGCGGATTGCCGCCAGTGGTTAACGAGGTACCGTTGCTTCCACCGCAGCCAGTCAACAATGCGATCAACGATGCACAGACAGGCAAGCAAATCCTGGACAAACGCATGATCTTCCCCCACAAGTTCAGAGTTGGCGATTAACGAACGGGGCCCAGTCGGCGCGATTCACGACTCTTGACTAGAAGCATTACTGCTTAGCGAGCATGCTAAGGGTGAGCCGTCACACTCGACAAGGTTACTGTCGTACCGAAGGTACAGACAACGCTACTCTTCCGCGCACGTCAACCTAAGTGTGCTGGCGACAAGATGTGCATCGAATGGATTGCAGAGGGTACTTTCCATTCAGACTGTCGCAGGCTCGCGTTGCCCAAGTTTTTCCAGAATCATCGGGCCCAACTGCGAGACACTGCCCGCCCCCAGCGTCAGGATCATGTCACCTGCCTGCGCCGCATTGCTGACGGCGTCCACCGCTTCAGCAAATGATGCTACGTACTGGACCGGTTTTCCGCTTTTCTCAGCGATGCGAGCAGCGAGCGCTTCGCCCGTGATGCCCTCGATCGGCTTTTCGCTGGCCGCATAAATGTCGAGGACAAACAACGAGTCTGCATCGGCAAACGCCCTTGTGAATTCCTCTATCAGGTCGCGAGTGCGTGTGTAGCGGTGCGGCTGAAAAATGACGTGAACCTTGCGGAAACCGCACTGTCTTGCGGCCGCGAGCGTCGCTTTGATTTCCGTCGGATGGTGTCCATAATCGTCAATCACACTGATCCCGGCTGCTCGCCCACGCAATTGAAAGCGCCGATCCACGCCACGGAACTGATCGAGCGCCGTCCGGATCGCGTCGACGCTTACATCTAAACCGATGCCAACAGCGATGGCTGCCGTCGCATTCAGCACATTGTGCGCGCCGGGTACGTACAGTGTGAACTCGCCAAGATCCCGCTTCTGATAAGTCACGCGAAATCGGCTGTATGGACGCGAATCGGCACTGCCCTCGCGCTTCGTTTCCTCCGATTTGATCAGGAAGTCCGATCTCCGCCTCACGCCGTAGGTAACGGTACGCCGCTGCACTTCCGGCAAAACCTTCCGCAACAGCGGATCGTCATTGCAGGCCACGATCATCCCGTAGAACGGCACCCGATCCATGAACTCGAGAAATGTTTTCTTCACGTCGCGCATGTTGCGATACGTGTCCATGTGCTCGCGATCGATGTTAGTCACGACCGAGAGAATCGGCGACAACTTCAAGAACGATCGGTCGCTCTCGTCCGCTTCTGCCACCAGATAATGCGACTTGCCCAAGCGCGCATTGGAGCCCATGGCATCGACGCGTCCGCCGACCACGACCGTGGGATCCAGCCCACCGGCCGCCAGCACCGCCGCGACCATCGAGGTTGTCGTCGTCTTGCCGTGCATACCCGCAATGGCAATCCCATACTTCAATCGCATCAATTCGGCCAGCATCTCAGCCCGCTGGATGACCGGAATGTGTAACTTGTGCGCTTCGGTGACTTCAGGATTCTCAACTGCAATCGCGGAACTCGTGACCACAACCTCAGCTCCCGCAATGTTCTCCGCCCGATGTCCCTCAAAGATCGCCGCGCCCAGGCTCGCCAGTCGTTGCGTGACAGCGGAACTCTTCAGGTCCGACCCCGAGACCTTATAACCGAGGTTCAGCAGCACCTCGGCAATGCCGCTCATGCCGATACCGCCGATCCCTACGAAATGGATACGTTGAATTTTCGCGAACATATAACTGATTTAGTAATTGAGTAATCTTGTAATTGGGTAATTGAAACTCTGCGCCTCGACGGTTTTCAATTTCTCAATTACCAAATTACACAATTACTCAATCCCCGCCACTCTCGCCGCCATCGCCGCGATCTCCCTCGCTGCGTTCGGATGCGCCAGCTCCCGCGCCGCATGGCTCATTCTCTGCAGCTGCTGCCGGTCCTGCAGTAACGCCGCGATTGTTTCTGCCAGCCAAACTCCTTCCAGCTTTGACTCCTCCACCACAACGGCAGCGCCGTGCTTCGCCAGGGCTTCCGCATTCACCCGCTGATGATCGTCCGCCGCACGCGGAAACGGAACAAACACCGCAGGCTTTCCTGCCGCTGCAATCTCAGCGACGGTGCTCGCCCCAGAGCGGCAAACGACCAGATCGGCGCGGGCAAACGCTGCTGGCATGTCTTCGATGAACTTAAAGACTTCTGCCGATTCGCTCAGAGATCTATATGCTGCCAGCGCGTCATTATAGTCGCGCTCTCCCGTCTGATGAATGATGTGAATCCCCGGCGCCTCGCGCTGCAACACCGGCAGACAGCGAATCATGGCTTGATTGATTGCGTGCGCGCCCTGGCTGCCTCCGAATACCAGCACGGTCGGAACTCCGCCGCGTTTCGGAGGGATTTCGAAAAATGCCTGCCGCACCGGAACCCCCGTCACTTCTCCGTGCCGGAAATACTTGGACGTCTCTTCGAAATGCACGGCCGCCCCTGACACGAAGCGTGCCACCAGACGATTGGCGAATCCCGGAACGACATTCGGCTCGAATGCCAGAGTCGGGATGTGTTTCACCACGGCTGAGAGCATTGCCGGCCCAGAGGCATATCCGCCCACTCCGATCACCACATCCGGAGCGAATTCATTCAGAATGCGCCCCGCATCCCAGAGAGCTCGCGGCAGATCGAAGGCGGTCTTCAGCCGCGTAGTCAGGCTGACATTTTTCAGCGCGCCCACCCGGACGAGTTGCAGCGGATAGCCGCCAGCGGGCACGAGCCGATTCTCGATACCGCGTGCCGTACCGATGAACAACACCTCGGCGTCATAGTCTTTCTTCAGTTGATTCGCAATAGCCAGCGCCGGAATGACGTGTCCGCCCGTCCCGCCGCCCGCCAGAATGGCTCGCATCGATTCAGCCATGGAATGATTGAATCACTGAGTGACATTCAATTCCAAGTGCATCATTGACTCAGTGACTGAATGACTCAATGACTAAATCATTTTCATTCGGCCTGTTTCGTGATATTCAGCAGCACGCCGATGCAGGCTAGCGTGACAAACAGGGACGAGCCGCCGTAAGAGACCAGCGGCAGCGGGATGCCCTTGGTCGGCATCATCCCCAGCACTACGCTGATGTTGATGAATGCTTGCAGCACCACCATGCTGGTAATGCCCGCCGCAAGATAACGTCCAAAGAGATCTTCCGTGCGCCACGAGGCGCGCATCCCACGCCATAGAAAAATCGCGAACAGGATGACTACGAACATCGCCCCAACCAGTCCGAGTTCTTCAGCCGTTACAGCGAAGATAAAATCCGTGTGCGGTTCGGGCAGATAAAACAACTTCTGCTTCCCTTCCATTAAACCTGTCCCGGTCACGCCGCCGGTGCCTACCGCGATCAGCGACTGAATAATGTGAAAGCCCGCGCGCTCGCGGTCGGCGTAAGGATTCAGAAAGGCAAAAATTCGGTCACGGCGAAACTTCACATGGAAGATCAAGAAATACAATGGCAGAAGCGACGCAGCAAAAGCGTATCCGAAGTAACGCAGCCGCATGCCCGCCACATAGAGAATGCACCCGGCAATTCCTGCGCAGGCAATGGCCGTACCGAGATCCGGCTGGGCCACGATCAATCCGAGAAACACCAGCACCGGGGCGGCCGCGGGCAGCAAGGTATTGCGGATGTCGTCCATCGTCTTGGCGCGCGCCTCAAGAAAATACGCCAGAAAAAGAATGAGCACCGGCTTCGCCAGTTCCGAGGGTTGAAAGGAAAATCCTCCAGCGTGAATCCAGCGGTGCGTATTGTGCGAACGGTCAAGGAAGAAGACTGAAATCAGCAGCAGCGTGGTCACGCCCATGAACGAGAACACCAGCGCTGGATGCTTATAGCGCTTGTAGTCCACCCGCATGGCGACAACCATCGCTAGCAGCCCGGCCACCGCCCAGACTAATTGCTTGGACAGAAATGCGTATGGCGATCCGAAACGCTCCCGCGCCATCACGGCCGACGCCGAGAAAACCATCACCAAGCCAAGGAAAACCAGCAGCATGGTGACCGTAAAGAGCCATCGATCGACACTCACGCGCTTCGCCATGGGACACTTATTTCACCACGCGGATGCCTGTGCGATTGTGGATTGTTGAATTCAGATTGTTGATTGTCTTGGTTCGGGCGAGATGACCCTCGAAAATCAAGCGGGCAAGCTAATCTTCCCAGACTCCAGACCGCTCACTACATCTTTGAAGACTTTCCCGCGGTGCTCGTAGCTCTTGAACTGGTCGAAGCTGGCACAGGCGGGAGCAAGCAGCACCACGTCACCCGGCTGCGCCACGCTGTGCGCTTTGCGAATAGCATTTTCCAGGGTTTCGGCATGCACAACCTCGGCGCCCTTTACCTGCGATTCGATCTTCGCCGCCGCCGCTCCGATCGTGTAAATGCGCTTCACACGCTGCCGGATCAGGTCGTTGAGCACGGTGTAGTCGCTGCCCTTATCTTTACCGCCGAGAATCAGATGGATATTCGCCGGGAATGACTCCAAGGCCTTGATGGTTGCATCCACATTCGTGGCCTTAGAATCGTTGTAGTAGTCGACGCCGTCAACCGTCGCCACGAACTCCAGTCGATGTTCGACCGCCTTGAACTCTTGCACCGCCTGCCGGATCTTCTCCGGAGCGCATCCCATCAGCACGCCCGCACAAACCGCCGCCAGTACGTTTTCCAAATTGTGCGCGCCTTTTAGGGGAATCTCCGAAACCTGCAGAATCTCTCTCTGCCCAGACGCATCGCGGAACACTATATTGCCGTCTCGCACCCAGGCGCCCCGCTCAACTTCCTTTTGGCGGCTGAACCAGAAGACCTGTGCCCGAGTTCGTTTGCCCATCGCAACACAGGTCGGATCGTCCGCATTCAGCACTGCAAAATCGCTCGCTTGCTGGTTCTCGAAGATGCGCGCTTTGGCGTCGGCGTAAGTTTCAAACGTGCGGTGCCGGTCCAGATGATCCGGCGTAACGTTCAACACCACAGCAATTTTCGGACGGAAGGTCTGAATCGTCTCCAGCTGAAAACTTGATACTTCAAGCACGATAACCGTTTCGGATTTGGCACGCTCCGCCAGCGAAATCGCAGGCGTTCCGATGTTTCCACCAACCAGCACCGGAAACGCGCTGGCCGCCATAATCTCGCCCATCAGCGTAGTCGTGGTGGTCTTCCCGTTCGATCCGGTGATCGCAATGACGGGCCCGGATAGAAATTGTGCAGCGAGCTCGATCTCCCCAATCACGCTCTCTCCCAGCGAGCGCGCGTGCACCAGCGGCGGCGCATCCACGGGAACTCCCGGACTCACTACGATAAGATCCTGCCCCCGAAACGTGCGATCGCCATGACCTCCAGTCTCGACGGTGATCCCATGATCCAGCAGCACGGGAATTTCATTGCGCAATTCATCGCCGCTCTTTGTGTCAGAAACGGTGACCTGCGCCCCATGTGCTTTCATGAACAACGCCGAAGCCACCCCGGACTTTCCCAGGCCCACGACCAACGCGCGTTTTCCATTCAGTTCCATAACGCCATTGTTGAATCTTGATTGATGATTGTTGATTGAGAACCGTTCCGTCGTTGGCCCAGACTTTAATCAACAATCAAAAATCAACAATCATCAATTCTCCGAACTTCGTTAGCTTACCTTAACTTCAGCGTCGTCAACGCAAACAACGCAAAAATCAGCGATGCAATCCAGAAGCGCACGATGATCTTCGACTCCGACCATCCCATCAGCTCGAAATGGTGATGAATCGGTGCCATCTTGAAAATTCGCTTCTTCCGCAACTTGTACGATCCAACTTGCAGGATCACCGACAGCGCTTCAATCACGAATACTCCGCCGATAAATGGCAGCAGCAATTCCTGCTTGATGATTACAGCGACCGTCCCGATCGCGCCCCCCAGGGCCAGAGACCCCACGTCACCCATAAAAACTTCTGCGGGATGCGCGTTGTACCAGAGAAATCCGATGGACGCTCCCACCATCGCTCCACAAAAGATGGTCAGCTCCGCCACCTGCGGCATGCGCTGCAGTTCCAGATACGTCGCGAAGGTCGCATGGCCACTCACATACGTCAGCACCGTCAACGCACCCGCCGCAATCACCGTGCAGCCAATCGCCAGCCCGTCGAGACCATCCGTTAAATTCACCGCATTGCTCGACCCCACGATTACGAGTGCCACAAAGGCCATGAACGGCAGGAACGCCAGCGGCCAAAGGTGCGGATGACGTTCCCAAACTCCGACCACCAGGTCGGGGTGAAATTGTTTGAAGAACGGCACGATCAGCTTCGTGGAATACAGGTTGTAGGTCTGCATCGCGATCAGCATCGACGCGATTACGATGCTGGCCGCAATCTGCAATCCGAACTTAGCGCGGCTGGTGAGACCCAGGTTTCTGCGGTGCGTCACCTTGGTATAGTCATCCGTGAAACCAATCGCCGCATAAGCGCAAGTCGAGAACACCGCGATCCAAACGAAACGGTTGCTCAAATCAGCCCAAAGCAATGTGGGAACCACAATCGCAATCACAATCAGCAACCCGCCCATGGTCGGCGTGCCCGCTTTTTTCTGATGAGCCTTCGGACCCTCTTCGCGGATGTACTGCCCAATCTGAAAATCGCGCAGGCGGCCAATGACCAGCGGTCCCACAATCAGCGCCGTAAATAACGCCGTCAAGCTCGCAAACGCAGTGCGGAAAGTTACGTACCGGAAGATGCGGAACGGTGCAACGTAATGTTGCAGTTTCAGAAACAACAGCCAGTAGAGCAATCATCCTCCGAACGCGAACAGGATCAGTGGCTCGTGGTCAGTTGTCTGCCTGAGGGTTCAACGGACCACCGGCCACTGATCACTGACCACTTGTTTTTGCCTTCCATGTCTCCAGCGCCTTTTCGAGTTTCACGCCCCGCGAAGCCTTGAGCAGCACCACGTCTCCGTCGCGAGTCTCGCGCGCCAGCCATTCGCCTGCTTCTTCCGGAGTCGCTACAAACTCCGCCCGCGTCCCCGTTTGCCTGGCGCCATCCACCATGGACTGGGCAAGCCCGCGGACACCAAGCAGCATGTCCATTTTCCTCTCACTGATGTACCGGCCCGCATCGCGATGCATCTCTTCCCCCGCAGCGCCAAGTTCCAGCATCTCTCCGGCCACCACGATGCGGCGTGCTGCCTTCATCGCGGCCAGGGCATCCACCATAGCGTTGAGCGCCTTCGGATTCGAATTGTAACAATCGTTCACCACCGTGATGTTACCCAACTGGAGAACCTGCCCACGCTTGTCGGCCGGCGCAAGAGAAGCCAGTGCGGCCACTGATTCCGGCAGCTTCATGCCGCACGCAAGCCCGACCGAAACGGCTGCCAGCGCATTCAAGATGTTGTGCTCTCCTACGAGTTGCAGCAAGGCATGCTCGCGGCTTCCTGCTGCAATCACGTCGAACTCCGATCCTTCCACCCCACGCGATCTGACATTCTCGGCCCGGACATCCGCCAACGACTGGATTCCGTACTTGATCACGCGTCCCTTGAAGTCTCGCCCGAATTGCGAAACGTACTCGTCGTCTGCATTCAGCACAGCGATTCCGTTCGAAGGAAGCGACTCAATCAATTCATATTTCGCGCGGGCAATGCCAGCGATCGAATCGAAGAATTCAAGATGTACCGGAGCGACGTTGGTTACCACGCCAATCTCAGGCTGAGCAATCTTCGCCAGGGCCCGAATCTCGCCCGCGTGCGACATCCCCATCTCGATCACAGCAAGATCGTGCTCTGGCTCCAGCTTCAGCAGCATGAGCGGCAGTCCGAAGTGATTGTTGAAATTGCCTTCCGACTTCAGCACTCGCCCCCCGGAACTCAGCACATGCGCAATTGCCTCTTTCGTCGTGGTCTTGCCGGCCGAACCGGTCACACCAACCAGAGGCTTGCCCCAGACTTTCCGAACCGCGGTCGCCAGCGTTTGCAGCGCAACCAGCGTGTCCTCGACGCAAAGCAGGTTTGACTGATCCGTGAAGCGCTGTGCCTGATCCTGACATATCACAGCCCCAACTGCACCTTTCTCCAGCGCAGCCGCGACAAAATCGTGCCCATCGAGGCGCTCGCCTTTCACCGCAAAGAACAGTTCTCCCCGGCGCACGCTTCGCGAATCGATCGAATACGCCTGCGCCACCTCGTCTCGCCGGAAATCGCCCGTCGCCGAAATGAACTCCGCGATTTTCGACAGGCTTAGCTTCATCCTTGCTTCTCCACGGCGGGCGATGCTCCACACTCAAATCCGCTCGCTTTCAAAACATCCTGTGCCACCTGCACGTCGTCAAACGGACGCGAGCCATCTCGTCCTATCTGCACCTTTTCATGGCCCTTGCCCGCGAGCAGCACAATGTCTCCTGGCCGTGCTTCGCCAATTGCCAGCCCAATTGCCTTCCGCCGATCGACTTCCACCGCGTACTTCACACCAGTTTTTTGCAGACCAACCATGGCGTCATTGATGATTGCAGCGGGATCCTCGCTCCGCGGATTATCCGAAGTGAGCACCACAAAATCGCTGCCGCGTCCAGCTGCCTCGCCCATCAGCGGACGCTTGGCGCGATCGCGGTCGCCGCCACACCCGAACAACGTGATGACCCGTGCCGCCCCTCCGCTCCGCGTAACGAATTCCCGCGCCAGCATGGTCAGATTCTTCAAGGCATCGTCGGTATGCGCATAGTCCACCACCACTGTGAACGGCTGTCCGCAATCGACGCGCTGAAATCTCCCTGGGACGTGGGTTAGCGCGGCAACGCCATTCGCGATCGCTTCTTCTGTACAGCCGCGAGCAAAACACGCCGCGCTCGCTGCCAGTATGTTGTAGACGTTGACCCGCCCAATCAGCGGCGAAAAGACCGCCAGTTTCTGCTCCGGCGTGATCATGTCGAAGCGCGTTCCCCGCGGAGTGATCTCGGCATTTTCCGCATGGAAATCACCGCTCGCCCATCCATAGCTCAACACCACCGAACTCCGCTTTCGGCTGAACCCCACCAACTGCGCTCCGTACTCGTCATCCACGTTCGTGACGGCCGCTCGCGGCGCATCGGTGCCGCATCCCTCAAACAGCACGCGTTTCGCATAGAAATACTCTTCCATGCTCTTGTGATAATCGAGGTGATCGCGCGTGAGATTCGTAAAAACCGCAACATCGAATGGCACGCCAAAAACTCGCTGTTGCGCCAACGCATGGGACGAGACTTCCATGACCGCATCTGTCGCCCCTTGCCCGATTGCCTCGCTGAAAATGCGGGCGAGTTCGAGCGCCTCCGGAGTTGTGTGCGGCGCTGCATACACGCGTCCTGCCACGTGATACTCGATGGTCCCGATCATCGCGGTCTTGCGTCCGGCTGCCGTCAGGATCGACTCCATCAAGAAAGCCGTCGTGCTCTTTCCGTTTGTCCCCGTAATTCCAGTAACGACAATCCGTTCCGCCGGACGCTTGTAGAAATTCTCGCTGATCCGCCCCAGCGCTCGCCGCCCGTGCGGTACCAATGCCCACGCCACGCCTTCGCGCGGCTTCTCTGTTGGCGAATCCGTGACGATCGCCACTGCTCCCGACTGAATGGCTTGATCGATAAAACGGTTCCCGTCGGAACTCTCCCCGCGCATTGCCACGAAGGCGCAGCCCGGCTTCACCCGGCGCGAGTCGTATTCCACACTGGTGACGTCCGGGTTTCCGCTCTGGCTCAGAAACTCCGCGCCATCCAGCAGATGTTGGAAAGTCATTGCTCGGAATTATAGGTCAGGAGGAAATCGCGGGTTTGTGGAATGCCGAAAGAAGACGCCTTCGGGCAATTACCAACGTCATTACTCAGTTGTCCGGACAACGGGCTACATTAACTTATGAGCACCGGAACCGGTCCCTCCAAAATTCGCTGCGCTCAATGCGAGCAACCCGAGTCAGCCTGCCAGTGCGAAAAGTACTGTTGCTTATGCCAGTCCGTCATTGACGTATGCATCTGCACCGACGGCCTCATGTACTGCGAACCCTGCCGCACTGCCTGCGATTACAAAACGTCCTCTGACTAGCGGCACGCTATTCACATCAGCCCATTCCCTTCCACTTCCCCGCCCTTTCTTCGCGACAACTCTTCTACCGCTCGACTGCATCTCTCCTAGGTGCTTCGTCGCCTATCCGTGGATTGGCAACAATATCGTTTTGCTGCCGGGAATTCGCCAAGTGTAATCCGATTCCTTGGCAAGCCGGTCGCTTTTAGGGCAGAATAGAACGTTTTTGCTCGACTCCCAGTTTCGGGCTCTTCCCAGGAGAAATTTTTCGTGGCTACAACCATGCACGTCAGCGACGTAGCCGAATTGCTAAGCGAAGGCCGAACCCACTTCAACCTTTCGCCTGGCGTGTTGGTGGAGCATTCCATCCGGCGCGACGAATCGAAGATGGCCTCCAACGGGGCGATTGTCGGATATACCAATCGGACCGGCCGCTCGCCCAAAGACAAATTTGTCGTGCGGGATGAGATGACCGAGCATACTGTGAACTGGGGCGCGGTCAATGCACCCTTCCAGCCGGATAAATTTGATGCACTCTATGCCCGCGTCGTGGAGCACCTCCGCGGACGTGAACTCTATGTTCAGGACCTTTTTTGCGGAGCCGATCCCGCTTACCGTCTGCCCGTCCGCATTGTCAACGAATATGCCTGGCACAACCTCTTCGTCCGGCAGTTATTCCTGCGTCCCACTCCCGACGAACTGAAACACCATCATCCTGAGTTCACCGTTATCTCAGCTCCGGAGTTCAAAGCCGACCCCAAGCGCGACGGAGTCAACTCCGAAGTTTTCATCCTGCTGAACTTCATGCGCCGCACCGTGCTCATCGGCGGAACTTCGTATGCCGGCGAAATGAAGAAATCGATCTTCAGCGTCATGAATTTCCTGCTGCCGCAGCGCAATGTTTTCCCCATGCATTGCTCAGCCAACGTCGGGCATAACGGCGTTAGCGCTCTGTTCTTCGGGCTCTCGGGGACGGGTAAGACCACGCTTTCGGCCGACCCCTCGCGTGATCTCATCGGCGACGACGAACACGGATGGAGCGCGGACGGCGTATTCAATTTTGAAGGTGGATGCTACGCCAAGTGCATCAAGCTCTCCAAGCAGAATGAGCCGCAGATCTGGAATGCCCTGCGCTTCGGCTGCGTGCTCGAAAACGTTACGCTCGATTCCCAAACCCGCATCCCCGATTACGAGGACGATAGCAAGACCGAAAACACTCGCGCCGCCTACCCGGTCGAGTTCATCGACAACGCCGTCATCCCGGGTATTGGCGGACATCCCAGGAACGTCGTCTTCTTGACCGCAGATGCCTTCGGCGTTCTCCCGCCCATCTCGAAGCTCAGTCCCGAGCAAGCCATGTATCACTTCCTCTCCGGATACACCGCCAAGGTCGCGGGAACTGAAGCTGGCGTGAAGGAGCCGTCGGCAACGTTTTCCACCTGCTTCGGGTCGCCATTTCTTCCGCTGCCGCCCAAGGTTTATGCCGAGATGCTCGGCCGGCGCCTGCGCGAGCACAACGCGCAATGCTGGCTGGTGAATACCGGATGGCAAGGCGGACCCTATGGCGTGGGCCGCCGCATGAGCATCCCGCATACACGCGCCATGGTCGATGCCGCGGTCGAAGGCGAACTCATCCATCATGAGTTCGAAATCGAACCCACGTTTGGATTCTCTATTCCGAAAACTTGTCACGGAGTTCCGCCCCAGGTGCTGAATCCGCGGAACGCGTGGCCCGATAAAGCCGCTTACGATCGCGCTGCCGAAGACTTGCGCAACCGCTTCGCCAGGAACTTCGAAAACTTCGACGCTCCCCCAGAGGTCAAAGCCGCCGGACCGAAGGCGCAGCGATAATCAATTGCAGTCTCCAAGTTGACCGCCCTCCGTAAGCTGGCATCTTCCTTTGCGCGATCCCACGAGTGGGTTACGGGAAGTTCTCTCTGTTCCTCTGTGTCCCCTGTGGTAAATGGTCTACAAGCGCGCCGCTTCTTCCTTGATCCGCTCCCACGCCTTCTCCACGTGCCGCGCCTTCGTATGCATCTGGCCGATCGATAACCGCAGCGTAAGCTTGCCATTCAATTTCGTATGCGTCAGGAACAAATCACCGCTGCGGTTCAGCCGCTCCATGATCATCTGATTCGCCGCATCTCCGGCCTTATGCCGGAAGCAAACCAGATTCAGGGGCGCGGGTGCGGCTACTTCGAACCGATCGTCTTTCCTCACCCATTCAGCGAACTCCTGCGCCAGTCGGACGTGCTCCCGCACGTTGTGCTGCAAGCCTTCAACACCGTAGTGCCGGATCACAAACCACAGTTTCAGCGACCGGAACCGCCGTCCCAATTGGATATGCCAGTCGCGGTAATCGATCACCGCACCCGATTCCGTCGCCTGGTTCCGCAGATACTCCGGCAGAATGCTCAACGTCTGAATCAGTGCCTTCCGATCGGCCACCCAGAAACAACTGCAATCGAAGTTCGCGCCCATCCATTTATGCGGATTGAAATTGTAGCTGTCGGCCAACTCAACTCCGTTCTGGAAGTGCCGGAACTCCGGACACACCATCGCTGTCCCGGACATTGCCGCATCCACGTGTAACCACAGATCATTTCTCCTGCAGATCTCACCGATCGCGCTCACCGGGTCCATGGCATTCGAAGAAGTTGTGCCAACAGTCGCACACACAAATATCGGCGTCAGTCCGGCCTGCCGATCAGACTCAACTTGCTGGGCAAGCGCCTCCGGCTTCATGGCAAACTTTTCGTCCACTTCGATCAGCCGAAGGTTCGCCGTCCCAATTCCCGCAATCATCGCGGCTTTCTCCAGCGACGAGTGCGTCTGCGTCGACGCATACGCCACCAGTTTTCCATCGCAGCCTTTCTTGTTGCTGCTGTACTCCGTGGCTCGCTCGCGTGCAGCGAGCAACGCGCACAGAACGGCGCTCGATGCCGTGTCTTGAATGACTCCGCCTCCCGCACTTGTCGAAAGAAATTTCTCGGGCAGACCGAGCATACCCACCAGCCAATCCATCACATGCGTCTCAAGTTCAGTGCATGCTGGGCTCGTCGACCAAAGCATCCCCTGCACACCCAGTCCGGAAGACAGCAGATCCCCGAGAATTCCCGGACCCGAGGCATTGCACGGAAAGTACGCAAAGAAATTTGGCGACTGCCAATGGGTCACGCCGGGCAAGATCAATCGATCGAAATCTTTCAGCACCGCCTCGAACTCCTCGCCCTTGGCGGGCGGTTCGGCCGGAAGCGATGCTCGAATTTGCCCCGGCTTCACTTGCGAAAGCACCGGGCAGAGACTCAATACGCGATTGATAATCCGCGATCCAATCCACCACGGCGTGCCCATGCCGACGAAATTCCTCCGGCGTCATATGCACCGATTTTTCTTCAGCTACCACATTCTTTGGATTCATTTCAGTTTTCCAAAATAGACTCGCGTCTTGTAATCGAAGCTCACTCGCCCATTCTCAGCGTGGCGATCAAAAATCTGCCGCAATTCGCGCAACATCGGCTCATGTTTCGGATGTCCCTGTCCCGGCGCATACGACGACGACAGCAGCCGTCCCTCCAGCCCTTCGTAGTGAAACTCCTGCCGCAGCGCGAACACTCGCTCTTGATATGGCGCGGGATCGAAGAATTCATTTACCGCATCGGTGGTACGCTCGTGCCGCACCTCTTCATAGTCCGTGCCAAATGCCAGCAGTAATTCTTCGTAGTCCCGCAGAAACGGAGTTGTGTCGATCTCTCGTTCGTTCCACAACAGCGCGAGCCATCCGCCCGGCTTTAGTATCCTCACAAATTCCCGCCGCGCCCGCTGCCGATCGAACCAATGTGCCGCCTGCGCTGAAGTTACGAAGTCAACACTGTCGTCCGGGAGAGTAGTCGCCTCCGCGCTCCCCGCAAGACTGGTGAACTTCGGAAAGTCCGCCAGCAGTCGTTCTCCCGCCTGCCGCATGTCCACGTTCGGCTCGACCGCGAAAACGGCGTTGCCATTTTCCAGCAGCAAACGCGTCCAAATCCCTGTGCCGGAAGCGACATCGGCGATTGCATGTTTCGCCGTTAGTCCACACTCGCTCTTCAGAACCGCAACCGCTTCCGGCGGGTATCCCGGTCGATACCGAACATAGTTGTCGACTCGATCGGAAAAGCGGCTCGTCGCGTTCGTAGCAGGCATTCACACAACCTCAAAAGATTTTTCGTCTTGCCAAGAAAGTCATTCTAACGGCAGGATAGACTTGTTGTCCCTCCTCGCCGGCGCGCCGCGTCTCCAGGCTGGAGTCGCGCGTAAGCGAACAACAACGAGATTCGCGGCCGCAGCAAAAACAACTATGCGCGTTGTCATCAAAGTCGGCACCAGTCTCATTGCCCCGGGAGGACAGATCGACATCCATTTACTGCGCAGTATTGTCGACCAGTTCGATCTTTCCAAGAACGAATATCTGATCGTCACCTCGGGTGCGATTGCCGCGGGCATGTCGGGCCTCGCGCTTGAGAAGCGTCCCGGCGACGTGCCTCGCATGCAGGCCTGCGCCGCCGTCGGACAGAGCAAGCTGATGCACACCTACGAGCGGCTCTTCTTCGGAAAGAAAATCGTAGCGCAATTGCTGCTCTCCAGCGATGATTTCACCTCGCCAGTCCGCTACCGCAACCTGCAGAACGCGCTTGCGCAACTGTTGTCTTTGGGGGTCGTTCCGATCGTCAATGAAAATGACAGCGTCTCCGTGCGCGAACTCGAAGGCGCATTCGGCGATAACGACGAACTCAGTTCCCTGCTCGCCACCGCCGTAAAAGCGGATTGGTTGCTGCTGCTGACCGATGTCGACGGGTTCCTGATTCCGAACGGCCGCAAAAAGCCGCGCCTGCAACGAGTGATCCGCCAATTGACTCCAGCGCTGGAAGCTCAGTGCAGCGGCAAGAGCTCGCTCGGCCGTGGTGGCATGGTTTCAAAACTCCGCGCCGCAAAGCTAGCCAGCGAGGGCGGAGTCCACGTCGCCATCGTGAACGGCCGCCATCCGCAGGCGATTTCGATGGGAATGGCGCGCAAGATCGGAACCTACTTTCCACCGCACCAGACAAGCTGATGTCTACAACCGTGAGCACCGCAATTTCGACGCACGATAAGTTAACCCGGGCCCGTGCCGCTGCCTCGACTCTTGCCTTGCTCTCGACCCCTGAGAAGGACGCAATCCTGCTGGCAATCGCGAACGCAGTTGAGCAGCACGAGAAAGAAATTCTGCTGGCCAACAGCGAAGATGTCGCGAGTTCCGCACTTGAAGGAGCCATGCGCGATCGCCTGCTCCTTACGTCCTGCGCGCATCAAAGACATGGCCCGCGGAGTTCGCGAGATCGCAGCATTGCCAGATCCCATCGGCGAAACGCTCGCGGATTGGACCAAATCCAATGGCCTGCACATCCGCAAAGTCCGCGTGCCCTTCGGGGTCATTGGCATCGTCTACGAATCGCGGCCAAACGTTACGGTCGACACTGCGGTGCTAGCGCTTAAAACGGGGAATGCAATCGTTCTCCGCGGAGGCAAAGAAGCGGCACGAAGCAATCAGTGTTTGGTCAACATCATGACCGCTGTTCCGAACGTGCCTAAAGGCGCAATCGAATTGCTCGATTCCACAACCCGGCATTCGGTGCACGAACTGATCAAGGCGCGCGGACTGGTCGACGTAATCATCCCGCGCGGCGGCGCCGGATTGATCAACTTCGTCACGGAGAATTCTGTGGTTCCCGTGATCGAGACCGGCGCCGGCAACTGCCACATTTTCATCGATGCCTCCGCCGATTTCGAGATGGCCGATCGCATCGTGATCAACGCGAAAACGCAGCGCCCCTCAGTCTGCAATGCTGCCGAGAAGCTTCTCGTCCATGAATCCGTCGCTGCCGAATATATCCCGCGCATCGTGAAAAAGTTGATTGATGCAGGCGTCGAAGTTCGCGGAGATGGCAAAACCCGCACGCTCGCTGGTGGATCGCACGTCGGTGCCGCAGCCGAGCAAGACTGGCATGAAGAGTATCTCCGGCTGTGCATGGCGATAGCTGTCGTCGCAAACGTCGACGAGGCCATCGCTCACATCAACCAATACTCGACCAAACATTCCGACTGCATTGTCACCGCCGACGAAACCAACGCCCGCAAATTCCTGCGCGGAGTTGATTCTGCCGCGGTCTACTGGAATGCTTCCACCCGCTTCACGGACGGCGGTGAATTCGGCTTTGGCGCTGAGATGGGCATCAGCACTCAGAAACTTCACTGCCGCGGCCCATTTGCCCTAGCGGAACTGACATCATCGAAGTACGAGATTATCGGAACGGGCCAGATCAGGTGAGGAGGGATCTGTTCATGAACAGTTCAACGAGGCAGACACTGGCATCAGCCATTCAGACCCTGGTGGGACGCAAGCTGAGTTCGGTGACGTTCGTGGCAGATTATATCCAGCTTGCGTTCGACGGCCCTGAGATGAACGCCTACACTACACCTACTGTTACTCGCGGATCTGAAAGTCTAACGTTCGGGCAACCCGGATACCGTGACAGTATCTGCAGCCAAATTGACCGTCTAGTCGAACGCACCGGGGTTGACGACCAGCAACTATTACTTGTTTTCGAGAATAGAACCGTGTTCTCGATCTCGCTACGTGATGATGACTACCGCGGCCCTGAAGCTTTGATGTTCTCCCTCGACACAAAAGAAGGGTGCCGGGTCGTTTAACTGATACGGCGCGGACTATTTTTTCACGCCCGTCAGACAGAGGTCATGATTCTGACTGACATCGCTGCGACCGCTTCTCCTCTTCCCTGGCCTGATCTTCAAGGATCGCTGAGTTCGCAGAAACCCGCGCTCGCGCAAAAACTCCCTTAAGGCTGTTTGCATCACGGTCGTGAGCGCAGGCGGCGCCTCTTGCGCCTGCACATACTGGTCCACGGCCTCGGCAAGATCATCGGGCAGCGTCATAGTCGCTCGCTTCATGGCTTCTAGTATAGCACCACTTGGTGAGCTTGGTGAAGTTAGTGCTCGAAGGCGAATTATAAGCGAAAGCACGCCCAGCTGTCTGCACGCCACGCCCATCACTCGGGCATGTGCTACCTTACTAACTTTGATTCCAAACCCATGAGACTCCTTTTCGCCGGACTCCTCTCATCCGCAGTTCTGTTCTCCGGTTCATCCACCCATGCCGGGAAAAACGCGTCACCCTCACCCAATGCTTCTTCCGCTATCTTCGGCTTTCGCAACGCAGCCTCCGAAGTAGCCATCGAGAAAAGGTTCCTCGCCGTGCCAGATCCGAAACTGGCCGAAGAACATTTACGCATCTTGACGCAGGCCCCACACATGGCGGGAACGATCGAGGACAAGGCGACGGCAGATTATGTCGCGCAGAAATTCCGCGAGGCCGGACTCGAAACCGAGACCGTCGAGTACCGGGTCTGGATCAATTATCCTCTGGAAATCAGCGTGGATATGACCGCTCCAGCAGGCGTCTCCATGCATGGCCCCACGCGCGAGCACGTCAGCAACGACCCGTATCAGGACGATCCGCGCGTGGTGATGCCCTTCAGCGGCATGTCTCCCTCCGGGGACGTCGAGGCCGACGTGGTCTATGCCAACTACGGCACCCCCGAAGACTTCGAGAAGCTCGCGAAGCTCGGAATCGACGTAAAGGGCAAGATCGTGCTCGTCCGCTACGGTCAGAATTTCCGCGGGGTAAAGGTGTTCGTCGCGCAGGAACACGGTGCGGCCGGTGTGATCATCTACTCCGATCCTGCAGATGACGGATGGCGGCGCGGTGACAAATATCCCGACGGCCCTTGGCGTCCCGATACTGGGGTGCAGCGCGGCTCTACCGGATACATGTTTGAGTTCCCTGGCGATCCGACAACTCCGGGCGTTGCGTCAACGCCCGATCTGCCTGACTCGCAGCGCATCTCTCCAGAACAGTCGGCGCAGATGCCAAAGATTCCGGTCACGCCGCTTTCTTATCAGGACGCATGGCCGATCCTGCAACATCTGGCTGGGCCGGACTCTCCGCGCGAGTGGC
This sequence comes from Terriglobia bacterium, assembly GCA_963711365.1. Taxonomy (GTDB): domain Bacteria; phylum Acidobacteriota; class Terriglobia; order Terriglobales; family Acidobacteriaceae; genus Sulfotelmatobacter. Next base: position 61,970 of record CAVQDY010000001.1, on the reverse strand, counting down.
AAGGAGCGCTACCGTTCACCTATCACGTCGGTCCGGGACCGGCGAAGGTGAAGATGCACCTCAGGCAGGATTATCAATTTCGCACTCTCTGGGACGTGATCGGCCGCGTGAAAGGCAGCGAACTACCCGAGCAGTGGGTGATCGCGGGCAATCATCGCGATGCCTGGGTCTACGGCGCGGTCGATCCGAACAGCGGGACTGCGGCCATGCTCGAAGCCGTACACGGAGTCGCCGAACTCCTCAAGTCAGGATGGAAGCCCAAGCGCACTCTCATGTTCGCCAGTTGGGACGGCGAGGAAGAAGGCCTGATCGGTTCGACCGAGTGGGTCGAGCAGCACGAAGCAGAACTGCGCAATTCACCGGCATACTTCAATGTTGACGTTGCGGTCTCGGGTCCGAAGTTTGGTGCTTCTTCGGTTCCCAGTCTTAAGCAGTTTTTGCGCGACGTCGCCAAAGCCGTGCCGAGTCCAAAAGGTGGAACAGTATACGAAGTCTGGCAGAAGGCCTCGCAGCCGGAAGCACCTGCCGCCACGCAGTCTCCAATGGAGGCGATCGGCGACAGCCGCCGCACTCCGGCAGCGCAGGTGAAGAGCGATGTTCCGGTCGGAGATCTGGGCAGCGGATCCGATTACACCGCGTTCCTGCAGCACGTTGGAGTACCCTCGAGCGACATCAGTTCGAGCGGTCCCTATGGGGTTTACCATTCCGTGTTCGATAATCTCAACTGGTTTAAGAGATTTGCCGATCCCGACTTCGTCTACGAGCAACAGATGGCGCGCATCTTCGGGCTGGAAGCCATACGCATGGCCGATGCCGACGTTCTGCCGTACGACTATGAGGAATACGGGAAAGAGGTTGTCGCCTATCTCGACGCTGCGCGGAAGCGCGCGGAAGACAAATTCGGCGCGCACGCCATCGACTTCGATCCGGTGAATGCGGCGGCACATCACTTTGAATCGGCCGGAGCGAAGGCACTTTCCAAAGAGAAAAATCCTCCGCAAGATGCTTCCCATCTGAATCAAGCGCTGCTCAATGCCGAACGCGCATTGATCGTTCCCCAAGGCTTGCCGCACCGTCCGTGGTTTCGTCATGCGATTTATGCGCCGGGAGAGTACACAGGCTATGCCGCTGTCGTGATTCCCGGCGTAAATGAAGCTCTGGATAAAGGCGACAGCGATCGCGCGCGGCAACAACTGGCAACTCTCGCTGGAGCACTCGAGCGGGCGGCGAAGACGCTGGAAGGATACAAGTAAGCCATGCACTCCGCTCTCGGACATATCTTGCGCACGCTGCCTTCTTCAGCGGCGGCAACATTCCTGGCGCTGTTTCCGATCGTCGATCCCTTCGGAGGCATTCCTATTTTCTTCAGCATGACCTCGACGTGGATGCCGCGCGACCGGAACCGCACCGCTGTGAAGACAGGACTGTGGGTGTTTTTGATTCTGGTGATCTTTCTTTTCTTTGGCCGGTTCGTACTTTTTTTCTTCGGAATCTCGCTGCCTGTACTCAAGATTGCTGGCGGACTGATCGTGGCCAACACGGCTTGGGGAATGGTGACGTCACATGCGCGCATCACTCCCGAAGAAAGTCACGAAGCGGAAGACAAAGAGGACATCTCGCTGACGCCTCTGGCCATGCCGCTGATGTCGGGGCCAGGCGCGATTGGCGTAGTCATGGCGCTGGCGGCGCACGTGGACAATGGCGCAGCCTACATCGGCATGGTCATTGGTATTGCGGCAGTGGCGCTGAGCGTAGTTCTCTTCTTCTGGTTGGGCGGTCCGCTGGTTCGCCGGCTCGGACCCAGCGCCGTCGGAGCGATTAACCGGATCTTCGGCTTTCTTATTCTGGCCATCGCCGTCCAACTGGTGTGGAACGGCGTGGCTGACTTCAAGAGTTGAGGGACGGTTTTGCCGCAGGCAGTTCGCGGGCATGAGTGCCCGCGCCACACTTTGACGGAACTCTTTGGCCGTTCCCTCCGTAGCATTCAGTGGTGCTGGTGCGAAAGAGGTGTTCCATGTCGGAACGGGCTTCGTCTCAGCGTTCTTCAGCTCAACGATCTTTGGTTCAACGATCTGTGATTCGTTCCATATACCAGGTCGCACTATTGTGTCTGTTGCTGGCTCCGTTGTGTGCGGCCGATGACTGGAAATATGAAGAGACGCATAGCGATGCCCGCGATTTTGTTTCCGGTGGGTATCTGCATGTGCGAGTCAGCGTCGGCGATATTCACGTCAAGCGGGGAGACTCGAAGCAGATCAGGCTCGAGTACACGATAAAATCGCGGCACGAGAGCAGTCTGAAAGAGTCGCATGTCGATTTCAATGTCAGCGGCAATAACGCGACCATCGAGTTCCACTCAGCGATGAGCGGCAACACGAACTTCGATGTGGTGCTGGAGGTTCCGCAAAACACGAACCTCGATATCCACCAGAAAGTCGGTGACATGACCATCGACAACGTCGTGGGCGATAAGGATCTCAGTCTGGGAGTTGGTGACATTCACATTGCGACGGAACACGCGGGATATCGTCTGGTGCGCGCCGACACGGGCATCGGCGATGTCGAAGGCGACGGTTACGGTGAAACCAGCGGATGGCTGGGCAAGACCTTACATTATCGTGGCGACGGAAAGTACGAATTGCGGGCGCACGTGGGAGTCGGCGATATCAAACTGGAAGGCAAGTAGAAATCACCGCTTCGGCAGTGGAAAAACCACGAAGAATAATTCTTGAGCCGCGCAGCGAACTCATTTTCTGATCGAGTTTCATTTTGGGAATACGCCTGTTGACGTGGGTATCCCCCCTCCCCCTCGAATCTCTGGAATCATCGACTTAGCGGTAGATTCGAAAATAATCTATGAGGCTCAATGGTTTGCGGGCAAAATCTTGAGCCGCAGATGACTTAGGTCCCAAAAGCCACAACGGCTGAGCTGTCGCATTCCCGTCCTGATACCGCCAGCGCCATGGCTATGATCCGCTTTCTGCGGTTTCGAGCGCAAGGTCAGATGTCACACTCTGATCATGGCGACTGTGGAAAAACCCTCGGCTCTTTCGCCCCACAAACGGATGCCGGACGCGAGCGCGGACAGTAACGGGGACGAAGCGCGGATGCTCACCGAACGCCGCGTGCTTTCGGCATCGCACCTTTCTTTGAGCCGCTGGCGCAAGGATGGTGTGTTTGCGAATCCTGCCGTTCGCGCTGCGCCCCTGCCTCCATTTCTTTCTCACATTCTTTCGATGGCTGGAAGCAACACAGAGCGGAGAGGCCTGACTCGCCTCCCGCGCTCGGGACCATCTCCAGCAACGAAATGGGGTCAACTAAGACGCCTACGCGGAGGCCCCCACCTCGACGACTGTGCCCGGTTGAATGGTTCGCAACGCCTCGGCGCAGGCCGAGAAGTGCGGCTCCAAATCCACCACACGATTCGTAGGCGCGCGCACGATCAGCAGCGCGATGCGGCGCCCGGTGAGGTTTTGCTGATAACGCAGATTCCGGTCGATCGTCACCACCACATCGAAGCTGATGTCGGCCAAGGTCAGCAGTTCGCCGTTCTCTTTCCCCGACCATCCCGCTTCCTGCACGGTCGTGCAGTCGAAACCGCTGGCCGCCAGCGCCATTTTCATCGCCTTGGGGGCGCACTCGTCGATCAGTACTTTCATCCCAGATGCGCCATCAGGCTGTCCCGTGCCTCTTCCAACGCTGCAATCGCGGCTTCGCGCGTCACGCTCGGATATTGCTCCAGAAACTCCGCCAAACTCTCGCCGCCTTCCAGATAATCCGTCAACGCTTTGAACGGAACCCGCGTCCCACGAAACACCGGCTCACCGCTGAGCACAGCCGGATTCTTCACGATCACGCTTGCCATGGAGTTCCTCCTGCCTGCCCTATGGTAGCGCACCGGGCCGCAACCCAGAGCGCAAAGAAAAATCCCCGCTCTGGGTGCCCGCCTCTGTTACGTTTTTGGAACAAGAATCACTATTTCTTGGGGGCTCTTCGAGTTCTGCTAGATTGGGCCCCGCCAAGGGTTCGACATCCCCGGTCTCGAGGTCACCATGGCGCACTCCAAAGTTGGCCGCGCTATCTCCGCGGAAAGCGGCACCCCACCCAGCGATGCTCCCATAACTTTCGTTCAGGTTCTGGATCGCGAACTGAAGCGCCTCAACCACTCGCGCGAAAAACGCGACGTCGCGTTTAAGGCCCATTCCGACAATCTGACGGGGTTGGCGTTTTCCGGCGGCGGAATTCGCAGCGCGACGTTCAATCTGGGAGTGCTGCAGGCACTGGCGCAGCGAGGATTGCTGGGAAAGTTTGATTACCTGTCGACCGTTTCCGGAGGTGGCTACATCGGTTCATGGCTGGCCGCTTTCACCAAGCGCCGAACCGACCCGCGTCCCGAGGCACCGGGTGTGCCCGCAGGCTCGTTCACCGACGTGCAGAAGGCCCTTATGCCGCACAAGTACGAGGTGAAGTTGCGCAGCGAGCCTTCTGTACTGCACTGGCTGCGGCTTTACAGCAATTATTTGACGCCGCACACCGGCGCGGTGTCGGGCGACACCTGGGCGATGCTGGGAACATGGATGCGTAACGTGATTCTGAACCAGACGATTTTAGGGATGATGTTTATCAGCGTATTCGCACTTTGCCAGAGTGCACTGCTGCCGGTGGTGAAAAATCCTGACAGCAATGGCTGGATCCCGCTGACGTTGGGCGCCGCGATTTTGTTTTTCGCTTCCATCGCGATGGCGATCCAGGTCACAAAGCAAATGCCGTCCAAAGCGATTTTTCAGACATTTTTCCAGCGGATCAAGGTCACGGCCACCGTGATGGTGCCATTCGTTGTGGCCTGTGTTCTGCTGAATTGCGCTCTGTGGCTATTGTCGTATAAGAGCCAGGCGCCCACGTGGCAGTGGGCAGTGGCGGGTGCGGCTTTTTATTTCACCGTTTGGGGAATCGTTGCAATCATGGCGGCGATGCGGCGCTGGTGGCGGCAGCGTCACCATAAACCGGTGAAGTTGATGGTGTCGATTTCGGCGCTGCTGATCTGTTCTCCCATCGCAGGCGCCCTTGGCGGTTGTCTGCTGCGCGCCTACACGCTGCTGCTGAACCAGCCGCAGGACTTCGATAACTTCGAATGGCTGGTCATGGTCTTTGGCAGTGGCGTGGTGATGATTGTGGTTCTGCTCGCCGGGATATTTCATCTTGGGCTGGTTGGACGTGGCTCGATGGACCTGGTGCGGGAGTGGTGGGCCCGGCTGGGCGGATATCTGATGCTGATCACGATCGGCTGGCTGCTGCTGGCGGGGACATGCGCCTTTGCTCCGCTGGGCGTGCGCTGGGCACTTTACCAGTTGCAGGGATGGAAGTCGGTCGCCGCAGGCATTCTGTGGGTGCTGCACAATTACTTTGGCCTGAAGGCCGCCGCGAGTGCGAAGACCAGCGGGAAAGAAGTGAATGATACGAATGCCGGCAAGAACTGTGCCACGAACGCGGACGGTGGCGAATCGTGGATCTCGAAAACCGTCAAGTCGCCGGCTGTGTTGAATGCACTGGCGAAAGGAGCGCCTTACGTTTTCCTGGTGGGACTGGTCCTGCTGCTGGCGACTGCGGTGCACATTGCGACGGGCATGGTCTTTGATCCCAGTGAAACCGCGGAACTTTGGCACTTTAACAATGCAGGATGGAGCGTTCTTTCCAGCGATTACTGGAATGTACTTAAGGCGCCACCGGCTGCGTGGCTGGCGATTCTAGGCGTGATCTTTTTTGTGGCCGGACTTCTGCTGTCGTGGCGGGTGGATGTCAACGACTTCTCGCTCCATCACTTCTATCGCAACCGCCTGGTGCGGTGCTATCTGGGCGCTTCGAACCCGGCGCGGAAAGCGGAGCCCTTCACGGGATTCGATCCGAAAGACGATCTGCCGCTGTGCTCGTTTGACGATACCTATCCGGGGCCATATCCGATTCTGAATGCGGCCCTGAACATCACTGGCGGCGAAGAGCTCGGCTATGCGAGCCGGCGCGCGAAGTCGTTTGCATTTACGCCGCTTTACTGTGGATACGAGCTCGGCGCGGAGGGCGAGGGGTTGCATCGCTTCACCTTCGACCACGGTTATCTTCGAAGCTATGCGAAGACGGAGCTGGGACGAAGCCAATGCGGTTGGGGAAAATTCGGCGCCGAGGGAGGAATCTCGCTGGGCACGGCCATGGCAATCTCGGGAGCGGCAGCGAGTCCGAATATGGGCTACCACACGAGTCCGGCCACCGCATTTTTCATGGCTTTGTTCGATGTACGGCTGGGCTGGTGGATGGGGAACTCGCGTGATCCAAGGAAATGGAAGAGTACGGGGCCTGCGCTGGGACTGGGGTACCTGATGTCGGAGGTATTCGCGAACAGCGACCAGCAAAGCGCCTATGTCTATCTCTCGGATGGCGGACATTTCGAGAATCTGGCGGTATATGAACTGATCCGGCGGCGCTGCCGGTTGATTGTGGCTTGCGACGCCGATGCGGATGGCGCGTATCAATTCAGCGATCTGCTGAGCCTGGTGGAGAAGGCGCGCACGGACTTTGGAGCGCACATCGAGATCAAGTACCAGGACATTCAGCCGCCGGCAGGAAGCCGCGAGTGTCCTAAGAACTGCGTGATCGGAACCATTTACTATGACCCGAATGATGTGACGGACACCGGAACTTTGATCCTGTTGAAGGCAGGTATGCCGGTGAGATCCGCGCCGCCATGCAGCTCCGCAGACCGAAAGCTTCCGGACGATGTCTGGCGCTACTCTGAGCAAAATCCGTCCTTCCCGCACCAGAGCACGGCAGATCAGTGGTTCGACGAACTGCAATTCGAGAGTTACCGCGCGCTAGGCGAATATATCGGCTGCCAGGCGTCGGGAAGGATTGGCGATGAAGTGGAGAAGGCGCTGGCGCGGCCAAAGCCAGCGGAGCCTGCGTTGCCGGAAGCGACGATCACGCGTGTGATTCGCGTCAACCATGGAGTGTGGTGGGGCATCTAGAGTGCTGGAGGTCCCATGGCGAGCACGAAGCAACGAAACGCGGCGAGAAAGAACATCAAGAAAGCGGCAGCGGCTGCGAAAAAGAAAAAGACGATTTCCCATCTGCCCAAATCGGTTCGCACGGCATTGGGGAAGCAGGGCGCGAAGGTAGCGAAGCAGAAGCGGAGGAAATCGAAGTAGGGGTCAGGGGTCAGAGGCCAGGGGTCAGGGGTCAGCAGTCAGGAGCTGTCGTGAGCTAGGCTGCGTTTGTTTCTCTCTCAGAGTGATCGCCTTTTTCGACCATCTTTTTCAGGTCCATCGCATTTTTTGGGGCGAAGCCTGCCTGGTCGTTATCGAAGTAAACGAAGATGTGTTGGAGTTGCCGGCGCCACTCGCGAATTCGTTGGGCCCAAGTGCGAAGCGTATCTTCGCCGTAGTCCCCCTGATATTTATTTGCCCCGGGACCGTGAAGGCGAATGTAGGTAAAGTCCGCCGTGATCTGGATCGGAGACTGGAATCCGGCAAGCTCGTAGACACAGTAGGCGGCGTTGTGACGGTGCAGTAGCGCGAATACGTCGGGAACATTCCACGTGGGATTGCGGAATTCGAAGACATAGCGATGGCGCCTGGGCAGGCCGGCAAGAAATGCTTCGAGCCTTTCGAGGTTGAGTTTCCAGCCGGGCGGAAGTTGGAACAAGATCGGACCGAGACGGCGTTCGAGCTTTCGCATCACGTGCATGAATTTTTCGACCGTTTCTTTCGGATCGTTCAGCTTGCGGTTGTGGGTGATGTAGCGGCTGGCCTTGACGGCGAAACAAAATCCGGGAGGCGTGTCGCGGCACCAGGCCTGAATCGCCGTCGCTGCGGGAAGCCGATAAAAACTGTTGTTGATCTCGACCGTATCGAAGCGCTCCACATAAAAGCGGAGCATTTTGGAAGAGGGCAATTTGGCGGGATAGAACGGGCCGATCCAATGCTTGTAGTGCCAGCCGGATGTGCCGATGTGTACTTTTCCCAGATTGCGACCGTTTAGGGACATGGTTTTCATTGGATGGGAAAAAAGCGCCAGATGATGGCGGCAGCATGGAAATCCCGTGTTCTAATGGCTGTTCCGTTTTCATTATTTGGCCGGAGGTGTGCGCATGGGAACTGTAGGCAGGAGAGATGTGAGCGTGAAACGACTGGCATTTTTTGCGGTTCTGGTTGGGGCTGTTTGTCTGGCGTCTGGATGGGCGGTGGCACAGACGGCAAAACCTGACCGTCAGGTTGCGGTCACGATTGACGATTTGCCTTCGGGCATGGCGGACCGGCTGCCGGCCGCCGACATTACCGCCCTCACGGCGAAACTGCTCGGCACACTTGCGCGATCAGAAAATTCCGGTGGTCGGCTTTGTGAACGAGAAGAAGCTGTACAAGCCGGGCGAGGTCGACGAACGCATCAAGGCGCTGCAGATGTGGGTGGATTACGGATTCGAACTGGGCAATCACACGTTCAGCCATTCGTCGCTGAATCAAGTTGGATTGAAGGCGTGGGAAGACGATGTGATCCAAGGCGAGACTGTGACCAAGATGTTGATGGCGACGCACAAGATGAAGCTACGGTATTTTCGACATCCGTATCTGGACACGGGGCGCGACCTGCTGACGCGACGGGAGTCAGAAGCATTTCTCACACAGCGCGGATACCGGATCGCTCCCATCACGCTGGATGGCTGGGACTGGATGTTCGCCGGCCTCTACGAAGATGCCAAGAAGCGGAATGATACGGATTTAGAGGCGAAGATCGTGAAGGAATATCTGTCGTATCACGATGCGGTGTTTGCCTATGAGGAGCAGGAGTCGGTGAAGGTTGTCGGATATGAGCCGCGGCAGATACTGCTCTTGCATGCCAGCAATCTGGAAGCGGACCACATTGGCGAACTGATGGACGTGCTCAGAAAGCGCGGCTATCGTTTCATCACGCTCGGCGATGCGCTGGAAGATGCGGCGTATAGCCTGCCGGACACTTACGTCGGGGAAGAAGGCACCGGCTGGATCGATCATTGGGCAATCTCGCAGGGGAAAATTCCGCAGGGTGCGCCGAAATTTCCCGAGTGGGTAATCGAACGCGCCAAGCAGCTGCATCAATCGACGGGGCAGGTATCGGCGGAGCCGGAACAGTGAAGTACTCCCAGGTACTGCAAGTCAGTCTTCATTCGCGAATTATGTGAGCGCGCTAACTATCCAGGCTGGCATAGAACTTGCATGCTCCCTTGCGGCATTGCGGCAACTGAAGTCTTCGACAGTAAATGCCGATAGTTGCCGATGAAACCGGGAGCAGGCGCTCCCAAAAAGGGAGACCAAGAATGTCAGTTTCGGGCATTTCCAGCACCAGCCTGTATAACACCCAGAGCACGCAAAACAATTTTCAGCAGTTCCAACAATTGTTCAAGCAACTGGGGCAGGATCTTCAGTCTGGCAATCTATCTGCGGCGCAGTCGGACTTTGCTACGTTGCAGCAGCTCGTGCCGCAAAGCAGTTCGTCTTCGCAGAGCAGCAGTCCCATCGCGAAGGCCTTCAGCCAGCTGGAGCAGGATCTTCAATCGGGCAACCTTTCGGCGGCGCAGCAGGATTACACGACTATTCAGCAGGACTTCCAGAGTCAGGCAACGCAGAGCCAGACGCAGGCAACGGAAGGCCAGCATCATCATCACGGGGGCGGCGGATCGAGTGAAATCAGGGAGCTACTGGATCAACTGGGAACGGCGCTGCAATCCGGGAACCTCTCTTCGGCGCAAAGCGCATTCGCCACGTTGCAGCAGACGTTGACCCAAAACAACGGGCAGACGTCGTCAGGATCCAGTTCGAGCAACGTCTCGGTGACCGCCTGATCTGAAGTTGTGATCTGGGTGGCGGGCAAATGCTTCATGGAGATGGCGGAAGATCGGGATAGCTAACCTCCGGCAATCGAAGGCACGAGCAGAACTTCGTCGCCTTCCTGAAAGGCATAGGCGGGGCCACCCAGGAAACGTATGTCTTCTTCGTTGACATAGACGTTCAGGAAGCGGCGGATTTGTCCTTTGTCGTCGCGCAGGTGCGGCTTGAGTTCGGGGAACTTCTGGTCGAGCACGGAAAACAGATCGTCAAGATTCGAGGCGGCGCAGGTAATGGAGGCTAGGCCTTCCGTATGGCGGCGCAGTGCGGTTGGAATCTGAACGGTAATTGGCATAGATACCTCCAATTTCGCTGAAACTAAACTCTTTTTAGGGCAACGGCATCCAATCTCGGACTTTAGGAGCTCTCCGATGAAGACCTTTGCCCTCACGACTCTGGCGCTGTTTCTTCTGGGCGCATTTTTATTCGCCCAACAGGATCAAACACAGCAACCCGCTCCGCCCATCGGCGATCAGAGTTCCTATCCTTCCGAGACGCACAAGATGAGCCCGGCCGAGAAGAGGGACACCCCAGAAGGAAATGGGCAATCCGTTGATCTGAACACCGCCAGCAAGAAAGACCTGGCGGCGCTGCCCGGCGTCGGTCCTCACTTTGCGCAGAGCATCATCGACGCCCGTCCATTCACGTCGAAAGAGGATCTCCTCCGGAAAAAGATCGTTCCCCAATCGACCTACGACCAAATCAAGGACATGGTGAACGCCGAAGGACCAAAGAAGCAGTCCGAGAAGCCCGAGCAAAAATAGCGATCAGGCTCCGATGCCCGCGACCTGTTCTGCGGCGGCGACCACGCCGGGGATTTCGTCCACGGGCAGCGTCTGCTGCAGGTACGCTTCGAACTCCGCGAGCTTCGGCGCAATGGGACGCTCGGTCTCGTAGACTCCAGCGAGCACGTCGGTGGTCTTCAGGCCGTTGCCCGTAATGCACAGCACGGTCGTTTCGTCGGGCAGAATGCGGTCCTGGCGGTAAAGCTTGCCCGCGCATCCGACGGTCACTCCGCCGGCGGTTTCGGTAAAGATTCCTTCGGTTTCCGCCAGCAGCTTGATGGAATCGATGACTTCCGGATCGCTGACGTCTTCGCTCCATCCCCCGCTGCCTTTGATGGTCTTGATGGCGTAGTGGCCGTCCGCCGGATTGCCGATCGCGAGCGAACGAGCGATGGTCGCGGGTTTCTGCGGTTCGATCTCGGAGCTGCCGGTTTTCACAGCTGTCGAAATCGGAGAACACCCGGTGGCCTGCGCGCCGAAGAATTTCACTTCCTTCGGCTCAACCAGCCCCAGCTTGATCAGCTCATCGAATGCCTTCTTGATTTTCGTAATCAGCGATCCGCCGGCCATGGGGCAGACGATATTGTCGGGCAAGCGCCATCCCAACTGCTCGGCGATTTCAAAGCCGACTGTCTTCGATCCTTCGGAATAATAGGGACGCAGGTTGACGTTCACGAATCCCCAGCGATGTTCGTCGGCGATCTGCGAGCAGAGCCGGTTGACCTGATCGTAGTTGCCGGCGATGCGGACGACTTTCGCGCCGAAAACATTGGTGCCGAGAATCTTCGCGGGCTCGAGATCCGAAGGAATGAAGATCCAAGCCTTGAGGCCTTCGCGGGCGGCGTGCGCCGCGACAGCATTGGCCAGGTTGCCGGTCGAGGAGCACGAGACGGTGTCGAAGCCGAACGCCTTCGCCTGTGACAGCGCGACGGCGACTACACGATCTTTAAAGCTGAGCGTCGGCAGGCAGACGGCATCGTTTTTGATATAGACATTGGCCGCGGCCGTTCCCGTCAGCTTCTGCGCGAGCTGCGGCGCCTGGAATAGCGGGGTGAATCCGACGGGCAACCGCGGTTGAAAGCCCTGGGGGAGGGGCAACAGTTCGGAGTAGCGCCACATGTTTGGAGGCCGCTGCGAAATGCGCTCGCGACTGAACGTTCCTTGGGCAATCTGCGCCCGCAGCGCGTCGTAATCGTAAGCAACTTCCAAGGGGGAAAAACACTCGTCGCAGATGGAGCGGGGCTGGTTTCCCCAGGTCCGTCCGCATTCGCGGCATCGCAGTTCGTAATGAGACATATGGCTACTCGCCTTTCGGTCGATCATCTGACGAGAGCGTCTGCGCTTCTCGCGAGATCCTTCGCTCCGCCTGAAAAGCGGCTCCGCTCAGGATGACGCCCTGTTAAAGGGATCGGCCTTTAATTTTCCAAGCAGCGAATAGCTGAGGACGAGCCGGAAAAATTGGCCGCAAAAAACAAATGGCCTCTTTTTCCAGGAAAAGGAAAAGAGGCTATCGGAAAGCAAATACAGCGCGCTTGCCGAATCCCATGTTCCCTGTTTCCAGGAGAGAGTTGGCACCAGTCATCCGGGATATATGATCTCGGATCGGTTGCCGTGGCGTCTCAGGGCTCGTCCCTCAGCCACTCTGCATGAAATTCAGGTCCACCCCCAGTCGAAACCAAAGGGCGAACTTGTTCTTGATAGAGTACAAAATCCCAATTCGAGCGTCAAGGACATTCATTAAGCTTGCGATTTCGGGAGCCGGACAGCGCCCAGGCAGCATCGAGGAGTAAAATTCGCCTTCCATTTCAATCCGAATTGTTGGTGCACTCATGAAATCAGCTTGCCAGCCGTGCTTCGTACTCGCCGTGGTGCTCGCAGGAAACTTCTTCGCCTATGCCCAGGATTGCGGAGAGCTTTCGGCTCTCCACATTCCGACCACGACGATTACGATAGCGCAGGCAGTCGCTGCCGGCGCGTTCACAGCGGCCCCATCGCCATTCAATGAAGGCGACGCTGCCGCGCTGTATAAGACGCTGCCGGCATTCTGCCGCGTGGTGGCTGAGGCCAAGCCGACGGCGGACTCGGACATCAAGATCGAAGTCTGGCTGCCTGCTTCCGGATGGAATGGCAAGTTGCAGGGCATCGGCAACGGCGGCTTTGCCGGGCTGATCGACGAGATGCAACTCGGGGTGGCGCTCAAACACGGCTACGCCGCGACCGCGACTGACACCGGGCACGCAGGCTCGCCGATCGATGCGGCGTGGGCGTTGGGACATCCGGAGAAGATTGTTGACTTTGGCCATCGCGGAATTCATGAAATGACACGGGTGGCGAAGGCCGTGACGCAGGCCTATTACGCGAAGGCGCCTCAGCGCTCGTATTTCGCCGGTTGCTCCGACGGCGGGCGCGAGGCATTGATGGAGGCGCAACGGTATCCGGAGGATTACGACGGAATTCTGGCGGGGGCACCGGCCAACAACTGGACGCCTTTATTGACGACCGGGGCGTATGACACGCAGGCACTCACGATGGACGCGGCGAGCTTCATTCCGCCGGCGAAGATTGCGACGATCGCCTCGGCGGTGAATGCGGCTTGCGACGGCCTGGACGGCGTGCGAGACGGAATTCTGAACGATCCGCGGCAGTGCCATTTCGATCCGGCGACGATCCAGTGCAAAGCAGGAGATTCCGACAAGTGCTTAACGGCGGCTCAGGTCGCCACGCTGAAGAAGTTGTATGGAGGCACGCCCGATTCCGCCGGGCACATCGTCTATCCCGGATACCTGCCGGGCGCTGAAGAAGGACAAGGCGGCTGGGGATTATGGATCACAGGCCCCGCTCCCGCCAAGAGTCTGATGGCGGCATTCGCCAACGGATTCTTCTCTGACTTCGTTTACGAAAAAGCCGATTGGGATTTGAAAACGTTCAGCGTGGATGCCGGGCTGAAAGCCGCCAACGAAAAGACCGCGCAAGCCCTGAACGCAACTAAGCCGGACCTCAAACCGTTTCAGGCACGCGGCGGAAAGTTGATTGTGTATCACGGATGGAATGATCCGGCGATCAGCGCGCTGAATACCGTCAATTACTACGAGAGCGTGATCCAGAAAATGGGACGGAAAGAAGTTGATTCGTTCGCGCGCCTCTACATGGTGCCGGGAATGCAGCATTGCGGCGATGGTCCGGGGGTGGACTCATTCGGTCAGGTCGGGAATTTGAACTTCACCGATCCATCGCATAGCGTGGACGCCTCGCTTGAGAGGTGGGTGGAGAAAGGAAAAGCGCCAGGCACGATCATCGCGTCGAAAGCTGCAGGCAAGGGTAATCGAGGAAAAGAAATGACTCGACCTCTGTGCCCGTATCCGCAGGCCGCCAAGTACAAGGGCAGCGGCGCAACAAACGATGCGGGGAGCTTTGTGTGTGAGGCGACGGCCAAGTAATCGGCGTTTTTCAATCAACAATCAAGAATCAACAATCATCAATGCTTCGCTACCGGCTGTACTGATTCTTCTTCTTATCTTCGTGGCGCTCGATGCCAAGTTGAATCAGGCGATCAATCAGATCAGGATATGCGATGCCCGATGCCGCCCACAGCTTGGGATACATGCTGATCGCCGTGAAGCCCGGCATGGTGTTGATCTCGTTGAGATAGATCTTGCGCGTGTTGGGATCCATGAGGAAATCGACGCGCGCCAAGCCCGAGCAATCGACGGCTTGAAAGGCCTTCACAGCGAGTTCCTGGACCTTTTTGGTTTCCGCCTTCGAAAGCTTCGCGGGGATGATGAGCTGCGAACCTTCGTCCAGATACTTAGCGTTGTAGTCGTAGAACTCTTTGATGGGGACGATCTCTCCCGGAACCGAGGCTGCGGGCTCGTCATTGCCTAGCACCGAACACTCGATCTCGCGGGCCTTTTCTTTGCTGCCACCAACGCCTTGTTCGATGACGATCTTACGATCGAACTTGGCGGCCTCTTCGATGGCAGGACCAAGTTCTTTCTTGTTGTGCGCCTTGCTGATACCGACCGAAGAACCTAAGTTCGCGGGCTTCACAAAGACCGGATACTTCAACTTCGCAACCTGCCGCTCGATTTTTTTCGGATCTTTCTCCCATTGGCTACGCAGGAGGGTGACGTGCTTCACGATCGGAAGTCCGGCGGCGATGAACAGCGACTTCATGATGTCTTTGTCCATTCCGGCGGCGGAGCCCAGAACTCCCGCCCCGACGTACGGAATGTCGGCGAGTTCGAGCAGGCCCTGGATGGTTCCGTCTTCGCCGAAGGTACCGTGAAGCACGGGAAAAATCACGTCGACATTGATGGCACGATCGGCGGCACGGCGCATCGGAGATGCATCCGTCTGAAACGGGATCAGCCCGTGTTCGCGATGCACCGGCTCCGGCGGAACGACGACCGCTTCGCCTCTCGCAAGGACGGCTGCGGGCTGGGTCATATCCGGATCGCCTGCTCGCAGATTGCGCGGCTCGAGCATGAGCTTGCCGGTCAGAAGATTTTCGGCATGCTCGGCCGTGAGCCAGCGTCCATCTTTGGTAATGCCGATGGGCACGACTTCGTACTTTTCTTTATCGATGGCGTTGAGAACCGACGCGGCCGAAAGCAATGAGACCTCGTGCTCCCCACTGCGTCCGCCAAATAAGATGCCGACTCGAAGCTTTTCCATGACCTTTCAGTGTGGACGCGAGGAGAGTTGTGCGTCAATCGCAGGGGTGGTTCCGAGAAACCAGACTTCAGACCTTAGACCTGGGACCTTCGCGCCTCGTAGCCCGGTTGGAAGGTAAACGGCGAATGGCCGAGGTCCGAGGGCTACGGTCCAAGGTCCGCTCTAAAGAATTTTCTTGCCGAACGCCGACAGTGCCAGTTCCACCGCGAGATCCGCGGTTTGATTGTGTTCGTCGATAACCGGATTCACCTCGACGATTTCCATACTGACCATGCGGCCGTGATCGGCAATGATTTCCATGGCCAGGTGCGCCTCGCGGTAGGTCGCGCCGCCGCGAACTGGAGTGCCAACGCCGGGAGCGTCTTCGGGATCGACCCAATCCATGTCGAGAGAGATGTGGTAGCCGGCGGTGCCGCGTCCAGCCATGCGCAGAGCCTCTTCCATCACGGTGCGCATGCCGCGCTCGTCGATGTCACGCATGGTAAAGACACCGATGCCTGTCTTGCGCACATTTTCTTTCTCGACGGCATCGATGTCGCGCACTCCAACCAGCACGCAATTTTCCGGTTTCACCTTGGGAGAGAAGTCGTAAATGTTTGCCAGGTCGCCGGGCCAAAGTCCCATCAACGCCGCGAGCGGCATGCCGTGTACGTTTCCGCTGGGCGATGAATCGGGCGTGTTGATGTCGGTGTGAGCATCGATCCAGATCAGTCCGATGCGCTGGTTCTGCCGACGATAAAATTCGGCTACGCCCGAGACGGTGCCCGCCGCCATCGAGTGATCGCCGCCGAGAGCGAGCGGAACTTTGCCACTCTCTAGCGTCTTCAGCACGAGTTCCGCGTGCTTGGTGCAGGTGGCCGTAATTTCTTTCAAATACTTGGCGTTGGCGGCGCCTTCCTTCTTCTGCTCAGGGATGGCGACGGCCACGTTGCCGCCATCTTCCACTTCGTGGCCCAAGGCTTCGAGACGGGCTTCGAGTCCGGCAACGCGGACGGCGGACGGTCCCATATCGACGCCGCGCCGCGACTGTCCGAGATCGAGGGGCACGCCGATCACGCGGATCTTACGGCCCGAGATGTTAGAGGACTGAGCAGAGGTGGTCATAGGAAATCAGTCATTTGCGAGCATTTAATCATTTAATCATTTAGCCATTTGAAAAACCAATATGAATTTCAGCCGCTGTTGAATTGATTCAATGACTCAATGACTAAATTGCTCACGGGTATAAGCGGTAGAGCATCCTTGGGAATGGAATGGTTTCGCGCACGTGCTCGAGGCCGCAGATCCAGGCCACGGCGCGCTCGATGCCCATGCCGAAGCCGCCGTGCGGCACGCTGCCGAACTTGCGCAGGTCGAGATACCACTTGAACGCTTCCTCCGGCAAGCCGTGCTCGTGAATGCGCTGCAACAGCAAATCGTGGGATGCCATACGCTGGGAGCCACCGATGATTTCTCCGTAGCCCTCGGGCGCGAGCACGTCCACACAAAGCGCTAGATCCGGCCGTTGCGGATCGGGCTCCATGTAAAACGCCTTCACCTTGGCCGGATAGCGATGCACCATGACCGGCTTGTCAAACTGCGCGGAAAGATAGGTTTCGTCGGGCGAGCCGAGATCGCCGCCCCACTCAAACTTCGATTCGAGAGCGCCTTTCGCGTGTCCCTCCTGCAGATTTTTCACGGCATCGTCGTAACTGATCCGGGGAAAGGGCGGCGCGATTTTTTCCAGCTTCGCGATGTCGCGACCGATAGTCTGCAGATCAACGCGTCGGCGTTCCAAACAGCGCTGCACAAGGAAGCTGATGAGGCCCTCGGCCAATTCCATGATGTCATCGAGAGTGGCATAAGCAACTTCCGGTTCGACCATCCAGAATTCAGTGAGGTGGCGGCGCGTCTTCGACTTCTCAGCGCGGAACGTCGGCCCAAACGAATACACCTTGCCGAGGGCCATCGCCATCGCTTCCACATAGAGCTGTCCGGATTGCGTAAGGAAGGCCTGCTCCTCGAAGTAGTCGACGGGAAAAAGCGTCGTCGTTCCTTCGCACGCTGCCGGTGTGATAATCGGCGGATCGGTTAGGGTGAATCCACGCTCGTCGAAGAAATCGCGCGCCGCCTTGATGATCTCGGCGCGGACCCGGAGAATCGCCGCCTGGCGCTGCGAGCGCACCCACAGGTGGCGATGCTCCATCAGGAAATCGGTGCCGTGCTCTTTCGGCGTGATCGGATACGGATCTGACTCGGGCACGCGCTGTATGACTTGCACATTGACGACATCGAGTTCGTAGCCGCCGGGCGCGCGCTTGTCGGCGCGAACCTTGCCTTCGACAATGACGCTCGATTCCTGGGTCAGCGTCTTGATGGCCTCGAAGACTTCGGGTGTAACTGCGTTCTTGGGAACGACGCCCTGGATGATTCCTGATCCGTCGCGAAATTGCGGAAAGAGAAGCTTGCCGCTCTCGCGCAGGTTATAGAGCCAGCCGCGGACGGTGACGGTCTGGCCTTCATGCTTGCCGATCTCGGAAATGGTCGTGATGGGTGAAGACATAGGGATTTTGAAATTGGGTAATTTGGTAATTGTGTAATTTTAAAAAACCACGGCACGACGAACTTCAATTACGCAATTACCAAATTGCCCGATTACTCAATTTCTTTCGAGCCGATCGAAGGTTTCGCCCAGCTTTTCCAGAGGATTCACCTTCTCATCTTCCCCGATTTCCAACAGCAGCGGAGGCTTCTGGGGCGCCGAGCGCAATAGCTCGATGGCTTCCTTCCAATCGATAGTCCCCTGCCCTGGCCACAAATGAGAATCTTTCAACTTGTCGTTATCGTGCACGTGCGTGGAGCAAATGTGCTTGCGCAAAATCTCAAATGCCTCGCTCACCGAGCCCATCATATGAGCATGACCGAAGTCGAAACACACGCCTACATCGTCGAAGTGCGCAAGATGGATCATTTCCACCAGCCGCTCGGGCGTTGAAAGTTCGTTAGGAATATTCTCCAGCAGGATGCGCACGCCCAGTGGCTTGGCGAAGGCACGCAGGTGTTCGATCGAAGTCATGGCCGCCTCGAACTTTTTCTCGTCGAAGCTCTCGTTGGGAGCACCCAGGTGCTGGATAAGAAAGCGGAATGGAATTTGCTCGGCGATCTCCAGAGCGCGCTTGATCTCGTCCATCGCCTCAATGCGGCTGGCGCGATCGGTGGAAGCGACATTGAGTGGCGGAGAGCCGGCGCGTCCCCACTCGTAATCGGCATACAGCGGAGAGTGGACAGAATTCAGCGGCACGCCGCTGCCGCGGAACCACTCGGCGATTTCCTTCACATGCTGCTTGCGGTTGGCGTAGTCAAGATGTTGCCGCGCCGCAAAGATCTCGACGGCCTGCACTCCACTGCGTACCAGGCTGTCGAGAATGCCGGGGTGAAGGCGCTCTTTTACGAACAAGTAGGTTGAGACGGCTTTCTGCATGTGTATCCTAAAAAACTATTGTTGATTTTTGATTGCTGATTGAACGGCATCATATCCGGCGGACTCTAATCAGAAATCAAACAATCATCAATCCGCAATGCCTTACTAGTATCCCATGGCCTTGCCATTACTATTGCGGACATCGGTGGCGCCCAGCCGGTCCCCGGTCTTTTCATCAATGGCAATGCACTCCGCGTCGCTCCAATAGGGAGAAGTTTCGTCGCCTTCGCCCAGCCCGATCTGGACCTTGTACCCCATTTTTTGCAAGAGATGAATGGTATCGGGAAAGAACGTTTTCTCCACGTTCACTACGTCGGGCAGCCACTGATGGTGGAAACGCGGAGCATCGACCGCTTCCTGTAGATTCATCCCGTAATCGATGACGCCCATCAGAACGTTGGCCACGGTCGTGATGATTTTCGAACTGCCGGGCGAACCGAGGACCATCACGGTTTTCCCGTCGTGCACGACAATCGTCGGTGTCATTGACGAAAGGGGCCGCTTGCCGGGCCCAATCGCATTCGCCGCGCCCTGGATCAGACCATCAGAGTTCGGCACTCCGGGCTTGGCGGAGAAATCATCCATTTCATCGTTGAGCAGGAAGCCCAGGCCGTCAGCAGTGACGCGCGATCCAAACCAGTCGTTGATGGTAGTCGTGACCGCGACCGCGTTCCCTTCGGCGTCCACGACCGAATAGTGGGTCGTGTGGTTGCCTTCGTGGGGCGCAATCGCGGGCGGATGGGTTTCGGCGTATTGCTCCAACTCGTTGAACACCGCTGGACGCTTTAATTCGTTGCTGGGCGAAGCATGATCAGGATCGATCGATTCCCGCCAGGCCGCCGCGTATTTCTTGTCGAGCAATTGGGCCACGGGCACCTTGGAAAAATCCGGATCGCCCATGAATTCCGCGCGGTCAAAAAAAGCGCGCCGGAATCCTTCCACGGTGAAATGAATCGATTCGGCCGAACGGTTTTCCAGTTTCGCCAGATCGTAGCCTTCGAGAATATTGAGGGATTCGATCAAGACCGTGCCGCCGGAGGATGGGGGCGGGGCGCTGATGACGTCATATCCGCGATAGGTTCCATGCACCGGCTCGCGCTCTTTCACTTCGTAATGGGCAAGGTCATCCGCCGTAATCAGCCCGCCGCCTTTGTGCACGGCTGCAGCAAGTTCGCGGGCAAGAGAGCCGTGGTAGAAATCGTCGGGATTCGCCGCGATCCGCTCCAGAGTTCGCGCGAGATCAGGCTGCCGGAAAATTTCACCCGGCTTGTAGTAATCGCCGTTGCGCTGAAACACTCGCCGCGACTCAGGAAACTTGGACAGGTACGAATCGTGCATGTCGGCGGCTTCGTCCCAAGTCAGCGCAAAGCCATCGCGCGCCAGCTTGATCGCCGGGGCCATGACCTGCTTCAGCGTCAACTTGCCGTATCTCTTTTCCGCATAGACCATGCCGGCGACGGAACCGGGCACTGCGATCGACTTGTATCCGATCTGACTGGCCTGCGGAATCACATTGCCCTGCGGATCGAGATACATGTCGCGAGTCGCGGCCGCCGGCGCTTTCTCGCGATAGTCGAGGAAGTGTGTTTTGCCGTCGGCCATGCGGATTAGCATGAATCCGCCGCCGCCGATGTTTCCCGCCGGGGAATGCACGACCGCCAGGGCGAATCCGGTGGCGACCGCTGAATCCACGGCATTGCCGCCGGACTGCAGAATTTCGACTCCCACTTTCGTGGCCAGCTGATGCACCGTGACCACGATGGCATGCTGCGCCCGGACCGGTTGCGTGGAGGCTTCCCCGAAGCATGTCAGCAACGCGCCCAGCAGTAGCCCAGTTAATAATTTACGAGGAAGTCGCATGCCAGATCGAAGACAACGGAAAATCGTAGAGACTCCTGAGGCTAGCCGAGTAAAGCGAGAAGAGTCAAATCCGCGGGACTTTGTCCGAACAGGTGTGAGCCTATCTCGCTTTCTTTCGTGATCTCGTGCACAAAAGCGGCGGCTTCGGCTTTCTCGCGGCCGTCTTGCTGGCCTTCTGCTTAGAAATCTTTTTGGGCGTTTTCGCCGCCACCATCTCATACGACTGGCGGATCAATTCTTTCAATTCGTCATTGCGCAGGGCGTCCAGGCGGTGCAGTATGACCCACTTATACCGTCCCAGATATGGAGAAGGATCTACGTCCTCGCGCTCGATGAGTTCGGTGAATACCTCAGGGGCGCATTTAAAGGTAAACCTCACGTTGTCCAGACCGAGGACCGCGAACATTTTTCCGGACACCTTGAAGCAGAGTGCGTCGTCCCATTGCAGTTTCTCGGTAGCGTTCGGAAAGCTAAGGCAAAACTTGCGGATTTGATCGACAGTCATGACTGATGTCTCCTTGCCTGAAGCAGTTTTACCCAGCGCCGGCAACGCAGTTCTGTGCCGGGATAGGCCTATATCCGGCGATCCAACAACTGCATCAGTTTCATCTTCACGTCCGGCCATTCTGACGCGAGGATCGAGTATCGCGCCGAGTCGCGGGGAGTGAAGTCCGCGGCCATGCGGTGGGATCGCAATATTCCTTCGAACTTCCCGCCGATGCGCTCGATGGCCGCACGCGAGCGAAGGTTGCGCACGTCCGTATGCAAGCAGACGCGAAGCGCCTGCCACACTTCGAAGGTATGACGCAGCATGAGCAGCTTCGCTTCCGTATTTGCGCCGGTGCGAATCGCTGAACTGGCCAGCCAGGTGTAGCCGATCTCACAGGCATCTGGAACCCCGCGTCCATAGTAGGGATGGCCTTGCGGCCAGGCCCATCGCTCGATGTTCCAAAAGCGAGTCGATCCGATGACAACATCATCGTGGGTGCGAACGATCGCAAACGGAACTACCGTGCCGGCGTCGCGCCAAGTTAACGCCGTCTTTACGTATTCAATCGCTTGCGCCTTGCTTTGCGGCACGGGACTCCAGCGGTAAAGCTCAGAGTCTTCGGCCGATGCTGCCGCAAGTCCGTCTACATGCTGAAGGTCGAGCGGTTGCAGACGAATGTGCTGTCCCTGCAGGAGGAGCTACTCCGTGGTCATGGCTCCACTATGCAATGGGTGGCGACATGGCTGCAACGCCGCCAATGCATTTCGCAAAATCAGTCCGATCTAGATTAATGGAAGGGTTCGTATCCGGGCATGCCTTCAGGCATGCCGAGTCGCTGCAGCGGATCGGCTTTACAGTTTGCTGAAAAACACCGATTGCAGAGCAAAGTGCGTCCCAGTAATCAGCTTTTCTTACTGCCGAGTTCCTTCTACTGTTCCGTTTCAGTGTGGCCCGCGGAGCCGAACGCGGAGCGGGCTCATGTGCGTGCTGCCTGCAGCCGCGTCATTCGGACCAAGTTGTAGGCTGCGGCCGCAATTTGAAACAGCCACTCCACTCGCCGCCGACTCCGTAACTTCACCTGCCGGAACCCGGCCCAGTGTTTGATCCAAGCAAAGCTTTGCTCGACCAGTTTTCGCTTTCTCTGGCTCTGCACAAATTCTGGGCTGTTGCGTTCTTCCGTGCGCAGGCTATTCCGTTGCAGGTTGCCTCGTTCGTACTCCGCCACGTGCGGTACGACGTTGCGGGCCCGCAGCGCTTCCACAAACTGTCGTTCCTGATATTGCTTGTCCGCCCCCAACGTGCGTCGCTTCCGGCTCCGCTGCTGATCCAGCAGAGCCAGCGCTGCGTCCCGCTCCGCCTTGGTTCCGGCCTCCGTGACACAGGCCGCCACGATCAGCCCGTGATCATTTTCCGTCAGCACGTGTCCCAGATAACTGGGCTCCGCCGCTCCCGCATTGCACTTACGATACAGTCGTGCCTCCGGATCGGTGCGGCTTTCATGCGTATCGCGCAGCAACCGCTTCCCGCCGTGCCCGCTGCCCCGCTCCGGCGGATCGGCCTTCTCGCGGAAACTCCGCCGATTCGCCCAGGCTTCCAGCATCGTCCCATCCACCGTAAAATGCTCGTCACTCAACAGTCCGGATCGTTCCAGTTGTTGCCGCACTGCCGCAAAAAACCGGCTCGCGATCTCTCCTTCGATCAACCGATCCCGATTCTTGCTGAACACCGTTGTATCCCAAACCTCGTCGTCGATCGCCAAACCCACAAACCAGCGAAACAGCAGACTGTAGTTCAACTCTTCCATCAGCAGTCGCTCGCTCCGCCTGCCATACAGCGCTTGCAGCAACAGCGCCCGCAGCAACTTCTCCGGCGCAATCGACGGTCGTCCCGCCGTCCCATACAACTCATCGAACCGCCCCGAAAGCGCCGCTAAGGCCCCATCCACCAGCTTGCGAATCACGCGCAGCGGATGATCCTTCGGCACCCGCTGTTCCAGACTCACATAACTAAACACGCCTTCTTGCTGCCGATCATCTCCGCGCATGCTTGTTTCTTACCTCATTCCCCTGTGCATGCGATATGAGTTTTTCAGCACTCTGTGAAGCCGCTTCATTCTGCGCCGAGAAACGGTATCGCTGAAGCGATACCCTGATACGAACCCTTCCCTACACTTCTTTTCTCTCACACTTCTTTTCAAGCCGCACACTGCGCTGCCGGAAAGACTCCGCCTAACGGGCATATGGCAGCGCTATGAATCCATCTGCTTAATCACCGTCACTTTGCTGTAGGCTACACGGAAGCCGAGCCGCTCGGCATTGCGCTGCGAGGTCGTGCCGCCTTGCGTGACCACAACGGCATATTCGCAGCCAGCCTTTACTGCGGCTTCCATGCGCGCTCGCAGCAATGCGGTCTGCAGGCCGCGTCCACGAAACTGGGCCAGAGTGCCGACTCCGCACAGAGCGAAGACTTTGTGCTCCGGAATCACTAACCCGGTTCCGCAAGCAACAGGCTTGCCGTCAATCACAGCCACAAAGGCCAGCGCGTTCTCCATCTGATATAGCGGAGTCATCAGGCCGCGAAACGCTTCGGGTGCGCCCTCAGGAAAGAATGCGCCTTCGACGATTGAACCCGTTAGTTCGGCCTCTTCCTGAGGAGACCGCCGGATTTCGTAACCGGCCGGAGGCGCGGAAAACGTTTGCTGACGTTCCAGTTTTCGATAGAGGACGTTATTCAGTTCGGCGATTGCGTATCCACGCTCCTTGAACATCTCGAAGACTTCCGGCGGATGCATCGGGGTCAGATCGACCTGCGAAGGCGCATTGCGTTTCCGATAGAACTGCTCGATCCGGTCCAGATCCTGTGCAGTGAACGGACGATCGAGGCCCGTCCCGGTCGCTCGTCCGATGGGCGAGCCCAGGCCCGCGAATACCATGTGCCCGCCACAGATTTCTTCTTCGGCCGCGCCGATTTCCGGACGCGACCTTTGAAACGCTCGCGCGTAATACACCTGCGGCATCTCCTCGCACGATTCCAGACGGCGAGCCAGCGCCTTGTCCACAAATTCCATGGGAATGTCCTCTCTGAATTGAAAACGAAAAGTTGAGACAGCACCAAGATTGAGCGCAATACGCACACTTCCGCGCACATATCGCTCAGAGATGCGGGAGCCGAATTAAAGGACGGCAGTCATAGGCAGGAGCGCAAAATATAACACGCTTTTTAACAACGTCACACAGGTTTTATGTGTAGCTTCGCGCTGCTATATTTAGATCATCAAACAGGAGAATTGACAATGGACAGCGGAGGCCCATATCTAAATGCGGCTCTTCTTTGCGAGAAGGTACTCGTCGAGCGTGACGGAGTGATCACCGCAGTGCGTCTGGTTGACCGTGTCACTGTCATGGCCGTGTCGTCGACCGTGCCGGCACCGGAATTGCTTCCGCCCAGCAGCGTCTCCTTCAATCTGCTGATCGTTCTTAAGTCGGGCGTTTTCAAGGGTACCGCTGCGATTAAGCTCGTGATTCACACTCCATCGGGAAAGCAGGTCGGCGAGTCTGGTACCGATGCTTTTTTCGAGGGAGACGATCGGGGAGTCAATCTTATATCTCCGTTGCAGTTCCAAGTGACGGAGGATGGTCTGTACTGGATTAGCGTTTACTGCGCAGAGGAATTGAAAACACGAATTCCGCTTCGAGTTATTTACCAACGCGTCAACCAGGGATCGATGTCCTGGCCACAAGACCAGTAAAAGAAGGGACTATGCCGGCACAGGCCGCCAAAGAAGGGCGTCGATGATCTGAGGGTGATTACGGACTACAAAAGCTGAAAGAGGCTTCGTGGTGTTACTCGCGGATCTTGTTACAAGCGTCGGTGAATTTAGAGGAGCTAGTGGCTCTATTTGGAGAGTCACAGTTGGAATCGATGATCGCAAAGCTTCCTTAAATTCCTGTTCGGTTAATTTGAAGGAAGAGAGCTCTGCCAGAGTTAACTCTATCTGGCCGATCAGGGGACTATCCCATTGAGACTGATCCCACGTACTGCTATCGAACCAACCCCGGAACTCTCGCAATGAAGACTGGCCCGCGAGATACGAGACCATGCGTCGATAGGTCTCTACTTCAAGTTGAGCTGTCATAAACGTGCCACCTGTTAAGTATATCTCCGCCACCGATCTGAGAATCCTCTTTAACGAGGGTCGATATGAAGATCTCGTCGGCTATGGCGTCCTCTCAGAAAAGCTAATCCGCGAGGGAGTTCCCGCAGCGCAGGCCAACCAACCTCCCGGAAGCAAGAGCCAAGTTGTAGCATACCTCGATGCGAATGCAAAGCAAGTTGCCATCGTGCATCAGTATCTTCGGCCGGATGGCAAACTCGGCGGGAGTGGCAAACCCGACCCCAAGAAACTCTTCCACAATGGCACCCTTTATATTCTAGATGAGAGTTTGTGAGACCTCTGGATTACTTCCGTCACCGACGCGATAGAATTAACATTCTGCCCTTACACCTGCTGCCGCGCTTCGCCCAGTGAGACCTGCACGTCCATCTTCTTCTTGCCGCGATAGATGGTCACCTTCACCGTGTCTCCGGCGCGATGATTGTTCATCATCTGGGTGAGATCGTCCTGGTCCTCGATCTTCTGATCGTCGATGGCGACGATCAGGTCGCCACCCAGCATGATGGGAATGTTTCCGAGATAAGCTCGCTCGGTTCCCGCCCGCAGTCCCGCCTCATCCGCCGAACTGCCGGGCACTACTCCGATAATCAGCAATCCGTAGTCGACGGGCAGACCAATTTCTTCCGCCAGTTCCGGACTAATCGGGACCGTGCGCACTCCCAACGCCGGACGCCGCACCCGGCCCAGCGTCATTAAATCGTTGAGCACTGCCTTCGCCGTGTTGATGGGGATGGCAAACCCGATGCCGGCGTTTTGGCCGACGTTGGAGAGGATCATGGTGTTGATGCCGATCACTTCTCCGTGCCAGTTCATGAGCGGTCCGCCCGAATTGCCGGGATTGATGGCGGCATCGGTCTGAATGGCTTCATCGATCATCGCTCCATTCGGTTCGCGGACCGGTCGAATGGAACTCACGATTCCCCGGGTCATGGTTCCCGCGAGTCCAAACGGATTTCCAATCGCGTAGACCTTCTGCCCGACCTGTAGATTGTGCGAGTCTCCCAGCACGGCCGGAACCAGGTCGGTGGCCTTGATCTGAATCACCGCGAGGTCGTGCGGAGGGTCCGTGCCGATCACCGTGGCCTTGTACTTCTTGCGATTGTGCATGGTGACTTCGACCTGCCGCGCGTCGGCGATCACGTGGTAGTTGGTCAGGATGTGTCCCTCTTTGTCGATGACGAACCCAGAGCCCTGGCCTTCTTGCGGCACCAGGCCATAGAAAAAGTCGAAGGTCATGGCTCGCGACGTGACGTTCACGACCGAGGGAATGTTCCGCTTGTACACCGAGATATTGTTCTGTTCCTCGCCGTCGAGAGTCTCTCCGGGCGCGGCTTCGGTGATCTCCACCTGCGACGGGTGCGAAAACCAGCTGGACGGGTGCATTTCGCCAACCGGCGTCGAGCGCCACGTGGTGAAGTAGAAGAACGCCGCGGCGAGCGCTACCGCGAATAGCAAAGGACGCATGAATTTCATACTCGATCACCCACTTCCGGTCTCAAGCTGCGCAGACTAGTACGATTTCGGGGAATAGAAAGGTCCCTCATAATTTTAAACAATTACCGCCGCAGAAACACTCTACGTTGGCGCAATAAATCGATTCACCACAGAGACACCGAGTCACTGAGGAGATACTCAATCTTCTTTTCAGTAATGTGCCTCTGGAAAGACGGCCTTCAGGACTTCTGTGCTTCGTCCTTGAGCCGCTCCCATACCGACAAGACCTGCTGGCGCGTGTGCTCGATCGAGCCGGAGTTATCGATCACATAGTCGGCCGCTTTGATCTTCTCTTGATCGGGAAGCTGCGCAGCCATGCGGCGGTCCACTTCTTTGCGCGCTGATTCCAGGTCGATTTTCTGCCGGAGGGCAAAACGCTCCGCCCGCTGCTCGGCATTGCAGGTCACCACGATCATGTGGTCGAAGCTGTTGGCCGCTCCCGCTTCCAGCAGCAGAGCCGCCTCTACGATCGCGGCGCCGTGTGGATCCTGAACGCTCATCGCTTGCATCCAGTCTTCCTGGCTGCGAATGACCGCCGGATGCACGATGCGATTCAGTTCGTCGATCCGCGAGCTCGCCTTTCCTACGGGAGAACGTGCTGGACCGAACGCCACCTCAGCCAGTTTTGAGCGATTCACGCTGCAATCCGGATTGAGAATGCCGCGTCCGAAATGCCGGACGACTTCGTTATAGACCGGCTCTCCCGGCTGCATCAGGGAATGCGCGATGCGGTCTGCCTGCACCACATGCGCCCCCAACGCCGCGAACATTTCTCCAACCACAGACTTCCCTGAGGCGATTCCGCCTGTAAGGCCAACTTTCAGCATCTTTCTCCCAATGAACGAAAGGCGTTTACCGCCGAGAGCGCAGAGACCGCCGAGATGATCCTAAGCGCGCCTTTCTCTGCGTGCTCGGCGCGCTCTGCGGTGCAAGGTTCTAGGCTTTTATCAGTTCCTGCACACGGCTTCCGCGGCGCATCTTCGCGGCTTTCAGCGTGTTGAACATCAGCATCGCAATGGTCAGCGGCCCTACGCCTCCTGGGACAGGCGTCAGCGCTCCCGCTACTTCCGCGACCTCGGGATGCACATCGCCGATCAGGGTCGATCCCTTCTTGCGAAACGTCTCTTCGCGCTTGGCATTTCCGGCGAAAAATTTCTGGAACTCCGCCAGATCGGTCACGGTGTTCATGCCGACATCAATGACGGTCGCGCCCGTCTTCACGAAATCCCTTGTGATCATGCCGGCGCGGCCGATGGCAGCTACCAGAATGTCGGCACGCCGGCACACTGCCGGCAGATCGTGCGTCTTGGAGTGGCAGACGGTAACGGTCGCACTGGCATTGATCAATAACACAGCGGCAGGCTTACCCACGATGTCGCTGCGGCCGACGACCACCGCCTCGCGGCCAGAAATTGGAATCTGGCTGCGTTTCAGGATCTCGATCACCCCGGACGGCGTGCATGGGACAAGCCCGGGCCGCTGTGTGGAAAGAAAACCGACATTCATAGGATGGAATCCATCGACATCTTTTGCCGGATCGACCGCCAGCAGCACCTTCTTCGAATCCACCTGCGGCGGCAGCGGCAATTGCACAAGAATGCCGTCAATTTCATCCCGCCGGTTGAGGTCCTCGATCAGCGCCAGCAACTCAGTGGTGCTCACCGAGTCAGGTGGAGTCAGCTTCTCGCTATAAACTCCGACTTCTTCACAGGCCTTGACTTTCCCTCGAACATAAATCTCCGAGGCTGGGTTATGTCCCACGAGCACGACTGCCAGGCCGGGACGCACTCCGGCCGCCGCCATCGCCTTCACCTCCGCGGCAACTTCGCTGCGGATCTCTTGCGCTATCTTCGTTCCATCCAGAATGAGTGCAGACATGATTTGGGCTTCCGGCGCCCGGCTTCGGGCTTCCGCTTAAATCTTACACCGAGAGATGAGGAGGTCAGGGGTTAGGGGGCAGGGGTCAGGGGTCAGGGGGCAGGGGGCAGGGGTCAGGGGTCAGAGGTCAGGGGTCAGAGGTCAGGGGGCAGGGGGCAGGGGGCAGGGGGCAGGGGCAGGGGTCAGTTGTCAGGGTGAGGGTCAGGGTCAGGGTCAGGGATCAGGGGTCAGGGGGCAGGGACCTAGTGGTTAGGGGTTAGTGTCAGGGGTCGGAATTTATGTCCCTCAGGTCATCACCTGTCGCGCGCCTCGATCAGCCCTTGACAATTGACCTCCTCCCACTCGCCACTGACCACTGACCACTAGTCTCTCGTCCCTGAACTCTGGCCCCTGGTCCCTGATCCCTTTATAATTTCCCTGATGATTGCCAAAGATCTGCTGGAAATTCTGGTCTGCCCGGCTGACAAGCAGCCGCTGGAATATCGGCAAAACCCGGAGAGCGTGAAGTGCACGCAATGTCATCGCGTGTACCCAGTCAGGGACGATATTCCAATCATGTTGATTGACGAGGCTAAGGTCGAACCCTAGATCGATCGAAACCTAACTCGTTCGAGACCCAGCTTGTTGAAAACCCGCTGGTGGGAAAGCCTGGCTCGTTCGCGCCATCGCAGTTGAACTCCCCGGCTCCGGCAGTCCTGCCCGGCTACCACCACCCTCGGCTGATATCCACCGTCTGCAAAGCGACACTTTGTGTCAGTTTTGCGATTACTGGCAGGTACCAAGGGCACCAACCCAGGTCCGACCCTACTACAGTGCTCCATGCAACTGCCGATATCTCATAGGGTTATTACATCTGAGGAGCCCCAGGGAACGTACTCAGAGGGGTACGTGATTTACGGCACTTCAATTGCATGCAACTTAGACAACCGCCGCTGAGTCTAATAGGGCAAAGGTCGAAATCGGAGGTGATGACGGCCATGAGATACGAAGAGACAGTAACGAGCATGGTGGGCAACGACAAAGACCGGTTCACGACTACGGAGTTGGCGGCGCTGCGCAACGACCTGCTCCAGGGGGGCATGGTCGATTCATACGAGGCCGCTGAGCTGCTGCGCGTGTTCCTGATCGGCCGCGGATACGGGGTTTCGCACACGGCTGCGCTCGATGCAGCAGGCCGCGTCGAGATGGCGGGATGCGCCATCCCGGTTCTTCAGCACGAACTCGAGAACCTGGCTATGGTGATGTAGGCAGGCGGTGACATAGTTCAGCGGCTGCGCCAGATTTCGCAGTCCCTGCGCATAGCAACTCTGGACAAGAGTTTCCACGACATTCTGGCTTGCCGATCCAAACCAGACCGACGAACCAGTTCCACAACGGGAAAGCCGGGCCAACCAGCCCGGCTTTGTGGTCTTTGGAGCAAATTAAACGGCGGCGCAGATAACGATGTCATCCTGCGGAGGGCATGAGCCCTCCGAGGGAGCCTACGAGATCATGCACCGGAATCGCGGTTGATCAGCATCGTCCGGGCTGCAAACATCCAATCGCTCCAGTCCACGTCATCGGATGCTTTCGACCTCGTACGGTCCTTCACCGCAGCTCCGCCGCAGTTCAGGATGACTTCCTTTTGCGGGACGTCCTCTTGCGGATATAGCCCACACAACGGACGGTTTCAAGTTCTGACATTTGCGAAGCGCTGGCGCATAACGCCTTATTGAGCCTCTGGCTTGGTCCCCTCGGTCGTGCCCGTTGACTTGAACCTGAGGTTTCCCTTTCTTGCAGCCGGAATTCCATTCAGAGAGCCCTGCTGCTCCACCGGCCCGAGGAAGAGTTGAGCGGGTCTGTCGGGCATAAGCGATCTTTGATACCAGAACAACTGGGTTCCGTTGGCTTGATACACGATAACCTCAAAGTTTGGGGATGCTTTCGTCGAACCGAAGTAGAGTTCGCAATTCAGCGCATTTTGCGGAAGGTTTGCCTCCAGCATCGAGTAACGGCCGGTACCGTTGTTATCGGCCTTGGGTATGCTTTGGCAAGTATCGCCCGTGGAGAGCGTTCCCATGGTGGTCAACGTCTCAAATGGATCGCTGAATACGCCCGTAAGATTCAAATCGGCGCTGGCCACCATCGAGCCTTGGGCAAGCATGTCGAATTCGCGGGGATACAGCACACCGTCGAGTTCATTGATGTCCTGCCACCCGACCGCGTAATTGCCGTCGAAGCTGGTGACCGATGTATCTGTTTGTGGAGTAATGATCCCGATCCCTCCGGTCAAAATGGCGTCGAGATCGAGCAGCAATGCGCCGCCCAGGCCGGTCGAAGTGTTGTTTGGGTCGTTCAAATTCAGAGTCGGATCGGTAAAGTACATCCCCAAACTGGTTATGCTCCCGAGATTTCCTGAGGTGATGGAGAGGTTGCCGTATCCGTTGGGCTGCACCTGGTATGTGCCTGCAATGGCGGCGGCCTGTACGAATGGCTTTGCAAGTTCATCTTCGTCTGCTACTCCAGCAAGATCGGCCGTGGGGAAAGATGTGTTGCTCGTCGAGAATTGGCCCAGCCCGACGAAGATGGTGCGGAAATTTGGTGTCGCAGGATTCGCATTCCCAGCAATGGCGAAAACGGATTGTCCCGAGTCCGGCATTACTCGCAGTCGGTCGCGTTCGTTCCCTGGGCAAAAGCGGAGCCCGCCGCGGAAATAGAGGAGTCGATATCGATGAGCCGCATCGCCTTCGTGCTGACTTGGTAGAAGGCGATGTTCAGATTCTGCGGAGATTGCCCCGTGACTGGAATGCCGATTCCGGTAATCACTCCGCGCCCGTAGACGTCCATACTGCCCAGGCTGGCCGAAAAAGGAATATCAGTCTGTATGCCCAGACCGGGGCTCGGGCCGTCGGCGACATCAATGGTGCCCGGCCACTGCGGGTTCAGGAGGTTGCCGCCTCCAGAAGCAAAGACACCGCCAAAGCCAACCGAGAAGTAATTGGGGTCAACACCAGAGAGCGTGAAAGCATATCCACCGGTGGGAGCGCCCAAAGTCTGAACATCGATGCTCCCGCTCGAGGTCGCGGTGTCGTCAAACTGTACGATCAAGGCATGATTGGTATTCACGAACTGCACTTTGAAGGTCTCTGTGCCGCTGACCCCGATCTGGGTATTGTTCGTAATCAGCGTCAGGGTTCCCTGGCCGGCAGGATCCCCATTCGCGAATGAAAGTGTTCCGCCCGTGATGCCAACATTGGGAAAGGTGAAGCCGTCCGCGTCGTTGTAGTCCTGTTCTCCTCCGACGACATTTCCGCTTGAATCCACCAGAATGGTGCCCGCCACCGCATAGAAGTTAAGGTGGTTTTGGAAGTTTATTGTCTCCTCGCCGCTCAAATCGAACGTATAGGCAGTAACCCCTGACACCGTATTCATCAGTGCAAAGCTTGCCGGCGTCAGCGAGCCCACGGTGGCAGTGACGTTATAAGGTGCGCCGGTTGTCGAGTTCGCCGTAAAGCCAACCGTCGCCTGCCCATTTGAGTCCGTGGTCACCGTCTGGGCGGTGGTCCCGTTCGAGAAAGTTCCGCTGGGACCAGATGTGGGAGCCGCAAAGTTCACCGAAACGCCGCTCAGTGGATTTCCCCCGGCATCGACTACGGTCGCAGTCAGAGCGGCAAATGCGCTGCCTGCTACCACTCTCTGCGGCGTACCCGAGGTGGCGATCACCGCGCTAGTCGCACTCTGGTTGGTCAGGCTGAAGGTTGCGGGAGCCGCAACTCCTGAGACCGTGGCGTTCACCGTGAAGGTGCCCGTCGTGGAATTCGCCGTAAGAATCGAAGAGGTCGCAATGCCGTTCGCATTGGTGATGTCCGTCTCGGTTGATTTCCCACCGAAAAAGGTAGCGTCGGCACCCGACGACGGAGCCGTAAATGTTACCGAGACGCCAGCGAGCGGGTTGTTGCTGCTGTCCGCAACTCCCGCCTGCAGTGGCGAAGTGAATGGCGATCCCACCACGGTTGTTTGCGGTGTTCCTCCTTCCGCCTGGACAACTGCGGGAACTCCCGTCCCTGCGGTATTGGTCAGAATCAGATTGGCGCTGGAACCGCCGGGGATCGAGGCCGTCACCTCATACTGTCCGACAACGCTGTTCGCGGTGAAGGTCGATGCGGTCGCGAGGCCATTCGAGCCTGTGACGTCAGATTCGGTGGTCTGCCCGGTATTCTTAAACGTCCCACTGGCTCCGGAGGTGGGTGCGGTGAAGACGACCGTCACGCCTTGAACGCCCGTTCCAGAAATGGCGACGCGTACCTGGAACAGTGTTGCGAAAGCCGTTCCCACATTCGCGCTCTGCAGCGAACCATTGGTCACTGCCAGGTTCAACTGAGCAGCCGATGTGTTGGTCAGAATCAAATTGGCGGTTGCTCCTCCGGAGATCGATGCGGTCACCTCGTACTGTCCAGCTGTGCTGTTGGCGGTGAAGCTTGAGGATGTTGCGATGCCGTTAGAACCGGTGACGTCAGTTTCTATTGTCTGGCCATTGGCAAACGTCCCGCTGGCTCCGGAACTCGGCGCGGTAAACGTTACGGTCACGCCGCTCACTGGCAATCCATTCTGGTCAACCACCGCTGACAAAGGCAGAGTAAAGGCCATGCCTACAAGCGCAGTCTGCAGCGATCCGTTTGCCGCGTTCACTACCAGCACCTGAGCGGCAATATTTGCCAGGCCGAAATTTGCCGAGGCGGACTGCCCGGAAGCCGTTGCGCTTGCGACCACCGCATATTCTCCGGTAGTGGAATTCGCCGTCAACGGAGTCGATGTCGCCAGTCCATTGGCATCGGTAGTATCAGACTCCGTGGCTTTCCCGTTCGCGAACGTGCCGCTCGCGCCGGAAGCTGGCGCGGTGAAGGTCACGGTCACGCCGCTCGCCGGCGTACCATTCTCCGTCACCTTCGCAACCAGAGGCGCAGCAAAGGCCTTGCCGACAACCGCCTCTTGTGCCGAACCGCTGCTGACGGACACGCTCCCGGACAACGTAGAAGACGAGTTATTTGAAGTGGCACAACCCGAAAGCAGAAGAATCGTGGCGAGGCAGCTCGTCAGCAAAAGAATGTTGAGGATCTTTCCGCCGAGAGCCGCTATGCCTTGGCCGCAAGTCGAAAAATTGCGTCGCACCGCAACCGCTGGGGGAATTCGCACCAAGCCGCAACGCCTCATGGGGTGTGTCCTTTGGGAGACCAATTTTAGGTAATGTCTTTTAACTGGAACTGGGGGTGTTTCGGGGGAACGGCTTTTCTGGCGTCTATTTTAACCCGGAGACCGCGTTCGCGCTCCTAAATTTCTGTTCTTTCATTAGGCCTCTGGCGGGGCCGAATGGCGCGGTAACCGCCTGAAGTTACCGTGTGCTGGCTTCCAATTCCTTGCCTACGCTGTCGAGCACGCCATTCACAAAATGCACCGACTCGGGAGAAGAGAATTTCCGCGCAATCTCCAGCGCTTCGTTGATCACCACGGCCCGCGGGGTCTCCGGATACGCGAGCAACTCGGCAACCGCCGCCCGCAACAGATTCCGATCGACGGCGGCCATGCGCTCCATGCGCCAGTGCTCGGCATGCTTCTCGATCAGTCCATCGATCTCGCTTACCCGATCGGTTGCCACGCGAAAGAGATCGTCGGCAAATCCGCGGACTTCGGCGCTCGCAGTCCCGTGCTCCGCCCAATACGTGCGCCGGACGTGGTCCGCATCCTGCTTCCCCATATCCGATTGGAAAAGCATCTGCAGCGCGATCTCGCGAGATTTTCTTCGAGTACCCATGAGGAATAGTGGTCGGTGATTAGTGGTCAGTGGTCAGTTTACTGCAAGGAAGGATTATCTGGACTTGTTCTTCCGCTTGTCATTCCGACGCCTCGCGGAGCGAGAAGGAGGAACCTGTTTCTTGCTGACGCCGGAGGTGCGACGGGCAACACTCGACTGACTGGCCCCTGACCCCTGGCCCCTGATCCCTTGTGTAAGCGTTGCCATCTCCACCGCCGCCAGGGCCGCCTCAAATCCCTTATTCCCCATCTTCAGCCCCGCCCGATCGATGGCCTGCTCCAGCGTGTCGCAAGTCAGCACCCCGAAAGCATGAGGCACGCCCGTCTCCTGCGCGGACTGCCCAATCCCTCGCGTGACTTCGTTGACGATCACGTCGTAATGCGCCGTATCCCCGCGCAGGAGGCAGCCGATGCAGATGATGGCATCATATTTTTTCGGTCTCTGCGAGAGTCCGCGCGGCTGAAGGGATCTCGAACGCTCCAGGCACGCGCACGACCGCAATGTCTTTCTTGGCAGCACCGGTCCGCAGCAATCCGTCCCACGCGCTCAGGAGCAGCCGTTCAGTGATAAACGCATTGAAGCGCGCGACGACAATCGCGAACCTCTTCCCGGAAGCGTCGAGCTTGCCTTCCAAATCCGGCATCGTGTCCGGCACCGACTCAATCGTCAATTTAATTTTCTCTGTGATCTCTGTGCCCTCTGTGGTGAAAGATCTGATTCTGAATCCGTAACATTCGCGTGCATCCGTGGCAAAGCAGTTACTTGCCCTTGAAAACAGGCGCCCGCTTCTCTAGAAATGCCTTCGTGCCCTCAGTTTTATCTTCCGTCGAGCAAGCCACCGCAAATAGTACCGCTTCCAAATAGAGCCCTTCGCTCAACGTCATCTCCATGCCTTTGTTGACGGCCTCCATCGCGTACTGCACGGCCAGCGGAGCATTCGCCGCAATCTTCGCCGCAATCGCCTCCGCGCGCGGAATCAACTCGGCCGCCGGCAGCACCTCATTCACCAAGCCGATGCGATGCGCCTCCTGCGCCGTGATCATCTCCCCGGCCAGCACCATCTGCATTGCGATGCCTTTGCCCACCAACCGCGGCAGCCGCTGCGTCCCGCCGTATCCGGGGATAATCCCCAGCTTCACCTCCGGCTGCCCCAACTTCGCATTCTCGCTGGCCAGCCGCATGGTGCAGGCCATGGCAATCTCGCATCCTCCGCCCAGCGCGAATCCGTTGATGCACGCGATGACCGGCTTACCCAGATTTTCAATCAGGTTCAGGACGTTCTGCCCACGATGGGTATATTCCTTGCCAGTTACGGCATCCTGCTTCGCCAGTTCGCCGATGTCCGCCCCGGCAATAAAAGCCTTCTCGCCGGACCCGCTAAAGATGACGACGCGAATCGCCGCATCGTTCTTGATGTCATGAAACGCCGCGCGCAGTTCTTCCATCGTGGCCATGTTGAGCGCATTAAGAACTTTCGGCCGGTTGACGGTTACGTAAGCAATCGCGTTTTTCTTTTCGAGAATATGTTTTCGAAGCTCATAAAATTGACCTTGCGGATTAATGTTGGTTCAGGTGCCACTCATTCCACAATCCCCAGAGCCCTCCGATTGACAGAACGATCGCCGCGATGAAGAAGAGCGTGCGCGCGAGGCGCTGATGGGGAAGAGGTTCATTCGAGTAGCGATAACAGATGGGAATGCCTTTGTTCGCAAAAAGTATCCAAAAGGCAAAGACACCGATCCCCAGTTGAACGATGCTCAATTCCAACGTTTTGCTGAAGAACAAACCCATAAGCCGTTCGCCCGATCTTAATCTGGCACGCCTTAACGCTAGTTTCCCGCAAATCCGTGGCTACAGTTTCTGCGCCTTTGGCTTCTCAGGGTCCGAGTAATCATAAAACCCGCGGCCCGTTTTCCGCCCATACCAGCCCGCCATCACCATCCGCTTCAGCAGCGGAGGCGACGCAAACCGCCGCTCCTTGAACTCGTCATACATCACGTGCGTAATGTAGTAAGTCGTATCGAGCCCGACGAAATCCAGCAGCGTAAACGGACCCATCGGATATCCGCAGCCCAGCTTCATCGCGTTATCGATATCCTCGATTGACCCCACGCCTTCTTCATACGCCCGGATCGCATCCAGCAAATACGGCACCAGCAGCCGGTTCACGATAAATCCCGTCTTGTCCGACGTGCGCACCGGAACCTTGCCCAACTTTTTTCCGAACTCGTAAGCGGTCTGAAACACCTCGTCGGAAGTCGCGATGGTCCGGACGACTTCCACCAGTTTCATCAGCGGCACCGGATTAAAGAAGTGCAGCCCGATGAACCGCTCCGGCCGCTTCACCGAAGTCAGAAGCTCGGTCACCGAAATCGAAGACGTATTCGAAGCAAAGATCGCATCTTTCTTCACGATGCCATCGAGCGACGCATACATCTTCTTCTTCTCTTCGACATTCTCGATGATGGCCTCAATAACGATGTCGCAATCGGCCAGGTCGGATTTGGAAGTTGTCCCGCGCAGCCGCGCCCGGATCGTGTCCTTCTGCTCCGCCGTGATCCCGCCCTTCTCAACCGGCCGCTCGGCAAACTTCGCCAAGGATTTCTCGATCCCGGCAAATCCCTTGTCGAGATATTTCTGCTCCACCTCGAGCACCGTGACGTCGAATCCAGCAGTTGCGCAAACCTGCGCAATACCCGACCCCATCAGACCACACCCGAGAACGCCAACTCTCTTGATTTCCATAATTGCTTCCTTCTAAAAACGCCCTGTCATTCCTCAGCGCGGCAAAATGCGCCGCCCCGGGGGACAATCGGTTTAGCGAGTCTTCCACGTTCGAACCGACCCTGCAGCCCAGATCACTGCCCAACAAAGAATCGTATTCACAAACCATCCGAAGATCCAAGCCCAAACCTCGTGGCTCTTGCAGCCTTGATCGAACAAATTACAAATCCAAAATGTTACGGAGGCTCCGGGAATCAACAACCACACGCTGAAGAATCCAAGTACAGGGACGGAAGCTGCGACCAGCGCATTCGCCCCAAAGGAGATCGCGAGGGACTTATATCTCCACTTTGTCCCACGCCAGGTAAACATCCAGAACTGAGACCTCCTTGCCGCGGCTTTCTGCTTTCGCCCTGATTCATGAGGATCTGCGCAAATCCGTGGCAAAAAGTTAACTCATGCTCTCCACCACCATCGCAATCCCCTGCCCGCCGCCGATACAAGCCGTAGCCAACCCATATTTCTTCTTCCGCCGCCGCAACTCATACAGCAGCGTAATCACCAGCCGCGTCCCGGTCGCGCCCAGCGGATGTCCCAGCGCAATCGCTCCGCCGTTTACATTTACCTTGTCGCGATCGAGTCCCAACTCTTTTTCGACCGCCAGATATTGCGCGGCGAACGCCTCGTTGACTTCAATCAAATCGATGTAATCCAGCGACAACCCCGCCTTCTGCAGCGCGATCTTCGTGGCAGGCACCGGACCGCGCCCCATCACCTTCGGCTCCACGCCCGCGATGCCCCATCCGCAGATTCTGCCCAGCGGCTCCATATTGCGCTTGCGCACTTCGTCGAGCGACATCACGACCACCGCCGCCGCACCATCGACAATGCCGCTCGCATTCCCGGCTGTGACAGTTCCGTTCTTCCCGAACGCCGGCTTCAATTTCGCGAGCCCTTCCGTCGTGGTCTGCGGACGCCGGTGATCATCTTCGGTCAGCGACTCTCCCGTCGCCTCGCCCTTGTGATTCCGCAGAGGCACGGGCACCAGTTCGTCCTGCAGACGCCCCGCCTTGTATGCCTCGTCCGCGCACTTCTGTGAACGCAGCGCGAACTCATCCTGGGCCTGCCGCGTGATCCCCTGCTGCTCTCCGTACAGTTCCGCGGTATTCGCCATGTACGATCCGCAATACGAGTCGAGAAGCGCCACCATCAGCGAGTCTTCCACCTTGCCACCCGGAGCCAGAGTAAAGCCGTCGCGCCCGCGAATCGTAAACGGAGCCTGCGACATCGCCTCCATGCCGCCGGCCAGCACAATCTTCGCCTCGTCGGTCTGGATCATCTGCGCTGCCGACACGATCGACTGCATCCCCGAGCCGCAAAGCCGGTTCACCGTCAGAGCTGGAGTTTCAATCGGAATCCCCGCCCGCAGGCCCACGTGCCGCGCGCCATATAGCGCGTCGCCCGACGTCTGTTGCGCGTTGCCGAAGACCACATGATCGAACTCTTTCGGATCGATTCCCGACCGCGCGATCGCACCCTTGCCCGCAATCGCGCCCAACTCCTGCGCGGTAAAGTCTTTCAGCTTGCCGCAATACCGCCCAAAGGGCGTGCGCGCCCCGCTTACAATCGCAATGTCCCCGGCTTTTAACATGATGGATGACTCGCAGAACTCCAACCGGACCCGGTCAGAGCGAATTCGCCAAACTTGTCAGTCTATCAGCGAGGCAGGATTTTTGACCACCGGCGTGGCCTTGCTCGGTCATTGAGTCATTTAGTCATTTAGCCATTTAGTCATTGAGTCATTTAATCAATGAAAAACACATGAAGAACGTCAATGTGCCTTCTGTTTCCGGTGCTCTGCACTCACACACTTTGACCTGAGATCGACGGTGGGCCTGCCGCCATGGTTCTCCACAGGCTCAGCACATTTATACTCACCCAACGGAGGACTCATGCCCATCACCGAACTTCTTCTTACCGAACTGGATGCCGAAATCAAAACCACGCGCGAAACGCTTAGCCGCATCCCCGGGGCCGATAAAGCCGACTTCAGACCTCATCCGAAATCGATGCCGCTCGGCAAACTGGCGCCGCACGTCGCCCAGCTCGCCGAATTCGGAATCACCGTTCTCACCACGCCCGAACTCGACTTCTCAAAAGGCAGTATGCAACCGTTACCCTTCGAATCCGCCGAGCAATTGGTCAAAGCCTTTGATGCAGGATCGGCGAAACTGCGCACGGCGCTTCAGAATACTCCCGACGCCGCATGGAACGAAAATTGGAAACTCAGCTTTCAGGGACATCCGATTTTCGGTGGCTCACGCTTTCTCGCCTACCGCCAGATGTTCCTCAATCACCTGGTTCATCACCGCGCGCAACTGGGTGTTTACCTGCGCCTGAATGGCAAGCCTGTGCCCGCAACCTACGGACCCTCGGCCGACGATACGATGGGATTCTGAAAGCGCAGCCTCATACTGCGTCAGGTACGAACTCAAGTCGCGGAAGGTTGGTATCAGGAAATCGGCTTGCAGGCTGCGGAAAAACTCAGGTAGGGATTCGGTTTTGAAAAGGACGAGGCTTTAACCCGCGCCGCAAGTGCGGCGAATCAATGCGCCCTCACTCAGGGCGTTTGCGCGGCGTTTGAATAGATTCCGCGACCGGACCACCGCAGAGCTTACGAATGCTTGCCCAACACCCGCACCACCCACTCGGAGCCAACAACGGCCAGAAAAACTACTGCTAGCAATGCCATGACCCGCGCACCCGTCGAATTGTCGAGGCCCGATGACAGCCATCCCATCCGGCTCGCCTGTTTCGCAACGTAGGGTGAGATCGCCAGCCAGATCAGTCCCCAGCTCGCAACTCCAGCTCCGAGTAAGCCGACCCATGTCAACCATTTGAGTCTAGGCACGGCACGCTCCAGTTCTCTACGCCACTGCTCCAGCGGCCAGCGCCGGGCCGAGCGCCACCACTTTTCCCAATCCTTGCGTCATCGCCTGGGACAGTGCATGCTCGGCGCGGTTGATCACCTCGGTGACTACATCCGCCGGATCGTACTCCGACCGGATCACCGCCTCCGCGAGCCCCGCGGAGAATAAAACTCCTTGCGCCTCCGCTCCATCCCTTGCCGGCCAGCGCAGTTCGCCAATAATTTTTCGCAGCTTTTCGATCGCGAGAATTCCTTCCTTCTCCGCCGTCTCGCCCAGCAGAATCGCGATCGTCGTGGTGTCGTAGCGGAAGGCCAGATCGTTTGACCGGATATTCGCCGCAAACATCTGCCCCGCCTTCGCCATCACCGACTGTACGTCCGCTTCGCCATGTTCTTTGATCATGACGCCGCTTTTCCCGAATTGCATCAGCACCACAGAGAGAGCCGAAGAATTCTGGACCGCGCGCTTGCTCTCCGCCATCAGCAAATCCAGATACGAAGCTCGCTTTAGCAGACCAGACTTCTCATCGGTCACCGAAAGATTCTTTACCAGCCGCCGCAATCCGGCGTTATTCAGCGCGATGACCATCTGATCCGCCAGGGTCTTCAGCACAACCATGTCCGATGCCTGCCAGACCCGTGGACGGCTGTGCACCAAAACCAGAATTCCCGCGGTCTCTTCTCCATCGGTCAGCGGGATCGCCAGCAGCGTCGCAGCACCCAACTCCGCAACCGCTTTGTTCGCGCTTTGTAAAGCCTCGGACTTCGCCGCATCCGCAATCACCAGCGGCTCGTGCCCGTCGACCGCGCCATGCAGGCAGGCCACCAGTTCCCCAATCGCCGCGACATTCGCGCGCTTCAGCCCATCAGCACAAAATTCATCCATTGCGGTCGCCGGTAACCCCGGCTTGCCCATCACCGCAATGCAACGCGAGGTTCCCCACTGCGCGCCAATTTCTTTTACCGCCGTGCTCAGCACCGCGGGAGCTGTGCTCTGGTGATATAGCTTGCGCGTAATCTCCGCCACCCGCGTAAAGGTGCGCACATCCGCCGCCGGATCGGCCATCGGAACTGGAGGCGGCGCCGGAACTGCAGGCGCCACTGCCGACTGGGCTGGCGTCGCTGCCGCTGCCGGGGGTAAAGGAGCCGAACCCGCATACCGAGGCGTGACTCCCGCCGCCATGTACAGCCGTTGCAAGTCCTCGTTTCGCTCTTCCTCGCGGGGAAACAATTCCTGGATTCTCTGCAGCCGCTCCACCGCTTTATTCCGCATGCCGTACTGCACCAGAATCTCCGCCTGCAGCATCAGATCCTGCAGCGTCCCCGCTCCCAGCGTCGGCCCTTCCGCTTGCGCTGGCTCTTCCGGCGCCTTCGATGCCGAACTGAAGCGCGACGCGATCACCTTGAAGCGCGCATCAGGGACCTTGCCCCGGATCATCTCCAGGCGTTTCAAGTGCCCCGGCTCATACGGATCCACTTCTGCCGCCCGGTCCAGACACTCCGCTGCCTTGGCAAACTCTGCAGTACTGACGTACAGATCGAACAACTTCAGCAGCGTCGTGCAGTAATCACTCTCGCGATTCGATGAGTTGTATAGCTCGCTCAGGAACTCCAGCATCTGCGAAGACGGCCGTCGCGAGCCGGTAATGTCCTCCATGATCGCGATGAATTGCCGGCGCTCTCCGCGCCGCCGCTGGAACTGCTCCAGCTTGCGCGCCAGCGCTACGGATTCCTCCTCCTGCTCGCCATCCAGGAAGCTTCCAATCAGTCCGATAACCTGCTGCACCCGCGCCGGATTGGCCTCAAACAGCTGCCACACCAGCGGCTCCGCCTCGGCGAATCGACCCGCTCCCACCAGAGCATCCGCATATGCCTCGCGAAATTCCGGCGTCACCGGACCAGAATTGATCTGCGGCTCGAGAATAAAGATAGCCGCCCCCACCTGCCCTTTTGCCAGAAGACTCTTGGCATAGGCGAGAGCGATCGACTGGTCCGAGGCATCTTCCTGATAGGCGCGCTCATACCACTGCGCCGCGTCACCGCCCTCTGCCGCAGCCGCCAACGCGACCTTCTGGAACGCCCCGGCCGCCACCTGCCGGTTTCCCAGTTCCGACGCCAATTCCGCCACCCGCAGCAGATTCGCCTGCGTCGGCTCAATCGCCACAATCCGATCCAGAACTTCCGCCGATTCCTGCTTCTTACCGAGCTTCATCAGATCAAGCAGCGCCGCTTCGTAGGTGCCGACAGCCAGCTTCTTGTTCGATCCTTCCAGCAGCTGCCCGAAGCGAAATTTCTGCTGCCACGTCGGACTTCCATGCCGCGCCAGCTTCTTATAAGTTAGACTTGCGCGCGTAGCGTCGCCGGCGTTGACCTGCCGCTCAAACAACTCTCCAAGCAGTTTTACCGCCTCCGGATTGCGGCTCAGCGAAAGACACAAATCCGCCGTAAGTTGCCGCACTACATCGTTTTCTGGATCGTCTCGCAGGACCTGCAGGTACTCTTCGAGGGCTTCGGCAGTCTTGCCCTTTTGCAGCAATTTCTCCGCGCGCTCGATGCGCTTGCCTAGCTCGGCTCGGTCCAATCGTCGTGTGATCTCAGGCATGCGAAGTTCGGGCGGAGTAAACCCTGCTCCGATTCTAGGAGTGCCCCCGACCCCCAGCAATGCGGTAACGCCCACCGCCGATTACGAAGGTCACAGCAATTTCCGTGGAAATACCCTAAAGCCGGGAAGCGCGTGTGGCGTGGGCGCCCCCGCCTGCGATTGCGGGAGCCGGGTCACTAAATCTGGAAAGAACTTTGAAGTCTATGCGGCAAGATACCTGCCATGCAGAATGAAGAAGGTATCTGTCATGCTGAGCGAAGAACAAACAGCGCGAAGCGATGTTTGTCTGCAGTCGAAGCATCCCTGACTATACCCCGAACCCGTCCGTCGTCATGTGGAGCGAAGCCGCGACCCGAGCGCAGCGAGGGTCACGGCGTAGTCGAAACATCCCTGCCCGTTCCAGAGCCGCGCGGTTAGACCAGCGAATCTTCGCCTCACAACCCTGTGCTATCTTCCTGCATGCCCGTGGAGCCCAGCTCAACACAAGCAAGCGCCCAATTCCACGAAGACGGACTCCGCCACCAGCTTTCCGCCGCGCAGATGGCCATGGTCGCCGTCGGAGGCTCCATCGGCACCGGCCTTCTCCTCGGCTCCGGCGTGGCCATGGAAATCGCTGGGCCCGCCGCCATTCTCAGCTTCATTGTCGCCGCCTTCATTAACTGGACCGTCGCCATGGCTCTCGGCGAGCTCGCCTGCGCTCATCCTGCGGCCGGCTCCTTCGGCGTCTACGGAGATCTCTATCTCAATTCCTTCGCCGGATTCATCGCCCGCGCTGGTTACTGGATCGGCCTCGCCCTCGCCATCGGCGCCGAAATGATCGCTGCCGCCACTTACATGTCCGTCTGGTTCCCCGGTATCCGTCCTTATCTCTGGATCATCTGCTTTGGCGCGGCGCTGTTGATTGTTAATTTGCGCAGCGTCGGCTCGTACGCCCGCGTCGAATTCTGGCTCTCCATGGTGAAACTGGCCACCATCGTTGCGTTCATTCTTATCGGCGCCGCACTCCTCGGCACCCATCGGGTTGCTCCGCAGTACAACGCGAACGGAGGATTCTTTCCCAACGGAATTTTCGCCCCGGTCGTCGCCCTTACTTACGCCGTTTATAGTTTTGGCGGAGTCGAGATGGTCGCGGTCACTACCGGCGAGTCGCGTTCGTCCAAAGAAACTCCGCGCGCTGTCTGGATGACCTTCCTCACTCTCACCTTCGTCTACGTCGGCGCAATCGTCATCCTGCTCGGTGTCATGCCCTGGAATCACGCTGGCGTGACCGAGAGTCCCTTCGTTACAACCTTTCGCACGGTGAAAATTCCGCATGCGTCGGGCGTCATGAATTTTGTCGTGCTTACCGCCGCGCTCTCCGGAGCCAATGCCACTCTTTACGTCGCTTCGCGCATGATCTTTTCGCTGGCCCGCACAGGATGGGCTCCCGCGAGCCTCGGTCATCTCAATCACGAAGGCTCTCCGCAGAATGCCGTACTTCACTCCTCATTCGGAATTCTCTTCGCGCTCGCTCTCGTTCTCTTCGCGCCGGGAAACGCCTTCCGCTACATGATCGGCGCCGCGTTCACCGGCATGATCATTTCGTGGCTCGTGTCGCTCGCCGCCCACATCAATTTCCGCCGGCAACATTCTCCCTCGGAGATCGCTGCTCTTCCCTTGCGCTCACCTCTCGGCGTCTGGGGATCCGCTATCGGGTTCATCGCAGTAAGCATCGCGCTTCTGCAAA
The DNA here is from genome assembly GCA_963711365.1 of Terriglobia bacterium. GTDB lineage: Bacteria > Acidobacteriota > Terriglobia > Terriglobales > Acidobacteriaceae > Sulfotelmatobacter. Next base: position 17,481 of record CAVQDY010000001.1, on the reverse strand, counting down.
CGTGGCTCCATCCCCTCGTCAATCTCTGGAGCGGCCTTACCTGCATCGCAGTACTCGTCGTGGCATTTCTGATTTTGCGGAAGTAGATAACCGGCATTCTGATCATTCACAAAACAACAGACTTTTGTTTCTCGCACATATCACAGCGGTTACAATCGCAGGATTACAAGGCACAATACAGCAATGACCTGATAGCGGCTTTTGTCTTGCTCGAAGATGATTTCCCTACTAGGTGGACAAAGCATTAACTCATTTGCCCTAAGTTAATAACGGCATCAACCGCGGGTTCGTCTCCTCCGCTCGTCGTCCCGCACTCTCCGCTCTAACCCCGGCGCCCTAAGGCTCCGCGAATCTCCGCTAGATACGTGGCGATGTATTCCCGAATGTGTGTCCGATGTTCGCGTTCTCTTTGCCGCCGAATCCGGGTCCGTTTGCCTTTTGCCCTGTCTCAGTTTGCACTCCCAGGAGATCAACCATGAAGTCGTACCTGTTTCCACTTACATTCGTCTTGACGCTGATGGCTGCCTGCTTGCTGCTTCTTCCCTCGGCAAGCTTTGCGCAATCGCTCACCTCGGGAGGAGTTACCGGCACCGTCACCGACCCGAGCGGCGCCGCTGTTCCCAATGCGAACGTGACCCTCAAAAACAACGATACGGGCGCAACCCAAACCACCACCAGCAACAGTACCGGTGCCTATCGTTTTAGTCTGCTGAATCCCGGAAGTTACACCGTTTCTGCGTCCGCCCAGGGGTTTCAGGGGCGTGGACAAAACGTCGAAGTCGCTGTCGGACAATCCAGCACCGCAAATCTGGCGATGCAGATTGCCAGCGCCGCCACGACGGTCGAAGTGACCGCTCAGGGGTCCGTACTGCAAACCGACAACGGGAATGTCTCGACCAGTATCAGCCCTGAAATCGTGGCGAACATGCCGAATCCAGGCAATGACCTTAGCTATTACGTGCAGACCGCCCCGGGCGCCACGATGAACACCCAAGCCGGTTACGGCAACAGTTCCACCTTTGGAATCTCGGCCACGTCAAACCTGTTCACGGTTGACGGCATGAATGAGAACGATCCTTTCCTCAACCTCAATAACTCGGGAGCCACCAACCTTCTACTCGGAGCGAACGACGTGCAAACTGCCACCGTCGTTAACAATGGCTACTCGGGGGAATACGGCACGTTGGCCGGCGCCAACGTCAACTACGTGACCAAATCCGGAACCAATAAGTTTCACGGCAACGCCGAATATTTCTGGAACGGTCGCGTGCTCAATGCCAACGATTGGTTTCTCAACAACAGCGGCGCTCCTCGCTCTTTTGATAATGCAAATCAGTGGGCTGCTTCCATCGGCGGGCCGATCGTGAAAGACAAGACTTTCTTCTTTCTGGATACTGAAGGGTTGCGTTTGCTGATTCCGACGTCACAGCCGGTAAACATCCCCAGCCCACAATTCCAAGCGGCGACCTTGGCGTCGATTCCGACGTCTGAGGTTCCCTTCTACAACCAGATTTTCAGCATTTTCAACAATGCTCCTGGAGCATCCACGGCGACCAACAGCCTTCCTGCCGGCGGCTGCGACGGCACAGTCACCCTCGCAGGCGGCGCACCATGCGCTCTGAAATTTCAATCGAACATCAGTAATCTGACTACCGAATGGCTCATGACCGCCCGGGTCGATCAGAACTTCGGCAACCGAGATCGTGCTTTCCTTCACTTTCGGACAGATCACGGGCTTCAGGCCTCCATCACTGATCCCTTTACTCCCGTGCTAAACGCGCAGAGCATCCAGCCTCAATATGAAGGACAGTTCCAGGAGACCCATCAGGTAGGCTCCAACGGAGTGAATCAGTTTATTTTGGCCGGTTCGTGGTACAGCGCGATCTTCGGACCGCCAAGCCTCTCCAAGGCCCAGGCTCTTGCTCCCTACGACCTCAATTTCACCGGACAGTATTTCACCACTCCCGGTAATTCAACGTTCTATAACAGCTGGCCTCAGGGACGAAATGTAACCCAGTACCAGATCTCCGACGACTACGGCTGGCAGCATGGAGCACACAACCTTAAGTTTGGCGTCAACTTCCGCCGCAACGATCTCACCGATTACACGCCCGGCGGTTTCTTTTCCACCTTTCCACAGGCGACATTCGCATCCGAGAACAGCTTCCTGACGGGAACGGTGGATACCTACGAGCAGGCCTTTGCGACACGACCCACGCAGCCTTTGGCGCTGTACAGCCTCGGTCTTTATGCACAAGATGAGTGGGCGGTCCGTCCGGGTCTGAAGGTAACGCTGTCATTGCGCGCTCAACACAATTCCAATCCCATTTGCCAGACGAATTGCTTCGCCCGCCTGGCGAACTCATTCCTCGACGTTTCTCACAGTCCGGCTCAGCCTTACAACCAGGCCATCGTAACCGGCCTGCATCAGGCGCTCCCGGATTATCAAAGCATCAGCTGGGAACCACGGTTTGGCTTTGCCTGGCAGCCCCTCGGAATGAAAAGCACAGTGATCCGCGGGGGATTCGGCCTTTTTTCCGATGTCTTCCCTGGGACGGTCGCAACCCTGTTCGACACAAACTCTCCGCTGAAGAATACGTTTTTTACCAGTGGACTTCTGGCACCGGGTGTGGCGGGCAGCGCTCAAAGCGCGGCCGTCGCCGACAATGCAGCTTTTGGCGCGGGATTCAATTCCGGTCTGACGTTTAACCAAATCCAGGCCACACTGCCTCCAGGCGCCTTCAGTCCGCCGGCCTTTACCACGTCCGCGCGCAACATCCGCTATCCAAAATATGAAGAGTGGAACTTCGAAGTGCAGCAGGCACTGGGTACGAAAAACTCTCTCAGCTTGAACTATGTCGGGAACCACGGATATGACCTATCTGCGGAAAATCTGGGGTACAACGGCTACTGCGATACGACCTGCCTGGGTTCGTTCTCGGCGGGAGCTCCGCTGACCGGCTTCGCGGGTCTGCCTGCCGCTCCTCCCGATACCCGTTTCAGCACGATCACCGAGGTCGGCAATTACGGGGTCTCCAACTACAACGGTATGACCGCGGCATTCACCCGGCATGTATCGACCAGCTTCCAATTGCAAGCGTCTTTCACCTGGAGCCATGCCCTCGACGACATTTCCAATGGCGGATTCCTCCCATTCAATCTGGGAACCAACGCCAGTGTGCTGACTCCTCAAAACCCTTATAACTTCAGGCAATACAATTATGGCAACGCTGACTATGACGTTCGTCGGCAGTTCAACGCTACCTATATCTGGCAGACGCCGAAATTGCACAGCGGTCTGCTCGATCTTCTAGCGAATTGGACCGTTTCCGGTACGTTCTTTGTGCGCACCGGCCTGCCCTTCACGGCGATTGACGGAGCCGACACCGGCGTCCTTAATGGTTACAACTACGGCGACACTCTGTTCGCCAACAGCAATGTCGGACCGCTCGACTGCACCCGAAACAATGTTTTCAATAATTACGTCACCACTCCGGCTTGCATGACTGGAACCGAATTCACCGCTCCCGTTGCACCAGGCACCATTGGCACGTTCGGCAACCAACGCCGGAATCAAATCTACGGCCCCAATTATTTCGACACTGATCTGACATTGATGAAGAACTTCCGAATTCCGAAGTGGGAAGGCGCGGAATTCCAGATCGGCGCGCAGGCCTTTAACGTACTCAACCATCCCAACTTCGATCAACCGGTCGGCGACATTGCCAACCCGCAATTCGGATATATCAATCGCACGGTCTCTACTCCAACCAGCATCTTCGGCTCATTCCTGGGCGCGGACGCATCTCCTCGGTCCCTTCAGATTCGAGCTCAACTCAGGTTCTAACCCCGCAACGCGTGCAACCCTCGGCGGCCCGGATTCCTCCTCGGGCCGCTTTTTTGTGCCGGATTGAAAGCATCTTGCATGCAGAGCGAAGGCACGACTAGAGCGCAGCGGAGGTCGTGGCGCAGTCGAAGCATCCCTACCTCACCCCAATTCCCGAGATGGGAACGAAAGCAAAAATAGTGACCCCCATCACGGCAGGCGGCACCTGACCTAAGCACCATGAAGCATGCCCCGCGACCGCAAGTACTATTCCGTGTACATCATGGGCAGCCTCACCGGCACTCTATACGTCGGAGTCAGCGGCAATCTGCATCGTCGCGTGTTCCAGCACCAGTTCCATCACTTCGAGGGATTCACCAGCCGCTACGAGGTCGTCCGCCTGCTGTATTTCGAATCGTATGACGATGTCCACAAAGCCCTGGCTCGCGAGAAGCAGCTAAAAGGCTGGAGCCGCGCCAAAAAAATCGCGCTGCTTGTTCGCCGCAATCCACAATGGCTCGACTTGGCTGCCGAATGGTACCCGTGGATGAAAAGCGACGCGAGTCCCGTGACCGGGTAGAGATGCTTCGACTCCGCACCAGCGCCGCTTCCGCGACGCTGGTACTACGCTCAGCATGACAGGACTTACGTGCAGGATTCTCAACTTTTTTCCTCTGTCATGCAGAGCGAAGGAAGAGCAGCGCAAAGCGATGCTCTTTCGCAGTCGAAGCATCCCTACCTCACCCCAATTCCGTCCCGTTCTCATACAGAGCGAAGTCACGCAAGAAGTCCCGTCCCCTGGGGTGAAGACTTTCCGTTACTATGGTCCGTCTGTCACAACTCAGATCAGGAAGGCATTCCATGGGACGAGCCCTGGCTTTTCTCTTCTTTTCCGCCACTCTGTTCGCGCAAGACCAGATTTTCTTCCACGCCCAAATCTTCACCGCCGACCCGCTGCATCCCTACGCCGAAGCGGTCGCCATTCGCGGGGATAAAATTCTCGCTGTCGGCAATTTGCCTGAAGTCGAAAAAGCTGCTCCCAACGCCACGCGCACCGATCTTGACGGAAAGAGCCTGTTTCCCGGATTCATCGACTCGCACAGTCACACCATCGATGGAGGCCTCAATCTCATCCACGCCGACGCCAGCGAAAAAGTCGACACCTTCCCGCAACTTCAGGCCTTCGTCGCCGAAGCAAAAAAGTCCGGACGCGGCATGCACGGCGACATCCTTGAGATCCTTGGCCTGCCCCTCGCCTTCTGGTCGCACATCGACACCCTGAACCAGGACTTCAGCACGGGCGCCTACCAGAAACAGGCCGTCATTTTTCGTGGCATGGACGGCCACACCGCGTGGGCCAATCGCGCCATGCTCGAACGCGCCGGCATCACCGCCGATTATCTGAAGTCGCTCAGCGCCGATCAGCGCAGCTATTTTGGCTTCGACAAAAACCTGCAGCCCAACGGATTTCTGGTCGATGCCGGCCAGGAAAAAGTCGATCGCCTGATGCCGCCTCCCACCGACGCTGAAATCCTCGCCGCCGCTCACGCCGCGCTCGAATACAACTACAGTCTCGGCATCACGGCGTGGCTCGAACCCAGCGCCCCTGAGTCCGCGCTGAAGGCTTACAAAATGCTCTCCGACCGCGGCGAGCTCAACTCCGAAGTCGACGCTTTCCCAAAGGTTCTCGCAAAAGACCCTCTCGCTGAACTCGCCTTCGTGCACCGGCAGCAGCAAACGTACGGGCACATTCCGCACCTGCACGTTAGCGGAATTAAGGTTTTCGCCGACGGGGTCGCGGAATTCCCTTCTCAAACCGCGAACCTGACCAAGCCCTACAAAAATTCCGGACGCAACGGCGAACTCCTCTTCGACCAGAACACGTTTAACCAACTCTGCATCGCAGCCGATAAAGACGGACTCATCATCCATGTCCACGCCATCGGGGATGGCGCCGTCAAGGCCGCGCTCGACGGCATCGCTGCTGCCCGCGCCGCCAACGGGAACTCCCATCTCCCCGACACCCTCACCCACGAACAATTTGTCCGTCCAGAAGACTTTCCTCGCTTCCGCGAACTCGGCGTGATCAGCGCCTTGCAACTTTTCTGGGCCGAAGCCTCGAACGACACCATTGAAATCCTTAAACCCTACGTCGATCCGGAAATCTACAAGTGGCAATATCCCGCACGCTCGATCCTCGACAACGGAGGGATCATCTCCGGCGCCAGCGACTGGCCCGTCTCGACCGCGAACGTCTTTCGCGCGATTTACAAAGCGGAAACCAGAAAAGGAGACGAAGGGGTTCTCGACGCAACCCAAGCCATGCCCCGCGAAGCCATGTTCTATGCTTACACGCGCAACTCGGCGAAGGCGCTCAATCTGGACTCGATCGGAGTCATCGCTCCAGGCAAACGCGCCGACTTAGTCCTGCTCGATCGCGACGTGTTGACGGTCTCTCCGGAAGAAATGCAGGACACAAAAGTCCTTTGGACAATGGTCGCCGGCAAGACTGTCTATCACGCCAAGTAAGCCGGCAATCTCCACGGCCGCTAGTGTTAGCTTGTCATGCTGAGCGGAGCCGCGGACGAGGGAAGCGAAGTCCGCGCGTAGCCGAAGCATCCCTACCCGCTCCACGGACGCCAGCTCTCTTCATGTATCAGCCGATGCGTGGGCGCTCACGCGAGAATCAAAGGCATTCCCAGGCAGCAAAAACGCCTCCTTCCGCAACCCACTACTATGCCTGCGCACTCCTCGCCCCCGCCCATCCTTTTCGATCTCGACGGAACCCTCATCGACACCGTCTACCAGCACGTTATCGCCTGGTCAACCGCCCTCGGCGAATACGGCGTCCAGATTCCCAGTTGGAAGATTCACCGCCGCATCGGCATGAGCGGCAAGTCCCTCGCCAAGCAACTGCTTCGAGAGCCCGAGGTTCGCAATCGACGGATTAGCATCGAGAAGGCTGAATCCCGCCACGATGCGATCTTCCTCAAATCCAGCCGCGATCCGCGCGTGCTTCCTGGCGCGCAGGATTTATTGGATCACCTCTCCACCAACAAAGTCCCATGGGCCATCGCCACAACCGGCAATCAGAAGCAAACCAGACATCTGCTCAAGAATCTTCGACTCGCGAAAGACACAGTCATCATCACGGGGGACGACGTCGCGCAAGCCAAGCCCTCGCCCGACATCTTCTTATCAGCCGCCGAAAAATTAGACGCTCCCCTCGAAGACTGCGTGGTTGTTGGCGATTCCATCTGGGACATGATCGCCGCCGGTCGCCGCCGCGCCCTTTCCATCGGCCTCCTCTCCGGCGGTTACAGCAAGCCCGAACTTGAGGAATCCGGAGCCTTCCGCGTCTACGGCGATCCCGCGGACATGCTTCTGCACATCGAAGACCTCGGCATCCCCGGAAAATGAATCCATCCTGAAGGTCTCATCCAAAGCGAGACTGAACTTTGAAATACGCAAAGAACCAGGAAGCCTGTCATCCAGAGCGAGGATTGTTCTTCGCGCCATGCAAAAAAATAACCGCCGTCGAACGATCCCTACCCAGAATCGACTCCCTCCACCCAACCCGCGCCCAGCAACCCTTCTGGCACCGTTCGTCATCTATCTTTCGCTTTAGCCCTCCGCTCCTATTAGCAGGAGAACTCCCACATGTCATTCCGTGCCTTGCTTGCCGTTACTTGCGCCGTTGTGTGTTCCGCCTCCGCTTCCGGCCAGAACCTCAACCCAAGTTGGACTTATGCTTCTTACTTCGGAGGCAGCGGAGCCGACACCGCCGGCGTCGAGACCAAAGATTCCGCGGGAAACATCTACATCGCCGGCGTCACCAGTTCCACCAATTTTCCCACTACCGCGGGAACCTACGAGCCCACGTTTCCCGGTCCCTCCGGCAGCAGTGTCATGTACGTCTCCAAGTTTTCCTCCGCCGGGTCGCTGATCTGGTCCACTTATCTAGGCCCGGGCTGCTTTCAGTTCTCCGTTCCCAACGGCCTCGCCGTCGACTCGAACGAGAACGTCTACGTCTCCGGTATCTACGAGTGCTCCGGCTATCCGACCACGGTGAATCTTGGCACCAGCGGCAGTGTCTTTCTCACTAAGCTGAATGCATCCGCATCGCAGCTCGTCTACAGCACGACCCTCGGCGGCAACTCCGTCCTCGCGACATCGGAAGTCGTTCTCGATTCCGACGCCAACGCCTACGTCATCGGAGCCGGAGATTATTGCTGCAACAGCGGCACAGGAATTATCGGACCCCTCGGCGGCATCAGCGATTTCTGGGTTGCCCAAGTGAACAGCGCCGGAAATGCGATCCCTTGGTCCGTCGAAATCGGTGGCACCGACCTCGACGTCGTCTACGGAATTAGCATCGACGAGGCGAACAAGCTTTACCTGACCGGCTACACCGCTTCCACAAACTTCCCCACAACCAGCGGTGCTCTCGTTCAACCCGGCACGGCGCGCGCATTTATCACCAAGCTTGACCCCAGCAAGCCTCCAGCCTCATCGATGGTCTACTCCGCTCTGGCAGGCAATCCGGGTAACACATCGAATCAGCTGATCGAAGGAACCTCCATCGCCGTCGATGCCTCGGGTGACGCCTACATCGCCGCCTGGACATACAATTCAGGTCTCATTACCAGTCCCAACGCATTCCAGCGCGTCGCCCCGCCTGTTCCCAACGGCTACGTGTTTGAGCTCAATCCGTCCGGCAGCGCGATTACGAACGGAACCTATATCGGCGGAGGCGCTAACGACTTCCTCAAGGGCATCGCCGTCGACGGTTCGGGCAACACCTATCTTTCCGGATCGACGAATTCCTGGAACTTCCCCACCACTGCGTACGGTAATTCAGGCCGGTACAAAGACCAGCTCGGCTTCTACGTGAAGTTGAATCCGCAGTTTGCTGCGATTTCCTCCGTCGAGATCGGGCCCAACGATACGGGAGCATTCGGCGCCACCACCGACGCCTCCGGCGGCCTCTGGATCAGCGGTTACACGGTCGCCGGTTTCCCCACCACCCCCAACGCCTATCAGCCAAACTATGGCGGCGGCACCGATGACGGGTATCTCGTCCACACTGACTTCGAGGGTCTCTGCTCTCCCACCACGGTGGAGATCTGCACCCTCGCGCAGGATCCCGACAACCCAGAGCGCATTCACGTCGCCAGTCAAGCCGCCAACATGGACGGCGCAATGCAGATTCAGTTATATCTCGACGGCCAGCAGGCCTACGCCGTGAACGCGGCGCAGTTCGATACCTGGCTGCCTGTCGCGCCCGGGAATCACACTGCCAAGGTGACCGCCTATTCTGTGAACCAACCGCCGCAGACGACTCAGGAAGCTTTTAACGTGACGGCATCCTCGACCTGTCCGCTGAATCCAATCGCTCCGTCTCTCACCATCTGCAGCCCGCTCAATGCGGCGGTCGTGAACGGGACACTCAATGCGGCAGTCGTGAAGGGGACGGTCAACATCGTCATCCAGGCCAACGATTCCACACCACCGAATTTTGTCTACCTCAACATCGACAACAAGCCGGTAGCCCGGCTCTCCAATCAAAATGGAACCTACCGCTACACGACAATTCTCGCAGCCGGCCCCCACAGCGTGGCCGTACGCGGCACCGATAGCAACAACGATCTGCTGCAATCGAGCGCCGTTTTCAAGGTCTCGAATTGAAGCCTCGAACTAAGGTCGCAAATTTAGTCTGAAAAAAAATCGGCGCCGGAAAAGGGTAACCGGCGCCGTGAGATACGACTCGCGAGATGCGGTCTAGCGAGAAGGTTAAAGGTTTTGCTGATAGCTGACAGCTGAAAGCTTATTTACTCTCCGCCACTCCAGGCGACGGAGCCCCAAAATCTCTGCGATTATTCACCGCGGTGCGTGCGGCCCGCGTGGTCGGCGGATTCCCCACTGCTGCTCCATACCGTTCCAGCAGTACCGGAGCCATCGCGTTCTCGGCTTCCTTCACAAAAATCATCTTGTTTTCCGAAGCCATATCGACGCGCACAAAGTCTCCCAGCTTGACCTGCCCGGTAGCGACGAGGTTCGCCAACGGGAACACCAGATTCCGCTCAATGGCCCGCTTCAAGTGCCGCGCTCCATACCGCGGATCGGTTCCTTCCTTCAGCAGGAACTCCTTTACCGCCGAAGTGCAGTTGAACACAAACTGATTCGTGCCCGCTGCCATCAGGACGCGCTGCTGCACCATACCCAGTTCGATATCCAGAATCTGCGAAAGATGCTCATCGCGCAGCGTCTTGAATACCACGGTCTTGTCGATGCGGTTCATAAATTCCGGCGTAAATTTTCGCCGCGCCGCTTCGACCGCCGTGCGCTGAATCTTGTCGTCAAACGACTCGTCGACTTCAACCACTTTCGGCGCGAATCCGAAGCCGCCATCCACTAGGTTCGTCATCTCGCCCGCGCCCAGATTCGACGTCAGGATGATGATGCACTGCGACAAGTCCACGCGCCGGTTGTCGCCCAGCGTCAACGTCGCCTTGTCGAGGATTCCCAGCAGCAATTGCCACAGCGAATCGCTTGCCTTTTCGATCTCGTCAAATAGCAGGATCGAGAGCTTCAGCTTCTCGGTGAACCACTGATTCAGCGCTTCCTGCGTCAGCAGCGGATGCGTCTCCCGGTGTCCCAAATATCCCGGAGGCGATCCAATCAGCTTTGCGATTTCGTGCGAGTGCTGAAACTCCGCGCAATCGATCTTGATGCATGCCCGCGCATCCCCAAACAAAGCCTCGGCCATGGCCTCGACCACGCGCGTCTTGCCCGATCCGGTCGGCCCCAAAAATAACAAATTCCCCACCGGACGCCCCGGCGCGTTCAATCCCGCCAGAAACATCTGGTAAATCTCCACGACCTTCTCCACTGCCTGATCCTGTCCCACGATCCGGCGGCGAAGGGCTGCGTCAAATTCTCCTGCATCGTTGCTGCGACGGTTTGGATCGAGCACTGTGGCGAGATTCGTTCTCATAGATCGCTGTCCGCTACCTCGGACGTTCCCTTTCGGCCGTTTTCGGCTCTTCTTTTAGATGTATTTCCGGAGTCTCAAGGCCAATTCCCCCGATCATTTGGCCTTTCTTCTGGAAGGCCCCACCTTCTTCCAGAACCGTGACCCATCCGGTACATTTCTAAACCAGCAAGCGGTTGGCCACGCCGCAGGGCCAATCCTCCCAACTCAGAAGTCCTTATAAATCTCTAATTTAGACCGCCTCCCTCCCCATTCCCCACGCCTCTTTCCTCCTTCCCTAAGAACCGGTGAGCAAACCTTTGCACCATCGCGGAAGGAACCTGTACCGGGCTCATGGGGAGTGCAGCCGAAAGGTCCCCATTTCCTCAAGAAAGGACTGTTGATGCGCGGACTGAGGCGGCCTCATCTCTTGCTATAATCCCCCGACTCATGTCACTCGTCTCTGGTAGCAAGCTAGGCCCGTACGAGGTGCAATCGGCGGTCGGCGCCGGGGGTATGGGAGAGGTCTACCGTGCTCGCGACACCCGCCTCGAGCGTACTGTCGCCATCAAAGTCCTTCCGCTCCACCTGAATGCCAATCCCGAATTGCGCGCCCGCTTTGAGCGCGAGGCCAAGGCGATCTCCGGTCTGCAGCATCCGAACATTTGCGTCCTCTATGACGTCGGCTCCGAGGGCGACGTCGACTATCTCGTCATGGAGTACCTTGAGGGCGAGACGCTTTATGCTCGCCTTTCCCGCAAGCCACTCACGACGGATGAAACCCTCAAGATCGCCGTGGAAATTGCGGACGCGCTCGATAAAGCTCACCGCAGCGGCATCGTTCACCGTGACCTCAAGCCGGGCAACGTGATGCTCACCAAGAGTGGCGCGAAGCTCATGGACTTCGGTCTCGCGAAGCCTCTCGGCCTGGGCACCGGCCCGAAGTCAGGCTCGGCCCACATCTCTTCCATGGCTACGATGGCCGCCACCATGGCCGATCTGGCTTCTCCCGTGACCGTCGCCGGAACTCTGATTGGCACTGTGCAGTACATGAGCCCCGAGCAGATCCAGGGCAAAGAGGCAGATGCGCGCAGCGACATCTTCGCATTCGGTGCGATGCTTTATGAAATGCTCACCGGCAAGCGCGCGTTTCAGGGAAAGAGCCAGCTGTCATTGGCGAGCGCGATTCTCGAAAAGGAGCCCGAGCCCATCGCGACGCTGCAACCGATGACTGCGCCTGCGCTGGAGCAGATCGTCCGTACCTGCCTCGCGAAAGAACCCGACGACCGTTTCCAAAGCGCGCACGACCTGAAACTGCAGCTGCAATGGATCGCATCAGCGGGCATGAGCCAAGCCGGCGCTCCCGCGCTCGTGACCTCACGCCGCAAAAAGAAGATGAACGCCATGACCGCGGCTCTGGTTGCAGGTTGGCTGGTTGCGCTCGTGGCCATCGGCCTCGTGCTCCTCTACGCCAATCGTTTGACGTCTGCGCAACAGCCGGTCCACGCCAGCTTGGAGCGGCCCGCCGGATTCGACTTCGCCCCGATCATGGCTGGAGCTCCAGCACTCGCTCCCGATGGCCAACGTATTGCATTCGCCACGGTGAAAAAGGGAATCAATTTTCGAAATAATGAAAGCAGCATCTTTCTGCTCCGCCTTGGCACGGGGGAAGCTGCAGAAGTCGCCGGAACGCAAGGTGGAACCTTCCCCTTCTGGTCACCCGACGGCAAATATCTCGGCTTCTTCGCTGATGGCAAACTGAAAAAAATTCCCGCCGCCGGTGGTCCTCCACAAACTCTGTGCGACGCGCCGGATGGACGCGGCGGCACGTGGAATGACAAGGGAACCATTATCTTTGCTCCGCGGATCGCCGGACCGCTGCAGTCGGTCTCCGATGGCGGAGGCGCCCCCGTCGAGGTGACGCATGCCGATAAAAACGATTCCGAGTTCACCGACCGGAATCCTTTCTTTCTGCCGGATGGGAAACATTTTCTCTATGTGCAGCGCGGAAGAGACGCTGTCGGCAGCGTCTTTGCCGGATCACTCGACCAAGGCGAGCCGAAACAGATTCTTCCCGCAGGCTCCAACGTCGCTTATAGCGATGGGTACCTCTTCTATGTCAAAGAAGGCACGCTGACCCAGCAGGAATTCGATCCCTCCAGCCTCAGCTTCAAAGGCAATCCCATTCCCATCGAGGCCAATATCGAGTTCTACAATCCTCGAAACCTCGGTTATTTCGCTGTCGGTCACAACCTGCTCCTTTACCGCAATTCTTCCGTGCAGAATCGTGAACTGGTCTGGCTCGACGCCACAGGCAAAGAGCTTGAACACTGGGGTGAGGCCGCCGCCTATGTCGGAGGCACATTCTCCTTCAGTGCTCAAACGGCGATCGTGTACCGCGCCAGTCCCACCTCGAATGGCGATAGCCTCTGGCTGGCCGATATTCAGCGCAAAACTGTGAACCGTCTCACTCCCGACGAGGAAACGGCCCAAACCGCCGTAGTTTCCCCCGACGGCAAGAATCTCTTCATCGCCACGACTACGGGCTACGTCAGTTCTCTGGTCCGCAGAGAACTCGGCGCGTCTGGCAAAGAAGAGAAACTGCTGGATCATGTAAACGGCAGCGTCAGCCTCATCGATATCTCGCGGGATGGCCGGTACCTGATTTTCAACGTGCAAGATGCCCGGACCGGATTCGATATCTACTACCTCGATCTTCAGGGCCAAATGAAACTGGTTCCCGTGGTGAACAGTCGCTACAACGATCGCAGCGGCAGGCTGTCTCCAGATGCCAAGTGGATCAACTACAACTCGGACGAAACTGGAAGCCCCGAACTCTATGTAACGTCATTTCCCGCTGCCGGCTCGCGTTGGCAAATTTCCACTGCCGGAGTCAGTAGTGCCGCTTATTGGTCCCCAGACGGAAAGAGCATCCGCTACCCCCAAGGCGACAAAATCTACAATGTCGACGTTCACATGAATGGCGACAAGCCGGAATTCTCCGCTCCAAAAGAGTTGCTGACCCTTCCGCCGAATCTCGGTTTGCTCTCGATTTTGCCCGATGGCAAACGCATTCTCGCCTCCCGCCCTACCGGCGAGAACGTCTCACAGCCCATCAAGCTCGTATTGAACTGGCAGCGTCAGGCCCATTAGACGCCGCTGTGCGACGTTCGCAGCATTACCGGATGCCTCACCAAATCCGGCAATGGGAACGAATATCTACTCACCGCCAGCGATGGCAGCACCTGGGAACTTCACCAGAACAGCGCGGTCGACCTCGCCAGTCACGTGAATCAGACGGTCCGAGCTAAAGGCGTCGTCGCCCACGACACCATGCACAATATGAAGGAAGACGCGAAACAGATGGGCCATGACACCGGCATGAAAAACAACACCGCCGAGCATGGACATCTGAATGTCACCGACCTTCACAAAGTCAGCGACTCGTGCCAGTAAGAACCGAAAGGCGAATACGAAGGGCGGGATCATGAGTCCCGTCCTTTTCTTGCTTCGCCGTTTTTCACGTGTCGATGTGAGCTGTGCTCCAGGGACATCTGAAACGTGGAAGAGCGGCCCTTCAGCGCCGCGTTTCGGGTCCACTGAGAATGGGGCTTTCAGCCCCTGCCGTGAACCACACGCGATCCCAGAAAGTAAGAGGGACGGAACGTAAGGTTCCGCCCCAATCTTTACTGGCCCTGACCCCTGACCTCTGGCCCCTGACTCCTGCTATCCCTTCACACTAATCTTCGAGAACGACAGCACAGCTCTGCTCGGCGTCGGACGTCCCATCGACAGCGCCGGACGGAACGTCGTGAAGATCAGCATGCGCTTCACCTCCGGCATCACTTCCTTCGAATCGCCGGAGTCCGACAGAATCCGGTAGTCCTGCACTCGCCCGTTCGCGTCAACATAGGCCTCAATGACCAGCGAGTCGTCATCAATCGAATCCATGCTCAGGCCAAACGCACTGGGCTGCAGCTCCGGAGCGGTGTTGAGCATCACCAGCGGAACATCATTCCCCGCATGCAGGTTCGATGGCGCAACAAAATACACCATCGCAATTCCAAAAATAATCACCGCACTCAGGAAACCCGCTGTCACCGGAACCATGAATGCTTCCAGCGTGTTCTCCAGACGCACCTTCAAACCCGCGAACCGTCCGCGCCGTGCCGCTGCCACTTCACGCGAAATCGCCAGCCGCAGCTTCAATCCCAGATCCGTTGGCACTTTGGGACGCGCCACGCTACTCAGCAAATCCTGCGTCCGGCGCAGCGCTTCATATTGCCGGTTGCACCCCGCGCACTCCGCCAGATGTTTCTGCAGCGCGAGCATCTCCGTGCCCGTCAACGCTCCATCCAGATATGGCGAGAACAACTGCTTCGCCTCAGGGCACTGCAATCCCGCGCTTTTCCCGGTGCCCATATTTTCAATGCCAATCATGGCATCACCTCGGCCCTTCTACCCCCTCCAGTAGCCTGCAAACGACCGCCACGTTCTTCCGTGGGAGCGCTCAACCCCAGTTCGTTCCCAACCTCGCGGACGTATGGCGCCAGTCTCTGTCTTAGCGCTTCTCTGCCGCGGGTCAGCCTTGACTTCACTGTTCCCAACGAAACTTCCAACACTTCGGCAATCTCCTCGTACGACATCTCCTCCAGATCGCGCAAAATCAGCGTGGTCCGGTACGGCTCCGGCACTTTTCTCAACTCCTGTTCCACCCGCTGCTGCACTTCATGGTGCGCGACGTTTTCAAACGGAGACTCCCCCGGATCGGTCAGCGCCAACTGCATCGCGTTCTCCGTCACGCTCGACGATCCTTCTGACTCTGCCGGCTCAATCGAGGTCTCTTTCGATTTATGACGGAACCACCAGCGCCTGCGGTTCGCCGCTTCATGCAGCGCGATGCGGTAGATCCACGTCTTCAAACTCGATCCACCGTGAAAGTGCTTCATCCCGCGAAACACCTTCAGAAAGACATCCTGCGTTGTGTCGGCCGCGTCTGCCGGATCATTCACCACGCGGTACACCAGCCCATACACCGGCTGCTGGAACTCTCCGATCAGCCAGGCATACGCCGCTTCCGAACCGGCCTTCAGCTCCGCAACGATCGCCGATTCTTCCTGCGATCTTGCCCCGATAGCACTTGCTAAATCACCCAAGGTGGTTGCTCCCGCCATAATGGCGTCCCCTGATTATAGGATTTTCCACCCGCTCCCGTCCCTTAAAATCCTGCCGGGACGTACATCGCCCAATCGCTCCGGAGCCAAACTCCTTATTAGAGATAGACTCCGCCTGCCTGTTCCGAGTTCCCACCTGTAAGCACTTTATTTTCAGTGGGATCTCAGAAGGGCACATCTGCCTGCGGAAAACCGGCCCGCAAAGCGGGTTTCTAGGTCACAGAAGTCACACGTCGACTGGTGGCCCAGTTGGGTCCCACGGTGGCCCACTCAAGCTGGGTTTGCTTGAGTGGGGCTTTCGTCTAAACGTTGATTGTCATCGTGAACGCCGGCGAAGCCGTCGCGAGGGACCCTACGACGGCATCCACTGCGATACAGTCAACGGGAAATCCGAGGCAGGTTGCTGTAAGCGTACCGCTGGGAGTTGCCACGTCAACCGATAAGTGCCGCCGCCCAATCTCCGCCCACCCCCAAATTTCCGCTATTCAACTCTCCCCCAAGCCCTTAGGGTCAAAACCGTTGCGTGCCCCCATATGCTCTGATAGCCTTTCTCAAGGACTTCCTCCCAGTGTGCCGCCCCTAACGCGGCCAAGTTGGATTTCCGCTAGCTCGCCGACAAATTGTCCTGAGCTCGGATGCGGGCCGTGCGCCGATCGCTGATAGAAGATCGCGCAGTAAAAGCTCGCGCATATAAAAGGAGACATACAAACTTGCCATCCAAGAACCGTTATTTATTCACTTCGGAATCGGTGACCGAAGGCCATCCCGACAAAATCGCTGATCAGATTTCCGACGCTATCCTCGATGCTTGCCTCGCCGAAGATTCCACCAGCCGCGTCGCCTGCGAAACTCTAACCGCTACCGGTCTGGTCGTCATCGCCGGAGAAATCACTACCAAGGCCTACGTGGATTTCCAGACGGTTGTCCGCGGCACCGTCGGCTCCATCGGCTACGACAACGCCGTCTACGGCTTCGACTGCAACACCTGCGCCGTAATCTCCAGCATCAACAAGCAGTCCGGCGACATCGCCATGGGCGTCGATACCGGCGGCGCAGGCGATCAGGGAATGATGTTTGGCTACGCGGTGAATGAGAATGAGGAGCTGATGCCCACTCCCATTTCTCTGGCGCACAAGCTGACCCAGCGGCTTTCGAAAGTGCGCAAAGACGGAACACTCCCCTTCCTTCGCCCCGACGGCAAATCCCAAGTCACAGTGGAATACGACAAGAACGGCAAAGTACTCCGTGTCGATGCAGTCGTCATCTCCACGCAGCACGCCGAGACCGTCAGCAACGAAGAACTCCGTGCGGGCGTCCTCAAGCACGTCATTCAGGCCGTGATCCCGCCGCAACTTCTTGATGAAGACACCAAATACCACATCAATCCCACTGGACGTTTCGTCATCGGCGGCCCCATGGGCGACACCGGGCTTACCGGCCGCAAGATCATCGTCGACACTTACGGCGGCATGGGACGTCACGGCGGCGGCGCTTTCAGCGGAAAAGAT